>CAWBSG010000024.1:0-16040 GCA_963791365.1 uncultured Actinomycetota bacterium | reverse complement strand
AGCTGGCGCCCTTCAGGGTGAGGACGTCGGCGTGGTGGACGACGCGGTCGATCATCGCGGCGGCGACGGCCTGGTCGCCGAAGACGCCGCCCCAGCCGCTGAAGGGCAGGTTGGACGTGAGGATCAGCGAGGCGTGTTCGTAGCGGCTGGACACGAGCTGGAAGAACAGGTTCGCGGCGTCTTGCTCGAAGGGCAGGTAGCCGACCTCGTCGACGATGATCAGCCCGTAGCGCCGCAGCCGGGTCGAGCTCGGCGGGTAGCCGTCCGGCGCGGTGGGCGTCGGTGAGTCGGGTGACCCACTCGGTCGCGGTGGCGAACAGGACCCGGTGGCCGTGGTGGGCGGCGGCGATGCCCAGGCCGGTGGCCAGGTGGGTCTTGCCGGTGCCGGGTGGGCCGAGCAGCACGACGTTGCGTGCTTCGGTCAGGAACCCACCCGATGCGAGGGCGGCGATCTGCTGACGGACCGCGGGTTGGGCGTCCCAGTCGAACTCCTCGATCGTCTTGCGGGAACCGAACCCGGCGGCCCGGATCCGCAGCTGGGCACCGGATGCGTTGCGGGCGGCGACCTCACGGTCCAGGACCGCGGCGAGGTACTCCTCGTGGGTCCAGCCGGCGTCACGGGCGTGGTCGGCCAGCCGGCCGGCTGCTTCGGTGATCCGGGGCGCCTTCAACGCCGACGCCAGGTAGGTCAGCTGCTTGAGCGCCTCGCCTGCGTCGCTCTTGGTCTTCTTGCTGCTCGTCGTCATCAGGCGACCTCACCGTCGGTCAGGGTGGCGTCGATGAGCCCGAAGGCGCGGTCGTAGTCGGCCAGGTCGCGGACCAGCCCCTCGTGCGGATCCGGCGGCTGGTCGGGGTCGCTGGAACTGCTCACGCAGCACCTTCGCTGCCGCGACGTGGGCGGGGTCGGTGATGGTCATGCCGCGCGCCCAGACACGGTCATGGGCGGCGACCAGGCGCCCCTCGTGGCGGACTTCGACCCGGGCCAGGTCCGCGGTCACGTCGACGAACCGGCCGATCACCGCGGGGTCGACGGAGTAGTCGCTGCGAGTCGACGCGGACGTAGTAGTCGCGGCCCAACCGGACCCGGTTGACCCACCCGACCACCGGTGCGACCGGTGGCAGCGGCAGCATCGCCGCCCGATCGGCGTCGAGCCAGATCGACCGGCCTGGTCTTGATGGTGCGCACCACCCGGGCGTTCGCGAGTCCCAGCCAGTCGGCGAACTGGGTGTTGAAGTCGGCCGGCGACGCGAAGTCACGCCCGGGCATGAAGGAGGTCTCGAAGAACCCGTTGCGTCGCTCCACGATGCCCTTCGACTCCGGGTCATACGGCTTCAGCCGCTGCAGCGTGGTCGCCAGGGTGCCGGCGAACGCACCCGACGCCTTCGGCATGCCGCTTGCCGCGACCGATGCCGGACTCGTTGTCCCAGATCAGCCGGCGCGGGACCCGGCCGAGCTGCTGCAGCAGCTCCCACATCCCCAACAGCAGATCCTCGGTGTGCCGGGTCGGGATCATCCGGCCGACCATGAACCGCGAGTGCGCCGCGGTGATCACCATGACCGGCAGCAACGTCGTGGAGCCGTCCTCGAGCGGGATCTTCTTCGGCGGGAACCACAGGTCGCACTGCGCCGCGTCACCCGGCAACCAGGTCAGCCGGTCCGAGGGATCGACCGGTCGATGCTCAGGACGCAGCCGCCGCACGTGGTCGCGGAACCAGGTGATCGACCCGGTCCAGCCGACCCGCTCCGCGATCACCGTCGCCGGCATGTCCGGCGTCGTCTTGAGCAACGCTCGCACCAGCGGCTCGAACGGTTCGAACGACGTCGGCACCGCCGGCCGCTCGTACTTCGGTGGCCGGTCCGAGGCCAACGCCCGCTCGACCGTCGACCTACCGATACCCAGATCCCGTGCGACCTGCCGCTGCGGAACACCGTCCGCAACCAGCCGCCGGATCAAAGCCCAATCCTCCACTGAGATCACCCATCCAATCTGTCTGGGTGGCCTCGTTTTCGACCGTCGCTATGGCCTCGTTTTCAAGCGTCGTCGACAAGCCACCCCTTCCACGACTCGTCCTTGCCCCCGGCGTGCCGAGCCGACCTGCTGCTGCGCGAGATGACGATGAGGAGAAGTCCCAGCAGCTCACCTGCATCCAGCCGCAGGCCGTGATCGCGGGCGGAACCCTCCTCACGGACACGGTGGACGGGGTGCTGGGCAACGGCATCGGGCAGGTCTCGCCGCTCACCGCCATCGGTGGGACGACGGCTCAGCGGATCGCGGATGAGATCAACCAGGTCCAGCGCTACCTGGTCACGAAGACCCGGCTGGGGATCCCTGCCGTCATCCACAACGGTCATCGCCGGCACCCAGGCCCCCGGGCACATCGTGTTCCCCACGGAGAGCGGGGTCGCGGCGACATGGTCCCCGGAACTCGCCCGACAGATGGGTGACCTGGTTCGGCGACAGATCGCGGCGCCTGGGCATGGCCCAGGCTCTCGGTCCCACCCTCGACGTCTCGTTGGAACCACGCTGGGGCCGCGTGCACGAGACCTACGGCGCGGCCCCCTACCTCGCTGCCGCCTTCGGCGTCGACTACATCGGGGGGGTGCAGGGTGAGGACCTCGCGACGGGTGTCGTCGCGAGCGCCAAGCACCTCCTGGGGTACGGCGCCTCCGAGGGCGGGCTCAACTCCGCGAACGTCGAGCACGGCAGTCGTCGCATCCGTGCTGCCTTCGCCCTGCCCTTCGAGGCCGCGATCCAGCTGGTCGACCTCCGATCGGTCATGAACACCTACTCCGAGGTCAACGGCGTGCCCGCCGCGGCGATCTCGTACGAGCTGTTGACCACGTTGCTGCGCGAGACGATGCAGTTCCAGGGATACGTGTCCTCCGACTACATCTCCTTCCAGCACGTCGTGGAGCGGGCACGCCGCCGCGAACGCCGCCGAGGCCGCCAGGCTAGGGCCTCGAGGCCGGGCTGGACCTCGAGCTTCCCGCCCCGTGGGCCTACGGGGAGCTCCTCGCCAAGGAGGTCCGCGAAGGACGGATCCCCGAGGCTCCTCCTCGACGTCTCCGCCACTCGACTCCTGACAGCACCCCAAAGCTCGCTCTGGGCCTCTTCGAGCAGCCCTTCGCCGACGAGGTCATCGACATGGACGCCGTGCGACGGGAGGGTCGCGAGCTCGCGGTCGAGATGGCGAGCGCACGTGACCCTGCTCAAGGAACGACGGCATCCTCCCGCTGGACGTGACGGGCGCCAAGATCGCCGTGGTGGGGCCGCACGCCACTGCGGCGGCCCTGCAGTACCCGGCGTACTCCTATCCCGCGGCCGGGCCGTCGGTGTCTACATGACGCAGGGCGGCTTCAACAACATGGTGGGGATCAGACGACTACCTGCCCGAAGGTGACACGTCCGGCCAGGCGCCGCCGCCGCAGGAGGAGTGGGTTCGCGCGAGTACGACGTCATCGGGCTCTCCGAGGAGCTCCAGGCCCGCGGCGCGCTGGTGACCGCCGAGGCGGGCACCGGGATCATGGCACCACTCGACGAGGCCTCCTTCGAGCGTGCGGTGGAGGCGGCGCGGGATGCGGACTGCGTCGTGCTGGCGGTCGGAGGAGCGAGTGCGTGGTTCGTGGGCGATCGCACCGAGGGCAAAGCCAGCGACTCGCTGAGCATCCAGCTCGACGCGGTGCAGCTCCGACTGATCGAGGCCGTGGCTGCGTTGGGCAAACCGACCGTGGTGATCCTCGTCCACGGTCGCCCCTACGTGCTGCCCACGGATTTGGTGGAGGCGAACGCGATCGTCTCCTCGTCCTTCAACGGGGTGGGCGGGATCTCCGCCATCGCCCGCGTCGTGACGGGCGAGGTGAACCCCAGCGGCAAGCTCCCGTACACGATGCCTCGCCACCAGGGGCAGGTGCCCATCTTCCATCACCAGCGCTCCGCCAGCGGCTACCGGAGCGAGACCCCTTCGGCACCCATTACATCAACGGCCCCGCGACCCGCAGTAGCCGTGCGGGTTCGGGCTGAGCTACACCAGCTTCGAGCTCGACGACCTACACCTGACCGCCGAGGCCATCGAGCCCGACGGCGAGGTCACCATCAGTGCGACGCTCACGAACACCGGCGACCGCTCAGGAGCAGAGGTGGTCCAGCTCCACCTCGGCGCTCGCACGGCCGGCGTCACCCGCCGACCCACAGCTCGGCGGCTTCGCACGGATCGAGCTCGAGCCTGGCGAGTCGAAGCGAGTGACCTGCGAGGTGTCGGGACGCCAGCTGGGGCACACCAATGCCCGCGGCGGCTTCTGCGTGGATCCTGGTGAGACGTGCGTCCACCTCGGGACGAACTCGGACGAGCGCACCCTCAGTGGTTCCTTCCGGGTCGTCGGAGAGTCGAGTGGGAGCTGGAGCAGTGACCGCAGCTTCTTCTCCTCGGTGAGGATCACGACCGCCCTGAGTCGAGGAAAGCGACCATCCTGGTCATCGGGTGACTCGTGGCGGTGGGACCGTCGCAGGAGCGAGGCGGTCCCGCGGCCGCGGGGAAGCTGAGGAGCGAATGATGCGACCGGATGAAGCCACGACGGTCCACGCGAGGGTCAATGCGCGCACCGGGCATCAGGACGGCGAGACACGTGCTTGACACGGTGTCAGAGTGGATGGAACCCTTCTGCCTGTGCGTGCCGCTCCTGGCCTCGCTGACAACTCATGAAGGAGCTCGGATGAGAGACCTGATCAGCTATGAGGGCAAGACCGTCGTCGTCACGGGCGCTGCGTCCGGCATCGGCGCTGCGACGGCGGAGCTCGTCGGCGACCTGGGCGCCAGGGTCATCGGGCTCAACATCAAGGAGCCCGCCGTCGCTGGCGTCTCCTGGATCCGCACCGACCTGGGGGATGAGGCGTCCATGCAGGCGGCGGTGACAGCGCTCCCGGACCGCGTCAACGCGCTGTTCCAGTGTGCGGGCATCGCCAACATCGCGCCGGGCCCACAGGTCATGGCGGTCAACTTCCTCGGGCCGCGGCTGCTCACCGAGGGTGTCGTCACCCTCATGGCACCAGGCGCCGCGATCGCGTCGGTGTCGTCGGTGAGCGGGGTCAACTTCCACCCGCACGTGCACGAGCTGGGAGCGCTGCTGGCGACGCCTGACTTCTCGTCGGGGCTCCAGTGGTGCGAGGCCCACGCCGGAGTGGTCGCGGACGGCTACGAGCTCAGCAAGCAGGCCATCACGTTCTACACGTTGAGCCGCAGCACCGCCCTGCTCGCCGAGGGCATCCGGATCAACTGCATAGCCCAGGCATGGTCGACACCCCGATGATCGACGACATCGAACAGATTGAGAACAGCCCGCATCAGCGCCGATCGACCTCTTCCCCCGCCCCATCGGGCGCGACTCCACGGCTCACGAGCAGGCGCGGGTGCTGGCGTTCCTCAACAGCGATGCCGCCTCCTACGTCGCCGGCAGCGACATCATCACCGACGGCGGCTTCATGGCCGGTGTGATGACCGGCGCCATCGACGTCAGCGTGCTCGCTCCACCGCCTGAGCCTTCCGCCACCTGAGGGCTTGGACCCGACGAGGAGGCAGCAGAGGAGAGTTGAGTCCCCGATAGTGGTGTAGCGCGGTCGCTGAGCTCGTCACCGGCGTGTACGCCGGACGAAGACGCGGCCACCGCGTGATCCTTCGAGTCAACCTTCTACCGAATCCTCGAGGACCATCACGATGACCGCTCCACACATTGTCGACCCTGCTGGCCTGCTTGGCGAAGCGCTCGCCGAAGCCAGCCCCGATCTGATGCGCTCGCTGTTGCAGTCGATCATCAACGCCCTGCTTTGTGCTGACGCGGACGCGGTGGTTGGCGCCGAGTACGGCCGCCCGTCGCTGAGCCGTACCAGCCAGCGCAACGGCTACCGCCACCGCGACCTGGACACCCGTGTCGGCACGATCGACGTCGCGATCCCCAAGCTCCGCAAGGGCACCTACTTCCCCGAATGGCTCCTTGAGCGCCGCAAACGTTCAGAGTCCGCGTTGATCACCGTGGTCGCCGACTGCTACCTCGCCGGCGTTAGCACCCGGCGAATGGACAAGCTGGTCAAGACGCTCGGGATCGACGGCCTCTCGAAGTCGCAGGTCTCGCGGATGGCCGCGGACCTGGACTCGATCGTCGAGGACTTCCGCCACCGCCCCCTGGGTGATGCGGGCCCGTTCACGTTCGTCACCGCCGACGCATTGACGATGAAGGTCCGTGAAGGCGGACGAGTGATCAACGCCGTTGTCCTGTTGGCCACCGGCGTCAACAACGACGGACACCGCGAGGTCCTCGGGATGCGGGTGGCCACCGCCGAAACCGGAGCAGCGTGGAACGAGTTCTTCGCCGACCTCCTCGCCCGCGGCCTGTCCGGCGTCCGCCTGGTGACCTCCGATGCCCACGCCGGTCTGCGCGAGGCCATCGCCGCCAACCTGACCGGCGCCAGCTGGCAACGCTGCCGCACCCACTACGCGTTCAACCTGATGGGCGTGACCCCCAAGAGCATGTGGCCGGCGGTGAAGGCGATGCTCCACAGCGTCTACGACCAGCCCGACGCCACCGCGGTCCACGCGCAATTTGACCGGTTGCTCGACTACGTCGAAGAGAAACTGCCGGCCGTGTTCGAGCACCTCGACCGCGCCCGTGCCGACCTGCTGGCCTTCACCGCGTTTCCCAAGGAGATCTGGACCCAGATCTGGTCCAACAACCCCACCGAGCGCCTGAACAAGGAGATCCGGCGCCGCACCGACGCCGTCGGCATCTTTCCCAACCGCGACGCCATCGTGCGGCTCGTCGGCGCCGTCCTGGCCGAACAGACCGACGAATGGGCCGAGGGCCGCCGCTACCTCGGACTCGACGTCCTGGCCCGCTCCCGCATAAACATCGTGCCCACCACCGACCCCGAGATCGGAGCCGATGACCTGCCCGCACTGACCGCCTGAGCCATCACGAAGGAGAACGCAGCGCTACACCACCACCGGGGACTTGACCCAGAGGAGTCAGGACTGCCACTGGATCGCGAGGGTCGGGGCGGGGCTTCTCGTTCCACGCAAGCGCGAAGCTAGTCGTCGTGCTCGGACGCGAGCCGTGCCTCCAGACCGGCGAGCAGGACGTCGATCTCGAACTGGAGCTGCTGGTCGACGTCGTGCGGGCTGCCGACGTCGAGCAGGGCGAGCCCCCGCAGTGCTTGGCGAGCGTCGTGCTGATCGTCCGAGGCCAGCACCCGTCGCACCTCGACCGCTTGCGGGTGTTCGTGATCCTGGCGCAGCTGGAGGACGTCGCGGGCGCCGCACATCGCCAGGCGTGTCGCGAGGCTGAGTGCGCGGCCCGCGGTCGTGAGGTCGAACCCTGCACGGAGCAGCACGTTCAGCACCCGCTCGGCCGGGTCGAGCACGCTCGGGTCGTCGCCGACGATGGGGAAGTAGTCGCAGACCACTCCTGTCGCGACCAGGGTGTCGCGGAACGTCTCGACCCACGTCGTGATCGCGGCTCTCCAGCCCGTGCTCGAGGTCGCATGCGCGTCGGTCTGCGCAAAAGCCCCGACGAGGGCGTTCTCGAACGCCCGCGCAGTCATGAGGCGCAGCAGTCCCTCGCGATCGGTCACGTGGTAGTTGAGGGCCTTGCGATCGACTCCGAGATGGCGGGCGACGGCCTGCATGGTGAGGGTGGCCGGATCGAGGGCGAGTGCGGCGTCGACGATCATCGCGCGGTCGATGCGCCGTGGGCCGCCGCGCTTGCGTGGCGCTCCGGCGGACACGTCCATGGGGTGCCGCACTCGGCCCTCCTGATGCGATCGGCGCTCGACGAGCGCTCTTATGCCACCGATGTTTCCCGTCGGGGAACTTAGGTCGGGAGGGGGCCGAAGCCGAACGGTGATGAAGGTGCCCCGGATCGGTGACGGTCGTCCGACCGCGTGAGCGTCCTGGCCGTCCGTGGGACCCCACGACGGGTGGCCGCCGAGATCGCCGGTGACGAACCGGCTCCTGACGGGCAGGGCCAGTAGCCGCAGACCTGAGCGTCCCGCACGATCAGCTCAGGCTGTAGACCCGCTGGGCGTTCTCGCGGAACACCTTGCGTAGCAACGCCTCGCCCTGGGGTGCGAGCAGGTCGGCCAGGGCGCCGACCAGCGTGCCGAAGTCGACGACGGCCTTGTCCATCGGGAAGTTGGAGCCGAAGACCAGCCGGTCCTCACCGAACGCCTGGGTCACATGCTCCACAAGAGGGCGCACCTGTTCGGCGAAAGCCCTCCGATCGAGCTGTCGCTGCGGGTGACCCAGCATCGGGAAGCCCAGGCCCGAGTGCTTGGCAACGACGTTGGGGCAGGTGGCGACCTCGCTGATCTGGTCGCGCCAGCGAGTCAGGATCGCCTCGCGGTCCCCGGCCGTGTGGCCGCTCGCCTTGCCGCGAGGTCCTAGCACACCGACCGGGGGGGCGTAGTGATCGACGACCATGGTGGTGTCGGGATACTCCCTCGCCAAGGTCACGAGGTCGGGCAGCTGGTGGGAGTAGAGATAGGCGTCGAAGGTCAGACCTCGCTCGGCGAGCGCGGAGAAGCCGCGCAGGAACGACGCGGAGCCGAGCAGGCCGGGCGCGTGGTCACCCTGGACCCCCTTGTCGGGATGAGACACGGCGACCTGCCGGATCCCGCGAAACCTCGGGCTCGCGGCGGCGTGCGCGTCCAGGAGCTCCGCGAACCCGGGAGCCGTGGGGTCGGCGTGGCCCAGGATGGCCGCTAGCGCCGGCCGACCGTCCTGACCCCAGGGCAGGGTGTCGAGCCAGGCCGTCTCCTCGGCCGGGTCCTCGGAGTGCCAGTCGGCCTCGACGTGGATCGTCGCCTCCACCGGCACTCCCAGGGCGTCGACGGCGAGAGCGGTGTCGGTGGCGTAGTCGCTCGGCAGGTAAGGGAAGAACACGTGGTCGGGCACGATGATGGCCTCGCGCGCCGAGGCCGGCATGATCCGGTTGAAGACGAAGTTGCCGACGGGGCGAGCCCGCTGGAAGAGCTTGGCCAGTCCAGAAGCGCGCCTCGGCGTGCTCAGGGGGTCCCACTGGTGGATGTGGGCATCGATGATGCCAGGCACGATGCCGTGCAACGAGGTGGTCACAGCGCCGCTCGGATGGCATCGATCGTCTCGAGGTCGGCGCAGGAGGCGGTGGCCCGGTCCATCCCGAGCTTCGCGACCTCGAACGGCTGCCACTTGCTGCCCATCGCTGCGGTTGTCGTCGCACCGACCCAGGAGTAGAGGACGCCTCGACGAAAGCGCAACCAGAGCTCGTCGAAGGAGGGGGCGTCCACGCCGGCCTCGACGAGCACGCGGTGGTAGGCCCGCAGCCAGGTGTCCTGCTGGGCTCGCCGCAGGTCGGTCGGGACGGAGTTGCCGAGATAGATGGACAGGTCGCGCACGCCGGGGGAGCGGCTGATCACGGCCCAGTCGTAGAGCCCGACCGACGAGCCGTCGACGAAGTGGTTGCCGGCGTGGGTGTCGCCGTGCACCAGGGTCTGCTCACCGTCGTCCCACAGGGTCGGTGATGGCCTCCCAGTGCTCGATGAAGAGATCGGCGAGCTCGGCGAACACCGGGGGGTAGTCGGCCGCGAACTGCTCCTTCGCGCTGGCCACGAGCTGGGCGCCATAGGGACTGCGCATGGCGGGCTCGAGCCAGGACAGCTCCGTGTCCAGCCGAGGGTCGTTCCAGAAGTGGGCGTGCAGCTTGCCCAGGGACTCCACGACCTGCAGCCCGTTCTCCTCGGCGCGAGGGTCCTGGCGCGACGTGAAGGTGCACCCGGCCGCCTCCAGGTCCTCGAGCACCATGACGTACTCGGTGGGCTCCTCGCCCGCAGCGGCGAAGAAGGCGTGCGGCACCCGGAACGGCACCTCCGAGGCCGGCCCCTCGTAGAAGCGCGCCTCCCGGCGACCCATCCCCGTCCAGGCGACCAGCTCCTGCTGGGCAGCGTCGAAGGGCGGGAGCTTGACGAAGACGCTCGCGGGACCGTCGGTGCCGGTCGCATAGGTGAGTCCGACCCGCATCCGACCGGTCGTGCCGGTGTGCTGGTCGAGGACGGTGACCGACGAGACGTCGCGCTCCAGCGCCTGGCTCAGCCAGGCGGCAGTCACGTGGTCAGGACTTGTGGGAAAGGTGACGGTGCTCACGCGGTGACGCTGTCACTGCTGTTGACATGCGTCAAGTGTTGTTCACGGGCTGAGCCGATGACGGGGGCCGGTCGAAGGCTCGTCCGGAGCAATCGTTGGCCACGCGACGGCGGCGCTCCGAGAACGATCCACCGCCTGCGTCGACGTCGGCAGGTGCCGCCGACGTCGACGCGGACGTGTCTCGTCAGGGTGCCGCGGTGGCAGCGATTGCCGCGATTTCAGTCACCTCGCGTCGTCGGCGAACAGCACCGCGGGCACCTGGACGTCGAGCTCGTCCAAGGTCCACAGGCCCTTCTCGTCGCCCTCCTTGACCAGGGTGGCCGCGTCGGCGAAGTGGGACCACCGGTCGACCTGCCCGCCCTTGATGCTGAACACCTCGCCGGTCACGGCCGCGCCGGCATCGGTGCAGAGCCACACGACCATAGGGGCGATCCGGTCGGCGGGCGGGAGGTAGTGCTGCACCCAGTCCTCCTCGGGGATGCCGGCGGCCGCCAGGGCGGCGTCCATGTGCTCCTTGTAGAGATCGAACGTGCGGGTGTGGGCAGCCGGGGCGTAGCAGTTGAACGTGACACCGGCGTCCTTGTGCTGCAGCGCGAGGTCACGGGCGATGCCGATGCCGCCCGAGAGCACGGCCGCACCCAGCGGGTTGGCCTGGGTGCCGCGGGCGATCTCGGAGGAGGCGAACAGGACGCGGCCCCAGCCGCGCTCGACCATGCCGGGGACGGCCGCTCTGGTCAGCCAGAACTTCTGCCCGAGGTAGAGGTCGAGCAGGGTGCGCCACGAGTCGTCGTCGGACTGGATGCCGGCCATGGTGCCGGCGACCAGCGCGCCCGCGTTGGCGATGAGGATGTCGCAGGCGCCGAAGCTGTCGACAGCGGTCTGAACCGCGCTGGCGGCACCGTCCGGGGTGGCGATGGAGTCGTAGTTGGCCACCGCGACGCCGCCGGCGGCGGTGATCTCGGCGACGGTGGCGTCGGCGGCCGAGGAGCTGGTGCCCGACCCCATGGCGTCGGTGCCGAGGTCGTTCACCACGACCGAGGCACCCTCTGCGGCGAGCAGCAGGGCGATCTCCTTGCCGATGCCGTTGCCCGCGCCGGTGACGAGCGCGGAGCGTCCTTTGAGTCGCGTTCCCATGATTGTCTCCTTCTGTGTGGTGAGTCGTGCCTGATGACGGGTCACTGCTGGTGGAGCGACGCCAGGGCCTCGAGCTGCTCGAGGTAGTGCTCGAGCGAGTGGTGGACGACGCGGGCGGACATGATCGTCGTGCCGTGCTCGGCGAGCTCGCCCATGGCGTCGCTCGCGGCACCGGGCTCGGCGCCGGGGTCCAGCGGTCGCTCGGTGCCGAGGATCACGTCGAAGCCGACGGGAGCGTCGAGCTCGCGCAGCCAGGCGCCGGCCTGCTGGGGCGTCACGTTGAACGGGCTCCAGCCGTCGCCGAGCTCGATGGCCCGGCGCAAGGACCGCAGGGTGCGGCCGCCGATCCAGATCGGCACGTGCTCCTGGACCGCGCACGGGTCGATGACGAGGCCGCCGAAGGAGTAGTGGGTGCCCTCGTAGGCCGGCTCGGGCTGGGACAACGATGCTCGTAGCGCGCGCAGGGCGTCGTCGGCACGCGCGCCGCGACCCTCGAACGGCGCGCCGATGAGGTCGAACTCCTCCTTGAGCGTGCCCACGCCGACGCCCAGCACGACCCGACCTCCGCTGAGCACGTCGAGGGTGCCGTAGCGCTTGGCGATCTCGAGCGGGTGGTGGTAGCCGAGCACGAGCACGAAGGTGGCGAAGCGGATCTGCGAGGTGCGAGCGGCGAGGTAGCCGAAGGTGGCCAGCGGCTCGTAGTAGCGCGCTCCCCGCCGAGGGGCGTCCGCCGCCGGGATGCCGATGTGGTCGCTACAGGTGAGGTGGTCGTAGCCGAGCCTGTCGGCCGTCTCGGCGATGCGAGCGAGGTCCTCGACAGTGGCGGTCTCCTCCCAGTGGGCGTGCGAACCGGGCAGGATCGTGACGACGGGGCTGGCGATGCCGATCTTCATGGACTGACTCATCCCAACATGTAGGAGCCGGCGTCGCAGAGGATGCTCTGGCCGGTGATGGTGCGACTCTCGTCGCTGGCGAGGAAGAGCGCGAGGTTGGCGACGTCCTGAGGCGTGGAGATGTCTCGCAGCGCGGTGTGCGCGAGCGACACTCCGCGCTGCTCCTCGAAGGTCACCCCCTTCTCCTCGGCGGTGCGGCGCACCCAGCCCTGCCAGAGCTCGGTGTCGATCCCGCCCGGGACGATGCAGTTGCAGCGGATGCCGCGCGGCCCGACCTCATTGGCCACCGTCTGCGTGAACGCACGAAGACCAGCCTTCGCGCTGACGTAGTGGGTCTTGCGGACCATGCCGTTGAAGGCGGCGGTGGAGGAGAAGTTGAGGATCGCGCCACGGCCGCGCTCGAGCATGCTCTGCTGCAGCACCTCGCGCGTGCAGAGCATCGCCGCGGTCAGGTCGACGGCGATGGTGGAGTTCCAGTTGTCGAGGGTCTGCTCCCAGATCGGCAGGTCTGTACCAGGCACGGCGGCGTTGTTGCACAGGACATCGACGTGGCCGAAGGAGTCGACGGCGAGCGCCACCATGGCGCGTACGTCGTCCTCGACCGTCACGTCGGCACGGACGGCGATCGCGTGCTCGCCCAGGCCGTCGGCCACCGCCTGCACCAGCTCCTCACGCCGCGCCGCCAGGACGACCTTGGCCCCCTCGCGCACGAACGTCTCGGCCATCACCGGACCGAGCCCTGTGCTGGCCCCGGTGATGATCGCGACCTTGCCCTCGAGCCGACCGGTCATGACAGGTTCCCTTCGAAGAGCTCTCGGACGGTCTCGCCGAAGAGTGCGCTGCCGACTCCGGACTCGTCGAGCAGTCGGTTGGTGCGACGGCGGACCCGCCAGGCGCCGTTGTCGCGCTGCAGGTCCCACCGCACGGCGCTGACCCGCCAGAGGTAGAAGCTGTCCTCGCCCTTGCGCATGATGAGCGAGTAGTTGAGCGCGGTCGCCTTGTCACCGTCGAGGTCGATCAGCAGGGGGCCCGCGAAGTGAGCGACTCCTTCTCCCATCAGCTGATGGTGGAAGGCGCCCTCGAGCATCTTGGCGACGGCCGTGCGCCCCTCCTTCGGTGCCTGGGCGGCATCCCAGTCGTAGAGCCCGTCGGACGTCCAACGTGACGCCGCCTCGTCTGCCAGGCCCGCGTCGGCAGCCGGCCCATAGACCATGATTAGCTGCCGGATCTCGAGCTCGTCCTCGACGCGGCGCAGCCGCTCCTCGAGCGAGGGACCCCTGCTCGTGGGACGTCGGGTCGTCGCGGGTGCATCGGCACCGCTGGGGTCGGCCGACAGGCGTGGCAGCAGCTCGACCAGCACCTGCCACGCCTCGGAGGCCACCTCGTCCGGCTCACCAGGGCAGCCGCGTCGCAGCCAGTCGACGACTGCTCCGAGCATGGCGCCTGCCGCCATCGTGGCGGCGACGTCGTGCGGCGACTCCGGCGGGTCGCCCCGATGGGTGATCCCGGGCTCGTCGGCATTGCGGTTGACGTGGACCGCGACGGTCATCCGCTGGTGCAGGTGGAGGTGGACCCGGGCACTGCCTCCCTCGACCAGCAACGCGGTGTAGAGGGTCCGATGTGCCAGGACGTGGTCGAAGAGGGCGGCCAGCGGGTTGGAACGAGGCTCGACGGCGTAGACCGGTGTCTCCGCCAGCAGGGCGTCGAACATCACCGTGCACGCCTGCTCGACGAGGTCGTCCAGGCTCTCGTAGTGGTCGTAGAAGGTCGACCGGCTGACTCCTGCGCGCGTGGTCACCGCCGCTACGGTCACGCCGGCGAGGCCGCGTTCCTCGATCAGCTCGCGAGTCGCGGCCTCCATGGAGTCGCGGCTGCGCTGTCGGCGCGGGTCGACGGTGTCGGTCGTCACCATCCGAGGCTAACTTAATTACACATGTAGGACAAACAACGAGTGTAGGGATTCTTCGGCGGCACGACGCAACCAACGTCGCTGAAGATCGTTGAAGGGCCCTGATCCACCGACCTCACCCGCACGTCGCGGACACCCATCGCTCCAGGAGGCTGGCACGACGTCGGCTCGCAAGTCCCGTACCCGGCCCGCGGCCTCCGTGGTGGTCACCGCCTTCGCGGCGTTGGCCCTGGCTGCCTGTGGAAGCTCGGTCCCGCACGCGGACGTCGTCAATGCCAATGGCGGTCTGACCGTTCCCAACGGGGGCGGCGTCGTCGCGCTGCCTGACGGAACGCTGGTGCCGGCGGACGACCCCCTGGCTTCTGGTGGCACCGCGGTGCCAGGGTCCAGCACTACGGCCCCGGAGGTGGTGCCGGCAGTGATACCGGGGCAGGGGCTGGTGGAGGGGCGACCCCCGCGGGCCAGCCCGGAGGTGGCGGTGTCCCCGGGGACGTCATCACGGCCTCGTGCTCCGGTACGGGCAGCGGCACCATCAAGATCGGCAACAGCGCCCCGTACAGCGCGGCCGGTGCGCCGCCCAGTGACATCCCGATCGGCGCCATGAACGCCTGGGCCGACTACGTGAACTCCAACGGAGGGATCTGTGGTCGCACGGTGGAGATGGTGATCAACGACGATGCCAACAACGCGGCCAAGGTGGCCGCCAACTACAAGGAGCTCGTCGAGTCGGACAAGGTCGTGGCTGTCGTGAACGCTGCCACCCTGAGCAATTCTTCCGCTTTCGTGCCCCATGTCACGAGCAAGGGCACGCCGATGGTCGGCGGCGACCAAGCGATCGGGGAGTGGTAGCAGAACGAGGTCCTCTTCCCTGTCGGAGCCGCTGCCGCCGAGGGTGCGATCGCTCATTACGAGCTGGCTCAACAGGAGCCGAACGGCGACAAGATCGCCATTCTCTACTGCGCCGAGGTCGCGGCCTGCAGCGACAACTACGAGTTCCAGCGGGACAGCCGCATCCCCGAGCTGGCCGGCTCCGAGTTCGTCCACGCCAAGCAGATCAGCCTCACCCAGATCAGTTTCGCGTCGGAGTGCCAGGCTGCCGACTCGGCGGGTGCTGGCGTGATCCTGGTCTACGGGGACCGGGGTCTCCTGGAGCGCCCGGCGGCGAGCTGCGCCCAGCAGGGTCTCCAGTTCGGCTACATCACGATCGCGACGAACGAAGCGCTGGCGGACAACCAGTACCTCGACAACCACACCTACAACGTGCAGACCAGCCAGGTGTGGAACGCGACCAACGCGCCGGGATCCAGTTCATCTCGCGGTCGCTCTCGGCGGCGGGCGTCTCGGTCAAGGCCATGTCGGTCCAGCACTTCGCCAGTCTCCTGATGCTGCAGCAGGCGATCACCAGCATCGGTGCTGGCGAGATGACGTCGAGCAGCGTCTTGAAGGCCCTGCAGACCACGATCAAGAACTACACGATGGGCGACTACACCGGTGCGACCTCGTACCGTGCGGGTGCCCAGGCTCAGGGCCCGTGCACCGGTGGCGTGAGCATCAAGAACGGCGCATGGGTGCCGGTCAACGGTGGCGGTCTGCAGTGTCGTAAGGGTGCGCCGGCCCCCCTCCCCTAGACGCCGGGAGTCCTCCGGGCCGGCGCTAGGTGGACGCCGTCTCGAAGTGGCTCCCCGTGTGGCGTGATCCTCGCTCGCGACGGCATGCTCGCACGTTTCGCTGGGAAACGAAGGTGCGCCGCCTCAGGGTGTCGCCGCGGGTCTCGTGCCTTCGGCATGCCGCCCTCGGTCGACGAGGTTCTGTTCATCGACGTCCTGCCCGACCCGAAGTCTGCGGGGCAGGACCTGGGCATCGCCTCGATCGCGACCACCATCGGTCAGATCGTGACGCTGTGTCGGAGCCGCGACTTTGGATCTCTCCGGCGCAGGGCG
>CAWBSG010000023.1:0-11995 GCA_963791365.1 uncultured Actinomycetota bacterium | reverse complement strand
GAGGTGGAAGACCTCGGTCAACCGGAGGAAGGATGTGTCGGCGCGCGCGCCCGGGCTGTCGCCGAGATCGACGAAGAGGTCGGCCATCTCTGCCTGCCAGCGCGCATTCACCTCGGTAGCGGCCATGCCTGCCTGCGCGTCCTCGAGCGACGGCGTCTCGAAGTAGCCGATCAGGAGACCGTCGTCTCGAACGAACAACGAGTAGTTGTGCCAGCCAGTACGAGCCAGCGCTCGAACCATGTCGGGCCACACCGCTTCATGCCGCTCGCGGTACTCCTGGAGTCGTTCGGGCTTCACCTGCAGCTGGAAGCAGACGCGTTCCATCGATCGTCCTCGTGATTCATGGGGTGTGCATGGAGCGGGCCGGCCGGAACCGACCGGCCCGCTCGTGCAGGGGTCAGAAGTCGAAGTCGGCGATGTTGTCCGCGTTGAAGCGGTACGGCTCACCGAGCAGCACGACGCCATCCTCGGCGGTGAAGGAGCCGAGGTCGCCGGCCTCGAAGCTGCCGGCACCGTCCTTGATGTCACCGTCGACGAGCGCCTGCGCCGCGTACACCGCGAGGGCACCGAGGTCACCCGGGTTCCAGAGTGCGAACTCGGTGACCGTGCCGTCCTCGACGTACTCGCGCATCTGGTTCGGGGTGCCGAGTCCGGTCAGCGCGACCTTCCCCTTGTACTGGCTGTCGGACAGGTAGCGCGCCGCCGCGGTGATCCCGATCGTGGTCGGGCTGACGATGCCCTTGAGGTCGGGGTGGTTCTGCAGCAGCGCCTCGGTCTTGTCGAATGAGGCCTGGTCCTCATCGGTGCCATAGGCGGTCTCCACCAGCTTGATGTCCGGGTGGTTGTCCGCCAGCTCCTTCTCCATGACCTCGATCCACGCGTTCTGGTTGGTCGCGTTGGGGGTGCTGGACAGGATCGCGATCTCGCCCTCGTCGCCGATCTGCTCGGCGATCATGTCGACCTGCACCTTGGCGATTCCCTCGGCGGTGGCCTGGTTGACGAACAGGTCACGGCAGTCGGGGTTGGTGTCGGCGTCGAAGGTCACGACCTTGACATCGGCGCTGCGGGCCTCGTCGACCGCGTCGCACAATGCGTCGGGGTCGTTGGCCGAGAGGATCAGCGCGCTCTTGCCCTGCTGGGCCACGGTGTTGATGTAGGACACCTGCGCGTCGGGGCTCGCGGTGTCGGGGCCGACCTCCTCGAACTCGGCGCCGATCGCGTCGGCAGCCTCCTTCGCGCCGGCGGTGCTGGTGTCGAAGTAGGCGTTGCCCAGGTTCTTCGGGAGCATCGTGATGGACAGGTCACCGCCGCCGCTGCCGCCGGATTCGGTGCCGGAGTCGCCACCGTCGTCGCTGCCGCACCCGGCGAGCGCGAAGGTCGCGGTGAGCAGGAGCGCGGCCAGAGCCGTGGGCTTCCTCGTGTGGAACTTCATGAGTCACTGCCTCTCGTTGTGACGCCGGCGGATGCCGCGTTATCTGGGGTGTGGGACTCCCGAGGAGCCGCCGGTGTCGTCTTGCGCGGGAACCTCGACGAGGCCCACGCAAGGACGTTGGGAAGGATCACCGAGGCCACCAGGAGGAGGCCGACGATGATGTTGGTGACGTTGACCGTCACGCTCTCCAGGCGCAGCGCGCTGGAGATGACGCCGATCAGCACGACCCCGGCGAGCACGCCGTGGAGCCGGCCGCGGCCGCCGAAGATCGAGACGCCGCCCAGGAGGACGGCAGCGATGACCTGCAGCTCGTAGCCGGTGGCGTTGTCGCCGCGGGCGGAGCCGTAGCGGAGGGTGAAGTAGATGCCGGCGAGGGCCGAGACGACACCGGAGAGCAGGAACAGGACCATCTTGGTGCGGGCCACGTCGACGCCGGTGAAGTGGGCTGCCTCGTCGTTGAGCCCGATGTCGTAGACCCCGCGACCGAAGGTCGAGAAGTGCAGCAGCACGGCGAACCCGATCGCGAGCACCGCGAAGGGGATCATCACCAGCGGGATCCGGGTCTCGCCGATCGTGCCGGTCGCCAGGTCGGACCACTTCTCGGTGAAGTCGGTGATCGCCTTGGTGCCGAGCAGTCCGACAGCGATGCCGCGGAACAGGGCCAGGGTGCCGATGGTGACCGCGAGCGACGGCAGTCCGACGTACGCGATGAGGAAACCGTTGAGCGCACCGCAGGCAAGACCGGCCAGCAGGGCGAGGAGCGCAGCGGCCGGGACGGACATGCCGTTCTCGTGCAGCACTCCCAGGAGCACGCTGCTCAGGCCCATGATGCTCGCGACCGACAGGTCGATCTCGCCGGTGATGATCACCAGGGTCATCGGCAGGGCGATCAACAGGATCGGGGCGATGTCCTGGAGCAGGAACTTCAACGTGAGCGGGCCGTCGAAGTTCGCCACGTTGGCGATGGAGTAGATGATCACCGCGGCGGTGAGCGCGATGACGGCGGTCTCGCGCGTCAGCATCAGGCGCTGCCACAGCGGCGCGGAGTACGCGTCGTACGTGCGGGTGGGCGCGTCGGCGGAGTGGGTCGTTGCGGTGCTCATGTCCGGTCCCTCGATTCGGCCAGCTTGCGGGTCTGCCGGACGGCAAGGACGCGGTCGAGCACGATCGCGCCGAGGATCAGGGCCCCGACGACGGCGCGCTGCCAGAAGTCCTCGATGCCGAGGCTCGGCAGTGCCCGGTTGATGGTCACGAGCAGGAACGCGCCGATCGCGGCGCCCCACACGGTGCCGCTGCCACCGAAGATCGCGATGCCGCCGATCACGGCCGCCGCAACGGCCTGCAGCTCGATGCCGCTGCCGACGCCCGAGCTCACGGTCCCGTAGCGCGCGGTGTAGAGAGCTCCGGCGAGCCCGGCCAGCGCGCCGCTGAGGACGAACGCGGCGAGGAGTCGACGGCGCACGGCCAGGCCGTAGAGGACCGCGGCGTCCGGGTCGGACCCGATGGCGTAGAGCTCGCGCCCGCCCCGCGCGGTGTGGAGGTAGTAGCCGACCACGGCCAGGACGACGACCGCGAGGATGGTCAGCATCGGGATGCCGAGGACCGAGCGGGTTCCGAGCCGCAGGAACTCGCGGGGGAGGTCGCCGGCGTTGATCCGGTCGCTGCCTGCCCACGTCAGCATGATCCCGCGGTAGATGTAGAGGGTGCCGAGCGTGATGACGAGCGCCGGCACCTTGCCGTATGCCACCAGCAGTCCGTTGACCATGCCGAGCACCGCTCCGAGCAACAGGCAGGCGGCGATGACCGCCACGATCGGCAGGCCGGGATGGTCGACGAAGAGGCGGCCGGTGAGGTAGGCGGTGAGCGCCATCACCGAGCCGACCGACAGATCGACGTTGCGGGTGATGATCACCACCCCCTGACCCACGGCCAGCAGCACCAGGATCGACGGGTTGAGAAGGAAGTTGCGCCAGCCGTCGGAACTGAAGAGGAAGCTCTGGTTCTTGCTCGTGGCGAGCACGGTGACCGCGACCAGCACCAGGAGGATCGACAGCTCGCGCGAGCGCAGGACCGCGGTCAGCGCGCGCCGGGTCGGGGAGAGACGGCTGGGCGCGACGAGCAGCACCTCGCCGTCGCCGACCTCGCTGTCGGACTGCACGTCGGCGTGGCTCATCAGGCGTCCTCGAGGTGGTGGGTGGCGGCATGCATGACGGCCTCGGGGGTGGCGTCGGCGCGGTCGAGCTCGGCGGTGATGCGGCCCTCGCAGAGGACGAGCACACGGTCGGCCATTCCGAGGACCTCGGGGAGCTCGGAGGAGATCATCAGGATCGCCAGTCCCTGGCCGGCCAGCTCGGACAGCAGCCGGTGGACCTCGGCCTTGGTGCCGACGTCGATGCCGCGGGTGGGCTCGTCGATGATCAGCAGCTTGGGGTTGGTCGCCAACCACTTGGCGATGACGACCTTCTGCTGGTTGCCGCCGCTCATCGTGGCGGCGTTCATGTCCAGGGCGCTGGTCTTGACCTCGAGGCGCGAGGCCCACGGACCGGCCGCCTTGTTCTCCATGCCTGCGGTGAGCAGCCCGGCCTTCGCGATGCCGCGCCGGATGACGCCGGCGACGTTGCGCGTGACGGAGGAGTCGATGACCAACCCCTGCTTGCGACGGTCCTCGGGGATGAAGGCCATGCCGGCGCGGATCGCGGAGCGCGGGTCGTGCGCCTTGACGTTCGTGCCGTTGAGGGTGACGGAGCCGGTGTCGTAGGCGTCGACGCCGAAGACGGCGCGCGCGACCTCGCTGCGTCCGGCCCCCACCAGGCCAGCCAGGCCGACGATCTCGCCGGCGCGCACCTCGAGATCGACGTCGTGGAAGACGCCGGCCCGGTTGAGGCCGCGGACCTGCAGGACCGGCTCCCCGATGGTCGCGGCCACCTTGGGGAACAGGTCGTCGACGTCTCGGCCGACCATGAGCGAGACCAGCTCGGCCGGCGAGGTGGCGTTGATCGCCCGCGTGTCGATGTAGGACCCGTCGCGCATCACGGTGACGGTGTCGGCGAGGGCGAAGACCTCGTCGAAGCGGTGGGAGATGAAGACCAGGGCGCGACCCTCGTCGCGGAGGCTGCGGGCGACGGCGAACAGGCGGTCCACCTCGACGCCGCTGAGCGCCGCGGTCGGCTCGTCCATCACGAGGAGGCGGGCGTCGAGCGAGATGGCCTTGGCGATCTCGATGATCTGCTGGTCGGCGATCGACAGGCCAGCCGCGGGGCGGCGGGGGTCGATCCGCACGCCGAGGCGGGTGAAGAGACCTTCGGCCTCCGCGATCATCGCGGCACGGTCGATGCGGCGTCCGCGGGCCAGGGGCTGGCGGCCCATGAAGATGTTCTCGGTGACCGACAGGTCGGGGAAGAGCGTCGGCTCCTGGTAGATGACCGCGATGCCCGCCTGCTTGGACTCGGCGGTGGAGGAGAAGTCGACCGCCTCGCCGTCCAGCTCGAAGACGCCCGCGTCGCGGCGGTGCACACCAGCGACGACCTTGACGAGCGTCGACTTCCCGGCGCCGTTCTCGCCGATCAAGGCGTGGATGGAGCCCGACTCGACCTCGATGCTGCCCGATCGCAGGGCGGCGACGGGTCCGAACGACTTGGAGACGTCGCGCAGCACGAGCACCGGTGTGGCGGTATTGCTGTCGGACATACGGTGGCCTCTGCTTGGGTATTGAAAGGTTTCAGACGTGGAGTAACTTAAGTGGCGTCCGTCACAGCCGTCAAGGCCGCAACGCCCCTTTCTTGCGACGTTTCATGCATACCGACGTCGAGGTACCTGCATCCGCGACGCGCACGTGCCGGGTGACCAACGCCGTGCTCGACGGCATGTTCATCGACCCGATCAGGACGTGAGGTCGGGCCCGGCCAGCCCGTCAGCTGGACAGCTGGACAGCGAAGCTACCCAGCGAACCAGGTGGTCCAGGAGCGGTCGCGCGGCCCCGACATCCAGGTGCCGTGGGTCGGCACCGAAGACGCCGTGGAGCGGATGGTCGCTCGCGTGCCGCCCCGGCCCGTAGGGATCCTCCTCGGACGGCGCCGGGTGCAGGTCGGCGTCGGGGAGCAGGTCCACGTGGACCAGGTCCGGGTCCAGCGCGCATAGCACCAGCGACTCGAACCTGCCGGCGTGGTCGGGTTCGACGGGCGACTCCGGTACCTCGCCCAGTGTCCTCGCGACCACCGACATCGTCGATCCCCGCGCGTTCCAGCGATCGGCGACGCGTTCGACCATGACGCGCTGGTCGGGCGCGAAGTGGCCGCTCAGGACGACCGTGCGGCGCACCCCCAGCTCTGCGAGCCGTGCCAGTGTCTCCCCGAGCAGGGTCTCGATGGCATCGGGCGCCGCGCTCATGATCGTCCACGGGTAGTCGGTGTGCTCGCCGCCGATGCCCTGGTAGAACGCGGGGAGGACGACGCCGCCGCTCAGGTCGGCGGCACCCAGGCAGATGCCGTGCGCGGTCAGGGCGTCGAGGCCCACAGGAAGGTGCGGCCCGTGGAACTCGAGGGTGCCGAGAGGTACGTAGGCGATCGGCGCCTGCGCCAGGCGTGCCTCGATCTGGTCCGGGCTGAGCCGCTCGACCGCGGCTGTCGGTGTGTTCATACGTAGAAGTTCCTCTCCCACTCGAATCCGGTCAGCCGTTCGTGGAGCCCGTCGGCGAGCCCGCGACCATCGGCGAACGACAGGTTGCGGGCGATGCGGGCCGGCGAATCCATACCGACGATGACCGTCGAGACCTCTGGTCGGTCCAGCGTGAAGCGGATGGCGGCCTCGTCGAGGCCGTCGTAGTACTCGCCCGTCACCTGCTCGACCTCGCCGACCCGCTGCAGCGTCTCGGCGAAGCGGCCTCCGCGGTAGAAGGTCTTCAGCACCGAGTCGTCCGCCCACGAGTCATAGGTGTCGTTGGTCCAGGTGCCGCTCAGGGAGCCGGAGTCCAGGGCCACCCGCACCACGATCGCCGTGCCACTGGCCGCCGCAGCGGCCAGCAGGCCGCGCTCGGGGCGCTGCTCGAAGACGTTGTAGATGACCTGTATGGAGTCGACCAGGCCGGACTCCGCGAGTGCCACACCCTCGTCCGCGCGGTAGTCGCGCAGAGAGACGCCGATCCGGTCGACCATCCCC
Organism: uncultured Actinomycetota bacterium; assembly: GCA_963791365.1. Lineage (GTDB taxonomy): Bacteria > Actinomycetota > Actinomycetes > Propionibacteriales > Nocardioidaceae > Nocardioides. The sequence goes on along the minus strand of CAWBSG010000023.1, from coordinate 5,409 downwards.
TCCGCCTGGAGCTCGCGCAGGGTCTCCAGCCAGCCTTGGTCAACCATGCCGCCGGGCATCCAGCAGTGGAGCTGCAGGAGGTCGAGCCGGGCCACTCCCAGGCGCTCCAGCGACTGCTCGGCCTGGTCACGCAGGTACGCCGCCGGGTAGGCCTGCGCGATGTCGGGGTCGTCCTCGCTCGGGTGCGGCCACTGCGTGGGCTGCACCTTGGTGGCGACCCGGACCGGCGGCCCGTCCCACTCGCTCAGCGCGCGGCCCACGATGCGCTCACTGTGCCCGGTGCCGTACATCTGCGCCGTGTCGACGAAGTCGATGCCCTGCTCGAAGGCGTCGAGCAGGGTCTCCACCGACGTCTCGTCGTCGACCGGTCCCCACTGACCGCCCAGCTGCCAGGCCCCGAACGACACCTCGCTGACCTTCCAGCCGGTTCGCCCGAACGGGCGGCGGTGCACAGACATGTGACAGGTCTCCTCAGGCCGGGCGTCGGTACCTCCGCTGTCCCGGCACCGACCATACGGACGCTCGGCGCGGAACACGTGCCTGCCGCCGGGCCAAAACATGGACTGGAGCGGCACCTCGGTCGTCACGGCCGCACCGACGCGCGGGCGAACCGGCTCGGCGCGACGCCGTAGGCGCGACGGAAGGCACGGGAGAAGTAGAGCGGGTCCGGGTAGCCGACGAGGCGGGCCACCTCACTCACCCGCATGCCCGAGGTCCGCAGCAGGTTGCCCGCCTCGCGCATCCGCAGCTGCCGGATCCACGACTGCATCGGCTGGCCGGTGTGCCGGACGAAGAGCCGCTGCGCCGTCGTGTCGCTGCAACCGGCCGACTCCGCGACCCTGGCCACCGGCAGTTCTTCGGCGATGTGGTGTCGGATGAACGTCATCATCAGCTCGAGCGAGCCCGGCAGCGCGGCCTCGTGGGCGTGTACGGCGGACCACCGGCTGCTCTCAGCCATCACGAGCCGACCGAGGGCACGGAAGTACGACTCTTCGAAGCCGCCGTCGCCGAGGCGCTCGATGGCGATCCTTGCCAGCTCGGTGATCCGGCGAGCGGCGGCGTTGCCCATCGTCGTGACCTCGGGCCGGAACGCGGACGGGTCACCGGTGCGCGACGGGTTGCCCAGCATCGGGTCGCCCGGGAGGTGCGCGACACCGGGTACGACAGGTTCGCGGCGGTCGTGGCGCGGGACGACGTGGAGGGTGCCGATGTGGAAGGGCTTGTGCCGGTGGGCGTCGTACTGCACCCGGTGCCGCCACGGGAGGCGCACCACGTGCTGTCCGTCGACGGTGAAGGTCTGGCCGCCGGCGCGGATCTCGCCGCTGCCGGCGACGACCCAGACGAACGACACGCTCATCACGTGCGGGTTCACGATCCGCTCGCCGGAGGAGAACCGGTACCAGTTGGCCCCGACGACGACCGCGTCGTCGAGAGGATCGCCGTCGCCGGGCACGTCGCTGCGTCCCGACTCAGCCGGCCATGAGCCGGACATGGACAGAACCGGCCTCGTAGACCGCGACGGGATGCGCGAAGGGCTGAGGCACGAGCTGCTCGGCCTCGACGAGCGTGATGTCGGGGAACGCTTCGATGAGCGCCGTGATCGACTCGCGGATCTCGACGCGGGCGACCTGCTGGCCGATGCACCCGTGGATGCCGTAGCCGAAGCCGAGGTGGCCGAAGGCGTCGCGGGAGGTGTCGAAGCGTTCGGCGTCCTCGCCCCAGTGACCGGGGTCGCGGTTGGCCGCGACAGGAGACACCGCGACCGAGGTGCCCGCGCGGACCGTCGTCCCGCCCACTTCGACGTCCTCGGTGGCCGTGCGGGCGAACAGCGTCACGAACATCGCCCCGACCCGCATGAACTCCTCGACCGCCGGCCCCATGCGGGTCAGGTCGTTGCGCAGGTGGGCCAGCTGGTCGGGGTGGGTCAGCAGGGCGACCGCGGTCGTGGCGATGAAGTAGGCCACCGAGTCGCGTCCGGCAACCATGAGGAGCCGGAGCAACCCCTCGACCTCCACCCGGTCGAGGCCGGGGTTGTTGAGCAGGTCGGTGATGACGTCCTCGCCCGGGTCGTCACGACGCTCCTCGAGCAAGGTCCTGATGAAATCGTACTTCTGCTGGGCGGAGGACAGCTCGACGAAAAGACTGACAAAAGTTTCGTAGTGGTGCTCCGGGACGCCCAGGACGTGGCAGTGGGTGCGGGCTGAGATCGGCATGGCGTAGTCGCGCCACAGGTCGGCCGTCGGTCCGGCCGCCCGGAGCCGTTCGATCTGGTCGTCGACCATCGCCCGGATCCACGGCGCCCGGTTGCGGGCCTGGCGTACCGAGAAGCGGGCGGTGACCGCCCGGCGCAGCTTGGAGTGCTCGGCACCGTCGAGCGTCAGCAGGTTGAGGTCGTCAGAGCGCCGCCCTGCCTCGTCGAGGTCACCCGGCAGCTCCAGGGGGACCGCATCTCCAGAGGTCTGCTCGCCGTCGTCCGGCCCCACCGGCATCCGCGCCGGTCGCATGCTGAAGCGCGGGTCCTGCAGGATGTCGAGCACCGTCTGGTAGCGGGTAGCGACCAAGCCGTCGTGGCCGTCCTGGAAGTCCAGCGGCACCAGGGCGCCCTCCTCGCGCCAGGCAGCGAGCCGGGGCGAGGGCGCGAGCGGCGTCCCGTCGCCCGGCAGGGATCGGGCGTGAGGGACCGGACACTTGTCGGCAGTCATGATGATGCTCCTTCGGGCGAGGTGGACCGGATCGGGACGACGGACGCGCGTGCGGCGCGGAACTCGCGGGGCGAGGCGTTCCAGCCCACGACGCCGTGCACCTCGCCCTCGGGATCGCTGCTCGTCAGCACGGAGCGCCCCGGAGTGGCGGCGGACAATGGGAAGCCTGGGTCGAACCAGCCGTAGGCGTTGATGCGCGTGCCGTGGATCTCGGACCAGAACAGTGGGACGGGCCGAGTGCACTCCGTACCGCGCACGACCCTCGCGGCGACCGCGATGGCCTGCTCGATGGCGTTGCTCTGGTGCTCGACGCGCACGTGGCGCCCACTGGCCGGGTCGTACCACGCGGCGACGTCGCCGACGGCGTGCACCCCGGGCGCGGCCAGCCCGTTGGCGTCGCAGCAGATGCCGTTGGCCAGCCGCAGCGACGAACCCTCGAGCCAACCGGTGGTCGGGGAGGCGCCGATCATGGCCACCACCACGTCGAAGCTGCGAGTGCCCTCGGCGAAGTCGATCTCGGTCCCGCCGGGCAGCGCTCGGGATGCCAGCACCGGAGAGCTGAGCTTCAGCTCGACATCGTGCTCGCGGTGCAGCTCAGCCAACCGATCGCTCAGCTGGACCCCGACGCTGCCGAAGCCCAGCCTTCCCTCGATACCGGCCATCGTGGTCGTGACGCCGTGCTTGCGGCTGGCGCTGGCCACCTCCGAACCCAGGATGCCTGAGCCCACCACCAGAACCGACGACGCCGCGACGAGGGCCTCGCGCAGCGCAAGGGCGTCGGTCACCGTACGCAGGGTGAGCGCCGACTGGATGCCGGGGTGTCGGCGCGGAGCGCTACCGGTGGCAATGATGAGCTCGTCGAAGCCCACCGGGCCTTGCGAGGTGGCCAGGACCCGGCCACCGACGTCGAGGCCCGTGGCAGGGCAGTCCATGCGCAGCTCGATGTCGAGGTCGCGGATCTCCGCCGCACTCCTGATCTCTGTCTGAGCTGGGTCCCACTCCCCCATCAGGACCTGCTTGGACATCGGAGGGCGGACATAAGGCTCGTGACCCTCGTCGCCGATCAGCACGAGCTCGCCGCGGTAACCCTCCTGTCGCATCGTCTCGGCGGCGGTCATCCCGGCAATGGACGCGCCGACGACGACCACTCTCTCCGGACGTGTCATCCCTGCACGGCGATGGCACGAGCGGGACAGAGCTGCGCCGCCCGCGCCGCGACGGCAGCATCGGCGCCCTGCGGCTCGGCCTCGAGCAGCATCACGATGCCGTCGTCGTCCTGGTCGAACACGTCGGGGGCGACGAGCGCGCACTGCCCGGCTCCGACACAGGCGTCTGCCTGAACCACCACTCTCATCTGCTGCTCCTTCGGTGCTCGTTGTGCAGGTGGTGTCCATTGAAGCGCTTCACTCTGGCTTCGCCCCATGTCCGGCACGCCGGAAACATGGACTGGACGATCAAGCACCACGCTGAACGGGGCATGATCCAGGTCTCCAGACGCGCTTGTCCGGCCTCCGCCTGTCGGCGGAGCAGCGGTCGCGGGGCATCAGTGGCCGCCGCCGCAGGCCTGCCAACCCGCGTCCACTCCCTCACCTGAGACGTTTCACGCGAGCGCCGGCGTGGACTATCCTCCGATTCCGAGAACCTGAGGAGTCCGATGTCGTCCAGCCGTCCGGGGCAACGCCCCGCGCGCCGGCCATCGGTCAAGGACGTCGCACGGCGTGCGCAGGTCTCGCTCGGCACGGTGAGCAACGTCCTGAACCGACCCGACCGGGTGAGCGCCGGGACCCGCGAGCGCGTCGAGCGCGCGATGGTCGATCTGGGGTTCGTGCTCAACGACTCGGCTCGGCAACTGCGGATGGGACGGAGCAACACCTTCGCCTACGTGATGCTCGACGCCACCAACCCATTCTTCACCGACGTCGCGCGCGGCATCGAGCTGGCGGCCGAGAACGCCGACCTCTCACTGTTCCTCTGCAACAGCGACGGCCGCGACGCCCGCGAGCGCGCGCACCTCGCCCACCTCCAGCAGCAGCGCGTCGACGGAATCCTCATCACGCCGGTCGACCCCGAGTCGCCCGAGCTCGCGCGGATCACCGCGCAGGGCACGCCGCTGGTGATCGTCGACCGGGCCAACACCACCGGTGCCTTCTGCTCGGTGACGGTGGACGACCGCCTGGGCGGCCGGATGGCGATCGAGCACCTCGTCGACCGCGGCCACACACGGGTGGCGTACGTCGGTGGTCCCATCGCCATCGGCCAGGTGAGGGAGCGGTGGGAGGGCGCTCGCGCTGCTTGGGACGAGGCAGGCCTGGCCGAGTCGGACCTGGTTCACGTCGAGACCGAGACGCTGTCGGTCGAGGAGGGCCGGGTCGCCGGCGAGCGGCTCGCGGGACTCCCTCGGCGCAGCCGCCCGAGCGCGGTCTTCTGTGCCAACGACCTCGTCGCGCTGGGCCTGCTGCAGCAGGTGGTCTCGACCGGTCAGCGCGTGCCGGACGACCTGGCCATCGTCGGCTACGACGACATCGCATTCGCCGCGAGCGCCGCCGTTCCCCTGACATCGGTCCGCCAACCGCGGCAGTCGCTCGGGCGGACAGCCGCCGAGCTACTGATAGACGAGGTCAACAACTCCGAGCACCAGCACCAGCAGGTCGAGTTCACCCCGGAGCTGATCGCCCGGACCTCCACCCTGGGCTGACCCTCCCTGCCC
>CAWBSG010000022.1:0-7342 GCA_963791365.1 uncultured Actinomycetota bacterium | reverse complement strand
CGGTGGCGTGTGAGCGCCCCGCGCGGCGACGACGTCGTCGGCGGGCTGTCCACGCTCGACCGCTTCCTCCCGCTGTGGATCGGCCTGGCCATGGTCGGCGGCCTGCTGCTCGGACGTACGGTCCCCGGCCTCGACGAGGTGCTCTCCGCGGTGGAGATCGACGGGATCTCGCTGCCCATCGCCATCGGGCTCCTGGTGATGATGTATCCCGTCCTGGCGAAGGTCCGCTACGACAAGCTCGACACCGTCACCTCCGACCGGCGCATGCTCGTCGCCTCGCTCGTGCTCAACTGGGTCGTCGGCCCGGCGCTGATGTTCGCCCTCGCCTGGCTGCTGCTGCCGGACCTGCCGGAGTACCGCACCGGACTGATCATCGTCGGCCTGGCTCGCTGCATCGCCATGGTGATCATCTGGAACGACCTCGCCTGCGGGGACCGCGAGGCCGCGGCCGTCCTGGTCGCCCTCAACTCGGTCTTCCAGGTCATCGCCTTCGCCGGACTCGGCTGGTTCTACCTCGAGGTCCTGCCCCGCTGGCTCGGCCTGGACGGCGCGGCACTCGACGTCTCGGCATGGCAGATCGCCAAGTCCGTGCTCGTCTTCCTCGGGATCCCGCTGCTGCTGGGCTGGCTGTCGCGGACGTACGGCGAGCGGCTCCGCGGCCGCGAGTGGTACGAGTCGCAGTTCCTGCCCCGCATCGGCCCGTGGGCGCTGATCGGACTGCTCTTCACGATCGTGGTGCTCTTCGCGCTGCAGGGCGAGCAGGTCACCAGCCACCCGCTCGACGTGGTCCGGATCGCGCTGCCGCTGCTGATCTACTTCGCGCTGATGTGGGGAGGCGGCTTCCTGCTCGGCCACGGCCTCGGGATGTCGTACGCCCGCACGACCACGCTGGCCTTCACCGCCGCCGGCAACAACTTCGAGCTCGCCATCGCGGTCGCCATCGCCACCTTCGGCGTCACCTCCGGGCAAGCCCTGGCCGGGGTCGTCGGGCCCCTCATCGAGGTGCCGGTGCTGGTGGGCCTCGTCTACGTCAGCCTCGTCCTGCGCGACCGCTTCACCGATCCCGCACCTGTCCCCACCGTCGAGGAGAACGTCCGATGACCGCCCCCACCGTGCTCTTCGTCTGCGTGCACAACGCCGGCCGCTCGCAGATGGCTGCTGGCTGGCTGCGCCACCTCGCGGGCGACCGCATCGAGGTGCTGTCGGCCGGCTCCGCCCCGGCAGACTCGGTCAACCCCGCCGCGGTCGAGGCGATGGCCGAGGTCGGCATCGACATCGCCACCCAGCAGCCCAAGCTCCTCAGCGATGCCGCCGTGCAGTCCTCCGACGTCGTGATCACGATGGGCTGCGGCGACGCCTGCCCGTTCTACCCCGGCAAGCGCTACGAGGACTGGAAGCTCGACGACCCCGCCGGCCAGGGCCTCGAGTCGGTCCGCCCGATCCGCGACGAGATCCGCTCCCGCGTCGAGGACCTGATCGCCTCGCTCGCCTGACCGCACGCACGGTGACCGAGCAGCCGCCGCGTCAGGGTGAGAGCGCTGGACGTACAGCCGCTACGCGCTCTCGCGCCGTACGAGGGTCGGCGGGATGATCAGCCGCATCGGGTGGCTGCCGTTGACGGAGTCGACCCGCTCGATGAGCAGCCGCGTGGCCCGCTCGGCCATCTGCTCGACCGGCTGGCGCACCGTCGTGAGCATCGGCGTGGTCCGCTCGGCGACACCGAGGTCGTCGAAGCCGACGACGGCGATGTCGTCGGGCACGCGGCGGCCGAGCTCGGCCAGCACGCGGAGCGCGCCGGCGGCCATCAGGTCGGAGGCGACGACGAGGCCGTCGAGGTCGGGGTGCCGCTCCATCAACGTCCGGGCCGCGACGACGCCGCTCGCCTCGGTGAAGTCGCCGTGCTCCACGGCCTCGTCCGAGAGCCCCGCCGCGGCCATCGCCTGTCGCCAGCCGGCGAGGCGGTCGGCCGACGCCGTCATGTCGGAGGGTCCGGCGATGGTGCCGATGCGCGTACAGCCGCGTGCGATCAGCAGCTCGGTCGCCTCGCGCTCGCCCAGGGTGTTGTCGACGTCGACGTAGGCCACCCGGTCGCCGCCGGTCCACGGCCGGCCGCCGAACACGCAGGGCAGGCCCAGGTCGGCGAGGTGCTCGGCGAGGCGGTCGTCGCGGTGGTGCGAGACCACGAGCGCCCCGTCGACGTGCCGGCCGTTGAGGTAGCGCAGGGCGCGCGTCGCGGACGCGCCCGGGCGGGCGAGCAGCAGCACGAGCTGGATGTCGCGCTCCCCCAGCACGCGCGTGACGCCGCGCAGCGTGCCCGCGAAGAAGGGGTCGGAGAAGACGCGGTCGTCGGGCTCGGGCACGACGACCGCGATCGAGTCGGTGCGCCGGGTCACCAGGCTGCGCGCCGCCGGGTTGGGGACGTAGCCCAGCGTGCGGACCGCCTCGTCGACCGCCGACTGGGCGCGCGCGCTGACCCGCTCCCCGCCGTTGATCGCGCGCGACGCCGTCGCCCGCGACACGCCAGCGATCCGCGCGACCTCGTCGAGGGTGGGCGAGCCCGGGCTCGACTGCGACCGCGGGGTGCTCACGCGCGCCACGCTAGTGGTCCATCGCGGGGGCTGCCGGGAGGGTCCCGGTGCGCGACAGCTCGGCGTACCAGCGCGCGCTCGCCTTGGGCGTACGCCGCTGCGTCGCGTAGTCGATGTGGACCAGGCCGAAGCGCTTGGCGTAGCCGAAGGCCCACTCGAAGTTGTCGCAGAACGACCAGTGGAAGAAGCCGCGCACGTCGACCCCTTCCTCCACGGCGAGGTGCACCGCCCGCAGGTAGGAGTCGAGGAACGCGATGCGGTCGGGGTCGTGCACCTCGCCGTGCTCGTCGGGCTCGTCGGCGAAGGCCGCACCGGTCTCGGTGAGGTAGATCGGCAGGTGCGGGTAGTCGTCGTGCAGGCGGCGGAGCAGGCGGTGGAGACCGTCGGGCTGGATCTCCCACCCCATGTCGGTGACGGGCAGACCGCGGCTGGGGAAGGTGACGTGCTCGGAGCCCACGAAGGGCGAGAGCGCCAACCGGTCGGGGTGGTCGGCACCGAGACCCACGACGTCCGTGCGCGGGTGACCCGACACCTCGTTGCCGTGGTAGTAGTTCACGCCGAGCACGTCGATCGGCGCGGCGATGACGGCGAGGTCGCCGTCGCGCACGACGTCGTACCAGTCACCTCCCTGCCAGGGCAGGCCGGCGGTGTCGTCGAGCAGGTCGCCGGGATAGGCACCGCGGAAGATCGGGTCGAGGAACAGGCGGTTGTGCAGCGCGTCGATCCGCCGCGCGGCGTCGACGTCGACGTGGTCGTCGGGGTCGCTCGGGTCGGGCACCGTGAGGTTGAGGCTGATGCCCAGGCGGTCGGCGCCGCGGCTGCGCAGCTCCTCGGTCGCCATGCCGTGCGCCAGGAGCAAATGGTGGGCCGCGACCAGTCCGGCCGCGCCCTCCTGACGTCCCGGGGCGTGGTGCCCGGCGGAGTAGCCGAGGAAGGCCGAGCACCAGGGCTCGTTGAGCGTCGTCCAGGTCGGCACCCGGTCACCGAGCACGTCGTGCACCGCGGTGGCGTACTCGACGAAGCGGTGCGCGGTGTCGCGGTTGGTCCACCCGCCGGCGTCCTCGAGCACCTGCGGCAGGTCCCAGTGATACAGGGTCAGCCAGGGTGCGACGCCGCGCGCCAGCAGCGCGTCGACCAGTCGGTCGTAGAACGCCAGTCCGGTCGCGTTGACCGGACCGGCGTCCGGACGCACCCGCGGCCACGCCACCGAGAAGCGGTACGACGTGGCGCCGAGGTCGGCGAGGAGATCCACGTCGGCCGGCATCCGGTGGTAGTGGTCGCAGGCGACCTCGCCGGTGTCCCCGCCCAGCACGGCGCCGGGGATCCGGGAGAAGGTGTCCCAGATCGAGGGCGTACGTCCGTCCTCCGCGACGGCCCCCTCGATCTGGTAGGACGCGGTGGCCATGCCCCACACGAAGTCGCTCGGGAAGCGCACCGCGGCTGCGGGGGACTGCACCGGGTCGAGCCTGCTCTGGACACTCATCCCTTGACTGCTCCTTGCATGATGCCGGCGACCATCTGTCGGCCGGTGACGACGAAGAGGACCAGCAGCGGGATCGTCGCGAGCGTCGCGCCGGCCAGCACGAGGCTGTAGTCGACGTAGTAGCCGCTCTGCAGCTGCTGGAGTGCGATCTGCACGGTGGGGTTGCTCGCGGGCAGCACGATCAACGGCCAGAAGAAGTCGGTCCAGGTGGCCATGAAGGTGAAGAGCCACAGGATCCCGGCGGCGGGCCGAGCGGCCGGGACGGCGACGTTCCAGAAGGTGCGGAACAGCGAGCACCCGTCGACGCGGGCCGCGTCGATGAGCTCGTCAGGCACCGCTTCCACGAGGTACTGCCGCATGAAGAAGACACCGAACGCGGTGACCATGCCCGGCACGATCAGCGCCCACAGCGACCCGACCCACCCGAGCTTCGCCATCACGATGAAGAGCGGGATCACGCCGAGCTGGGTCGGCACCGCGAGCGTGGCGACGACGAAGACGAGCATCGGCGTACGCCCCTTGAACGCGAGCTTGGCGAACGCGAAGCCGGCCAGCGTGGAGAAGAAGACCACCGACGTGGCCACCGTGCCCGACACGATCATGCTGTTGGCGAGGGCCTTCCAGAACGGTACGGCCTCGACGGCGCGCTGGGCGTTGTCGAGGAAGTGCCCGCCCGGGAGCAGCGGCGGCACCCGCTTGGTGAGCACGTCGCGGCTGTGCGAGCCGACGAGGAAGGACCAGTAGAGCGGCGCGCACGAGCCGAGCAGGAACGCGGTCAGCAGGCCGTAGACGAGGAAGCCGGGGCGACGGTTCACGAGCGCAGTCCCTTCAGCGCGCCGGCCCGTCGGCTCAGCACGAGGTTGAGCACCGCGAACGCCACGATGATGAGGAACAGCAGCCAGGCGACCGCGGAGGCCATGCCGAGGTCGCGCACCCGCCAGCCCAGCTCCCAGAGGTACATCGTGAGGGTCTGGTACTGCCGGTCCGAGCCACCGAGGCCCTGGGTGTCGAAGAGCCGGGGCTCGGCGAAGACCTGGAGGCCGCCGATGGTGGAGGTGATGACGACGAAGAGGACGGTGGGCCGGATCAGCGGCACGGTGATCGAGGCGAACTGCCGGATCCGTCCGGCGCCGTCGAGCGCGGCCGACTCGTAGACGTCGCGCGGCACCGCCTGCATCGCGGCCAGGAAGATCAGCGCGTTGTAGCCGGTCCAGCGCCAGTTGACCATCGACGCGATGGCGACGTGGCTGGCCAGCGTGTCGACGTGCCAGCGGATCGGGTCGAGGCCGACGCCCTGGAGCATCTCGTTGACCAGGCCGTAGCGGTCACCGAACACGTTGCCGAAGATCAGCGCGACCGCGGCCGGCGCCACGACGAACGGCAGCAGCACGCCCATCCGCCACAGGCCGCGGACCCGGAGCTGGGTGTCGAGGAGACCGGCCAGGCCGAGCGCGATGAGCACCTGCGGCACCGAGGACAGCAGGAAGATGCTGATCGTGTTGCGCAGCGCGTTCCAGAAGTAGCGGTCCTCGAGGACCCGGCGGTAGTTGTCGAGCCCGGCGAACTCGCCCTGCCCGGAGAGCAGGCCCCACTGGTGCACCGAGACCCACGCCGTGTAGCCGAGCGGGAACATCCCGACCAGCAGGAACAGCAGGAAGAAGGGTGACACGAAGACGTAGGGCGTGACCTGGCTGTCGAGCCGCGTGAGTCGCTGCCGCCACTCCGGACGTCGTACGCCTCCCCTGTCGGGCCGCGCCCCCGTCGGGGGCACCGGGTCACCGGTGTCCCCGACGGGCTTCACGGCCGTGGCACCTGCCTCCATCGCGATCGGTCAGCCCAGTCGCTCGACGTCGGCGAGGAACGAGGTCCAGGCCTCGTCGGCCGACTCCTTGCCCTCGTCGACCCGCTGGATCGCCTGCTGGAAGGCGGTGTTGATGTCGGCGAACTTCGGGCCCTTGTGCGCGATGAAGGGCACCGCCTCGGCACGCTCGGCGAGGATCTGGCCGGTGGGGGCGTCGTTGAAGAACGCATTGGTGGCGCCGGTCAGCGCCGAGTCGTCCAGCGCGTCCACCTGGCTCGGGAACGTGCCCTTGGCCTCGAAGGCCTTGATCTGCTGCTCCGGCGCGGTCAGCCAGGCCGCCAGCGCCGTGGCCTCCTCGATGTGGTCGCCCTGGGCGGGGACGGTGAGGTAGGACCCGCCCCAGTTGCCGCCACCGCCGGGGAAGACGTTGGCGATGTCCCAGCCCTCGACCCCGTCGGCGTTGCCCTCGATCACGCCGAGCATCCAGCCCGGGCAGGCCATGGTGGCGAAGCCGTCGTTCTGGAAGGAGGCGGTCCAGTCCTCGCTCCACTGGGTGAGCCCGGTGGTCAGGCCGTCGGCGACGTTGCCGGTGACGGTGTCGAAGACCGCCTTGACCTCGGGGTTGTCGGCAGCGACGACCGTGTTGTCCTGGTCCTCGAAGGAGTACTCGACCTGGTTGATCATCGCCTGCGCGGTGCCGCCCGAGCTGTCGTACCACGCGGTGCCGGGGACCTTCTTCACGAAGTCGCGACCCGCCTCGAAGTAGCCGTCCCAGTCGGTGAAGAGCGCGGCAACCTCCTCGCGGTCGGTCGGCAGGCCGGCCTTCTCGAAGAGGTCGGAGCGGTAGCACATGCCCTCGGGGCCGATGTCGGTCCCGTAGCCGATCAGGGCGCCGTCGGGCGTCGTGGCCGCCTCGGACTTCCAGTCCAGCCACCGGCCGTCGACCTCGGGGTCTGAGAGGTCGGCGAAGGCGTCGGACTGCTCCATGAGCGCGGACCACCAGTCGACCTCGATCGCCTCGATGTCGGAGAGTCCCGACCCGGCAGCGAGCTTGGTGTAGAGGTTGTCCTGGTGCTCGTTGGCCGTGCCGGCCTTCTTCTGCTCGACGACCACGTCGTCCTGCATCGCGTTGTACTCGTCGATGAGATCTTCGTAGCCGAACTCGTTGAAGGTGGCGACGGTGAGCTTGATCTTGCCGTCGGCGGTCGTGCCCTCGTCGTCCCCGCCGCCACAGGCAGCGGCCGTCGTCGCGAGGGCGAGCGCCAACAGGGCGCTCGTGGCGAGCCGAGCTCGCGGGGTCCTGGATGTCTGCACCACTGCACTCCTGCTGTCGCGGGCCGTTGCGCCGGACTGGTCGCCCGACGTGGACGCCAGTGGGTGTGAGAGCGCTTCCACTTCCGTCCGCGGCTCACCATGGCACTCGTCACATCCAGTGTCAACGGTGCGCTGGAAAGTCACCGGCAAATTGTG
>CAWBSG010000021.1:0-25517 GCA_963791365.1 uncultured Actinomycetota bacterium | reverse complement strand
CCATCCCGACGGTTCCCGCCCGACAGGGGGCGGCCCCGCCGAGCGCAGGGCTCGACGGGGCCTCGACCACGCATGCTTTGCCCCCATGTCATGGTCGTACCCCGAAGGTGGCGGCCGCGCCCCGGCTGATACATCCCGGCGCCGCCGGCTCACCCGTGGGGCTGAGCGGCGCGTCCGACAGGACAAACCTGGCGACGAGACACGACCCACGCGTGGCGCGGCCGCGCCCGGCCCGCTTCGTCCTGTCCGACGCGCTACGAGCCGGGGGTCGGGCTGGGCGTCGCGCTCGCCGACGTCGTCGGCGAACTGGTCGGGCTCGGGCTCGTCGGCGAACTGGTCGGGCTCGAGGTCGGGCTCGAGGTCGGGCTGGTCGGGCTCGTGGTCGGGCTGGTCGGGCTCGTGGTCGGGCTGGCTCGGGCTCGTGGTCGGGCTGGTCGGGCTCGTGGTCGGCGACTCGGTCGGCGTGGTGGTCTCCGAGGGGGCCGGCGTCTCGGTCGTCGACTCGCTGGGCTCGGAGGTCGGGGTGCTCGACGGCGACGCCGCGTCCGACTCGGTGGACGTCGGGTCGTCCGTGGGGCTCGGTGTCTCGGTCCCCGTGAGCGGCCCCACGTCGGCCTCGATGATGTCGAGCACCTGCTGCTCGTACGCCGTGAGCTGGTCCTGGATCTCGTCGAGCGGGACCTGGGCGATGCCGGCACCGTAGGCGGCGATCTGCTGCCACAGCTCGTTGATCGAGGTGACCGCCTCCTCGCTCAGCGTCGCGGGGACGGTGATGAACAGCTGGACGGCCAGCGCGTACGTCAGGCAGCTGGTGCACTCGTAGTTGGCCGCGACCGCCAGGTTCTGCGGCACGGCCACGTCGACGTCACCCACCACGAGCACGATCTGGAACGCGACGGCCACGGCGGCGCAGTTCGTGCAGCTGGCCGCGGCGAATGCCTCGTTGGTGTTCTCGGCCGGTTCGGAGCCGTCCGCCCAGACCAGCGCGAAGGCGACCGAGTACGACGCGGTGTCGTCGGTGGTGTTCACCGACACCGCCTGGTTGTCACCCGCGTCCGGCGCCAGGGGCTCGTCGAACGGGAAGATCCACGTGTCGTCCCCGGGCTCCACGACGATGTCGGTCGTCTCGGGTTCCGGCGTCGTCGGTGTCGGCGTCGGACTGGCCGCTCCCGTGGGGTCGTCGCCGGTCGCGACCGGCGTCGTGGACGTCGTCCCGGAGTCGTCGCCGACAGCGGTGCCGCCCGCGGGCACGAGGACGGTGGCGAGCTGAGGGGCCTCGCGCGTCGGGAGCTCGGCGTCCTCGGGGAACAGCACGGTGCCGGCTCCCTCGTCGCCGACCGACACCGCCCGCGAGGCCGAGGCGGGCAGCACGCTCCCCAGCGTCCCGCGCTCGTAGGCCTGGATCGGGCGGTAGCGCTCGTCCGACGGCCACCACGCGAGGACGAGCGCGGCAACGAGCGCCATGGTCGTGAGACCCGCCAAGCCGCGCTGCAGTGGCTTGCCGGCCGTACGACGGAGGACCGCTCCGCCCACCTGCCGGACCAGCCGGACCAGCACGTAGGCGAACGCGGCGATCGGCAGGACCACGACGACCATCGCGAGCGCCCGGGCCGCGACGCTGATCAGGTCGCCGTCCCCCCAGGCCACCGCCATCCGGTCCTGCTGCGCCCCGGCTGCGGCCCAGGCGGTGCCGATGAGTCGAGGCAGCGTCATGACCATGAGGACGGCGACGCCCAGGAGCAGGGGCACGACCGTGAGGACCCACGTCGTGACCACGGCCCGGGCCCAGGGCTTGAGCGCCTTCGCGTCGGGGTGCGCGGACCGTCCCGGCACGAGGCTGCGCAGGACGGGTCCGATGCGGGCGAACAGGTCGGGAACGCCGGTGAGGTCGGCCAGCACGTGGTAGCCGTCGAACCGTACGAACGGCAGCAGCTGACGCAGCATCTGGAGGATCTGCGTCGCCACCAGCAGGAGGATCGCGTCGTAGCGGGTCACCCACCAGGCACCGACGGTCGCCACGGCCACGATCGCGTTGAAGTACAGCCCGCCGAGATCGGTGCGCAGCCGTCCGGCGCGTCCGAGTCGGTAGGAGTCGGTGACATCGGTGTAGAACGCCGGCCACACGAGGTAGAGCCCCGCGCCCATGACACCCGGCGTCGCACCGCCGCGTCGGGCGGCAGCCGCGTGGCCGAACTCGTGGAATCCCGCGGAGAGGATCGTGATGGCGAGGACCGACAGCAGCAGACCGGGCCGGGCGAAGGCCTCGTGGGTCGCCGAGGCGAGCCCCTTGTCGAACAGCACCCACCAGCTGATCCAGGCGAAGACCGCCACCAGCGGCAGGACGACCGCCGGGTGGAAGAGGGCGGCGAACGGTGCGGTGAGCCGTCGCGTCTTCTCCTCGTCGGTCACCGCGACCTTGAAGCGGAGGCCGAGCAGCGGGTTGCTGCGCGGCAGGTCCGGCTGGGAGCCGTCGTCGCTGGCTACCAGCCCGGTCGGGCGCAGCTTCTCCACCAGCTCACGCGCGTTGTCCGCCGAGACGGGCTTGCCCATCGCCTGCGCCATCTCGTCGGCGATCTCGTCGTACGTACGGTGCCCGTCGAGCGCCGACAGGGTCGCGTACAGGAGCGGGGTGAGCTGCACGGTCTGGCCATCGGCCCGTCGTGCGAGGGCGGGCGGGGTGCGGTAGCCCGACCCGCGCATCTCCCCGATCAGCACCACGCCGTCGGCGCGCGCGGGTACGACGGAGGCCCCGGCGCCGGATGGTGCGGCGACCGGCGACGAGACCGCGTCGGTCACGGCTGGGGCTGGTCAGGCTGCGTGATCTGCGAGGACTGGTCGGCGGTCGCCGCGGCCTCGCCCGTGATGTTCTGGTTGATGATCGCGTCCTGCTGGGCGACCGCGACGGCGTCGCTGTCGATCGACCCGATGTTCGCCGCGACAGCGGCGTCGATGGGCGCGGCGACGTTGGCGTTGGCCGCCACGGCACCGTTGATCGGCGCCGCGATGTCGGCGTCCGCGGCGAGGTCGACGTTGACGTTGAGCAGGTTGCCGTCCGTGAAACCACCGAGGTCCTCCGTGACGCCACCGACACCGTCGGTCACGCCGCCGACACCGTCGGTCACGCCGCCGACACCGTCGGTCACGCCATCGGTCGCACCGCCCGTCACGCCGTCCACCGCGCCGGTCGCACCGTCCACCGCGCCGGTCGCTCCGTCGACCGCGCCGTCGACGCCGGTGCCCTGAGCGGCAGCGTCCGTCGTGCCGGCGTCCGTCGTGCCCGCGTCCGTCGTGCCGGCGTCCGTGGTGCCGGCGTCCGTGGTGCCGGCGTCGCCCTGCTCGATGGTGCTGTCCTGCGCGGACTCCGCGGTCGCGTCGGCGGTGATGTCCTGGTTGATCATCACGCCCTGGTCGGCGAGCGCCTGGGCACTCGACCCGTCCGACAGGATGTTGGCGCCGACGGCGGCATCGATCGGCGCCGCGACGTTGGCGTTGGCCGCGACGGCGAGGTCGATCGGGGCGGCGGCGTCGATCGCGAGGTCGAGATCGGCGTTGAGGTCCAGGATCGAGACGACCTCCTTGTCCGGGAGGGCCGTGGCGCTCTCGGCGGCCATGTCCTCGGCGGAGAGACCTTCGGGCTGGTTGCTCATGTCAGTGACCCCTTGTGGGACGAGAGTGGCGGAACGACAAGTGTTCACTCAACGCCGTCCCACCCCCGTACTCAACACCCGTAGGGATGGACGTTCGCCGATCAGGCCAGCTCGAACGAGACCGAGCGCGAGGTCGGGTCGGCCTGCACCAGCCTCACCTGGACCTCCTCGCCCAGCGGCAGGTCGGAGGAGCCGCTGACGTGCGCCTCGATGGCGGGGTCCTGGATCGTCACGTCGCCCCTGGACGGGTCCTCCTCGTCGACCTCGACGACGACGGCGGTGAAGGTCTCGCCGACGCGGTCCTTGAGGAGCTCGGCCTCGCAGAGGTCGACCACGGCGTTCTCGTACTGGCGCGCCCTCCGGCCGGACTCGATCATCGTGTCGGGCAGGTCGCCCATCGCCGAGACGACCCAGTCGGGTACGTCGGTGCCCGCACACAGCGCGACGCAGATCTCGCCGGCGTAGCGGTCGACCAGGCGGCGCAGGGGCGCGGTGACGTGGGCGTACTCCGAGGCGAGCGCCGCGTGCTGCGCCTGCGCGGGCAGCTCGCCGTTGAAGGCGACGTAGCCCGCGCCACGCAGCAGGCGCGTGCAGGCGACGATCATCGCCGCGTGGGTCGGCTTCGACGGGTCGAGCGTGCGGATGAAGTCGGGGTACAGCTGCTCGGCGGGCCAGTCGAGGCCGAGCGCGCGGGCCGTGCGGTGCAGCCGCTGCACGTCGCGGGGGTCGGCCGGCGGCAGGGTGCGGAGGATGCCGACGCGCGCGTAGACCATCAGCGAGGCGGCGGCCATGCCGGTCAGCAGGGAGATCTGGGCGTTCCAGTTCTCGACCGGCGTCAGCCGGCGGAACTCCAGCTCCCAGTGACCGTCCTTCTCCACGAGCTCCTGCTCGGGCAGGGGCAGCGACACCCCGCCCCGCGCGGCCTCGCGCGCGAGCCGCAGCTCGCCCACCTCCTGCAGCAGCCCCATCAGCTCGCTGGCGCGGCCGGCGTCGACGTCGGCCTGGACCGCCTCGTAGGACAGCCGGGCACGCGATCGCACCAGCGCACGCTGGACCTCGACGTCGAAGCCCTCACCCGTGTCGTCGACCTTGATCGTCCACAGCAGCGCGGGGCGTGTCTCGTCGGGCAGCAGCGACGCAGCGCCCTCGCTCAGCACCGTGGGGTGGAGCGGGATCTTGGAGTCCGCACCGTAGAGCGTCTCGCCGCGGCGGTTGGCCTCGACGTCGACCGCGTCGCCGGGCGAGACGAAGGCGGCGACGTCGGCGATCGCGTAGTGGACGACGTAGCCGTCACCGTCCCGCTCGATGTGCATCGCCTGGTCGAGGTCCTCGGCGCCCTCCGGGTCGATCGTGACGAGCTCGATGTCGGTGCGGTCGAGCTCCGGCAGCCGTGGGTTCGCCGCCGCGTCGGCAGCGGCCTTCTCGACGGCGTCGGGGAACGCCGGCGTGACCTCCTGCTCCTCCTGGATGGCCGCGATGCCGTCGCGCATCTCCTGCGCAGTCACGCTGTCGCCGCTCGTCCGGACCTTGACCACACGGTTGCTGGGCATGTCACGACCCTAGTCGGGTGCGACGCAGTCGCACACGGCGTGGGTCGGGAGGTTGAGCAAGCGCGCGAGCGAGCCTGCGAGCTCGCGACCGCGCGTCGAAACCCACCTGGTCGGGTGCGACGTGGTCGCACACGGCGTGGGTCGGGAGGTTGAGCAAGCGCGCGAGCGAGCTTGCGAGCTCGCGACCGCGCGTCGAAACCAGACCCCCAGGCCCCGGCCGCCTCAGCCGCACCTACCCTGTGCCGCGTGCTGATCCTGCTGCCGCCCAGCGAGGGCAAGACCGCTCCGGGGCGTGGCAAGCCGCTCGACCTGTCAGCCCTGTCGTCACCGGGGCTCACCGCGACGCGTACGACGCTGTTGCGGGCGCTCACCGACCTCTGCCGCGACGACCCGGACAAGGCGGCCACGGTGCTCGGCCTCGGACCCGGTCAGCGCGACCTCGTCGAGCGCAACGCCGGGCTGGCGACCGCCCCGACCGCCCGCGCCGACGCGATCTACACCGGCGTCCTCTACGACGCCCTGGGCCTCGCGACCCTCTCCCCCGCCGCCCGCCGGCGCGCGACCGCCCGCGTCGCGGTGACCAGCTCCCTCTTCGGCATCGTCCGCCCGGGCGACCGGATCCCGGCGTACCGCCTCTCCGGCGACGCCACCCTCCCCGGCACCGGGTCGGTGGCCGGAGCGTGGCGCGAGGTGCTCGGCGACGCCGTCCGGGACGCGGCCGGCAACGGGTTGCTCGTCGACCTCCGCTCCGGGACGTACGCCGCCTTCTGGCGACCCGAGCCCGACCTGGCGCGTCGCGTGGCAACGGTCCGCGTGCTCCACGAGTCCGGCGGCCGGCGCACCGTGGTGAGCCACTTCAACAAGGCGACCAAGGGCCGGATCGTCCGCGCCCTGCTCGAGGACGGCGCCAACCCCGGCACCCCGCAGGCCCTCGCCTCGACGCTGACCCGCCTCGGCTGGACCGTCGAGGTCGGGGAGCGCACCGCGAAGGGGACCCGGCTCGACGTCGTCGTGACGGCCGTCTGAACAGGACCGCTACCGCAGCGGGATCACGTCGGTCGCCTCGAGCGGGTCCATCCCGCAGAGCGCGAGCAGGTCGGCGATGATCGAGCGCACCTGGGCCAGGATCACCTCGGCCGACAGGTCGTCGCTGTGCTCGACGACGGAGGTGGCGCGACCGAGCGCGACGAGGTCGTCCACGACGGCGGTCGCCATCCGGTCCTCGACGAGCTCGGCCGCGACGCGGTCGGTCAGCACGGCGAGGTCGCGCATCAGGCCGGCGTACGACGTCGGCACCGGCTCGCGGCGGTAGCACGCGACCGCCACCCGGCGGACGACGACGCGGGTGTTGCGCAGCGCCACGTCGAGCGGCTCGACGAGCTCGGCCAGCTGGCGCTGGTGCGTGCCGTGGCGGCGCCGGAAGGGCGAGGAGCTGACGACCGAGAGCCCCTCCTCGGACGCCGCCCGCAGCTCGGCGATCAGCACGTCGGTGGACCGGGCCTCACGCAGCATCGCGAGCGCGCGGTCGACGTCGCCGTCTCCCAGCCGGTCGGCGGCGCAACGCAGCAGCTCGGCGATCTTGCGGACCACCACCGCCGCCTGGTCGCGCGGCTTGCGCAGGGGTGCCCCCGGCACGACCGTCGCCGCGACGAGGGCCACGGCACCGCCGATCAGCGCATCGGTCCAGCGCAGGAAGGCGTCGCCGGGTGCCGGGGCGAGCGCCGCGACGACGATGCCCTGCACGGCCGCCTGGATGATCAGCAGCTGACCGGCGTCGAGCAGGAGCGCGATCGACATCCCGGCCGCGACGATGAGGGCGATCTGCAGGCCGCCCGACCCGATGAGGTGGGTCGTGACGTCGCCGAGCAGCACGCCGAGCGCGACGCCGACGGTGACCTCGGCGACGCGTCGCTGCCGTTGCCCGTAGGACATGCCGAGCGACACCACGGCCGCGATCGGCGCGAAGAACGGCAGGTTGTGCCCGAAGACGTCGGCGGCGAGCCACCACGCGACTCCCGCGGCGATCGCGCACTGGCCGATCACCCAGCCCTTGGCCCGCAGCCGGGCGACGCGGGCGCGCAGCGACGTACGGCTGCGCTCCGCCATCAGGTCCGCGTCGGGCAGGCGCACGACGTGGCGCCTCTCAGAGTCCGGACTCGTCGGTGCGCACCAGGATGCGCTGGCACTCCTCGCACCGGATCACCTCGTCCGGGTCCGCGGCGCGGATCCGGCCCAGCTCCGAGGCGTCGAGGCTCATGTTGCAGCCACCGCACTGGCGGGCCCGCAGCAGTGCGGCGCCGATGCCCTTCTGCTCGCGCAGCCGCTCGTAGAGGGCCATCAGGTCGTCGGGCATGTCCGCGGTCGCGGGGCCGCGCGCGGCACCGACCTCGGCGAGCGAGGCGTCGATGCCGGCCTGCTTCTCGTCGCGCTGGGCGACCAGCTCGGCGAGGCGTGCGTCGATGTCCTCGGCGCGGATGCCGAGGCCGTCGAGCACCTGCTGGGCCTCCTCGAGCGCCTCCATCACCTCGAGCTCGGCGTCCTCGAGCGTGGTGATCCGGCGCTCCAGCGAGACCAGCTCGTGCTGCATCCGCTCGAGGTCCTTGGGGCTGGTGATCTGGCCGGTGTCCATCCGGTTGCGGTCGCGCTCGCGTCGGTTCCGGACCTGCTCGACCTCGCGGTCGGCCTTGGCCTGCTCGACGGTCAGGTCGTCGACGACGATGCGGGCGTCGCGCACCTGGTCGGTCAGCGCCGTGCGCTCGGCCGTGAGCGAGGCGATCTCGGCGAGCTCGGGCAGGTGCGCGCGCTGGTGCCGCAGCTGAGCGGCGCGCGAGTCGAGCTCGGCGACCTCGAGGAGCGTGACCTGGTGGGTGGGATCGGCCTTCAACGGCTCTCCTGTGTGCGGCTTCAGTGGCGGAACGTCCACGGGTCGGTGCACTGGGTGCTGACCCGGGTCTCGACCCTATCGCCCAGCATCCGGCGCAGCCGACCCTCCACCACCGGGAGCCACGTCCACTCGGCCGCCCAGTGCGCGACGTCGACCAGGGCCGCTCCCCCGTGCTCGAGGAACTCCCCGGCCCGGTGGTGACGCAGGTCGCTGGTGACGAAGACGTCGACGTCGGCACCGACCAGCTCGTCGAGCAGGAAGTCGCCGGCGCCGCCGCACACCGCGACCCGCCGCACGGGGCGCTCGGACTCACCGGCGACGCGTACGCCGTGCGCCGTGGCGGGCAGCGCCTCGGCCACCCGCGTGGCGAAGCCACCCAGCGTCGTGTCGTCGACCGTGCCCACCCGTCCCGTGCCGGTGGGCGAGCCAGGTGCGGCGGGCAGGATGGGCGCGAGGTCGCGCAGGCCCAGGGCCTGCGCCATGGCCTCGGACACCCCGGACGACGCCTGGTCGGCGTTGGTGTGGGCGGTGAGCAGCGCGCACCCGCCCGAGGTGAGCGTGTGCAGGGTGCGGCCCTTGGGCGTCGTCGCGGCCACGGAGCTCACCGGCGTGAGGAACAGCGGGTGGTGCACGACGAGCAGGTCGGCACCCCACTCGACTGCCTCGCGGGCCACCTCGATCGTCGGGTCCACCGCGAACATCACGCGAGCGACCGCGGCCGTCGGGTCCCCGGCCACCAGCCCGACGGCATCGAAGTCCATCGCCGTGTCGGGTGGGTACCACTCGTGCAGGATGTCGACGACGTCGGCGAGCGTGGGCATGGGGCGCAGGCTAGTTGACCTGCCGCTCCTGCTCCTCCCAGTAGGGCTTGCGCAGCTTGAACTTCTGCAGCTTGCCGGTCGCCGTGCGCGCCAGCTCGTCGCGGAACTCGATCGACGTCGGGGCCTTGTAGCCCGCGGCCCTGTCCTTGCACCACGCGATCAGCTCGGCCTCGTCGGCGCTCTCACCCTCGGCCAGCACGACCAGCGCCTTGATGGTCTCGCCCCACTTCTCGCTCGGCACTCCGATCACCGCGACCTCGGCCACCGCGGGGTGCGAGAAGAGCACGTCCTCGACCTCGATCGAGGAGACGTTCTCGCCGCCGGTGATGATCACGTCCTTCTTGCGGTCGCTGATCGTGAGATAGCCGTCGTCGCCGATCACGCCGCCGTCGCCGGTGTGGAACCACCCGTCGCGCAGGGCTGCCCCGGTCTCGTCGGGTCGCTCCCAGTAGCCCTCGAGGATCACGTTGGAGCGCGCCAGCACCTCGCCCTCACCGTCCACCCGCAGCCGTACGCCGATCGCAGGCGCGCCGGCCCGCGTGAGCTTGACGGCCTTCTCCTCCGCGGTGTCGTCGTCCCACTCCGACCGGGAGCGGTTGACGGTGAGGAGCGGCGAGGTCTCGGTCAGGCCGTAGATCTGCATGAACTCCCAGCCGAGCTCCTCCTGCACACGCACGACGGTCTTCGTCGGCGGCGGTGCGCCGGCCATGATGATCCGCACCCGGTCGCGGCCGGGGATCTCACCCTCCCAGGTCTGTGCCGCCTCGAGCACGGCCGCCGCGACGGCGGGCGCGGCGCACATCACCGTCACGCCGTGCTCCTCGACCCGGCGCAGGATCTCGGCGCCGTCGACCTTGCGCAGCACGACCTGCGGCACGCCGAGGCCGGTCATCGCGAAGGGCATCCCCCAGCCGTTGGCGTGGAACATCGGCAGCGTGTGGAGGTAGACGTCGCGGTCGGTGACGCCGGCGTGGAGGCCGAAGGTCACCGCGTTGGTCCAGAGGTTGCGGTGGGTGAGCTGCACGCCCTTGGGCCGGGCGGTCGTGCCCGAGGTGTAGTTGATGGTCGCCGTCGCGTTCTCGTCCGGCTCCCAGGCACGCGGCTCGGCGCCCTCGGCGGCGAACATCGACTCGTCCTCGCCGAGGACGAAGGTGTGCTCGACGTCGATGCCCTCGACCGACTCGACGAGCTCCGGGTCGACGTACAGCACCCGCGCGCCGGAGTGGGCCACGATGTAGGAGATCTCGTCCGGGCGGAGCCGGAAGTTGATCGGCACCAGCACCCGCCCGGAGCCGCACACCCCGAAGAACGAGGTCAGCAGCCGCGCGGAGTTGTGGCTGAGCACGGCGACCCGCTCGCCCACCTCGATGCCCATCTCGTCGAGCCGGGCCGCCTGCCTCAGCGAGAGGGCGTGGATCTCGGAGTAGGTGAGCCGGCCGAGCGAGCCCAGAGGGGGCGCCGGCTGGTCGGGCTCGTCGAGTACGCCGATGCGATCGCCGTAGACCGCGGCCGCACGCTCGATGAAGTCGGAGACGCTGAAGGGAACGATCATGCGATCCACTCTGACACGCGTCGGTTGGTCAGGGGATGGTGCGTCGGGACGGTTTCGAACCGCCGACCGCTCGGGTGTAAACCGAGTGCTCTACCGCTGAGCTACCGACGCGGGAACGGCACAGACTACGGGAGCCGGCGCCGGGCGCGGAAACCGCACGCGCCCCGAAATGAAATGAGTTGAGCCGCTGGCGTCTCGGGTCACCAGCGGCTCAACAAGAAGAAGATTACACCAGCTCCCAAAGTCGTCCGAGGAAACGCGACAACCTTCCCGGAGCGGTCTAGACCGGTGCCGGTCCGTGCCGGGAGACGACTCAGGGGACGGCGGCGTGGAGCTCGCGCAGGTGCTCGTCGAGGTCGCGGCCGTCGGGGCCGGCGTTGTGCACCGACCACGTGAGACGGCCCTGCCTGTCGACGACGTACGACGAGCGCCGCGGCGCTCCCTTGACCTGGTCGAACACCTCGTAGTCCGAGGCCACCGCACCGTGCGGCCAGTAGTCGGAGAGCAGCGGGAAGTTGAGCCCCTCGGCCTCGGCGAAGGACCGCAGCGCGTAGACCGAGTCGCACGACAGCGCCAGCACCTCGGTGTCGAAGGTGAGGAACTCGTCGAGGCGATTGCGCACCCCCGACAGCTCACCGGTGCACACGCCGGTGAAGGCGAACGGGAAGAACATCAACGCCACGGCCTTGCGGCCGCGGAAGTCGCTGAGCCGGACGTCCTGGCCGAACTGGTCGCGCAGCTCGAAGTCGGGGGCCTCGTCACCGATGCACAGCCCCTCGCGCGTCACCCCTGCTCCCCGTCGGCCAGCTCGCGCTTGAGGACCTTGCCGGTCGCGTTGCGCGGCAGCTCGTCGAGGAACACGATGTCGCGCGGCACCTTGAAGCGGGCCAGGTGCGCCTTCACGTGCTCCCGCAGCTCGTCCTCCGAGACCTCGCCCGAGCGCACGACGAAGGCGCGGAGCCGGTGGCCGTAGTCGTCGTCCGGGACGCCGATCGCCGCGACCTCGTGCACGTGCTCGTGCGCGACCAGGCAGTCCTCGACCTCCTGCGGGAAGACGTTCTCGCCGCCGGAGACGATCATGTCGTCGTCGCGGCCGGCGACGTGGAGGCGGCCGTCCTCGTCGTAGTAGCCGACGTCGCCCGACGACATCAGGCCGTCGACGACCTCCTTGTGGCCGCCGTTGGTGTAGCCCTCGAAGAGCAGCCCGTTGCCGACGAAGATCCGGCCGGTCTCGCCCTGCGGCAGCTCGGTCCCGTCCTCGCCGAGGATCTTCACGACCGTCCCGTGCGGCGGGCGTCCCGCGGAGCTCGGGTCGGCGCGCAGGTCCTCGGGCGTCGCGATCGAGGCGTAGGCCACCTCGGTCGAGCCGTAGATGTTGTAGAGGTTGTCGCCGAAGCGGTCCATCCACGCCTCCGCCAGCGTCGCCGGGAGGGCCGACCCGGACGAGGCGACCACCTGCACGCGGCCGAGGTCGATGCCGTCGAGCACGTCGGGGTCCAGTGCCAGCATGCGCTGCAGCATCACCGGGATCACCACCATCGACTGGCAGCGCTCCTCCTGCGCGGTCCGCAGCGCGGTGGCCGGGTCGAAGGAGCGGCGCAGCACGACCGTGGAGCCCAGCAGCATCGCGAGGGCGAGGTGCGCGAAGCCCCACGTGTGGAAGAGAGGCGCGGCGATGTGGGTGCGCCACCCGGCGCGCAGCGGCATCCGGGAGAGCAGGGAGACGGCGGCGTCGATGCCGGCCTCGTTGCGCGGCGCGCCCTTCGGGGTGCCGGTGGTGCCGCTGGTGAGGATCACGATGCGGGCGTGGCGGTCGGGCGGCTGGAGGTCGCCCTCGTCGTACGCCGTCACGAGCCGCTCCAGCGTCTCGGGTCCGTCGGGTCCGCCGTCGCCGTCCGTCCAGGCGAGGAGGCGCTTCTCGACGTGGGCGCCGGCGAGCAGTCCGGTGAACTCCTCGTCGTGGACGACGAGGGTCGGCGCCTCGCGCTCGAGCACGTCGACCAGCTGGGGGCCGGCGAAGGCGGTGTTGAGGTAGAGGATGTCGGCGCCGAGCTTCGCGACGGCGATCGAGGCATCGACGAACCCGCGGTGGTTGCGGCACATGACCGCGACCGAGTCGCCCTCCCGCACGCCGCGCTCGGCGAGCGCCCGCGCGAGGGAGTTCGAGCGGCGGTGCAGCTCACCCCAGGTGAGCTCACCGAGCTCGTCGACGATCCCCACCTGGTGGGGCGAGCGCGCCGCGAGCGTCGCGAAGCCGCCGGCCGGGCCGGTGCCCCAACGAGCCACGACGAGACCGATGGTGGCCAGCGTCCGCGGCGCGTAGGGACGGATCACGCCGGCACGGCCGAGCACGCGCACGGTCGTGCCGAGGCCGGACACCGTGCCCGAGACGGTGCCCGCCAGCTCGCGAACGGTCACGCGGGAGTCTTCGGCGCGACCAGTCGCGTGGCCTGCCATTCCTTGCTGACTGTCGCTGTCGTGGTCTGCGAGAGGCCGGCGATCGGCGCACCCTCGGTGACGTCGGCCGCGTCGACCGCACCCGGGCGGCCCACCTTCGGCGTCAGCAGCCAGATGGAGCCGCCGCCGACGAGGTCGGTCAGCGCGTCCACCAGGCCGTCGACCAGGTCACCGTCGTCGCTGCGCCACCACAGCAGGACAGCGTCGACCACGTTGCCGTAGTCACCGTCCACCATGTCGGCGTCGATGGTGTCCTCGATCGCGACGCGCAGCTCGTCGTCGGCGTCCTCGTCCCAGCCGAGTTCCTGCACGACCATGCCGGGCTTGAGGCCGAGTCGCCCTCCCATGCCGGTCGCCTGGGCGGAGTCGCCCACCGTCGAGCTCACGCAGTGCCTCCCATGTCCGGGTACGAGCGGTCTTCCCGCTCGGAGTGGTCATAGTCCACCCGAACACCGGATGCGCCGCAACCCCGGCCCCCTCCGGTGGACACCGGTGAGACGGTGCAGGCGTGCTCCACGCGACTACCGATGGGTAGATTTCGTGGCGCCGACGCGCGTGACACGATGACCGGGTGAGCGATGCCGAGAAGAGCAACTCGAACCTTGATCGTGGCCAGGGGATCGTGTCCGTGATCCACGAGGGCCTGCCGACCCAGCTGCCCGACATCGACCCCGACGAGACGCAGGAGTGGCTCGCGTCCTTCGACGCGATGCTCGACGACCGCGGCCGTGACCGGGCCCGCTACGTGATGCTGCGCCTGCTGGAGCGCGCCCGCGAGAAGCAGGTCGGCGTGCCGGCCCTGCGCTCCACCGACTACATCAACACCATCCCGCCCGAGCGCGAGCCGTGGTTCCCCGGCGACGAGGAGGCCGAGCGCCGCATTCGCGCCTTCATCCGCTGGAACGCCGCCGTGATGGTGTCCTCCGCGAATCGCAAGGGCCTCGAGGTCGGCGGCCACATCGCCACCTACCAGTCCTCCGCCAGCCTCTACGAGGTCGGCTTCAACCACTTCTTCCGCGGCAAGGACCACGACGGCGGCGGCGACCAGATCTACATCCAGGGGCACGGCTCGCCGGGCGTCTACGCCCGCGCGTTCCTCGAGGGCCGCCTCAGCGAGGAGCAGCTCTACCGCTTCCGCCAGGAGGTCCAGCACGGCAAGGGCGCCGGCCTGCCGTCGTACCCCCACCCGCGGCTGATGCCCGACTTCTGGGAGTTCCCGACGGTCTCGATGGGCCTCACCGCCATCGGCTCGATCTACCAGGCGCGGTTCAACCGCTACCTCGACAACCGGGGCATCAAGGACACCGACCAGCAGCGCGTGTGGGCGTTCATGGGCGACGGCGAGATGGCCGAGCCCGAGTCGCTCGGCGCGATCCGCGTGGCCGCGCGGGAGGAGCTCGACAACCTCACGTGGATCATCAACTGCAACCTGCAGCAGCTCGACGGGCCGGTCACCGGCAACGGCAAGATCATGCAGGAGCTCGAGTCCAACTTCCGCGGCGCCGGCTGGAACGTCATCAAGGTCGTCTGGGGACGTGAGTGGGACGCCCTGCTCGCCAAGGACGTCGACGGCGCACTCGTCAACCGGATGAACTCGACCCCCGACGGTCAGTTCCAGACGTACTCGACCGAGGACGGCGCCTACGTCCGCGAGCACTTCTTCGGCGGCGACCCGCGCCTGCGCAAGATGGTCGAGCACATGTCCGACTCGCAGATCGAGAAGCTGCCGCGCGGTGGCCACGACTACCGCAAGGTGTACGCCGCCTTCGACGCCGCGACCAAGCACACCGGTCAGCCGACCGTGATCCTGGCCCACACCATCAAGGGCTGGACGATCGACGCGCTGGAGGGCAAGAACGCCACCCACCAGATGAAGAAGCTGACCCTCCCGGACCTCAAGAAGTTCCGCGACCGGCTCTACCTCCCGATCAGCGACCGCGACCTCGAGGAGTCCTACGAGAAGACCGGTGGCGCGCCGTTCTACCACCCGGGCGCCGACTCCCCCGAGATCGAGTACATGCTCGAGCGCCGCAAGGCCCTCGGCGGCTCGATCCCGCGGCGGATCAACCGGGCCACGGCCCTCAAGCTGCCGGGCGACGAGCTCTACGCCGAGCTCAAGCAGGGCTCCGGCAAGAACAAGTTCGCCACCACGATGGCCGTCGTCCGCCTGCTCCGCGACTGGATGAAGGACCCGGAGATCGGCGAGCGCCTGGTCCCGATCGCACCCGACGAGTACCGCACCTTCGGCATGGACTCGATGTTCCCGAGCGCCAAGGTCTACAACCCGGGCGGCCAGCAGTACGAGTCGGTCGACCGCAAGATGCTGCTCTCCTACAAGGAGTCCGTGCAGGGCCAGATGCTCCACGAGGGCATCTCGGAGGCGGGCGCGATGGCCTCGGCGACCGCCGCCGGGTCGTCGTACTCCACGCACGGCGAGCACATGATCCCGTTCTACATCTTCTACTCGATGTTCGGCTTCCAGCGCACGGGCGACTCCATCTGGGCGATGGCCGACCAGCTCGCGCGCGGCTTCCTCATCGGCGCCACCGCCGGTCGCACGACCCTGACCGGTGAGGGCCTGCAGCACGCCGACGGCCACTCGCCGCTGATCGCGGCGACCAACCCGGCGGTCGTGCACTACGACCCGGCGTTCGCCTACGAGATCAGCCACATCATGCAGGACGGCCTCGAGCGGATGTACGGCTCGGGCGGCCCCGACGGCCAGGGCGAGGACGTCATCTACTACCTCACCGTCTACAACGAGCCCGTCTCGATGCCGGCCGAGCCGTCCGACGTGGACCGCGAGGGCATCCTCAAGGGCATCCACAGGATCTCGACCGCCGAGGGCGAGGGCCCGCGGGTCCAGCTGATGGCCTCGGGCGTGGGCTACCCGTGGATCGACGAGGCCGCCCGGATCCTCGCCGAGGACTGGGGCGTGCAGTCCGACCTCTGGTCGGTGACGTCCTGGAACGAGCTGGCGCGCGACGCCGCGGCGGCCGAGCAGTGGAACCTGCTCAACCCGGGTGAGGAGAAGCGCACGGCGTACGTCAGCGACAAGCTCGCCGGCGCGCAGGGGCCCGTCGTGGCCGTGTCCGACTACATGCGGGCCGTCCCGCTGCAGATCGCCCGCTGGGTGCCGCAGGACTACCGGGTGCTCGGTGCCGACGGCTTCGGCTTCGCCGACACGCGTCCCGCCGCGCGCCGCTTCTTCCACATCGACGCCGTCAGCGTCGTCGTCCAGGCGCTCCAGGCGCTGTCCGACGCGGGCGAGTTCCCGGTGGAGAAGGTCGTCGAGGCGTCCGAGCGCTACAAGATCGACGACCCGACCGCGACCAGGGACATCAAGCAGGAGGGTGGCGACGCCTGAGGCCTCGCTCCACGTGAGCGACGCGCCTCAGGCGCCGGCCGCGCGTCGTACGGCGTGCACCGGCGTGAGCGGGGACGACCCGGCCTGCGCCTGGATCGGCGCCACGTCGGCGCCCTCGTCGAGGAGCTCGCGCCACCGTTCGCGGTCGTGGCGGCTCGGCTCGGTCGAACGGATGAAGTCGCGCACGATCTTGGCGAACCGCTCGGGGTGGTCCTTGTGCGGGAAGTGGCCGGCGTTGGGGAGCACCTCGATGCGCGCCGTCGGCGCGAGGGCGCTCGCGTTGCTGGCGTGCGCGACCGGGATGACGACGTCGTCGGCACCCCACACCACGCACATCGGCATCGCCTCGGTGAGGTAGGCACGGTCGGACATCGTGACGATCTGGCCGCGCCAGTCGACCACCGCACGCACCACGTGGGCGATGGCTGCGCGGGTGCGCGGGTCCTTGAACGAGTCGTAGATGTCGGCGACCTCGTCGAGGTCGCGCAGCTGGCTGACCCCGGTGCCCGCCAGCAGCCGCATCGCCGCGGTCGTGACGTGGCGCAGGCCGGGTGCCGCCAGCAGCGCCATCGCCCGGTGGAAGCCGGGTGTGGTGATCGCGCGGATCGCCGGACTGACCTCGGGGCCGAGGCCGCCGGACGAGACCAGCACCAGCCGCTCGGCGCGCTCGGGGAACTGGTAGGCGAACTGCATCGCCACCCCTCCCCCGAAGCTGTGGCCGACGACGGTGACCCGGTCGATGCCGAGCACCGTCAGCAGGTCGCGCATCCCGTTGGCGTAGCCGCCGAGGCTGTAGTCGGCCCGGGGCTTGTCGGACTCGCCGTGCCCGAGGAGGTCCGGGGCGATGACGGTGTGGGTGCGCGCGAACGACTCCATCACCGGCGCCCAGGTCGTGTGGTCGCACCCGAGGCCGTGGAGCAGCAGGAGCGCCGGCCCCGATCCCATGCGGACGAACGCGCGCCGGTGGCCGTGCACGACGACGTGCTGGACGTGCGGGCTGCTGCTACGGGGCACTCGACCTCCCACTGGCATGGATCCCCTCGGCGGGATGACAGGGTCCGGAGTCAACCAGAGCGGGTGGGCGCCCCGTCGAGTCGCCCCGGTCCGATGCCGAGTCGTGACCTCGCGGCACCGGACGGGCCGTTCGTGGGAATCCCACTACGCCTCGCCGGCCGGCGCAGACCACTAGAGTCGGGTCATGACCGCCTCCCGTCGCCGCTCGGCCGAGGCTCTGCGGAGCTCCTCGGGGCAGCTCAGCACGGCCGCGACGGCGCGGATGGCCACCGACCTGCCGTGGTTCGACGACCTCAGCGCCGAGGACCGGTCGTGGGTCGGGCTCATCGTCCAGGCCGGCATCCGCGGCTTCGTCGACTGGTACGACGTCGAGGCGGGCGCGGAGGGCGAGGGCGCCGTGCACCACCCGCTCGACGTCGTCGTCTTCGGTGCCGCGCCGCGCGAGCTGACCGGGGTCATCTCGCTCCAGCAGACCGTCGAGCTGGTGCGGCTCAGCATCCGGGTCGTCGAGACCAACATCGACACGATCCTCGACCCCGAGGACGTGCGCGAGGTGCACGACGCCGTCCTCCTCTATGCCCGTGAGGTCGCCTTCGCCACCGCCGCGGTGTACGCCCGGGCGGCGGAGTCCCGCGGCGCGTGGGACGCTCGCCTGGAGGCGCTCGTCGTCGACGCCGTCGTCCGCGCCGAGGCGGACGAGACGGTGCTCTCCCGCGCGAGCGCCCTCGGCTGGGGTGCCCACGGTGACGTCGCCGTCGTGCTGGGCGACGTACCTCCCCACCGTGCGGAGCTCGACGTCTTCGAGTCCGTACGCCGGTCGGCGCGCGCCGGCGACATGGACGCCCTCTGCGCCACGCAGGGCGACCGCCTCGTGGTGGTGCTCGGTGGCGTGACCGACCCGCTCAAGGCGGCGACGCGACTGCTCGACCACTTCGGCGACGGGCCCGTCGTGGTCGGCCCGGTGATCGCCGACCTCGCCCACGCGAGCGCCTCGGCCCGGGCCGCCCTCTCGGCGCACCGGGCCGCCAGCGGGTGGCCCGACGCCCCGCGGCCCGTCGAGAGCCGCGACCTCCTGCCCGAGCGCGCGCTGGCCGGTGACGGCCATGCGCGCCGCCACCTGGTCGACGACGTCTACCTCCCGCTCGTCGCGACCCGGGGAGCGCTGCTGGAGACCCTGTCCGCCTGGTTCGAGCACGGCGCGTCGATCGAGGGCACGGCACGGGCGCTCTTCGTGCACCCCAACACGGTGCGCTACCGCCTGCGGCAGATCGCGGACGTGACCGGCTGGTCGCCGACGCGACCGCGCGAGGCCTTCACCCTGCAGCTGGCGTTGATCCTAGGGCGTCAGTCGGGTCGGACGGAACTGTAGGAACCCTACAAGGATTCACGGGTGAGTTTCGTCGGCGTCCGACCCGCGCACCGACCCGCGGACCCGGCACAGTTGGCTCCGTGCTCGTCATCGTCGCTCCCGGCCAGGGGGCCCAGACCCCCGGCTTCCTCACGCCGTGGCTGGAGGACCCCACCTTCGCCGCGCGTTTCGACTGGCTGGCCACGGTCGCCGGCATCGACCTGGCCCACTACGGCACCGAGGCCGACGCGGAGACGATCCGCGACACCAAGATCGCCCAGCCGTTGCTGGTCGCGACGGGCCTGGTCGCGGCCCTCGACCTCTTCCCGCACCCCGCCGACGCGTTCGCCCGGATCGGTGCGGTCGCCGGCCACAGCGTCGGCGAGCTGACCGCCGCCAGCGGTGCCCGCGTGGTCACTGCCGAGCAGGCGATGGTGCTGGTGCGCGAGCGCGGCAACGCGATGGCCGACGCGGCCGCGACGACCGCGACCGGCATGACCGCCGTCCTCGGCGGCGAGCGCGAGGAGGTGCTCGCGGTGATCGAGCGCCACGGCCTCACCGCCGCCAACGACAACGGCGCCGGGCAGGTGGTCGCCGCCGGCACCATGGAGCAGCTCGCCGCGTTCGCCGAGGACCCGCCGGCCAAGGCCCGCCTGATGCCGCTCAGCGTCGCCGGCGCGTTCCACACCACGCACATGGCGCCCGCCGTCGAGCGGCTCGCGTCCCTCGCCCGCTCCGTGTCCACCCACGACCCGCGTACGCCGGTCATCTCCAACCGCGACGGCCAGGTCGTGCACGACGGACGCGACGTGCTGCGCCGGATGGTGGGCCAGATCTCCCACCCGGTCCGCTGGGACCTCTGCATGGAGACGATGAGCGACCTCGGCGTCACCGGCATCCTCGAGATGCCGCCCGCCGGCACCCTCACCGGCATCGCGAAGCGCCAGCTCAAGGGCGTCGAGACCTTCGCCCTCAAGACGCCCGACCAGCTCGACGCGGCCCGCGACTTCTGCGACACCCACGGCGAGGCCTCGATGATCGAGACCACGCCGACCTGGCGGATGATCGTCTCCCCCGCCAAGGGAACCTTCCACCTCTCGTCCGAGGCCCTCGAGCACGACGTCCTGGCACCCGGTGCCACCATCGGCGCCGTCGCCAGCCTGCGCGACCGCACCGACATCACCGCACCGCACGGCGGCTCCGTCGTGGAGTGGCTCGTCGAGGACGGCGACCTGGTCTCGCCCGGCCAGCCGCTCCTGCGCCTGCACCCCGAGGGTGTCCACTGATGGCCCCCATCACGGCCCCGACAGGCGCCGCACACGCGCGGATCATGGGCATGGGGTCCTACCGACCCGTGCGCCTGGTGCCGAACTCGGAGGTGGTCGACGCGATCGAGTCCAGTGACGAGTGGATCCAGCAGCGCTCCGGCATCAGGACCCGTCGCTGGGCCGGTCCCGAGGAGTCGGTGCAGATGATGTCGGTCGAGGCGTCCCGGATCGCCATCGAGCGCTCGGGCCTCGACGTGGGCGAGATCGACTGCGTGGTCGTGGCCACGGTGAGCCACCTGCTCCAGACCCCGGCGGTCGCCACCGCCATCGCCCACGAGCTCGGCACGGACGGCGCCGCCGCCTTCGACATCTCCGCCGCGTGCGCCGGCTTCTGCCACGGCGTCGCCGTGGCCTCCGACATGGTCCGCGCCGGCAGCGCCCGCCACGTCCTGGTCGTCGGGGTCGAGCGCCTCACCGACATCCTCGACCTCACGGACCGGGGCACCGCCTTCATCTTCGCCGACGGGGCCGGAGCGGCCGTCGTCGGACCCAGCGACACCCCGGGCATCGGCCCGGTGGTCTGGGGCTCCGACGGCGAGCAGTTCGACCTGATCCGACAGCGCGAGGACTGGCGCGACGTCGTCGGCACCGCCACCCAGCCCGGTTCGGGCGTGATGCCGCACCTGACGATGCAGGGCAACCCGGTCTTCCGCTGGGCGTCGTTCGCGATGGCCAAGATCGGCCAGCAGGCGCTCGACGCGGCGGGGGTGTCCCTCGACGAGCTCGACGTCTTCGTGCCCCACCAGGCCAACATGCGCATCATCGACGCCATGGCACGGTCGATGAAGCTCCCTGCCTCCGTGCGCATCGCCCGCGACGTCGCCGACCAGGGCAACACCTCGGCCGCCTCCGTGCCGCTCGCCCTGGACCGGATGATGCTGGAGGGCGAGGCCCGCAGCGGTGACACCGCGCTGCTCATCGCCTTCGGTGCCGGTCTGGCGTACGCCGCCCAGGTCGTCACCGTCCCCTGACCCACCAGCACGACCCGCACCACCACCGACCACCCAGCACCATCACCGAGAAGAAGGGAAGGCCCCATGGCCACCACCGAAGAAATCCGTGCCGACCTCGCCGACATCGTCAACGAGGTGGCCGGCGTCGACGCCGACGACGTCCAGCTGGACAAGTCCTTCGTGGACGACCTCGACGTCGACTCGCTCTCCATGGTCGAGGTCGTCGTGGCCGCCGAGGAGAAGTTCGGCGTGACCATCCCCGACGACGAGGTCAAGAACCTCAAGACCGTCGGCGACGCCGTCGCCTTCATCGAGCGCTCGCAGGGCTGACGCTCTCCCCCACGTCACGGGTGGCCGGTGTCCAGCCCGGCCCCCGTGACCCAGGAACCCCCACACCACCGCACGGAACGGAACCCATCTGATGCCCTCGACCCGCGTAGTCGTCACCGGCCTCGGCGCCACCTCACCTGTCGGTGGGGACGTCGCCTCGACGTGGCAGGCCATGCTGGCCGGCACCTCCGGCATCGGCTACCTCGACGACGAGTGGGTCGACACCCTCCCGGTGCGCATCGGTGGCCGGGTCGCCGTCGAGCCGTCCGAGGTCCTCGACCGCGTCAAGGCCCGGCGCCTCGACCGGTCCAGCCAGTTCGCGATGGTCGCCGCCGACCAGGCCTGGGCCGACTCCGGCCTCGAGGGCTCCGGGCTCGAGCCCGAGCGGCTCGGCGTCGCGCTCGCCTCCGGCATCGGCGGCGTCACCACGCTGCTCGCCAACTACGACACGCTGCTCGAGAAGGGCGCCCGTCGGGTGTCCCCGCTTGCCGTGCCGATGCTCATGCCCAACGCCCCCGCCGCCAACGTCAGCCTCAAGTACGGCGCGCGTGCCGCGGTCCACGCACCCACCTCGGCCTGCGCCTCCGGCAACGAGGCGATCGCGATGGCGCTCGACCTGATCCGCCTCGGTCGCGCCGACGTCGTCATCGCCGGCGGCACCGAGGCCGCGATCCACCCGCTTCCGATGGCCGCCTTCGCCAACATGATGGCGCTCTCCAAGACCGCGAGCGGCGACGACGGCCGCGACCCCGCATCGGTCTCGCGTCCGTGGGACGTGGCCCGCGACGGCTTCGTCCTCGGCGAGGGCGGTGCCGTGCTGATCATCGAGTCCGAGGAGCACGCCCGTGCCCGCGGCGCGAAGATCTACGCCGAGGTCCGCGGCGCCGGCATCAGCAACGACGCCCACGACATCGCCCAGCCCGACCCCGAGGGTCGCGGCGGCACCCGGGCCATCACGATGGCGCTCCGCGAGGGCGACGTCGACCCGGCCACCGTCGTCCACGTCAACGCCCACGCCACCTCGACGCCGAAGGGCGACATCGCGGAGGGACTCATGCTCCACACGGTCCTCGGCAAGCACGTCGACCGCTGCGTGGTCACCAGCACGAAGTCGATGACCGGCCACCTGCTCGGTGGCGCCGGCGCGCTCGAGGCGGTCGCCACCGTGATGGCGCTGCACGACCGCGTCAGTCCCCCGACGATCAACCTCGACGACAAGGACCCCGAGGTCGACCTCGACATCCCCACGTCGAGGCGCGACCTCCCCGAGGGCGACATCGTGGCCCTCAACAACTCCTTCGGCTTCGGTGGCGCCAACGTCGCGGTGGCCTTCGGGAGCATCCGGTGACCGCCACTGCGGCACCCGCCGCCAAGCCGGCCAAGCTGCCCCGCGAGGAGGACCCCCGCAACCCGGTCCACCGCCTCACCGCGCTCCTCGACGAGGGCACCCTCGAGCTGATCACCCCCGACGACGACTCCGGCATGCTCGCCGCGGTCGGTCGCGTCGACGGCACCCAGGTCGTCGCGTTCTGCTCGGACGCGACCGTGATGGGCGGCGCGATGGGCGACGTCGGCTGCCGCGTCGTCGTCGACGCCTACCACCGCGCGATCACCGACGGCGTGCCGATCATCGGGCTGTGGCACTCCGGCGGCGCCCGCCTGGCCGAGGGCGTGCTGTCCCTCCACGCGGTCGGCCGGATCTTCCACATCATGACCCAGGCCTCCGGCGTCATCCCGCAGATCTCCGTGGTGCTCGGCCCCGCCGCCGGCGGCGCGGCGTACGGCCCGGCGCTCACCGACGTCGTCATCCTGGGCCCCGAGGGCCGGATCTTCGTCACCGGCCCCGACGTCGTCCGCTCGGTCACCGGTGAGGACGTCGACATGCTGCGCCTCGGCGGACCCGAGCCGCACGGGCGGCGCTCCGGCGTCGTGCACATCCTCACCGACTCCGAGCGCGAGGCGCTCGACAGGGCCCGTACGGTCGCCGCGCTCCTCGGCGCGCAGGGCAGCCTGGCCGCCGACCAGGTCGAGGACCGCGACCTGAGCGAGCTGCTGCCCGAGTCGAAGAAGCGCGCCTACGACGTGCACCCGCTCGTCCAGGGCGTCCTCGACGAGGGCACGATGCAGGAGATCCACGCCCGCTGGGCACCCAACATCGTCACCGCCCTCGGCCGCTTCGGTGGTCGCACCGTGGGCGTCGTCGCCAACAACCCGTTGCGCCTCGGCGGGTGCCTCGACTCGCTCTCGGCGGAGAAGGCCTCCCGCTTCGTGCGCATGTGCGACGCCTTCGGCGTACCCCTCGTCGTCATCGTCGACGTGCCGGGCTACCTCCCGGGCGTCGGGCAGGAGTGGGACGGCGTCGTGCGACGCGGCGCCAAGCTCCTGCACGCCTTCGGCGAGTGCGTGGTGCCGCGGGTGACGCTCGTGACCCGCAAGACCTACGGCGGGGCCTACATCGCGATGAACGCCCGCTCGCTCGGCGCCACCAAGGTGTTCGCCTGGCCGGGCGCGGAGGTCGCCGTGATGGGCGCCGTCGCCGCGATCCGGGTGCTCCACCGCCGCAGGCTTGCCGAGGTCTCCCCCGAGATCCGTCCCCAGGTCGAGGCCGAGCTCGCCGCCGAGCACGAGCGCATTGCCGGTGGCGTCGACAAGGCCGTCGAGATCGGCGTCGTCGACGAGGTGGTCGAGCCCGGCCGCACCCGCAGTGCGATCGCGGCCGCGATGCGGCACGAGATCGACACCGTCGGCGTACGCCGCGGTCGGCACGGCAACATCCCGCTCTGACGCGGGGGGCGTCTCCCTCAGACGACCTGGTGCAACCAGCGCACCGGGGCGCCCTCGCCGGCGTGCCGGAAGGTCTCGAGCTCGTCGTCCCACGGCTTGCCGAGCAGGGCGTCGATCTCGTTGAGGAGCGTGGTGTCGCCCAGCGCCGACTTCACGACGGCCGCCTTCAGCCGGTCCTCCGGGATGAGGATGTCGCCGTGCGGGCCGGTGATGGCGTGGAAGATGCCGAGGTCGGGGGTGCACGAGAACCGCGTGCCCTCCGAGGAGCTCGTCGGCTCCTCGGTGATCTCGAAGCGAAGGTGGTTCCAGCCGCGGAGGGCGGACGCGACCGCGGCGGCGGTGCCGGCGACGCCGGTCCACGACAGCTCGGCGCGGTAGGAGCCCGGCTGGGCCGCCTGCGGCGTCCAGTCGAGCGAGACGGCAACCCCGAGGACTCCGCCCACGGCCCACTCGATGTGAGGGCAGAGAGCGGAGGGAGCAGAGTGCACGTAGAGAATGCCCCTCGTCCCCGGACCGTCCGGGCGGGAAGCAATGCGTGTGGTCACCACGACCTCCTTGAGTTCCGACGCTCCAGATGCGCCTTCCCCAGCGGTCTGTCGTCGTTGCTCAACGGATGTCGAGTGACACGTATGTGATTAGTGGCTCCATTGTGACCCATGGGACGCCCGAACGCCAGCGGCGAGCCCATCGGCCACCCGGCGCGCCGCCCGTCGCGGTCGCCGGCGGGTTCAGGGTTGGCGCCGCTCCAGCGAGTCGGCGCGCTCGGCGGCGTCGGTGAGCTCGTCGGAGTCGATGGCGTGCGTGCGGTGGAACCACGCCAGGGCGTCCGACTCACGACCGGCCGACTCGAGCGTGTCGGCGTACGCGTAGCGCAGTCGCACCACCCACGCCTGCCGGCTCTTGGACGTGAGCGGGGCGAGCTCGAGGGTGCGGAGGGCGGCGTCGAGCTGACCCATGTCGCGCCGGGCGCCGGCCTCGACGAGCGTCATCTCGGCCTTCGCCTCGGTGCTGAAGTTCGACACCGACGGGCTCTTGGCGAGCTTGATCGCCTGTTCGGGGTTGCCGAGCGCACGGTGGCAGTCGGCCATGATCGGCAGGTAGTCGGTGGCGCCGTTCATCCGCTTGGCGGCACGCAGCTCGGCCAGGGCCTCGGCGTAGTGTCCCGCTGCGTACGCCGCCTCCCCCGTCGCCTCGCGCACGACCGCCAGGCGCGACGCGCGCGCCCGGGCAGCCAGCGTGTGACGGTAGGCCAGCTCCGGGTCCTCGTCGATCAGCACACCAGCAGCGGCGAGGTGACGAGCGACGCGAGCGGCCAGCTTCTCGGGCAGACCCTTCAGCTGGGCGCGGACGCCAGGAGCGAGCTCGATGCCGGTGATGTCCGCGGGGAGGTCCGGGCCGTCGTACTCGGCCTGGTCCGCCGTGCGGATCTTCGGCTCGGCGCGGCCGCGGTAGGCGCGGTCCTGGGACCCGCCCTTCTTGCCG
>CAWBSG010000020.1:0-24388 GCA_963791365.1 uncultured Actinomycetota bacterium | reverse complement strand
CGTCCCGACCTTGTTCGGACGAAGCCACCTTGAGCCTTGACCGCCGTCCGCTGTCGCAGCACGCTCGGTGATATGACAGTGACCGCGACGAGCGTCCGGGGGCGGCGGTGGCTCCTTGTGCAGGCAGGCAGGGGCTTCTTCGGGTTTGCGGTGCTCGGGCTCGCGGCGGCCTGCCGTGCCGATGACGACGGCGAGACGGATGTTGCCAGCGGCCCGGGCCATAGCGGCTCCGCCGCCGGGTTGGACTGGTGGCGAGTCGACTTCGCCTATGTGTCGGCCTACGTGCTCGTGCGCGGCCGTGAGGCGGCGTTGGTCGATTGCGGCCTCGGGAGTCGCTTGGACGAGATCGGAGCGGTGCTAGGAGCCGCCGGCATTGGATGGGATCACGTGCGCCACATCCTGATCACCCACGGTCACCCCGACCACTATGACGGCTTGAAGGAGGTCACGGCTCAGGCGCCGGGCGCGGCCATCTACGCGGGCGCGGCAGAGACCGCACACTTGCCCGAGTGGTCGGAGCGGTGGCAGTTGCGCCCGGTTACAGACGGCGAGGAGGTCTTCGGCCTGCAGATCGTCGACACACCCGGCCACACACCCGGCCACATCGCCGTCTTCGATACCGATTCGCGGGTGCTCGTCGCCGGAGACGCTATCTCCAACACGATCAACGGGCTGCAAGGCCCGATGTCGGAGTTCACCGTTGACATACGGACAGCCGAAGAGTCGGTCCGAAAGCTCGCCGCTCTGGAGCCTGAGGTCATCCTCTTCGGCCACGGTCCCCCCGTCCAGCAAGACGCCGCTGCCCAGTTGCGACGGCTGGCCAGTTCCCCATGAACTGACCACGTCGAGGAAGGCGAGTTCGGTCCCCTTCTCGACCCGTCCGCTGCTGCCCGACGGCATGCGCAAGCGCACTCTTGTGATGAGTGCGCGAAATGCCGCTAACACTTCTTCTCCGAACCGTCGAGATGGTGGCAGCGTGCAGTACGACTCTGCATCCTCCGGGAATCGCTCAGCGGGGGCACGGCACGGCCTGAGGCGAGTCCAGTGGCGCGGACGAACCGGATCGCCGCACCAACGCGTTATAGGGATATCCCGGACACGTTAGGGGTGACCGATGAACACCGACCAGGACTTCGCAGAGTTCGTCGGTGCTCGTTGGGCGTCGCTCTATCGGCTGGCCTACCTGCTCGCGGCGTCGCCGACGGGTGCGGAGGACCTGTTGCAGACCACCCTGGAGAAGGCGTACGTGAACTGGCCGCGGATCAGCAAGATGGGCTTCCCGGAAGCGTACGTACGCCGCATGCTGGCCAACACCCTGGTGTCGAGCCGTCGGCGAGCGTGGATCGGGGAGCAGCCGTGGGACAAGCTGCCCGAGACCGCGGACGCCTCTGCCGAGGTGCCGGTGCTGGACCGGTCCTTGATCTGGCCGCTGGTGTGCGCGCTGCCCGATCGGCAGCGGGCAGTGATCGTGCTGCGCTACTACGAGGATCTGAGCGAGGCGCAGATCGCAGATGCTCTCGGCTGTGCGGTCGGCACTGTGAAGTCGCAGTCGTCGGCGGCGATCGGGGCCCTGCGTCGGGCCCTGGCCGCAACCGGCGTCGCGGAGGGGGTGGATGAGGGATGAGTCTCGACAAGGAGCTCGCAGCGGCATTCGGTCGGGAGGCTGAGATGCGCGACGTTCCTCTTCCCGACGTGGAGTGGCTGATCCGTGGAGGTCGGGCCCGCCGGCGTCGCCGCAACGCGGGACGGATCGGCCTCGCCGTGGCTGCGGCCGTGGTCGTCAGTGGAGGTGCGTACGGCCTCGCGCAGGTTGATCGCGGAGATCCCGGACCCGTCACCGTGCCGCCCGCGTCCTCCGAGTCCGAGCCCGCCGCGGTCCCGTCACGATTCCCTGATTACGCGAACATGACGTCGATCGCTCCCGGCACCTACCGAGTGTTCGTGGGGAACGATCTCGCCGGTCACAGGATCGAAGCCGACCTGACCGTGACGAACTCGAACTGGAACTGGAGTGGCCAACCAGTGGTCCACGAGCCCCCCCTCGACACCTGGGCCGGGGTCGGTGTCTATCAGCCCGACGCACTGGCTGGCGTTGCCCCCTGCTCCGGCGATTGGCAGAGCCGGCCCGCAAGCGGATCCCCGCAGTCCCTGGCCCGGCAGCTGGTCCGGCTCCCGTGG
This sequence comes from uncultured Actinomycetota bacterium, assembly GCA_963791365.1. Classification (GTDB taxonomy): domain Bacteria; phylum Actinomycetota; class Actinomycetes; order Propionibacteriales; family Nocardioidaceae; genus Nocardioides. Next base: position 22,210 of record CAWBSG010000020.1, on the reverse strand, counting down.
AGCACAGTCGTTGAGCCACCCACGCCGACCGAAGCGTTCGGCCACGACGCCATCCACTTGCGGCTGCGAATCGACGACCAGTGCCCACGGGACGAGTACTACCAGATTGCCCAGACACAGACTGCTGAGACGCTAGCGGGGAGGCGTGGCATCTCATATGGCTCGAGTTCCCAAGAGGTCCTCATCGACTTCTGGGTCGTGGACCTGGACGGTACTGCGGTCGTGGTCGACATGTGGCATCAAGTCTACGTGTCGAACGAACTCGTAGGTCGCGCCACCGAGGTCCTCGACTCCATCAACTTCGTGATGAGCGAGTGACAACCCCAGGCCGGACATGCAAAAGTCCCCGCCTCGGCGGGGACTTCTACTGGTGCGGTGCGCGTCAGGCGTTGGGGCGCTTGCCGTGGTTTGCGCCCTTCTTCTTGCGAGCGCGGCGCTTGCGTCCGGTCTTGCCCATGTCGTTCCTCCTGGAATCGGTGCTCAGGTCAGTGTCTCAAATGAGACGTGGTGGGGCGAATCGTCCGCCACCCGCGGATCAGCCGGCGCCCTCGGTGAAGCGGATCTCCACCTCGCGGAGCTGGATCCGGACCCGGTCACGCAGCGACTCGGGGGCCGACTCGGTGCAGGAGCGGGCGATGACCTGCTTGACGGTGCGCTGGAGGTCGTAGCGCTCCAGGCACGGCCCGCACTCGCGCAGGTGCAGCTCGACGACGGCACAGTCGGCCTGGTCGAGCTCGTTGTCGAGGAGGTAGACGATGCGCTCGATGTAGTCGACGCAGTCGTCGCGGCCGTGCTCGTGGGTGCTCACGATCCGCTCACTCCCTCCGGCGCGGCCGGCATGGAGGACGCCGGCAGCAGGTCGTTGGCACGTACGTAGTCGGCGAGCATGTCGCGCAGCTGGCGGCGACCGCGGTGCAGCCGGGACATCACCGTGCCGATCGGGGTGTCCATGATCTCGGCGATCTCCTTGTAGGGGAATCCCTCGACATCGGCGAGGTAGACCGCGAGCCGGAACTCCTCGGGGAGGCGCTGCAGCGCGTCCTTGACCTCGGAGTCAGGCAGGTGCTCCAGGGCCACCATCTCCGCGGACCGCAGTCCGGTCGAGGAGTGCGACTCCGCGCGCGCGAGCTGCCAGTCCTCGACGTCCTCGGACATCGACTGCTGCGGCTGCCGCTGCTTCTTGCGGTAGGAGTTGATGTAGGTGTTGGTCAGGATCCGGTAGAGCCAGGCCTTGAGGTTGGTGCCGGGCTTGAACTGGTGGAAGGCGCTGTAGGCCTTCGCGAACGTCTCCTGCACCAGGTCCTCGGCGTCGGCCGGGTTGCGGGTCATCCGCATGGCGGCGCCGTAGAGCTGATCGAGGAAAGGCAACGCGTCGCGCTCGAAGCGAGCGGAGCGTTCCTCGGTGGTTTCGTCCCGGAGCAGGGTCTCGGGATCGGACGTGTCGTCCTGGAGCGAGTCAGTCATCTCCGCCAACACTACGCCGGGGGGGTCGATGGGGTCGCGTTGCACGAGGGGCAACGGTCGCTCGAGGGTCAGTGCGCTCACACGGGGTGAACACCTCAGGTGCCCGGTGGATTCCCGACGATCTCGCGCACCATCCACTCCAGGGTCGACTCGACGATGATCCCCAGGGCCTCCTCCTGCGAGACGTCGCCGCGCGCCGGCACCTTCATGCCGTGATCGGCTCCGGGGATGACCACCATGTCGAGGCCGGACAGGTCGTCGGGGAACTCCTCGGGTCGGCCCATCGCGTCGCGCTCACCCTGCACGACCAGCACCGGCAGGCCGGCCCCGCGCAGCTCCGCGACCCGGGTGGGCTCGGTGCGCCCCGGCGCGTGGAGCGGGAAGGACAGGGCCAGGCAGCCGGACGCGCCCAGCGCCTTCGCCGTACGCGCCGCGGAGCGAGCACCCGCGGATCGTCCACCCACGACGAGGGGGGTGCGGACGCGCATCAGGTCTGCGGCGCAGACCAGCGCCGCGTCCAGGGTCGGTGGAGCGGTGGCGACCTTGCGCCCGGCGACACGCCACGGCTGCTCGAACACGGCGACCGTGATCCCCTGCGCCGGCAAGGCCCCGGCCAGCGCCCACAGGTCTCGGGCCTCGACGCCACCGCCCGCCCCGTGGCTGAGCAGGAGCGTCGCCGTCGGGCTCGTGGCACGTCGGGTGTGCAGGCGCCCCTCCCCGTGCGGGGTGGGCACCGAACGGACGACCGCCTTCTTCACGACTCGACCTCCAGCGGCAGCGGCTCCACGAGCTCGGGGCCGTTGTTGCGCACGTTGCTGACCAGGGTCGGGACGGCGTAGGCCTCGAGCCGACCCGGCGCGGCCGGGACCAGGAGGGAGGTGTCCCCCGGGGTCGCCGGGTCGAGCCACTCGGCCCAGCGTTCGCGCTCGACCATCAGCGGCATCCGGTCGTGGATGTGGCCGAGGGAGTCCTCGGCCTCGGTGGTGAGGACCGTGCACGTCCACCGGAAGCGGTCCGGGTCGTCGTCGGCCCGATCGGGGTCGCGCCAGATCTCGTAGAGCCCGGCCATGGCCAGGACGCCACCGTCGCGCGGGCGGATGAAGAAGGGCTGCTTGACCGGCTTGCCACGGGCATTGACCCGGTCGGTGGGGTACCACTCGAAGTAGCCGTCTGCCGGCAGCAGGGCGCGGCGCGACGCGAACGCCTTGCGGTAGGCAGGCTTGTCGGCGACGGTCTCCATCCGGGCGTTGATCATCCGGTTGCCGATCGAGGGGTCCTTGGCCCACGACGGCACCAGGCCCCAGGTGAACACCCGGAGCTGTCGCTGGGCCGGCTCCGGCGAGTCGCGCGACGGCGGCCGCTCGACGACGGCGTAGACGTCCTTGGTCGGCGCGACGTTGTAGTCGGCCTCCAGCGGGGCGGCGACGCGACTCTCCACGACCTCGAACTCCTCGATGAGGTCCTCGGGTCGGCGCGAGGAGGCATAGCGGCCGCACATGGCGTCCACCCTAGGGCGTCGGTCCGACTCCCCGACCGTCAGCCGAGGGCGAGGGCGTCGAGCAGCTGCAGGGCGCCACTCTCCGACGCAGGGAGTCCCTCGACGCACACCCGCGCCGGGGACGCGTCGGTCTCCAGCCTGCTCAGCAGGGTCTGCAGCACGCCCACCCGCCGGTCCAGGCGGTCGTCGCGCAGCACCACGATGGCCACGCTGTGCGAGCCCAGCCGGGCGATGGTCTCGTTGCGCAGGAACACAGTCCGCGCCATCTCCCCCATGCGCGCCTGCCGCATGGCCCGGGTGAAGTGGTCGCCCGGCTCGTCCGAGGGGTTGTCCCCGGACGGCATCGTGCACAGCACCAGGTCGTACGACGCGGTGCCGGGGTTGCGGTAGAGCTCGGCGAGACGGGTGCGCAGGTGGGCCTGGCTGGCGAGACCGGTGAGCGGGTCCTCGCACGAGACCTGGACGAGGTAGCCGAGCGTGGTCTCGTTCCAGGCCGTGAGCAGCGCGACGACGGCGTCGTAGGACGGATCGGTCCCCAGCACCGCCCGCGACGTCGTGCGAAGGGCCTCGAGCGCCTCCCCCATCGAACCCCCGTCGCGGGCCAGCCCCATGCCTGCCGCGGCGCACGCGTCCCCCACGCCGGATCCCGAGGCGAGCGCCTCCCCCACGACCTCGAAGCCGTGCGGCAACCCTGACCGCAGACCTCGAGGAAGTCTCCCGCTCGCCCCGGGACGGGCAGCCGCGCCTCGACGCCCACGTACGGCGAAGATCCTCACGGCATTTCCCCCCCTCGGTGGTGGTTCTGATGGTGGGACGGGCGACGGTCGTGGCCATGACGCAAAACTTCGAGGAAATCTTCAGACCTCCAGTGAAGTGGCCCGTCGCCGACTACAGTTCGAGGGTCGGCACCGCCTTCACCACCTCGTCTTCGGAGCTTGATGAGCATGAGCAGCGCCACCCGCGTGGAAGTTCCCGATGACGCCGAGCTCATCTCGGCCGTCCGCGGTGGGGACCTCGATGCCTACGGCGACCTGTTCGAGCGCCACGTGGAGGCTGCTCGCCGACTGGCTCGCCAGCTCGTCTCCCCGGGCGATGTCGAGGATCTCGTGTCAGAGGCCTTCGTCAAGGTGCTCGGCATCCTCCAGCGTGGCGGCGGCCCCGACGCGGCCTTCCGCGCCTACCTGCTCACGTCCGTACGCAGCCTGCGGGTCGACAAGTTCCGGGCCGGGGCGCGACTCCACACCACCGACGACATGGAGGCCTTCGACCCCGGGGTCCCCTTCCGCGACACCGCCATCGAGGGCTTCGAGAGCACCGCGGCGGCCAAGGCGTTCGCCTCGCTCCCCGAGCGCTGGCAGCTGGTGCTGTGGCACACCGAGGTCGAGGGCGACCGGCCCGCCGACATCGCTCCGCTGCTGGGCATGAGTGCCAACTCCGTGTCGGCACTCGCCTACCGCGCCCGTGAAGGGTTGCGCCAGGCCTTCCTGACCGAGCATGCCAACGAGCTCGATGAGGACGACTGCCGCTGGACGCACGAGCACCTGGGTGCCTACATCCGCAACGGGACCTCCCGCCGCGACGCGTCCAAGGTCGAGGACCACCTCGGCCAGTGCCGCTCGTGCATGGCCATCTACCTGGAGCTGACCGAGGTCAACTCCAACCTCGGCGCACTCCTGGCGCCCCTCCTGCTGGGCAGTGCGGCAGCGGCGTACACCACCACGACCGGCGGCGTCGTCGTGCCGATGGGGATCGGGCTGGTCGTCGGTCGTGTCCGGGACGCGGTCGCAGGCAACTCTGCCGCGGTCGCGGTCGCCGGGGTCGCTGCCAGCCTCGCCGTCGTGGGGGCCACCCTCGCGGTCACGTCCAACGGACGTGATCGAGTGCCCGTCGAGCCACCGATCGCCGCGGTGGGCCTGCCCGGCGCTGCGTCGGACGACCCTTCCGATGCGAGCACCACCGCCCCCCGGCGTGGGGCGGGATCGCGGGACCCGTTCGTCATCACTCCTGGGGAGACCCTGGTCGTCGAGATCGCGGACACCCTCGAGCCGACGCCGACCCTTTGTTCCGGCGGTCGAGCTGCTGCCCACGTCGTCCCCGAGCCAGAGCCCCACCGAGGACGAGAACCCGACGCCGACCGCCACACCGACTGTCACGCCCACCGCCACACCGACAGCCACACCGACAGCCACACCGACCGTGACGCCCACATCCGCGCCCACGTCCACTCCGCTCGACACGCCGATCGACACGCCCACGCCCACGCCGACGACACCCCCACCGACACCCCGACCGACACCCCCACCGACACCCCCACCGACACCCCCACCGACACCCCCACCGACACCCCGACCGACACCCCCACCGACACCCCCACCGACACCCCCACCGACACCCCCACCGACACACCCACCGACACGCCCACCGACACACCCACCGAGACGCCCACCTCGACGCCGACCCCGGCCGACGTGTCCGTGACCGGCCAGGTGGCCGGCGGGCGTCCCCAGTACGACATCGTGGTCCAGGTCGCCGGCCTCCCGACGGACCGCGAGGCCGTCCTCTCCGTGTGGGGCTCCACCCTGGTCGTGCTCTCGACCCCGACGACCGGTGCACCGACATCGCGAGGGTCGTGACCTGCGCCATCTCGGGCACCGACCTCACCCCGGTGACCCTCCGCGCGATCGTTCCACGCGCCAGCACCATCGAGGCCGAGGTCCGCGTGACCGAGTCCGACCCCGACCTCGACAACAACGTGTGGCGGGCCCTGCTCGACTGACCCTCGTCGCGTCACGGGTTCGAGCGATCGTGTAGACAAGGAAGCATGACCATCACGCGCCTGATCGCCCGCCCGCTCCTCGCATCGATCTTCGTCGCAGGTAGCGTCGATGCCCTCCGCAACACCGACGCACATGCGGAGAAGGCCAAGCCGATCGCCGACAAGGTCGTGCCCCTCGCCCGGCAGGCGGCACCCGGCGTGCCGATCCCGACCGATGCCCGGACCCTGGTGCGGATCCACGCGGGCGCCCAGCTCCTGGCCGCCGCCGCGCTCGCCACGGGCCGCGCGCCGCGGATCAGCGCCACCATCCTCGCCGCCTCGCTGGTGCCGACCACGGCCGCGACCCACGCCTTCTGGGCCGAGACCGATCCGCAGGCCAAGGCCCACCAGCGGCTGCAGTTCCTCAAGAACACCTCGATCTTCGGCGGACTGCTGCTCGCGGGCGTCGACACCGACGGACAGCCCGGGCTTGCCTGGCGCGCCCGCCGGGCAGCGTCGGACGTGCGCCGCGAGAGCCGGCGACTCGCCAAGGACGCAGGCCGCGAGGCACGGCTCGCCAAGGCCCAGCTCTCCTGACCTCGATAGGGTGCGCGGGTGAGTGACCCCTGGCCCGCGCCGCGGCCGACCGAACCGGTGGACCGGGTCGTGTCGCTGCCCGGCAGCAAGTCGCTGACCAACCGGGCGCTGCTGCTGGCTGCCCTGGCCTCCGGCCCCAGCGTCGTACGACGTCCACTGCGCTCGCGCGACACGACGCTCATGGCCTCCGCGCTGACCGCCCTCGGCACGGGGGTGGACGACACCGACGGCGACTGGGCGATCAGCCCGGCGCCGTGGGACTCCGACACCAGCGTGGACTGTGGCCTGGCCGGCACGGTCATGCGCTTCCTGCCGCCCGTGGCCGGTCTGGCCCGCGGGACCATCGGCTTCGACGGCGACCCCCACATGCGGCGACGCCCGGTCGGGCCGATGCTCGCCGCCCTGACGTCGCTGGGCGTGGTCATCGACGACGGCGGTCGGGGCGCGCTGCCCTTCTCGGTGCGGGGATCGGGCTCGGTCACCGGCGGCACGGTCACCATCGACGCCAGCGCCTCCTCACAGTTCGTCTCGGCGCTGCTGCTCGCCGGGGCCACCTACGACCGGGGCGTCGACGTGCGCCACGTCGGCAAGCCGGTGCCCTCGCTGCCCCACATCGAGATGACCGTGGCGATGCTCCGCACGCACGGCGTCGAGGTGGACGACAGCGACGCCAACCGCTGGGCGGTGGCGCCGGGACCGATCGCGCCGGTGGAGCATGCCATCGAGCCGGACCTGTCCAACGCCGCGCCCTTCCTCGCGCTGGCCGCCGCGACGGGTGGCCGGGTGCGCGTGACGGACTGGCCCTCGGCGACCACGCAGCCCGGCGACGAGCTGCGCGACATCCTCGCCCTGATGGGCTGCGAGGTGGCCCTCGACGACTCCGGCCTGACGGTGACCGGTCCCGATCGCCTGCGCGGTGTCGACCTCGACCTGCACGACGTCGGCGAGCTGACCCCGGCGATCGCTGCCCTGTGCGCCCTGGCCGACTCCCCCTCCCACCTGCGCGGCGTCGCGCACATCCGCGGTCACGAGACCGACCGGCTGGCCGCCCTGGCCACCGAGCTGGGCCGGCTCGGCGCGGAGGTCGAGGAGCGGGCCGACGGCCTGACCATCCGTCCCGCGCCCCTGCACGGCGGTGTGTTCCACACCTATGCCGACCACCGGATGGCCCACGCCGGGGTGATCCTCGGCCTGGTGGTCGACGGCGTCGAGGTCGAGGACATCGCGACCACGTCGAAGACCTTCCCCGACTTCGCCGCAGCCTGGACCGACGCAGTGGGAGCATCCCGGTGAGCGGTCGCTACACCGATCAGGACCACGAGCACTACGAGCGTCCCCGGCGGCGCACCCGCCCCCGGACCAAGGACCGTCCGTCCTACGACGACGCCGTGCTCGGTCGCGTGGTCACCGTCGACCGCGGGCGTTTCACCCTGCTCCTCGACGGCCACCGGGTGATGGCGATGAAGTCGCGTCCGCTCGGGCGCAAGGGCGTCGTCGTCGGCGACCACGTCCGCGTCGTCGGCGACACCACCGGCAACGACGGGTCCCTCGCCCGCATCGTCGAGGTGGTCGAGCGCAGCACCACCCTTCGGCGCACGGCCGACGACGACGACCCGGTCGAGCGGGTCATCGTCTCCAACGCCGACCAGCTCGTCGTCGTGACGGCGCTGGCCGATCCCGAGCCGCGCCCACGTCTGATCGACCGCGCGCTGGTGGCGGCGTACGACGCGGGGATGGCACCGCTGCTCTGCATGACCAAGGCCGACCTGGCGGACCCCGAGACCCTGCTCTCGACCTACCGCTCGCTCGGGGTGCCCTGGGTCGTCACCCACCTGAAGGGCGAGGGGGCCGGCGACCTGACCGAGCTCCTCGACCGGCTGCGTGGGCGCACCAGCGTGCTCGTGGGCCACAGCGGCGTCGGCAAGTCCACCCTCGTCAACGCCCTGGTGCCGGAGGCCCACCGGGAGGTGGGCATCGTCAACGCCGTGACCGGGCGCGGACGCCACACCTCGACCAGTGCCTACCTCCTCGAGCTGCCCGACGCCGACGGGTGGATCATCGACACCCCCGGCATCCGCTCCTTCGGACTGGCGCACGTGCGGCCTGAGGACCTGATCGAGGCCTTCCCCGACCTCGACGAGATGACCGAGTCCTGCCCGCGCGGCTGCACCCACGGCCAGAGCGAGCCGGAGTGCGGGCTCGACGAGGCGATGGCCGCCGGCGAGGCCGACCCGGACCGGGTCGAGTCGTTCCGGCGCCTGCTGGCCGCACGCGAGGGCGCCGTCGACCGGTGAGGCTCAGCCCCACACGGCCCGGGCGCCCGAGTCGCCCGCCAGGAACAACATCACCAGCAGCCCGATCGCGGCGATAGCGAGCAGCACGGCCGTGATCGTGCCCACGACGCCGCGCGACTCCCGCGCGCCCCTGCCGGACGCCAGCGCCGAGGCCCCGCCGAGCGCCCAGGCGGCCGCTGCGGAGACGACGACGTAGCCGAGCGACACCGTGCGCAGCAGCTCGCCGTACTGCGCGTGCTCGTCCACCAGCGGCTCGAGCTCGGGGCGCAGGTCGAGCAGCGCATCGCCGGCCTGGGCCGCCAGCACGGTGGCCGCCGCCGTGACCAGGGCGAGCACGACCAGCGGCCAGCGCAGCAGCCAGCGCCACCTCGGCACGGCGGCGTACGCCAGACCGGCCAGGGCTGCCAGGGGGCCGAGGACCACGACCGCGTGCACCACGAGCGGGTGCAGCGGCACACCGTTGAGCTCCATGCGTGCAGCCTAGGACTCATTGCTGGGAATAGCCTGTGGCCATGCCCATCACCGGTCCAGGCTCGACTGACTACACCGACGACCTGCGCCTCGCCCACGTGCTGGCCGACGACGCCGACTCGCTGACGGTCGCCAGGTTCAAGGCGATCGACCTCCACGTCATGAGCAAGCCCGACCTCACACCCGTCACCGACGCCGACTCCGCCGTCGAGGAGGGCATCCGTCGCACCCTGTCGCGGGTGCGCTCACGCGACGCCGTCGTCGGTGAGGAGCAGGGCTCCAGCGGCCACAGCCAGCGACGGTGGATCGTCGACCCGATCGACGGCACCAAGAACTACGTCCGCGGCGTGCCCGTCTGGGCGACGCTCATCGCGCTGGCTGTCGACGACGAGGTCGTGCTCGGCGTCGTCTCCGCCCCCCAGCTGCAGCGCCGGTGGTGGGCCTCCTCCGGCCACGGCGCCTGGACCGGCCGCTCGCTGCTCAAGGCCACGAGGTGCGAGGTCTCCGACGTACGCCGTCTCGAGGACGCCTCCCTCAGCTATTCGTCGCTCTCCGGGTGGGACGAGCGCGACCGGCTCGACGACTTCCTCGCCCTGTCGCGGCGCTGCTGGCGTACGCGTGCCTACGGCGACTTCTGGTCCTACATGCTCCTGGCCGAGGGTGCGGTCGACATCGCGGCCGAGCCCGAGCTGGAGCTCTACGACATGGCTGCCCTGGACGTCATCGTGCGCGAGGCGGGAGGCAGGTTCACCTCCCTCGACGGCACCGACGGTCCCTGGGGCGGCAACGCGCTGGCGTCCAACGGTCACCTCCACGAGGCTGCCCTGTCCTTCCTGGGCGCGCTGGCCGACGACCGGGACGACCCCGACATGCCGCGGCGGGGTCCCGGCTCGGTCAGCAACCTGCGCGAGCGCCAGGCCCCGCCCGTCCCGGACTGAGCCGGACTGACCCCGGGACGCTGGACGAGGCCTGTCGCCGCCCGCTGCACTTGGCTACGGTGAGGACCCGCGAACAGGTCCCAGCGACCCTGAGCCCCCGAGGTGGAGACGATGAAGATCAACGACGTGGTTCACGGCAAGCCCAGCCAGGACGTGGTGACCATCAGTCCCGACGCCACCGTCCGCGACCTCATCGACCTGCTCGCCGAGCACAACGTCGGCGCCCTGGTCGTGAGCGACGACGGCGAGCACGTCACCGGCATCGTCAGCGAGCGTGACGTGGTGCGCCACCTGCACTCCGACAGCGACGTGCTGGAGCGTCCGGTCCGCCAGATCATGACCACCGACGTACGCACCTGCACGGCGAGCGACGCGGTGACCGACCTCATGCAGACCATGACCGAGCACCGCATCCGGCACGTCCCGGTGGTGGCCGACGGACGGCTGACCGGCATCATCAGCATCGGTGACGTGGTGAAGAGCCGCATCGGCGAGCTCGAGTTCGAGCGCGACCAGCTCGACACCTACCTCCACAAGACCTGATCCCAACCCCTGAATGGAGCTCCTGTGAGCGAGAAGCCTGACGTCGACCCCCACCTGGGTGACGCACCCGCCGACCTCGAGGTCACCGACCTCGTCGAGGGCGACGGCACCGAGGCCACCTCCGGCTCGACCGTCTCGGTCCACTACGTCGGCGTGGCCCACTCCACCGGCGAGGAGTTCGACGCCTCCTACAACCGTGGCGACCCCCTCAAGTTCCGCCTCGGCATCGGCCAGGTCATCTCCGGGTGGGACACCGGGGTGCAGGGCATGAAGGTCGGCGGACGCCGCCGTCTCGTCATCCCGCCGCACCTGGGCTACGGCGACCGCGGTGCGGGCGGCGCGATCGCACCCGGCGAGACGCTGATCTTCGTCGTGGACCTGCTCGACGTCCGCTGACACGACACCGCCACCGCCGTCACCAGGGGACGTCGATCTCGACCTCCCCGGTGACGACCCGGGCCGCCAGCCCGCCCAGCGTGACCACGTCACCGGGGACGAGCTGGCGGCCTCGTCGCGTCTCGACCTCCCCGTTGACGAGCACCTGCCCCTCGACCACCAGCGGTTTGGCCTCGGCTCCCGACTCCACGAGGTTGGCGAGCTTGAGGAACTGGCCCAGCCGGATCGACTCGTCGCGGATGGACACGTCGAGCGGCTCGGGGCCGGACGGGGGGAGGTCGGTCATGTGGCCAGTGAACCAGTCGACCCGAGTCGGGGGCGGCAGGCGGTGGTTTCGTGCCAAGGTGGGCCCTCGTCCCTTCCGCCACCCAGCCGGGAAGAATCCTCTGCCATGACGCGACCGCGCCAGTTCCTGACCCTGGTGGTCCTGTGCCTCCTGGCCCCCCTGCTGTCGCTCGCCAGCCCCGCGGTGGCCGAGCGGTCGGCGTCCACGGCGCCGGTCGGCAAGAGCGGGTGCGCGGCACGGGACGGGATCGAGGTCTGCTTCACCTCGCCGCTGACCGTGCCCGGCGATCCGACCGTGCTCGACCGGCCGAGCCGGCTCTTCGACACCGCCGGCCCCGGCGACACCATCCGGATCGCCATGTTCCGCTGGGACATCAAGCCCCCGACCGATGCGATCATCGCCGCGCAACGACGCGGGGCGATCGTCTACCTCGTCGGCGACGACGACCTGCTGCTCAACCCACGGGGCCGCCGGCTGGTCACCCAGATCGAGGAGCAGGACCCCGCCCGCACGAACGTCACCATCTGTCGGGGCGCGTGCCTGCCGTGGCGCGCGCCCGGGCCCTACCCGGACAGCCAGAACGTCCAGCACCTGAAGTTCTACGTCACCGACATCGGGGGCGTGCGGTCGTTCATCACCTCCTCGGCGAACCTCGAGGACCGCCAGTACCGGCAGTACAACTCCTTCATCAAGATCGACGACCCGGGCCTCTACCGCTTCGGCCGCGACTACTTCGCCCGGCTCGAGGCCCAGAGCCTGCGCGTCGGAGGTCGCCGGTGGAGCGACCGGCGCAAGCTCTACGCGAGGGGCCCGCTCACCGCGGCGGTCTACCCACGACGCAACGACCTGCTGCTGTCCACGCTGCGCGACATCTCGTGCACGCGGGGCGCGCGCGACGTGTCGGCGATGATCGCGGTCATCCAGCGCGCCGACGTCCGCGCGCAGCTCGCCAGGCTGTCCGAGGCCGGGTGCCGGGTGCGGGTGGTGACGTCGCGGGACACCGTGGAGAACTGGATGCAGGCCTCCCTGCCCGCAGGCGACCTGCCCGACGCGCGGGTCAAGACGGTCCTGACCCACGACAAGATGCTCGCCGTCCACGCCAGGTTCCGCGGCCGGACGACCCACCTCGTCCTCACGGGCACCTCCAACACCACCTGCGGCGGGCTGCTCTACAACGACGAGGTGATGCTGCGCATCGTCGGCAACCGCTGGGTCTACCAGCAGTACGCCGCACACTTCGACGACGCGTTCGCGCGAGCGCACCAGAGTCGTTCGCGGGTCATGCCCGTCATGAAGCCGTGCCGGACCTGACCCTCACTGCACCGCCAGGCTGACGGCGTGGATCAGCACGCCGACGAGCCCACCGACGATCGTGCCGTTGATGCGGATGAACTGGAGGTCGCGTCCCACGTGGAGCTCGATGCGCCGAGCGGCCTCCTTGCCGTCCCAGCGCTCGATGGTGTGGGTGATCACCGTGGTGACCTCGGCGCCGTAGCGCTCGACCATGAAGACCGTGACATCGGCGGCGGTGCGGTCGAGCCGGCCGCGCAGGTCGGCGTCCGTGCGCAGCTGCTCGGCGAACGCGTTGAGCTCGGACAGCAGCCGCACCCGGACCGCGCCCTCCCGGTCACGGATCGACTCCAGCAGCGCCGAGCGCATGGCCTTCCACAGCGAGATCGCCGTGGTCACGACCTGCGGGTGGTCGAGCAGCCGGGTCTTGAACGCCTCGGCCCGCTCCTGGGTGGCCGCGTCGTTGAGCAGGTCGTGGGCGAGCTGGCCCAGCATCGAGTCGAGCGCCTCGCGGGCGCGGTGGTGGGGGTCGGACCGGATGTCCTCGACCCACGCGACGGCCTCGCTGTGGATGCGGGTGGTGACCGCGTCGTTGAGCTTCGGCGGGGCCCACCACGGCGCCCGCTCCCCCAGCACCTTGACGAACGTCTCGGGGTTGTCGACGAGCCAGCGGTGCAGCTCGTCGAGCACGAGGTCCACCACCCCGTGGTGGAGGTCGTCGCGCAGGACCTCCATGAGGGTCGTGCCGAGCAGCGGTGAGATGGGCTCGTCGCGGAAGCGCGGCACGAATGCCTGGGTGACCAGGTCGGCGATGTGGTCGTCGCGCACCTTCCGGAGACCGATCACCGCCACCTCGGAGACCTCGTCGACCACGCGGCGCGCGTTCGCGGGGTCGGAGAGCCAGTCCCCCACCCGGGCCGAGATCCCGGCGGCGGCCACCCGCTCGCGGATGATGTCCTCCTGGAGGAAGTTCTCGCCCACGAACTCCTCCAGCCCCTTCCCGAGCTCGTCCTTGCGCTTGGGCACCAGCGCCGTGTGCGGGATCGGGATGCCCAACGGGTGCTTGAAGAGCGCGGTCACGGCGAACCAGTCGGCGATCGCGCCGACCATCGAGGCCTCTGCGCCGGCGTTGACGAACCCCCAGAAGCCCTCCTGGCCCAGGGTCGCGACGTAGACGCAGGCGGCGAAGACCAGCAGCGCGACCGCGACCGTACGCATCCGGCGCAGGCCACGGCGACGCGCCTCGTCGGCGCCCGGGTCGGGCGTGATGAGGGAGATCGGGGGCCTCGTGGTCGAGGGAGCTGCGGGCATGGCAGCCATCCTCCCTGACCGTGCCAGAATGCCGCGCATGCCTCGTACCGTGATCACCTTCGGCACGTTCGACGTGTTCCACGTCGGACACCTGCGCGTCCTCGAGCGGGCCGCCGCACTCGGCGACCGACTCGTCGTCGGTGTCTCGGCCGACGCGCTCAACGAGCGCAAGAAGGGCCGCGTCCCGGTCTTCTCCCAGCGGGAGCGGCTGGCGATCGTGCAGGCACTGCGCGTCGTCGACGACGTGTTCGTCGAGGAGAGCCTGGAGCAGAAGCGCGACTACATCGTCGAGCACGGTGCCGACGTGCTCGTCATGGGCGACGACTGGGCCGGCAAGTTCGACGAGTTCGGTGACGTCTGCGAGGTGGTCTACCTCGAGCGGACGCCCGCGATCTCGACCACGGCGATCATCGAGCACATCGCCGATCTCTGAGCGCTCGTGCATCCTCGGATGGAGGGCGCGCTGGGTTAGGCTCATGGTGGAGGGGCGCGACCGGCTGAGCCCGCGTCGCGCGGAACACACACCACTAGGGGATACATGCGCACCACGATCGTCACCGCGGTTGCCGCCCTGGCACTTCTGGGCGCCGGCGCGCTCACCGTGCCGGCGGCCCACGCGGACCAGGCCCGACCGGGGCCCGGTGCCACTGTGTCCCTCCCGAGCACCCAGGGAGCACCCGACCTCGTCCCCGAGGGGACCATGCCGGAGTTCGGCGAGGCGTCCCCGGCGGAGGCTCTCTCCACCGCGCGACGCGTGCTCAGCGGTGACGCGCTGCCGCGCGATCCCTCGGCCACCCTCGCCCTGCGGGACCTGTGGCTGAGCAAGCCGCGCCTGCGCGGCGCCCAGCGACGCCAGGCCGACGCCATGCTGGCCCGTCCCACCGACGGCGTCGGCGACCCGGCCGGCTTCGGCTACTCCGTGGCCGAGCAGCCGCCTCTGTGCAACACCCGCCTGTGCCTCCACTACGTCGGCTCCGGCCCGGACGCTCCGCCGAGCCCGGCCTGGGCCAACCTCAGCCTCTCCGTCATGGACTCGGTCTGGACGACCGAGGTCGACACCCTGGGCTACCGGCCCCCTCTCACCGACGGGGTGAAGGGCGGCAGCCCCCAGTTCGACGTCTACCTCAAGGACCTCGGCGGCGACCTCTACGGCTTCTGCGCCGGGGAGACCCGCGTCAAGAAGCGCACCGGGTCGGGCTACTGCGTCCTCGACAACGACTTCGCCGCCGCCCAGTTCCCGACGGGCACGCCGGAGGGCAACCTGCGCGTCACCGCCGCGCACGAGTTCTTCCACGCCATCCAGTACGCCTACGACTACGCCGAGGACCCGTGGATGATGGAGTCCACCGCGACCTGGATGGAAGAGCGCTACGCGACCGACGTCAACGACAACGTCCAGTACCTCCCCTGGAGCCAGCTCTACCTCCCCCACCTCCCGCTCGACCTGTTCAGCAGGACTGGCGGCGCCTACCAGTACGGCAACTGGATCTTCTGGGAGTACCTCAGCACCAAGTACGGCGACCGGATCGTCAACAAGGCCTGGAAGAAGGCCGGCTCCCTCCGGAGCGACGGCGGCAAGAACAGCATCGTCGCTCTCCAGAAGGTGCTCAAGGGCAAGGGCGGCCTGACCAAGGTCTACGCGAAGTTCGCCGCTGCCAACCTCACCCCGACCACGACCTACCCCGAGGGCGCGTCGTACGCCGCCCCGAAGGTCCGCGGCCACAAGACGCTGCGGAAGCACAAGCGCAAGCGCTTCAGCGTGAAGATCAACCACCTCTCCTCGAGGTCCTACGCCTACGCACCGGGCAAGGGCACCTCGGGCAAGAAGTGGAAGCTCGCCCTCAAGGTCGCCGGTCCGGCCAAGCGCACCTCGCCTGCCGCGGTGGCGGTCGTCCACTTCCTCAACGGCAAGAAGCAGACCAGGCTCATCCGGCTCAACCGCAACGGTGACGGGCACACCAAGGTGACGTTCAACAAGAAGCGGGTCGGAGCCGTGTCGGTGACCCTGGTCAACGCCTCCACCCGTTACTCCTGCAACCGGCGCACCCTGCTGGCCTGCTCCGGCAAGCCGCTGGACGACAAGGCCCGCTTCTCGGTGCTGGGTCGCGTGGTCAAGCACTGATCGCCAGCAGGGCGTGGAGTGCGGCGACGCACTCCGCGACCAGCGCTGACAACAGGACCGGGCGTTCGCCGGTCGGCACCGCCGACCAGGTGAGCGCCCGGTCCTCGGTGTAGGCCCACCAGGCGCGTACGACGTCACGCTGGCGCGGCGCGACGTCCAGGGCGCGGACCACCCGGTCCGTGCTGCCCTCGCGCACCGAGTCCATCACCTCGCTCACCCGGGGGTCGGCGACACCGTGGCCGTGCACCAGCGCGAGGTAGAAGTCGCGGCGACGCTCGATCTGCTCGATCATCAGCCGGGTGAGCGACTCGACCTGTTCCTCGGGCGCGAGCCCCTCGTCGGGAGCCGTGGTCCTCAGCATCCGGCGCCCGGCCGCGGAGATGCAGGCGAGGTAGAAGTCGGTCTTGGTCGGGAAGTAGTGGAAGAGCAGTCCCCGCGAGATCCCGGCCTCCGCGGCGACCTCGTCGAGGGAGAGGTCCTGGATCGGGGTCTCGACGATCTTGGCCAGCCCGATGCCCACCAGCTGGCGGCGCCGGTCGTCGGCGCTCAGCCGTCGGCGTACGGGCTCGGCCGGCGCGGCGGGGTGATCGGACATGCTGTTGAGCATTGCTCAACAGGCGGTTATGGTCAACGTCATGGACTTCTCCCTCTCCCCGCGCGCCGCCGATCTCCGCGACCGGGTCCGCGCCTTCGTCGCAGACGAGATCGAGCCGATCGAGTCCGCCGCACATGCGCGGATCACTCGCCTGCGCGAGTCCGGCGGTGACAGCTGGACGCCCGACCCGGTGATCCGGGAGCTCCAGGCCAAGGCCCGCGCCCAGGGCCTGTGGAACCTCTTCCTCCCCGCGGCGCACGCGGGCCGGTACGCCGCCGACTTCGGCACCGACGGGGGCGAAGGACTGTCCAACGTCGACTACGCACCCGTGGCCGAGGCGATGGGTGGCTCGTTCCTCGCTCCCCTGGTCTTCAACTCCAACGCACCGGACACCGGGAACATGGAGGTGCTGCTCAAGTACGGCACCGACGACCAGAAGGAGCGGTGGCTCGAGCCGCTGCTGCGCGCGGACATCCGCAGCGCCTTCTGCATGACCGAGCCGGCCGTCGCCTCCTCCGACGCGACCAACATGGCCGCCACCGCGCAGGTCGACGGCGACGAGATCGTCATCAACGGCCGGAAGTGGTTCTCCACCGGCGTCGGCAACCCCGACTGCAAGATCCTCGTCTTCATGGGCCTCTCCGATCCCGAGGCCGACCGCCACTCGCGGCACACGATGGTGCTCGTCCCGCGCGACGCGGTGGGCGTGAAGGTCGAGCGGATGCTCACCACGATGGGCTACTACGACGAGCCGCTGGGCCACGGCGAGGTGTCCTTCGACGACGTCCGGGTGCCCGCGTCGAACGTCCTGCTCGGGGCCGGGCGGGCGTTCGAGATCGCCCAGGGCCGACTCGGTCCGGGTCGCGTCCACCACTGCATGCGCGCCATCGGCCTCGCCGAGCGGGCCCTCGAGCTCGCCTGCCGGCGCTCCCTCGAGCGCACCGCGTTCGGCAAGCCGATCGCCAACCTGGGCGGCAACCGCGAGCGGATCGCCGATGCCCGGATCGCCATCAACCGCTCCCGCCTCCTGGTCATGCACGCCGCGTGGCTGCTCGACCAGGGCATGAGCCGCGAGGCCTACTCCGCCGTGAGTGAGATCAAGGTCGAGGTGCCCGCCATGGCGCTCGGCGTCATCGACATGGCGATCCAGCTCCACGGTGGCGCCGGCATGACCGAGGACTTCCCGCTCGCCTCCGCGTGGGTCGGCGCCCGGTCGCTGCGGCTGGCCGACGGACCCGACGAGGTCCACCGCAACGTGATCGCCAAGGTCGAGCTCGGGAAGTACACCTCGTGAGCCGGCGGGTCCTCGTCACCGGCGCCGCCTCCGGCCTCGGCGAGGCCCTGGTCGCCCGGTTCCGCGACCGCGGGGACGACGTGCTGGCCACCGACCGGGTCGACGCCGACGGCATCGACCTGGTCCTCGACATCACCTCGGACGACGACTGGGCCGCGGCCGTCGCCGCGGTCGAGGAGCGGTGGGGCGGCCTCGACGTGCTGGTCAACAACGCCGGCGTCGCGGGCGGCGGCCGGGTCGATCGCTGTTCGATGGCCGAGTGGCAGTGGATCACCGACATCAACCTCTTCGGAGTGGTGCGCGGGACCCAGGCGTTCGTGCCGATGCTCAAGGCCCAGGGGTCCGGCCACCTGGTCAACGTCGCCTCGCTCGCCGGGCTGGTCCACCCCGCCGGGATGGGGTCCTACAACGCGGTCAAGGCTGCCGTCGTGGCCTTCACCGAGACGTGCGGGCACGAGCTGGCGTCGTACGGCATCCGGGCGAGCGTGGTGTGCCCGTCCTACTTCCGCACCAACCTGATGGACTCCATGCAGGGCGCCGACGTGGTCGTCGGCCACGTCATCGCCGGACTGGTCGAGCGGTCCCGGGTCACCGCGGACGACATCGCCGCGGCCGTGCTCGCGGGCATGGACGCCGGTGACGACGTGATCGTCCCCGACGCTGCCGCCCGTCAGGCGTACTTCGTCAAGTGGGCCGACCGCCCGGCCTACGACGCGATGATGCGCGAGCAGGCGACCAAGCTCGAGGCGGCACCGTGAGCGAGGTGACCGGCGCCCGCGCCGTGCGCGACGAGGACGCCTTCGACGTCGACGCCGTCGCCCGGTGGCTGCTCAGCAACGCTGCGGACCCGGCCGGTCTGGACGAGGCGCCGGAGGTCCACCAGTTCTCCGGCGGCGCGTCCAACCTCACCTATCTCCTGCGCTATCCCTCGCGTGACCTGATCCTGCGCCGGGCGCCGGGCGGCACCAAGGCGAAGGGCGCTCACGACATGCGTCGCGAGTTCGTCATCCAGTCGGCGCTCGCTCCCGTCTTCGCCTACGTCGCCCCGATGGTCGCGTTCTGCGACGACGACGCACTGACCGGCGGCGACTTCTACGTGATGGACCGCATCCCCGGCGTCATCCCGCGCAGCGAGTGGCCGGACGACGTCCCGCTCTCCGCCGAGCAGGCACGGGAGCTGTGCCTGCACGCCGTCGACGTCCTGGCCGAGCTCCACGGCGTCGACGTCGAGGCGACCGGGCTCGCCGACCTCGGCAAGGGCCACGGCTACGTCCGGCGCCAGGTCGACGGCTGGTCCACGCGTTATCGCAACGCCCGCACCGAGGACGTGCCCGACCTCGAGGACGTGATGGCGTGGCTGGGCGCGCACCAGCCCGACGACGTGGCAACCTGCGTGATCCACAACGACTTCAAGCTCGACAACCTGGTGCTCGACGCGGACGACGTCACCCGTGTCGTCGGCGTGCTCGACTGGGAGATGGCGACCCTCGGCGACCCGCTCATGGACCTTGCCGGCTCGATGGCCTACTGGGTCCAGGCCGACGACCCCGAGGACTTCCAGATGATCCGCCGGGTGCCCACGCACCTGCCCGGGATGTTGACCCGCGACGAGTTCGTGGCGGCGTACGGCGAACGCACCGGCCGCACCGTGACGCCCGAGCAGTGGCGGTTCTACGAGGTCTTCGGCCTGTTCCGCCTGGCCGTCATCGCGCAGCAGATCTACTACCGCTGGTTCCACGGCCAGACCAGCAACGAGCTCTACGCCATGTTCGGCCCGGCCGTGCAGATCGTCGGGCGACGGCTGGCCGGCCTGGTCCAGGACGAGGCCCCATGAGTCGGATCCTCCTGGTCCGGCACGGGCAGGCCTCCTTCGGCGCCGCCGACTACGACCAGCTCTCCCCCACCGGTGCCGATCAGTCGCGCGACCTGGGTGCGGCCCTGGCGGCACGCGACCTCCGCCCCGACGTGCTGGTGACGGGTGAGATGAGACGCCACGCACAGACGGCGACCAGCGTCCTCGACGGCTCCGGCTGGGACGCCCCGGTCGAGGTTGACGCCGGGTGGAACGAGTTCGACCACCTCCAGGTGCTGGCCGTGCACGCCCAGCCGTCCACGGCAGCGGGCGAGTCGGAGAAGGCCGCCTTCCAGCGCTGGTTCGAGGAGGCGACGCTGCGCTGGACCTCGGGCGACCACGACGAGGAGTACGACGAGTCCTTCGCCGCGTTCTCCGCCCGTGTGGAGTCCGCGCTGTCTCGGCTCGTGCAGACGCTGCCTGCTGGCGGCACCGCGGTGGTGCTGACCAGCGGCGGTCCGATCGCGTGGGCCGCCGCGTCGCTGCTGGCCGACGCCACCTCGGCCCGCACCGACCTGTGGCTTCGTCTCAACCCGGTCTCGGTCAACACGGGGGTCTCGACGGTCGTGTGCGGCTCGCGCGGCACCACGCTCGTCTCCTTCAACGCCCACGACCACCTGTCCCCCAACCTGCTCACCTATCGCTAGGAACCCGATGTCCACGATCCTCATCACCGGCGCCAGCAGCGGCCTCGGCGCCGAGATGGCCCGCCAGTTCGCCGACCTGGGCCACGACCTGGCGCTGTGCGCACGGCGTACCGACCGACTCGACGAGCTCAAGGCCGAGATCCTCGCCTCGCACCCGGACGCCCACGTGGTGGTGAAGGCGCTGGACGTCACCGACCACGACGCCGTCTTCCGCGTCTTCGAGGAGTTCCGCGACGAGCTCGGCGGCCTCGACCGGGTCATCGTCAACGCGGGTCTCGGCAAGGGCGGGCCGCTGGGCACCGGCCACTTCGACGCCAACCGGGAGACCGTCGAGACCAACGTCATCGGCGCACTCGCCCAGACCGAGGCTGCGGCCCAGATCTTCCGTGCGCAGGGCGCCGGCCACCTGGTGATGGTGTCCAGCATCTCTGCGCTGCGCGGGATGCCGAAGAACATCACGACGTACGCCGCCACCAAGGCCGCCGTCGCCCACCTCGCCGAGGGCTTCCGCGCCGACGTCCACGGGACCCCGATCAAGGTCACCGTGCTCTACCCGGGCTACATCGCCTCGGAGATGTCCGGCGCCGCTGCCAGGACCCCGCTGATGGCGTCGACCGTGAAGGGCGTGCGCGCCATGGTCGAGGCGATCGAGAAGGAGAAGGCGTCCGCCCGGGTCCCGGCCTGGCCGTGGGCTCCGGTCGGCTTCGTCCTCAAGCACGTCCCGGTCGGCGTGCTGCGTCGGATGAGCTGAGGGGCGCCGGCGGGACTTCACCCCCAAACTGGAGCCTCACCCCCGAAGTTTCGGGGGTGAGGCTCCAGTTTCCCCGGGTACCCGGGGATCGCGACAGGGCCCAACAAGGCCCAGCAGGCGGGCTCAGCCCGTCGGCGGCTCCGGCTCGCGGGTGATGTGCATCGCGGCCTCCTCGGCCGACGCCCCGGCACCGTCGATCCCGACGTCCGTGGCGAGCTCCTGCGAGTCGACATCGAGCCCCTCGCCGCCATCCGGCTGGACCAGCCGGCCCGTACGCGCATCGGGCTCGTCCAGCCCGAGCTGCTCGTCGAGGGCGTTCTCGTCCTCGCTGTCGGTCTTCTGCGGCTCGGCGTAGGGGTCGACGTCGGGCTCCTCCTCGGCCAGCTTCTCGCCGAGGGTCTCGCCCCGGCGACGCTCGGCCTCGGTCGGGTAGTCCTCGTAGCCCTTGGGCGGACGGTCCGGCGGCGAGTAGCCGCGGTCGAGCACGTCGACGAGGTCACCGTCGTCGAGGGTGTCTCCCGGCTGGAGCTGGTCCTCGTCGTCGACGGAGCTGTCACCGTAGGTCTCGCGTTCTTCGCTCATGCCTCCAGTCGTACGCGCTCGGGTGCCTGCGGACAAGGGCCGCAGGTCCTGCGTCGCGGGTGGTCGCCGCGTCGTCGGTCGCGGACGGCCGCTTCGGGGTGGTCGAGCACGGGACCTGCCGCCGATCCCCGGCGCCGATGCTGTCCACGTCAGGCTCACGCCGCGGCGGTGAGTGAGGGGGGTTCGGCGGCCCTGGAAGCCGCCTCACGCACCGCTCGAGCGACCTCGAGCCGGCCGCGGTGAGTGAGGGGGGTTCGGCGGCCCCGGAAGCCGCCTCACGCACCGCTCGAGCGACCTCGAGCCGGCCGCGGTGAGTGAGGGGGGTTCGGTGGCCCTAAAAGCCGCCTCACGCACCGCTCGAGCGACCTCGAGCCGGGGGCGGTGAGTGAGGGGGGTTCGGTGGCCCTGGAAGCCGCCTCACGCACCGCTCGAGCGACCTCGAGCCGGCCGCGGTGAGTGAGGGGGGTTCGGCGGGCCCTGGAAGCCGCCTCACGCACCGCTCACGCGACCTCGAGCCGGAGCTC
>CAWBSG010000019.1:0-159001 GCA_963791365.1 uncultured Actinomycetota bacterium | reverse complement strand
CCCACCACCAAGTCCAGAGGACGGACCGGCGACGCCGACCGCACACCCCCACCGGTGCTGGCCCCGGGCGCTGGCGTGCGGGACGATGCGGTCATGAGCAACGCAACGTCCCGCGCGTCGGGCCTCGAGCAGACCCGACGGCTCGGCGTCGAGACCACGGGCATCGAGATCATCGAGGAGTCCGAGCGCACCGCCTCGCCGCGCGACCTGTTCTGGCCGTGGTTCGCGGCGAACGTGTCGGTCTTCGGCCTGAGCTATGCCTCCTTCGTCCTCTACTTCGGCATCTCGTTCTGGCAGGCCGTCCTGGTCTCCGTGATCGGGATCGTGGTGTCCTTCCTGCTCTGCGGCGTCATCGCGATCGCCGGCAAGCGTGGGTCGGCGCCCACGATGATCCTGAGCCGGGCGGCGTTCGGCGTGACCGGCCAGAAGGTGCCGGGCGTGATCTCGTGGCTGGTCTCGATCGGGTGGGAGACCTTCCTCGCCATCCTCGCGGTGCTCGCGACCTCGACGATCTTCACCCGCCTCGGCTGGGGCGGTGGCACCGGAACGAAGGTGATCGCAGCCGCGGTCGTGGCCGCGCTGATCGTGTCCGCGAGCGTCGCCGGCTACCACATCATCATGCGGATGCAGTCGGTGCTGACCTGGATCACCGGCATCGTGACCGTGCTCTACATGGCGTTGACCCTCGACGCCATCGACGTCTCCGCCGTCATGGACATCCCGGCGGGCTCGACGCAGGCCGTGATCGGCGCCCTCGTCATGGTGATGACGGGCTTCGGGCTCGGCTGGATCAACATCGCCGCGGACTGGTCGCGCTACCAGAAGCGCACGGCGTCCGGTCCCTCGATCGTCGCGTGGAACACCTTCGGCGGCGCCCTCGCGCCCGTCGTGCTCGTGCTGTTCGGCCTGGCGCTCGCCGGGTCGTCGACGGCGATCCTCGACGGGGTCGCCGGCGACCCGATCGGCACGCTGGCGACCCTCCTGCCGACGTGGTTCCTCGTGCCGTTCCTGCTCGCCGCGATCCTGTCGCTGGTCAGTGGCGCGGTGCTCGGCATCTACTCCTCGGGCCTGACGCTGCTCTCGCTCGGCGTGAAGCTCGGTCGCCCGCAGGCGGCCGCCGTCGACGGGGTGCTGCTCACGATCGGCACGATCTACGTCGTGTTCTTCGCCGACAACTTCATCAACCCGTTCCAGAGCTTCCTGATCACGCTCGGCGTCCCCCTGGCAGCGTGGGCCGGGATCATGATCGCCGACCTGGCGCTCCGCAAGCGCGACTACGACGAGGACGCCCTCTTCGACGCCTCGGGACGCTACGGCGCGTTCGACTGGACCGCGATCGGCACCATGGCCGTCGCGTCGGTCGTCGGCTGGGGGCTGGTGGTCAACCTGTTCGCCGACGACGCCTCCTGGAACAACTGGCAGGGCTACCTCCTCGGTCCGCTCGGGCTGGGCGGCAAGGACGGCACCTGGGCGTTCGCCAACGTCGGCGTGCTCGTCGCGCTGGTGATCGGACTCGTCGGCGGCTACCTGCTGCGACGTCGTACGGTCCAGCAGCAGGAGTCAGGAACAGCCTGACCCCTGCCCGTGTCGGGCCGGTCGCCCGAGGTGCGGACCCGACGCTGCGCCATCGAGCCTTCGCGCACGCTAGCCCTGCGCCTTGATCCCCTGAGCCGCCTTCTCGGCCGACGTCTCCACGCGCGTGGCGCGGGTCTCGGGGCGCTTGGCCAGCACGATCCAGGTCAGGATCATCTTCTGCGCGGACGGTGACCACGACTCCCAGTGCCCGCGCGAGCCGGGGTGCCGGTCGAAGGCGGCGGCGAGGTCGTCGGGCACGACGAGGTCCTCGACGTCGTCCATGAGGGTCCACATGCCGGTCTCCTTGGCCAGCGCGATCGCCGCGGCCCCCGCGGGCTCCATCAGCCCGGCCTCCTCGAGGCGGGCGACCCGACCCTTGTTGATGCGGGTCCACATGCTGCCCGGGCGCCGGGGCGCGAACCACTGCATCGAGCGTGCCCCGTCGACCGGCTTGACCGTCGAGTCGACCCAGCCGAAGCGCAGCCCCTCGAGCACGGCCTCCTCGTACGAGAAGGGTCGTTCGGCCGCCTTGCGCGGCGAGACCAGCCAGACGCCGGTGGGCTGCTCGTGGTGCTCGCGCAGCCAGTCGCTCCACTCCTCGACCGTGCCCGGCTCGAGCTGCTCCGCGTCGTCCATCGCTCCCATGCCGGCCAACCCTGCCCGGTCGAGTGCGCTCGCGGTAGTGGTCGCCTCCTGCCTGCGCACTCGACCCGGGCGAGTTGCTGGGACGGGTTCGGAGTGCCTCCGCGGCGCGGGTAGGGTGGGCGGCGCACAGCGTCGTGCAGTCCCGGACCACCCTCGAGATTCCTGAGGACCCCGCTGTGAACGCACCCAGCAAGCCCGTCGTACTCATCGCCGAAGAGCTGAGCCCCGCCACGATCGAGGCGCTCGGGCCGGACTTCGAGATCCGCAGCTGCGACGGTGCGAACCGCTCCGAGCTGATCCCGGCGATCGCCGACGTCGACGCGATCCTGGTCCGCTCGGCCACCAAGGTCGACGCCGAGGCGCTCGCCGCCGCGCACCGGCTCAAGGTCGTCGCCCGCGCGGGCGTCGGCCTCGACAACGTGGACGTCAAGGCCGCCACCCAGGCCGGCGTGATGGTCGTCAACGCGCCGACCTCCAACATCGTCAGCGCCGCCGAGCTCGCCGTCGCGCTGATGCTCGCCGCGGCCCGACACATCAGCCCGGCCCACGCGGCCCTGCGCAACGGCGAGTGGAAGCGCTCGAAGTACACCGGCATCGAGCTCTACGAGAAGACCGTCGGCATCGTGGGCCTCGGCCGCATCGGCGTGCTGGTCGCCCAGCGGCTCAACGCGTTCGGCATGAAGGTCATCGCCTTCGACCCCTACGTGCAGGCCGGCCGCGCGGCGCAGATGGGCGTACGCCTCGTCGACCTCGACACCCTGCTCGCCGAGTCCGACTTCATGAGCGTGCACCTCCCCAAGACGCCAGAGACCGTGGGCCTGATCGGCGCCGACCAGCTCGCCGCGGCCAAGCAGAGCCTGGTGCTCGTCAACGCCGCGCGCGGCGGCATCGTCGACGAGGCGGCCCTCTTCGACGCGCTCAAGACCGGCCAGATCGCCGCCGCCGGCCTCGACGTCTTCGCCAGCGAGCCGTGCACCGACAGCCCCCTCTTCGAGCTCGACAACGTGGTCGCCACGCCCCACCTCGGGGCGTCGACCGACGAGGCGCAGGAGAAGGCCGGCATCGCCGTCGCGCGCTCGGTGCGCCTCGCGCTCAGCGGGGAGCTCGTGCCCGACGCGGTCAACGTGCAGGGCGGCGTCATCGCCGAGGACGTACGTCCCGGCATCCCGCTCACCGAGAAGCTCGGCCGTGTCTTCACCGCGCTGGCCGGTGAGGTCGCCCAGCAGCTCGACGTCGAGGTGCGTGGCGAGATCACCGAGTACGACGTCAAGGTGCTCGAGCTGGCCGCGCTGAAGGGCGTCTTCGCCGACGTCGTGGAGGAGCAGGTGTCGTACGTCAACGCGCCGCTGCTCGCCGCCGAGCGCGGCACCGAGGTGCGCCTGGTCACCGACGCCGAGAGCCCCGACCACCGCAACCTGATCACCCTGCGCGGCACGCTCGCCGACGGCACCCAGGTGTCGGTCAGTGGCACCCTGGTGGGCCTGGCGCAGAAGGAGCGGCTCGTCGAGGTCAACGGCTTCGACGTCGACATCGAGCCCACGACGCACCTGGCGTTCTTCACCTACGAGGACCGCCCCGGCATGGTCGGCACGATCGGCGGCCTCCTCGGCGACGCCCAGGTCAACATCGCCGGCATGCAGGTCTCGCGACAGGATCGCGGCGGCGCCGCCCTGGTCGCCCTGAGCGTGGACTCCGCCATCCCGGCCGACACGCTCGTCCAGATCGAGGCCGCGATGCAGGCGGTGTCGGTGCGGGCCGTCGACCTCTCCTGACCCTTCACCCACGCGGGGGCACAGGGGGTCACGTTTCGGTAACGACCGGGCAAATTGCGAGCGCCGGTCTTCCGTGTGAGCCCGCCACGACAGAGGATCCGGCACGGATCGCCGCATCGGGCGGCGGTCGTCAGATCAGGGAAGTCTCGGGCGACGATCTCGACTGGGCTGTCCCTGCCTGCATGGAGGGATTCCCCGTTGAGACACCTCACACGTCACAACCGGAGGGCAGCGGCCATCGTCGCGTCCGCCGGTCTCGTCGCCGCCGGGCTGCTCGTCAGCTCGCCGACCAGCGCCAACCCGGGCTCTGCGGACCCGGGGTCGGAGGCGGCCCTCGAGGCGCCGTCCGGCGATCGAGCACACGAGGGCCACGAGCCCAAGCACCCGCTCAAGATCAAGGAGAAGCGCGACGCCCAGAAGGCGGCCGCCCTCGAGCGCGTCATGCGCGGCAAGAAGCCGTTCGCCAAGGGCACGCCCAAGGGCCAGCAGATCCCGCTGGAGGTCGAAGGGACCGACCGTGTCTTCGTCATCCTCGCCGAGTTCGGCACCCAGCGTTACGGAGGGGCCGGCAGCGCCGCCTGCGGTGCCGGCTGCTTCACCGACACCCCTCCCTTCAACCTTCCCGACCCCGAGCCGACGACGTTCGACGGCCCGCTGCACAACGAGATCCCTGAGCCCGACCGTACGGTCGACAACTCCACGATCTGGACGGACAACTTCGACCGGGCTCACTACGAGGACATGTACTTCAACCGGATGAAGGAGTACTACCGGGTCCAGTCCTCGGGGCGCTACACCATTGACGGCGACGTCACCGAGTGGGTGAAGGTCCCCTACAACCAGGCGCTCTACGGCCGCGGCTACTGCGGCACGCCTCCCGGCACGCCCGTCACCACCTGCGCCTCGACAAAGGCGCTCATCCGCGACGCCCTCGCCGTCTGGGTGGACAACGAGCTGAAGTCCGGCAAGACGATGGCCCAGATCCAGGACTACCTGAAGACCTTCGACATCGAGGACCGCTACGACCTCAACGGCAACGGCAACTACCGCGAGCCCGACGGCTTCATCGACCACATGCAGATCGTGCACGCCGGCGGCGACGAGGCCGCCAGCGACCCGATCTACGGCAGCGACGCGATCTGGAGCCACCGGTGGTACTCCAACCTGCAGGCGGGCGGCCCCGGCGGCCTGACCGGCGTCAACATCGGCTCCAACGGTGGCGCGTTCGGTGGTCCCGACGCCACCGGTAAGAACCCGGTGCCCAACAACCCCACCGGCATCTGGGCCGGCGACTACACCATCCAGCCCGAGAACGGTGGTCTCGGGGTCTTCGCCCACGAGTACGCCCACGACCTCGGCCTGCCCGACCTCTACGACACCTCGGGCAACCTCGGTGGCGGCGAGAACAGCACCGGCTTCTGGACCCTGATGTCGTCCGGCGCCAACATCGGAGACGGTGGCGACACCACCGGCGACGCCCCGGTAGACATGGGCGTGTGGGAGCTGCTGCAGCTCGGCTGGCTCGACGCCCAGGGCGACAAGGGCCCGTTCTACGAGGTCGTGCAGCCCGGGCAGCGCAAGGAGGTCCGGCTCGGCAAGAACGTCCCGGCCAGCACCGGCGGGGCCCAGGCCCTGATCACCCGTCTGCCCGATGTCAAGCGCGACAACGTGATCGGTGAGCCGTTCGCAGGCTCACAGATGTTCTGGTCCACGCAGGGTGACAACCTCAACACCACGATGACCAAGACGGGCATCACCGGTACGAACCTGACGGCCAAGGTCGACACCGTCATCGAGGAGGACTGGGACTACGCCTACCTCGAGGCCTCGAGCGACGGTGGCGCCACCTGGAGCACCGTCGAGACCAACCTCTCGACCGACACCGACCCCTACCAGCAGAATCAGGGCAACGGGATCACCGGTTACTCCGATGGGTGGGTCGACCTGACCGCGACGCTCCCGGCCGGCACCGACGCCGTTCGGTTCCGCTACTGGACCGACGTGGCCTACGTCGAGCGGGGCCTGCTGGTCGACAACGTCGCGATCGACGGCCAGCTCATCGGCACCGCCGAGGGTGAGGAGGGCTGGGTGTTCGACGGCTTCAAGCGCACGACCGGCACCGAGTCGGAGAGCTTCTTCAACGCCTACATTGCCGAAAACCGTCAGTACGACGGCTACGACACCTCGTTGAGGACGGCGTACAACTTCGGTTGGCTCCAGACGCAGCCCGATCGGGTGCAGACGTTCCCGTACCAGAACGGCGTGCTGATCAACTACTGGAACGAGATGTACAGCGACAACAACGTGAGCACCCACCCGGGTGCGGGCCAGATCCTGCCGATCGACGCCCACCCGACGCTCGCGCACTGGAGTGACGGCACGCTGATGCGTCCGCGCTTCGCGTCGTACGACTCGACGTTCGGGGGAGAGGCGACCGATGCCATCTCGCTGCAGGAGGAGTACCGCGTGGACGGCAAGGTGCTCACCCGCACCGGGACGATCGCGTCGCAAGGAGGTGTTCGAGTCTTCGATGACACGAAGACCTGGTGGTACGGCAGTGACAACCACGGCGGCGCCAACCACCCGGGCCGCTACAAGCCCGGCTGGTACAGCGTCAACCCGCCCAAGACCGGCACGACCATGCGGGTCGAGGACTTCCAGGGCAACGGCACCGTCAAGGTGCGCGTCAACTGGTGACGTCCGTATGACTGGGTCGCCCTAGGCGACCATCACCCGGCCGGCAACGCCCTGCGTTGCCGGCCGTGGTGCGTCGTGGGAACGGCCCGACACGTGCTCCCACGCGGCCGCGAGGCGACGTACGGCCTCGGTGAGGTCGTCGGGCGACGCGGTCCACGGGATCCGGACGAAGCGGTCGAGCCCGCCCTCGACGGCGAACAGCGGCCCCGGCGCGACGACGACGCCACGCCGCTCGGCCTCGACCGTCGTCGCGGTGCCGAGCGCCTCGGGAAGCTCGCACCACAGCGCCAGCCCGCCGTCGGGCACCCGGAACCGCCATTCCGGCAGGTGCTCGCGCACGGCGGCCACCAGCGCGTCGCGGCCCGTGACGAGCCGTTGCCGGTGGACCGGCAGCACCTCGTCGGCCCGGTCCATCAGGTCCGCCAGGACGAGCTGCTCGAAGACCGGCGCCCCGAGGTCGAGACCGATGCGCGCGTGGATCAGCCGGTCCATCTGCTCGAGGGGGGCGCGAACCCAGCCCAGGCGCAGCCCGCCCCAGTAGGACTTGCTCGCGCTGCCGATGGTGATCGCGTCGCGGGCATGGGCCGCCAGCGGTCGGGGCATCGCCTCGGCGAGGCCGGGCCGCAGGGCGAGGGCCTGGTGGGCCTCGTCGGCCACCACGACCGTCCGGGTGCGGGCGAGGGCGGCCGCCAGCTCCTCGCGCTGCTCGTCGCCCATCAGGTGCCCGGTGGGGTTCTGGAAGTCGGGGATCAGGTAGGCCAGCCGCGGAGACGTCTGGCGCAGGGTCGCCGCCAGCGCGTCGAGGTCCCACCCATCGGGGTCGACCGCCGCCGGCACCAGCCGCGCGCCGGCGTGCCGCACGGCCTGGGTGGCGTTGGGATAGGTCGGCGACTCGACGACGACCCGGTCGCCCGCCGCGGTGAAGGCCTGGGCGACCACCGACGCACCGGCCAGCGCCCCGGCGGTGACCATGACCTGCTCGGGCACCGTCGGCAGCCCGCGCGCCTCGTACGCCGCCGCGATCCGGGCCTGGAGCGCCGGCACGCCGAGCGGGAAGTAGCCGGGACCGCTGAGGTAGGCGGGAAGCTCCTCGGTGGCGCGCTGGTAGGCCTCGACCAGGCCGGGCGGCGCGGAGTGCGCGGCGCAGTTGAGGTCGATGACGTCCGCGCCGCCGGTGCCCGGCATCAGCGCCCGGTCGTGGGCCCGGCGCTGCCCGCCCGGGACGGTGGTGAACGTGCCCGACCCGCGGCGCGCCTCGGCGTACCCGGACTCGCGCAGCACCTCGTAGGCCCGCGTGACCGTGGTGCGTGAGACGTCGAGGGCGGAGGTGAGCTCGCGCTCGCTCGGCAGGCGTACGCCGATCCCGATCCGGCCGTCGCCGATGAGCACCCGCAGGCTCTCGGCGAGGCCGAGGTAGGCGGGGGAGCGATGGAAGTCGGCCGCGAGAGTGGCTACTCGCTGGGCGCTGACGAGACGGCTCATGCAGGCCACTCTTCCACGATTGGCTATTTCGAACAAGGCCAATCCGGGTCAGGATGGACCCATGTCCGGTACCACCCGCCTCGATCCCTCAGCCCCCCGCACGGTCCTCACCGACCTCGGCCCGCTCGCCCAGCTCCGCGCCGGCCAGCTCGCGCGCCGCCTGCCGCAGCTCTACGTCGGGCTGTTCCTCTACGGCGTCTCGCTGGCGCTCATGGTGCGCGGCGCACTCGGCCTCGCGCCGTGGGACGTCCTCCACTCCGGGTTCATCCGCCACGTGCCGATGACCCTCGGCCAGGCCGTCGTGGTCTTCAGCTTCGTCGTGCTGGTGCTGTGGATCCCGCTGCGCGAGATGCCCGGCCTCGGCACGATCAGCAACGCGCTGGTGGTCGGCTTCTCCGCCGACCTGACCCTCGCCGTGCTGTCGCAGCCGGACGCGATCGCAGCGCGCATCGCCCTGATGATCGGTGGCGTCGCGCTGTGCGGCCTGGCCAGCGCGCTCTACATCGGCGCCCAGCTCGGGCGCGGACCGCGCGACGGCCTGATGACCGGTCTGTCCCGCCGCACCGGGCTGTCGCTGCGCCTGGTGCGCACCGGTCTCGAGGTCGCCGTCGTGGTGATCGGCCTGCTGCTCGGCGGCACCCTGGGCCTCGGCACCGTGGTCTACGCGCTGGCGATCGGGCCGCTCACGCAGCTGATGCTCCCGTGGCTCACCGTCGACGTGATGGCGCCTCAGCCCGCGGAGTCGGAGACCAGGTAGGCGATCACGCCGACGCTGATCACCGTCGACACGAGCATCCCGCTCGTGCCGAACATCAGCGGCAGCGCGGTGAGGGCCCACACGTCGAAGCCGCGCGCCAGGCTGCCGAAGACCCCGGTCGGCACGCCACCGGCCGGTGTGCTCACCATGGGCGCGGCGTAGTTCGGCGGCTTCCCGGTCACCCACCGCACCGTCGCGGCCAGCGAGGACAGCCAGCACGCCACCGACACGTTGACCGCCTCTCCGGAGAGACCGGTCGGGAGCAGGGTCCACGTGGTCGCGAGCGCGAAGATCAGCAGTGCCGTGCCCGGCACGACCAGGTGGGCGAGCAGCAGTGACTGCCGCCGCAGCGGCAGCATCCGCGCGAGGCTCTGGGTGCGGACGACGACGCGCAGGCCCGAGCACATCGCTGGACCGGCGAGCAGCCCGAGCAGGGTGGTGACCAGCACGACCGCGCGGCCGGCGCCCGCATCGGCGGCTGCGTACGGCACGAGCACGAGACCGGCCAGCACCACGAACGGCTGCGGCGTGCGCAGCGCCCGGAGCAGGTCGCGGTGCACGAGCGCCGACCAGCCGAGCGGCCCCCCGGTGCGGGTGCGGACGTGTGCGCCGCGTCCCCAGCGGCGCGCCAGCAGGACGTCGTACATGAGTCCGAGGTCGACCGAGGACAGGGCGCCGGAGAGGCTGGGGGAGAGGTGCTCGGTGTAGCCGAGCACCCGACGCGGGACCGCGGCCAGCTGGATCCGCGCCCGCCAGAACAGCGCGCAGCCGGCGAGGACGGCCAGCCCGGTGACCGCGATCCCGGCGCTGATGGGCACCCCCGGCACCGCCCCTGCACGGTGGGTCGCGGAGAGACCCAGGGCCGACCAGAGCGCAGCAGTGATCGCCCAGGTGAGCCAACGGGCCCGCCGGTCCTCGTGGACCTGCGAGAGCGCTGCGATCCCGACGCACGCGAGCGCGGTTGCGCTCCCGGCGAGCAGGAACACCGCTCCCTCGGTGAGCGAGAGGCCGCCGAGCACCGCGGGCGCCAGCAGCACCAGGGCGGCGAGGGTGACGCTGAGTCCGGCGGTGCGCCACCACCCCGGCCGCAGCAGGGCGCCGCGGTCGACGGGACTGCTGAGGAGCCACGCGTTGGCGGCGGGCGGGCTGAAGACCGGTCCGAGCAGCCGGGCCAGGCCGAGCGCCAGCAACGCCACGGCCAGCGCGACCAACCAGGGAACGGCCGAGCGGACATTGCTGCACGTGCCGACGCACGTGTCGTCGGCGAGGCGGCGCAGCGTGAGGACCACGTTGCCACCCATCGCCCCGACCATCACCACGCAGAAGAGTGCGATGTAGCCGTCGGACAGCACCTCGCCCCACCGGAGCTCGGCCCGGCCGCGGCGCCAGTCCCGGATCTCGGCGCGCACCTCGCGGGCGCTCGGGACCGCCGCCTCGAGGGTGTCGGGCGAGTCAGTCATCGCCCACCCCCAGACGTACGACGCGGTCGCACACGCGCTCGACCAGCGACGGGTCGTGACTGACCAGCAGGACCGCGTGCCCGGCGGCCTTCTCGGCCACCAGCTTGGTCCCGAGCCACTCGACGCCGTCCACGTCGAGGCGGGCCTCGGGCTCGTCGAGGACCAGCAGCCGCCGCGGTCGGACGAAGGCGCTCGCCAGTGCGAGCCGGCGTCGCTGCCCCGACGAGAGCGTCGACGGCAGCTGGCCGGAGACCTGCATCAGCCCGACCTCGCCGATGACGGCGTTGACGATCGCCTCGGCGTCCGGCTGGGCGTGGGCACGCGCGACCAGGTCGAGGTGCTCGACCACCGAGAGGTCGGGGAAGAAGTCGATGTCGTCCATCACGACGGCGAGGTCGCGACGGATCTCGGCCAGCTTCTCGTCGAGCGTGCGTCCGACCAGGGTCGCCTCACCGTCGTCGGCCTCGTCCGCGCCGACGATGCAGCGCAGCAGCGTCGACTTGCCGCTGCCGTTGGGACCGACGACGCCGACGGCCTCGCCCGCGGCGACGTCGAGGTCGATCCCCGAGAGGATCGTCCGGTCGCCGAAGCGACGGGTGATCCCGCGAACCGTGAGCAGCGCGTCGGCCATGCGCGTCAGTCAAGCAGGGTGCTGGCCACCACCTCGGCGATGCCCTCGCGGCGCGGGTCGGCGACGGCCTCGAGCCGTCCGTCGGCGGTGGTGAGTGCGGCCCCGACGCCGCCGAAGTACATCGACAGCTCGTCCTCCACCCGCACGTCCTCGTCGTGGAGCCCTGCGCGGTGGACGTGCACGCGCGGGTGCGCGACGGCGTCCGCCAGCTCGAGCCCGCCGCTCGCGAAGCCGGCCAGTGCGCACACGATCGCGGTGGTGATCCGGTCGGCGCCGGGCGAGCCGATCGCCAGGGTCGACCCGTCGTCGTGGCGACCGACGGTCGGCGCCATGTTGGACAGCAGCCGGCTGCCCGCCGGCACCCGGCGCCCCGGCGGGTTGAGCTCCTGCTCGCCGAGGCAGTTGTTGAGCCAGATGCCCGTGCCGGCCGCGATCATGCCCGCGCCGTAGCCCGAGGAGACGGTGATCGAGCAGGCCGCGCCGTCCGCGTCGCTCACCGACACCTGCGCGGTGGAGCCCGACTCCAGCACGGCGCGGTGGTCGGTGTCGACCCGGTCGAGCCATGCACGGGAGGCCCCGTCGAGGTCGTCCGCGACCTCGAGCACGTCGCGGCGGTGGCCGAGCACCGCGCGCTGCACGCGCACCAGGTGCTCGACGTCGTCGGGCGTCCAGCCGTCGCGCGGCCGGTCGTCGAGCAGTCGCAGCATCGAGGCGACGACCACGCCGCCCACGGACGGCGGAGGCGTGGTCGCCAGGCTCCAGGCGCCGACGCGCGTGGTCAGCGGCGAGCGCACGACGGGGGCGTACGCCGCCAGGTCGGCGGCACCCAGCAGCCCACCGCGGTCCTGCACGTCCCGCGCGACCAGGTCGGCGAGGTCGCCGACGTGGAGCGAACGCGGCCCCTCGGCGGCGATGTGCTCGAGGGTGGCGGCGAGGTCCGGCACGACCACGCTGTGCTCGGTCAGCCGGCCCGCCGCGTCGTGCAGGGCGCTCCGGCTGCCGGCGTCCCAGCCGAAGACGCTCTCGTGGACGAAGCGCAGGTAGTACCGCGAGGCCGAACCCAGCGCGAACCCGCCGCGGGCGACGTCGACCGCGGGTGCCACCAGCTCACGCCACGGGAGCCGCCCGTCGCGCGCGTGCGCCTCACCGAGAGCCGCGAGCGAGCCGTGGGTGGCGACCGATCCCGGGCCGATCGTGAGGGTGACACCGCCGCCGTACTCCGTCGAGACGTCCCACCTCCTCGCGGGAGCGGCGTCCTCACCCCGGCCGAGCCCGGGCCGGTCGACCCAGCCGTCGACGGTGTACGCCGGTCCGGCGGCGGGCTGCACGGCGACGAAGCCGCCGGAGCTCAGCGAGACCAGGCCGACCTCGTTGACCATCGCCACGAGGGCGGCCGCGATCGCGGCGTCGACCGCGGAGCCGCCCGCACCAGCGACCGCGCTGGCCGCGTCCGCCGCGGCCCGGTTGGGAGCAGCGACGGCCAGCCTGGTCACGCCGTGCTCCGGAGCGGGCTCAGCGCCGGGTGGCGATGACGGCAGACGCGTCGGCGGCCACCATCACCTCGACGGCGGTGAACCGGTCGTCGGTGAGCCACTGCTCGCGCAGGGTGTCGACGCGGCCGTAGGTGATCGGCGGCCACGACTCACACGGAGCGAAGTCGTCGAGCACGACGATGCCGCCCGGCTCCACGAGGTCGACCACCTCGTCGACACCGACCTCGGAGGGGCTGCCGGAGTCGAGGAAGAGCAGCGAGAACGGTCCGCGGTCGCGCAGCACGTTCCAGTCTGCGGCCAGCACCTCGACGCAGGTGTCGTCGGTGAAGATCGCAGACGCGGCGCCGGCCAGGGACTTGTCGAGCTCCGCGGTCAGGATCCGCGCCCCGTTGCGTACGCCGCTGCGCAGCCACGCGGTGCCCACCCCGCAGCCGGTGCCGAACTCGGCCATGGTGCCGCCGCGGGTCGCCGCGAGGGTCGCCAGCAGGCGGCCGGTCTCGTTGCGGCAGAAGGAGACGTAGCCGGCGGAGCGGCACACCTCGAAGGCGCGGTGGACGACGTCGGGGAGATCGGGGGGAGCAGACATGAGACCGCCGAGTGTGTCATCTCCCGGGCGTGGTCTCAGGTGGCGGGCCGCGGTCTCACGATCTGACACGTTTCGGAAACCGGATGCGCGCGTCCGCCCAGCGGCCGTACAGTCTCCTCACCATGCGGAACGTCTTCGTACTTATCGTTCGCCGCGGCGGGGCCTGACAGAAGGCCACCTCGTCGCGGTGTTCGGCGTTGACGAGGTTCCGCCACCGGCCTTCTGAACTCAGTCGAGTTCGAAGCCGCCGCCTCTGCGGCGGGTCCGCGATGGCATGCGTGATCCGCTCGCTCGTTGGCCGGCAGCCGGGCCCCGGGCGATCCCCGCACTCCCGCTCCGTCACCCGCCGCGGTGTCGGCGGCTCCGAGCTCTCACCCACCAGATGCACGTCTCAGGAGTGAGATCCCATGTACGACTTCTACCCCGACGCCTGGGGCCCCTCGGCCCACGACCCGGAGAACCCGCGCAGCGCGGAGAACGCCGCGACGGCCTTGCAGACCGCGCTTGACCTGCGAGACAACGGCGGCCTGCGGCCGGACGACAACTAACGTTCGCCGCATGCCAACGCAGCAGGCGCCAGCCACACCAGAGTCGGCCCCGTCCGGCACCCACGCCCTCGCCGTCATCCCCGGCGACGGCATCGGTCCCGAGGTGACGGCCGAGGCCCTCAAGGTCCTCGAGGTCGCCTCGCCGGTGAAGTTCGAGTCGACGCGCTACGACCTCGGGGCCGAGCGCTACCTCGCGACCGGCGAGGTGCTGCCCGACTCGGTGCTCGCGGAGATCCGCGGGCACGACGCGATCCTGCTGGGTGCAGTGGGCGGCAAGCCCAACGACCCGAACCTGCCGCCCGGCATCCTCGAGCGCGGGCTGCTCCTGCGGCTGCGCTTCGAGCTCGACCACTACGTCAACCTGCGCCCGTCGCGGCTGTTGCCCGGCTCCGTCTCACCCCTGGCGGACCACGTCCTGGAGCGCGGCGACATCGACTTCGTGGTGGTCCGCGAGGGCACCGAAGGCCCCTACACGGGCAACGGCGGCGCCCTCCGCGTCGGCACCCCGGCCGAGATCGCCACCGAGGTCTCGGTCAACACGGCGTACGGCGTGGAGCGGGTGATCCGCGACGCCTACGGCCGTGCCTCGAGGCGGCCGCGCAAGAAGCTGACCCTGGTCCACAAGACCAACGTGCTGACCAACGCCGGCTCCCTGTGGTGGCGCCTCTTCGAGCAGGTCGGCACGGAGTTCCCCGACGTCGAATGCGA
This sequence comes from uncultured Actinomycetota bacterium, assembly GCA_963791365.1. Classification (GTDB taxonomy): domain Bacteria; phylum Actinomycetota; class Actinomycetes; order Propionibacteriales; family Nocardioidaceae; genus Nocardioides. The sequence continues at coordinate 144,647 of CAWBSG010000019.1, read as the reverse complement.
CTACATCCACATCGACGCGGCCATGATCTTCATGGCCACCGACCCCGCCCGCTTCGACGTGATCGTCACCGACAACCTCTTCGGCGACATCGTCACCGACCTCGCCGCCGCCATCACCGGCGGCATCGGGCTGGCCGCCTCCGGCAACGTGAACCCCGACCGGACCGCGCCCTCGATGTTCGAGCCCGTCCACGGCTCCGCCCCCGACATCGCCGGCCAGCAGAAGGCAGACCCGACCGCCGCGATCCTGTCCGGCGCGCTGCTCCTCGACCACCTCGGCCACCCCGACGCGGCCGCGGCGATCGAGGCCGCCGTGCTGGCCGACCTGTCCGAGCGCGCGCCCGGCGCGAGCCGGCGTACGGCCGAGGTCGGGGACGCGATCGCCTCCCGCCTCTGAGTAGGTTGACCCCCATGGAGATCAGCACCACCACGAACCCCACGCCCGTCGACGACGCGAAGCTCGCCGAGATCCACGCCAACCCGGGCTTCGGTCAGCACTTCACCGACCACATGCTCACGGTCGAGTGGACGCCCGACGCCGGCTGGCACGCCGCGCGCATCGAGCCGTACGGCCCGCTGACGCTCGACCCGGCGACGGCCGTGCTGCACTACGCGCAGGAGACCTTCGAGGGGATGAAGGCCTACCGTCACGAGGACGGCACGATCTGGACCTTCCGCCCCGAGCAGAACGCGGCGCGCATGGTGCGCTCGTCGCAGCGGCTCGCCTTCCCCGAGCTGCCCGTCGACGACTTCGTGGCCTACGTCGACGCGCTGGTGACGGCCGACCAGCGGTGGGTGCCGGACAACTCGTCCGGCGGCGGTGAGAAGGCGCTCTACCTGCGGCCGTTCATGTTCGCCTCCGAGACCTTCCTCGGCGTGCGCCCGGCCCAGCACGTCACCTTCATGGTGATCGCGTCGCCCGCTGGCGCGTACTTCAAGGGCGGCATCAAGCCGGTCAACCTCTGGCTCTCCGAGACCTTCACCCGCGCCGGTCGCGGCGGCATGGGCGCGGCCAAGACCGGCGGCAACTACGCCTCGTCGCTCGCCGCCCAGCGCGAGGCGATCGAGAAGGGCTGCGACCAGGTCGTGTTCCTCGACGACCAGGAGTTCCGCTACATCGAGGAGCTCGGCGGGATGAACCTCTTCTTCGTCCACCGCGACGGCAGCATCGTCACCCCCGAGACCGGCACGATCCTCGAGGGCATCACCCGCGCCTCGATCATCGAGCTCGCAGGCAAGCTCGGCCACGCCGTCGAGGAGCGCAAGTTCTCCATCGACGAGTGGCGCGACGGGGTCACCTCGGGCGACATCACCGAGATCTTCGCCTGCGGCACCGCCGCCGTCGTGACCCCGGTCGGTGAGCTGCGCTCGCCCTCCTCGGTCACCGCGGCTCCCGCCGGCACCGAGCTGACGATGCGGATCCGCGACGCGCTGGTCGGCATGCAGTTCGGCCGCACCGAGGACACCTTCGGCTGGATGCACCAGGTCTGCTGACGCCGCGCGGGTCCGGCTCGGCCGGGGCCGGGACTAGGTGGCGTCGCGGCCCGGATCCGGCTGCGACTCGACCCGCTGCCGGGCCAGGTGCGCCTCGACCGTGCGGCGGGCGACGAGCCCGGCCTCGTCGGTGACGCCCACGGCGCCCAGGAAGGGGCTGCGACCGACGGCCCAGAGCTCGGAGTCGACGAGGGCGCGTACGGTCGCCGTGCGCGGCACGTCCAGCAGCAGCGCGATCTCGCCGAACCCGGAGCCGGGTCCCTGGGTGCGGTCGTAGCCGACGATCTCGACCTCGCCGCGCTCGACGGCGTAGAAGGTCTCCCCGGTCTCGCCCTCGGTGATCACGGTGTCGCCCGCGGCGACGCGGACCGGGGTGGCCGAACGGACGAGGCGCTCGAGCTGTGGCAGGGGCAGCGGGCGCAGGAAGTCGATGTCGTGCAGGAGGTCGCGCACGCGGCCGGCGACCTGCCCGTCGCGGTCGAGCCGCACGAGGTTCACGGCGAGCGCGACCACCAGGAGGGCGTACGCCGCACCGACGAGCACCACGCTGCCCCGCACCCCGACGAGCAGGATGAGGACGGGGGCGATCGCGGCCCCGAGGGCGGAGACCCCGGCGTGCAGCATCTCGCGCCCGGCGTAGACGCGGCCGATCACGCCGTCGTCGACCAGACGGGGGACCACGCCCATGATCCCGCTCTCCAGCAGGGCGAAGGCGACACCGACCGGCAGCATCGCGAGGAGCGCGACGAGGGCGCCGCCGACGCCGCAGACGGCGAGCGTCACGGCGAACAGGGCGCCGCCGACGAGCAGCACCGTGCCGTAGCCGGTGCGGCGGAGCAGCACCAGCAGCGCGGCGCTCCCGAGCAGCCCGCCGACACCCCACACGGTGTAGAGCAGACCGAGGCCGCCGTCCCCGAGGCCCAGCTCGTCGATCGCCAGGGGCACGAAGAGGACGTCGGTGGCGCCTTCGAGGAGCACGGCCCCGGCGAAGACCGCATGCGTCGAGCGCAGGCCGGGCGTGCGGACGAGGTCGCGCAGTCCGGCGAGGGTGCCCGGCGCGTCGCCCTCGCCCCCCTCGGGGAGCCTGGGCAAGGCCCGTGAGGCGGGGAGTCGGGCGACGAGCAGCGTCGTGAGGAGCGCGGTCGTGACGGCCACCGCCACGACCACCGGCACGCTGCTCACGCCCAGCAGCACCCCGCCGACACCGGCGCCGACGAGGAAACCGGCGGAATCGACCCCCGACCAGCCTGCGGTCGCCCGGGTCAGGGCTGCCGGCGTGTGCGCCAGCCCGGGCAGGATCGCCTGGAGGGCGGGTCGCACGGGCGCCCCTGCGCCCGACAGCAGGACGACCACCACCACCAACCACACGAAGGGCGCGTCGGCCACGACGATGGCGAGCATGGTCGCGGCGAGCAGGGTCTGCACCACCCCGGACACGAGCACGATCCGGCTGCGGTCCAGACGGTCCACCGCCGCACCGACGGCTGGGGCCGCCAGCATGGCAGGGAAGAGCCGGGCGACCGTCACGGCGCCGACGCCCGCCGCGCCCGCCCGGTCGTAGGCGTACACCGCCAGGGCCACCATGAGCATCCACTGCCCGGCGGAGAAGAGTCCCCATGCGGCGAGGACGCGCACGAGCGCTGCCGCGGTCCGGGTGGTGCCTCGCCCGCTCGTCATGTGCTGCCTCCCCCTGGGGAGGGGCGACCTGCCCCGCGACAACCTAGGGCATGCGGGGCTGGCGGCGGAGCCGGTCGATTCAGTCGAGTCGGCGGGACTGGTAGGCCCAGAGCGCGAGCTCGACCCGGTTGCGCACGCCGAGCTTGCCCATCAGCGCGCCGAGGTGCGTCTTGACGGTGCTGAGCGAGATGTAGAGCTCGGCCGCCACCTCGTGGTTGGTGAGCCCGCGGGCGACGGCGACGAGCACCTGCTCCTCGCGGTCGGTCAGGGGCGAGACCGGCTCGGTCGGGGTGTCCTTGCTGGCGAAGCTCCGCAGCAGGCGCGTGGTCACGCTCGGCGCGATCAACGACCCGCCGTCCGCCGCCGCGCGTACGGCGTGGGCGAGCAGCTGCGGCCCGCAGTCCTTGAGCAGGAAGCCCTTCGCCCCTGCTTGCAGCGCGCCGTAGACGTAGTCGTCGAGGTCGAAGGTCGTCACGACGACCACCGCCATCGGGTCGGCGACGTCGGGTCCGGCCAGTGCCCGGGTCGCCTCGATGCCGTTGAGCCGCGGCATCCGGATGTCGAGGAGGCACACGTCGGGCCGCAGCTCGCGCGCCTGCTCGACGGCGTCCTGGCCGTCGACCGCCTGCGCGACGACCTCGATGCCGTCCTGGGCGTCGAGGATCATCGCGAGCCCGGTGCGGACGATCTCCTGGTCGTCGGCGACCAGCACGCGCAGCGTCATGGGGCGGACCTCTCGAGCGGCAGGACGGCGACGACCTTCCAGCCTCTCGGCTGAGCAGGTCCTGCCTCGAGGGTGCCACCCAGGAGCGTCGCTCGCTCGGTCATGCCGAGGATGCCGAACCCGGCTCCGTCGTCGACCGATCCCCGACCGTCGTCGGTCACCGTGAGCTCCACCCGGCCGCCCCGCCGCTCGACGCGCACCCGTACGACGCTCGCGTCCCGCGCATGCCGCCGCGCGTTCGCCACGGCCTCGCGTGCGATCCGCTGGAGCGCGGCTCCGACCGTGGGCGACAGCCCGTCGACATCGTCACCGACCTCCACCGCCACCTCCGGGCCGGGCTCGCCGTTGCTGGCCAGTCCGCGCAGGTCGTCGATGGGCCGTTCGGGCGCGTCCTCGGCCTCGGCGCGGAGCATCCGCAGCACCTTGCGTGTCTCGGCGAGCGTCTTCGTTGCCTCCTCGTCGATGCGTCGCAACGCCTCGGAGGCTGCCCCGGGGCGGCTGTCCGCCGTGGCGAGGCCCGCCTGCGCCGTGATCGCGATGGCGGTCAGGTGGTGGGCGACCGTGTCGTGGAGGTCCCGTGCGAGTCGCTCCCGCTCCAGCTGGCGTACGTCGTCGAGCTGGCGCGTGTGCAGGAGCGACCGGGTCCGCATGGCGGCGCCTACCGCAGTGGCCGCAATCACGACAGCAGTGCCGCCGATCCTGTCGGTGGGGACGAGATCCTGGACCACCAGCACCGTGCCGGCGATGCTGTAGAAGATCCCGAGTCCGATCAGGGCGTCATGACCGTTGCCCCACCGGGCGAGCGAGTAGGGGATGAGGAGGGCGATGACGGCGGTGTTGAGATCTGCTGGCGCACCACCGTCCGTCGTTCCGCCCACGACGGCGAGGACGATGATCGCCGAGGCGAACGCGATGACCGCGGCGGCAGGAGCGGTTCTCCTGACGAGCAGGGCCGGCAGCCAGATCAGGAACGTCCCCAGCGACCACCAGCGCAGGTGCATGTCGGAGCGCATCGCCGCCTCGGCAACGGCGGCTACGCCGACGAGGAGCACGAACGCGTAGTCGAGGCGCCCAGCCTTGCTCGCGCCCGGCGCCGCAGGCATGCGCCAGACGGACAGCACGAGCGTGCGGAGGCGGGTGAGCACGCCTGAACGCTAGTGCCCACGCCTGCTCTCAGGGATCGGCCGGATGACCGAGTGGCTTCCACATCGACTACGAGGTGGGTGAGGCGGCGCAGTCGATGCACAGCCGGGCAGCCGGCAGCGCGTCGAGCCGAGCCGCACCGATGGGCGACCCGCAGCGCTCGCACACGCCGTAGGAACCCGCCTCGACCCGGGCGAGAGCGGCGTCGACCTCCGCCAGGTGGCGCCGCACCTGCCGGACGAGCGCCCCGATCTGCGAGCGCTCGAAGGCGATCGTCGCGCCCTCCGGGTCGTGCTCGTCGTCGGCGTTGGTGTCGAGCGAGGCGGCGACCACGGACTCGTGGTCGGCGCTCAGGCTGGCGAGGCGCACGACCGCCTGCTCGCGATCCGCGGCCAGCCGCCGGCGTACGTCGTCCTCCACCCCACCATCGTGGCGCACGCCCACGACAGCGCGCCGGATGACGGGGAACGCCGTCCACCGCCCGTATCCTCGTGACGTGACGACTCCTTCCCGCTCGTCGACGGGGGCTCAGGCGCCGCCGCCCGGGCTCACCGTGGGCGGCTACTCGCTGCGCGCGCGCCTCGGCGAGGGCGGCATGGGAGTCGTCCACCTCGGGCAGAAGCCGGGGGAGCGGCCGGTGGCCATCAAGGTGTTGCGACCGCATGTCGTCGGCGACGACGAGGCGCGGCGGCGGCTGGCACGCGAGGTCAGCTCGCTGAGCCGGGTCCGCAGCCGCCGTATCGCGGAGATCGTGGACGCCGACCCCTACGGTGAGATCCCCTACGTCGCCACGCGCTACGTCCCGGGCCTCTCGCTGCACGACCACGTGCAGGAGGAAGGACCGCTCGAGGGCGACGACCTGCTGTGGTTCGCCGACTGCCTGGCCGAGGCGCTCGAGGCGGTCCACGACGTCGGCGTCCTGCACCGCGACATCAAGCCGTCCAACGTGATCATGGAAGGCCGCACCCCGATCCTCATCGACTTCGGCCTGGCCCGCGTCGCCGACGACTCGCGCATCACGATGACGGGCTGGCTGCTCGGCACGCCGGGCTACCTCGCGCCGGAGATCCTCTACGGCGACGACGCCACCGCCGCGTCCGACGTGCACGCCTGGGCCGCGACCGTGGCGTACGCCGGCACCGGTCGCGCACCGTTCGGTCGCGGGCCGTCGGTGGCGATCATGGACCGCGTCCGGCGCGGCGAGCACGACCTGTCCGGCCTCGACCCGGTGATGCTGCCGCTCGTGGAGGAGGCGCTCGCGCCCGATGCCGAGGACCGCCCGTCGCTCGACGAGGTGCGCGACTGGCTGGAGGAGCTCGCCGGTGGAGAGCCGCGCGAACCGTCCGCCCCACCGCACCCCGTCACGCTGCCGTACGTCGCCGGCGTGCGGCAGGACCTCGACGCACCGACCGCGATCGGCACCGGTGTCGTCCCGCCTGCGCCCGTCCGTGAGCCGGTGCACTGGTCCGACGACTGGCGCTCGCCCGACGGCTCGACGGAGTACGTCTCGACGGAGTACGTCTCGGACTACGGCCCGCCCGTCCGCGAACGCGTACCGGCGGGGGAGCGGGCCCGCCGCGGCCTCCTGCTGCTCGCGCTCGGTGGCGTGGTGACCGGCGGCATCGCCTACGCGCCGTACCTCGCCCTCGCCGTCCTGTTCATCGCGGTCTGGCTGCTGCGCAGCGGCTCGCTCGCCGCCGCGTCCGCCGGCAGCAGGCGCGACCGGCGCGGGGTCAAGTGGTACGACGGCATCCAGCTCCTGCTGGCCGCGCCCTGGCACGTCGTCGCCGGCTTCGGCGGCACCCTGCTGCTCCTGCTCTGGAGCGTCGGCATCGCGGCAGCCGTCGCGCTGCTCTGCTTCGCCGCCTCGCTCTCGGTGCTGACCTCCCTCGCCGTCGTCGGCGCGTCCTTCGCCGTGGGCCTCTGGTGGGGTCCCGGCTCCGAGCGCGTCCGCTCGCCGGTCCACCGCGCCGTCGACCCGCTCGCCCGCCGGGGCGTGCCGTGGCTGCTGGTCACCCTCCTGGTCGCCGCCCTCGGCTCCGGTCTCGGCGCCGCGGCCACGTCCTCCGGCACCAGCTGGGCGCCGTACGACGACGCTCCGTTCGCGGGCGTGCGCCTGCCCGGTTGGCTCTGACGGCCCACGACGGTTGCATCCAGCCACCAGCGGGCGCAGGCTCGATGCATGCCACACCTGATGCTCGAGTACGACCCGCAGGTCCTCACGTCACCGCCGGGCTGATGGTCACCCAGCGGGAGACCGAGACTCTCGATCTGGGCTCCACCCGCAGGCGAGGTGCCGGCGTCGTGGCTGCGGCCGTGATCGGCCTCCTGACGGGCGCCAGTGCGACGGCCTGGTGGAGCGATCGCGAGCCGGAGCAACCGGGCATCCCCGCTGCGAGCGGGTCGCGCGACGGCGACGTACGACTCGTGCTGACCGGCGTCCGCCCGCCAGCCGTCGGCGGACGGATCACGATCGACGGGGTGCTGCTGCACAGTCGGACCAGTGGCACGGCAACCGTCACGAGCGTCGGGCGGCCCGGCGGGGCCATCGCGGTCCGCACCGACGGCCTGCCCACGACGCTCTCGGTCAACAACTCGTTCGAGCGCGTCCGGCTGCGCATCACACCCCGGGACTGCGAGCTCGCGACGCAGTGGACGCCGAGCTCGCAGCCGCTGGTCATCATGTGGGAGGACGAGGGCGGTGAGGTGCACGAGAGCGTCGGCGGCGACCACGACGCGGATCTCGAGATCGCCCTGATCAGCCACTTCGAGGCGGCGTGCGCGACCGGATGACGAGATGTCCGTCTCGGGAGCGCCGCATCGGTGGCACCATGGTGGTCGTGACGACCAGCACGATCATCATTGCCTAGCGCGACGGGACTCCCCGCCGCGCCGACCTCCTGCACCCCAGGAGGTTTTTTCATGTTCCGGGGCCTGAGCCTGCGAAGGCCCCGACCAGAACGGGAGGTTGAGGAGGGTCGGCACCCGGCGCCAGCCGGGTGCGACCCGTCTCGAAACCCATGAGCTCCGAGAGAGAAGACCGATGGACCTGCACGGCTCGTTCCACGTCTACGACACCACCCTGCGCGACGGCGCCCAGCAGGAGGGGCTGAACCTGTCGGTCGCCGACAAGCTGAGCATCGCCCGGCAGCTCGACGGGCTCGGCGTGGGCTACATCGAGGGTGGTTGGCCGGGCTCGAACCCCAAGGACACCGAGTTCTTCCGCCGCGCGAGCCAGGAGCTCGAGCTCACCCACGCGAAGCTCGCGGCGTTCGGCGCCACCCGCCGCGCCGGCGTACGCGCCGCCGACGACCCGCTCGTCGCCGCCCTCCGCGACTCCGGGGCGGGCGTGGTCACGCTCGTCGCCAAGTCGCACGACCGCCACGTCGAGCTCGCGCTGCGCACGACGCTCGAGGAGAACCTCGCGATGGTGCGCGACACCGTCACCCACCTGCGCGGGGAGGGGCAGACGGTGTTCCTCGACGCCGAGCACTTCTTCGACGGCTACCGCGCCAACCGGGCGTACGCCCTCGAGGTGCTCCGCACCGCCGCCGAGGCCGGCGCCGAGGTCGTCGCACTCTGCGACACCAACGGCGGGATGCTGCCCGACTGGGTCTCCGACGTCGTGCTAGACGTGATCGAGTCGACCGGCGCGCGGGTCGGCATCCACGCCCACAACGACAGCGGGTGCGCCGTCGCCAACTCGCTCGCCGCCGTCGCCGCCGGTGCGAGCCACGTGCAGGGCTGCATCAACGGCTACGGCGAGCGCACCGGCAACGCCGACCTCGTCACCGTCGTGGCGAACCTCGAGCTCAAGCTGGACCGCACGGTGCTGCCGCAGGGCCTGCTCAGGGAGGCGACCCGCATCGCGCACGCCGTCGCCGAGGTCACGAACGTGCCGCCGGCGTCGCGCCAGCCGTACGTCGGCACGTCGGCGTTCGCGCACAAGGCCGGGTTGCACGCGAGCGCGATCAAGGTCGACCCGGACCTCTACCAGCACCTCGACCCGCTCGTCGTCGGCAACGACATGCGCCTGCTCGTCTCCGACATGGCCGGCCGGGCGTCGATCGAGCTCAAGGGCAGGGAGCTCGGCTACGACCTGTCGGAGGGCTCGCCCGAGATGAGGGCCCTCGTCACCCGCGTCACCGACCGGGTCAAGGCGATGGAGCAGGGCGGGCACACCTTCGAGGCCGCCGACGCGTCCTTCGAGCTGCTGCTCGCCGAGGAGGTCGAGGGCGCCCGCCCGTCGTACTTCGACGTCGAGTCGTGGCGCGTCATCACCGAGACCCGCACCGCCGGCGAGGCCATCTCCGAGGCGACGGTGAAGCTGCGCGCCGAGGGTGTGAGGTACGTCGTCACGGGCGAGGGCAACGGGCCGGTCAACGCCCTCGACGCCGCCCTGCGCGAGGCGATCGGGCAGGCGTTCCCCGAGGTCGCGAAGTTCGAGCTGATCGACTACAAGGTGCGCATCCTCGACCAGGGCCACGGCACGGACGCGATCACCCGGGTGCTGATCGAGACCACCGACGGCGAGTCCTCGTGGGTCACCGTCGGGGTCGGCGCGAACGTGATCGAGGCGTCGTGGGGCGCGCTGGTCGACGGACTGACCTTCGGGCTGCGACGCCAGCACCGGTAGGCGCCCTGACCGGCTACGGTCGGCGGCATGCTGCACGACCTGACCGCGCTCGCGCAGGGCGACGCCGTACGCCGCGGGGAGGTGTCGCCGCTCGAGCTGGTCGCGCACTACGCCGACCGCGCCGGCTCGGTCGAGGTGGGTGCGTTCGTCACGACCACCCACGACCTGGCGCGCGAGCACGCGCTCCGGCTGACCGAGACGGGACGCCCCACCGACGCCGGTCCGCTCTGGGGCGTCCCGACCGGCATCAAGGACCTCCACCCCACGGCCGGGGTGCGCACCACGTTCGGCTCCGCGGCGTACGACGACTTCGTGCCGGAGGAGTCCGACGGCCTGGTCCTCACGCTCGAGGCCGCCGGGATGCCCAGCCTGGGCAAGACGAACACGCCGGAGTTCGGGTCGCCCTGCTACACCGAGCCCGACGTCGCGCCGCCCGCGGTCACGCCGTGGGACCCGACCCGGACCGCAGGCGGCTCCTCCGGCGGCGCGGCTGCCGCGGTCGCGGCCGGGCTGCTGCCCGTGGCGCCGGGGTCCGACGGCGGCGGCTCGATCCGGATCCCCGCGTCGTGCTGCGGCCTCGTCGGCCTCAAGCCGTCGCGCGGCCGGATCAGCGGAGCCCCGCGGTACGGCGACCCGGTCGGGCTCGCGACCCCCGGCACCCTCGCCCGCACGGTCCGCGACGCGGCCGCCCTCCTCGACGTCCTGGCCGGTCGCCGCGTCGGCGACCCGTTCTGGGCGCCGCCGCCGTCCACGCCGTTCCTCGAGGCCTGCGACCGGGAGCCGGGCCGGCTGCGGGTCGCCCGCTTCGTCACGCCCGTCATCGCGGACGTCGACGTCCACCCCTCCAGCGTGGCCGCCTGGGAGGACGCGTCCCGGCTGCTCGAGCGGCTCGGCCACGACGTCGAGGACGTGCCCGTGCCGATCCCGCCCGAGGCGGTCGCCGACTTCGAGACCTGCTGGGCCGTCCTCACCGCGCTGTCGCCCGCACCCCCCGGCCGCGAGGACCGGCTCCGGCCGCTGACCCGCTGGCTCAGCGCGCGGGGGCACGCCGTCAGCGGACCCGAGTTCGGTCTCGCCATCGCGACCCTGCGCCAGCACGCGGCCCGCGCCCTCGTGGCGCTCGCGGCGTACGACATCGTCCTGACGCCCACCCTGGCCCGTCCGCCCGCACTCGTCGGCGAGCTCCGCGACGACGCCGACCCGGCCCGCGACTTCGAGCTCCAGAAGGCCTTCACCCCCTGGACATCCGCCTGGAACGTCACCGGAATGCCGGCCGTGTCGCTGCCCCTGCACTGGACCGACGACGGCCTGCCGGTCGGCGTGATGCTCGCCGCGCGCCCCGCCGAGGAGGAGCTGCTCCTCTCGCTCGCGGCCCAGGTCGAGGCCGCCGCGCCATGGGTCGACAGGCGTCCACCCGGCTGGTGAGGTCAGTCGCCGATCCCGCGCGCATGGAGCGCGTCGCCGGACTCGTGCGCGCGGGCGACGACCCGGATCACGAACGGGGAGAGGTACGCCCGCGGGTTGCGGTCGAGGCCGCGCGCCCGGGCCGCGTCGCGAGTCTCGCGCGCGATCGCGATGGTGCCCGGGAGCGCGCCGATCGTGAGGGCGACGGTCAGCGCGACGCGGTCGGGATCGATCCCGACGAACCGCAGCGGCCGGGACCAGCGCGACAGGGCGTCCACCATCTCGTTGACCGAGGTGGTGGCGGTCAACGCCAGGGCGGCCAGGCCGAGGCTGAGCAGGTCGAGGAAGGTCTCGGCGGCCTTCGCGCCGCCGTACCACCACCACTGCAGGGCGCCTGCGACGACGGCGATCAGCAGGACGCCCCGGGCGGCGCGCCAGACCGAGCGCAGCGGCACCCGGGCAAGGGCGGCGAGCAGCAGGGTGACGAGCAGGAACAGCGGCGCGGTGCGTACGTCGCGCACGACGACGATCGCCAGGCTCAGCACTGCCAGCCCGAGGACCTTGGCGCCGACCGGGAGTCGGTGCAGCACGCTGTCGCCGGGCTGGTGGAGGCCGGCCATGAGGTCGCTCATCCGGGGTCCCCGCGGCGTCGTTCGGAGGAGCGGAGCGGGGGAGAAGGACGTCGTGGGGTGTTCATCGGTCGACCAGTGCGGTGTAGTGGGCGATCGACTCCGCCGGTGACCCGTCGGCGACCACCCGCGTCGCGTCGACGACCAGCACCCGCTCGCACCGCGCGGCGAGCTCCAGGTCGTGGGTCACGAGCACGAGCTGCTGGTCGAGGGCGAAGAGCAGGTCGCCGACACGACGGGTGTTGGCGCGGTCCAGCAGCGTCGTCGGCTCGTCGGCGACCACGACGGTGGGCTCGAGCGCCAGCACGCCGGCGAGGGCGAGGAGCTGCCGCTGGCCACCGGACAGCGAGTGGACGGAGTCGTGGGCGTGGTCGGCGAGCCCGTTGGCCGCCAGCACCGACATCGCCCGCTCGCGCCGGGCGGCGGCGCCGGACACCGTCCGGCGCAGCGACAGCTCCACGTCCTCGACGCAGGTCGGCATCACCAGCTGGGCGGCGGGGTCGGTGAAGCAGAACCCCACCATGCGGCGTACGGCCGCGCCCTCGCGCACCACGTCACGCCCGTCGACCGAGACGCGGCCGGACGACGGTCGGACCAGGCCGTTGACCAGCCGCGCGAGGGTCGACTTGCCCGACCCGTTGGCGCCGATGACCGCGACCCGCCGCTCGGTCAGCGTGAGCGTGGTGGGCGCGAGGATCTCGCGCTCGCCGCGGCCGGGCAGGGGGACGCGGACGGTGGCGTCCGCGAACTGGATGGAGCTCAAGTCAGGTCAGGCTCGGCCGCGCTGCAGCAGCTGGGGGAAGGCGCGGTGCACCTCGGCCGCGATCATCGCGACGAGCGAGGTCTTGACCACGTCACCGATCCAGAACGGCATGTCGTAGGTGATCGCCTCGCGCAGCGAGACGTCGAAGTAGAGCTTCATCCCGAGGATGCCGAGCACGTGGATGACCAGGATGCTCGCGGTGATGGAGCAGGCGAAGACGATGAGGGCGCGGGTCCGCCGGTCGCGGGCGACGTATTTCACCAGGAACCCGGCGAGGGCCGCGGCCAGCGGGAACGAGATCAGGTAGCCGCCGCTGGGGCCGCTGAAGACCCCCACGCCCGAGGAGTGCTCGGCGAAGACCGGGAGGCCGACCGCGCCGAGCGCGAGGTAGAGCGTGACGGCCGAGAAGCCCCGCACCGGGCCGAGGACGCAGCCGGCGAGCATGACCGTCAGGGTCTGGAGGGTGATCGGGACGCCGGCGCTGCCGACCGGGATCGCGCCGACGTAGGCGCTCGCGCTGATCAGGGCGGCGAAGGCCGCGACGAGCGCGATGTCGCGCGCCGGGGACGAGGAGCCCGCGGTGTCCTCGTCGGTCGTCGTGGGCTGGGTGGTGGCGGTCATCGGAGGGATCCTTGCTCGTGCAGCGGGGTCAACCTGAACGGTGTTCAGGTTAGGGTGGTCGCGACGATCCCGTCAACGCTGTCCAGCCGCCGAGAAGAGGACCGGGAGGGTGCGTGGCCCATCACCGCCACGACGTGCTCGCGCACGCCGTCGCCCTCCTCGACGCACACGGCCTGGCCGCGCTCACCATGCGCCGGCTCGGGGCCGAGCTCGACGTGCAGCCGAGCGCGATCTACCACCACTTCGCCAGCAAGCAGGCGCTCCTCGCGGCCGTCGCCGACGAGATCCTGGCGCGCGGCGCTCGCCCACGCGTGGCGAGCGCGTGGCCCGACCGGCTGCGGGAGGTCTGCTCGGAGCTGCGGCTCGCGATGCTGGCCGTCACGGACGGTGCGGACGTCGTGGCGACCGTCTGGGCCTTCGGGCTCGGTGCCGCCGCGCCGGTCGCCGAGCTGGAAAAGGAGCTGAGGGACGCGGACGTCCCCGACGAGCTGGTGCCGGTCGCGTCGCGGGCCCTCGTCCACTACGTCTTCGGCCACGCCTTCGAGGAGCAGACCGCCCGCCAGGCGGTCAGCCTCGGTGCCGTGGACCGCTCGCTGGAGTCGCTGCCCGACTTCGACCTCGGCCTCGACCTCGTGATCGACGGCCTGCGGGCCCGCCTGGCCTGAACCCTCGGTATCTAGGGACGATCTGGTAGGTCAACCGGGCGTATCGCCCACCAGATCGTCCCTAGATACCCGGGGCACCGCGAGCGCAGTCAGGCGGACGCGTCGACCTCGGCCCCGTGCAGCTCGGCGAGCAGCACGGCACCGGCGAGGTCGAGCTTCGTCTTCTTCAGCGTGGCGGCGGACAGGTCGACGCCGTCCAGGCTGGCGCCGCGCAGGTCGGCGCGGTCGAGCACGGTGCCACGGAGCAACGCCCGGTCGAGGCGGGCGCCGGCGAGCGTCGCGAGGGTCAGGTCGGACATCGACAGGTCGGACTCGCGCAGGTCGAGTCCGGTGAGGTCGAGGCGCGAGAGGTTCGCGCCGCGGATCGTCACGCCCAGCCACGAGCCCCCGGTCACCGTCAGCGGCCTGAGCGTGCATTCGGAGAGGACCGTGCCGACCAGCTTGCAGCCGTCGAGCGTCGCGTCGAAGAACGACGTACGACGGAAGTCGCAGCCGACGAACGCCGTCGCCCGGTGCACCGACGCGTTGAACCGGCCGCCGTGGAAGGTGCACCGCTCGAAGGTCGCGCCCGACGTCGAGGCCTCCGTGAGGTCGGCGTCGGTGAAGGTGCAGTCGGTGAATCGCGCGGCCCCGAGGTCGTCGCCGTACCAGTCCTCGCCCCGGAAGTGCTGTCCGTCGGCTGTCAGGGGCTCGGTCACAGCAGCCACCGTATCGGCGACGCCTTCGCGGTCGAGACGGATAGGGTCGTGACCGTGATCGCGTCCCACCAGCACCGCTTCATCTTCCTCAAGACCCGCAAGACCGCGGGCACGAGCGTCGAGATCGCGCTGTCGAAGGTGTGCGGACCGGACGACATCATCACCGAGATCAGTCCCGAGGACGAGAGGCTCCGCGAGGCCGCGGGCGGCCGTGCGCCGCAGAACTTCGAGTCGCCGCCGCACGCGCGCAAGGCGTACAACCACATGGGCGCGAAGGCGGTCCGCGACCTCGTCGGCGCCGACACCTTCGCCGACTACTTCACGTTCGCGATCGAGCGGAACCCGTGGGACGCGGTGGTCTCGCTCTACTTCTGGAAGTACAAGGACCGCGACGAGCTGCCCGACTTCGAGGACTACGTCCAGGAGATCTGGATCGAGCAGCTCGCCAACAACCGCCGGCTCTACCGGATCCGCGGCCAGATGGTGCTCGACCGGGTGCTGCGCTACGAGACGCTCGACGCCGAGCTCGGCGAGGTGTGGTCGCAGCTCGGCCTGCCGGGGTCGCCGGACCTGCCGCGCGCGAAGGGCAACGCCCGACCGGCCGGCCACTACCGCGAGCTCTACTCGCCGACCTCGAAGCAGCGGGTCGCCGACGTCTTCGCCGACACGATCGAGGCCTTCGGCTACACCTTCTGAGCGGCCAGCAGCCGCTCGCACTCGGCGATGAGCCGCGCCCGCAGTGGCGCCCCGCGCTCGGCGAACCCGCGCTGCGCCTCGACGTACGCCGCCTTGCCCTCCGCCGTCTCGATCCTGACGGGCTCGAAGCCGAGGTCGACGAGGTCGTACGGCGCCGCCCGCATGTCGAGCACGCGGATGTCCCGGGCCAGGTCGAAGCAGTCGGCGACCAGGTCGCTCGGCACCATCGGCGTGAGCCGGAACGCGTGCTTGTAGAGGTCCATCCCCGCATGCAGGCAGCCCGGCTGCTCGAAGTCCGGCCGGTCGTCCCGGGCCGGCTGGAGGGTGTTGAGAGGCCGCGCGGTCGGGGTGAAGAAGCGGAAGGCGTCGAAGTGCGAGCAGCCGATCCGGTGCGACTCGACCACCGCGTTCGTGCCCTCCGCGCCGAGCCGGAGCGGCCAGTCGTGGCGCGTCCCGTGCTCGTCGGCGCGGTGCACCATCGCCCACTCGTGCAGGCCGAAGCAACCGAACTGTGGCGCGCGTGCCGCGGTGGCCGTCAGCAGCGTGTGGAGCTGACGCAGCAGCGGTCGCTGCGAGTCGACGTACGCCGCCGCGACGGTCGAGTGCACGGCGCCGTGTCGACTGGTACCGCGAGGGCACTCGACCGGCTCGTAGCCCTTGAGCCCCGCGTACTCCGAGGCATCGGACATGGCGATCCCGAACCCTGGGTGCCAGCGGCGCAGCTGCGCGGGACGGTGGGAGTAGTAGGTGAAGAGGAAGTCGTGGACCGGGTGGCTGACCTTCTCGGCGCGCCGCGCGAGGTGTGGCTCGACGAACGCGTCGACCCGAGCCGCATGGGCATCGGCTCGCGCGCGCCACTCGGGTCCGGACAGCACCTGCACCGACACAAGGCTAGTGCGCGGGCAGCCGCAGGCGGACACTGTCGAGATGATCGATCGCAGCGCCGGCCTCGACCGCGCCCACGCCCTCGCCCGCGAGTGGCTCGCCTCCCTCGCCGACCGGCCCGTGCCGCCGAGGCTCGACACCGTCGGGGTCGCCGACCGGCTGCTCCGCGAGCTCCCGCAGGGACCGACGGATCCGGGGGCCGTCGTCGACGAGCTCGCGGCCGCCTGCGACCCCGGCCTGACCGCGATGCCGGGTGGCCGGTTCTTCGGGTTCGTCATCGGTGGCACCCATCCCGCCGCGCTGGCGGTCGACTGGCTGGTCAGCGCATGGGACCAGAACACCGGCCTGCGCGTCCTCACGCCCGCCCACTCGGCGATAGAGGAGCTGACCGAGTCGTGGCTGCTCGACCTGCTCGGGCTGCCCGCGGAGAGCGCGGTCGGCTTCGTCACCGGCGGCACGATGGCGAACTTCACCTGTCTCGCCGCCGCCCGCGACGAGGTGCTGCGCCGCCACGGCTGGGACGTCGCCGCGCAGGGCCTCGTCGGCTCGCCCGGCGTACGCGTCCTGGTGGGCGCCGAGCGGCACGACACCATCGACCTCGCGCTGCGCTTCCTGGGGCTCGGCGCGCCCGAGCCGGTGGCCGCCGACGACCAGGGCCGGATCGAGGCAGCCGCCCTCACCGCCGCGCTCGAGGCGGGCGACGGCAGGCCGACGATCGTCTGCCTCCAGGCGGGCAACGTCCACTCCGGCGCCTTCGACCCGTTCGTCGAGACCATCGCCGCCGCCCACGATGCGGGCGCCTGGGTGCACGTGGACGGCGCATTCGGCCTCTTCGCCGCGGCCTCGCCCGACCGCCGACGCCTCACCGCGGGCTTCGAGGCCGCCGACTCGTGGGCGACCGATGCCCACAAGACCCTCAACGTGCCCTACGACTGCGGCCTCGCGATCGTCCGTGACCGGGCCGCGCTGCGGGCGGCGATGGGCATGCACGGCGACTACCTGATCTTCGACGTCGCGGGGGAGCCGATGGACAAGGTCCCGGAGATCAGCCGCCGCGGGCGCGCCTTCCCCGTCTGGGCCGTCCTTCGATCGCTCGGCCGTGACGGCGTGGCCGAGCTGGTCGACGGCTACTGCACGCACGCGCGCACCTTCGCCGACGGGATCGCGGCGATCGAGGGTGCGCAGGTGCTCAACGACGTCGAGTTCACCCAGGTGTGCGCGGTGTTCGGCGACGACGACGCCACCCGCGGGGTGGTCGACGCGATGCTCGCCGACGGCACCGCGTGGACCACCGGTTCGCGGTGGCGCGGCCGTGCGGTGCTGCGGGTCAGCGTCAGCAACTGGTCGACGACCGCGGCGGACGTCGAGGCCGCTCTCGATGCGCTGGCGCGCGCCGCCGGACGTACTGCCTCCTCAGGGGTGTAGATCCGGAGCAGACAATGACGAGAATCAGCAGTCACGGGGATGTACGAGGGACCGGCCCGGAGGCGCGGGGGTGCACTCCGGGTCGGGCCCTCGTACGCTCGCTCGATAGGCTCGCTCCATGCGCATCTGTCGGTTCAGCACGGGCGAGGAGCCGCGCTTCGGCGTCGTCACCGGAGAGGTCGACGAGTTCGGCCAGCCCTCCGACGACTCGGTGGTGGTGCCCCTCGCGGGCGACCCGCTCTACGTCGGCATCAAGCTCGTCGACGAGGAGTACAAGCTCAGCGACGTACGCCTCCTCGCGCCGGTCATCCCGCGCAGCAAGGTCGTCGGCATCGGGCGCAACTACGCCGCCCATGCGGCCGAGATGGGCAACGACCTGCCGACCGAGCCGATGCTGTTCCTCAAGCCCAACACGACGGTCATCGGTCCCGGCGACCCGATCTACTACCCGCCGCAGACCTCGAACCTCCACTTCGAGGGTGAGCTCGCGGTCGTGATCGGCCGCATCTGTCGCGACGTGCCGGCCGAGCAGGCCACCGACGTGATCTTCGGCTACACGATCGCCAACGACGTCACCGCGCGCGACCTGCAGAAGTCCGACGTGCAGTTCACCCGCGCCAAGGGCTTCGACTCCTTCTGCCCGCTGGGCCCGTGGATCGAGACCGACCTCGACCCGCAGGACTTCGCCGACGGTCGCGCGGTGCAGACCCACCTCAACGGCGACGTGAAGCAGGACGGCTCCACCGCCGACATGGTCTTCGACGTCCCGACCCTGGTCGCCCACGTGTCCTCGGTGATGACCCTGCTGCCCGGCGACCTCATCCTCACCGGCACCCCCGAGGGCGTCGGCCCCATGCAGGTCGGCGACGAGGTGGAGATCTCCATCGCCGGCATCGGCGCCCTGACCAACCCCGTCGCCCTCCGTTCCCCGATCCCCGGAAGCTGAGCACCTCTCATGTCCTCGCCCGTCCGCGTCCGTTTCTGCCCGTCGCCCACCGGCTCGCCGCACGTCGGCCTGGTCCGCACCGCGCTGTTCAACTGGGCCTTCGCCCGCCACCACGGGGGCCAGATCGTCTTCCGGATGGAGGACACCGACCGCGAGCGCAGCACGCAGGAGTCGTACGACGCCATCGTCGAGCTGTGGCGCTGGCTCGGGCTCGACTGGGACGAGGGCATCGAGGTCGGCGGCCCGCACGGGCCCTACCACCAGAGCGAGCGCGGCGACATCTACCGCGACGTGCTCGCCCGCCTGCGCGACTCGTCGTACTCCTACGACTGCTTCTGCACCAACGACGAGGTCACCGCGCGCCGCGCGGCGTCGGGCTCGAAGATGCAGGGCTACGACGGCTTCTGCCGCGAGCTGTCCGACGAGCAGCGCGCCGCCTTCGAGGCCGACGGTCGCTCGCCGATCGTCCGGTTCCGGATGCCCGACGGCTCGATCACCTGGGACGACGCGGTCCGCGGCGACATCACCTTCGAGACCGAGAACGTCCCCGACTTCGCGCTCTCGCGCGCCAACGGCGACCCCCTCTACACGCTCGTCAACCCGGTCGACGACGCCCTGATGGGGATCACCCACGTGCTGCGCGGCGAGGACCTGCTCTCCAGCACGCCGCGCCAGCTCGCGCTCTTCGACGCGCTCGTCGCGCTCGGCGTCGCGAACGAGGTGCCGACCTACGGCCACCTGCCCTACGTCATGGGCCAGGGCAACAAGAAGCTCTCCAAGCGTGACCCGGAGGCGCACGCGCTGGCCTACCGCGAGCAGGGGTTCCTGCCCGAGGGCCTGCTCAACTACCTCGCGCTGCTCGGCTGGGCGATCGCCGCCGACCGCGACATCTTCTCGCTCGCCGACATGGTCGAGGCGTTCGACATCAAGGACGTCAACCCCAATCCGGCGCGCTTCGACCTCAAGAAGGCCGAGGCGATCAACGCCTCCCACATGCGGCTGCTGTCCGTGGAGGACATCACCCACCGCGCGCTGCCGTTCCTCAAGGAGGCGGGGGTCGTCTCCGACCCGGTCAGCGACGCGGACGCCCAGCTGCTCGAGCTGGCGATGCCGCTCGTCGCCGAGCGGATCAACAAGCTCACCGAGGCCGCGCCGATGCTCGACTTCCTCTTCGTCGACGAGGCCGACTTCGTGCGCACCGACGAGCTCGACGGCACCGCCAGGGACGTCGTCAGGGCGGCGTACGACGCACTCGTCCCGCTGACGACGTGGAGCACCGCCGCCATCGACGAGGCGCTCCGGAGCGCGCTGATCGACGAGCTCGGCCTCAAGCCGCGGCTCGCCTTCGGTCCGGTCCGGATCGCGGTGAGCGGCAAGAAGGTGAGCCCGCCGCTCTTCGAGTCGCTGGAGCTGCTGGGCCGTGACCGGTCGATCGCCCGGCTCCACGACGCGATGTCCGGCTGAGCCGGCCCGGCCATGCCCGCGCCGCTCGCGCCCGACTTCCGCCCGCAGTACCACGAGCTCCACCGCGTCGGCCGACCCGGCGGGTGGCGCTCGATCGTCGGGGCGCTGCTCCTCCTCCTGCTCGTCTTCGTGGTCGTGCCGCTCATCGCCGGTGGCCTGTTCTTCGCGGGCCTGATGGTCGCCGGCTACGGCGTCGAGGATGCCGGCGCCGTGCTCGACGTGACGGCGGAGGCCACCCCGGCCGGTCTCGCGCTGCTCAACGTCGTGCTCGCCGCCGCGATCCCGCTGACCTTCGCGGTCACCTGGTGGTTCCACCGGCTCAAGCCGCGGTGGGTGTCGTCCGTGGGGCCGCGGCTGCGCTGGGGATACCTCCTGGTCTGCCTCCCGCTCGCGGTCGTCGCGCTGGTGGCGTCGGTGGGCGTGGGCCTGCTGCTCCCGCTGGCGCCGGGCGAGTCGCCGGTCGGCCAGGTCAACGAGTTCACCTCGCGCACCCGCGACTTCCTCCTCGTGATCGTCCTGCTCACGCCGCTCCAGGCGGCCGGCGAGGAGTACCTGTTCCGCGGCTACCTCACCCAGGCGTTCGGCTCGCTCCACGTGGCGCGGCGTACGTCGCAGGCACTGGCGGTGCTCGGGCCGGCGCTGATCTTCGCGTTCTTCCACGGCTTCTCGCAGGAGCCTCCCGTGTTCTTCGACCGGTTCGCGTTCGGCGTCGTCGCCGGGATCCTGGTGATCCGCACGGGCGGTCTCGAGGCCGCGATCGCGATGCACGTCCTCAACAACTTCCTCGCCTTCGGCCTCGCGTTGGCCTTCGGTGACCTGACCACGGCGCTCAACGCCACGGGTGGCAGCAGCTGGTGGATGATCCTCTCCACCCTGACCCAGTCGCTCGTCTACCTCGGGCTCGCGATGTGGGTCGCGAAGGCGATGGGCCTCGCGACCCAGGGCCCGCCGGTCGGGGGAGTGCAGCACCCTTCCGCGGGGGACCCCATTTTGGATGCCCCACCTCCGCGCGTGTAACGTTCGGGATCGGTTCCGCAGGGAGCCACGTGGTGGTCAGGTCGATCGCAGCGCGGTCGGACTGATACCCCCATGGGGTATGGTGTAATTGGCAACACGGCTGGTTCTGGTCCAGTTGTTCTAGGTTCGAGTCCTAGTACCCCAGCGAATCCGGTCCTTCCGGGACTGGATTTGGTGCGACTCTCCATCGTTCGATAGAGTTTCGCCCGCTGCGCACCTGCAGCACCATGCAAGCCCCCGTCGTCTAGCGGCCTAGGACGTCGCCCTCTCACGGCGGTAACGCCGGTTCAAATCCGGTCGGGGGTACCAACGCATGACGAAGGGCCCGGTCCACCAGGACCGGGCCCTTCGACGTTCGTGCATCGCCGCCGTGTCCGTTTTCCGCTGGTCCGGCAGATCCGCAGACGGCAGGATCGAGGCATGACACCGACCGGGCACCTCGACACCGTCGCGTGCTATCGCGCCGTGAAGAGCCGCGACCGCCGGTTCGACGGCGTCTTCTACACCGCCGTCCGCACCACCGGCATCTACTGCCGGCCGTCCTGCCCGGCGCGCACCCCGGCGTCGGGCAACGTGAGCTTCCACCCGACCGCCGCCAGCGCCCAGGCGGCCGGCTACCGCGCCTGCAAGCGCTGCCTCCCCGACGCCACTCCCGGCAGCCCCGAGTGGGACGTCGCTGCCGACGTCGCCGGCCGGGCGATGCGGTTGATCGCCGACGGTCTCGTCGACCGGGAGGGGGTCGGCGGCCTCGCCCAGCGCGTCGGCTACACACCGCGCCACCTCGGCCGGTTGCTGAGCCAGGAGCTCGGCGCCGCACCGCTGGCGCTCGCCCGGGCCCGTCGCGCACAGACCGCGCGGGTGCTCATCGAGACCACCGACCTGCCGCTCACCGATGTCGCCTTCGCCGCCGGCTTCGCCAGCGTCCGGCAGTTCAACGAGACCGTCCGCGAGGTCTACGACGCCTCGCCCACGCAGCTGCGCGGACGCGGGCGGTCGCGGGCGCACACGACCGCCGGACCGTCGGGCGCGGTCACCATGCGCCTGGCCGTGCGCACTCCGTTCGCCGGCAGGCGGCTCCTCGACTTCCTCGCGTTCCACGTCGTGCCCGGCGTGGAGGTGGCCGAGCCGGGCAGCTATGCCCGCACGCTCGACCTCCCGCACGGTCCGGGCACCGTCCGACTCCGCCTCGCCGACCTGCCGGACGACGGCGGCACCGGGTTCGTCGTCGCCGAGTTCTGGCTGCACGACCTGCGCGACACCGCCGCCGCGAGCGAGCGCGTACGCCGCCTCCTCGATGCCGACTGCGACCCCACCGCCGTCGACGCCCAGCTCCGCGCCGACCCGTTGCTCGGCCCGCTCGTGCGGGCCACGCCCGGCCTGCGGGTTCCCGGACAGGTCGACGGCGCGGAGACCGCCGTTCGCACCGTCATCGGCCAGCAGGTCAGCGTCGCCGGGGCGCGCACGGTCGCCGGGCGCATCGTCGCCCGGCACGGCCGACACATCGACTCACCCGTGCCGGGACTGACCCACCTCTTCCCCGACGCGGCCACCCTCGCCGCACTCGAGCCCGAGTCCCTGCCGATGCCGCGGGCCCGCGGCCGCGCGCTCGTCGCCCTCGCCGGAGCCCTCGCCGACGGCACCGTGGTGCTCGACCGAGGCCCCGACCGCGACGACGTACGCCGCGCGCTGCTGGAGCTGCCCGGGATCGGGCCGTGGACCGCGGACTACGTCGCGATGCGGGCCCTCGGCCACCCCGACGTCTTCCTGCCCACCGACCTCGCGATCCGGCGCGTGCTCGCCGACCTCGGCGGGTCGACCGGGTCCGATCCCGATCGCTGGCGCCCCTGGCGCTCGTACGCCCTGATGCACCTCTGGAACACCCTGATGCCCGACACCCCTGCCCTCGCGGCGAAGGAGAACTGACATGTGGACCGTGATGCCCTCGCCCATCGGCGACCTGCGCATCGTCGAACGGGGCGGATCGATCGTGGCGATCGAGTTCTCGCCGTTCAAGCAGCCCGTCGACGGTCGCCCGCTCGGCGCCCGCTCGGACGACGAGCGGGTGCTCGCCGAGGCGGTGCGCCAGCTGACGGCGTACTTCGGCCGCGAGCTCACCGAGTTCGACCTCCCCCTCGCACCCGTCGGGACCGAGTTCCAGCGGCGGGTGTGGGAGCAGCTGGAGAAGATCGCCTACGGCCAGACCGCGTCCTACGGAGAGGTGGCCGGCCGCCTCGGCATGACCAACGC
Source organism: uncultured Actinomycetota bacterium (assembly GCA_963791365.1). Classification (GTDB taxonomy): domain Bacteria; phylum Actinomycetota; class Actinomycetes; order Propionibacteriales; family Nocardioidaceae; genus Nocardioides. The sequence goes on along the minus strand of CAWBSG010000019.1, from coordinate 121,513 downwards.
GGCGTCCCGCGCCGTGGGCCTCGCCAACGGCCGCAACCCGATCCCGATCGTCGTGCCCTGCCACCGCGTCATCGGCGCCAACGGCACCCTCACCGGGTACGCCGGCGGGTTGGAGCGCAAGCAGCAGCTGCTCGAGCTGGAGCAGGACGCCCTCTTCTGAGCGGGCGCGACGTGAGTGTCCGCGTGGGTGCAGGACGGCTCACTCAGCCGCGGCGCGCCGCAGCGACTCGGACAGCCGGTCCGCCGCGGCGAGGACGGCGGGTGCGTGCATCCGGCCGGGCTGGCGGGAGAGCCGCTCGAGCGGGCCGGAGACCGAGACGGCGGCGATGACCTTGCCGCCGGGGGAGCGGACCGGTGCGGACACCGACGCCACGCCCTGCTCGCGTTCGCCCACCGATTGCGACCAGCCGCGGCGGCGGATGCCGGACAGGGCGGTGGCCGAGAAGGCCGCGTTCTGGAGCCCGCGGTGCATCCGCTCGGGGTCCTCCCAGGCGAGCAGGATCTGTGCGGCGGAGCCGGCATTCATCGTCAGCTGGGAGCCGACCGGGATCGTGTCCCGCAGACCGGACGGGCGCTCGGCCGCGGCGACGCAGACGCGGTGCTCGCCCTGGCGCCGCCAGAGCTGGGCGGACTCGCCGGTGATGTCGCGCAGTCGCGCGAGCACCGGTCCGGCCGAGGCCAGGAGGCGGTCCTCGCCGGCCGCGGCGGAGAGCTCGGAGAGCCGGGGGCCGAGCACGAAGCGGCCCTGCATGTCGCGCGCCACGAGACGGTGGTGCTCGAGCGCCACCGCCAGGCGGTGGGCCGTCGGCCGGGCCAGCCCGGTGCCGGCGACGAGGCCGGCCAGGGTGGCCGGTCCGGCCTCGAGTGCGGCGAGCACGAGGGCGGCCTTGTCGAGCACGCCGACACCAGATCCGTTGTCCATATTCCGATATTCTCATCTCAGGGAGTGGGATGCAAGATGTAGCGTCGAGCCACCGCACGCAGCAGAAGGAGTTCGCAGCATGGGCAAGACCCTGTCCGAGAAGGTCTGGGACGAGCACGTCGTCCGCAGCGCGAGCGGGGAGCCCGACCTCCTCTTCATCGACCTCCACCTCCTCCACGAGGTGACCTCGCCGCAGGCCTTCGACGGTCTGCGCCTCGCCAACCGTACGGTCCGGCGCCCCGACCTCACCCTCGCGACCGAGGACCACAACGTCCCGACGCTCGACTGGGACAAGCCGATCGCGGACCCGGTCTCCCGCACCCAGGTCGAGACCTTGCGCAAGAACTGCGCCGACTTCGGCGTGCGCCTCCACCCGCTCGGCGACGTCGAGCAGGGCATCGTCCACGTCGTCGGCCCGCAGCTCGGCCTGACCCAGCCGGGGATGACGATCGTGTGCGGTGACTCCCACACCTCCACCCACGGCGCGTTCGGGGCGATCGCATTCGGCATCGGCACCTCCGAGGTGGAGCACGTCCTCGCCACCCAGACCCTCACCCAGGCGCGCCCGAAGACGATGGCGGTCACGATCGACGGCAGCCTCCCCGAGGGTGTCACCGCGAAGGACATGGTCCTCACGCTGATCGCGCACACCGGCACCGGCGGCGGCCAGGGCTACATCGTGGAGTACCGCGGCCAGGCCATCGAGGAGCTCTCGATGGAGGCCCGGATGACCGTGTGCAACATGTCGATCGAGTGGGGCGCCAAGGCTGGCCTGATCGCGCCCGACCAGACCACCTTCGACTACCTCGCCGACAAGCCCGAGGCCCCCAAGGGCGCCGACTGGGACGCGGCCGTCGCCCACTGGAAGACGCTGCGCACCGACGACGACGCGACCTTCGACCGGGAGATCGCGCTGGATGCCTCGACGATGACGCCGTTCGTCACGTGGGGCACCAACCCCGGCCAGGGCGCGCCGCTCGGGGCCACCATCCCGGGCCCCGACGACTTCGACGAGCCCAACGACAAGGTCGCCACCGAGAAGGCCCTGCACTACATGGGCCTGACGGCCGGCACGCCGCTGCGCGAGGTCAAGGTCGACACCGTCTTCGTCGGCTCGTGCACCAACGGACGCATCGAGGACCTGCGCCTCGCCGCCTCGATCCTCGAGGGCCGCACGGTCGCTGCCGACACCCGGCTGCTGGTGGTGCCCGGCTCGGTGCGCGTACGACTCCAGGCGGAGGCCGAGGGCCTCGACCGGGTCTTCATCGCCGCCGGCGCCGAGTGGCGCGGAGCCGGCTGCTCGATGTGTCTCGGGATGAACCCCGACCAGCTCGCTCCGGGCGAGCGCAGCGCGTCGACGTCCAACCGCAACTTCGAGGGCCGGCAGGGCAAGGGCGGTCGTACGCACCTGGTGTCCGTGCCGGTCGCCGCCGCCACCGCCGTGCGCGGCACGCTCTCCTCGCCTGCCGACCTGGCGCCGATCACCGAGCTGCAGGAGGCCTGAGCGATGGACAAGTTCACGACCCACACCGGCGTCGGCGTGCCGCTGAAGCGCAGCAACGTCGACACCGACCAGATCATCCCGGCGGTCTACCTCAAGCGGGTGACCCGTACGGGTTTCGAGGACGGGCTGTTCGCCGCGTGGCGCAACGACCCCGACTTCGTCCTCAACGACCCGACGTACGCCGGGGGGTCGGTGCTGGTCGCCGGTCCGGACTTCGGCACCGGCAGCTCGCGCGAGCACGCCGTGTGGGCCTTGCAGAACTACGGCTTCAAGGTCGTCGTCTCCTCGCGCTTCGCCGACATCTTCCGCGGCAACTCCGGCAAGGCCGGGCTCGTGGCGGCGCAGGTCGACGAGAAGGTCGTGCAGCGCCTGTGGGACTGGCTCGATGACCACCCGGGCGGCGTGATCACCGTCGACCTGGAGAGCCGGACGATCCGCGCGGGCGCAGGCGAGGACGCCGTCGAGGACTCCTTCGACATCGACGACTACACCCGCTGGCGGCTGCTCGAGGGCCTCGACGACATCGGCATCACCCTCGGCCACGACGCCGAGATCACGGCCTTCGAGGCCGCCCGACCGACGTGGAAGCCAGTCACTGCTTGAAAAAACCCCGACAAAGAGGGCCGATGGTGATTGTCCTCACCCCTCCATGTGCCTAGCGTGCGAGCAGTAGGTCGAGCACGAGCTCGGCATCCGGGTTCATTGGAAGGGAAGCTAGTGAACAAGACAGAGCTCATCGACGCGCTATCCGCACGTTACGAGGGGAACCGCAAGCAGGCGGCCCACGCACTCGAGTCAGTGCTCGACACCATCACGCGTGAGGTGGCCAAGGGCGAGAAGGTCGCGATCACCGGCTTCGGCTCGTTCGAGAAGGCAGTGCGCAACGCGCGCTGGGTCCGCAACCCGCAGACGGGTGAGCGGATCAAGTCCAAGAAGAAGTCCGTGCCGAAGTTCTCCGCCGGCAAGGAGCTCAAGGACGTCATCTCGGGTGCGAAGAAGCTGCCGAAGCTGACTGCGGCCACCATGCCGAGGCCGCCCGCGAGCGTTCGCGCTGCTGCTGCTGCGGTGACGGGCGCTGCCACCAAGAAGTCGGCTGCCACGAGGTCCGCACCGGCCGCGACCACCTCGGCCAAGAAGGCGGCTCCCGCCAAGAAGGCTCCCGCCAAGAAGGCTCCCGCCAAGAAGGCCGCCGCCAAGAAGGCTCCGGCCAAGACCGCCGCCAAGAAGTCGGCTCCTGCGAAGAAGACGGCCACGAAGTCGACGGCCAAGAAGGCTCCGGCCAAGAAGGCTCCGGCGAAGAAGGCCGCCGCCAAGAAGGCTCCGGCCAAGAAGGCTCCGGCGAAGAAGGCCGCCGCCAAGAAGGCTCCGGCGAAGAAGGCTCCGGCGAAGAAGACCGCCAAGAAGTCCTGACGCTGCGATCTTCGAGGGCGGGTCACCCCAGTGGGGTGGCCCGCCTTCCGCTTGCCTGGGCAGTGTGCGGACCCACGCCGGCCACCAATGCGGCGCCGAGGTCGGCGAGGTCGTCGACGTCGGTGCGGACGCTCGCAGCCGCCGAGGCGATCTCGACCGCGCCCGCCCGCTCGTGGGCGGCAGCGGAGTCGAGGCCGAAGCGCGGGGCGAACGCATCGGCAGCGGCGGCGTACATCGTGGTGCCGATCCCTGCTCGGTCGCGCACGAACACCGAACGTCCCGCCGACACCTCTGCGCTGGCCTCGACCAGGGCGGCTGCGAGCTCGTCGGGCAGGAGGCCCGGGAGGTCCGCACACAGTGCGACGGGCACGGCCTCCGGCCACCGGCGTACGACCTCGGCGGCCGCCTGCACGAGGGTTGCGTTGAGGTCCTCGCTGACGCCGTCGGGCATCACCTCGACACCCGGGCCGCGCAGTGCGCCAGCGAGCCGGAAGTCGTCCGTGACGACGAGCACCGCGTCCACGCCGGGCGTCGCCACGGCCGCCGCGACGGTGTCCAGGGCGAACGCCTCGGCCAGCTCGCGGCGCTGCTCGTCGGTGAGGCCGACGAGGCGGGACTTGCCGAGCGTGGGCGGCTTCACGGGCACGACGACCACGCACCGGACGGGCGTCTCGACGGCAGGACTGGAGGCCGCAGCGGGAGATGCATCGGGGACAGACATCACGCAGATCCTCCCATCGGGTGCCAGCGCGGCGGTGTCGCACCACGGCCCACCCGAACCAGTAGCCTGCTCGCGACGCAGGGGCGGCCTGCGATTTCCGACTGGATTCCGACAGAAAGGAGGTGCCGGGTGCGCGTCCGGAAGCTGGAGCAGGACCGCGGCTGGGCGATGACCGTCGCCGCGTCGATCCTCAAGCCGACGCTGCTCGCCGCGACCTCCCGCACCTGGATCGACGGCGAGAAGATTCCCGCCACCGGCGGCTGCATCGTCGCGATCAACCACATCTCCCACGTCGATCCGCTGCTGTCCGCCCACTTCGTCTACGACCACGGACGGCTGCCGCGCTACCTCGCGAAGTCGGGCCTGTTCACCAACAAGGTGCTCGGCGGCTTCCTGTCGTCGGCCGGCCAGATCCCGGTCGAGCGGCTCAGTCGCAACGCCGTCGGCGCCTACGACGCGGCGGTCCGCGCGATCGGCGAGGGCGAGTGCATCGTGATCTACCCCGAGGGCACGCTCACCCGCGACCCGGACCTCTGGCCGATGAAGGGCAAGACCGGCGCGGCCCGGATCGCCCTTGCCACCGGGTGCCCAGTGATCCCCGTCGGCCAGTGGGGCGCGCACGAGGTGCTGCCGCCGTACACGAAGACGCCGCACCTGGTGCCGCGCAAGAACGTCGTGATGAGGGCCGGCGACCCGGTGCGGCTCGACGACCTGGCGGCGCTGCCGCCCAGCCCGGAGTCCACCGCCGAGGCGACGGACCGCATCATGGCCGCCATCACCGCGATCGTCGCCGACCTGCGAGGCTCGACACCGCCCGCAGTGAGGTACGACCCGCGCGCCAGCGGCGTACGCGAGATCGGGAACCCGGTCGAGGACCCGCACCACCGTTCGAGGAACCCCAGGAAGAGGCCACAGGGATGAGCGAGTCGAAGAAGAAGGTCGCGGTGTTCAGCGCCGGGTCGTGGGGCACTGCGTTCTCGCTGGTCCTGGCGGACGCCGGCAACGACGTCACCCTGTGGGCGCGGCGCGACGACGTCGTCGAGGCGATCAACGAGCGCCGCGAGAACACCGACTACCTCCCCGGCATCGAGCTGCCGCCGTCGATCAGCGCCTCCACCGATCCCGAGCGGGTCGCAGCGGACGCCGACGTCGTCGTCCTCACGGTGCCGTCGCAGAGCCTGCGCGAGAACCTCACGGCCTGGGCGCCGATCATCCCCGAGAAGGCCACGATGGTCTCGCTGATGAAGGGTGTCGAGCTCGGCACGCTCATGCGGATGAGCGAGGTGATCCAGGAGGTCACCGACGCCTCGGCCAAGCGCATCGCCGTGATCAGCGGACCCAACCTGGCCCGCGAGATCGCGCGCCGCGAACCGGCCGCTTCCGTCGTCGCGTGCCTCGACGAGGACCGCGCCAAGCAGCTCCAGGCGATCACGCACGGTCCGTCGTTCCGGCCCTACACGTCGGTCGACGTGCTCGGCTGCGAGATCGGCGGGGCCTACAAGAACGTCGTCGGCCTCGCGGTCGGCATGGCCGTCGGCCTCGGCTTCGGCGACAACACCACCGCCTCCGTCATCACCCGCGGTCTTGCCGAGACCGCGCGCCTCGCGACCGCGCAGGGCGCCAACCCACTGACCCTGATGGGTCTGGCCGGCCTCGGCGACCTCGTCGCCACCTGCTCCTCGCCGCTGTCGCGCAACCGCACCTTCGGCGAGCGCCTCGGTCAGGGGATGACGACCGAGGAGATCTACGCCTCGACCCGTCAGGTCGCCGAGGGCGCCAAGTCCTGCAAGTCGCTGCTCGCGCTCGCCGAGCGCACCGGCGTCGACGCCCCCATCGCGGCGGCGGTCGACGCCGTCGTCGACGGCAAGATGACCGCGCTCGACATGATGAACTCCTTCATCGCCCGCGACACCAAGGCCGAGACCGACTGATGTGACGCCCAGCCGCGACCGAGGCACGAGGTCGTGGCGACCTCCTCAACCAGCGAGGGACGACTCAGCCGACGCAGCCGTCCAGCGCGGCGCGGAGGTCGTCCCAGAGGTCCTCGACGTCCTCGATCCCGACGGACAGCCGTACGAGCCCGTCGGGGACGGTCGCGGCCTCGGCCTTCCAGCGGCGCCGCCGCTCGAGGCTCGACTCGACTCCGCCGAGCGAGGTGGCGTGGACCCAGAGGCGGGTCTTGCGGCTGAGCAGGTCGGCCGCCATCTCGCCCTGGGCGAGCACGATGCTGACGATCGCGCCGAAGCCCGGGTAGCGGACCTCCGACAGCGCGGCGTGCTCGCCGAGGCGGCGGACGAGCTCCTGCGCGTTGGCCTGGGCGCGCTCGACGCGCAGGTGCAGCGTGCGCAGACCGCGCAGCGTCAGCCACGCCTCGAACGGGCCGGGGATGGCGCCGACGAGGTCGCGGCGACCCTTGAGCACGCCGTAGAGCTCGTCGTCGCGGGTGATGATCGCGCCCATCTGCACGTCGGAGTGTCCGGCGAGGTACTTCGTCGCCGAGTGCACGACCAGGTCGACGTCGTCCTCGAGCGGGCGTTGGAGCAGGGGAGTGGCGAAGGTGTTGTCGACGACGACGTAGGCGCCGGACTCGTGCGCGGCGGCCGTGATGGTCGGGATGTCGGCGATCTCGAGGGCCGGGTTCGTGGGCGACTCGAGCCACACCAGCGAGGCGTCGGCGCAGGCCGCGACGACGGCCTCGGTGTCGGTGATGTCGACGAGGTGGGCCTTGAGCCGGCCGCGCGCCTCGAGGTCGGCGAGCTGCATGATCGTGCCGGTGTAGGCGTGCTTGGGCGCAACGACGGTGCCCTCGACACCGACGAGGTCGAGCACCGTCGCGACCGCTGCCAGCCCGGAGGCGAAGGTCAGGCAGCGTCCGCCCTCCAGCGCGCCGAGGGCGTCCTCGAGGGCGGTCCAGGTCGGGTTGCCGTAACGGCCGTACTCGACGTCCCCGCCGGCGACGTACGTCGAGGCCATCGTGATCGGCGTGTTGAGCGGCGCGTCCGGGGTGCGGTCGGGCCGGCCGGCCGTGACGGCCAGTGTCGAGAGGGCCAACGTGCCGGACCTGAGCGGAGAGTCTGCAGCCATGCGGGCCAGCGTAGGTGGATAGGGTCGAGCCGATGAACGACACCTCCCCAGGCACCGCCCCGCGCAAGCCCCGCGTCGCCGTCGTCTTCGGCGGCCGTTCCTCCGAGCACGGCATCTCCTGCGTGACCGCGGGCAGCGTGCTGGCCGCCATCGACCGCGACGCGTACGACGTCGTGCCGGTGGGGATCGCCACCGACGGCCGGTGGGTGCTGGAGGTCGACGAGCCCGGCCGGCTCGCCATCCACGGCAGCGACCTCCCCGAGGTCGACGCCGCCGGCTCGACGGTCGCGCTGATGGGCGCCGCGACGGGCACGGAGCTCGTCGTGACCGATGCGACGGCCGTCCCGTCCGTCATCGGCGAGGTCGACGTCGTCTTCCCGCTCCTGCACGGACCGTGGGGCGAGGACGGCACCTTGCAGGGGATGCTCGAGATGGCGGGCGTGCGCTACGTCGGCTCGGGGGTGCTGGCCTCTGCCATCGGGATGGACAAGGCGTACATGAAGGTCGTGCTGCAGGCGGCCGGGCTGCCGGTGACGCGCGGCGTCACCGTCACCCGCACGGAGTGGGAGCAGGACCAGGTCGGCGTACGCACCCGGATCGAGGAGCTCGGCTTCCCGTCGTTCGCCAAGCCGGCACGCGCCGGCTCGAGCATGGGCATCAGCAAGGTGCACGACGCGTCCGAGGTGGAGGAGGCGCTGGAGGAGGCGTTCCGCCACGACCCCAAGGTGCTCGTCGAGCAGTCGATGGAAGGTGGGCGCGAGGTGGAGTGCGGCGTGCTCGGCACCCTCGAGGGGCCACCCGAGACGTCGCGACCCGGCGAGGTGCGCACCGGCGGCGACCACGAGTTCTACGACTTCGAGGCGAAGTACCTCGCCGACCAGCAGACCGAGATCGACATCCCCGCCGACCTCGACGCCGAGACCGAGCAGTCGCTGCGGGCGATGGCGGTCCGCGCGTTCGAGGCGCTGTCGTGCGAGGGCCTGGCCCGCGTCGACTTCTTCGTGCTGCCCGACGGCTCGCTCGTCATCAACGAGCTCAACACGATGCCGGGCTTCACCCCGACGTCGATGTATCCCCAGCTCTGGGCCGCCTCCGGCCTCAGCTACCCCGAGCTGGTCGACCGGCTCGTCCAGCTCGCGCTGCGGCGCGACACCGGTCTGCGCTGAGGCTCAGAGGCAGCTCAGTCCTTCGGTCAGGTGCTCCTTGAGCACCGGCGCCAGCTCCGCGAGCGCCCGGTCGATGCCGTCGGTCCGGTAGCGCGAGGGCACCAGCAGCTCGACGTACGGCGTCCGGGTGAGCGCGATGGGCGTGACGTCGACCCGCAGGTCGCTGAGCTGGTCGTCGGTGACGTACCACCCGACCCCCTTGATGTCGCTGCACTCCGCGGTCGCCTCGTAGCCGGCCGGCTCCGGCACCCCGCACGTGAGGACGTACGCCGGATCGCCCCACGCCGCACCCGGTCCGCCGTCCGGGTCGACCGAACGCCGCAGCTCGCCGGCGAGGGTGTCGGGCAGGTCGTCCACCAGCGCCTCGCAGGTCGCGCGATCGGCATCCGAGAGGTCGTGGTCGTCGATGGTGACGTTGCCGGGGGAGCAGGCTGCCAGGGCGAGGAGGAGCGGGAGCAGTGCCGCGGACGCGACGACGCCCCGGCCCCTTGCAGGGCCGAGGCGTCGGCGTACGTGCACGTGTGTCGTCGGGTGACTCAGATGTGGACGACGGGGCAGGTGAGCGTGCGCGTGATGCCGTCGAGGTTCTGCACCTTCGACACCACGAGCTTGCCCAGCTCGTCGACGTTCTTCGCCTCGGCGCGGACGATCACGTCGTAGGGACCGGTGACGTCCTCGGCGAGAGTGACGCCGCTGACCTGGGCGATGGCCTTGGCCACCTCCGCGGCCTTGCCGACGTCGGTCTGGATCAGGATGTAGGCCTGGACGACCATCGTGGACTCCTCGGTCTCGTTCAATCGGGTGTGACCGGGCCAACCTACCGCGCCACGCGGGCGGGCCGACAGGGGCTGGGTGACTGTCCTCACGGCACGCGTCTGGTGGGATGGGGGCATGGCGACCGACCCCGACGCGACCCTCGACGGAACCCTCGGCGACGCGGGTGAGTTCGGCCTGATCTCGGAGCTCGTGAAGGTCTTCGAGACCGACGAGCACGTCCTGGTCGGGCCCGGCGACGACGCGGCGGTGCTGCGCATCAAGCACGGCCACGTCGTGGTCTCGACCGACCTGATGGTCGAGGGCCGCCACTTCCGTCGCGACTGGGCGAGCGCCTCCGACGTGGGGCACCGCGCGGCCGCGCAGAACCTCTCCGACATCAACGCGATGGGCGGAACCGCCCGCCACCTCACCATCGGCCTCGCCGCGCCCGCCGACCTGCCGGTGGAGTGGGCACTCGACTTCGCCCGCGGCTTCGCCGAGGAGTGCGCGATCGTCGGCGCGACGGTCGTCGGCGGCGACCTCACCCGCGCCGACGAGATCGTGATCGCGGTGACCGTGCTCGGCCAGTGCACGCAGTCGCCGGTGCTGCGCTCGGGCGCCGAGGCCGGCGACGTGCTCGCGCTGACCGGCCGCCAGGGCTGGGCGGCCGGAGGGCTGGCCGTGCTCGGGCGGGGTTTCCGCTCGCCGCGGGTGCTCGTCGAGGCCTACCGCCGTCCCGAGCCGCCGTACGCCGCCGGTCGGCAGGCCGCCGAGGCCGGGGCGACCTCGTTGATCGACGTCTCCGACGGCCTCCTCGCCGAGGCCCGTCACCTCGCGGAGGCGAGCGGGGTCGCGATCGACGTACGCCGCGACGCGTTCGAGATCCCGGAGCCGCTGACGGCCGTCGGCGCCGCGCTCGGCGCCGACCCGCTGCAGTTCATCCTCGGTGGCGGCGACGACCACGCGCTGCTCGCCACCTTCCCCGACCTCGCGTCCGTGCCGGCCGACTGGCAGGTCGTCGGCGAGGTGCGCGAGGGCTCGGGCGTCACCGTCGACGGGCTGGAGTACGACGGCCCGACCGGCTGGACCCACTTCTGACGCCTGCCCAGCCCGACATCACGGGGTGCTGGGTGGGCGAGTCGGACACTTGGAGGCCTTTGCAACCCCCTCCAAGTGTCGGAGTCCCCGCACGTGCGGGGACTCTGCCGGGGTCGCCCCGACAGAGGGGACCCCGACCCAGGGACGACGAAGCCCCCGCCGCAGAGCGACGGGGGCGACGTACGAAGTCTGGGTCAGGTCAGCGCGAGACCTTGCCGGCCTTGAGGCAACCGGTGCAGACGTTGAGGCGCTTGGGCGTGCCGTTGACGGTCGCCCGGACGCGCTGGATGTTGGGGTTGAAGCGACGCTTCGTGATCTTGCGCGACCAGGGACGGTTGTTTCCGAAGCCCGGCTTCTTGGCGCAGATGTCGCAGACGGCAGCCACCGTGCACTCCGATCCGTTCGAGGTTGATAGAGGTTCGAGAGCCTGCACACCGCCGTGAGGCAGCAACAGGCAACCGCAGAAGAGTAGCCGAGGACCGGCGCGGGGATGAAATCGCAGGGCGGTCGGAGCAGGGCACTACCCTGTGGCGCGCGACACCACGTGCACGTGCCGTCGACCCACCAGACCCAGGAGCACACCGACTCGATGGAGCCAGTCACCCACGGGATCACCCTGGACGCGGTTGCCCGGTTCGTCGACATCGCGACCGACGCCCTGTCTCAGGCGCGCGAGGAGATCGACGCCCTCAACGTCTATCCCGTGCCCGACGGCGACACCGGCACCAACATGTTCCTGACCGTCTCCGCGGCCCGCGACGAGCTGCGCGCGGCCCGCGCCGCCGACCCCGACCTCGGGCTCGAGGAGGGGATGGCGCTGCTCGCCCGCGCGGCCCTGATGGGCGCGCGCGGCAACTCCGGCGTGATCCTCAGCCAGATGCTCCGGGCCTACGTCACCCACCTCGCGGGCGCCGACCGCGAGCAGCCTCGCGCGCAGACCATCGCGGCCGCGATGTCGTCGGCCACCGACGCCAGCTATGCGGCGGTCGGTACGCCGGTCGAGGGCACGATCCTCACCGTCGCCCGGGCCGCCTCCGACGCCGCCCTCGCGGCCGCCGAGGGGGAGCACGCGCGGGCCCGCGACGTGTTCACGGCCGCGGCGGCCGCCGCGCGGGCGGCTCTGTCGAAGACCCCCGAGCAGCTCGACGTGCTCGCCCGGGCCGGCGTGGTCGACGCCGGCGGCCGCGGCCTGACGGTGGTGCTCGACGCGGTGGAGACCACGGCGACGGGCCGTCGCCCGATGCCGTACGCCGCCGCGATCGGCACCCACCACATCCGGGTGCCCACCACCGTCCCGGGCGAGGACCTCACCGAGGACGGTCCGGGCTACGAGGTGATGTACCTCCTCGACGTCGGCGCCGAGCACGAGGTCGACGCCATCGCCGTCCTGCGCGAGACACTCGCCGGGCTGGGCGAGAGCCTCGTCGTCGTCGGCGGCGACGGCCTCTGGAACGTCCACGTCCACGTCGACGACGTGGGTGCCGTGATCGAGGCCGGCATCACCGCGGGGCGGCCCTACCGGATCCGGGTCACCCACTTCGCCGAGCAGGTCGCCGAGCACCGCCAGAGGGTCTCCAACCGCACCGGTCGCAAGGTCGTCGCCGTCGCCGCCGGCCCCGGGCTCGCCGAGCTCTTCGAGTCCGCCGGCGCCGTCGTCGTGCCCGGAGGTCCGGGCCAGCGTCCCTCGACCGGCCAGCTCCTCGAGGCGATCACGGGCTGCGGCGCGGCCGAGGTCGTCGTGCTCCCCAACGACGGCGACACCGTGCGGGCCGCCGAGATCGCAGCCCGCACCGCCGAGGCGGAGCACGCGGTCTCGGTCGAGGTGATCCCCACGCAGGCGCAGGTGCAGGGGCTCGCCGCGATCTCGGTGCACGAGCCCGGCCGCGCCTTCGACGCCGACGTGCGCGAGATGACCGCGACCGCGCGGCACGCGCGTCACGGGGCGGTGACGGTCGCGGCACGGCGGGCGATCACGATGGCCGGACCCTGCGAGCCGGGCGATGCCCTCGGTGTCATCGCGGGCGACTTCGCCGTCGTCGGCAGCGACCTCGACGCCGTCGCGACCGACGTGGTCGAGCGCCTGCTCGCGGGCGGTGGCGAGCTCGTCACCATCGTGTCCGGTGAGGGCGGCGTCGAGCTCGCCGAGCGACTGGCCGCGCACGTGGAGGGGCGCCACCCCCACGTCGACGTCGCCGTCCACGAGGGCGGCCAGCCGCGCTACCCGCTGCTGGTCAGCGTCGAGTGAGGCGGTAGCCCAGCGATGGCCTCCATCACGCCGGACAGCCCGATCGGGGCGGTCTTCGGCTCCCACCACAAGAAGCGCAAGCTCGCCGAGGAGGGCCTCGGGCTGCGCACGGTCGGCGACCTGCTGCGCCACTTCCCGCGCCGCTACATCGCCGCGACCGAGCTGTCGGAGGTGCCCACCCCCGTCGCCGGCGAGCACTTGACGATCGTGGGCGAGGTGCGCTCCTGCGAGAGCGCCTCGTTCTTCAGCGGCAACCGCCGCCAGTTCCGTACGACGGTGCGGCTGAGGACCGACGGCCCCGACTTCTCCGTCACCCTGTTCAGCCCCTACCAGAGCCTGGTCGACAAGCACGAGGCCGAGTTCGTCCCGGGCACCCGCGCGTTCTTCACCGGCAGGGCCAAGCAGTTCCGGGGCAGCTGGCAGCTCGAGCAGCCCCACGGGTTCGCTCTCGACGGCGCCGAGGCGGCCACGATGAGCAAGCTCATGCCGGTGTATCCGCTCACGGCCAAGCTCTACTCGTGGGACCTGCAGAAGGTCGTCACCACCGCGCTCGACCTGGTCGCCGACGTGCCGGACGTCTTCACCCCCGAGCTGCGCGAGCGGTTCGAGCTGCTCGGCATCATGCAGGCGCTGCGGTGGGTGCACGCACCCGACGAGTGGAGCCAGCTCGGTGCGGCGCAGAAGCGGTTCCGCTTCGAGGAAGCCCTGGTCCTCCAGCTGGTGCTCGCCCGGAGGCGGGCGGCCCACCGCGAGCAGGGCGCACGCGCACGGCCGGGCCGTCCCGACGGCATCCTCGCGGCGTTCGACGAGCGGCTCCCCTTCCAGCTCACCCGCGGCCAGCGCGAGATCGGCGACCTGGTCGCCGAGGAGCTCACCCGCGACCATCCGATGAACCGGCTCCTCCAGGGCGAGGTCGGCTCCGGCAAGACGCTCGTCGCATTGCGCGCGATGCTCCAGGTCGTCGACAGCGGGGGACAGGCCGCCCTCCTGGCGCCCACCGAGGTGCTCGCCCAGCAGCACCACCGCTCGATCACCGCGATGCTCGGCGACCTCGCGCAGGGCGGCATGCTCGGCGGCGCCGCCGACGCGACGAGCGTCGTGCTCCTCACCGGGTCGATGGGGAGGGCCGCGCGCCAGGCGGCGATGCTCCAGATCGTCACCGGCGAGGCGGGGATCGTGATCGGCACCCACGCCCTGCTCCAGGACAAGGTCGAGCTTGCCGACCTCGGCCTGGTCGTCGTCGACGAGCAGCACCGCTTCGGCGTCGAGCAGCGAGCCGCGCTCACCGACAAGGCAGGCACCCCGCCCCACGTGCTCGTGATGACCGCGACGCCCATTCCGCGCACCGTGGCGATGACGGTGTTCGGTGACCTCGAGGCGTCCGTGCTGGCCGAGCTGCCCGCCGGCCGGGCGCCGATCCAGACCAACGTCGTCCCGCTCGCCGAGCAGCCCACCTGGATCGACCGCGCCTGGCAGCGGGTCCGCGAGGAGGTCGAGAAGGGCCACCAGGTCTACGTCGTGTGCCCGCGCATCTCCGGCGACGCGGGGGAGGACGGCGAGACCGACCAGCTCGACCTCGACGACGAGGGCAACGAGATCCCGCCCAGGCGCGCGCTCGCGGCCGTCGAGGACGTCCACGCCGAGCTCGCCGCCGGACCGCTGCGCGGCGTGCGCACCGCCGTGCTCCACGGCCGCCTCGCAGCCGACGCCAAGGACGCCGCCATGCGGTCGTTCGCAGCGGGCGAGATCGACGTACTGGTGGCGACGACCGTGATCGAGGTGGGCGTCGACGTCCACAACGCGACGATGATGGTGCTGCTCGACGCCGACCGCTTCGGCGTCTCCCAGCTCCACCAGCTCCGAGGTCGCGTCGGCCGTGGGGGCCTGCCCGGTCTGTGCCTCCTGGTGTCGCACGCCGAGGTCGGCTCACCGGCTCGCGACCGCCTCGACGCCGTCGCCTCGACCACCGACGGGTTCGAGCTCAGCCGCGTCGACCTCGAGCAGCGCCGCGAGGGCGACGTGCTCGGCGCCAGCCAGTCGGGCCTGCGGTCCAGCCTGGTCTCGCTGCGGGTGTTGCGTGACGAGTTGACGATCGTGCGTGCCCGGGAGGCCGCGGAGGCGTTACTCTCCGGTGACCCCGGGCTGACCCAGTGGCCCGACCTCGCCGCCGCGGTGGCCGAGGTCGAACGCTCGGCCGCCTCGGGGTTCATGGAGAAGGGCTGAACACGGGGACATGACTCGCATCATCGGGGGAACGGCGGGCGGGCGGCGTCTGGAGACGCCGCGCGGTCAAGCGACCCGACCCACCAGCGACCGGGTGCGCGAGGCCTTGTTCTCGGCGATCGAGGCGCGCACCGGCTCGCTCGACGGCCTCCGCTTCCTCGACCTCTACGCCGGGTCGGGGGCGGTCGGCCTCGAGGCCCGCTCCCGCGGGGCGGGGGTGGTCACGCTCGTCGAGCAGGACCGGCGTACGGCCACGCTGATCACCCGCAACGCCGGCGCCCTCGGCTTCTCGCGGGCCCGGGTGATCTCCGCGTCCGTCGCCACCGTCCTCGCGGCGCCACCTGCCGCGCCCTACGACGTGGTGTTCTCCGACCCGCCCTACCCGACGCCCGACGAGGACGTCGACGCCGACCTGGTCGCGCTGGTGGCGCAGGGCTGGCTGGTGCCCGGTGCCCTCGTCGTGGTCGAGCGCGCGGCCAAGCGCAGCCACGTGACCTGGCCCGACGGGATCGTCGAGGACCGGATGAAGCGCTACGGCGAGACCGCGCTTTGGTACGGTCACGCCACCTCCGCCCCCTGAAGGGAGCCTCGCGTGCGTCGCGCTGTCTGCCCCGGGTCCTTCGACCCGGTGACCAACGGCCACCTCGACATCGTCGCCCGAGCCGCGAGGCTCTTCGACGAGGTCGTCGTCGCCGTCGGCGTCAACATGTCCAAGAGCAGGCTCTTCACCCCGGAGGAGCGCATCGCGATGCTCGAGGAGGTGACGGCCGGGATCGCGAACGTGCGGGTGTCCGGCTTCGAGGGCCTCATCGTGGAGTTCTGCCGCGAGATCGACGCGGTCGCGATCGTCAAGGGGCTGCGCGGCGCCGGCGACTACGAGTACGAGCTGCCGATGGCGCAGATGAACTCGCACCTCACCGACGTCGAGACCGTCTTCCTCCCCGGTGCCGTCGGCAACGCGTTCGTCTCCTCCAGCCTGATCAAGGAGGTCGCGGCGCTCGGCGGCGACGTCCGCGGGCTCGTGCCGGAGGCCGTGCACGACCAGCTCGTGCGCCGCCTGGCCGAGCGCCGGTCCTGACCGCCCCACGCGTCACTCGTTTTGCCCCGTCACACGGCGGCGGATACGATTCACCGGTTGTGTCTGTGTCCAGAAACAGGGAGTTCGCCTTGACCAGCCTGGACCCGAGGGCGCCGCTCGTGCTTGACACCCGCGAGCTCGGCCGCCGCCCGGGGTCCCAGCGTGAAGTCGAGCTCACGGTTCCGGCTCCGGCACAGCTTGGTATCGAAGTCCTCAGTGTCCCCGAGGGTGCGCCGGTCGAGCTCGACCTGCGCCTCGAGGCGGTCATGGAGGGCGTGCTGCTCACGGGCACGGCCACGGCCGCGCTCGCGGGGGAGTGCGTGCGGTGCCTGCAGCCCATCGAGGACGAGATCCACGTGGACCTGCAGGAGCTCTACGTCTACCCCGACCAGCACGACAAGGCCGCTGAGCACGACGACAGCGACCTCGACGACGAGACCAGCCTGCTCGAGGACGACCTGCTCGACCTCGAGCCCCTGCTGCGGGACGCGGTGGTGCTCGCACTGCCGTTCCAGCCGCTGTGCCGAGACGACTGTCCCGGGCTGTGCATCGAGTGTGGTGCCCGGCTCGCCGACGACCCGGACCACGCACACGAAGCGCCGATCGACCCGCGCTGGGCAGGACTCCAGCAGCTCTCGCAGGACACCACAGACTGACCAGTCGCCCGGGGGACCCCGGACGATGCACGCCAACTGATTCACAGGAGACCACCATGGCTGTTCCGAAGCGGAAGATGTCGCGCAGCAACACGCGTCACCGCCGTTCGCAGTGGAAGGCCGTCGCGCCGTCCCTCGCGACGTGTGCCAACCCCGCCTGCGGCGCCAAGCACCTCCCGCACCGCGCGTGCGGCCAGTGCGGCCAGTACGGCGCCAAGGCCGACCGTCGCCAGGTCCTCTGACCACCGACGAGCTCCGCGCAGCGCTCGGCGATCCGGTCCTGGGTCCCGAGCTGCTGCAGCGTGCCCTGACGCACCGCTCGTACGCCTACGAGAACGGGCAGATCCCGACCAACGAGCGCCTCGAGTTCCTCGGTGACTCGGTGCTCGGGATCGTGGTGACCGAGACGCTCTACCTCGCCCACCCGGACTACTCCGAGGGGCGGCTGGCCAAGCTCCGCGCGGCCGTCGTCAACGCTCGCGCGCTGGCGGACGTGGCTCGCGAGATCGAGCTCGGGCAGCACATCCTGCTCGGCCGCGGCGAGGAGACCACCGGCGGCCGCGACAAGGCCTCGATCCTCTCCGACACCGTCGAGGCGGTGATCGGCGCGATCCACCTCAGCGGTGGCATGGACGAGGCCGCCAAGGTCATCCACCGGCTCTTCGACCCGGTGATGGAGGCCGCCGCGTCCATGGGCGCCGGCCTCGACTGGAAGACCTCCCTCCAGGAGCTCTCCGCCAACCTCGGACTGGGTGTCCCGGAGTACCTCATCGAGGACGACGGCCCCGACCACATGAAGACCTTCGTCGCTCGCGTCCGCGTCGGCGAGCTCGTCCTCGGCCACGGCAACGGCCGTTCGAAGAAGGAGGCCGAGCAGGGCGCCGCCGAGACGGCGTACAGCGAGATCCGTGCCTCCCACCCGGTGCCGGACCCCGCCTCCGTCGACTGACCCGTGCCCGAGCTCCCCGAGGTCGAGGTCGTCCGCGCCGGTCTCGAGCGCCACGTCGTCGGCAGCATCATCGAGTCCGTCGAGGTGCTGCACCCCCGGCCCGTGCGCCGCGACCACCGCGGCCCGTCGGGCTTCGCCGCGGTGCTGGTGGGTCGGCGCATCGATGCCGTCCGGCGCCGCGGCAAGTACTTCTGGCTCTCCCTGGCCCCCCTTCCCGACCAGCAGAGCGGTGACGCCCTGCTCGGCCACCTCGGCATGAGCGGCCAGATGCTGCTGCACGAGCCCGGTGCCCTCGACGAGCGGCACCTCCGCGTGCGGTTCGGGCTGGTCACCCCGGACGGTCGACGCCTCGAGATGCGCTTCGTCGACCAGCGGATGTTCGGCGGCCTCGCCGTCTCCGAGAGCGGCGCCGACCTCCCGACCGAGATCGTGCACATCGCCCGCGACCCGATCGACCCGGAGTTCGACGACGACGAGTTCGTGCGCCGCGCCCGCCGGCGCACGTCCGCGATCAAGCGGTTGCTGCTCGACCAGGGCCTCATCTCCGGCGTCGGCAACATCTACGCCGACGAGGCGCTCTGGCGTTCGAGGCTGCACGGTGAGCGTCCCGGCGACAGGCTCACCGGTCCGGTGCTGCGCGGGCTCCTCGGGCACGTCCGGGAGGTGATGGGCGAGGCGCTGGCGCAGGGCGGCACGTCGTTCGACGCGCTCTACGTCAACGTCAACGGCGAGTCCGGCTACTTCGACCGCTCCCTCGACGCGTACGGCCGGGAGGGCCACCCGTGCAGGCGCTGCGGCACCCCGATCCGCCGCGTCTCCTTCATGAACCGTTCGTCGTTCTTCTGCCCCCGCTGCCAGCGCCCGCCGCGGAGGCGTTGACCCGGCGGCAGCACGGTGGGACTCTTGGAGACGGCCGGTTCGCCGGTCCGATCGTCTCCACCGTCTGTCGAGAGGCTCCCCATGGCGAAGGCGCTGTTGGGTCATGTGAACAGCGACGTGCGCACGACCGCCGTCCTCACCGTCGAGAACCGTCGGCTGAGGCGGCGGGTCGATGACCTCGAGGCGCTCGTCCTGCGCCTGCAGGCCGACAACGACCGGCTCGCGGCGGCCACGCGCGACACCCGGGAGGTCTCCCGGACCGCGGACGACCTCCAGCTCGCCTGATATTCACCTGCACCGGCTCCCCCCGCGCGTCTAGGCTCCCGTTCTCGTGAGCACCCTCGTCGAGACCGTCTTCCCGGCGCGCCTCGGCAGTGGCTTCCGCTGGCTCGTCGGCTCGTCGTGGGTGACCAACCTGGGCGACGGCCTGCTCATCGCCGCCGCGCCGCTGCTGGTCGCCTCCCAGACGCGCAACCCGGTCCTGGTGGCCTCCGCGATGCTCGCGCTGCAGCTGCCGTGGTTGGTCTTCGGCCTGTTCGCGGGAGCGCTCGCCGACCGGCTCGACCGTCGTCGCGTGATCATGGCGGCCAACGTGGTGCGTGGGCTCGTGCTCGCGGCGCTCTGCGCGGTGATCGTCAGCGGGCACGTCAACATCTCCGTCGTCCTCGGCGCCATGCTCGCGCTCGGGACGGCCGAGGTCTTCGTCGACGCGACCGCCGGCACGCTGACGCCGATGCTGGTCGACAAGCGCGACCTCGGCATCGCCAACTCGCGCCTGATGGCGGGGATGATCACGGGCAACCAGCTGGTCGGCCCGGCGATCGGCGCCCTGCTGTTCACGGTCGGCATGGTCTACCCGTTCTCCGTGACGGTCGTCTGCATCGCCGTCGGCGTGCTGCTCGTGTCCCGGATCGGTACGCCCCCGGGCGCGGTGCGCGAGCACGTCGACACCCACGTCCGCCAGGACATCGCCGACGGCGTCCGGTGGCTGATGGGCAACCCGCCGGTGCGCACCCTCGCGGTCATCATCGTCGTCTTCAACGTCACCTGGGCGGCGCCGTGGGCCGTCCTCGTCCTCTGGGCGCTGGAGCGGATCGGCATCGGCGAGGCCGGCTTCGGCCTGCTCACGACCGCGGCCGCGCTCGGCGGACTGCTCGCCACGTTCTCCTACGGCTGGCTCGAGCGGCGGGTGCCGCTGGCCCGGCTGATGCGCATCGTGCTGTTGTGCGAGGTCCTGTTCCACCTCGCGATGGCGCTGACCACCTCGCCCTGGGCGGCGTACCCGCTGATGTTCTTCTTCGGTGCGTACGCCTTCGTGTGGGGCACGCTGTCGCAGGCCGTCCGGCAGCGCGCGGTCCCGAGCGAGCTGCAGGGCCGGGTCGGGTCGGTCTACCTGATCTGCGTGATGGGCGGCATGCTCGTCGGCTCGCTCCTCGGCGGCCTGATCGCCGGGGTGTGGGGCCTCACGGCGCCGTGGTGGTTCGCCTTCGTCGGCTCCGGGGTGACCCTTGCGCTGGTGTGGCGCTCCCTGGCACAGATCGCCCACGCGGACTCCGACGACGCGACGACGGCGGTCGGCTGACCTGCTTCAGGGGCGGCGCAGTCGGCGACCCAGCCGTGCCAGCGGGCCGGACGTCCCTGTGAGCGATGCCGTGCCGGCGCGTGCCCGGTCGCGCTGCCGTCGTGCCCGGTCGCGCGCGGAGCGGACCCGCGTCAGTCGCTCGCGAGTCTCGGCCAGCTGGCGCTCGAGGTCGGCCACGTGGTGAGCCGGCACGGAGGCGTTCTCGTCGCCCGGCGAGGACGGCGACTCGTCGGGCAGCGCGGAGCGCACCTCGGCCAGGGCGGTCCGCGCCTCGGTGACCTGGTTCGGCGGGTCGCCACGCTCGAGGCGTCGCAGCGTCGCGTAGAACTCCTGGTCGCCGACCCTGGTCGCGGTGATCCGCTCGACACCGAAGTCGACCTGGCCGAGGACCAGGAGGTCGTCGATCAGGCCCGCGAAGTCCTGCGGCGTCAGGGGCCAGACGTGACAGTCGACGTACTCGCCGGCGCGCTGCCGGGCCAGGTGCCGCAGGACGTCGTCGATGGGGTGCGACGGCACCTCGGGAGCCCGCTCACCGGACCACGCCTGCTCGGCCGAGTAGTCGACGGCCCGCAGGAAGTGGTCGAGGACCGCGCGGACCGAAGGCGTCCGGTCGCCGTCGAGGTGCGCCTGCAGGACCTGCCCCACCGTCGTGGGCGTCCGTCGGACGTCGAAGCAGTAGCGGCGGTCGGGGATCGCCAGCAGCAGGGTCCCGTCGTCGACGAGCACCTCGGCCACGTCGCGCAGCCAGCCGATCATGTCGGGCACGTGCTCGATCACGTGGCTGGCCACCACGTGCTGGTAGGGCCCGTCGGCGGCCACCGCCTCGGCGAGCGTGGACACGGTGCCGTCAGGCCGGGTCAGCCAGAAGTGCTGCACGGGGATCGCGTCAGGGTCGACAGCGGCGTTGCCGCGGTAGTGCTCGACGAGTCCGGCCCGGTCGACCACGTCGACGTAGCGGACGTCGGCGACCTCGGGGCCGACGACCGGGTTGGCCAACGGCCCGATCTCGAGGCATCGTCCTTGCGAGAGGTCGGCGCCCCCCAGGATGCGGGCACGTCGGGCGGCTCTCATGCCGCGTGACCCTATCGAGTTGTCGCGCACTCGGCTGACGTGGGCGCCGTGCCACGATGGCGAGGTGGAAGCCCTCATCGAGCTCGTGGAGTCCCTGCCCAACGGCGTGGTGGCCACGGATCCGGCCACCCTGGAGAACTACCGCCACGACTGGTCGCGCGACACCGGTGCCGGGACCCCGATCGCCGTCGTCCGTGCCGAGGACGCCGGACAGGTGCAGGCCGCGGTGCGGTGGGCGGCGGCGTACGACGTCCCGGTGGTGCCGCGCGGGGCCGGGTCCGGGCTCTCCGGCGGGGCGAGCGCCGTGGACGGCGGGATCGTGCTGAGCCTCGAGCGGATGCGGGCGATCGAGGTCGACGCCGACTGCCAGGTGGCTGTCGTCGAGCCGGGCGCCTTCAACGCGGAGGTCAAGGTCGCGGCGCGCGAGCACGGACTCTGGTACCCGCCCGACCCGTCGTCCTTCGAGATCTGCTCGATCGGCGGCAACGTCGCCACCAACGCCGGCGGGCTCTGCTGCGTGAAGTACGGCGTGACGACCGACTACGTGCTCGGCCTCGACGTCGTGCTCGCGGACGGCACGCTGGTCACCCTCGGCGGCAAGCGCATCAAGGACGTCGCGGGACTCTCGCTGGTCAAGCTGTTCGTCGGCTCTGAGGGGACGCTCGGCATCGTCACCCGCGCGATCCTGCGGCTCGTCCCGCAGCCGCAGCCGCCGGCGACGCTGGTGGCGTCGTTCGCCTCGGTCGTGGCCGCGGCGGAGGCCGTCGTCGCCGTACGCCGCACGCTGCGGCCGTCGATGATGGAGCTGATGGACCGGGCCACGGTCAACGCGGTCGAGGACTTCGCGCCGCGCGGGCTCGACCGGACGGCCGGCGCCCTGCTGGTCGTGCAGTCCGACGCTCCGGGCGACGCGCGCACCGCGGAGATCGCCGTCGTCGAGGCGGCCTGCGAGGCGGCGGGCGCGACCGAGGTCGCGGTGACCGACGATCCCGAGGAGGGAGAGATGTTCGTCGCCGCACGCCGCGCCGCGTTCCCGGCGGTCGAGGCGCGCGGCGCCCTCCTGCTCGAGGACGTCGGCGCGGCCGTGCCGCTGCTGCCCGACCTGCTCGCCGCGGTGGAGGAGATCGCCCGCCTGCACGACCTCGAGATCCCCACGGTCGCCCACGCCGGCGACGGCAACACCCACCCGATCATCGTCTACACGCCGGGCGACGCCGACTCCGAGCGACGTGCCCGCGCCGCCTTCGACGACATCCTCCGGGCAGCGATCCGCCTCGGCGGAACGATCACCGGCGAGCACGGCGTGGGCCGGACCAAGAAGGCCGCGCTTCCCGACCAGCTCGGCGGGGACGTGATGGCGCTGACCCGGCGGATCAAGGACGCCCTCGACCCGGCCGGCATCCTCAACCCGGGGGCGGTGCTGTGAGCCACGCTCGTCGTGGGGTGGCCAGTTGGCTACGGTCGGACCCATGATCCGCGAGCGCCACCTCTTCGGTCCCGGTCCCTCCAACCCCTACCCGGAGGCCACCCGCGCCCTGGCCGACCCGCTGCTCGGCCACCTCGACCCCGAGTTCCTCCGGATCATGGACGAGACCTGCGAGATGCTCCGCACCGTCTGGGGGACGACGAACAGCCGCACCCTCCCGCTGAGCGCGACCGGTTCGGCGGGCATGGAGGCCGCCTTCGTCAACACCGTGCACCCCGGCGACGTCGTCGTCGTGGCGGTCAACGGCCTCTTCGGCCAGCGGATGACCGACGTCGCCGCCCGCTGCGGTGCCGAGGTCGTCGCGGTGGAGCACGAGTGGGGCCGGCCGGTCGACGTCGAGCGCGTCCTGTCCGCCCACGACTCGCCCGCGATCATCGCCGCGGTGCACGCGGAGACCTCGACCGGCGTCCGCTCCGACATCGCGGCCCTGGGTGCCGGCAAGGGTGACGCGCTGCTGGTCACCGACGCCGTCACCTCGATCGCCGGGATCGAGCTCCGCGCCGACGACTGGGGCATCGACGTCGGCTACGCCGGCACCCAGAAGTGCCTCGGCGTCGCACCGGGTCTCGCGCCGTTCACCATCAACGACCGTGCCTTCGACCGGCGCGTGGAGAAGCCGCGCTCGTGGTACCTCGACCTCGGGATGCTGGGCGGCTACGTCGGCGAGGCGGGCGTCAAGGGCGGTCAGCGGACCTACCACCACACGGCCCCCACGGCGATGGTCGCCAGCCTCCACGCGGGTCTCACCCGGGTCCTCGACGAGGGCCTCGACGCCGTCTGGGCGCGCCATCAGGCGGCCGGTGACGCCCTGCAGGCCGGCCTCGAGGAGATGGGCCTCGAGCTGTTCGCCGCCGAGGGCAGCCGGCTCCCCGAGCTGACCACGGTGAAGGTGCCCGACGGTGTGGACTCCGCCGCCGTCCGCAAGGAGCTGCTGGAGCGGTACGACCTCGAGATCGGCGCGGGCGCCGGGGCGTACGCAGCGACGGTCTGGCGGATCGGGCTGATGGGCCGCAACGCCCGGCCCGACGCGGTCCTGCTGGTGCTCGCCGCGCTGCGGGACGTGCTCGGCCGTGGGTGAGCAGGTGCGGCTGCGCCCGATGACCGAGGAGGAGTACGTCGTGTGGCGCGAGGAGTCCGAGCGCGGGTACGCCGCGGAGATCGCGACGTCGCGCGACCTCGACCCCGCAGCCGCAGTGGCGCAGTCGGCGGGTGAGTTCGCGCAGCTGCTGCCCGACGGGCTCGCGAGCAAGGACATGCACCTGTTCACCGCCCTGGTGGGTGACGAGGTGGTCGGCATCGGCTGGTTCGAGCTGCGCGAGCGTGCATCCGGCACCTCGGCGTGGATCTACGACATCCGGGTCCACTCCGGCCGTCGAGGTCGCGGGCTGGGCCGTGGCCTGCTGGAGGCGCTGCACGACGCGGCTCGCGCGCTGGGGGCGTCGTCGATGACGCTCAACGTCTTCGGCGACAACCCCACCGCGATCCGGCTCTACGAGACGTCCGGCTACACCGTGACCGCGCAGCAGATGAGGCGCGAGCTGTAACCGTCGCCGCTCCCGCTCGTTGAGGGTGCATGCGACTTGTCACCCCCGCACGGCTGCTGGCCGTGGGCGTCCTGTCCCTCGCTCCCGTCACCCTCGCGGGCACCGCCCACGCGCACGGCGATCGCGACCGCGCGGAGCGGATGGCCGAGATGTACGACGCCGGCCTGACCGTGCCGTTCGTCGCCTCGCCCAACGTCCGGCTGGCCGCGATGCGGCCCGGGAGCGCCGGGATCTCGGGGTGCTTCCTGCACTCCGCGCCGTACTTCGTGATGTCCGGGCTCAACGACGTCACGGTCTACGACGTCAGCAACCCGGTCGCGCCGAAGCAGGTCGGCTCGATGCCGAGCGCCCAGTTCGAGAACGAGGCGATGAACTGTGGCGAGCGCAAGGTCTCGAAGGCCCGCACCGACCGGTTCGCGATGATCGGCGTCGACCTCTACCAGGCCTCGCCCGACGACCTCGAGCACGTCAACACCCCGGCGACCGGCGACTACGAGCTCATCATCGTCGACGTCAGCGACCCGACCTCGCCGCACGTCCGCTCGCGCGTCGCGTCGACGACCAGCACCCACACGGTGACGTGCATCGACGGCACCGACTGCCGCTACGCCTACTCCGCCGGCGACGACTCCGAGGTCGCCGGCCAGGGCAGCTTCTCGATCTTCGACCTGGGCGACCTCGACCACCCGGTCGAGGTCGACAGCGACCCCGCCACGCCCGGCACGCAGCCCTTCCGGTCCGACGCCGTCGGCTGGGGCGGTCACAAGTGGAACGTCGACGAGGCGGGCTACGCCACGCACACCGGAGCGGGCGGGTCGTACCTCTACGACGTCCGCGACCCGCTGCACCCGCGCGAGGTGGCCAACACCGGCGCCGCCGGTGACTCGGCGCGGGACGGCTCGGTGAACCACTACAACGACTTCATCCACCACAACAGCTTCCGGCCCAACGCGAAGGCGTTCCGGCCGGGCGCGCCCCCGTCGCTGGCCAACGGCAACGTCCTGCTGGTGACCGAGGAGGACTACGAGGACCCCGACTGCTCGACCGCAGGGTCGTTCCAGACGTGGCACGTCAAGCGCCTCGACGGCTCCGACGGGTCGATCGTGCCGCTCGCCAAGGTGGAGCTCGCGGACCTCGGCAGCCACCCGGTCCCGGTCGGCACTTTCTGCTCGTCGCACTGGTTCGACTACCACCCCAGCGGCATCGCCGCGGTCGGCTTCTACGGCGGCGGCACCCAGCTGATCGACGTCACCGACCCGACCGCGCCGACGAGCCACGGGTTCGCCTCGTGGGGCGCCTCGGAGGTCTGGGACTCGATGTGGGCCCCGGTCTACAACCGCAAGGGCATCGCCACCGCCCAGCGCACGAACCTCGTCTACTCCGTCGACCTGGTGCGCGGCCTCGACGTGTACGTCGTCGACGTGCCGGGTGACGGTGTCGGGACGATCCCGTCGGTCGAGGTCGGCACCAGCCCGGCCATCGCGTCGGGAGTCGTGGTCGGGGGGAGCGCCGCGCTGGCGCTGCTCCTGCACCGTCGCCGGCGGCGCGTCGTGCGCCCGGCCTGACCGGACCACCGGTCGCGCTGGCCGCGATGGTCATCGGCGCATGGTGTCGATCGCCCCAGCACGGCGGCGAGCCGCGCCGCGTGCAACGGTGGTGCGGGCCGCCGGTGTCGTAGGGTGATCCGCGCTGAGCTTCCCCAGTTTTCAGTGGCCGCTAGTTGACCCGGTGAGGAGCCCCGCGTTGTACCTGAAGAGCCTGACCCTCAAGGGGTTCAAGTCCTTCGCGTCCTCGACGACGCTGCAGCTCGAACCGGGCATCACCTGCATCGTCGGCCCCAACGGGTCGGGCAAGTCGAACGTCGTCGACGCCCTCGCCTGGGTGATGGGCGAGCAGGGTGCCAAGAGCCTGCGCGGCGGCAAGATGGAGGACGTCATCTTCGCCGGCACGTCCGGTCGCCCGCCGCTCGGTCGCGCCGAGGTGCAGCTGACCATCGACAACTCCGACGGCGCCCTGCCGATCGACTACGCCGAGGTCACGATCAGCCGCACGATGTTCCGCAACGGGGGCTCGGAGTACGCCATCAACGGCACCGGCTGCCGGCTGCTCGACGTGCAGGAGCTGCTGAGCGACTCGGGCATCGGCCGCGAGATGCACGTGATCGTCGGGCAGGGCCAGCTCGACTCGATCCTGCACGCGACCCCGGAGGACCGCCGCGGCTTCATCGAGGAGGCAGCGGGCGTCCTCAAGCACCGCAAGCGCAAGGAGAAGGCGCTCCGCAAGCTCGACGCCACCGACGGCAACCTCACCCGCCTCGCCGACCTGCTCTCCGAGATCCGGCGCCAGCTCAAGCCGCTCGGCCGCCAGGCCGAGGTCGCGCGCCAGGCGCAGACCGTGCAGGCCGACGTGCGTGACGCCCGCGCCCGCCTGCTCGCCGACGACCTCGTCACCGCACGCGGAGCGCTCGAGTCGGAGCTGGCCGACGAGACCGTGCTGCTGGAGCGCCGCCAGGAGGTGGAGGCCGCGATCACGGCCGGTCGTGAGCAGGAGGCCCGCCTCGAGGCCGCGCTGCGTGACGACCTGCCCCGGCTGGCCGCTGCCCAGGAGACCTGGTTCGCCCTGTCGGGGCTGAAGGAGCGGCTGCGCGGCACCGCGTCGCTGGCCGACGAGCGGATCCGCAACGCCGCGGGCGCGGCCGACGGTGACACGGTCGACTCCGGGCGCGACCCCGACGACCTCGAGGCGCAGGCCGAGCGCGTGCGCCAGCAGGAGGCCGAGATCGCGACGCAGGTGGAGCAGCAGCGCACCTCGCTCGACGGCGCCGTGGTCGCGAAGCGCGCCGCGGAGGAGGCCGCCGCCGAGGAGGACAAGCGCATCGCCGGCCTCCAGCGCGCGGCTGCCGACCGTCGCGAGGGCCTGGCCCGCCTCACCGGCCAGGTCAACGCGCTGACGTCGCGCGCCGAGGCCGCGGACGCCGAGATCCGGCGCCTGACCGACGCCCGCGAGGACGCGGCCACCCGCGCCGAGCGCGCCCAGCGCGACTTCACCGCGCTCGAGACCAAGGTCGCCGGCCTCGACGCGGGCGAGGAGGGCCTCGACTCCGAGCACGAGGAGGCGGTGGCGGTCCTCGACGAGGTCGAGGAGCAGCTCGCCAGGGCGCGCGACGACGCCCAGCAGGCCGACCGCGACCGCGCCGGGCTGGTCGCTCGCCGCGACGCCCTCGAGATCGGGCTCAACCGCAAGGACGGCGCCGGGGCGCTCCTGGCCGCGAGCGACACCGTCGACGGACTGCTCGGCTCGGTCGCCGCGCTGCTCGACGTCGAGCACGGCTACGAGACGGCGGTCGCCGCCGCGCTCGGCTCCGCCGCCGACGCCGTCGTGGTCGCCGACTCGCACGCCGCCGTGCAGGCGATCACCCACCTCAAGGACGACGACCTCGGCCGTGCCGGGCTGCTGCTCGGCGGCGCCCCGGACGCCGATCGTGACTGGCCGACGCTGCCCGACGGCGTGACCTACGCCGTCGACGTGGTGTCCGCGCCGGACGGCGTACGCCCTGCGCTGGTGCGGCTGCTCCAGCAGGTCGCCGTCGTCGACGACCTGCCCGCGGCCCGGCGCCTGGTTGCCGACCTGCCGGACCTGGTCGCGGTGACCCGCGACGGCGACGTGCTCGGTGCCCACTTCGCGGCCGGTGGGTCCAGCAGCCAGCCGAGCCTGATCGAGATCCAGGCCGCCGTCGACGAGGCCACCACCCGGCTCGCCGAGGCGACCGCATCGACCGAGCGGCTCGGCTTCGAGATCTCGCGGCTCGAGGCGGCCCGCCACGACGCGCTCAAGAGCGTCGACGTCGCCCTCGCCAAGCTCCACGAGTCCGACGCCACGCTCGCAGCGGTGGCCGAGGAGCTCGGCCAGCACGGCTCGCAGGCCCGCGCGGCCAAGGGCGAGGCAGACCGGCTGGAGCGGGCGATCGCCACGGCCCGCGAGGCCCGCGAGGCCGACCTCGCCGGACTCGCCGAGCTCGAGGCCCGCCTCGCGGCGGCCCAGGACGTCACCGACGAGGAGCCCGACACCTCCGAGCGCGAGAAGCTCGCCGAATCGGCGCGCGAGGCCCGCCAGCACGAGATGGACGCCCGTCTCGCGCTGCGCACCGCCGAGGAGCGTGCGCGCGCCCTCCACGGCCGGGCCGACTCGCTGCTCCGTGCCGCGCAGGCCGAGCGCGAGTCGCGGGCCCGTGCGGCCGAGCGGCGCGAGCGGCTGATCCGCGAAGGGCGTGCCGCGCAGGCGGTCTCGGTCGCCGTACGCGTCGTGCTCCACGAGCTCGAGCGCTCCGTGATGCTCGCCGCCGACGAGCGCGCGGCGGTCGAGGAGTCGCGGCAGGGGAGCGAGCAGCAGCTGATGGCCGTGCGCACCTCGCTGCGCGACCTCGGCCGCGAGCACGACGAGCTGGTCAGCTCGGTGCACCGTGACGAGATGGCCCGCACCCAGCAGAAGATGCGCATCGAGCAGCTCGAGGAGCGCGCGCTCGAGGAGCTCGGTCTCGACCCCGACGGCCTCGTCGGCGACTACGGCCCGGAGACGCTGGTCCCCTTCAGCGGCGAGGTGCCGGACGGCGAGGAGCCGCCCGAGCCGACGGCGTTCGTCCGCGAGGAGCAGGTCAAGCGGCTCCGCACCGCCGAGCGGTCACTCTCGATGCTCGGCCGGGTCAACCCGCTGGCGCTCGAGGAGTTCTCGGCCATGGAGGAGCGGCACAAGTTCCTCACCGAGCAGCTCGAGGACCTCCGCCGCACCCGCAAGGACCTCCTCGACATCGTCCGGGAGGTCGACGCCCGGGTGGAGCAGGTCTTCACCGAGGCCTACGCCGACGTGTCGACGGCCTTCGACGCCACCTTCGCCCGCCTGTTCCCGGGCGGCGAGGGCCGGCTGGTCCTCACCACCCCCGGCGACATGCTCAACACCGGCATCGAGGTCGAGGCGCGCCCGGCCGGCAAGAAGGTCAAGCGGCTCTCGCTGCTCTCCGGCGGTGAGCGGTCCCTGGTCGCGGTCTGCTTCCTCGTGGCGCTGTTCAAGGCCAGGCCCTCGCCCTTCTACATCCTCGACGAGGTCGAGGCGGCGCTCGACGACACCAACCTCGGCCGGCTGCTGGAGATCTACGAGGAGCTGCGCGAGAACTCCCAGCTCCTGGTGATCACCCACCAGAAGCGGACCATGGAGGTCGGTGACGCGCTCTACGGCGTGACGATGCGAGGCGACGGCGTGTCCGCGGTGATCAGCCAGCGCCTGCGCGACGCGGAATCTGCCTGATGCCGCAGGACGTCCCCGGTCGGGGCGACTACGTCGCCTGGCGTACGGCCACCACTCGCTGGCGCGACGACGACGCCTACGGCCACCTCAACAACGCCACCTACTACGAGCTGTTCGACACCGCGGTCAACGCCTACCTCTACGAGGCGACCGGCGTCGACGTGCGCGCGCTGCCCGAGATCGGCGTGGTGGCCGAGACCGGCTGCCGCTACTTCCGTGAGATCGGCTTTCCGGACCCGATCGAGATGGGCCTGGTCGTCGACAAGGTCGGCACCAGCTCGATCGTCTACCGGATCGGGCTCTTCCAGGGGCCGTCCGACGACGCGGCGGCGGAGGGCCGCTTCGTCCACGTCTACGTCGACAACACCCGCGGTGCGGGCTCCCGGCCGGTGACCCCGATCCCCGACGTCGTCCGCGAGGCCGTCGTACGCCTGCAGCTCCCCGCGTAGCGACTCTCCGACGCGCCGCACCGGGGCGTCGATGCGGCCCTGCCCCGCCAGGTGTGCCATGTTGGAGGAGTCCGCGCGGCCACCCTCGGGAGGAACCACCCATGCTCGCGATCGTCCTGATGATGACCCTCGGCGTGCTCGTCGCCGGCGCGGTGGCGGTCTACGTCGCCTACCCGCACCGAGGCGAGGAGCTGCCCGTCGTGCCGCAGCTCGGCGACGCGATGCGCAAGGGCGTCGACGCACTGCCGACCCTCGAGGACTCCGAGTCGCGCGTCTGAGCGCACTGCCCGTCCGCGGCGTGGCACCCCCGTCAGGGGATACGACGCACTAGCGTGCGAGACGTGCCCGGCTCTCGGAAGGACGTCTCCAGGGCCTACTGCGCGGCCTGCAACACCACGGTGTCGCGGGAGTTCCGGCGCGGTCCGGGCGGCCGGCCGAACGCGTCGTGCCCGCGGTGCGGCAGCCTCGAGCGCCACCGGTTCCTCTCGCTGTTGCTCGGCGTCCTGGCGCCGGAGCTGCGCGACCTCGACACCGTCGTGGAGATCGGCCCCTCGCGCCAGTCCACCGTCCTGATCGACCAGCTCGGCGCGCGCCGGCGCATCGGTCTCGACTTCGGCCACGACGGGCGCGAGGTCGACGCCCTCGCCTGCCTGACCCGACTGCCCCTGCGCGACTCCTCGGTCGACCTGCTCGTCTGCTACCACGTGCTCGAGCACGTGGCCGACGACACGGCGGCGATGCGCGAGATCGCCCGGGTGCTGAGCCCGCGCGGCCTCGCGCTGCTCCAGGTGCCGATCAAGATGGGCGTGCCGACCGACGAGGACCCGACGGCGCCGCCCGAGGAGCGGGTGCGCCGCTTCGGCCAGGTCGACCACGTGCGCTGGTACGGCGACGACTTCGACGAGCGGCTCTCCGCGGCCGGCCTCTCGTCGGTGCGCGTCACCCCGCCGGCGCTCGTCGGCGAGGCGGCGGTCGAGTGGTTCCACCTGATGCCGCACGAGATGGTGTGGCTGGCGCGTCCCGGCTCCGTCGTGGCGGCTCCGATGTTCGCTGGCGGCCCCGCATCGGGGCTCACGGCCGCCTTCGACGCGCTGCTCGCAGACCTGGCGCTCACCCGCGCGAAGGTCGACCGGGCCCGCGCCCGCGCCGACCGGCTGGTCACCCAGCGCGACGCGCTGCGGGCACGTCTCGCGGAGGTGACCGCGCACCGGCGGGGCGAGGTGGTCACCCGCCTGCGACGCGTCGTCCACCTCTGATTGGATTGCCGCATGGGTGACTGGCTGTATCTGATCATCGGCATCGCCGTCGTCGGCGTCCTCACGCTCGCCGGACTGCTGACCTCCGGTCGGCGCCGCAAGGGCGAGCTGCCGCCGTCCGGCGGCACCGACGTCGTCGTCGCGCCGCCGACCGAGTCCGACACCGCCGTCGACGCGCCGCCGGAGCCTGCGGTCGAGACCGCGCCGGCGCTCGAGAAGCCGGAGGGTACGGCGTCGCGGCTGGCGCGGCTGCGCCAGCGGCTCTCCCGCTCGCAGGGCGGCCTCGGTCAGGGCCTGCTCGCGCTGCTCGGCCGCGACAAGCTCGACGAGGACACCTGGGAGGAGATCGAGGACACCCTCCTCACCGCCGACATCGGTGTCGCTCCCACCCAGGCGCTGGTGGAGAAGCTCCGCACCCGCCTGCGCGTCGAGGGCGGCCAGCAGCCCGACACCCGCGCCGTCCTGCGCGAGGAGCTGATCGAGCTCGTCGGCACCGACATGGACCGCCGCGTCCAGGTCCGGGGCGCCGACGGCAAGCCCGGCGTCGTGCTCGTCGTCGGCGTCAACGGCGCCGGCAAGACCACGACCGTCGGGAAGATCGCCCGCATCCTCGTCGCCGAGGATCTCTCGGTCACGCTCGGTGCCGCCGACACGTTCCGCGCCGCGGCCGTCGACCAGCTCGCCACCTGGGGCGAGCGGGTGGGCGTCGAGGTCGTCCGCGGCCCCGAGGGCGGCGACCCCGCCAGCGTGGCGTTCGAGGCGGTCAAGCGCGGCATCGACGACGCCATCGACACCGTCCTCATCGACACCGCCGGCCGCCTGCAGAACAAGGCCGGTCTGATGGACGAGCTCGGCAAGATCAAGCGGGTGGTGGAGAAGCAGGCCCCGGTCACCGAGGTGCTGCTCGTCCTCGACGCCACCACCGGCCAGAACGGCCTGGTCCAGGCCCGCGTCTTCAGCGAGATCGTCGACGTCACCGGCATCGTCCTCACCAAGCTCGACGGCTCCGCCAAGGGCGGCATCGTCGTGCAGGTGCAGCGCGAGCTCGGCGTGCCGGTCAAGCTGGTCGGCCTCGGCGAGGGCCCCGACGACATGGCGCCGTTCGACGCGGCCGCCTTCGTCGACGCCCTGCTCGGCTGAGGTCCCCGCTGACCGGGCACTTCGTTGCGCTGGAGGGCGCTGACCGGGCACTTCGTTGCGCTGGAGGGCGCTGACCGGGCACTTCGTTGCGCTGCCGAGGGCGCTGACCGGCGCAGTTCATCGCTGCCCGGTGGGCGGGTCTCAGCGCGAGGAAGTGCCCGGTGGGCGGGTCTCAGCGCGAGGAAGTGCCCGGTCAGGTGCGCGCGAGGAGGCGGCGTACGGCGTCGTCGACCAGCGTCTCGGCCCGCTTGTCGAAGCTGTGCTCGGCCATCACCTGCTCGGCGATGGCGCGGCGGGCCGCGTCGTCCGGGAAGTCCTCGTAGGGCGGCTGCACCAGACGGGCGAGCTCGTGCTCGTTGTCGAAGGGGAGCACGAGGCCGCCGAAGATCTCGAGGCCGTCGATCCGGTCGCTGAGGATCCTCGCCCCGCAGGCGGCCGCGTCGAAGAGCCGGTTGGAGGCGAAGCTGTCGCGACGCATGTCGAGGTGGTGATCGTTGAGGACGATCCCGGCGGAGGCGTAGAGGACGCCGACCTCGCGGTTGTCGACACCGCTGGAGGCGATCTGGTCGCGCTCGACGAACTCGGTCCAGTCGTTGCCGTGGAGGGTGAGCTCGGCGCCGATCGCGACCGCGCTGCGGACGGCGTAGCGGTAGACACCGCGGGAGTTGCCGACGAACAGCAGCGCGGGGCCGGTGTCGGGCTCGGCCCGGTCGGGGTGGAACCACCGGGTGTCGGTGCACTGCAGCAGCGGCTCGATCGTGGTGCCCCACTCGCGCGTCATCCGCTCCGACCAGCTCGTGCTGGCGGCGTAGACGTGGTCGAAGGCGGCGACCTCGGCGGGCGAGATCATGTCGGGGTGGCTGATGATCCACTCGACGTTGAGCAGCCCGGGTCGCGGCGCCACGCGGTCGAGGCCGCGCAGCACGAGGAGCACGTCATCGTGGTCGCGTGAGTCGCGCTCGCGCGCGTCGCGCCGGTCGATGGCGACGTGCTGCCCGCGGCTCTCGAGAGCGTCCGCGAGGGACCGGGCGAAGTAGGTGTCGCCCCACCGGTCGCCGCGCTGGGCGGCCGGCGCGGCGATGTCGATGGCCCAGCGCAGCCGCGGCGGCGACTCGTGGATGCCCCGGATCGGGCGCACGACGAGCTCCGGCACCAGCGCCGACGCGGCATCCGGGTCCTCCGGGTCGGCGGTGATCCGCCGGTTGCGCTGGTCGGTCACCTCGAGGCCGGCACGGCGCAGGAGGTCGCGCGCGAGGTCGGGGCCGGGCGCGGCGGGGCTCCGGGTCAGCGACGACATCGCCCCGATCAGCTCGTCGGGCTGGGCGTACGCCGTGCGTGAGGTGATCACGGTCTCCGGGACGACGACGGACTCGCCCAGGCCGGCCCGGTGTGCCCGGAGCCCGAGGTCGGTCTCGGCCAGCACCGAACGGAAGCGGGCGTCGAGGCCGCGCAGCGCGAACGCGTCCTCGGTGCGCAGGGCGACCAGTGGCGCGGCGGGGGCGGCGACGGTGCTCCGCCCGATACGTACGGCGTCGCTGCTCGGCAATCCCGTCAGGAAGAGCTCCGGGTGCGGGTTCGCGCCGGTGAAGCGCGCGCCGGCACTGAGGACGACACCGTCGAGGTCGACGACGAGCGGCTGCGCGACCGCGACGCCGGACTCGTGGACCACCGCGGCGAGCCGGCCGGCGATCGGCTGTCGTGGTGGCATCGCCTCCGGGCGGACGAGCAGGATCGTGCTGCCCACGGCGTGCGAGATGCCGACGTTGGTGGCCGCCGACATCGACACCGACGTCGGCACGGACACGAACCTGGCGCCGGAGATGATCGCCGCGATCGAGGCGGCGAGCACGTGGTGGGCGCGGCGCAGGCGTACGCCGACGAGGATCAGCTCCGCGCCCTCCCGCGGCACCGAGCTGAGCCACTCGACCGTGCGACGCGGCTCCGACCCCAGCGGCATCACGTGCGAGACCACGTCGTCGGACGTCACGCGCGTGGCGCCGTCCCAGTCGACGAGCTGGCGCTCGAGGACGACGGAGTCCCAGTCGTCGCCGAGGTCGGGCGTGCCGGGGTCGGGCCGCTTGAGGACGGGTACGTCGACGGGGAGCGGGTCGTGGTCGCGCGAGAGCCGCAGCATCAGGTCGCGCTCGACCGAACCGCCGAGGCCCTCGTCGAAGCCGCCGACGTCCTTGATCGCCGCGCGCCGCAACAGGGCGGTCGCGAGGTCGACCGGTCGCCCGCCGAGCAGCTCGGCGCGGTCACGACCGACGGCACCGGCACCGGCCAGGACCGCGGAGGAGCCGGAGTGGTGGGCGTGGGCGACCAGGGAGCCGAGCGTGTCGGGAAGCCACTGCCGGCCCGGGGGCAGGAAGGCGACGTGCTCGGCCGTGCCGTGCTCGAGCGCCACGTTGAGGGCCCGCGCGTGGGAGCAGCGCGACTCGCGGACCACGGTGATGCGGTCGTCGAAGGCCGCGATGCCCTGGAGCACGGCGGCGGTGTCGTCCAGCGAGCCGCGGTCGACCGCCACGAGGTGCCAGTCGGCGAAGGTCTGCGCCTGCAGCGAGGCGACGGTCTCGCGCACGAGCGGTCCGGCGTCCTGCGCCGCGATCACCACGGTGACGGCGGGGGAGGTGCCCAGGGTGGCCGGCAGCGCCGGGGCAGGGCCGACGAGCTCGGGTCGGTCGAGCACCACCTCGCGACGCCAGGCGACGGCCGCCTCGATCGCCGCCGCGCGATAGGTGCCCCACGAGACCCGTCTGGGCAGGATCCTGGTGGGCAGCGCGGTCCCGGGCGGGGACACCGACAGCCAGTAGGACAGCGCGCCGTAGGGGTGGTGGCGGGCGTCGGGGTGGGTGGCGAAGATGATGCGCGGGTCCACCAGGGGGTGGGGGGCGATCCGGTTCCGCCGACGCCGCTCCGAGACGTACCAGAGGACGGGGTGCTGGCCGAGGCGCTGCCACGACCGGCGGCGTCCGATCCACTGGGCCTCGAAGAGCGGGTGCGGCGACACGTCGCCGGCCAGGACCGCCGCGCGCGCCGCGTCCTCGACGGACTCGAACGTCGTGCCGAGCTGGGCACCGACGTAGTCGGCGTCGATCAGGCCGGACTCGACCAGGACGGTCTCGGCGTCGTCGAGCCGCACGGGGCTCGGCCGGCGACGCTCACCGCGCATCGGAGTACCTCACGCGGGGGAAGAGGGGTTCGAGGGCGAGTGGCGTGGGGAGCAGCCGCTCGGTGTCGCGCAGCGGGTAGTACTGGGCGGTCTCCTCGAGGAACTCGCGTACGCCGTCGAAGCGCTGCGGGAACCGCCGCTCGCACAGCTCGAGCAGCCGCTTGGCATCGAGGTTGTAGGGGTCGTAGCGCAGGGTGTCGATCTTGACGTAGGGCAGGCGCGCGTTGTCGAGCACCCGGTCGGCGAGGCTGCGGGCGGGGTTCCACGGCTCGTTGGCGCGCTCGCGCCACTCACGGACCTCGGCGCGCGTGCGGGGGAAGTGGGAGCGGTGCGCGGCCCACCAGCGCATCCGCTCGCGCGCGATCCGCTGGTCCTCCGGCGTCTCGACGAAGTAGGTGTCGGAGGTGAAGCCGGCCTCGTAGAGCCGGCGCGACATGCCGACCTCGTAGCGCCGGATCACCTGCCGCCGCTTGGAGATCGGCTCCATCTCCTCCCAGAAGTTCGTGAAGGCGCGCGAGGCGACCACCCACGGCCGGAAGGCGATGAAGAAGGACTGGATGTGCGGCGCGACGCGCTCGGCCCCGGTGAGGCCCCAGAAGTCGCACGGCCGGGTGGCCATCTCCTCGAACACCGGGGCGTAGGAGTCGAGGGCGAAGACGTAGGTGTCGTTGCAGACCACCACCTCGTCGTACGCCGTGAGGTCGCCGGCCGCGTCGAGACCGACCTTGTAGCTGAAGAAGTCGTAGCCGTAGTTGGCCCGCTCGACGACCACCGCGCGCTCGGACAGCCAGGCGCGCGCAGAGTCCTGGAGCTGGGCGGTCGTGCAGACGAGCAGCGTGTCGACCGACGCGGCGAGTGCCTCGACCTGTCCGCGCACGTGCGGACGCAGCTCTCCGGCCACGTCGAAGTGCGCCATCACGGCCAACCTCGATGGACGCAGTCTGGACACGGCCGAACACTAACAAGGAGGGGTCGTGCCCAGCCCAGTTCACGTGGCCGTAACACAACGCGGTGATTCGTTGCCTGCCCGCAACATCCCTCGCGCGCCGGTGAAACGTCCTGCCCACAGGCTTCCCTGCATCGCGGGCCCCGGCATGCCACCGTCGTCATGCCACCGGCGGCCCCGTACCCCTTGTCAGATCCAACCCGAACCCTGGAGGTTCTGTGGACGGCTACTACGCCTTCATGCTGGTGGCGACTGCCTTCGTCCTGATGATGACGGTGCCCGCACTGGCCCTGTTCTACGGCGGCATGTCGCGATCGAAGTCCGTGCTCAACATGATGATGATGTCCTACGTCGCGGCTGCGATCGTCGGCATCCTCTACGTCGCCGTCGGCTGGTCGATGGGCTTCAGCGGCGACGGCACGATCTTCGCCAACCCGTTCGAGCTGTTCTGGCTCGACGGTGTCGCCACGAGCGACTACATCTTCGTGATGTTCCAGATGACCTTCGCGATCATCACCGCCGCCCTCATCAGCGGCGCGGTCGCGGACCGGATGAAGTTCTCCGCGTGGGTGATGTTCGTCCCGCTCTGGGCGGTCATCGTCTACTTCCCGATGGCCCACATGGTCTTCAGCTGCACCGACGACTCGCTCATCTGCGGCCGCATCGGCGCCCAGGACTACGCGGGCGGCACGGCCGTCCACATCAACGCCGGTGTCGCGGCCCTCGTGCTCGTGCTGCTGCTCGGCAAGCGCATCGGCTGGCCGCGTGAGCAGATGCGCCCGCACAACCTCACGCTGACCATGCTCGGAGCCGGACTGCTCTGGATGGGCTGGTACGGCTTCAACGTCGGCTCGATCGTCTTCGGCGACGACCCGGAGACCCAGTTCTTCTCCGAGACCGGCCGCACGTTCGCCACCACCACGCTCGCCACGATGGCGGCCATCCTCGGCTGGCTGGTCGTCGAGCGCCTGGTCCACAAGAAGGCCACCTCGCTCGGTGCCGCGTCCGGCATCGTCGCCGGCCTGGTGGCGATCACCCCCGCCACCGGTGCGGTGAACCTCTCCGGCGCCGTGGCCATCGGTGCGATCGCCGGTGCGGTCTGCGCGTGGGCGGTGGGCCTCAAGTACAAGCTCGGCTACGACGACTCGCTCGACGTGGTCGGCGTGCACCTCGTCGGTGGCATCATCGGCACCGTGCTGATCGGCGTGTTCTCCACGTCCGAGGGTGCCGGCGGCATCGACGGCCTGATCTACGGAGGTGGCCTCGGGTCCCTGGGCGACCAGGTCCTCGGCGTGCTCGTCGCGATCCTCTACTCCGGTGTCCTCACCGCCGTCATCGCACTGGCCGTCAAGTACACGATCGGCCTGCGCCTCGACGAGGAGGACGAGGTCGCCGGAATCGACCTCGCCGCCCACGGCGAGTCGGCGTACGACCTGCACAGCGGCACCAGCGGTGGTGGCAGCGTCCTCGCCGCCGCGAACGCCACCGCCCCCGCCAAGACTGAAGGAGCCAGCGCATGAAGCTCGTGACCGCGGTCATCAAGCCGCACAAGTGGGAGGACGTCCGCGAGGCGCTCGAGACCTTCGGTGTCGCCGGCATGACGGTCTCCGAGGTGAGCGGCTACGGCCGCCAGAAGGGCCACACCGAGGTCTACCGTGGCGCGGAGTACGACATCGCGCTCGTCCCGAAGATCCGCATCGAGATCGTGGTCGACGACGCCGACTCCGACGACGTCGTCGGGATCATCGTCAAGACCGCGCAGACAGGTCGCATCGGTGACGGCAAGGTCTGGGTCAGCCCGGTCGACACCGTCGTGCGGGTCCGCACCGGCGAGCAGGACGCGTCAGCGCTCTGATGGCTCGCCTCGGGGCTGCTGCGTGACATCTGAACAGCGCCGGACCAGGGCCACCTCGGCCGACGAGCTCTGCCGACAGGCGTACGCCGCCTGTGCAGGGCCCGCCACCGGGGTGGCCCTGGTCGCGGTGGGGGGCTACGGGCGCGGCGAGCTCGCCCCGCACTCCGACCTCGACGTGGTGCTCGTCCACGACGACGGGGTCGATCTCGGTGAGCTCGGCAGCTCGCTCTGGTACCCCCTGTGGGACTCCGGGCGTCGGCTCGACCACTCGGTGCGCTCGATGGGCGAGGTCGTGGACGCCGCGGCCGACCTGCGGGTCGCGCTGGGGCTCCTCGACGTGCGTCACCTCGCGGGCGACCCCGGGCTGACGCTGCGGCTGCGCAC
Source organism: uncultured Actinomycetota bacterium (assembly GCA_963791365.1). Lineage (GTDB taxonomy): Bacteria > Actinomycetota > Actinomycetes > Propionibacteriales > Nocardioidaceae > Nocardioides. Next base: position 82,642 of record CAWBSG010000019.1, on the reverse strand, counting down.
CACGATGCTCGCCGACTGGCGACGGCAGGCGCGCACGCGGCTGCCCGAGCTCAAGGCGCTCACCCGCAAGCGGCACGACGTGACCGGCGAGCTGGCGCACGCGTCGGTGCCGGACGTGAAGGAGGCCGAGGGCGGCCTGCGCGACGCGGGGGTGCTCAAGGCGATCGAGGCCAGCTGGCTGGTCGACGCGTCGACCCCGGCGCTCGAGGCGGCCCGCCAGATGCTGCTCGACGTGCGCGACGAGGTGCAGGAGATCGCCGGGCGCCCGAGCGACCGGATCGCCCCCGAGATGTGGGGGCCGCTGGCCGGGCGCCTCGACCTGCCCGACGCCGAGGCGGCGCAGCGCCACGTGCGATCCCTGGGCCGCAGGATCACCCACCTCTCACGCCTGGCGTGGCGGCGTACCGACGCGGTGACCTCGCGCCCGACGGGGGAGAAGGGGCGTCGGACGCCGGCGCTCGTGCGCATCGCCCCCGGCATCGCGCTCTCGCGCGGCGAGGTCGTGCTCGACGCCGGCACCACGCCCGGCGACGACCCGACCTTGCTGCTGCGGGCCGCCGCGGAGGCCGCCTCCCGCGACGCCGTGCTGGCGCCGACCACCGCGGCCCGGCTCGTCCGCGAGGGCGTGCCGCTTCCGGTGCCGTGGCCCGCGGGCGCCCGCGACGCGCTCGTCCGGCTCCTCGCGAGCGGGCCCGGCCTGCTGCCGGTGTGGGAGACCCTCGACGAGATCGACGGCATCGAGACCTTCCTGCCCGAGTGGGAGCAGATCCGGCTCCTGCCGCACGCCTCCACCATCCACCGCTTCACCGTCGACCGCCACGTGGTCGAGACCTGCGCGGAGGCCGCCGCGCTGATCCGGACCGTCCGGCGACCCGACCTGCTGCTCGTCGCCGCGCTCCTGCACGACATCGGCAAGGGTTCGCCGCACGACCACTCCGTCGCCGGTGAGCCGGTCGCCCGCACGATCGTCTCCCGGATGGGCTTCACCGACCTCGACGCCGAGGTGGTCGCCTCGCTCGTCCGCTGGCACCTGCTGCTCGCCGACCTCGCCACCACCCGCGACCCCGACGACCCGGCCACGACCACCGAGCTCCTCACCCACGTGCCCGACGCCGCCAGCCTCGACCTGCTGCGCGCCCTCACCGAGGCCGACGCCCGCGCCACCTCGCCGCAGGCCTGGACGAGCTGGCGCGCCTCGCTCGTCGACAGGCTGGTGCTGCGCGCCGACACCGCCCTCGGTGCCGAGGCCAGCCCGGTCCCGCCCGTGGAGTCGATCCTCGTGCCCGACGTCGTACGACAGGAACCGGGCGCGGTGTCCGTCACGGTCGAGGCCCACGAGGTGGGCGCCACGGTCACGGTGGTCGCGGCCGACCGGGTCGGGCTGCTGGCCGACGTCGCCGGCGGCCTCGCCGCGCTGCGGGTGCCGGTCAAGGCCGCTCGCGCTTGGGCGCAGGTCGACGGCGAGGGGGAGTGGGGCGTCAGCTCGTGGGAGGTCGCGGACGCCTACCTCGACGCGACGGTGGTCCGCGAGCGCATCCGGCGGGTCGTCGACGGCACCCAACGGCTGCCGGACCTGCCCGAGCGCCCCGACGGGGAGCTGCCGCCGATCGTCGAGGTGCGTCCCGACGCCTCCCGCACCTCGCTCGTGCTGGAGATCCGGACCTCGGACCGGCCCGGAGTCGTCCACCGGGTGCTCACCACGCTCGCCGGGCTGGGGCTGACCGTCGCCTCGGCACACGTGTCGACCCTGGGCCCGCAGGCCGTCGACGTGTTCTACGTCCAGGAGGACGGCGGCGTGCGCCCCACCGAGCTGCGGGCCGCCGCGGCGGCTCACGCCGTCCGCACCGCGCTCGGCGGCTGAGCCCGCGCGTGCTCCGACGGTTAGGCTGGTCCGTCGTAACACCCATCGATGCGAGGGACTGACCCACACCGTGTTCGCCACACTCTCCGACCGCCTTGCCGACACCTTCAAGAACCTGCGGGGCAAGGGCCGGCTCTCCGAGGCCGACATCGACGCCACCGCGCGCGAGATCCGCATCGCGCTGCTCGAGGCCGACGTGGCGCTGCCCGTCGTCAAGGAGTTCGTCGGCGCGGTGAAGGAGCGGGCCCGCTCCGAGGAGGTCAGCGGAGCGCTCAACCCCGCGCAGCAGATCATCAAGATCGTCCACGAGGAGCTCGTGACGATCCTGGGCGGCGAGACCCGGCGCCTGCGCTACGCCAAGTCCGGGCCGACGGTCATCATGCTCGCCGGCCTCCAGGGCGCCGGCAAGACGACCCTGGCAGCCAAGCTCGCGCTCTGGCTCAAGGAGCAGGACAAGACGCCGATGCTCGTGGCGGCCGACCTCCAGCGACCCAACGCCGTCCAGCAGCTCCAGGTCAACGGTGAGCGCGTCGGCGTCCCCGTGTTCGCGCCGGAGCCGGGCAACGCCCAAGGAGTGGAGCACGGTGGCGACCCGGTCGACGTCGCGCGTGCCTCGATCGAGGAGGCGAAGCGCAAGCTCCACGACGTCGTGATCATCGACACCGCCGGTCGGCTGGGTGTCGACCAGACGCTGATGCAGCAGGCTGCCGACATCCGCGACGCGGTGCAGCCCGACGAGGTGCTCTTCGTCGTCGACGCGATGATCGGCCAGGACGCGGTCACGACCGCGCAGGCCTTCCTCGACGGCGTCGGCTTCGACGGCGTGGTGCTCACCAAGCTCGACGGCGACGCCCGCGGTGGTGCCGCCCTCTCGATCCGATCGATCACCGGCAAGCCGGTCATGTTCGCCTCCAGCGGCGAGAAGATGACCGACTTCGACCTCTTCCACCCCGACCGGATGGCCTCGCGCATCCTCGACATGGGCGACATGCTCACCCTGATCGAGCAGGCCGAGAAGGCCTTCGACTCCGAGCAGTCGATGAAGGCAGCGGAGAAGCTCGCCACCAAGGGCGGCTTCACGCTGGAGGACTTCCTCCAGCAGATGATGCAGATCCGCAAGCTCGGCTCGATGACCAAGATCATGGGGATGCTCCCCGGCATGGGTCAGTTCCGCGACCAGCTGGAGAACTTCGACGAGCGCGAGATCGACCGGATCCAGGCGATCATCCAGTCGATGACGCCCGCCGAGCGCGACAACCCCAAGATCATCGACGGCTCCCGTCGCGCACGGATCGCGAAGGGGTCGGGACGTCAGGTCTCCGACGTCAACCAGCTCGTCGACCGCTTCTTCGAGGCGCGCAAGATGATGGAGCAGATGGCTCGCGGCGGCGGGATGCCCGGCGTTCCCGGGATGCCCGGCCTGCCGGGAGCAGGCGGCAAGCGCTCCGGTGCGAAGCAGCAGGCCAAGAAGGGCAAGGGCAAGCGCGTGTCGGGCAACCCGGCCAAGGCGGCCCAGCAGAAGGCGGCCGACAAGGCCGCGGCGGCCGAGAAGGCCGGCAACCCCTTCGGCAACCCCGACGGCGCCGAGGTCGACTACGAGAAGGCTGCCGAGCAGCTCAACTTGCCGAAGGACTTCTCGCAGTTCCTCAAATAGCGGCAGATCTGCGGGTATCAATCGGTCCGTCAGGGACTCCTTGCTGGTTGAGTGACCAACCACGTCGATCGAGGGGAACCCGTTGAGCGAGCCGTACGACCTGTTGCTGGAGAAGTACGCCGCGCTCGTGGTGCGGGTGGGCGTCAACGTCCAGCCGGGCCAGGAGGTCGTCATCAGCGCGGTGCCGGAGCAGGCGGACACCGCCCGGGCCGTGGCTGCCGAGGCCTACCGCGTCGGCGCCTCGCGGGTGAGCATCACCTACGACGACCCCTTCCTCCAGAAGGCGGCGGTGGAGCACGCGCCCGAGGAGCTGCTCGGGACCACGCAGGACCACACGCTCGCCCAGGTGCGCGCCTGGAACGACAGCCGGCCCGCACTGATCAGCCTCTCCGGCAACCCGCACCCGACGCTCATGGAGGGCCTGGACCCGACCCGGCTGGCCAAGTCGGCTCCGATCGACCTGATCCAGCAGGTCGCACCCCTCGTCACCACCAACAAGGTCGCGTGGACGGTGGTCGGCGCCCCCAGCAAGGGCTGGGCCGACAGCGTCGGCGTGGCCGACCTCGCTCAGCTCTGGGACGCCGTCGCGACCGCGATGCGGCTCGACCAGGCCGATCCCGTCGCCGCCTGGCGCTCGCACGTCGAGAAGCTCCGGGCGCGCGCGGCGATCCTCAACGCCCACGGGTTCGACAAGATCCGCTACCGCGGCCCCGGCACCGACCTCACCCTCGGCCTCTCCGACCGCTCGCGCTGGGTCGGCGGGTCGGTCGAGAACGAGGCGGGGATCGAGTTCGTCCCCAACATGCCCACCGAGGAGGTCTTCGTCTCACCGGACTGGCGCCGCGCCGAGGGCCACGTGCGGACGTCCGCCCCGTTCTTCCTCAACACGATGGGGGCGCTCGTCGAGGGTCTCGAGATCGAGATCACCGACGGCACCATCACCGGCGCCCGCGCCGAGCGTGGCGAGGAGGCGGTGCAGGCCCAGTTCGAGCTGATCCCGCGCTCACGGCACCTCGGCGAGGTCGCCATCGTCGACGCCGACTCGGCCGTCGCCCGCACCAACCTCGTCTACAAGGACATGCTCTTCGACGAGAACGTCGGCTCCCACGTCGCGTGGGGCATGGGCTACACCGTCGGCATGGACGGCTCCCTCGACCTGACCCGCGAGCAGCGGATCGCCGACGGGCTCAACCAGTCCGACACCCACGTCGACATCGTGATCGGCAGCCCCGAGGTGCAGATCGACGGCATCCACGCCGACGGCTCGGTGGTCGCGGTGACCCGCGGCAACGAGTTCGTGCTCAACGACTGACACACTCGCAAGGTGAGCTCGGTCCTCGTCGTCGACGGCGCCAACGTGGTCGGTTCGGTGCCGGACGGCTGGTGGAAGGACCGCGCTGGCGCCGCGCGACGTCTCCACGCACGGCTGATCGTGGCCGACACGGCGTACGACGAGATCGTGCTGGTGCTGGAGGGCCAGGCCAAGGGCGGCGTACGCGCGGGGCGGGACGGTCACGTCACGACGGTGCACGCGACCCGGGACGGCGACGCCGCCATCCGGGACCACGCGCGTCGTGCGGCGGACGCCGGGTCGGCGGTGACGGTGGTGACCGCCGACCGCATGCTGGCAGCCAGCGTGTCACCGGCGCAGGTGCTCAGCCCGTCCTGGCTGCTCGACCGGATCTGAGCATCCGGGAGCCGGGGCCGCTCACGCCCCGGGCACCTGCTGGGAACGTCAGCGATCTGCACCGGGTCACCTACACCCCCACGGAGGGACGTCCTAGGGTCGGGCCATGCGCGCCCAACGATTTCGCGGACCGGTCCTCCCTGAGGGTGAGACGCGCGACCTCTACGTCGTCGACGGGCACCTCACCTACGAGCCGCAACCCGGGGCCGACACGGTCGCCGAGGGCTGGATCGTGCCCGGCCTGGTGGACGCCCACTGCCACCTCGGCCTCGACGACGACGGGCCCGTCGACGACGCGGCCACCGAGCAGCAGGCGATCGACGACCGTGACGGGGGAGCGCTGCTGATCCGCGACGCGGGCTCGGCCGCCGACACCCGCTGGATCCACGACCGCGACGACCTGCCGCGCCTGGTCCGGTGCGGGCGCCACATCGCCGCCACCAAGCGCTACATCCGCGGCTACGCCCACGAGGTGGAGCCCGCCGACCTGGCGACGTACGCCGCGCAGGAGGCCCGCAACGGCGACGGCTGGATCAAGCTCGTCGGGGACTGGATCTCGCGCGACGAGGGCGACCTCGCGCCGTCCTTCCCGGCCGAGGCATTCGCCGACGCCATCGCGGCCGCGCACGCCGAGGGCGCGAAGGTCACCGCGCACTGCTTCGGACACGGCGTCCTGCCCGGCCTCATCGAGGCGGGGATCGACTGCATCGAGCACGGCACGGGACTCACCGAGGACCTCATCGACGCGATGGTCGCCCACGGCACCCGCCTCGTGCCGACGGTGATGCAGCTCGACAAGTTCCCCGAGCACGCGTCCGCCGGGCGCGAGCGGTTCCCCGGCTACGCCGCGACCATGAGCGACCTCTACGCCCGGATGCCGGCCACGATCATGGCCGCGTACGACGCCGGGGTGCCGATCTACGCCGGCTCCGACGGCGGCGGCATCAGCCGGCACGGCAACATCGCCGGCGAGATCGAGGCGCTCGCACGGATCGGGATGCCCGCCCGCGACGCCCTCGGCGCCGCGAGCTGGCGGGCGCGCGAGTGGCTCGGGGTGGACGGCCTCGAGGAGGGCGCGTCCGCGGACTTCGTCGTCTACGACCGCAACCCCGTCGACGACCTGTCGGTGCTCCGCACGCCGACCGTCGTCGTGCTGCGCGGGGCGGCGGTCGGCCGAGGTCGATGACTCCGGCTCGACGTCCATGGTCTCTCCGGGAGACGGGCCGGCCGGGGACTGTCGTCTGCCGCGGTGTGGAACCGGTTTGTGACCGACGGACCCGGCCGCCGAGGATGGACCGATGAGCTCCCTCGTCGACCTGTACCCGCCCTTCGGCCTGCACGTCGTCGCCGGACCGCTGGAGCTGCGCGGCCTGACCGACGAGATGCTCCGCGAGGTCTGCGACCTCGCGGAGGCCGGGATCCACGACCCGGGTGAGATGCCGTTCTACTTCCCGTGGTCGACCGCGCCGGCCGGCGAGCTCGGCCGCAACACGGCGGCCTACCACTGGAGCAAGCGCTCGACGTTCAAGCCCGACGACTTCTGCCTCGACCTCGCGGTGCTGCTCGACGGCCGGGTGATCGGCTGCCAGGGCGTGGCGGCGAAGCACTTCCCGGTGACCCGCACCGGCGAGACCGGCTCCTGGCTCGGGCGCGAGTTCCAGGGCCGCGGTCTCGGCACCGCGATGCGCCAGGCGTTCTGCGAGCTGCTCTTCGACCACCTCGGCTTCGAGGAGATCACCTCGGCGGCCTTCCTCGACAACCCCGCGTCGCTGGGCGTCTCCCGCAAGGTCGGCTACCAGCCGACCGTCGTCAGCCGGATCAAGCGTCGGGAGGGCGAGCTCGCGCTGAACCAGGGGCTCGTCCTGACGCCGGAGACCTTCGTGCGGGGAGGCAACCCGGTCGAGGTCACCGGCGCCGACGCCGTACGCACGTTCATCGGGCTCGACGCCGCCTGAACGCCGCCTGATTGGTGGCACGCGGCGTCCGTCTGGCAGAATCGCCACTCGTGTCCTGCGCGCCCGGACCCTCTCATCCGAGCGAGCAGCACCCATCGAGTGACCGGAACCGGTGACCCCACCTGGCGACGGCCCCTCACCCACGACAATTCCTGAGGAGACACCACAAACGTGGCCGTCAAGATTCGTTTGAAGCGCCTGGGCAAGATCCGGGTGCCGCAGTACCGCATCGTCGTCGTCGACTCGCGCAAGAAGCGCGACGGCAAGGTGCTCGAGGAGATCGGCAAGTACCACCCCAAGGAGGAGCCCTCGTTCATCGAGGTGACCTCCGACCGGGCGCAGTACTGGCTCGGCGTCGGCGCGCAGCCGTCCGAGGCCGTCGAGGCGATCCTCAAGATCACCGGTGACTGGCAGACCTTCAAGGGTCTCCCCGGCACCGAGGGCACCTTGAAGGTCAAGGAGCCCAAGCGCTCCAAGCTCGACATCTTCAACGAGGCCCTCAAGGAGGCCGCCGTGGAGCCGAAGGGCGCCGCGACGACCGCCAAGAAGAAGACCGAGAAGAAGACCGAGGAGCCGGCCGCCGAGGCCGCGACCGAGGCCCGCCCACCGAGGCCCCGGCCGAGCCCGCCACCGAGGTTCCCGCCGAGGTTCCCGCTTCGGAGACCCCCGAGGGCGCTGCCGACGCCGCCGAGGCCGCCGAGACGGTGACCGCCGAGGACGCCGGCAAGAGCGAGGCGTGAGCGACGTGCTGGCCGAGGCTCTCGAGCACCTGGTGCGTGGCATCGTCGACCACCCCGAGGAGGTCGTGGTCCGCGACAAGCAGCAGCGTCGTGGCTCGATCCTCGAGGTCCGGGTGCACCCCGACGACCTCGGCAAGGTGATCGGCCGCAACGGCCGCACCGCGACCGCCTTCCGCACCGTCGTCTCGGCGCTCGCCGGCCGCGGCGGCGCGAGGGTGGACTTCGTGGACACCGACCGCCGCCGCTGAGCGACCGCGCAGCCTGATCGACGGGCGCCACCCCACCGGGGTGGCGCCCGTCGCGCATTCCGGGCGGCGATAGCCTCGCCCCGTGAACGAGGACATCGAGGTCGTGGTCGGCCGGATCGGGAAGCCCCACGGCATCCGCGGCGAGGTCACCCTCGACGTACGCACCGACGAGCCGGACCGCCGCTTCGCCGTCGGTACGACGCTGCGCGCGCAGGCCCCGGCGGGTGCCGACCGCCGTCCGGCGTCGCTCACCGTCGCCCGCGCCCGCTGGCACCAGAGCACGCTCCTGGTGACGTTCGAGGAGATCGAGGACCGCAACGCCGCCGAGACGGTGCGCGGGACCGTCCTCCTCGCCACGCTCGGCCACGACGAGACCCCCGAGGACCCGGACGAGTACTACGACCACCAGCTCGTCGGGCTGGCCGTCGTCGACCTCGACGGCGCCGCCCTGGGCGAGGTGAAGGCCGTCGTGCACGGCTCCGCGCAGGACCTGCTGACCGTCCGCACCGCCGACGGCCGCGACGCCCTCGTGCCGTTCGTCTCGGCGCTCGTGCCCGAGGTCGACCTGGCTGCGGGCCGGCTGGTCGTGGCCGACCGCCCCGGACTGGTGTCGCCCTTCCCCGACGAGCAGAGCCCCGACGAGCAGAGCCCCGAGGACGGGGACGGATGAGGATCGACGTCGTCACGATCTTCCCCGACTACCTCGCCCCGCTGGCGCTGAGCCTGCCCGGCAAGGCGCGCGACAAGGGGCTGCTCGACCTCGCCGTCCACGACCTCCGTCGGTGGACGACCGACCGCCACCACACGGTCGACGACACCCCCTACGGCGGCGGCGCCGGCATGGTGATGAAGCCCGAGCCGTGGGGACGGGCGCTCGAGGAGGTGGCGCAGGGCGCCACGATCGTCTTCACCACACCCAGCGGAGCGCCCTTCACGCAGGCGCTCGCCCACGAGCTCAGCGGCCACGAGCACCTCGTCTTCGCCTGCGGTCGCTACGAAGGCATCGACCAGCGGGTGATCGAGCACGCCGCGACCATCGGCACGGTGCGCGAGGTCAGTCTCGGCGACTACGTCCTCAACGGCGGCGAGGTCGCGGCACTGGCGATCACCGAGGCGGTCGTACGCCTGCTGCCCGGCTTCATGGGCAACGCCGAGTCGCTGGTCGAGGAGTCGCACGCCGACGGCCTGCTGGAGTACCCGGTCTACACCAAGCCCGCCTCCTGGGAGGGCCGTGAGGTCCCCGAGGTCCTGCTCTCGGGGGACCACGCGCGGATCGCGCGTTGGCGGCGACAGGAGGCCGAGCGCCGCACCGCGGAGCGCCGTCCCGACCTCCTGCCGGCGTCCGGCGCGATCGCCGGCCTGGTCGACCTCGACGTACGCCCCGCCGTGCCCGCCGACGCCGGCGAGCTCTACACGCTCCAGCGGGCCTGCTGGCTCCAGGAGATGGAGGCCAACCCCGGCGTCGAGATCCCGGCGCTGCGCGAGTCGCTCGACGACGTGCGCCGTTGGCTCGACGCGTGGGTCGTGCGGGTCGCCCGCGAACCGTCCTCGGGCCGGCTGGTCGGAGCCGTCCGCGGCAGGGTCGACTCGCACGGCGAGTGGGACATCGGCCGGATCATGGTCGCCCCGGACCTCCAGGGGCGCGGCCTCGGCCGGGCCCTGCTCGAGCTGGTGCAGGACCTCGCGCCGGCGGAGGTCGAGACCCACGTCCTCTTCACGGGCGTCGGGTCGACCGCCAACCAGCGGATGTACAAGAAGGCCGGCTTCCGGTTGCGGGCCGACCGCTCGGCCCCGCCGGGCGCCGTGGTGATGACGAAGAAGTCCGATCGACGGATTTCACGCTGACCGTCGCCTCTGGCAGACTTCTCCATTGGTCCGCTCGAGGCCAGGGTCGCCCGGACGCATCCACCCCGGGGTCCGCCGTACCGCACCTGCCACAGGGGGCGCGCCGGCACGGCCGCACCGAGCACCAGCCCGTACACCCCATCACTATCTCCGCGGTTGACCTGTGGCACTCGCGAGGAGCACCCACATGACCAACGTCATCGCCGACCTCGGCACCTCCATCAAGCGCGACGACGTCCCGGCCTTCCGCGCCGGCGACACCGTCAAGGTCCACGTCAAGGTCATCGAGGGCAGCCGCTCGCGTGTCCAGGTCTTCCAGGGCGTCGTGATCCGCGTCCACGGCTCGGGCATCGGGCGCACCTTCACCGTCCGCAAGGTCTCCTTCGGCGTCGGCGTCGAGCGCACCTTCCCGCTGAACTCGCCGATCTTCGAGACGATCGAGGTCGTGACCCGCGGTGACGTCCGCCGCGCCAAGCTCTACTACCTGCGCAACCTGCGCGGCAAGGCCGCCAAGATCAAGGAGCGCCGCGAGGCGTGATACCGACCAGGGACTGGCTAGTCTCTGCGCGTGACTTCTGATGACCGCGGTTCCTCGTCCATCTCCATGGACGAGGGGCCGCGGTCCTCGCGTTCGGGGGATGAGGTGACCGGTGCGCCGGGACGCTCGAAGCGCAAGCAGCTGCCGTTGTGGCAGGAGACGATCCTGCTGCTCGGCGTCGCGCTCATCCTCGCGATCGTCATCAAGACGTTCTTCGTCCAGGCGTTCTACATCCCGTCCGAGTCGATGGAGCCGGGGCTGATCCTCAACGACCGGATCCTGATCCAGAAGGTCTCCTACTGGGGTGACGGCGAGCCCGAGCGCGGCGACGTCGTGGTCTTCAAGGATCCGGGCGGCTGGCTGCCGCCCAACGAGAGCGCCGGTCCGACCAACCCCGTCGCGCAGGCCATGGCCAAGATCGGGCTCTACCCGACGGGCGGGCACCTCGTGAAGCGCGTCATCGGCAAGGCGGGCGACACGATCGTGTGCTGCGACGACAAGGGTCGTCTCACGGTCAACGGGCAGCCCCTCGACGAGGGCGCCTACGTCAAGCGCATCGACGCCAAGTGCAACGGCCCGATGCCGACCGGCGGCAAGTGCGACGAGAAGTGGACGGTCGGGCCGATCCCCGCCGGCCACATCTTCGTGATGGGCGACAACCGCTCGCGCTCGGCGGACTCCTCGCAGAAGATGTGCCGCCCCGACGAGACCGAGTGCGTGCCGGGCGACGAGTTCGTCCCGGTCGACCTGGTCGTCGGCAAGGTCTTCGTCCTGCTGTGGCCCGCCGACCGCTTCCGCTGGAACACGCGTCCGTCCACGTTCGAGGACGTGCCGGACCCCTCGTGAGCAGCTCCGCGATGACGGCCCTCTCACCGCCGCCCGCCCCCTCGCCGTTGCAGGGGGGCGTGACCGTACGCCGCGACGCCGGGCTCTACGGCTACGAGCGTGCGCTGCGCCGCGCGGGCCTCGAGCCGATCGCCGGGGTCGACGAGGCGGGCCGCGGCGCCTGCGCCGGACCGCTGGTGGCAGGTGCCGTCGTGCTGCCGCCCGGCAGGGCCGGCATCGTGCCCGGCCTCGCCGACAGCAAGCTGCTGACGGAGGCTGCGCGCGAGCGGGTGTACGCCCAGGTCGTCCGCCGGGCGCTGTCCTGGTCGGTCGTGGTCATCGAGTCCGAGGAGTGCGACCGGCTCGGCATGCACGTCGCCAACCTCGAGGCGCTGCGTCGCGCGGTGGCCCGCCTGGGGACGCGTCCGTCGTACGTCCTCACCGACGGGTTCCCGGTCGACGGCCTCGGCGTGCCCGGGTTGGCGGTGTGGAAGGGCGACCGCGTCGCCGCCTGCATCGCCGCCGCCTCGGTGATCGCGAAGGTGACACGCGATCGCCTGATGGTCGAGATGCACGCCTCGTGGCCGGCCTACGACTTCGCCACGCACAAGGGCTACTGCACCGCGGAGCACGATGCTGCCCTGGCCGAGCACGGACCGTGCCCGCAGCACCGGATGCGCTTCGTCAACGTACGACGCGCCGCCGGGCTCGAGCCGTTGGTCGAGTCGGACGGGCGCGCGGCCACTAGGGTCGGGGACGAGCCGACGGAGGAGGGCGCATGAGCGCGGAGGATCTCGAGAAGTACGAGACCGAGATGGAGCTCACCCTCTATCGCGAGTACCGCGACGTCGTCGGCATCTTCAAGTACGTCGTCGAGACCGACCGCCGCTTCTACCTGTGCAACCAGGTCGACGTGAAGGCGCGCTCGGAGAGCGGGGACGTCTTCTTCGAGGTCTCGATGACCGACGCGTGGGTCTGGGACATGTACCGGCCCGCCCGCTTCGCCAAGAACGTCAAGGTGCTGACGTTCAAGGACGTCAACGTCGAGGAGCTCGCGCCCCGCGAGATCGACCCGCTCAAGGACTGACCTCCGCGGCTCTCTCACGGCTGTCGGAGTCCCCGCTCGTGCGGGGACTCTGACTGTTGGAGGCCTTTGCAACCCCCTCCAGGTGTCGGACTCGCCCTCCCAGTCGGGGTCGGGCGGCTCGGACCACTCGGTGCCGCCGGTAGCGGCGGTCGCTCGGACGTGACCACTCACCGTCCACAGGCCGCGCGATCGAGCCCTCCTCCACAGGCTGCGCGCTGCCCGGGCCACCACCGTCGGTACGCCGCGGTGTGCTGGTCCCCTCGAACCGGCACCCCTCGGAAGGCACCCACGATGGCTCGACCCGCTGCCGCCACACCGTTCACCCGCGACCCGATCGCCGAGCACAACCGTCTGCTCGGCGAGCGGGGCGAGACGATCGCGGCCAGACACCTCGCCAGCCGGGGCATGGTCCTGCTCGACCGCAACTGGCGGTGCGACGCCGGTGAGATCGACCTGGTCCTGCGCGACGGTCACGTCCTGGTGATCTGCGAGGTCAAGACCCGCACGTCTACCGACTACGGCGATCCGCTCGAGGCGGTCGACCAGCGCAAGGCCGACCGGTTGCGCCGGCTGGGCGCCCGCTGGCTGCGGGTGCACGAGTGCCACCCCGACGACATCCGCATCGACCTGGTCGGAGTCCTGGTGCGGCGGGGACGCCCCGTCGAGGTCGAGCACGTCGAGGGGATCGGCTGATGGCCTTCGCGACGGCTCGCTCGCTAGCCCTGAAGGGTGCTGACGGCCACGTCATCGACGTCCAGGTCGACGTCTCCCCGGGTCTGGTCAGCACCACGATCGTCGGTCGTGTCGACAAGAGCCTGTCCGAGGCCCGCGATCGGGTGCGGATGGCCATCAACAACGACTGCGGCCGCTGGCCGTCGACCAAGCGGGTGACGATCCTCCTGTCGCCCGCGGACCTGCCCAAGAGCGGCACCCACTACGACCTGGCCATCGCCGTCGCCGTGATGGCGGCGGACGCCAAGCACGAGGAGCTCACGCCCGACCTCCTCGACGGGTGGGCCTTCGTGGGCGAGCTGTCGGTCTCGGGTGGGTTGCGGCCGGTGCCGGGGGTCCTGCCCATGGTCATCGCTGCGGCCGCCCACGGGATCACCCGGGTGTTCGTGCCCGAGCCGCAGGCGGCCGAGGCGGGACTCGTGCCGGGAATGTCCGTGTTCGGGGTGCGTTCACTGGCTCAGGTCTCCGCCGTGCTGCGGGGCGTGGAGGTCCCGGAGGCGCCGCCGGTGGTCGCCGGGTCATCCACCCCGCTTGCGACGTGGCGCGGTGAGGACCGGCTGGCCGACGTCGACCTGGCCGACCTCGACGGTCTCGAGGACGTCCGCTACGCCGTCGAGGTCGCCGCTGCGGGGGGCCACGCCCTCATGCTCGTCGGTCCGCGAGGAACGGGGAAGACCTCGATCGCAGAACGGATCCCGACGATCCTCCCGGACCTCACGGTCGAGCAGTCGCTCGAGGTCACGGCTCTGCACTCGATCACCGGCGCTCTGCCGGACGGCTCCGGACTGCTCCGGCGACCGCCGTGGTTTGCACCCCACCACTCCGCCAGCGCGGCGAGCGTCCTGGGCGGTGGCACCGGTCGGGTCCGACCCGGCCAGGTGAGCCTGGCCCACCACGGCGTGCTGTTCCTCGACGAGTTCCCCCACTTCCGCGCCGATGTCATCGAGGCGATGCGCCAGCCCCTGGAGGCCGGCGAGGTGACCATCGCCCGCGGTGAGGAGTCCGCCACCTATCCCGCCCGCTCCCTGGTCGTGCTGGCCGCCAACAACTGCCCGTGCGGCAAGTTCCACGGACTGGCGGGGGGAGCCTGCGAGTGCAGCGAGGTGCAGCGCGCCCACTACCTGCGCAAGCTCAGCGGACCGATCGTCGACCGGGTGGACATCTGGATGGAGGTGCGCCCCCAGGGGCGGCGCACGCCAGGCGCCTGGGGAGTGGCGTCGGAGTCCTCGGAGGACGTCCGTGCGCGTGTTGGCGAGGCCCGGGCGAGACAGGCGCACCGCTACCGCGACCGCCCGTGGTCGCTCAATGCCACCGTGCCCGGAGCTGTCCTCGACGAGTGCTGGCCGCTCGAGTCGGACGCCCAGCACGAGATCGACCAGGAGGTGGCCGACGGGCGGCTCACGCGGCGCGGGCTCACGCGCGTCCAGCGGCTGGCGTGGACGGTGGCTGACTGTTCGGGAGCGCCGCGCCCCGGGCTCGACGCGGCCCGTGTGGCCCTGGCCCTGCGCTCCAACGACCCGGCCCGCAGCCTGCCGGCGCGCATGACTGCGGTGGCTGCGTCGTGACGCACGTACGCGGTGTGCCCGAGGCCGACCGACTGGCCCGGGTGGTGCTGAGCTGTGGCGTCGAGCCGGGCGACATGACCACCTCCAGGCTGGTGCAGCAGCTCGGCCCCCAGGAGGCGCTGAGGTCGCAGCTGGTGCCGAAGCCGGGAAGCAGCCTGGCCGACCGTCTGGCCGAGGTCGATCCCGCGCGCGAGCTCGACAGGGCAGAGCGGATGGGCATCCGCTTCCTGGTGCCGGGGGACCCGGAGTGGCCCGCGGGTCTCGACGACCTCGACCACATCGACCAGCTCGACCACTGGGACCCGACCGCCGAGTCTGTTGCGCGGAGCTTCGGCGGCACCCCGCCCGGCATCTGGGTCCGCGGTCCGATGCCGCTGACCGAGCTCGCCGGGGCGGTCGCCGTGGTGGGCTCACGCGCCGCGTCGGTCTACGGGTTGGAGACGACCCGGGCCATCGCCGGTCACCTCGCGCTGGCGTCGGTACCCGTGGTGTCCGGCGCTGCACTCGGCATCGACTTCGCCGCGCACGACGCCGCCTTGCGGGCGGGCGGGGCGAGCGTCGCGGTGCTGCCGTGCGGCGTGGACCGGGTCTATCCGATGAAGCACCGCGCCCTGCTGGCCCATCTGGCGTCCGAGTTCGCAGTGGTCTCGGAGCAGCCGCCCGGTTCGGGGCCCACCCAGCTGAGATTCCTGGCGCGCAACCGCCTGATCGCGGCGCTCACCCGCGGCACCGTGCTGGTCGAGGCCGCGCTGCGCAGTGGTGCGCTCAACACGGTGCGCTGGGCGGAGCAGATGAGCCGACCCGTCATGTGCGTGCCCGGACCGGTCACGAGCTACACCTCGATGGGCGTCCACCACTGCCTGCGACGCGGCGGCGCCATCGTGGTCACCCACGGATCCGAGGTGCTGGAGTCGGTCGGCGCGCTCGGTGAGCACCTCCTGGAGGAGCCCCGCGGCCCCGAACGCCCCCGCGATCGGCTCAGCCCGGTCGAGCGGACCGTGCTCGAACAGGTGCCGGCGACGACTCCCGTCGGTGTTGATCGCATTGCCCGACTCAGCCTGCTGCACGTGCGCGACACGATCGGCGCACTGGGCCGGCTGGAGGTGAAGGGCTTCGTCGTGCACGGCGACGGCGGCTGGCGACTCGCGGGCACCGGGTGACAGTCCCGAACGCTGGGGCTCCTGCCGCCTACGATCCGGGGGTGAGCGAGCGTGGGGACGAGGCAGAGGAGGCTGGCCTGCCCGAGGCCTTCGTGCGCCTGCTCGGTGACTACGAGCGCCACCTCGTGTCCGAGCGCGACCTCGCCCCGCACACCGTGCGTGCCTACCTCGGCGACATCTCCAGCCTGCTCGACCACTGCGTGCGACTCGGGATCCACGACGTCGCCGACCTCGACCTGCGCACGCTCCGCAGCTGGCTGGCCAGGCTGCAGACCTCCGGACGCAGCCGTACGACGATCGCGCGGCGGGCGACCGCGGCGCGGGTGTTCACCGCGTGGTTGCACCGCACCGGACGACTCCCCGCCGATCCCGGCGCGGCGCTGGGCTCCCCGAAGAAGCACAAGACCCTGCCGCCGGTGCTCCGAGCCGACGAGGCCGAGGCGCTGATCCGGGCGGCCGCCGACCTGGCCGACGACGGCACGCCGGTGGGGATCCGCGACGTGGCGATGCTCGAGCTGCTCTACGCGACCGGCATCCGGGTCGGCGAGCTGGTCGGCCTCGACCTCGACGACGTCGACGACGAGCGGCGGGTCGTGCGGGTGTTCGGCAAGGGCCGCAAGGAGCGGTCCGTGCCCTTCGGCACGCCGGCCGGCCGCGCGGTCGACCGCTGGCTGGCCTCCGGGCGCCCGGCGCTACGGGTCGAGGGTTCGGGCGCGGCGCTGTTCCTCGGCGTGCGCGGGCGCCGGATCGACCAGCGCGCCGTCCGCACGCTGGTGCACACACGCATTGCCGACGTGCCGGGCGCGCCGGACATCGGACCGCACGGCCTGCGGCACACCGCCGCGACGCACCTGCTCGAGGGCGGCGCCGACCTCCGGTCCGTCCAGGAGCTCCTCGGCCACGCGTCGCTCGCGACGACGCAGCTCTACACCCACGTGACGACCGACCGCCTGCGCCGGGCCTACCAGCAGGCCCACCCCCGCGCGTAACGGCGGGTGCCCCGCCTCAGACCCGCCAGTCGAGCGGTCGGCGCCAGCGCTCGAGCAGCGGAGTCCACGGCAACCGGACCGAGACCGGCTCGTCGCGCCAGAGCGGCAGCAGTCGCACCGGTCCACCGCCGACGAGCGTCAGGGGGTCGAGGTAGACCCGGGCGTCCCCGGTGCCCTCGATGAGGCCCCAGTGCAGGCAGGCCGCCGGGAAGCAGTGGCTGTCGGTGACCGCGAGCCGACCCAGCACCTCGCCGGCGCCGACCTCCTGACCGACCGCGACCGAGGCGACCACCGGCTCGTAGGTGGTCCGACGACCTCCGTGCACCACGGTGACCACCGGCTTGCCGCCGATCGACCCGGCGAACCCGACGGTGCCCCGAAGCGCGGCCAGGACCGCCTGCCCGGGCGCCCCGGCCAGGTCGACCCCCCGGTGACCCGAGGCGTAGGGCGAGGGCGGCGGCTCGAAGCCGCGCACGACCCCGGGCTCGGGGTCCAGCGGCCACCTGCCGACCGGCTCGTCGACGGCCGCCGCGGCCGGGGTCACAGCAAGGGACACGGCAGGGGACAGGGCAGGGGACACGGCAGGGGACCCGGCCGCTACGAGCAGGGCCAGCACGACGCTCAGGAGGACTCGCACCCGGCCATGGTCATCCGTGGGCACCGCGCGGGCGACGTACGCTCGTGGCCCCTGTGGACGACGTGTCCCGGGCGAGGGCTGTGGACGGTTCGGGGACGGGTCCATCCACGCTCGGTGTGAGCGTGCGCAGCGATTCGCCCTCGGCGGGTCGCTGGCCTACGATGAGCGGAGCAGTCCTCATGGACTGACTTCGCACGCTCGCAGACCGCGTCGGAATGCATCCCTGGTTCCGGACCGCCCGCGGGCGTCGGTCCTCAGTTCCCACCAGCTCCACCGGTGCGGATCGGACCGGCGTGTGAGCGTCAGGGCACCCGGCACCCGCCGGGCGCAGCAACTGAAGACAACAGGAGCTCCGCTCCCGGCCCGTCCTGCTGAAGGTCGGGCACATCGGTGAGCGCGTTCCGCAACAACAGGAGAACCCATGGCAGTCGTCACCATGCGCCAGCTGCTCGAGAGCGGCGTCCACTTCGGTCACCAGACCCGTCGCTGGAACCCGAAGATGAAGCGCTTCATCATGACCGAGCGCAACGGCATCTACATCATCGACCTGCAGCAGTCGCTCGCCTACATCGACCGGTCCTACGCCTTCGTCAAGGAGACCGTCGCCAAGGGCGGTGTCGTGATGTTCGTCGGCACCAAGAAGCAGGCCCAGGAGGCCATCGCCGAGCAGGCGACGCGCGTCGGGATGCCCTACGTCAACCAGCGCTGGCTCGGTGGCATGCTCACCAACTTCCAGACCGTGCACCAGCGGATCAACCGCCTCAAGGAGCTCGACGACGTCGACTTCGACACGGTCGCGGGCTCGGGTCGCACGAAGAAGGAGCTCCTGCAGATGAAGCGGGAGCACACCAAGCTCGAGAAGACCCTCGGCGGCATCCGTGAGATGACCAAGGTCCCCTCCGCGGTGTGGATCGTCGACACCAACAAGGAGCACCTGGCCGTCGAGGAGGCGCGCAAGCTCCGGATCCCGATCATCGGCATCCTGGACTCCAACTGCGACCCCGACCTCGTCGACTTCCCGATCCCGGGCAACGACGACGCCATCCGCGCGGTCGGCCTGCTGACCCGCGTGGTCGCCGACGCCGTCGCCGAGGGCCTCGTGGCCCGCTCGGGCGCCAAGGCCACCGACGGCGACGAGTCCGTCGGCGCCGAGGAGCCGCTCGCCGAGTGGGAGCGCGAGCTCCTGCAGGGTGACGCCGAGAAGACCGCCGTTGCCGCCACCGGTGGCGACGCGGCGACCGAGGCGCCGGCCTCCGAGGCGACCGGTGCCGCTGCCGAGGCCCCCCAGGCCGACGCCGCTGCCGAGGCTGCGACCGAGGCCCCGGCCGAGGCTCCCGCCGAGATCAAGCCGCTGGCCGCCGAGGTCGAGACCGCAGTCGAGGCCCCCGCCGAGGCTGCCGAGGCTCCCGCCGAGGCCGAGTTCGGCGCGGACTCCGCTGCAGCGAACGAGGACGGCTCGGCCCCCGAGGGCTTCGAGGTCAAGGGCAACAAGGACTCGATGAAGTTCCACGCCCCGACCAGCCCCTGGTACGACCGCACCAAGGCCGAGGTCTGGTTCCGCACCGCGGAGGCCGCCGAGGCCGCCGGCTTCGTCAACGCGGAGCAGAAGAAGGACTGATGTCGGACGCCGGCCGCGGGGAGACCCGCGGCCGGCCTTCGCACGTCCCCGCACGACCACCCTGAACTGAAGGAAGAAGGACCATGGCTGACTTCACCGCCGCTGACGTCAAGAGGCTCCGCGAGCTGACCCAGGCCGGGATGATGGACTGCAAGAAGGCGCTCACCGAGGCCGACGGCGACTTCGACAAGGCTGTCGAGCTGCTGCGGGTCAAGGGTGCCGCCAAGGCCGCCGCCCGCGGCGCCGAGCGCGAGACCGCCGCCGGTCTCGTCGCCACCGCCGGCAACGCGCTGGTCGAGCTCAAGAGCGAGACCGACTTCGTCGCCAAGAACGAGGACTTCATCGCCAAGGCGCAGCAGATCGCCGAGGTCGCCAACTCGGTCAAGGCCGCGGACACCGCCGCCCTCAAGGCCGCCGAGCTGGACGGCAAGACCGTCGGCGAGGTCGTCGAGGACCTCGCCATCACGATCGGCGAGAAGATCGAGCTGGGCGAGGTGGCGTACTTCGACGGCACCACGGTCACCTACATGCACAAGCGTGCCGCCGACCTCCCGCCCGCCGTCGGCGTGCTCGTGGAGTTCGAGGGTGACGAGGCCGCCGCCCGCGCCGCCGCGATGCAGATCGCCGCGATGAAGGCGCAGTACCTCACCCGCGACGAGGTCCCGGCCGACGTCGTGGAGTCCGAGCGCTCCATCGCCGAGCAGAAGACCCGCGAGGAGGGCAAGCCCGAGCAGGCGATCGCCAAGATCGTCGAGGGTCGCCTGGGCGGGTTCTACAAGGAGATCGTCCTGCTCGAGCAGGAGTCGGTCACCGAGTCGAAGAAGTCGGTCAAGGCCGTCCTCGACGCCGCCGGCACCACCGTGAAGCGGTTCGCCCGCTTCGAGGTCGGCGCCTGACGCACCCTGGCACGCACGCGGCTGCGTTGTCGATCGGTCGACGGGGCCTCTACCCCGCCTTCCCTCCTCCGCCTTGCCTCGCACGCACCATGGCGTGTCAGGAGACCTGACGCACCCGAGCACCGACCGGGGCCCGTACGCACTGCGTACGGGCCCCGGTCGCATTTCGTGGCGATGCCACGCGTAGGGGTGTGCGGGTTCGACCACCGGCCCCACTGGCCGGTAGGTTTCTGGGGACCACGTGGCGTGTGAAGGGATGCAAGTGACGGCGTACAAGCGAGTCCTGCTCAAGCTCTCCGGCGAGGTGTTCGGAGGCGGAGAGGTCGGACTCGACCTCGACGTCATCAACGCCCTCGCGGCGGAGGTGGCCGAGGTGGCCAAGTCGGGCGTGCAGATCGCGATCGTGGTCGGCGGGGGCAACTTCTTCCGCGGCGCCGAGCTCCAGCAGCGCGGCATGGACCGCGCCCGTGCCGACTACATGGGCATGCTGGGCACGGTCATGAACTGCCTGGCGCTGCAGGACCTGATCGAGAAGCACGGCGTCGAGACCCGCGTGCAGACCGCGATCACGATGGGACAGGTCGCCGAGCCCTACATCCCGCGTCGCGCCATGCGACACATGGAGAAGGGTCGCGTCGTGATCTTCGGCGCCGGCGCCGGGATGCCGTTCTTCTCGACCGACACGGTCGCCGCCCAGCGCGCCCTCGAGACCCGCTGCGAGGTGATCCTGATGGGCAAGCAGGGGGTCGACGGCGTCTTCGACTCGGACCCGCACAAGTTCCCGGACGCGGTGATGTTCGACCGGCTCACCTACGACGAGTACCTCGCGCGCGACCTGAAGGTCGCCGACGCCACGGGCATCGCCATGGCCCGCGACAACAAGATGGACATGGTCTTCTTCAACCTCTCCACTCCGGGCACGATCGTGCGCGCGGTGCGGGGTGAGAAGATCGGCACGCTGGTGAGCTCGGCCTGACCGGGCCGCCCGACCACCCGCGCCCAGACGTACGACGAGAGAGAGTGCCGCTGTGATCACCGACGTCATGAAGGATGCCGACGCCAAGATGGGCAAGTCCGTCGAGGCGACCCGTGAGGAGTTCGCCGCGATCCGCGCCGGTCGGGCCAACCCGGCGATGTTCGCCAAGATCACGGCCGACTACTACGGCACCCAGACCCCGCTGCAGCAGCTGGCGAGCTTCACCTCGCAGGACGCGCGCACGATCCTGATCCAGGTCTTCGACCAGGGCGCGATGCCGGCGGTCGAGCGGGCGATCCGCGACTCCGACCTCGGCGTGAACCCCTCCAACGACGGCAAGGTGCTGCGCTGCGTGTTCCCCGAGCTCACCGAGGAGCGGCGCAAGGAGTACATCAAGCTCGCCAAGGCGAAGGCCGAGGACGGCCGCGTCTCGGTGCGCAACATGCGCCGCACCGCCAAGCAGGCGCTGGAGAAGCTCGAGAAGGACGGCGAGGTCGGCAAGGACGACGTCACCGGAGCGGAGAAGCGCCTCGACGCGGTGACCAAGACCCACACCGACAAGATCGACGAGCTGCTCAAGCACAAGGAATCCGAGCTGCTCGAGGTCTGAGCCACCCATGACGACCCCTGACAGCCCGGCGACGCCGGAGGCCTCCGAGCCACCCGCACCCAAGGATCACGGCCGCGCCGGCCGCGACCTGCGGGCCGCGGTCATCTCCGCCGTCGTGCTGGTCGCCGCGATCCTGTTGTCGCTCTTCTTCTGGAAGACCGCCTTCATGGGGATCGTCGCGATCGCCGTCGTGGTGGCGGTGTGGGAGCTCCACCAGGGCCTGTCCGCCAAGGACATCGACATCCCCGAGCAGCCGCTGATGCTCGGCGGGGTCGTGATGGTCGTCGTCGCCTACGTCTGGGGTGCTCCGGCGCTCGTCACCGCCACCGCCGTCACCGCCCTGGTGATCATGCTGTGGCTGCTGCGCCGCGGCGTCGACGGCTACGTCAAGAACGCCACCGCCTCGGTGTTCACGCTGGTCTACGTCCCGTTCCTGGCCTCGTTCGTCGCGCTGCTCCTCGGCGAGGGCGGCACCAACCCGGCGTTCGGCCTCGAGCTCGACGACCCCGGCGTGCGCGGCGTCATCACGTTCATCGCGATCACCGTCGCGTCCGACACCGGTGGCTACGTCGCCGGTGTCATGTTCGGCAAGCACCCGATGGCGCCCGTGATCTCGCCCAAGAAGTCGTGGGAGGGCTTCGCCGGCTCGATGGTCGCCACGATCGCGGTGGGGGTGTGGCTGGTGGCGTCGTTCCTCGATGGCGACTGGTGGGTCGGCATCATCCTGGGCGTCATCGCGGCCGTGATGGCCACGCTCGGTGACCTCTGCGAGTCGGTCATCAAGCGCGACCTCGGCATCAAGGACATGAGCCAGGTCATCCCCGGCCACGGTGGCCTGATGGACAGGCTCGACTCCCTCCTCGCCACGATCGCCCCGATCTGGCTGGTGCTCTACTACCTCGTCTACTGATGCGGTTCCTCGTCACCGGAGGGCGCACGGGCTACCTCGGCCGGCACGTGGCCCGGATCGCCGCGGAGGCGGGCCACGAGGTCATCGCGGTCGGGTCGGCCGACGCCGACGTACGCGTGCGCGCTGAGGTCGTCGACCTGGTCGAGCGCGTTCGGCCCGACGCCGTGATCCACACGGCCTACGTCCAGTCGGACTGGGACGTCACCGCGACCGGAGCCGCCCACGTCGCGACGGCCACGGCCGGCACCGCGCGGCTCGTCCTCGTCTCCAGCGACGTGGTGTTCTCCGGCGCGAACGTCCACTACGACGAGTCGGCGACCCCTGACCCGATCACCGCCTATGGCGCCGCCAAGGCCGCTGCCGAGACGGCGGCCCTCGCAGTCCACCCCGACGTGGTCGTCGCGCGCACGTCGCTGATCCTGGGCGACGGTGACTCACAGCACGAGCGCCTCGCGCGTGCGCTCGCCGCGGGTGCAGACGGTGCGCTGTTCGACGACGAGGGCCGGTGCCCGGTGCACGTGTGCGACCTGGCCGCGGCGCTGGTCGAGCTCGCCACGTCGGAGCACCGAGGGGTGCTGCACGTCGCCGGCGCCGAGGCGATGAGCCGGCACCGGCTGGGGCGACTCATCGCCACTCGCGACGGGCTCGACCCCGACGTGCTGCGGGGCGTCAGCCGGGTCGCGCTCGGGATCCCCGGCCCCGTCGACGTACGCCTCGACTCGCGTCTGGCCTCGCAGCTCCTCACGCAGCGGCTCCGCGGCGCCACGGAGTTCCTCCGCCCATGAATCTCCACCTCGTCCGGCACGGACGTCCGCACATCGTCCGCGGAGTGCCCGCTGCGGAGTGGGACCTCGACCCCGCCGGGTACGACGACGTCTGGGCGCTGCGGTCCTCGGGTCGGCTGCCCACCCGGGCGGCGTGGTTCACCTCGCCGGAGCCCAAGGCGGTGCAGACCGCCCAGCTCCTCACCGACGCCGACGTCGGCGTGCTGCCGGACCTGCGCGAGCACGAGCGGACGGGGGAGTGGATCGCCGACTTCCCGGCCGCCGTCCGCGCCGCCTTCGCGAGACCGGACGAGCCCGCCGTCGACGGCTGGGAGCCGCTCGAGGTGTGCCGCGGCCGGGTCGCGGGAGCCGTACGCCGCGTCCTGGAGGTGCACGGCTCGGACGACGTGGTCCTCGTCGGCCACGGCACCGCCTGGACGGTGCTGGTCGCCGAGCTGACCGGCCGGCCGCCCGACCTCGACCGCTGGGAGGCACTAGGGATGCCCGACCTGATCACCCTGGACGCCTGAGGGCGCAATGGCCTCGCAATGGCCTCGCACCGCGTGCCCCGACTCCTCGAGCGGAGCAGACGGCCTACATTGGGGGCGTGGAGAGGCAACAGGTGCACGACGTCGAGGCTCCGCGGGAGCACACCCGGTTCCAGTGGTGGCACCACAGCCACCCCACGTTCGCCGGGATCACCGGCTTCTTCGCCGGCATGCTCTTCGTCACCGCCCTGCCGGGCGCGTTCGTCGGCATCCTGCGACTGCTCTTCTCCCACGAGACCGCCGAGCAGCTCTTCCCGCTCGTGCTCCTCGCGCTCGCGCTCCCGATCTTCATGCTGGTCAAGCGCAAGACCCGCCGCTTCGCGCAGTTCATGTTCGTCGGCATGCTCGTCACCGCGCTGGTGGTCCTCGGCGTCACCTCGCTGGTGCTCTACTTCATGGTCGACGCCTAGCCCGGCTCGCTGACTCGCTCCCGCGCCCTCCGAGGTGGGAGACTCGGCAGCGATGTCCGAGACCGTAGAGCCCATCAAGACCCTGCCCCTCGTCTTCGACGAGCCGCGTGGCCGGAAGAAGCCGCCGCGCCACCTCGCCGACCTCGACGAGGCGGGCCGCAAGGCGCTCCTCGAGGAGATGGGGCTGCCGGGCTTCCGGGCCAAGCAGCTCTCCACCCACTACTTCGGCCGGCTCGTCGACGACCCCGCGGAGATGACCGACCTGCCCGCCGGCCAGCGCGACGACCTCGTGTCGGCGCTCCTGCCCGACCTGATGACCCCGCTGCGCACGCTCGAGGCCGACAAGGGCACCACGCGCAAGACGCTGTGGAAGCTCTTCGACGGCGCGCTCGTCGAGTCCGTGCTCATGCGCTACCCCGACCGAGCCACCGTCTGCGTCTCCAGCCAGGCCGGCTGCGGCATGGCGTGCCCGTTCTGCGCGACCGGCATGGGCGGCCTCCAGCGCAACATGTCGACCGCCGAGATCGTCGAGCAGGTCGTCGCCGGCGCCCGGTCGATGGCGCGCGGCGAGGTCCCCGGGGGCCCTGGCCGTGTCTCCAACGTCGTCTTCATGGGCATGGGCGAGCCGCTCGCCAACTACAAGGCCGTCATCGGGGCCGTACGCCGGCTCGTCGACCCGTCGCCGGCCGGCCTCGGCATGAGCGCCCGCGGCATCACCGTCTCGACCGTCGGCCTGGTGCCGCGGATCAACCAGCTGACCGAGGAGGGCATCCCGGTCACGCTCGCGCTGAGCCTCCACGCGCCCGACGACGAGCTGCGCAACGAGCTGGTCCCGATCAACACGCGGTTCTCGGTCGCCGAGACCGTCGAGGCCGCGTGGAACTACGCCCGCGTCACCAAGCGTCGCGTCTCCATCGAGTACGCCATGATGCGCGGCATCAACGACCAGGCCCATCGCGCCGACCTGCTCGGCGACGTGCTCAACTCCTACGGCGACTGGGGCTGGGTGCACGTCAACCTGATCCCGCTCAACCCGGTCGAGGGGTCGAAGTGGACCGCGTCCGACCCGGCCGACGAGCGTGAGTTCGTCCGCCGGCTCGAGGCCAAGGGCATCCCGACGACCGTCCGGGACACCCGCGGTCGCGAGATCGACGGCGCCTGCGGCCAGCTGGCCGCCAAGGAGTAGCCCGTCCGCCGATCCGGGTCGCCGGGGCCGTTCACGTGTCGTGTGCGTGGACCCGGTCGTCCGGAGCACGCGGCTGACGCTTCACTCCGTCACGATGGCGACGGCCTCGTCGACGCTGTCCACGAGGTGCACGTGCGGCTCCATCGCCCGGCCGCGGGCGAGCGCCGTGAGCAGCGGCCAGACCGGCAGCTCCTCGGTCCAGTGCGCTCGCCCGACGAGCACCATCGGCGCCACCGACGACTCGTCGGCGTAGTAGTTCTCGCAGGCGTCCTGGAACACCTCCTGCACGGTGCCGCCGGCGCCGGGCAGGAAGACGATGCCGGTGTTGCAGATCTCGAGGAGGAGCGCCTCGCGCGGCGCGTTGCTGAAGTACTTGGCGATCGAGGTCGCGAACGGGTTCGGCGGCTCGTGGCCGTAGTGCCAGGTCGGGATGCCCAGCGACTCCCGGCCGTCCGGCGTGGCGTCGACGACGTCGAACGCCGCGTCGGACCAGGCGCCGACATCGGGTCGGAAGGACGGCACCCGCGCGACGACCTCGAGCGCGCCGGCCAGGTCACCCGGAACGAAGGCGCCGAGGTTGGCGGCCTCCATCGCGCCCGGACCGCCACCCGTCGCGACGGTCAGGTCGGCACCGAGCTCGTGGCCGAGCCGGGCGGCGTCGGCGTACGTCGTGCTGCCGCGCTCGATGGCGTGCCCACCCATCACGCCGACGATGTCGCGGCCGTGGACCCAGTCGGCCGTCGCGGAGTCGACCTGGTGGTCGTGCAGAGCCCGCGCGAGCGTGTCCTCCGAAGTGGATGGGCGACGCGACCAGGCGTAGGCGCGGGCGTCGAGGGTGTCCTCGTAGCGTCGCGCGTCGTAGAGCTCGCGCGGGGAGTAGAGCGTCGTGCGGTAGGGGTCGACCGGGCTGCCGGGGATCTCGTGCATGACGATCCCGCCCGCGCGGCGTACGGCGTCATCCACCCCGTCCGCGAACTCGCAGCCGAGGAACAGCGACTGCGCCAGCGACCTCTCGAGCAGCACGGGCCCGCGCTCGGTGAGGTCGACCCCGACCACCCTCCAGCCGGCCAGTGACCGCACCCCCATGCCCAGTCGGCGGTCGAGCTCGGCGAGGGTGGTGACGTCGAGGACGCGTCCGTGGGTGTGCTTCACAGGGCCAAACCTAGGCCGCTGGGCCTTGGGTCCCGGAGAGACCCAAGGCCCAGGGCACTCAGAAGGCGTGCGCCATCAGCTCGCCGAAGAGCACCTGCTCGTCGACCTCGAGGCCGCGCGAGCGGAACCAGCCGCACATGTTGGCGCAGTCGCGCAGCAGGAAGTCCATCCCGCGCGGGTTGCCGACGAGGTCCACGACCTGCGGCAGGTCGATGATGACCAGCCGTTCGCCGGCGGCGAGGGTGTTGTACGGCGACAGGTCGCCGTGCACGATCCCCGCCTGCACCATCGTGCCGAGCGCCTCCCGGAGCTGGTCGTAGTAGCTCTCCACGAGGTCGCGCTCCGGCCGCACCTGCGCGACCCGAGGTGCGGTGTCGACCTCGCCGTCGACGGTGACCGTGATCCACTCCATCATCAGCTCGGTCTCGTCGATCTGGACCGGGTAGGGGACTGGCAGGCCGAGCTCCCAGCAGCGGCGGAGCGCGGTCCACTCCGAGATCGCCCACTCGGCGGCGGCGACCTGCTTGCCCCAGGTGGACTTGCGCTTGAGGGCGCGGTTGTCACGCGAGCGCTTCATCGAGCGGCCCTCGGTGTAGGCCGCAGCGCGGTGGAAGGTGCGGTGGTCGGTGTCGCGGTAGCGCTTGGCCGCCATGATGACGGCACTGCCGCGACGATGCGGGTCCTCGCGCTCGACGAGGCAGACGTCTGCCTCCTTGCCGGTCTTGAGGACGCCGAGCTCGGTGTCGATGGCGCCGCTGGAGGTCACGACCCAGTCGGGTCGTGGCTCGGGGCCCTTCATCAGGGCCTCGAGGTCCTCCCAGCGGGACCATCGTTGACCGGGCGGGAGGTCGTCGACGTAGGTGTCGAAGTCGAAGACGAACGACTCGTCGATCCCCTCGAGGGGCGAGCGGTCGTCAGGTCGGAGGAAGTCCTCCGGGAACTGCGGGTGCGTGTGCGTCAAGGCGGGTGCTCCGTGGGTGCGAAAGGTGGTCGGCGGGCAGGCCGAGGACAGTCATGGACATGTCACGACTCCTTTCGAGAACGGGGGCACGGCGCGCAGGCAGCACACGGTGAGGCAGGTTCGCCGCGCCCATCCTCGCTCCCCGGTGCGTGGAGCCGCAAGCAATTAACCGCTGAGGAGGTGTGGGAGAAGGCCGGTCCGTGAGCAGCAGACCGGATAGGTTCTGCGGGTGAACACCCGTGCCGCCTCTCGACCGCTGCTGGCCGTCGCCCTGACGGCGACGATGACCGTCGGTCTCGCCGTCGCCGGCACCGCGACCGCCGAGGCGCCCGCAGCGCCCGTCGCCGGGGCCGCCGGGATCGGCGATCCCTACTGGCCGCTCGACGGCAACGGCGGCATCGACGTGACGAAGTACGAGATCCGCAACCGCTACGCGTTCGCGTCCAAGCGACTCAGTGGGCGCACCCGGGTGGAGCTGCGGGCCACGAGCGAGCTCAGCAGCTTCTCCCTCGACTTCCTGCTCGACGTCTCGAAGGTGCTCGTCGACGGCGAGCGCGCCGACTTCACGAAGACCGACGGCGGCCACGAGCTGCGGATCACGCCGGCCGAGCCGCTGGCCGCCGGCAGCAAGCACGCCGTCGTGGTGTCGTACGACGACCACCCGGCGTCGCACTCCTACGCGGGCGAGAACAACTGGCTGGCCGGCAAGCACGAGGTCGTCACGATGAACGAGCCGCACATGGCGCCGTGGTGGTTCCCGAGCAACGACCACCCGCAGGACAAGGCCATCGTCGACGTCCGGATCCGCGTGCCCCGCGGTCGCGAGGTCATCTCCAACGGAGAGCTCAAGGGTCGCCACGTGGGCAAGCGCTCGACGACGTGGCACTGGCGCGCCGACGAGCCGATGGTGCCCTACCTGGCGTTCTTCGCGGCCGGCGACTTCACGATCGCCCGGGGCGTGCACCAGGGGCTGCCGTGGCTGGTGGCCGTGTCGCAAGGGCTGAGCCAGGCCGACGAGGAGGCCAGCATGCGCCTGATGCGCAAGACGCCGGCCGTCGTCGCCGGCCTCGAGAAGGACCTCGGCGACTACCCGTTCTCGGTCGTCGGCGGTCTCACCACGTCCCTCGGTGTCGGGTTCGCGCTCGAGAACCAGACCCGCCCGACCTACCCCGCCGTCGGCAGCAGCTACACCAGCCTCGTGGTCCATGAGCTCGCCCACCAGTGGTTCGGCGACGACGTGGCGGTCCAGCAGTGGCGCGACATCTGGCTCAACGAGGGCTTTGCGACCTTCATGGAGTGGCGCTGGTCGGAGACGCACGGCGGCCGCACGGGAGCGAAGATCCTCGACGACTACTACGAGAACGTCGCCGCGCAGTCGGACTTCTGGCGGGTGGCGATCGCCGACCCGGGCGCCGCCAACGTGTTCGACGACGCCGTCTACGGCCGCGGCGCGATGACGCTGCAGGCGCTGCGCAACCGTGTCGGCGGCCGCGACTTCTGGCGGATCCTGCGCTCCTGGATCCGCGAGCAGGACGGCGGCAACGGCTCCACGGAGGAGTTCGAGGCGCTCGCGACCCGCGTCAGCGGCGAGGACCTCGCGGGCTTCTTCACCGCCTGGTTGCGCACCACTGCGAAGCCGGCGCGCACCGCCGCCAACGGCCTCGCCTGACGGGTCCCCATGCCACCCGTGAACTGGTTCCGCCCACCCGGCGACGACGACCCCGGCACGCTCAACGCCTGCTACGAGGCGCTCGACATCCACGTCGTGCGCGGACGGGCCGACGACGTCGCGACCACGGTCGAGGGGCGCGAGCAGTCCTACTCCCGGCTGCTGACCGAGGTCGCGGCCTGCGCAGGGGTGCTCCGCGCCTTCGGCGTCGGCCTCGGCGACCGGGTCGCGGTGGGTGGGCTCTCACCGGAAGGCCGGGTCGTGGCGCCGCTCGCGGTGGCCCGCGTGGGTGCCGTGGCGGCGTACGGCCCCTCGGCGGGCGCCGAGGGGCGGGTGCAGGTCGGTGTGGCCGGCTTCGCGGTCGACGGCGACCAGGTGCCCTGGGACGTCGCGATGCGGGCCGGGCGGACCGACCCGGCCGGCTGCGCCGACGTGCCGGGCGACGCGGTGATGGCCACCCACGGCGACGACGTGCTGACCGTGCTCGAGGCCGTCGGCGCGTCGGGCGCCCACGACCCCACCGCACCGGCCGGTGCCACGCTCGTCGAGGTCGGCGGCGTGAGGTTCTGGTCGTTCGACACGCCCTGAGCGCCACCCCGGCCACCTGACAGACTGGCGCGGTGACCGCCCGCGACATCGTGATCCTCGGATCGACCGGCTCCATCGGCACCCAGGCGCTCGACCTCGTCCGCGCGAACCCCGACCGGTTCCGCGTCGTCGGGCTGACCGCCGGCGGGTCCCACCCCGAGCTGTTCGAGGCGCAGGTCGCGGAGTTCGGCCCGGCGTTCTCGGGCCTCGGCGAGGACGCCTCGACCGAGGCCGCCGGCCGCGGGTGCGACGTCGTGCTCAACGGCATCACGGGGGCCGTCGGGCTGCGCCCCACGCTCGCCGCGCTCGATGCCGGCACGACGCTCGCGCTGGCCAACAAGGAGTCCCTGATCATGGGGGGCTCGCTGGTCAAGGACCGCGCGCGGCCCGGCCAGATCGTCCCTGTCGACTCCGAGCACTCCGCCCTGGCCCAGTGCCTGCGCGCCGGCTCGCACGGTGACGTACGCCGGCTGGTGCTGACCGCGTCCGGCGGACCGTTCCGCGGCCGCACCCGCGAGGACCTCGCCGAGGTGACGGTCGAGGAGGCGCTGCAGCACCCGACGTGGTCGATGGGCCCCGTCATCACCATCAACTCGGCGACGCTCGTCAACAAGGGCCTCGAGGTGATCGAGGCGCACCTGCTCTTCGACATCCCCTTCGACCGGATCGACGTCGTCGTGCACCCCACCAGCGACGTCCACTCGATGGTCGAGTTCGTCGACGGCTCCACGATCCTCCAGGCCAGCCCGCCGACGATGATGATCCCGATCGCGCTCGGTCTCGCGTGGCCCGACCGGGTCCCCGACGCGGCGCCCGCCTTCGACTGGAGCGTGCCGGGCACGTGGGAGTTCTTCCCGCTCGACGACGAGGCGTTCCCGGCCGTCTCGCTGGCCCGGCGGGCGGGGGAGCTGGGCGGCACCGCGCCCGCCGTCTACAACGCCGCCAACGAGCAGTGCGTCGAGGCGTTCCGCTCGGGGGACCTCCGGTTCGTGGACATCATTGCGACGGTTGACGCGGTGCTCGCCGCCCACGACGTAGGATTGGGCGAGCACCTCACCGTGGACGACGTCCTCGCCGCCGATGCCTGGGCGCGCGCGCAGGCATCGGCCCTGATCGCCGAGAAGGACACGCCTGCATGACCCCCCTGCTGTACACCCTGGGTGTCGTCGCCTTCGTCGTGGCGATCCTCGTCTCGATCGGGCTCCACGAGTTCGGTCACCTGGTCCCGGCCAAGAAGTTCGGCTGCAAGGTGCCGCAGTGGTTCATCGGGTTCGGCCCGACCGTGTGGAGCAAGCAGATCGGCGACACCGAGTACGGCGTCAAGGCCATCCCGCTCGGCGGCTACGTCAAGATCGTCGGGATGCTGCCCCCGGGCGCGCACGACCTCGTCGAGGAGACGACGTACGACGAGGACGGCGAGGCGGTGCACAAGGTGCGCCGCTCCAACACCGGCCTGTTCACCCAGCTGATCTCCGACGCCCGGGCTGCGGAGTGGGAGTACGTCAAGCAGCACGACACCGACCGGCTCTTCTACCGCCTCGCGTGGTGGAAGAAGGTGATCGTGATGGCGGGTGGCCCGATGGTCAACATCGCCATCGCGTTCTCGCTCTTCGGGCTGCTGTTCGCCACCTACGGCAACCCGCGCGACCAGGTGATCGAACCGACCGTCGCCTCGGTCCCTGCGTGCATCATCCCCGTCGAGGAGTCGGGTCGCGCCTGCACCGACGCCGACCCTGCCAGCCCCTCGGCGCGGGCCGGCATCCAGCCCGGCGACGTGATCGTCAGCTTCAACGGCACGCCCTTCGAGGACTGGGACGGCTTCCAGTCGCAGATCCGCGCCAACGCCGACGGCGACGCCGTCATCGAGGTCCTCCGCGACGGCGAGCTGCTCACCCTCGAGACCAACACCACCGTGACGCTGCGCCAGACCTCGATCGAGGACGACGAGCTGACCGAGGTCGGATTCCTCGGCGTGCAGCCCGAGGTCCACCTCGCGACCGGCGGACTGCTCTACACCTCCGCCCAGATGGGGACGATGACGGTCGAGACGGTGCAGGCCCTCGGCCAGCTGCCGGTCAAGGTCTACGAGGTCGGCCGCGCCGTCGTCGGGCTCCAGGAGCGCGACCCCGAGAGCCCGGTCTCGATCGTCGGCGGCGGCCGCTTTGCCGGCGAGGCTGCGGCGAGCGACGCGTTCCCGCTGACCGAGAAGCTCGTCACGCTGCTCTTCCTGATCGCGAGCTTCAACTTCTTCATCGGCATGTTCAACTTCGTGCCCCTGCTGCCGCTCGACGGCGGCCACATCGCCGGTGCGCTCTACGAGGGCCTCAAGCGGGGCTTCGCCCGCCTCCGCGGCCGTCCCGACCCCGGTCACGTCGACGTCGCCAAGCTCCTGCCGGTGGCGTACGTCGTCGGGCTCGCGATGCTCGTGATGGGTGTCGTCCTGATCGTCGCCGACCTCGTGGTGCCGCTGCACCTGAGCTGAGCGCCGCCGAGTCGGGCCGATGGTGCTGCTGCTCCTAGACTGGCGGACATGACTTCCGGCCCATCTGTAGCGCTGGGCATGCCCGCGCTCCCGCCCCCCGTCCTGTCGCCGCGTCGCAAGACCCGCCAGATCAAGGTCGGGTCCGTGGGGGTCGGCAGCGACTCCCCGATCTCGGTGCAGTCGATGACGACGACGCTGACCTCCGACGTGAACTCCACGCTCCAGCAGATCGCCGAGCTCACCGCGACCGGCTGCGACATCGTGCGCGTCGCGTGCCCCAGCCAGGACGACGCCGATGCACTGGCCGAGATCGCCCAGCACTCGCAGATCCCGGTCATCGCCGACATCCACTTCCAGCCGAAGTACGTCTACGCCGCCATCGACGCCGGCTGTGCGGCCGTCCGGGTCAACCCCGGCAACATCCGCAAGTTCGACGACCAGGTCAAGGAGATCGCCCGCGCCGCCAAGGACCGCGGCACCTCGATCCGGATCGGCGTCAACGCCGGGTCGCTCGACAAGCGGATCATGGACAAGTACGGCAAGGCCACGCCGGAGGCGCTCGTCGAGTCGGCCGTCTGGGAGGCCGGCCTCTTCGAGGAGCACGACTTCCACGACTTCAAGATCTCCGTCAAGCACAACGACCCCGTCGTGATGGTCCGGGCCTACGAGCTGCTCGCCCAGGCGGGCGACTGGCCGCTGCACCTCGGCGTCACCGAGGCGGGCCCGGCGTTCCAGGGCACCATCAAGTCCTCGGTCGCCTTCGGCCACCTGCTCGGCCAGGGCATCGGCGACACCATCCGCGTCTCGCTCTCCGCGCCGCCGGTCGAGGAGGTCAAGGTCGGGCTCCAGATCCTGGAGTCGCTCAACCTCAAGCCGCGCCGCCTCGAGATCGTCTCGTGCCCCTCGTGCGGCCGTGCGCAGGTCGACGTCTACAAGCTCGCCGAGGAGGTCACCGCCGGACTCGACGGGCTCGAGGTGCCGCTCCGCGTCGCGGTCATGGGATGCGTCGTCAACGGTCCCGGAGAGGCCCGCGAGGCGGACCTCGGCGTCGCCTCCGGCAACGGCAAGGGCCAGATCTTCGTCAAGGGCGAGGTCATCAAGACGGTCCCCGAGTCGCAGATCGTGGAGACCCTGATCGAGGAGGCCATGCGCCTCGCCGAGGGGATGGAGCCGGTCGACGGCGCGGAGGCGACCGTCTCCATCTCCTGACGGCGGACGCTCCACGGAGACCGCCTCGGCCTGAGTAGGCTCGCGCCGTGCTGAGGACCCGCGAGCAGGTGCGCGTGCTGGGCCCGGGCGACCGGGACAGCTTCGTGGCGCTCGCCGAGCAGGACCCGGTGGTCAACGTGTTCGCCGACTACCGCGCACGGCTCACCAACCTCGACGAGCGGTGGCTCGGCGGCCAGGTGTGGGGACGCTTCGAGGGCGACGAGCTCGTCGCCGGCTGCCACCTCGGCGCCAACCTCGTACCCGTGCAGTGCACGCCCGACGACGTCGGCGCGTTCGCCGAGGCCGCGCTCCGCCGCCGCAACAACGTGGGCACCATCGTCGGGCCCAGCGACGTGGTCGGGGCGCTGTGGGAGCTCGTCGAGTCCCGCTGGGCCCGACCGCGCGAGGTCCGGGCGCGGCAGCCGCACCTGCAGATGGACCGGCTCCCGGCGACGGCCGGCGCCCCGGACGTGCGCCTCACCACGCCCGCCGACCTCGAGGTGCTCTTCCCGGCCTGCGTCGCGATGTACACCGAGGAGGTCGGCGTCTCGCCGGAGAACGACGCGGGCGGGGGTGACCTCTACCGCGCGCGGATCCGTCAGCTCATCGGGCGGGGGTGGTCGATGGCCAGCTTCGACGACGCCGGGGTCGTGTTCAAGGCCGAGGTGGCCTGTGCGACGCCGTACGCCGCCCAGGTCCAGGGCGTCTGGGTGCGACCGGATCGCCGGGGCGAGGGCCTCGCCGTCCCCGGCATGGCCGCGGTGGTCGCCCACGTGCTCGGGTCGGGCATGGCGCCCGTCGTCTCGCTCTACGTCAACGAGTGGAACGAGCCGGCACGTGCCGCCTACGCCAGCGTCGGCTTCGAGCAGACCGCGACCTTCACCACGATGATGTTCTGACAACTCGTCAGGGCACCGGAAGAGGTCTGCAAAAAAAGATTGTCGGCCGGGGTGTATCAGCACGCCGGTGCCGTGCACCTGTCCTGACATGGGGACAATGGTCACCATGACGGAGAACCGGAGAGCTGGGGGGCAGCTCGATCAGTCACCGTGGGACGAGGCCAGTGGGGCGTTCATCGCCTGGCGTGCAGGGGACGCCAGCGCGGTGGACGATCTGGTCGCCACGATGACCCCGGTGCTCTGGCATGTGGTCAGGGCCTACGGACACGACCGAGAGGCGGCTGGGGATGTCATCCAGGCGACGTGGTTGGGGTTCGTGAGACTGCACCAGACGATCGAGGACCCACAGGCGGTCGCGTCCTGGCTGATCACCTCGGCCAGGCGCGGCGCAGCCGCACATGCCAGGTCCGCGCGACGTGCGGACCCGGTGGACGACGAGGCGCTGGCCGCCGCGCTGCCCGACGAGGTGTCGGCGGAGTCGGTGGCGGTCCTCGACGACCAGGCGTCACGGCTGTGGGGGGCCGTGGCGACCGTCGACGAACGCTGTCGCAAGCTGCTGCGCGTCATCGCCTTCCTGGACCGTCCCGACTACCAGTCCCTGAGCCAGGACCTCGACATGCCCGTCGGGAGCATCGGACCCACGCGGGCCCGCTGCCTGGCCAAGGTGCGCAGCGCCCTGATGGAAGGAGGCGAGCGATGACGACCGACGACGACACCCGCATCCTCGACGACCTCCGGGACATGTGGTGGCGAGCAGACCCGCCGCCGCCCGGGCTGACCGCGGCCATGGTCGCGGCCGTCGCGGCTGCCGGCCTGGACGACGAGTGGGAGCTCCTCGTCCTGGTCAGCGACTCCACGGACGACCCGGTCGCGCAGGTCCGCGGCCTCAGCTCCTCACGGATGCTCTACTTCAACGCCGAGTCGGGCTGGTCGCTCGAGGCGGAGATCGACGGCGACGAGGTCCGCGGCCAGCTGCTCGACCTCGACCGGGACCCGAGATCCATCGTGGTCGGCCTGGAGACCCGCGACGGGGCGTCCTGGACGACGGAGCTCGACGAGGTCGGCTTCTTCTCGATGCGCGCCGCGGCCGCGGGGGCCGTGCGCTTCACCGTCCGCATGGGGCGCAAGGTCGCCACCAGCAGCTGGCTCGAGGTCTGAGCCTCCCGGTCAGGGGTGGTGGGGGTACGGCTGGCGCAGCTCGAGGTGCGGGCCGACCATCGGGTCGGAGTCGCGGTCCGCGGTGGCCAGGACCGCCTCGCGTGCGTCACGGGCCGACGATCCGGTCTCGGCGATGTGGCGGGCGATCAGCCCGGCCACCACCGGCGCCGCGAACGACGTACCGCTCCACCGCGCCAGGCCGGTGCTGAACACCCGCACGTCGCCCTTGTCGGGGCTCTCGTGGCACACGAAGGTGCCGTCGGGGAAGGCGTTGACGAGGTTGCGACCGAGCGCGTAGACGTCGGCGGAGACCCCGAAGTTGGAGAAGTCCGACACGCGGCCGTCGCGGTCGAGCGACCCCACCCCGACGCACCAGCCGAAGGCGGCCGGCCAGAACGGCGCCGACCACGAGTCGTTGCCGGCCGCGGCCACGAGCACGCAGTCGCGCTTGCGGAGCCGGGTGCGGTGGAAGACCTCCAGCGCGATCGAGGGAAGGTCGAGCCGGGTGCGGCACCCCGCGGAGAGGTTGATGACCTGCGGGTCGTGGGTCAGCGCCTCCTCGAGCTGGACGACGAGGTCGGACTCCAGCACACCGCCACCGCCGACGCCGCCGATGGCGAAGCCCTCGACGAAGACCGTGGTGGTCGGCGCGACGCAGCGCACGACCCCGGCGATGAACGTGCCGTGACCGGCGTAGGGCCGCAGCTCGGGACCGTTCTCCTCGTCGTCGCCGGTGACGCCCTCGAGCCACGGCGTGCGCGGGTCGGTGGCGGCAGGTGGGTGCCAGCCGGTGTCGACGACGACGACGCTCACCTCGTGGCCCCCCTTCAGCGGGGCCAGCGGTGGCCACGCCTCGTCGAGGCCGGTCTCCTGCGGCTCGATGGCCGGGCAGAGCGTGCCGGGACCGCCGCCCGGGCTGACGTGCACCCAGTGGTCGGGAGACGCCGCGCCGACGGGGAGGCCCGCGGCCTCGAGCAGCTCGAGGAGCTCCGGGACGGACTCGCCTCCGGGACGCTCCGGCAGGGCGTACCGCACGAGCTCGCCGTCGAGGAGCTCCACGTCGACGCGCGGTGATCCCTCGAGCACGCCCCGGTCGAGCGACAGCACGGCGCGGTCGAAGGCGGGCGTGTCGGCGGCGCGCACGAGCACCAGGTCGGGATGGAAGACGTACGTGAAGTCCGCCGGGGCCTCGGTGTCCCAGGCCACCTGCCCGTCGTTGACGGCGCGGAACTGGCGGAGCTGGTCGGTGGTGCGTCGTCGGCTGTCGTTGCTGATCTTCCAATCGCCCATGGTCGGGACGCTAACGCCGCCGGCAGTCTGCGCGCCGTGGAATGTGCACATGAGGCCCGCGGGATCGGCAAGGATGGAGTCGTGGATCGGGACGACGCGGACGAGCTGCTCCGCACCCTCTTCGCCGATCCGGAGTCCGCCCGGGCGACGGCGCAGTCGGTCCTGGTCGCCGACACCGACCCCTACGTCGCCTCGATCGGCCACCAGGTCCTCGGGATCGTGCTGCGCGACGAGGGTCACGTCGACGAGGGCCTGGCCGAGCTGCGGGTCGCACTACGGCTGGCGCGTCGGTCCGGTGACGCCGAACGGTGGCCCGACGTGGTGGCCACGCAGGGCGCGACGCTGGCCATCGGCGGCCGGATCCCGGACGGACTGCGGGCCCTCGACCGTGCCGCGTCCGCGCTCGACGGCGTTCCGCTCGGCCGGGTCCTGGTGCGCCGCGCCCTGGTCACCGGGCACCTCCTCGCCCGCTTCGAGGAGAGCGCCGACGACCTGAGGAGGGCGCGCGAGCTGTTCGCCGGAGCGGGCGACCCGGTGTGGGAGGCGCGGGCGCTCAACCTGCAGGGCCTCGCCGACGCCAAGCTCGGTCGGCTCGACTCGGCCGAGGATGCCTTCGAGCGCTACGGCAGGCTCTCGCTCGCCGAGGGCAACGGCCGGGCGGCGGCGACGGCCGTCCACAACAGGGGCTGGGTGTCGTTCCTCCGTGGAGAGCTGCCGCCCGCCCTCGAGCTGTACGCCGAGGCGAGCGCAGCGTTCGACACGCTCGGGCTCACCAGTGTCGACCTCGTCCTCGACCGGGCCACCGCCTACCTCGCCGGCGGGCTCGCCGACGACGCCCTGGCAGTCACCGAGCAGGCCCTGGTCGCGCGGCCCCTGTTGCCCCGCGAACGACCGGACCTGCTGGTGTCGGTCGCCCAGGCGGCCCTGGCGGCCGGCGACTGGGAGCGCGCGATCTCTGCGGCCGACGAGGGCAGTGCCCTGCTGCGCACGCAGTCCCGCGAGGTGCACCGGCTCGAGGCGGAGCTCATCGCGATCACTGCCCGCGCCGCGGCGGGACAACCGCCCGCGCCGTTGCTGCGCAGGGTCGAGGGGCTCCTCGACCGGGTGCGCGCGGCCGCGACGCCGGAGCTCCCGCAGGCCTTGCTGCTCGGCGCGCGCCTGGCCGGACGGGTCCGTTCGGACCGGGCCGCCGCCCTCGCCGCCGGCTGGCTCGACGAGGCGTCGACCTACCGCGACGCGCGCTCCAGCAGCGTCCGCGCCCTCGGCTGGACGGCGCTCGCCCAGAGGCGCCGGTCGGCGGGTGACAGCGGCGGGGTGCTCCGCGCCTGCGACCTCGGGCTGCGGGCGCTCGACGAGCACCGCGCGACCGTCGGCAGCCAGGAGCTGCGGGCAGTCATGTCCGGCCACGGCACCGAGCTCGCCGAGCTCGGCACCCGCACGGCGCTGGCGTCGGGCGATGCCCGGCGGATGCTGCAGTGGTCGGAGCGGTGGCGCGCCACGGCGCTGGTCGTGCCGCCCACCGTTGCCGGGCACGACCCGGCCACGGTCGCCGACCTCGCCGCCCTCCGCGCCCAGCACCAGCAGCTCGCCGAGGCCCGTGCGAAGGGGGATCACACCGACCACCTGCGGGCGCGCGTCACCCGCCTGGAGCAGTCGATGCGCCAGCGGCTGCTGCACGCCCGGGGGAGCGGCGAGACCGCCTCGTCGCTCGACGTCGGTGAGCTGCTGGAGGGACTCGCGAAGGACGACGCGGTGCTGGTCGAGCTCACCGAGCTCGACGGGTCGCTCCACGCCCTCGTGGCCGGGCACGGGCGCGTCCGTCACCTGCACGTGGGCGAGGCGTCGGCGGCGGCCGCTGCGGTGGACTTCGCGCTGTTCTCGCTCCGGCAGGCGGCGCGCGGTCGGCGTACGCAGCTCGACGTCGCCGGCGCCCGGCT
The DNA here is from genome assembly GCA_963791365.1 of uncultured Actinomycetota bacterium. Taxonomy (GTDB): domain Bacteria; phylum Actinomycetota; class Actinomycetes; order Propionibacteriales; family Nocardioidaceae; genus Nocardioides. The sequence continues at coordinate 43,856 of CAWBSG010000019.1, read as the reverse complement.
CCAGCGCGCGCTGCTGGGCCGGGCCCTCGACGGCGTGGGGGAGTCGCGCGTCGTCGTCTCCGGCACCACCGCCCTGCAGGGCGTGCCGTGGGGCCTGCTGCCCGCGCTCGCCGACCGTCCCGTGACGAGCACGCCGTCCGCGCGGCTGTGGCTCCGCTCGCGAGCCGCGTCGCCCGACAGCGACAGGCGGGTGATGCTCGTCGGCCCGGGGCTGGGCAGCGGTGGGGCCGAGGTCCCCGCGGTCGCCGCCGAGGACCGGGACGCCGAGGTGCTCGACGGCGACCGGGCGACCGTCGCGGCGTCCCTGACCGCGCTCGACGGGGCCGCGCTCGCACACGTCGCGGCACACGGCAGCTTCCGTGAGGACAGCCCCCTGTTCTCGTCGCTGGCGCTCGCCGACGGACCCCTGCTCGTGCACGACCTCCAGCACCTGCGACGCCCACCGCACCGGGTCGTGCTGTCGGCCTGCGAGTCGGGCGTGATGGCGCCCGTCGGCGACCAGGAGCTGCTCGGCCTGGCCGCGGCCCTGCTCGCCATGGGCACGGCCGGCGTGGTGTCGAGCCTGGCCGAGGTCGACGACGCGGCGACCGTCGAGGTGATGGTGGCGCTGCACGCCGCCCTGCGTGCGGGCGGCGGGCTCGGCGACGCGCTGCTCGCCGCGCGGCAGGAGGCATCCGGTGACCAGGTGGTCGCGGCCACCGCGGCGTCGTTCACCGTGCTCGGCACCTGACGCGGAACTGGTTCGCGGTGCGCGGAGCGCCGCACCTATCCTTGCGCGCATGGCCCGAGTCCTCCGCATGTCGACCCTGTTCGTGCGCACCCTGCGCGACGACCCCAACGACGCCGAGGTCCCGAGCCACCGCTTGCTGGTCCGCGCGGGCTACATCCGTCGCAACGCCCCGGGCATCTACACCTGGCTCCCGCTCGGCCTGCGCGTGCTGCGCAAGATCGAGAACATCGTCCGCGAGGAGATGGACGACATCGGAGCGCAGGAGCTGTCGTTCCCGTCGCTGCTGCCCCGCGAGCCCTACGAGGCGACCAACCGCTGGACCGAGTACGGCGACAACATCTTCCGGCTCCAGGACCGCAAGGGCGGCGACTACCTGCTCGGCCCGACCCACGAGGAGATGTTCACCCTCGTGGTGAAGGACCTCTACTCCTCCTACAAGGACCTGCCGCTCTCGATCTACCAGATCCAGACGAAGTACCGCGACGAGGCCCGCCCGCGCGCCGGGCTGCTGCGTGGGCGCGAGTTCATCATGAAGGACTCCTACTCCTTCGACGTCGACGACGCCGGCCTCGACGTGTCGTACGCCAAGCACCGCGAGGCCTACATCCGCATCTTCGACACGCTCGGCTTCGAGTACGTCATCGTGCGGGCGCACGCCGGCGCGATGGGCGGCTCGAAGTCCGAGGAGTTCCTCGCCAAGGCCGCGGTCGGCGAGGACACCTACGTCACCTGCCCCGCCTGCGGCTTCGCCGCCAACGTCGAGGCCGTCGAGACGCCCTCGCCCGCACCGGTGGCGTACGACGACGCGCCCGAGGCGCACGTCGAGGACACCCCCGACACGCCCACCATCGACTCCCTGGTCCAGCTGCTCAACGATCGCTTCCCGCGCGAGGATCGCGCGTGGGCGGCCGAGGACACGCTCAAGAACGTGCTCTTCGTCGTCACCCAGCTCGACGGCACGAGCGAGCCCCTGGCGATCGGCGTGCCCGGCGACCGCGAGGTCGACCCCAAGCGGCTCGAGGCGACGCTCTACCCCGCCGAGTTCCGGCCGTTCGGCGAGGAGGACTTCGCGAAGCACCCCGACCTCGTCAAGGGATACATCGGCCCCGGCGTGCTGGGGGAGAAGGGCACGTCCGGGATCCGCTTCCTCGTCGACCCCCGGATCGTCGAGGGCACCCGCTGGGTGACCGGCGCCGACGAGCCCGGTCGCCACGCGCTCGACCTCACCGTGGGCCGCGACTTCACCCCCGACGGCACGATCGAGGCCGCCGAGGTGCGTGCCGGTGACCCCTGCCCGCGCGGCGACGGCATCCTCGAGGCCGCGCGCGGCATCGAGATGGGCCACATCTTCCAGCTCGGCCGCAAGTTCGCCGATGCCCTCGGCCTGCAGGTGCTCGACGAGAACGGCAAGCTCGTCACCGTCACGATGGGCTCCTACGGCATCGGCCCCTCGCGCGCCGTCGCCGCGATCGCCGAGAACACCCTCGACACGATGGGCCTGTGCTGGCCACGTGCCGTGGCGCCCGCCGACGTGCACGTCGTGGCGGCCGGCAAGGAGGACGCGATCTTCGACGCCGCCGAGCGGCTGGTCGCCGACCTCGCGGCCCAGGGCATCGAGGTGCTCTACGACGACCGCCGCGGCAAGGTCAGCCCGGGCGTGAAGTTCAAGGACGCCGAGCTCATCGGCGTCCCGACGATCGTCACGGTCGGCCGTGGTCTCGCCGGCGGCACCGTCGAGGTGCGCGATCGGAGGTCCGACGCGCGCGAGGAGGTCGCGGTCGACGCGGCCGCCGCGCACATCGCCGGGATCGTCCGGGGCTGACGACCGCCGCCATGGCGAGCACGCGCATCGAGGCGGTCATCTTCGACTGGGGCGGCACGCTCACCCGGTGGCACGACGTGGACTTCCACGCCGAGTCCGTGGCGCTCGCCGGGGCCGTACGACGTACGCCGTCCCCCGACGACGACCACCACGCGCACGCCGAGCGCCTGCACCGCGCCGGCGAGGTGATCTGGGGGCGCAGCCGCGACCACCAGCAGAGCTCCACGATCGCGGACCTCTTCACCGAAGCGGACCTCGACCACGACCCGGACCTGCTGCGGGCCTACTACGAGTTCTGGGAGCCGCACACGCTCACCGACCCGGACGTGCGGCCCATGTGGGAGGAGCTCCGCGCGGACGGCGTCAAGGTCGGCGTGCTGTCCAACACGATCTGGCCGCGGTCGTGGCACGTCGGCTTCTTCGAGCGCGACGGCGTCTACGACCTCGTCGACGGCGACGTCTACTCCAGCGAGATCCCGTGGACCAAGCCGTCGCCGCGCGCCTTCGCCGCGGCGATGAAGGCTGTCGGCGTCGAGGATCCGGCCGCGTGCGTCTACGTGGGGGACCGGCTCTTCGACGACGTGTGGGGAGCCCACAACGCGGGCCTCCGCGCGATCCACGTCCCGCTGAGCACGATCCCGGCCGCGCAGGTCGGCCACACCGAGGGCGAGCCCGACGCGAGCATCGCCTCGCTGCTGGAGGTCCCGGCGATCGTGCGCGGGTGGAGCGCGGGCTGATCCGGGCTGACCCCGGCCCGGTCGGGTCTCGTCCTGCATCTTTGTGCGTTGCATGAACATGCAAGTCAGTTGTGCTTACGCAACTGCCGGATCGAATGCATGATTGTGCATGCGGCTCCACCACCCCCACTGGAGGAGCTCGCACAGGGTGATGCTGACCAACCCCATCAAGCGGTCCGCGTCCTCGGCCTTTGGGAGAGATCTCGGGACTTTCCCAAGGGCAGAGGCCGCGGACCGTTTCCCATGTCGCCGGTGACCCGCACCCGCTCGGGGGTCAGGCGAGCTCGGGTGCTCCGGGCCACGTCTGCGGCTCGCCGCCCAGCTGGAGCTGCCAGGTGGCCGACCAGGTCGCCTCGGCCAGCGCCCACTCGCGCACGGACCCGACCGACTGGGCGACCAGGGCGAGCAGCACCTCGGCGCTGGACTCCTCGGTGGCGAGGGCTGCCGCCTGCACCTGCCCGGTCCGCAGGAGCGGGCCGTCCAGCTCGTACGCCGCAGCGGCCGCGACCGGATCACCTCCCGCCTCCTCGACGAGCACCCGCAGCCGGTCGCGTCGCGCGCGGTGGCGGCGGAAGCCCGCGGTGAGGGCGTCGTAGAGCGCCGGGGTGGCGGCCTGCGAGGTGCGCGCGCCGAGCACGCCGTAGGTGTAGAGCGCCGCGTGCTCGTCACCGAGGGTGACCTGCAGGGCATCGAGGACGCTCATGGTGCGGCTCCCGTGGCCAGCGCGGCAGCGTGCTGGGAGGTCGACGTCGCCACGCTCGCGAGGACGCGCGCCAGGTCGCCGCTGCGCGCCTCGAGGCAGCCCGCGCGCACCTCGCGCAGCAGCCGCTGCTCGGAGCGCTGCACGGCGGCCAGGGCCGCCGCCGGCCGTGACGGCAGCGACGAGGGAGTGGCCGTCGCGACCTCGGAGTCGGGCACCGCGCCGACCAGCACGTCGAGGTGCGCGGCGTGCGCGGCGACGACCGGGGCGAGGCGGGGCGCCAGGCCGGGCGCGGACTCCCCGGCGGCGTCCAGCACCCCCTGCGCCCGCACGAGCGCGGTCACCACGGCCGCCACGAGCTCGGAGTCCTCCGGCGGCTCGGGGCTGGCCGGCGACGTGGGCTCGGCGCGCGGGGGCGGGTCGATGTCGCAGGCCGCGAGGACGATCGGTGCCGCGAGCGCCGAGCCCAGCGTCGTACGGCGGGAGAGCGGTCGTCCGGGCACGCCAGAACCCTAGGCCAGGCCCTCCACGGGAGCGACCGGACCGGACCAGTCGGCGGCCGATGACCGGGCTTGCGAGCTGGCCGCTATCGTGATCCCTCAACAACTTCAGAGGAGGTCGCAGCCCCATGAGCACCGCCCGTCAGGACGCCACCCGGGACCGCATCGAAGCAGAGCTGGTCGACCCCCTGAGCGCGATGGGCCTCGACGTCGAGGCCGTCGAGGTCACCCCCGCCGGCAAGCGCCGCGTGCTGCGCGTCGCCGTCGACAAGGACGGGGGCGTCACCCTCGACGACGTCGCCGACGCGACCCGCGAGGTGTCCCGCGTGCTCGACGACTCCGACGTGATGGGCGAGATGCCGTACACGCTCGAGGTGACCTCTCGGGGCGTGGACCGCCCGCTCACCCTGCCGCGCCACTGGCGCCGCAACGAGGACCGCCTGGTCAAGGCCACCCTCGCCGACGGCAGCGAGGTCACCGGCCGGATCGTCGGCTCCGACGACACCGCCGCCACGCTCGACGTGGACGGTGCGACGCGCGAGCTGGCGTACACCGACGTGGCCACGGCGCTGGTGCAGATCGAGTTCAACCGCCCGACGCCGAGGACCAGCGACCAGCACGACGAGAAGGACGACTGATGGACATCGACCTGAGCATCCTGCGAATGCTGGAGCGTGAGAAGGAGATCTCCTTCGAGGTCCTGGCCGAGGCCATCGAGCAGGCGCTCCTCACCGCCTACCAGCGCGCCACCGAGTCGCACCACCCCGCGCGGGTCGAGCTCGACCGCAAGAGCGGCCACGTGACCGTCTGGGCGCGCGAGGTCGACGAGGACGGCACCGCCGGTCCGGAGTACGACGACACCCCCGCCGGCTTCGGACGGATCGCCGCCACCACGGCCAAGCAGGTCATGCTGCAGCGGCTCCGCGACGCCGAGGACGAGATCCGGTTCGGCGAGTTCTCCGGCAAGGAGGGCGACATCGTCTCCGGGGTGATCCAGCAGGGTCGCAACCCCGACGACGTGATGGTCGACCTCGGCAAGCTCGAGGCCATCCTGCCGGTCAGCGAGCGGGTGCCGGGGGAGAAGTACGTCCACGGCGAGCGCATCAAGTGCCTGGTCACGTCAGTGCGCAAGGGCATGCGCGGCCCGCAGATCACGCTCTCGCGCTCGCACCCGGCGCTCGTCAAGAAGCTCTTCGCGCTCGAGGTGCCCGAGATCGCCGACGGCACCGTGGAGATCGCCGGCATCGCCCGCGAGGCCGGGCACCGCACCAAGATCGCCGTCTGGACCCAGGTCGCCGGCGTCAACGCCAAGGGCGCCTGCATCGGTCCGATGGGCCAGCGGGTGCGCAACGTGATGAGCGAGCTGCACGGCGAGAAGATCGACATCGTCGACTGGGCCGAGGACCCCGCGGAGCTCGTCGCCCACGCGCTGTCGCCGGCGCGGGTGACCTCGGTGGAGATCGTCGACCTGGCCGCGCGCTCCGCACGCGTCGTCGTCCCCGACTTCCAGCTCTCCCTCGCCATCGGCAAGGAGGGCCAGAACGCCCGCCTCGCCGCGCGGCTCACCGGGTGGCGGATCGACATCCGCAGCGACGAGGCCTCCGCACCCGACTGAGCTCCCAGTTCGTAAAGCACTGGCCCGACGCAGTAGAGTGACAGGCAGTGGCCACCACGTCTGACACCCTTGCGCCCGGACCCGTCCGGACCTGTGTGGGTTGTCGGGCCAGGGCCGCTGCGAGCGAGCTGCTGCGGGTGGTCGCAGGCTCGGACGCCGAGGGCCGACCGGCCCTGGTGCCCGATCCGGCCCACCGGGCACCCGGCCGCGGGGCGCACCTGCACCCCACGCCGGAGTGTTGGGAGCTCGCGGTGCGACGCCGAGCTTTTCCCCGGGCACTCCGCTCGGGCGTGACGCTCGCCGACGCACCGGTGGCCGACTACCTCGCCACCCTGCGGCACGACCAGCAGGACCAGCACGACCCGTCCACATCACATCAGCACCGACCAGAAACTGGAGCACGCAGCTCATGAGCACTCGATGAGTAACTCGCAATGAGTCTGTTCACCCACTAGCTGTTCCGTTTCCCCTCTCCTTGTGGGGTCACGGATCACAAGGAGAAGTAACGCACCGTGGCCAAGACCCGAGTCCACGAACTCGCCAAGGAGTTCGGAGTCGAGAGCAAGTTCGTTCTCGAGAAGCTCAAGGAGATGGGTGAGTTCGTCAAGTCGGCATCGTCGACTGTCGAGCCCCCCGTCGAGATGCGCTTCAAGAAGCAGTACGGCGACGAGCTGAAGGCCGCTGCGGCCTCCGCTCCCGCCGCCGACAGCGCGACCGAGGCGCCGGCCGACAAGCCCGCCGCCGCGAAGTCCGCACCGAAGCCTGGCCCCAAGCCGGCCGCCGTCGAGGCCGAGGCACCCGCCGAGGCTCCCGCCCCGGCTGCCGTGCAGGAGGAGTCCGCTCCTGCCGCCCGGCCCGGCCCCAAGCCCGGCCCCAAGGCCCCGGTCGCCGAGCCCGAGGCTCCGCCGGCCGAGCCGGAGGCGCCCGCCGCCCCGGCCGCCACGGCGCCCGCCCCGCCCCGTCCGGCCGCCCGTCCGGGCGCGCCGCGTCCCGGCAACAACCCGTTCGCTCCGAGCCAGGGCATGGGCTCGCGCCCGGCCCCGCGCACCGGTGGCGACGACGCCCGTCCGCCGCGTCCGCCGGCCGGCGGCGACGCCCGGCCCGGCATGCCGCGCCCGAACCCGGCGATGATGCCCAAGTCCCCGGCCGCCTTCGGCGGCGGCCCCGGCGGCCGTCCCGCCCGCGGTGGCCCCGGTGGCGGCCCCGGCGGTCCCGGCCGTCCGGGCGCTCCGGGCCGCACCGGTGCTCCGGGTCGCTCCGGCGCTCCCGGCGGTGCTCCCGGTGGTGCGCCCGGTCGTCCCGGTGGCTTCGGCCCCTCGGGCGGCGGTCGTCCCGGTGGCGGTCGTCCCGGCCAGCGCGGCCAGACCCAGGGTGCCTTCGGGCGCGCTGGCGGCCCGTCGCGTCGAGGACGCAAGTCGAAGCGCGCGCGTCGCATGGAGTTCGAGGCCATGGAGGCCCCGACGATCGGTGGCGTGCGCGTCCGCAAGGGCAACGGCGAGACCGTACGTCTCCCGCGTGGCGCCTCGCTGACCGACTTCGCCGAGCGCATCAACGTCGACGCTGCGGCCCTCGTGCAGATGCTGTTCTCGCTCGGCGAGATGGTGACCTCGACCCAGTCGGTCGGTGACGAGACGTTCGAGCTGCTCGCCGAGGAGCTCAACTACGTCGTGGTGATCGTGTCCCCCGAGGACGAGGACCGCGAGCTGCTCGAGACGTTCGACCTCGAGTTCGGCGCCGACGAGGGCGACGAGTCCGACCTGGTCGTGCGCCCGCCCGTCGTGACCGTCATGGGTCACGTCGACCACGGCAAGACCAAGCTGCTCGACGCGCTCCGCGACGCCAACGTGGTCGACAAGGAGGCCGGTGGCATCACCCAGCACATCGGTGCCTACCAGGTGCACACCGAGGTCGACGGCGCCGACCGGCGCATCACCCTCATCGACACCCCGGGTCACGAGGCGTTCACCGCCATGCGTGCTCGTGGTGCCCAGGCCACCGACATCGCGATCCTGGTCGTCGCGGCCGACGACGGCGTCATGCCGCAGACGGTCGAGGCGCTCAACCACGCCCGGGCGGCCAACGTGCCGATCGTGGTCGCGGTCAACAAGATCGACAAGCCGGAGGCCGACTCCACCAAGGTGCGCGGCCAGCTCACCGAGTACGGCCTGATCCCCGAGGAGTACGGCGGCGACGCGATGTTCGTCGACGTCTCGGCCAAGGCCGGGCTCAACCTCGACAAGCTGCTCGAGGCCGTCGTGCTCACCGCCGACGCGTCGCTGGACCTGCGGGCCAACCCGACGCAGGACGCCCAGGGCCTCGTGGTCGAGGCACACCTCGACCGCGGTCGCGGTCCGGTCGCCACGGTGCTGGTCCAGCGCGGCACGCTCCGCGTCGGCGACTCGATCGTCGCCGGTCCTGCCCACGGTCGTGTCCGCGCCATGCTCGACGAGCACGGCAACGAGATCACCGAGGCAGACCCGTCGCGTCCCGCGATGGTGCTCGGCCTCAGCGCGGTGCCGGGTGCTGGCCAGAACTTCATCGTCGTCGACGATGACCGGATGGCTCGCCAGATCGCCGAGAAGCGGGAGGCGCGCGAGCGTGCGGCCATGCAGGCCAAGCGTCGCGTGCGTCGCAGCCTCGAGGACTTCATGGCCTCCATGGAGAAGGGCGAGAGCCAGGAGCTCAACCTCATCCTCAAGGGCGACGTGTCCGGTTCGGTCGAGGCCCTCGAGGACGCGCTGTCGCAGATCGACGTGGGCGACGAGGTGTCGCTGCGCGTCATCGACCGCGGTGTCGGTGCGATCACCGAGACCAACGTCGACCTCGCCGCCGCCTCCGACGCCATCATCATCGGCTTCAACGTCCGCCCGCAGGGCAAGGCGAGCCAGATGGCCGACAAGGAAGGTGTCGAGATCCGCTACTACTCGGTCATCTACCAGGCGATCGAGGAGATCGAGGCGGCGCTCAAGGGCATGCTCAAGCCGATCTACGAGGAGTCGACCCTCGGCCAGGCGGAGATCCGGGAGATCTTCCGCTCGTCGAAGGCCGGCAACATCGCGGGCTGCATGGTCACGTCGGGTCTCATCCGCCGCAACGCCAAGGTGCGCATCCTGCGCGACGGCGCCGTGGTGGCGGACAACCTCGACCTGTCCTCGCTCCGCCGCGAGAAGGACGACGCCTCCGAGGTCCGCGAGGGCTTCGAGTGCGGTCTGGTGCTCCGGAACTTCCAGGACATCAAGATCGGCGACGTCGTCGAGTCCTTCGAGATGCGCGAGATCCCGCGCGCCTGACCGCGTGACCGGGCACTTCCTCGCCCTGGACCACGTCGACCGGGCACTTCCTCGCGCTACAGCGCGAGGAAGTGCCCGGTCACCGTCCGGGGGCGCGAGGAAGTGCCCGGTCACCACTGTTTGAGAGAGTGAGCAGCATGAGCAACCCCCGCGTGCGCAAGATCGCCGACCGGATCCAGGTGATCGTCGCCGAGATGCTCGAGCGCCGGATCAAGGACCCGCGGCTCGGCTTCGTCACCGTGACCGACGTACGCGTCACCGGCGACTCGCAGCAGGCGTCGATCTTCTACACGGTGCTCGGCGCCGACGACGAGCTGGCCAGCACGGCCGCGGCGCTCGAGTCGGCCAAGGGCGTCATCCGTTCGGAGGTCGCCAAGCAGCTCGGCATGCGCATCGTGCCGTCGCTGACCTTCATCCCCGACGCGCTTCCCGAGAACGCCCGGGCCCTCGACGAGGTGCTCGCGCGTGCGCGTCAGCAGGACGAGGAGGTCGCCGCTCGCCGGGTGGAGGCGTACGCGGGCGAGGTCGACCCCTACAAGAAGCCCCGCGTGATCGAGGACGAGGACGAGGACGGCGACGGCGACGTGCTCGACGACGGGTCCGGCCCGGGCTCCGACGAGGACGACCGCCCCTGATGGTCGACCCCGGCCTGGTCGTCGTCGACAAGTCCCCGGGCATGACCTCGCACGACGTCGTGGCCCGGGTGCGCCGGCTCGCCGGCACTCGCAAGGTCGGCCACGCCGGCACGCTCGACCCGATGGCGACCGGCGTGCTGGTCCTCGGCGTCGACCGGGCCACCCGGCTGCTCGGCCACCTGATGCTGACCGAGAAGTCCTACGACGCGACGATCCGGCTCGGGGCGGTCACGACCACCGACGACGCCGAGGGCGAGATCGTCTCGACCCACGACACCGGCGGCGTCCGGGAGGACGACGTACGCACGGAGCTGGCGCGGTTCGTCGGCGACATCCAGCAGGTGCCGACCGCCGTCTCCGCCATCAAGGTGGACGGCCAGCGCGCCTATGCCCGCGTCCGCGCGGGGGAGCAGGTCGAGCTGAAGGCACGCCCGGTGACCATCCACGAGCTGGTGGTGCACGAGGTCGACCTGCCCGAGGTCCGGATCTCGGTCCGCTGCTCGTCGGGCACCTACATCCGCGCCATCGCGCGTGACCTCGGCGCCGTGCTCGGCGTGGGTGGCCACCTGGGCGCGCTCCGACGTACGGCCGTCGGCTCCTTCGACCTGTCCGTCGCCCGGACGCTCGACGAGCTGGCGGACGACTTCGCCGTGCTGCCGATCGCGGACGCCGCCCGGGCGACGTTCCCGGTGGTCGAGCTGGGCGAGGAGCAGGCGGCTGACGTGCGGGTCGGCCGTGCCCTCGCCCTCACCCTCGACGGGGTCGGTCCGCACGCCGTCTTCGCGCCCGACGGTGAGTTCCTCGCCCTCTACGAGCAGAACGGTGCGCGGGCCCGCCCCGTGGCAGTCTTCGTCCAACGTTGATCCCTCCCTGCGGGTGGAACGCGGTCTGGTCCACCCGCTTTTTCAGTGGCGCTCGCGCACTCCCGAGAGCATCTTGGGCAGCGGACCGGGGGGTCGCACAGGGCGACTTTGGTCCGAGGAGGCAACGTGTTCGTCCAACGCATCTCAGCACTCGCCGGCGGCCTGGTCCTGCTGGCCGGCGGGCTCACCGGAGGGACGGCGCACGCCGCCGTCTCGGAGTCGACCAGTAGCGCCGGCCTGGTCGCGGTGAGCATCACCAAGGCCCACAACGTCGTCATGCCGACGACCATCCAGCCCGGGGTGAACCAGTTCCGGGTCACCACCGAGGCCAAGAGCTCGGGCTTCCAGCTGGTCCAGCTGGCAGCCGGCTACACGCTCGACCAGGCCATCTCCGACATCGAGAACGGCCTCGACAAGGGCAGGATGAAGGCCTTCAGGCGCTTCGAGGACAACACGACGCTGCTCGGCGGCGTCAGCGTCGCGACGGGCAAGGTCGGCAAGGTGACCCTCGACCTGGCTCCCGGCACCTACTACGCCGCGGACATCGAGCGCAATCGGCCCTCGGCGTTCACGGCCTTCACCGTCGCCGGCGCCGACACCGGCGCGACGATGCCCGCCGGCGCGACCATCCGGGCGGTCAAGGACGCCAGCTGGGCGAAGAACCCGAAGTCCATTCCTCGCAGGGGAATGCTGACCTTCGAGAACTTCAGCAGCTCGGACCACTTCGTCGCGATGGCCAAGCTCAAGCGCGGGAAGACCGTGAAGGACTTCGGCGACTGGCTGGACGCACAGATGGGTGGCCAGAACGGTCCCCCGCCGGTGAACTTCGGGGCGTCGTTCGACAGCGGGGTGGTCTCAGGCGGCGAGACCGTGGCGACGAACTACCGCCTGCCGCGCGGCAACTACGTCCTCGTCTGCTTCTGGCCCGACTCCGACATGGGTGGCATGCCCCACGCCTTCATGGGGATGTACCGCGGCATCAAGGTGAAGTAGGCGCGGGCTGAAGTAGGCACAGGCCGGACCCGGCGGCGCGGGACGGGAGTCCCGCGCCGCTAGGCTTCCCGGGTGCAGATCTGGCGTGGAGTCGACGACGTGCCGGCCGACCTCGGCCGCACCGTCGTCAGCATCGGGAACTTCGACGGCGTGCACCTCGGCCACGCCCACGTCCTCCGCGAGGCACGCGCTACCGCGGACCGCCTCGGCATCGCGACCGTCGTCGCGGTGACCTTCGACCCGCACCCGATGGCGGTCCTGCGGCCGGAGCACGCGCCGCCCACCCTGACCTCGATCCCCACCCGCGCCCGGCTCCTCGAGGCGGCCGGGGTGGATGCGATCCTGGTGGTCGGGTTCGACCGGCACGTGGCGAGCTGGTCGCCCGAGGAGTTCATCGACCGGGTCCTCGTCGCCATGCTGCACGCCGGCGCCGTCGTGGTCGGCGCGAACTTCCGCTTCGGCGCCAAGGCGGCCGGAGAGGTGGCCACGCTCGTCGAGGTCGGCGCGACGAGGGGCTTCGAGACCGTCGGCGTACCCCTCGACGGGGGACCGCAGGTGTGGAGCTCGACCTACGTCCGGCAGTGCCTGGCCACGGGCGACGTCGCAGGTGCCGCCGAGGCGCTGGGCCGGGCGTTCGTGGTCCGCGGCACGGTCGTCGAGGGTGACAAGCGCGGGCGCGAGCTCGGCTTCCCGACCGCCAACGTCCCGATCCCGCCCGTCGACGCCGCACCGGCCGACGGGGTCTACGCGGGATGGCTGACCCGCCTCGACACGGGGGAGCGCTACCCGGCGGCGATCTCCGTCGGCACCAACCCGACGTTCGACGGCGAGCGCGAGCGCCGCGTCGAGTCCTACGTCCTCGACCGCGACGACCTCGAGCTCTACGGCGTCCAGGTCGAGGTGGCCTTCGTCGAACGACTCCGCGGGATGGTGAAGTTCGACGGGATCGAGGCGCTCATCGAGACCATGCACGACGACGTACGCCGTGCGCGCGAGATCCTGACGTGACCTCGGCCCACTCGCCGGTCGAGGAGTGGTTCCTCGCCCACGGCCTGCCCTACTTCGTCGCCGAGGAGCGAGCGGCCGCGCGCGACGGGCTCCGGCTCCGGCGCCTCGTGCCGCTGCTGGCGTCGTGCTGGTGGTCGTCGCCGTCGGCGCGGGCGTGCTGCTCAGCTGGACGTCCGACACCTACTCCGCCGGTCCGGCCGCTCTGGCTCTCGTCATGGTCGCTCGGCCTGCTCTGGTACGCCGCGACGGCGCTGCACGCCCGCCCGATCCTCGGCTTCGCCCTGTCGCGGACCCTCGGCAGCCTGCGCTACCTGGTGCCGATGGCCTCGCGCGCACTGCCGCTGCTGCTGGTCTTCGTGACGTTCCTCTTCGTCAACGCCGAGGCCTGGCAGATGACGAGCAACCTGCCCTTCGGCACGCTGTGGTTCACCGTGCTGCTGATGCTCGGGCTGGCCGTGCTCTTCCTGATGACGCGGCTGCCCGAGGAGGTGGACCGCGTCGACGACGAGGTCGACGATGCCTTCATCGTGCGCGCCTGCGCGGGCACGCCGCTGGAGGACGCCAGCCGCGAGGTAGCCGCCGATCCCGCGATCGACCCGCAGGACTTCGCCCAGGTGGCGGGCTTCGAGCGGTGGAACCTGATCCTGGTGCTGCTGGTCATCCAGACCGTGCAGGTGGTGCTGCTGGCGGTGACCGTCTTCGTCTTCTTCATGCTGTTCGGCTCGCTCGTCATGGAGACCGAGACGCAGCTCGCGTGGACCCAGCTCGAGAGCCTCAACCAGGCGCCGTACCTCCCCAACGTGTCGGTCTCGCTGATGAAGGTCTCGCTCTTCCTGGCGTCCTTCAGCGGCTTCTACTTCACGGTGTCCGCGGTCACCGACGACACCTACCGCCGCCAGTTCTTCTCCGTCGTGGAGCGCCAGCTCGAGCGGGCTGTCGGGATGCGCGCGGTCTATCTCGCGACCCGCGGCCGCGACTGACGTACGACCTGCTCGAGCGGTGCGTCCACCCACATTTGCGACCTACGGAATGTGGCTGGACCACGGCTCGCCCGCGTGTCGTGCCCGGCAAGCCGATGGGCGGTGCCCCAGCCACAGTTCCGACCTACGGAACGTGGCTGGACCACCGCCCATCAAGAAGGGCAGGAGACGCTCAGGCGTCGAGGTCCTGCTCGACCAGCGCGGCGATGGCGTCGACGGCGGCCTGGTCGTCCCCGGCCACCTCCACCGTGTCGCCGTTGCCGGCGCCGAGGGTCATGATCATCAGCGACGAGCTGGCGTCGACGCCGTTGATGGTGACCTCGGACCCGAGCTCACCGGCCTTCTCGGCGATGATCGCGGCGGGGCGGGCGTGCAGGCCGACGGCGGAGCCGACGACGACGGACTTGCTGGGCATGGTGCTCCTTCGAGTTGGTCGTGCGTGGTGTGAGGCGTGGATCAGACGGTGGCGAGGTCGCTGTCGGCCTTGCTGGTGCTCTTGAGCAGCACGACCAGCGCGGTGGAGACGAGGACACCGGCGACCAGGGCGATGAGGAAGCCGAGCTTCCCGTCCACGGCGAACAGGACGAAGATCCCACCGTGCGGTGCGCGCAGACCGACGTCGAGGCCCATCGACAGGGCACCGGTGACGGCGCTGCCGGCCATGATCGAGGGGATCACGCGCAGCGGGTCGGCCGCCGCGAACGGGATGGCGCCCTCGGTGATGAACGAGGCACCCATGGCCCAGGCCGCCTTGCCGTTCTCGCGCTCGGGCACCGTGAACAGGCCCGGTCGGACGACGGTGGCCAGGGCGAGGGCCAGCGGCGGCACCATGCCGGCGAGCATGACCGCGGCCATCACCTTGAGCTCGGGAGCGTCCGTCGCGGTCGCGGCGGCCCCGAGCCCGGTGGTCGCGAAGGCGTACGCCGTCTTGTTGAGCGGTCCGCCCATGTCGAAGGCCATCATCAGGCCGAGGATGACGCCCAGGATGATCGCCGAGCCACCCTGCAGGCTGTTGAGGCCGTCGCTGAGAGCCTCCATGAGGCGCCCCAGCGGCTTGCCGAGGACGACGACCATGACGAACCCGGAGATCAGCGTCGCCAGCAGCGGGATGACCAGCACGGGCATCAGCCCGCGCATCCAGGTCGGCACCTTCCAGCGGGTGATCCAGAGGGCCACGATTCCGGCGAGGACACCGCCGACGATGCCGCCGAGGAAGCCCGAGTTGAGGGTGCCGGCAATGGCGCCCATCACGAAGCCCGGCGCGATGCCGGGGCGGTCGGCGATGGCGTACGCGATGTAGCCGGCGAGTGCAGGCACCAGGAACCCGAAGGCCGCGGCGCCGAGGGTGAACAGCAGTGCGCCGAGGTAGGCGAAGAAGGCGCTGCCGCCGAGTGCGTGGTCGAGGCCGAACTCGTTGACGTCGGGGAGGTTGAGGAACGTGTTGTCGACAGCGATCGACTGGCCGTCGTTGACGATCTCGTAGCCGCCGAAGAGGAAGCCGAGTGCGATCAGCAGGCCGCCGGCCGCGACGAACGGGATCATGTAGGAGACGCCGGTCATGAGGACGCGGCGGGTCGTGGCCCCGAAGGACTGCGGCCCGGCCGCGGACGCGTCTGCGTCGCTCGCAGTGCCCTCGACCCTCGGCGCGCTCGCCGGGTCGGCGGCGTAGCGCAGCGCCTCGGCGATCATCGCGTCGGCGTCGTCGATGGGGCGCTTGACGCCGGAGCTGACCATCGGCTTCCCGGCGAAGCGTGAGCGGTCGCGCACCCCCACGTCGACGGCGAAGATCACGGCGCCCGCGGCAGCGATGGTGGCGGGGGCGAGCGGCGTCGAGCCGGCCGATCCCTGGGTCTCGACGTGGAGCTCGACGCCGGCCCGCTCGGCGGCGGCCTCGAGTGCCTCGGCGGCCATGTACGTGTGCGCGATGCCCGTCGGGCAGGCGGTGACCGCGACCAGCGAGGCTTTGACCGCTGGAGGGCGCCGCAGAGGCTGCGGCGGCTGCGGCGGCGGGTGCGGACGGGGCGGCCGCCGCGGCGGTGCCGGGCGCGGGCTCGCCGAGCTCGTGGCTGACGATGTCGACGACCTCCTCGACCGAGCTCGCGGAGCGGAGGGCGTCGGTGAAGGCGGGCTTCACCAGTGCCCTGGCCAGCTTGGTCAGGATGGTGAGGTGGTCGGCGTCACCGCCGGCGGGCGCGGCGATGAGGAACGCCAGGTCCGCGGGGCCGTCCTTCGCGCCGAAGTCGACCGGCGGGTCGAGTCGCGCGAAGGCGAGGGTCGGGGTCTCGACACCCGTGGTGCGGCAGTGCGGGATGGCGATGCCGCCGGGCAGGCCGGTCGAGGAGGTGGACTCGCGGGCGAACGCGTCCTCGACGAGCTGGTCCTTGTTGGTCGCGCGCCCGGCGTCGTCGACGACGCCTGCGAGCGCACGGATGACGTCGTGCTTGTCCTGGCCCCAGGATGCGCCGAGGCGCACCAGGTCCTGGGTGATGAGGTCGGTCATGAGGTGTCTCCGAGTGCGGTGACGCCGACCAGCTCCGTGCGGAGCTGTGAGGGCTGGGGGATGGTGGTGCCGGGCAGACCTGCGGCAGCGCTGCCGTAGGCAACAGCCAACGCCAGGCGGTCGGGGGCCGCAAGACCCCTGATGTCACCCAGCAGATAGCCGAAGAGGGAGGAGTCGCCGGCACCGACGGTGCTGACGACGGTGGTGGGGGGCGGCGTGGCGTGCCAGGCGCCCTCGGCGGTGACCAGCACGGCGCCGTTGCCGCCCAGGGTGGCGAGCACGGCGCCCACGCCCCGGTCGATGAGCTGGCGGGCGGCTGCCGCGGTGGCGACCGGGTCGGACTCGAGCGTGTCGGGATCGCCGCCGGTGAAGGACGCGAGCTCCTCGCCGTTGGGCTTCATCAGGTCGGGAGCCGACGTAGGGAGGCCGTCGACGAGCGCCTGGAGCGGCGCCTCGCTGGTGTCCACCGCAACGCGGCCGCCCACCTCGCGCAGCCGGCGTACGAGCTCGGCGTAGAAGTCGGCCGGCGCGCCCGCGGGGAGCGAGCCCGCCAGCACCGTCCAGCTCGCGCTCGAGGCGCGGACCAGCACGGCCTGGGCCATCAGCTCGAGGTGCAGCGGCAGGACCTGTGCGCCCGGGGAGTTGAGCTTGGTGGTGGTGCCGTCGGGCTCGGTGATCGTGAGGTTGACGCGCACGTCGCCCGCCGGACGCACCGGCCGGCAGTCGATGCCCGCGGTCAGCAGCTCGAGGACGAACGGGTCGTCCTTCTCGGCGGGTACGACGGCGATGCTGGGGATGTCGGCGCTGACGGCCGCGCGCGAGATGTTGACCCCCTTGCCGCCGCCCTGTGACGTCACCGAGGCCACCCGGTGGACCTGGCCGCGCGACAGCTCGCCGTCCAGGGCGACGGTGCGGTCGATGCTCGGGTTGGGGGTCAGCGTCAGGATCATGCGATCACCACTTCGATTCCGGCTTGTTCCAGGGCGCGGCGGTCCTGGGTGTCGATGCCGCTGTCAGTGACGAGCACGTCGACGCTGTCGAGGGTGGCGAACCGCACTGCGGTCTCCACGCCGAGCTTGGTGGAGTCGGCGAGCACCACGGTCTTGCGGGCGCAGGCGATGATCGCCCGCTTGCTGGCGGCCTCGTCGGTGTCGGGGGTGGTCAGGCCGTGACCCAGGGTGAGGCCGTTGGTCGCGACGAAGGCGACGTCGGCACGCAGGTCGGCGAGCGCGGCCACGGTCTCGGCCCCGACCGCGGCGTGCGTCGCAGGGCGGACCCGACCGGGCAGCAGGTGCAGCTGGATCTGGGGCAGGCCGGCGAGGCGGGTGGCCACCGGCACTGCGTGGGTGATGACGGTGAGGCGGTGGTCGCGGGGGAGTGCCGCGGCGAAGCGCGCCGTGGTGGTGCCGGCGTCGATGACCACGACCGAGTCCGGCGGCGGGAGCAACCTCACCGCCGCGTTGGCGATGGCCTCCTTGGCCTGCGTGTTGGACTGGTCGCGCTCGACGATCCCTGATTCGATGACCGTGAGGGAGCCGGCGGGCACCGCGCCGCCGTGGACCCGACGCACCACCCCCATCCGGTCGAGGGTGGAGAGGTCGCGACGCACGGTCTCGGTCGTGACCTCGAACTCCTCGGCCAGCTGGACGACCGACAACCGACCGCGACGACTGATCAGCTGGGCGATCGCCTGCTGGCGCTCCTCGGCGTACATGGTCCTCTTTCCCCTGCAGTCCCGATCTGTGTATGTGTTGTTTTAGTCCCGAATCTGTTGCCTGTCAACCATGACCTGTTCTACGGTGTGTCCATGACCACACCCGCGCACCCCTCAGCCCCCGGAAGCCTGAGCGGGACCCCGGTCGTCCCGGGTGTCGCCGCCGGCCCCGTCCTGCACGTCCGTGGCGAGGTCTCGCCCGACGCGATCGCCCGCTTCGGCGACGGCGACTTCGCCGACGCCGACGCGGCCCTGGCGGCGTACGACGACGCGGCCAGCGCGGTCGCGGAGACGTTCTCCGCCAAGGCAGCCGCCGCGCAGGGTGCGGCGGCCGAGGTGCTCACCGCGAGCGCCGGGCTCGCCCGCGACAAGGGCCTGCGTGGTGCCGTGAACAAGCTCCTGCAGTCAGGCCAGGGGCCCGTCGCCGCCGTCCAGGGTGCGGTCGACCAGTTCGTCACGATCTTCACCACCATGGGCGGCCTGATGGCCGAGCGCGTCACCGACCTGCGCGACATCGAGCGCCGCGTCGTCGCCCACCTCGTCGGCGAGCCCGCCCCGGGCGTCCCGACGCCGAGCACGCCGTCGATCCTGGTGGCCGAGGACCTCGCACCGAGTGACACCTCCGGACTCGACCCCTCCCTGGTGACCGCCCTGGTGACCGAGCGCGGGGGCGCGACGAGCCACACCGCGATCATCGCGCGCCAGCTCGGCATCCCCTGCGTGGTGGGTGCCGCCGGGATCATGGACCTCGGCGCCGGCACGTTCGTCGTCGTCGACGGCGAGGCCGGCACGATCGAGCTGGGTGCAGACCCCGAGGAGGCCCGCTCCCGCGTCGAGGAGAGCCGTCGGCTCCGCGAGGAGCTCGCCAGCTGGACCGGCCCGGCCGCCACCTCCGACGGCCTGCCGCTCAAGCTGCTCGCCAACGTGGCCGACGGCGCGTCCGCCGAGTCCGCGGGCGTCGAGCCCGTGCAGGGCGTCGGGCTGTTCCGCACCGAGCTCTGCTTCCTCGACCGCAAGGAGGAGCCGAGCGTCGACGAGCAGGCCGACATCTACAGCGCCGTGCTCGCGCCGTACGCCGACGGACGCTACGTCGTCGTCCGCACGCTCGACGCCGGCTCCGACAAGCCTGTCGCGTTCGCCACCCACGAGGGCGAGGAGAACCCGGCGCTCGGCGTGCGCGGCCTGCGGCTGAGCTTCGACAACCCGGGACTGATGGAGCGCCAGCTCGACGGCATCGCCGCCGCGGCCGAGCGCACCGGCACCGAGACCTGGGTGATGGCGCCGATGGTGGCCACCGTCGCCGAGGCCGCCGACTTCGCCGAGAAGGTCCGGGCCCGCGGGCTCAAGCCCGGCGTCATGGTGGAGATCCCGAGCGCCGCGCTGCTCGCGCACCGGATGCTCGAGGTCGTCGACTTCCTCTCGATCGGCACCAACGACCTCACGCAGTACGCCATGGCGGCCGACCGGATGGCGACCGACCTCGCCCACCTCACCGACCCCTGGCAGCCGGCCGTGCTCCAGCTGATCGCGATCACCGCCCACGCCGGCACCGAGGCGGGCAAGCCCGTCGGGGTCTGTGGCGAGGCCGCGGCCGACCCGCTCCTCGCGACGGCGCTGATCGGGATGGGGATCTCGTCGCTCTCGATGGCGGCCCGCGCCGTACGTCCCGTCGGTGCCCAGCTCAGCCGGGTGTCGCTCGAGACCTGCGAGGCCGCGGCCGAGGCCGCCCTGGGCGCCCCCGACCCGATGGCCGCTCGCGCGGCCGTGCGCGACGTGCTCGGCCACTGAGGCCTGCGCCCACAGAACCTGCCCACCTCACCACGGAGGAACCATGACATCAGCCTACGACCGCTACCGCGCGGCCGATCTCGACCTGCCAGAAGCTGCCTGGGCCTGGAACCTGTGGGGCGCGGGCGAGGAGAACATGGGGAAGGACGACCAGCCCGAGCTGCTTCCCATCCCCTCACCCGATGCCGACCACATGCTGGTGCGCATCGACAGCGTGGGCCTCTGCTTCTCCGACGTGAAGATCATGCGCCAGGGCGGTAGCCACCCGAAGCTCTACGACCGCGACCTGTCCCAGGAGCCCACCCGGCTGGGCCACGAGGTGAGCCTCACCGTCATCGAGGTCGGCGACAACCTCAGGGACCGCTACCACGCCGGCCAGCGGCTGGCCGTGCAGCCCGACATCTACCAGGACGGCAAGAGCACGGCCTACGGCTACACCATTCCCGGCGGCCTGATCCAGTACCACCTCATGGGCACGGAGATGCTCGACACCGACGACGGTGCCTGCCTGCTGCCCCTGCCCGACACGATGGGGTACGCCGAGGCCTCCACGCTGGAGCCGTGGGGCTGCGTGATGGCCGCCTACACCCAGCGTCGTCGCCTGGAGCCCAAGCCCGGCGGGACCATGTGGATCGTCGGCCGGCCCGGAGACGAGCGGGACTACCTCTTCTCCGCCGGGCTGGATGCTCCGGCCACCATCGTGATGACCGACGTGCCCGCCTCGGTGGAGGAGCTGGTCGAGCGCTCGTCGGCCACCACGGTCGTACGCAACGGCATCGGACCCGACGACTACCAGGGGTTGGTGGACGAGCTGACGGACGGCGCCGGCTTCGACGACATCGTCATGCTCGACCCCCGCTCCGCGGCGACGGCGGGTGCCGTGGCCACGCACATCGCCCGGCGGGGCACCCTCAACCTGGTGGGCGAGACCGCCCTGGACGGCCTGGTGGACACCGACGTGGGCCGGCTGCACTACGACTACACCGCCTATCTCGGCGGCCGGGGTCCGGACATCGCCGCCTCCTACGGAGAGGCGCGCAACCGCTGTGACCTGCGTCCACGGGGCACCACCGTCTTCGTCGGCGCCGGCGGCCCGATGGGGCTGATGCATGTCCAGCGGGCCATCCAGCAGCCCGACGGCCCGAGCAAGATCGTCGCCACGGAGGTCAGCGACGAGCGCCTGAAGAGTCTCGCAGGATCGGCTGGCCCACCTGGCTGAGAGCAACGACTGCGAGCTGATCACCTTCAACTCCCAGACCGCGGAGGAGTCCCTCCACGACTTCGTCATGGGGATCACCGACGGCCGGGGGGCCGACGACGTGGTGGTCAGTGTTCCCATCTCCGCCGTGATGGCCGAGGCCGACACGCTGATGAACCCCGACGGCATGCTGGTCTTCTTCGCCGGCGTCCCCAACGGGACGTTGGCGCCGCTGAACCTGAGTGCGGTCTACCTCGACAACGCGCAGTACACGGGAACCTCGGGGCTGACCATCCACGACCAGCAGCAGGTGGTGGACCTGGCCAACCAGGGTGCTCTCTCCCCGGGATCCATCGTGGGCGCCGTCGGCGGCATGCGCGCGGCCAAGGACGGCCTCCGGGCGCTGGTCGACGGGAGCTATTCCGGGAAGGTCCTGATCTTTCCCCAGATCCACGACCTCCCCCTCATGGGACTCGACGAGCTCGAGGAGAAGCTGCCGGACGTCGCCGCGAAGCTGGGACCCGGCGACACCTGGAACGACGAAGCGGAGAAGGCGCTCTTCGACAGCCAGTTGAGCAGCTAGCGACGAGAAAACCACACAGTCGGGCATGAAATCATGCCCGAATGCTTGGCAACGGGCCCGTTCATGCGGTTTAATCGGATGCATCATGTGATCGGGGTCACCCCATCCCACGTTCAACTGGAGGACATCAGCATGGCGACCACAACATCCACACCGGCGGCCGGACCCGGCGCGCGGGTACGCGTGCAGAAGTTCGGCACCTTCCTCTCCAACATGGTCCTGCCCAACATCGCCGCGTTCATCGCGTGGGGCCTGATCACGGCGCTGTTCATCGAGAACGGGTGGCTCAACCTGGGAGGCGGGGACAACGCCTGGCTCGGCCCCGACAGCTGGGTCGCCGAGTTCGGCGGCTGGGGCAACTCGGAGAGCGGCGGCGTCGTCGGTGTGATGATCACCTACCTGCTGCCGCTGCTGATCGGCTACACAGGTGGCCGGATGACGTACGACAACACCATCCGCGGCGGCGTCGTCGGCGCCATCGCCACCATGGGTGCCATCGCGAGCGCCGGGGTGCCGATGTTCCTGGGCGCCATGGTCATGGGCCCGCTCGGCGGCTGGTCGATGAAGAAGCTCGACGCGCTGTGGTCCCACAAGATCCGGCCCGGCTTCGAGATGCTGATCAACAACTACTCCGCCGGCATCTGGGGCATGTTCCTCGCCCTGGTCGGCTTCGTGGTGGCGGGTCCCTTCGTGGAGTGGTTCAGCGCCCGTGCGGGCGAGGTCATCGACTTCCTCGTCGAGAACTCCCTCCTCCCGCTGACCTCGGTGTTCATCGAGCCGGCCAAGGTCCTCTTCCTCAACAACGCGATCAACCAGGGCGTCCTGACCCCGCTGGGCCTGACCGAGGCCAGCGAGAACGGGAAGTCCATCCTGTTCCTGCTCGAGGCCAACCCGGCCGCGGGTGCCGGTCTGTTGCTGGCGTTCATGATGTTCGGCAAGGGTGCGGCCAAGGCCTCGGCCCCGGGCGCGCTGCTCATCCACTTCGTCGGCGGTATCCACGAGATCTACTTCCCCTACGTGCTCATGAAGCCCAAGCTGATCCTCGCGATGATCGCCGGCGGCATGACGCAGATCTCGATCAACCTCGTCTTCGACTCCGGCCTGCAGGCACCTGCGGCACCGGGCTCGATCATCGCGGTGCTGATCAACACGCCCGGAGGCAGCTTCATCGGTGTCATCCTGTCGGTCATCGGCGGTGCGGCGGCATCCTTCGCCGTCGCGGCCGTGCTGCTCAAGACCGACAAGGCCGACGACGAGGGCGACCTGGCCGGGGCCACCGCGAACATGGAGTCGATGAAGGGCAAGAAGTCCTCGGTCGCCGGCACCCTGGCCGGCGCTGGCGCGGCCACCGCGACCGCGACCCGCGAGATCCGCAACATCGTCTTCGCCTGCGACGCCGGCATGGGTTCGTCGGCGATGGGCGCCTCGGTGCTGCGCAAGAAGATCCAGGCTGCCGGTCACCCGGAGGTCACGGTGGTCAACAAGGCCATCTCCGACCTGAGCGACGACGTCGACCTGGTGGTCACCCACCAGGACCTCACCGATCGGGCGCGCGAGAAGACTCCGTCCGCCGTGCACGTGTCGGTCGACAACTTCATGGGCAGCCCGAGGTACGACGAGATCGTGGAGATGGTCGAGCAGAACAACTCGACCACCACCTGACCGCACGACCAGTCACCCCCTGAATGCCCGGCCCTCCGCGGTGCGGAGGGCCGGGTCTGGTCGTTGCATGACCCCGGAGCCCGGTCGGGCGCTGTGGTCTGATGAGTCACCACCCCACCCGTGAGACAGCGAGAAGAAAGAGGCGCCAGATGAGCGACGTACTGAGCCGGGAGTCCATCGTCCTCGGCGGCCAGGCCACCGACCGCGACTCCGCCATCACCGAGGCCGGCCGACTGCTGGTCGCCAGCGGTGCCGTCGACGAGGCCTACGTCGAGGCCATGCACGAGCGCGAGACCTCGGTCTCGACCTTCATGGGCAACGGCCTGGCCATCCCGCACGGCACCAACGAGGCCAAGGCGCTGATCCGCCAGACGGCGATCTCGTTCGTCCGCTACGACGAGCCGATCGACTGGTTGGGCAGCCCGGCGAAGTACGTCGTCGGCATCGCCGGCGCCGGCGACGACCACCTCACGGTCCTGCAGGCGCTCGCAGGCGCGTTCACCGACGACGACAGCATCGCCGCGCTCGACGCGGCGCAGACCCCGGACGACGTGCTCGCGGTCCTCGGCGACGTCAGCACCTGAGCCGCCAGGGACTCAGCAGGCGGTGACCGCGACCGGTACGCCGTTGAGGGCTGCGTTGCCCGACACGTCGAGCCGCTCGGGGTCGGTGAGGTCGTTGATCGAGACGCCCGGCACCTCGCGGCTGCGGGACATGAGCACGCCGTCCTTCGCGTGGCCGTAGCCGTGGGGGAGCGAGACGACACCCGGCATCAGGTCGTCGGACGCGGCCACCTCGACCTCGACGGACCCGACCCGTGACGTGACCCGCACCAGGGCGCCGTCGGCCAGGTCACGGTGCGCGAGGTCGCCGGGGTTCATCAGCAGCTGGTGGCGCGGGCGGCCGCGGGTCAGCCGGTCGGAGTTGTGCATCCACGAGTTGCAGTCCCGCTGGTGGCGCCGCCCGATGAGCAGCAGCTCGTCACCCTCGGGAGGCCCGATCGCCGCCAGCCGGGCGACGTCCTGCACGACGAGCGCGGGTGCCAGGTCGACACGCTTGTCCTTCGACGGCAGCCGGGCGGGAAGCTGGCCCCCGCGCAGCGGGCCGAGGTCGATCCCGGCCGGGCGGGCGCGCAGCTTCCTCATCGTCACCCCGCTGGATCCGCGACGCAGCAGGCCGGCGATGAGCAGCGTCGGGCTCGCTGTCAGCCGGGCCCGCTGCACCAGCCGCTTCTTCAGCGGCGCCTTGCGCGCGAGCCGCGCGGTCGTGCGCAGGGTGAGCTCGCGGAAGATCTGCCAGTCGTGGCGCTGGTCGGCGTCCTTCTCGAAGACGGCCGGCGTGAAGCGGGCGGTGTCGCGCACGGCGAGCAGGTGGAAGACCAGGTCGTAGTGGTCGCGCTCGAGCGCCGTGGTGGGCGGCAGGATCACGTCCGCGTGGCGAGTGGTCTCGTTGACGTAGATGTCGACGGCCGCCATGAAGTCGAGGCCGTTCAGCGCGCCGTCGAGCCGCGAGCCGTCGGGCGTCGACAGGACGGGGTTGCCCGCCACGGTGAGCACGGCGTGCACCTGGCCCTCGCCCGGCGTCTCGATCTCCTCGCGCAGCACCGAGACCGGCAGCTCGCCGGCCGTCTCCGGCAGGCCGCGCACCCGCGAGCGCCAGGCGTCGTGGTGGCCTCGCCCGATGAGCCCCGTGCCGACGGCGTCGATGGCGGGGGAGGTGAACATCGCCCCGCCGACCCGGTCGAGGTTCCCGCTGAGGACGTTGAGGCAGTTGACCGCCCACTGGCACACCGTGCCCCACGGCCCGGCGGACACCCCGATCCGGCTGTAGACGACACCGGCGTCGGCCGCCATCAGCTCGCGCGCGAGCCGGCGGACCTCGTCGGCGGGCAGGCCGCTCATCGCCTCGGCGCGCTCGGGGGTGAAGTCGGCGACGAGGTCGACCACCGTCGCCAGCCCGTCGACGTACGCCGCCACGCTCGGGGTCTGCTCCGACGTCAGGACCTGCAGCATGGCGAGCAGCACCCACGCGTCGGTGCCGGGGCGGACGAAGTGGTGCTCGTCGGCGACCTTCGCCGTCTCCGTGCGCCGGGGGTCGAGCACGACCATCCGCCCGCCCCGGGCGCGCAGGTCGCGGGCACGCTGCGGGAAGTCGGGGACCGTCATCAGTGAGCCGTTGGACGCCATCGGGTTGGCGCCGATCACCAGGAACCACGACGTGCGGTCGACGTCGGGGATCGGCAGGAACAGCTGGTGGCCGAACATCAGGTGGGCCACGAGCTGGTGGGGCAGCTGGTCGACCGACGTGGCGGAGAAGCGGTTCTTCGTGCGGAACGACTTGAACATCGCCGTTCCGTGGGTCATCGAGCCGAGGCTGTGCGCGTTGGGGTTGCCCAGGTAGACGCCGAGCGCGTCGTCGCCGTGCTCGTTGATCACCCTCGCCAGGTTGTCGGCCACCAGGTCGAAGGCCTCGTCCCAGCCGATCTCCTGCCAGCGGGCGTCCGCACCCGCGCCGACACGCCTCACGGGGCGCCGCAGTCGGTCCGGGTCGGCGTACACGTCGGCGATGGCCACGCCCTTGGGGCAGATGTGGCCGCGCGAGAGGGGATCGGCCGGGTTGCCGCGCACGCCGACGACGTCGCGGCCCTCGAGGGTGAGCTCCAGCCCGCAGATCGCCTCGCAGAGGTTGCAGACCCCGATCCGCTTCTCACTCATGCGCGCTCGTCCATGGTGCGATCGTCGCACGCGGCCCCCTTCGGGGGATGACATCGGACCGCGAAGCAGCCAGACTCTGCCCCGCCCGGCCCGGTCACGGGTCGGCATCCCAACAGAATGGAGTGAGTCATGGGTTTCGGAGGACCGATCGGCCTCATCGTCGTGGGCCTGATCCTGTCGTTCGCGTTGAACGACCAGGAGGTGGGACCCCTCAACATGTGGACCCTGGGCATGATCCTTGTTCTCGCGGGGGTCGTGTGGCTCGTGCTCACGATCGTCCAGCAGAACACCAAGCGTCGCCACACCACCACGGCGACCACCACCGACGCCGAGGGGCGCCAGGCCAGCACCCAGCGCACCACCGAGTCCGACCCCCCGGCCCCGCCGGCGGTCTGAGCCTGATCACGGGCTGAACTCGCTGCGCGGCGCGGATTGGGCCTTGGCTCCCGCGCCTCGATATGCTTCTGCGGTTGCCCACGAGGGCGACACGCCGTGACAACGGCCGCGGATCCAGAGTGCCCCGGTGAACAGGCCCGGGCGCGCCGCGCAACGAGAACCGAAGGAGCCCCCATGTCGATTGGTACCGACGCGGAGACCAAGAAGAAGATCATCGCCCAGTACGCCGTCGCCGAGGGCGACACCGGTTCGCCCGAGGTCCAGATCGCGCTGCTCAGCCACCGCATCTCGCACCTCACCGAGCACCTCAAGTCGCACAAGCACGACCACCACAGCCGTCGTGGTCTGCTGCTGCTCGTCGGCCAGCGCCGCCGGCTGCTCAACTACCTCCAGAAGACGGAGATCGAGCGCTACCGGTCCATCGTCGAGCGCCTCGGCCTCCGACGCTGAGCGACGCCATGGACGCGCCCTGGCTGCGTTGTCGTCGCTCGACGACCGCTTCGCTCCCAGGTCGCCTTCGCTCCTCCGCCTTGCCAGGCCACGCCCCTGACGACGCTCAGACCCGGTGTGGCCTGGCACTGGCTAGGCTGATCAACAACAACTGAACACACAACCAACAGGAGCGACCCGCACGTCCGGCTCGGTCCTCGGTAGTGGCCTTCAGATCAACGGATCTGCGGGCCTCGATCGAAGACCGGCCCCCGCGGGGCTTCGAAGCCCCTCACCATCTCAGGAGAGTGTGGCGCCGCGGATCGCTCCGCGAAGAGAAAGCAGGATCCTGCTTCCATGAGTGAACCCATCATCTCCGCCGTCGAGACCGTTCTCGACAACGGCAAGTTCGGCAAGCGCACCGTCAAGTTCGAGACCGGCCTCCTGGCCCGTCAGGCCGCCGGCTCCGTCACGGCGTACCTCGACGACGAGACCATGCTGCTCTCGGCGACGACCGCGGGCAAGACGCCCAAGGACCACTTCGACTTCTTCCCCCTGACGATCGACGTCGAGGAGCGGATGTACGCCGTGGGCCAGATCCCCGGCTCGTTCTTCCGCTCCGAGGGTCGCCCGGGCGAGGACGCGATCCTCACCTGCCGCCTGATCGACCGCCCGCTGCGCCCGACCTTCAAGAAGGGCCTGCGCAACGAGGTCCAGGTCGTCATCACCGTCATGGCGCTCGACCCCGACATGCCCTACGACGTGCTCGCGATCAACGCCGCGTCGCTCTCGACCCAGCTCTCCGGCCTGCCCTTCTCGGGCCCCGTCGGCGGCGTCCGCGTGGCGCTCATCGACGGCCAGTGGGTCGCCTTCCCGACCCACACCCAGCTCGAGAACGCCGTCTTCGACATGGTCGTCGCCGGCCGGGTCACCGAGTCCGGTGACGTCGCCATCATGATGGTCGAGGCCGAGGCGCCCGAGGAGACCTACTCCCTCATCCAGGGTGGCGCGCAGGCGCCCACCGAGGAGATCGTGGCCAACGGCCTCGACGCCGCGAAGCCGTTCATCAAGCAGCTCGTCGAGGCCCAGGCCCAGCTCGCCGCCGAGTCCGCGAAGCCGGTCCAGGACTTCCCGGTCTTCCTCGACTACGAGGACGACGTCTACGCCGCCGTCGAGTCGGCCGCCAAGGACGACACCGCCGCCGCGCTGACGATCGCCGACAAGCAGGAGCGCGAGACCAAGGTCGACGAGATCAAGGTCGCCCTGCTCGAGAAGCTCTCCGGCCAGTTCGAGGGTCGCGAGAAGGAGATCGGTGCGGCGTTCCGCTCGCTCAACAAGTCCGTCATGCGCCAGCGCGTGCTGCGCGACAAGATCCGCATGGATGGTCGCGGCCTGGCCGACATCCGTCCGCTGCACGCCGAGGTCAGCGTGATCCCGCGCGTCCACGGCTCCGCCCTGTTCGAGCGTGGCGAGACCCAGATCCTGGGCGTCACCACCCTCAACATGCTCAAGCTGGAGCAGCAGCTCGACACGCTGTCGCCGGAGAAGCACCGCCGCTACATGCACAAGTACGTCTTCCCGCCGTTCTCCACCGGTGAGACCGGTCGCGTGGGCTCGCCCAAGCGTCGCGAGGTCGGCCACGGTGCGCTCGCGCGCCGCGCCCTCCTGCCCGTGCTCCCGTCGCGTGAGGAGTTCCCCTACGCGATCCGCCAGCTCTCCGAGGCCATGGGCTCCAACGGCTCCACCTCGATGGGCTCGGTCTGCGCCTCCACCCTGTCGCTGCTCCAGGCGGGTGTGCCGCTCAAGGCGTCCGTCGCCGGCATCGCGATGGGCCTCATCTCCGACGAGGTCGACGGCGAGACGCGCTACGTCGCGCTGACCGACATCCTCGGTGCCGAGGACGCCTTCGGCGACATGGACTTCAAGGTCGCCGGCACGCGTGAGTTCGTCACCGCGCTCCAGCTCGACACCAAGCTCGACGGCATCCCCGCCGAGGTCCTGGCCGCCGCGCTGACCCAGGCCCGTGACGCGCGCCTGGCGATCCTCGACGTGATGGCCGAGGCCATCGACGCGCCGGAGGAGATGTCGGTCCACGCGCCGCGCATCATCACCGTCCGCGTGCCCGTCGACAAGATCGGCGAGGTGATCGGGCCCAAGGGCAAGGTCATCAACCAGATCCAGGACGACACGGGCGCGACGCTGTCCATCGAGGACGACGGCACGGTCTACATCGGTGCGACCAACGGCGAGGCGGCCGAGGCCGCCAAGGCCGCGGTCAACGCGATCGCCAACCCGACGATGCCGGAGGTCGGCGAGCGCTACCTCGGCACCGTCGTGAAGACGACCAACTTCGGTGCCTTCGTCTCGCTCATGCCCGGCAAGGACGGCCTGCTGCACATCAGCAAGCTCCGCGCCCTCGCCGGCGGCAAGCGCGTCGAGGCCGTCGAGGACGTCCTCTCGGTGGGCCAGAAGGTCCAGGTCTCCATCGCCGAGATCGACGACCGCGGCAAGCTGTCGCTGGTCCCCGTCGTCGACGAGGCCGAGGGCGACTCCGAGGAGTCGGCCGAGGTCGAGGCCACCGACGCCGAGTGACCTGACCCGTTCCACCACCACGACCGGCCGGCGGCCTCCGCCGGCCGGTCGTGGCGTTCCCACCCCAGCGGCACCCCAGCACCACCGCAGCAGCACCCTGGAAGGACCCTCGTGCAGAAGAACGGCACCACCCGCACCCTCCACACCGTCAAGGACGCCGAAGGGGCGGTGACCTCGCGCGTACGACGTACGGTCCTGCCCAGCGGCCTGCGGATCGTCACCGAGCAGATGGCCGGCACCCGCTCGGCCAGCATCGGCGTGTGGGTCAACGTCGGGTCGCGCGACGAGACGCCGGCGCTGCACGGCTGCTCGCACTTCCTCGAGCACCTGCTCTTCAAGGGCACCCCCGAGCGGACGGCGATGGAGATCTCCGTCGCGCTCGACGCGGTCGGCGGCGAGTTCAACGCCTTCACGACCAAGGAGTACACGGTCTTCCACGCGCGGGTCCTCGACGAGGACCTCGGCACCGCGGTCGACGTGCTCGGTGACATGGTCACCGCCTCGACGATCGCCGAGGCCGACGTCGAGGCCGAGCGCGACGTCATCCTCGACGAGATCGCGATGCACGACGACGACCCCGACGACGTCGTCCACAACCTGTTCGCCCACCAGGCGTGGGGCGACAGCCCGCTCGGACGCCCGATCGCGGGCACCGAGGCCTCGATCACGGCGATGACGCAGGCGCAGGTCCTGCGCTTCTACCGGCGCCACTACTCACCGGGCAACATGGTCGTGTCGGTCGCCGGCAACATCGACCACGGCGTCGTCGTACGCCAGGTGAAGCGGGCCTTCGCGCGCCAGGGCTTCCTCGACGGCGAGGCCACGCCGACCCCGCCCGCGCAGTCGGAGCGCGCCCGCAAGGTGCACCCCGGCCAGTCCCGCACGGTGCGGCCGCAGGAGCAGGTCAACCTGGTCCTCGGGGTCAAGGGCCTGACCCGCACCGATCCCCGCCGCTACGCCCTCGGCGTGCTCAACACCGCCCTCGGCGGCGGCACGTCGTCGCGGATGTTCCAGGAGGTGCGCGAGCACCGCGGCCTGGCGTACTCCGTCTACTCGTTCGCCAGCCACCACGCCGATGCGGGCGTGGTCGGCGTGTCCGTGGGCTGTCTGCCCGGCAAGTACGACGCGGTGCTCGAGACCGTGCGCGCCGAGCTGGCCAAGGTCGCGGCCGAGGGGCTCACCGACGAGGAGGTCGAGCGGGGCAAGGGCCAGCTCAAGGGCGGCCTGCTGCTCGGTCTGGAGGACTCCGGCTCGCGCATGTCACGCATCGGCAAGGCCGAACTGGTCCACGACGAGCTGCTCACCATCGACGAGGTCGTCCGCCGCATCGAGTCCGTCACCGCCGACGACATCGCGACGCTCGCCCGCGACCTCTTCACCCAGCCCGAGCTGCTCGCGGTCGTCGGGCCCGAGAAGAAGAAGAACAAGGTCAGGAAGTAGGCGCTCAGCGCTCAGCGCTTGGCGATGATCCCGATGACCGGAGGAGCCTTCTGCTCGACGACGCTGACCCGGAAGCCGCCGCGGAGCAGGTTCTCGGAGGCCTTCTTCACGATGTTGGGCACCAGCTCGGGTCGGGCGGCCTCGTAGAAGAGATAGACCGCGCCGCCGGGGACGACCCGTTCGTGGAGCAGGGCGATCTCGTCGTCGCAGGGGCGGACCCAGAACAGGTTCACGTTGAACGCGAAGACCTTGTTGAGCCGCTTGACCGGCACCCGCAACGTGGCGAGGTCGATCTGGCGTACGACGAGCCGGCCGGCGTCGACGTGCTTCTGGTTGCGGCGCTTCGTGCGGTCGACGCCCGACTCGGAACGGTCGATCGCGAACAGCTTGCCGGTCCCGAGATGACTGCAGATGGCCTCGGCGCCCGCGCCCGGCCCGCAGCCGATCTCGAGCACCTGGTCGGTGGGCTGCACGTCCATGAGGTCGACGGCCCACTTGATGCGCGGTGGGATGGTCGCGAGTGGCATGACCTACAGCCTGCCAGACACGGGTGCGCGAGTCAGCCACCGCCACCCGGCGGGCTGGTCGGGCAGTAGGTTGGGTGCGTGAGCACCCCTGATCCCGAGTCGCCCACCACCCCCATCCGAGTCGGCGTGCTGGGCGCTCGCGGCAAGGTCGGGGCCGAGGTCTGCCGGGCCGTCGACGCCGCGCCGGACACCGAGCTGGTGGCGTCGGTGGACGCCGGTGACGACGTCGAGGAGCTTGCCCGCTCGGGTGCCCAGGTGGTGGTCGACTTCACCCACCCCGACGTCGTGATGGACAACCTCCGCTTCTGCATCGAGCACGGCATCCACGCCGTCGTCGGCACCACCGGCTTCGACCAGCAGCGGCTCGACCAGCTCGAGACGTGGCTCTCCGACGCCGCGGGGGTCGGGGTGCTGATCGCGCCCAACTTCAGCATCGGCGCCGTCCTGATGATGCGCTTCGCCGCCGAGGCGGCACCCTTCTTCGAGTCGGTCGAGGTGGTCGAGCTGCACCACCCCGACAAGGCCGACGCACCGTCCGGCACGGCCCGGCGCACCGCGGAGATGATCGCGGCCGCCCGTCGCGAGGCGGGCAGCGCACCGATGCCCGACGCCACCTCGACGGCCCTCGACGGGGCGCGCGGTGCCGACGTGGACGGCGTACGCGTCCACGGGCTGCGGGTGCGCGGCCTGGTGGCGCACCAGGAGGTCCTGCTCGGCGCGGCGGGGGAGACCCTGACCATCCGGCACGACTCGATGGACCGCGTCTCGTTCACCCCGGGTGTCCTGGCGGGGGTGCGCGCGATCGCCGACCACCCGGGCCTCACGGTCGGCCTCGACAGCTTCCTCGACCTCGGCTGATCCCGACCCGGGACCTCACTGGGACGCGACCCGGCGTAACCGGGACCCCACGGTCTCGTTGGTCCGGTGGAGTCGCGACCCACTCGGGGGCGCGGCTGACCTCTCGGAAGGTTTCCACACCATGCGCAGAACTGCAGGACTCGCCGCGTTCGCCCTCGCAGCCGCCACCGCGGCCGCGCTGCCGCTGACGACCGCCACCAGCGCCCAGGGCGCACCCTCCGCCCGCACGGACGCGGTCGGCGACGCGATCGCCGGGCTCAAGGCCCACCCCGTCGCCGCCCGCGCCACCGAGGGTCAGCGCTTCGTCGCCCGGGAGACCCTCGTCGACCCCGACGGCAGCACCCATGTCCGCTTCGACCGTACGATCGACGGCCTCCGGGTCGTCGGCGGCGACCTCGTCGTCCACCGCGACGCCTCCGACGCCTGGTCGGGCGTCAGCCAGACCCTGGCCTCCCCGCTCACCCTCGGCACCGACGCGACCATCGCGTCGACCACTGCGAAGCGCGTCGTCCTGGCCCGCAACGCGCGCACCAGCGCCGTCCGCGGTGACGACACGGCGGACGGCAGCGAGCTCGTCGTCGACGCCACTGGCGCGAAGCCGCGCCTGGCCTGGCAGGTCGTCACGGGTGGCACGCAGGCCGACGGCACCCCGTCCCGGCTGGCGACGTACGTCGACGCCCGCACCGGCATGGTCATCCGCAGCGAGCAGCAGATCGTCAACGTCGACGGCCAGGGCCAGACGCTCTACAGCGGCACCGTGCCGCTGAGCGTGACGCAGTCGGGCTCGACGTACCAGCTCAAGAACGCCGGCATCCGCGGCAACACCTACACGACCGACATGAAGAACGCCGAGGACTCGATCTTCTGCCAGATCTTCGGGTCGGGCTGCTCGGCCGGCACGCTGATCACCTCGACGACGACCACCTTCGGCAACGGCCAGAACAGCAACCGCGCCACCGCCGGGGCCGACGCGCAGTACGGCTCCGACGAGACGTGGGACTACTTCCAGACCACACACGGTCGCAACGGCATCTTCAACAACGGCCAGGGCTCCTTCAACCGCGTCCACTACGGCCAGAACTACGTCAACGCCTTCTGGGACGGCTCGAAGATGACGTACGGCGACGGCGACGGGGTCAGCTACGGCCCGCTGGTGTCCCTCGACGTCGCGGGCCACGAGATGACCCACGGCATCACCGAGAACTCCGCCAACCTCACCTACTCCGGCGAGTCGGGCGGGCTGAACGAGTCGACCTCGGACATCTTCGGCACCCTCGTGGAGTTCTACGCCGCCAATGCCAACGACCCGGGCGACTACCTGATCGGTGAGGAGTTCGACCTCAAGCAGCACGTGGGCTTCCGTCGCATGGACAACCCGATCGCGGACGGCAGCTCGCCGAACTGCTACAGCAGCAACACCAAGAACCTCGACGTCCACTACTCCTCGGGTGTGGGCAACCACTTCTTCTACCTCCTCGCCGAGGGCTCGGGCGCGAAGACGATCGGTGGAGTGGCCCACAACTCCCCGACCTGCAACGGCTCGACGGTGACCGGCATCGGCCGCGACGCCGCCGCCAGGATCTGGTACCGCGCGCTGACCGTCTACATGACGTCCAGCACGAACTATGCGGGTGCCCGCACGGCCACTCTCAACGCGGCGCGTGACCTCTACGGCGCCGGGTCGGTGCAGCAGGACACCGTCGCCGCCGCATGGAGCGCGGTGTCGGTCGGCTGACCCCAGCGACCGCACCGAGCAGGGGGCGTGGGGGCGTCAGACGAGGCGAGCGAGAGCCGCCACGACCGACGCCCCCACGACCACCACGAGGAACGGCATCCGCAGCAGGAGCGCCACCACGGCGAAGCCCAGGCCGAGCACCCGCGCGTCGAGCGTGAGCTCGGTGCCGCCGGAGAAGACCTGCACCGCCACCAGCGCGGCGAGCAGCGCCACCGGGATCAGGTCGGCGACGCGCTCGACCGTCGCGTGGCTCAGCACCCGCTCCGGGAGCGACAGCCCGGCGAGCTTGAGCACGTAGCAGCCGACGCACGCCAGCAGGATCGCGGTCCACATCAGGTGTGACCGCCCGCCACGTCGTCGGCACCGGGGATCTCGGTCGGGTCGTCCCGTCTCGAGAGCACGCCGACCAGCACGGCGACGCCTGCGGCGGCGAGCACGGGCACGCCGGCGGCGGTGATCGGCACCATCGACAGTGCCACGGCGGCTCCCAGCACGGCGACGAGGACGTTGCGGCTGTCCTTCAGCCGCGGCCAGAGCAGTGCGAGGAAGGCCGCGCCGACGGCGGCGTCCAGCCCGAACGTGCGCGGGTCGCCGACCGCCTCACCGGCGAAGGCGCCGATGACGGTGGCGGCGTTCCACAGCACGAAGACCGCTAGCCCGGTGGTCGTGAAGCCGAGTCGCGCGCCCTCCGTCGACCCGCGGTTGACCGCCATCGCGGTCGACTCGTCGATGAGCACGTGTGCGGCGGCCGCGCGCCGCCACCCGCGCCACCTCAGCAGCGGCGCCATCCGCAGTCCGTAGAGCGTGTTGCGGGTGCCGAGGAGGAGTGCGGTCGCGGCACCGGACAGGGGAGCACCGCCCGCGGCCACGACCCCCACCAGCGCGAACTGGCTGGCGCCGGTGAACATGAGCAGCGACAGGACGCACGTCTGGGCGATGCTGAGACCGGAGGCCACCGACACGGCGCCGAAGCCGATGCCGTACGCCCCGGTGGCGACGCCGACCGCGATGCCGTCGCGGATGATCCCGGAGCGCGCGTCCGGGCTGAGGGCGCTCTCGGTCACGGGGTGAGGCTAGTCGTGCCCCTAGAGGACGCGTCTCCGGGAGCGGTCGGGGCGGGTCTGCCGCTCGTGGAAGTTGTGGACGAGGACGAAGGCGGCCGCCACCCCGGCGAGGGCGCCAGCCACCAGGCCGACGCGCAGGTTGAGCGGGACCTCGGGCATGACGCCGAGCCACAGGCCGATCCCGATGCCCACGACGAGCGCGGCAAGGACCATCACGAAACGGTGAAGAGTGGGAAGCGGACCGAGCATCTTGACCCCCGTGCTGCTGGACCGGCGAAGTGGCCGGACATCCATGGTGACGCGCGTCACAGGAAAATCAAGCCCACTCTGGGGTGGGTTGCGCCGCGCGGTCGGCGCGGTCAGCCGACGGCCGCGTGCAACCGGACCTGCTTGACCGTGGTCGTGCCGGTGCCGTCCAGGTCGAGCTCTCGGTGCGCGGTGTCGGGTGCCCAACCGGCCTCGGTGAGGAACGTGCGCAGTGCGTCGTCGTCGGCGTTGATCCAGGTCACCGCGCGGGTGAAGCGGTCGGCGGCGAGGGTGTCGACGGCCGCCTGGAGCAGGCGGGAGCCGTGGCCCTTCGCGCGCTCGGCGGGATCGAGGGTGACGTCGGCGACCTCACCGTCGGCCACGGGGTCGCAGTCGGGGTCGACGGCCGGTGAGACGAGCACGAAGCCGACGACGCGGTTGCGCTCGAGCGCCACCAGCGCCCGGTGGCGCGCGTCGGCGGGCCTGGTCAGCGCCTGGCGCCACTGGGCCGCGACGGCCTCGACGTCGGTGGGCAGCAGGTCGGCCGGCAGCAGTCCGGCGTAGAGATCGGGCCAGGCGCGCACCTGGACGCCGGCGATCGACTCGGCGTCGTCGGCCCACGCGATGCGTACGGACACGTCGGCGGTCGGTCCGTGGTGGTGGCTCATCGGTAGGTCTCGGGGAGCTTGTCGCCGATCTTGACCTGAGCCTTGGGCAGTCGCAGGAACTTCATCTGGAGCGAGCGGAGCGCGGCGTAGAAGGTGATGCCCTTGGTGGGCTCGTCCGGGAAGCGGCGCGCCATCTCGCGGCGCAGCCGGAAGCGGAGCATCACGATGTCGACGAGGATCACCACGATCGTGGTGAAGAGGACGGTGTTGCCGAGCTGCAGCAGCGAGGGGATGCCCGAGTAGCCCAGGATCATCGACACCACCAGCAGCGGCACCATCAGCTCGGTGAAGGAGAACCGCGAGTCGACGAAGTCGCGCACGAACCGGCGCACCGGGCCTCGGTCGCGAGCCGGCAGGTAGCGCTCCTCACCGGTCTTCATGGCCTGCCGCATCTTCTGCGAGGTCTCGCCGCGGGCCGCACGCTGGGCGGCCATCTGCTCGCGGCGGGTGCGGGGCACCTTGGCGCGCGCCCGGGCGGCCGCCTCGGCCTCCTTGCGGCTGGGAGTGGGCCGACCCTTGCCCCCGACCTTCTCGGGGGCGGTCGGAGTGGCTGGCTCGGAGCTGGAACGACGGAACACGCGTATGCCTTCACGGGGATCGGATGCTGGGCCCCAGCCTATCGTCGTCGCCCACCCCGCGGCGGATGCCCTACCTCCGGCTTGGGTTTGGTTCTAGGGTGACGGTGACGACCGAGCCATGACCGAGAGAGGGTCTCAACCCCGATGAGTCTCATGAAGCGCATCAGCCTGATCTTCCGCTCCAAGGCCAACAGGGCCCTGGACAAGGCGGAGGATCCCCGCGAGACGCTGGACTACAGCTACCAGCGCCAGCTCGAGCTGCTCTCGAAGGTCCGCCGCGGGGTGGCCGACGTCGCCACCAGCCGCAAGCGCGTCGAGCTGCAGGTGAACCAGATCGAGCAGCAGGCGGCCAAGCTCCAGGGCCAGGCCGAGAAGGCCATCGGCGCCGGCCGTGAGGACCTCGCCCGCGAGGCGCTGACCCGCAAGTCCGGACTCGCGTCCCAGCTCGTCAGCCTCAAGGAGCAGCAGGCCACGCTCCAGGGCGAGGAGGAGAAGCTGGTCCTCGCCCAGCAGCGCCTCCAGGCCAAGGTCGAGGCCTTCCGCACCCGCAAGGAGACGATCAAGGCGACCTACACCGCCGCCGAGGCGCAGACGCGCATCGGCGAGGCGATGTCGGGCATCGGCGAGGAGATGGGCGACGTCGGGCTCGCCATCCAGCGCGCAGAGGACAAGACCGCGCAGATGCAGGCCCGCGGGCAGGCCATCGACGAGCTGATCGCCTCCGGTGCGCTCGACGATGCCTCGCAGATGAACGCCGGCGACGACATCTCGCGTGAGCTCGACGCCCTCAGCTCCGGCTCCGACGTGGAGGCCGAGCTGGCCCGGCTCAAGGCCGGCAACGCCCCGCCGCAGGCCATCGAGGCCTCCGACGACGGCGACATCCTCCAGGACGCGCCCGAGGAGCAGGCGGTCAGGCGCGAGGCCAGCGAGGGCGGCCAGGCATGATCGTCCGCATCCTCGGCGAGGGCCAGTACGACCTCGACGACCACGCCCTCGACGCCCTGAACGGCCTCGACACGCAGATCGAGACCGCCGTCGAGTCCGGCGACGAGGCGATGTTCCGCACGGCGCTCCAGGGGCTGCTCGCGGCCGTCCGCGCCAGCGGCACGCACCACGACGTCGACTCGCTCGACGAGTCCGACCTCATCCTGCCGCCGCCCGACGCGACCATCGACGAGGTCCGCGAGCTCCTGGGCGACGACGGCCTGATCCCGGGCTGAGGTCGGGTCATGCCCGACAGCCGCTGATGGCCACGTCGCGCTTCATCAAGGATCCCGGGCTGACCGCCCGGATGACCCTCACCATGTTCCTGCTCGGCGGCCTGTTCGTCGGGCTCGTCGTGGTCGTCGTCTCCTTCGTCAGGAGCCCGGGCGGCGCCGTGCTGGTCGCGGTCGCGGCCGTCGGGGTGGCGTTCTGGCAGTGGTGGAGCTCCGACAAGGTCGCGATGCGCGCGATGCGCGCCCGCGAGGTGACGCCGGAGGAGGCTCCGGAGCTGCACGGGATGATCGACCGGTTGTGCGCCCTGGCCGACATGCCCAAGCCACGGGTCGGGATCGCCGACCTGTCCGTCCCGAACGCGTTCGCCACCGGCCGCTCACCCGACCGGGCCGTCGTCTGCGTGACCACCGGCATCCTCCAGACGCTGGACGCCGAGGAGCTCGAGGCGGTGCTGGCCCACGAGCTGAGCCACGTCGCCCACCGCGACGTGCTGGTGATGACGCTGGCGTCCTCGGCCGGCATCGCCGCCGGCCTGCTCCTGCGCCTCGTCCAGTTCGGCGGGATGGGCCGCTCGCGCAACAGCAGCGCCCTCCCCGCCGTGCTCGTCGCGCTCGTCGTCAGCCTCGTGGTGTACGCCGTCAGCTTCCTGCTCCTGCGCGTGCTGTCGCGCTACCGCGAGCTGAGCGCCGACCGGGCCGGCGCCTACCTGACGCTCAAGCCGGCGGCCCTCGGTTCGGCGCTGCAGAAGATCAGCGGCGAGGTCGCCGCGATCCCGCAGCGCGACCTGCGCTCGAGCAGCGCCGCGAGCGCGTTGTGCATCGTCCCCGCCGTGAGCGGTGGGCTCAGCGGGCTGATGGCCAC
This sequence comes from uncultured Actinomycetota bacterium, assembly GCA_963791365.1. GTDB lineage: Bacteria > Actinomycetota > Actinomycetes > Propionibacteriales > Nocardioidaceae > Nocardioides. Next base: position 5,212 of record CAWBSG010000019.1, on the reverse strand, counting down.
CCACCCGCCCCTGCAGCAGCGGCTCGAGCAGCTCGCCCGGATCCAGGCCGAGCTCAGCCGGCCGGCCGGCTGAGCTCGGGGGGCACGGTGGGGCTCTGGGAGGCGATGCGTGCGCGGACGACGCCGAGGCGCAACCACCTCGACGCGCTCTTCCTCGTGCCGAGCGCGGCGATCACCCTCCAGACCGCCCTGGGGTTCGAGCCCACAGGCTCCGGCTCGGTGTGCTACCGCTCGGCGTCCGGCGCGGCGTTCGCCCAGGCCCAGGCGGACATGCTGGCGCTCATCCGCGACGACGCGGAGGCTCCGGAGGTCACGGTGTCCACCGATGACTTCGGCTTCACCTGGCTCGTCGTCGACGGCGACCCGGCCGACATGGCCGGGCTCTGCACCGACCTCCACGCCGTCAACACCACGCTGGAGCTCAACGGGTTCGACAACGGGCTGCTGTGCTCGATGGTGCCGTTCGGCAACCGTGACGGGCAGCGCTTCGGGCTGACGTACCTCTACAAGCAGGGCACGTTCTACCCGTTCGCACCGCGCGGGGAGCGGTCGCGTGACAACCTCCTGGAGCTCTCCGTGCGCGACCTTCTGGCCCCCGAGCTGCCGATGGAGGCGGACCTCCAGCGCTGGCTGGCGGTGTGGAAGGCTCCGGGACTGTGATCGTGTCCGGAGAGCTGCGCAACGACGCCCTGGCTGCCTACGACGTCGTCGGCGCACCACCGCGACGCGGGCTGGAGGCGCTCGTGGAGCTCGCCGCGCAGGTCGCGGGCGTGCCGTTCGCGGCCGTGAACATGATGAGCTCGGACGTCCAGCACCAGGTGGCCACGACCGGGTTCGGGGGGGCCGACTCGCCGCTCGAGGCCGCCATGTGCAGGTTCGTGGTGCAGTCGGGTCGGGCGATCATGCTCGAGGACGCCCGCCGGGACGAGCGCTTCACCGACAGCCCCTGGACCAACGGTGACCTCGACGAGGTGCGCTACTACGCGTCGCACCCGCTGCGTACGCCGGCGGGCGTGGTGGTCGGCACGCTGTGCGTGTTCGACACCGAGGCACACCAGGTGACGCCGGAGGCGGCCCGGGGCCTGGCCCAGCTCGCGGACCGGGTCGTGGACCTGCTCGAGCTCGACCTCACCTCGCGGCGGCTCGAGGACGCCAACGGGCGACTGCGCACCGCCAACGAACGCCTCGAGCACTTCGCCGGCCAGGTCAGCCACGACCTGAAGAATCCGCTGACCTCGGTCTCACTCTCGTTGGAGGCGCTCGAGCTCGACGTGATCGACGACGACCAGCTCGACACGCTGGCGCGGGCCCGGCGCGGGGTGGACCGGATGGACGGCCTGATCAGCGACCTCCTCACCTTCGCCGCGCTGGGCGCACCACCGCGGCACGACCTCGTCGACCTCCACGCCGAGCTGGCATCGGCGCTCGACGACCTGGCCGGCCGGCTGCCGGCCGGCGCCCTCGACGTCGGCGAGCTCCCGGTCGTACGCGGGGACGCCGCGCAGCTGCGTTCGGTGCTGGTGAACCTGATCGACAACGCCGTGAAGTTCACCGACGACGGTGAGGTGCCCGCGATCGAGGTCGGGTCCTGGGTGCTCGACGGCCGCCGTCGGATCGAGGTGCGCGACCGCGGTCGGGGAGTGCCCCCCGAGCAGCACCAGCGCATCTTCGCGCCCCTGATCCGCCTCGACAAGAGCATCGCGGGCGCCGGCCTCGGCCTGGCCACCTGCCGCCGCATCGTCGAGGCGCACGGCGGAACCATGGGCGTGGCGGAGCGCGAGGGCGGCGGGTCGGTGTTCTGGTTCGACCTGCCCGCCGGCGCCTAGGGGAGCCTGGCCTGCTTCATCTGCCGTGAGGCGTAGACGTTCCCGATCACCGTGCCGTCGAGCCACGCGGTGAGCCGTGCGGCCTCGCGCTCCAGGGCGTCGAGGCCCGCCGGTTCGACGTCCTCCAGCAGCGAGAGGCGTACGACGCCGGCGTCGTCCTGGACCCAGCAGCCGACGACGCGACCGTCCCACCACGCCGTCGTCCCCGCGTTGCCGTTGGTGTCGAACAGGTAGGGCACGTGGGCGGCGTCGAGGTAGAAGGCGCGCGACTTCCAGCCCATCACGGTGGGGTCGAGGGACGGCAGCAGCGCCGTCCACGGCTCGATCGCGCCGACCTCCTCGGTGTCGTCGGGCAACAGCCAACCGGTCGTGCCGTCGTCCAGGGCGACCGCGACAGCCCCGACGTCGGCCAGCGCGCGGGTGACCGCGGTCTTGGTCGAGCCCAGCCACCACTGGCACATCGGCCGTCGTGCCCGGGCCGAACGTCCGCAGCCAGCGGCGGACGAGCTCGGCGTAACCCGTGGCCTCGTCGGTCGGTTCGGCGATCGCGCCCAGCCAGTCGGCGGCGATGGTCCAGGTCGGCTTGTTGAGGCGCCAGTGCCCGCCGTTGCGGCCGCGGACGGTGACGCCCTCGAGGCCGAGGTGGGTGAGCACCCACGGCGCGACCGACACCGGGCGGTCCCAGGTCTTGTCGGTGTCGCCACCGATCATCCCGGCCAGCTCGGTCACCGCGGCCCGCAGCTCCGCGGTGGTCGCCGGACCGGCCGCGAGCCGGGCGATGGTCGCGGCGCGGGCCGCGTCGAGCCAGGCCTCGCCGTCGGGCGCGATGCCGGCCCCGGCGATCGCCTTGGCGATGCGCTTGCGCTCCGAGGTCGCCACCCGCGCGGAGGCGCTTCCCCACGCCGCGGGCAGCAGGTCGCGCGGGAAGACGAAGAGGGTGCGCCGCATCGCGAGCTGCTTCACCACGCTGCGCTCGTCGTAGAGCGCTGCGTCGACGTCGGCGGGAGTGACGCCCTCGGAGCGGGCCGCGACCGCGAGGTGCACGGTCGCCGCCTCGGTGGCGTGGAGGACGGTCATCGCCCGGGTGACGGCCTCGACGGAGCCGAGCCGGTGGGCGGCGACAGCGCTGGCGTACGCCGATCCGGCGCCGGCGCTCGGCGTCGCTGACGTGCCTCATCAGTTCGCTGGGCTCAGTCGCGGTGGGACTTGCCGGGCAGCTCGAGCATCCGCTGCAGCGCGACGAGGGCATCCGCCTCGGTCTTGGGGTCGACGGTGATCTGGTTGACCACCTGGCCGGCGACCAGGTTCTCCAGCGCCCAGACGAGGTGGGCCGAGGTCGATGCGGTTCATCGTCGAGCAGTAGCAGATCGTTGCGGTCGAGGAAGACGATCGCCTTGTCGGGGAGGCGGCCGCGAGGCGCTCGACCAGGTTGAGCTCGGTGCCGATCGCCCAGGTGGTGCCGGGTGCTCGCGGCCTCGATGGTCTGATGATGAACTCGGTCGAGCCGACCAGGTCGGCCTCTGAGACGACCTCGTGCGGCACTCCGGATGGACGATGATGGAGATGCCTGGGTGCTTCGGCGCGGGCTCGTCGACGACGTCCGACGGAGAATCGGCCGTGACGAGCAGTGGCCCTTCCAGAGGACGACCGTGCCTTCTGGAGCTCGTCGGCGTGAGCCGACCGCCGGGCTGGCGCGGGTCCCACACGACGCACTCGTCGAGCGCGATGCCCATCTGGAGGACGGCGGTGTTGCGGCCGAGGTGCTGGTCGGGCAGGAAGAAGACCTTGGCGTCCTGCTTCGCTCGAACGCCCAGTCGAGCGCGGCCTCGGCGTTGGACGACGTGCAGACGAGGCCGCCGTTGCGGCCGCAGAACGCCTTGATGTCGGCGCCGGAGTTCATGTAGGTGACCGGCACGACGCTGTCCTGGATGCCCGGCGTCGGCCATCGCATCCAGGCTGTCCTCGACCTGGCGAGTCGCGCCATGTCGGCCATCGAGCACCCGGCGGCCAGGTCGGGCAGATCACCCGCTGGGTCGGCGAGGTGAGGATGTCGGCGACTCTGGCCATGAAGTGCACGCCGCAGAAGACGATGAACTCGGCGTCGGGCCGCCGCGGCCAGCGTCGCGAGCGAGCTTGAACGAGTCACCGGTGACATCGGCGAACTGGATGACCTCGTCGCGCTGGTAGTGGTGGCCGAGGACGAACAGCCGGTCGCCGAGCGCGGCCTTCGCCGCGCGGGCGCGCTGGACCAGGTCGGGGTCCGACGCCGCCGGGAGGTCACCGGGGCACTCCACGCCACGCTCGGCGTCGAGGTCGCGGCCCTTGCCGAGGGGGAGGAGCGGCAGGTCGACGAGGCTCATACGGGTCATCCTAAGAGGGGGACCTGACAGTGGTGGCGGCGTGGCAGTCTGACCTCCGTGTCGCGACGCGGTGAGGTGCTGGCCCTGGTCCAGGCGGGCGGGCAGGGCTCCCGTATGGACGTGCTCACCCGCGAGCGCGCCAAGCCGGCCCTGCCGTACGGCGGGGTGCACCGGCTGATCGACTTCGCCCTCTCCAGCCTCGTGCACGCCGACCTCGCGGACGTGTGGGTGTCCCTGGAGTACCAGGTGACCTCCATCGACGACTACCTCTCGGGTGGCCGCCCGTGGAGCCTGGACCGCAACCGCGGCGGCTTCCGCCGGATCGTGCCGCAGACGGGGACCGGGCCGGCGACCAGAGCGGCTTCGCCCACGGCAACGGCGACCTGCTGCTGCGGATGTCGGCCGACCTCGAGACGTTCGGCGCCCCCACACTGGTGGTCTGCAGCGCCGACCACGTCTTCAACATGGACCTCGGCCCCGTCGTGGAGGAGCACGTCGCCTCCCGACGTACGGCGACCGTGCTGACGAGCGAGGTCGAGCAAGAAGGACGCCTCGGAGAACGTCGTCGTGCTCGCCGGCCGTGGAGGCAGGGTGACCGGGATCGAGCACAAGCCCTCACGCCCGTCGGCGGGCACGGTGGCGACCGAGATCTTCGTCTACGACACCGAGGCGCTGCTCGCGACCCTGCACGACCTGCGGCGCGAGCTGTCGGGGGAGCAGGACGAGGACGACGACGAGGAGGACAGCGGCATCGGTGACTTCGGCGAGCACCTGCTGCCCCGCCTGGTCGAGAGCGGCACGGTCACTGCCGTGCCGCTCACCGGCTACTGGCGCGACGTCGGTCAGCCCGGGCTCTACCTCCAGTCGCACCGGGACCTGCTGGCCGGCAGGGTCGACGTCTTCGACCACCCGGACCGGCCCGTCATCTCGCACTGGCCGGACCGGCCCGCCGCCCGCGTACGTGCGTCGAGCAGCTGCCACGACTCGCTGATCTCGCCCGGCGCGGACGTCTCCGGAGTCGTCGTC
>CAWBSG010000018.1:0-9026 GCA_963791365.1 uncultured Actinomycetota bacterium | reverse complement strand
TACCGCGGGATCGCGGACGTCAGTGCGTCGAGCTCTCTCGCCGACGTGGGCGCGAGCCCGGCATCGCCGGGCCGACAGCCGTTCGCCGCGCTCGACGGCGACTCGTCCACGTCCTGGCAGAGTGCCAGGTACAGCGACGACGACGGGCACTGGTGGGAGGTCGGGCTGCTCGACGACGTGGTGCCTTCCCAGGTCGTCGTGACGGGCGCGCTCGTCGGCGACCAGGAGGTCGTGGTCTCGACGGACGACTGGTCGAGCGAGCCGATCGTCCTCGGGCCCGACACGCCCGTCGTGGTCGAGGTGGAGGACCGCTCCTCGGACCACCTGCGGATCTCCGACACCTCGGGCCGGAGCAGCACCCCGCTGAGCCTCGCCGAGGTGGAGCTGGCCGGCGTCTCGGCGGAGCGCATCCTGGCCCTGCCCGAGCTGCCGGACGGGTCCGGCGCGCCCGACGCGATCGTGCTGCGAGCGGCCTCCGACAGTCGCACGGGGTGCGCGGTCGTCGACCTGGGCATGCGGTGCGTCCAGGGCCGGGATGCCGACCCGGAGGAGCTCGCCGACGTGGTGCGACGGATCACCCTGCCGGAGGCGAGCACCTACGACGTCACTCTCATGGCCCGCGGTCGACCCGGAGGGCCGCTGGAGGCAGTCGTCCAGCAAGGCTCCCTGGTGACTCTCGCGGCGTCGTCGACCAGCGTCCCCGACGCCCGCGCCTCGGTGCTCGCCGCCGCCGACGGCAACCCGAGGACCACGTGGTCGGCAGCCCTGTCCGACGTGCGTCCCTCGCTGGACCTTCGCTGGCTCCGGCCCCGGACGATCTCGTCGATCGAGCTGACGGTGGATCCCGACACGGCTGCCCGCGCACCGGAGTCGTTCGAGCTGCGCTGGCGTGGCGGCAAGCGGACGGTCGAGCTCGACGAGACCGGCGCGGCCACGTTCCCCCCGATCCGGACCGACGAGCTCACCCTCGAGGTGGACCAGGCGGAGCCCGCGACGTCCCTCGACTTCGACGGGCAGACCAGCGCGGTGCCGGTCGGCATCAGCGAGCTCAGTCTGGGCGACGGCGTGGGGCTCCCACTCAGCCTGGACGAGGCGCCCCTCGAGCTCGGCTGCGGGTCCGGACCCGACCTCATCGTCAACGACGTACGCCTGCAGACGGCTGTCTCGGCGACGCGCCTCGAGCTCCTCGGCGGCGTCCCTGTGCCGGCGACCACGTGCGCGGTGGGTGCCGTCTCCCTCGGTGTCGGCGACAACCTGCTCCGGATGCGCGCGTCGGAGGCGTTCTTGCCGATGTCGCTCGTCCTCGCACACGAGCAGCTCCCGATCGGCGAGGGTGCCCGCGTCGAGGGTGCCTCGGACGGCACCGGCACGCAGGTCCTCCAGCCGGGTGCCGGCACCTCCCTCGTGGCGGGGTTCGAGAACGCCAATCCCGGCTGGGTGGCAGAGCAGGACGGCGAACGCCTCGAGCCGGTCGTCGTCGACGGCTGGCGCCAGGGTTGGGCCACCGCCGGCGACACCGCCCCCGTGACCGCAACCTTCGCGCCCGGACCGGCCTACCAGTGGGCCCTCGCCGCGGGCGCGCTGGCCGCGATGCTCCTGGTCGGGTTCGTGGTGCTGAGCCGTCGGCGCCGTCCCTCCCACTGCCTGCCGCCACTGGCGGAGCGTGACGCCCCGGTCCTGCCGCTGCTGGCCGCGATCCCCGTCCTGGGCGCGCTGCTCGGGGGATGGCCGGGGGCAGTCACCGCGCTGGTCGCCCTCGGCGTCGTGGGCGGTCTGCGCGTCGTCAGTGCCCCGGCGTCACGAGCCCTGGTCGCCGCTCTCGCGGTGCCCGCGATCGGGGTGTACGCGGTGCTGCCGTGGGGCGGGCTGGACCAGTGGGCGGGCGCGCTGTCGTGGCCCTCCTACCTGGTCGTGGCCGTCGGGTCGGGGCTGCTCGTGCTGGTCGCTGCGGACTCTCGTGCGCGGAGTCGGGCACGCAGCCGCAACGCCGGCATCTCGACGAGCCGGTAGAGCACCTCGGACGCTGCGAGGGAGACCACGAGCGTCAGCACCCACACCTTCAGGCCCTGCCCGGTGAACACGTCGATGCCGGTCCACGCGAACACGCCCGCCAGCACGGCCAGGTGGATGCAGAACACGCTGTAGCTGATGTGCCCCACGTGCCTGGCCGGCCGCCACGTCATCAGGCTGCGGTAGAGCCCCGGCACCGTGAAGACGCCGCTGAGGACCAGGAACGCACCCACGCCGGTGTAGAGGAGATGCTTGGTGATCGCCTCGGACACGGACGGCGCCTCGAGCAGGGTGGGACCCGCCAGGGGAGTGGCGGCGACCAGCATCAGGCCGACGGCCAGGGCCCAGCAGACGCCCGGCTGGCGCCCGAGGGCGACCACCTGCGTGACGACGCCGGACAGCGATCCCTGCTGATGGCGTACGTGCACCCCGGCGAGCGCGATGCCCGAGGCGAACCACGTGAGGTACGCCGGCAGCCAGAGGCCGGGCGCCCCCGCGACGCGCTCGTCGATGCCGGGGGCGAGGACCAGCCACAGCAGGCTCGTGGCCGCCATCGTCGCGAGCAGCAGGGCGAGCCCACGCCGTCCGCGGCGCCGCCCGAGGAGGAGCATCAGTCCGGGCAGCACGAGGTAGAACGTCGCCTCGACGGAGAGGCTCCACATGTGGGTGAGGCCATAGGGGAGCGACTTGTCGACGAACGAGTCGACGAGGAGGAAGGACGCCAGCCACTCGGCCGCGCCCGACCCCTCGTTGCCGGGGACGAGGAGGAAGGCGACCACCACGGCCACCAGGTAGACCGGGATGATGCGGACCACGCGCTTCTCGTAGTAGGTGCCGAGCAAAGGGGCCGGCAGGTCGAGCGCGAGCCGCGCGAGGTACGGGCGCGAGAGCAGGAAGCCCGACAGGACGAAGAAGATCGCCACGCCGACGTCGAGGCGCGCGAGCAGCGTGCCCCACACGCCGTTGCCGAGGTATTCGCCGGTCTGGAAGGAGGTATGTGTGGTGAGCACGGCGAGGGCGCCGACGGCCCTCAAGGTGTCGAGCACCGGGAACTGCGGAGTCATCTCGACGCCGCCCTGCGGCCTCGACCGACCGGGTGCCGGTTGGCCGGCCATCACGGCACTCCCGCGACAGGAGTGCCGACCTCGACCGTGTCGACGCAGAGCGTCGCACCCGGGGCGAGACCGGACACTTCCACGTCGTCGAAGGCGGCGCTCGCCTGGACGTACAGGCTGCCGAGCCCCGGGTTGATCACCGTCTCCCGGGTGACGTCGCCAGCGGTGACGGTGATGGGCGTGCGCTGCGAGGAGAGGTAGCCGATCCGCATCCACCAGTCGATGTCGATCGTGGCGCTGCGCAGGGGCACGGACCTCCCGCGCTCGGTGACGAGCCACCCGCAGTCCTCGAGTGGACCCTCCTCCGAGGTGACCTTCGCGTCGATGAGGGTGGGTGTCACCGTGCCGTCGTCGCCAACCGAGTGCAGCCTCTGGCTGATGGGCGGGAAGCTGACGTCCGGTGTGTAGAGCGGGACCAGCGACTCGAGGGTGTTGTAGGGGAAGGAGAACCCGGGCATCACCTCGCCGGGGACAGTGCCGCCGGCCAGGTCCATCGATCCGGCGGCCTCCACCGCTCCGGTCACCCGCTTCAGGTACACGGCCCCCGGGTTGTCGGTGTGCCAGATCCGGGCGTACGACACCGTGCTGGCCACTGCGCCCGCGACGTACGCCACCGTCAGCACGCCGGCGAGCACCTGGGTCGGCGCGAAGGCGACCAGCGGACGCTCTCGGGGCTCGCTGTGCTCGAGGGCGCCCGGCACGGGCAGCCACGCCAGCCCGAGCGCGAGCACGAGCGCGCACACGGTCTCGGTGAGGTAGCGCATCTCCAGCCCGATGTCGGCGCCGGCGACAGGAGCGCGGGTGGTCAGGAGCAGGGCGTACGCGCCGCCGAGCGAGATTGCGAGGAGGAGCCAGGCGCGTCCGGTGCGACGCCGTAGCAGCACCGCGAGGAGCACGAGGTCCAGCAGGGCGATCCACGCCAGGTGCAGTGCCCACGAGGGCGGGTCCGCGTAGCCGGTGGGCGGGTTGCGGGTGTCCCAGCTCCAGGGACCACCGACGGCAGAGCTGGCGAACGAGGTCCCGAGCATCGTGTCGCCGAGGTCCGCGAGCAGCCCGGCGCCACGGTCCTGCTCGACGAACGGCTGGGGCACGGCGACCACGTAGTAGACGAGGTAGAGCGCGACCAGGGCGACGCCGGCCACCACGGCCGGCCAGTAGCGCCGGACGCTGTCCACGGCTCGGTCACGCAGGGGACCCTGCGCGAACCAGCCGAGCGTCAACAGCACGAGGATCGGCAGCACGAGCAGCGTCTTGACGTAGCAGAGCAGGCCGAACGCGAGCACGAGGGTGGACGCCGCGAGCCACCGGAGCCGGCGACCGCGCAGGTAGCGCACCCAGGCCGCGACGGCGGCGAACCACACGGCCTGGAGGGGCAGCTGGTTGAGGCCCGCGGCCCACCACATGAGCGCCGGTGCGCTGAGGGCGCTGAACAGGTAGATCGCCAGGAGTGGCAGGACCTCCAGCCGCGCACCGAAGACCGTGACGAGCATCCACCAGCAGGCGAGGGACGCCACGGTCGAGGCGATCAGGGTGAGCAGCACAGCGGTGCCCCAGCTGGTCGCGACCTCCCCGGAGTTGCTCACCGCCCACGCCACGAGCCGTCCGACCGGCATGAACTGGCTGTCGAACGGGTCGGTGAGGTAGTCCAGCGACAGGTCGGTGCCGCGGGACTGGGCAAGCAGTCGGTAGTCGTCGGTGTAGAACCAGCTCCCGGCGAGCATCCAGCCGCGCAGGGCGATCTGGCCGAGGAGGAGCAGCAGCGCGATGACGTGGACACCGGGGACGTCGAGGGTGAACCTGCGCGGACGGCCGCTCCCGCCGTCGTCCGAGACATGGAAGAACCACGGCCACACCTTGTCCACCCGGCCCTCCTCGGGGCGGAACTATGCCACAGCGACCCGCGTGGGCCCGGCCGGCGGCAGGCCTTAGCCTTGCCCGGTGAAGCGCGGCCGTCGACCCGACCAGTTCGCGGTCGGCGTCCTCGTGGTGGCCGCGGCCGGACTGCTCGTGCGGCTGTGGCTCGGCGTCCAGTTCACGTGGCTGACCGACGACTGGACCTACACCGTCCGCAGCAACACCCTGCCGCTGCCACGCTTCCTCCTCGAGAGCTACAACGGCCACGTCGGACCCGGCCAGTTCCTGCTCGTGTGGCTGGTTGGCCGGATCGCGCCGCTGTCCTTCGGTTTCGCGATGTCGGTCGCCGCGCTGCTGGGCGCGGCTGCGCTGGTGCTGTGGGGTGCCGCCCTGCGCCAGGTCTTCGGGCCGCGGCTCGTGCTGCTCGTCCCGCTCACGCTGATGGCGCTCTCGCCGATGGCGCTCTGGGCCGGGTTGTGGTGGGCGTCCGCGGTGCAGGCGGCACCGCTGCAGCTCGCGACGGCAGGCATGGTGCTGCTGGCTGCTCGCTGGACCTCGACCCGGGCGAGGCGGGACCTCGTCGCGCTGGTCGCCACGTTCGTCCTGGGACTGCTGTTCTGGGAGAAGACGTTGTTGTCGGTGATCCCGGTGCTGGGGGTGGTCTGGATGATGACCCCCGGTCGCCCCCGCGACCGGCTGCGTTCTGGCCTGCCCGTCCTGGGCGTGCTGCTCGCCGCTTCGCTCGGCTACCTCACGGCGTACGCGCTCGCGCTCCGGCTCTACCCCGGCACCTGGTACTCCATCGCGGAGGTCGACCACGAGCTCAGCTGGGGACTGGTCGTCGACACGGGCAGGGGGGCGCTCGCAGCGGTTCGCGACGTGCTCGCGCCGGGGCTCTTCGGGGGTCCCTACGAGCTCGTCCCCTTCGGTCTGACCGTCACCCTCCCGAGCCCGACCCTCCTCGGGACCCTCGCCAGCATCCTGCTCGCGGGCGTGCTGGTGGTCCGCGGCGCCAGTCGACGCCACGGCGTGGTCCCCGTCCTCGTGATCGTGCTCTACGTCGGGGTCGCCCTCGCACTCGCGAGCTGGTCGACGACCGGCGCCCTCATCGGGGTGGAGGCGATGCGCAACCCGCGGCTGGTGGCGGACCCGCTCGTGGTGACGGTCCTTGCGCTGCTCCTCCTCCTGCTCCCTACGGCGCCCGAGGCCGCGGCGGCACAGGACCGGGACTGGACGCGTGCGGGCTTCACCGTGCCGCGACCGGTGGCGCGGGTGGCCGCAGCGGTCCTCGTGGTGGCCGTGGCGGGCGGTCTGGTCGCAGGAGTGCGTGGCCTGTGGCTCGACACCCGGGACCGCCCGGCCATGGGATGGGCCGCGGCGTTCCGGTCCGACGTCTCCGAGGAGCGACCGGCGCTCCTGGTGGACGGCCGGCCGCCGATCCACGTCTATCCGTTCGGCTTCTGGCCGGACGAGGCATGGCTGTCCAAGATGCTGGCCGGCGCCCCGGGCGCGCGCTTCACCGGCAGCGGGCCCCAGCTCAGCATGGTCGCCGACGACGGGCACGTCGTGGCGGTCAGGGTCGACCGGCAGGCCGGGACCGTGGAGGGACCTGTCGAGGGGTGCGGGCACGCCATCGGGCCGGGGCAGACCGTCGAGCTCGAGCTCGACGCGGAGCTCGTGTCGTGGAACTGGGGCGTGGAGGCGTCGTTCGTCGCCGGCGAAGCGGCGTCGGTCGTGCTCGAGGTCGACGGCCGCGACATCCCGATGGAGGTGTCTCCCGGGGTGAGCACCATCAGCGCTCCGGTGAACTCGACGGTCACGCAGGCCAGCGTCACGTCGGCAGACTCCTCGGCCACGGTGTGCCTGGTGGGTCTGGCGTTCGGCCCGGTGTCTCCGCGCGCAGATTGACGGGCCGGATGTGGGAAGTGCGGATGGGCCGCGCGTCGTCGGCCTAGGGTGACCGGCATGCGACGAGCTCGGAACCTGGTGCTGGCGGCGATCCTGACGACCGGGGTGGCTGGACTCGTGCCCACCACGGGGACTGCCGGCGCGGTCGCCTCACCCGTTCACGTGGTCGCGGTGGAGGGCGGCGGTGCCGTGACGTGGCCGGCGTTCTCGCAGGACGTGCTTCGCTACGCCGTCCGACCGACGGCAGACGGCCCGGCGTCGGTGACGGTGCGCGCGTCGACCTCCGACCCTGGGGGCACGGTGCGGGTGGACGGCCGGCTGGTGCAGGGCGGGGCCGCGACGGTGAGCGGCGTCGACGTCGGTGACGAGATCTCGGTCATCGTGCGGGACGGTGCCGGCACCACGGCGTACTCCTACATCGTCCTGCCGAGGCAGTTCCCGCTGCTGCGCCGCACGACACCGGCGAACCCGGGCACCACCGACGGCTCGGTCCTGCTCACCCTCGGCCGCTGGACCTCTCCGGGGCCCTTCTTCGAGACCGCCGTCGACGACAACGGCGTGCCGGTGTACGTCCGGCAGAGCTTCAACTCGATGGACCTGCACCGGCAGCCCAACGGCCACTACTCGGTTGCTCGGGGTGGTGCGAACGGAGCCGACATCGTCGAGCTCGATGAGCGCTTCGAGGAGGTTCGCCGGCTGCGGACGGTGGGCCTGGTCCACACCGACGGGCACGACGCGATCCTGCTGCCGGACGGCAGCGCGTACCTGATGGCCTACGAGTCCAATGCGGTCACCGGGCTCGTGGACGCGGTGGTCCAGCACCTCAGTGCGTCGGGCACGGTGCTGTTCGAGTGGAACAGCGCCGACCACGTGGACGTGGCCGCGGAGACCGTCGTCGGGTCCGATCCCGACTACGCCCACGTCAACTCCTTCGAGGTCCTCGACGACGGCGACCTGCTCGTGTCGTTCCGACACCTGAGCTCGGTCTTCAAGATCGCCCGCAGCGCCCACGACGGCTTCGCCGAGGGCGAGGTGGTGTGGCGCTTCGGCGGACGGGCGAGCGACTTCACGTTCACCGACACCGAGGGGAAGCCGGACGGGGGTCCGTGCGCCCAACACACCGCGGCCCAGCTCGACGACGGCAACATCATGGTCTTCGACAACGGCGCCTGGAACATCGAGCCCTTGTGCATCGACCCGGCCAACCCCTCGGGGCCACCGGTCGCACGGATTCCCACCCGGATCGCCGAGTGGTCCCTCGACGAGGCGACGATGAGCGCCACGATGGTCAAGGACGTCAAGGTCGGGAACCAGGACGGTGACCGGTACGCCATCTTCGCGGGGTCCACCCAGCCGCTCGCCGGGGGCAACGTCCTCGTCGGTTGGGCCTCCGCCACCCAGGCCGTCGCCAGTGAGCTGTCGGCGGCGGGAGACGTGCTGTGGGAGATCGAGGCGCCGGAGAACCCGAAGCACTTCACCTACCGCGCCTGGAAGTCCGAGGTTCCCGACGCGATCGCGCCCGAGGTGTCGTTCGACGGCGCCGGTCCCAGCGTCCTCGCTGTCGGCGACTCGGAGGTGCCCGGCCTGACCTGCACCGACCGCGGTGGCAGCAACCTCCAGTCGTGCGTCGTCACCAACCTCGACACCTCCGGCCCGGGGAGCGGGACCGCCACGGTCGTCGCGACCGACGGAGCCGGCAACCGCGCGACGGTCCAGCGCGCCTGGATCGTCTCCGGCGCGACCCCGACTCCCTCGACTCCCACGACTCCCACGGCGACCCCCAGTGGCATCGCTCCGCCGCCGGTGGTCCCCGTCGTCCGGCACCGTCCCGACGTGCACGTGAAGGTCGTCCGGGGCAGCTGGCGCGGCGTCGAGGCGTACGACGTGCGACGCGGCCAGACGGCCCGCGACACGACCACCTCCGCGCGGTCGACGTACCGCGTGCGGCTGCGCAACGACGGCACGGTCGCCGACCGGTTCACCGTGCGGGTGCGGACCGGCGCCGACGCGACGGTCCCACGGTGGGTGGGGAAGCCGGACCGGAGCGTCCGGCTCGCGCCGGGTGAGTCGCGAATCTTCAAGGTGCTGCTGCGCCGGGGCGGTCGGTCCCGGGCGCGGGTCACGATCATCGCCCGCTCC
>CAWBSG010000017.1:0-423975 GCA_963791365.1 uncultured Actinomycetota bacterium | reverse complement strand
CAGCCGCCTCCTAAGCGAAAGGTCGCAAGTTCGACTCTTGCCTGGGGCACCGACCATCTGTATTCCTTCGCCTGATGGGTGACGTTCGGCCTTCGGCTGAGGCGCTACACATCTTCGGGTGATGGGTGACAGCCACTCCGGTTGATTGGTGACACCCCCTTGATGAGGGAGTTGAGCGTGACCGAGCAGCGGTATCAGGCCGTGCTGGCGGTCAGCGGTGTGTTCCCGTCCCCCGGGACCTTTGGTCCCCGCGTCCCTCAGTCCTGCTCGGCGACCATCTCGATCGCGCCGCACGGGCACTCGGCGACGCAGATGCCCCAGCCCTTGCAGTAGTCCAGGTCGATCTCGTACATCCCCGGCATGCCGATGTTGTGGACGGCGTCGTCGGGGCAGACCGCGACGCAGTTGTCGCACGAGATGCACGTGCCGCAGGACATGCACCGCCGCGCCTCGTAGCGCGCGTTGGGCGGGGCCGGTCACGGCCGTCGCCTCCGGAAGCGACGTCCACCTCGGCCCCGACGCGGTTCCCAGCCTGCTGCTGCTCGTCGCCAGCACCTGGCTGGTCGTGCACTGGGTGCGCGCGATGGGGCGAGCACACCCCGACCCACTCCTGCCCGGGCGGTAGGTCCCTGCACGGACGGGTCCTCTGACTCTGCCCGTCGCACCGGAGCCGCCGTACGGTCGCGGCATGGATGACCCGATCACACACATGACCACCGAGCAGTGCTGGGCCTTCCTCCGCGAGCACGAGCTCGGCCGGATGGCGTACCACCTTGTCGACGAAGTGCACATCGCGCCGATCAACTACGCCGTCGACCACGACCCCGTCAGCGGGCGCCACTGCCTGCTCTTCCGCACCGCCGAAGGCTCGAAGCTCCTGGGCGTCGCGATGAATGCGGACGTCGCCTTCGAAGTCGACCACGTGGAGGGTGAGCACGCCACCAGCGTCGTCCTGCGGGGTCGCGGGCGTAGGCTCGAGGAGGACGAGGAGCACCGCGCTGAGAACGTGCCGCTCCATCAATGGGTGGACACCCCGAAGTGGAACGTCGTCGAGATCGTGGCGACGGAGATCAGCGGCCGGCAGTTCGAGCTCGCCCGTCCGTGGCGTCATCTGATCCCGGACCCGGGTCAGGCAGCACCGGCCGGTCCCTGACCCTTGTCAACATGGCGACGGACGGGCAAGGCGTCCCACGGATCCCATTCCTCGTCGAGTCGGCAGCCCGTCATGTCGGTCCATGGACACGAACGACCAGGTTGCGCCGGCCGGAACCCAGGGGGTTCCCACGTGCCGGTTTGCCAGCCGTCCGCAACTGCCTCCGGCTCATTGGTCGCGAGCTGCTACCGCAGGTCGAACGTCCCTGGCGCGAGGTCGCAAGTGCGCCATCGTCACGTCCAAGGTTTTAGGGTTCGAGCACAGCCGACATATGCGGAGGACCGACGCACTCATTGCGGCATGTGCGGATCGTTTACCTATCGTGAGGGGTAGATCACCAACAAACAGGAGGACGCCGTCTGTGATCAGCGAGTGTCACGTTTTTGTCGACGGTGATGCAGGGCGCTGCGGCGCCATCCTCCGCCACACTGAGCCTCAGCGGATGCGGACGCGCACCGTGTTCAAGATGGCCCCGCAGGACGCCCCTGTTTACCTCGTAGACCATGTCGTCGAGCACGACGGTGACGTGCGCCATTGGCGACGCTTTGCCTACGACTCACCAACCTCCGGGAGCCAGCACTCAGGCGAGCGGGAACCGGATGGCACCGTCTGTGTGGACGGCACGTCCACTCCGGCGCTTTTCAGCGCGATCGGCGGCTACAGCGAGCACCTGGTGCTCAAGCAATTGCTCGTCGACGGCGAGGAAGCGATCTCCTACCTCCAATTCGACGAGAGCGACCCCGCTGATGGTGTCCAGGTGGCCGAACTGCGCAAGCAGGGGATCGAGTCGACGGAGCTGCTGGATGGGTCGGTGGTCAACGCAGAAGTCATCAGGCTCGTGGTGGCAGGACGCGAGACCAATGCGCACTGGTGCATAGACGGCCTCGTGGTGAAGTCGGACTGGTGCGGAGCTCAGTCGTTCCTGGTTGACGATGTTGACGCATTGAGCGCCGGTCTTGATCCGGAAGTGGCTGCGCTGATCCAGGAGTTCACCAGGTCGTAGGACGGCAAACCCCACGCGGTGAGCCCCGGGTGGAGAGCCAACCGCCGGACGCCTGGACCGAGTCTGACCAGACGCCGACCGCGCCTTCTCAGGCGGCCAGAAGTGTGGCGGTCCAGCCGAGCCCGACGAGGCCGGCGCCCGCGCAGACCGCGACGCGTAGCCAGTCGCGGCGTCCCGCGAGCACGGCGCCGGAGGTCCAGATGAAGAGGACGACCACGAGAACCACCGCGGTCTGGGCGAGGTCGATGCCGATGTTGAAGGCGGCCAGCGCGCCCACTTCGTGGGTCGTGGCCAGGCCGAGCCCGGCCAGGCTGGAGGCGAAACCCAGTCCGTGCACCAGGCCGATGGCCGCGGCGATCCACGGGCGGATGGTCTCGCCCTTGCCACGGAGTGCGAGCACGGCGGCAGCGACGATGGACAGCGAGATCGCTGGTTCCACCCACCGTGCAGGGATCGAGACGACGTCGAAGTAGGCGAGGCACAGGCTCGTCGCGTGGCCGATGGTGAACGCGGTGACGAGACCCACGACCCGCCGCGTCGTGGTCCGGGAGACCGTGGAGCCCACCACTGCGAACGTGAGGACCACGAGGAACAGCACGTGGTCGAGGCCGGACCGCACGTGATCGAGGCCGGTGACGAAGAACGAGCGAACGGTCGAGGCGGCGTCAAGGGCGATCGATGTGGTGCTGTCGTCTCCGAGCCGACCGGTCACGAGTCCGTCGGGTCCGGACAGCACCACCTCGTCGGTCGGCGAGCTGAAGGACCAGGCAAGGTCCACGCGGGAGACGGCGCCGTCGTGGGGCCCGGTCGCGAAGATGATCTCCACGTACTGGGAGGCCGGTTCCTGACCCTCGGCAACCGGGGCCGGGCCGGCCCCGATGATGTCGACCGTACGTCCGTCGACCTCGAGCGCCACGTGCTCCCGCAGCACCGTCACCAGACCCGTCGCCACGGTGGCCTCCTGGGCTCGCCGTTCGTCGGCGTCGACGAGCCCGTCACCGGAGGTGTCCCGGTAGCCGAGCTCGGCGAAGGAGACCTGTGCGGTGCCGAGGACCCGCTGATCCGTCACGTCGAGGACGATCGCGCCACTGGTGTCGTCGTGCGCTGCCGCGGGTTGGGCGCCGACCAGGATCGCGCCTGCGCCTGCGAGCGTCACCAGCACGGAGGCGAGCCACGCTCCCAGGTGTGTGCGCCGCATCGGTCAGCCGCCGGCCGGCGGCGGCCCGTCGCCCCGCCGGGCCCCTCGCCATTGGGCCCCTCGCCATTGGGCAGTGCGACGTTGGAGTTGTCCGGACTGGTGAGGCCGGACTCGGCCGTGGCCCCGACCCGGCACGCCGGAAGGTTCGGGGAGTCGTAGGTGAGGTGGTAGTGGTAGGTCTCGCCGAGCTCCGCGGTCTCGGAGACGTGGCCGGAGCACTCGTCGAGGTCACTGGGGATGTCCCGGTCCTCCTCGGGGCCGAAGATCGCGTACCCGTCGTAGGCGAGACCGACCAGTGCCTCCGCGTCCTGCTCGACCGAGCAGGTCACGCCGGCGCCTGCCTCGTCGAGGTTGGTCTGGATCGACTCGGCGCCGAAGTGCCAGTGGTAGTAGCCCGAGGGATCGATGTGGCCGCCGCACGCGTCCAGGGCCGGCAGCCCTCCCCTGTCGGCCACCGACGGCGCGTCGCCGAAGATCGTGACGCCGTCCACGGCCAGCCCCACCTGCGAGATCGTCGACAGGTCGGTCGGCGTGTCGAGCAGCTCGGGACTCGTGGGGATCAGGACCTGCAGGTGGTAGGAGCCGTCGGCAGTGGCCTCGAGGCAGGAGTTCGCCGTGGTCGAGGAGGAAGCAGCACCCTCGGCCGGGTCGGTGATGGTGATGGTGCCGTCGCCATCGGCGAACTCGTAGCCCTGGGCGGACATCAGGTCCCAGAAGTCGCTGTCCAGGGCGTAGAGGCCCGGTTCGTCGCCGTCCCAGACCCAGATGCCGCCGACGTCGCTGGTGGCGGTGGGGCAGTACGGGCCCCCGGTGTCGACGGTCGAGGACAGGCTGGCCACCTCGAGCTGGTAGCACGTGGTCTCACTGCCGTTCTCCAACACGCAGTCCACCGTCACGGCGTCGGAGGTCAGGGCTCCGTCGGCGAAGAGCGACGCCACGTCCACCATCTCGCCACCGGCCGTGGCTGCACCTGAGGCGTCGGCGGTGGTGCCGTCGCTGGCGCTGGTGTCAGTCGAGCTCGACCCGCAGGCAGCGGTGACCAGCAGGACGGTCGCGGTCAGCGCGGCGAGCCGGAGCCGTCGGGCGGGCGAGGCAGGAATGCTCGGGTGCCTCATCCGTCAGCGCCGTCCGGGGGGCCGTCGCCGGGGGCGCCACCGCCGGGAGGTCCTCCCGCTCCGTCCTCGGACTCGACGGTCTGCCCGACGAGGCAGGCGATCACCAGGTTCTGCGACGCGGGGTTGGCGTGGTAGTGGTAGCCGAGCTCGTCGGTGGTGTGACCGTTGCACGCGTCGAGGTCGTCGGGGGCGTCGCCGTCCTCGTACGGGCTGTGCACGGCGTAGCCGTCGAGCGCGTACCCGAACTGCGCGGTCTCGCCCTCGGCGGCGTCGCCGACCTCCGAGCAGCCGACTGCCCCGTGCAGGTGATAGCCCTCGACCGGGTTGAAGTGGCCGCCGCAGTCGTCGAACGCCGCGATGGTGTACGCACCGAGGATCGCGTCCACCGGCGCGGAGACGTCGATGCGCACCCCGTCGAGCGTGACACCCAGGACGGCCTGCGTGGTGCCGGCCTCGTCGGCCGCGACGGGCGTGGTGGGGATCAGCACCTCGCTGGTGATCGGCTCGCCGTTGTCGAGCCACTCGAGCTTGCCCTGGACGCAGTGGTTCTCCAGGTCGGGGTCGACGTCGGGGCGTGCCGCGGCCTCGAACTGCTCCTGGGTCTCGGTGACCAGCACGTTGCCCTCGTCGTCGTACATCTTCCAGCCGTCGTCATCGTAGGTCTCGGCGAGGCCCTCGATGAACGCCCCGTCGAGGTCGTACACGTTCTCGCCGTCGAACCAGATCCCGCCCTCGTCGGCGCCGTCCGTGATGGTGCCCGGGCAGAACGGCCCGACCTCGTGGTCGACCGGATAGCCGGAGACCGTGATCCGGTAGCACGTCGTCTCGGCGCCCCCGCTGAGGGTGCAGTCCTCGGTGGTGGGCTCCTCGGCCAGGGCCCCATCCAGGAACAGAGAGGTGTCCAGCCCCGTCGCCGTGGCGGACGTCGTCGTCGGGGACGTGGTGGAGTCGTCAGATCCCGACTCGGACGTCGAGCTGCTGCAGGAAGCGAGCAGGAGCACGCTTGCCACTGGCACTGCCAGCAGGGGGAATCGGTGGAGCAGCCGAGGCGCTCCCGAGTGACGATCAGGTCGGTGGTCCATGATCGAAGCATGGAGGACGCCACTGTGACCGCACTGTGGAGCCACTCACAGCCTCACCACAGTTTCCGCACCTTGGATGTCTCCGATGCGCCCTGATCCCACCCCGGCGGCACCCCGCCGCATCCTCGTCGTCGAGGACGACCCGTCGATCAACGACGTCGTAGCCACGGCGCTGCGGTTCCAGGGGCACTCCGTGACCCAGACGAGCGACGGATCGGCCGGCCTGGAGATCGCGCTCGCGGGCGGCGTCGACCTCCTCGTGCTGGACGTCATGCTCCCCGGCATCGACGGCTTCGAGATGTGCCGGCGCCTGCGCGAGGCAGGGTCGGGGGCACCGGTGCTGTTCCTGACCGCGCGCGACGAGACCGAGCACCGCATCCGCGGGTTCGCCACCGGTGGGGACGACTACCTCGCCAAACCGTTCAGCGTGGACGAGCTCGTGATGCGGGTCGCAGCCATCCTCCGCCGCAGCTCGCCCGAGGACCCCGGCGTGATGCAGGTCGGGTCCTTGACCCTCGACCCCGCCGGCCGCGAGGTGCGCCGGGCCGGGGTGCTCGTGGACCTCTCGGCCACCGAGCACAGGCTGCTCGAGTACCTCATGGTCAACCGCGGCATCGTCGTGTCGAAGGCGCAGATCCTCGACACCGTCTGGGGTGAGGACTACAACGGCACCGAGAACGTCGTCGAGCTCTTCGTGGGCTACCTGCGACGCAAGCTCGACGACGGTCATCCGCAGCTGATCCACACCCGGCGCGGCCTCGGCTACGTCCTGCGTGAAGATCCTCGATGAACCGGATCTCGCTGCGCTGGGTGATCCTCGTGCCGCTCCTGGCCACGATCACCGTGGGCTTCCTGGCGTTCGCCACCTATCTCGACCAGAGCGATCGCTCGACCCGGCTGGCCGAGATCGACCGCGAGCTGGCGCGCGCACAGGGCGGCACCGGTGCCCCGCCAGGGGGTGGCCCGCAGACCCCGCAGGCACCGGATCCAGCGACCATCGGGGTGGACCCGCCCGTACAGTTCACAGTCTCGCCCGACGGTGACGTCACCGCCGCCCAGGGAGGAGTGAACCCCTTCCCGGTCGACACCCTCGCCACTCTGGGGGCCACTCGCGAACCCACGATCAGCGACGTCGGGGACTACCGGGCACTTCTCTCGCCGCAGGCCGACGGGCAGGTCCGGGTCACAGCCCTGTCCCTCGAGGGATATCGCGCCACGACCGCCGAGCGACGGAGAGACCTGGTCATCGGCGGGCTGATCCTCGTCCTGCTCGAGTCCGCGATGGCGTGGTGGCTGGCCGGGCGACTGGTTCGTCCGCTGACCACGATTGCGACAACGGCCAACCGGATCGCTGACGGGGCCCTCGACACCCAGCTGCATCACGCCGGTGGGTCCCGTGAGGTCGCCGACCTCTCGGACGACATCGAGCGGATGGTCCACCGGCTGCGCGCCGCCCTCGCTGAGCGCGAACAGTCCGCGGCAGCAGCCACCCACGCCCGCGACGACATGTTGCGGTTCCTCGCCGACGTCTCCCACGAGATCCGCACCCCGCTCACCGCACTCAAGGGCTACAGCGACCTGTACGAGCGTGGGATGTTGACCGAGCCCGGAGCCCTGGACCGCGCCATGTCACGCGTCGGCAACGAGAGCGTGCGGCTGCACCGCCTGGTGAACTCGATGATGGAGCTGGTCCGCGGCGGCGAGAGCCGTGCCCAGGCCACCTCCGAGGTCGACGTGACCCGGATCGTGCGGGCGGTGGTCGACGACCTGCGAGCGGCGTACCCCGGACGTCAGATCGACACCCGCATCGATGCGGAGAGCAGCGCGCCGCTGGCAGGAGACCCCGCCCGGATCCATCAGGCGATCCTCAATCTCGGTGCCAACGCCTGCACCCACACCCCCACCTCGACCCCCATCGTCATTGCCGTGGAGCAGTCGCCCGGTGCCGTGGCGATCATCGTGATCGACCACGGAGCCGGGATCGACGAAGCCGAGCACGAGCGGATCTTCCTGCCCTTCTACCAAGCCGACTCGTCCCGAGCTCGACGCGGCCAGGGTGGAGCCGGCCTCGGACTCGCCGTCACCCAGCAGATCGCCCACGAGCACCACGGATCGATCACGCTCCGACCGACACCGGGAGGCGGGTCGAGCTTCACACTCCGCCTCCCGCAGGGCCATCAAGGTCCCGCCACGTGAGGTGATCGCACCCCCCCACCCCGGCCGGATGCGCAGTCCACCCACATCACTGGCACCCGCGCCACCTGCTGCGGCCCGAGGAACCCCGCTTCCGCACGAGTGAGGCCCGCGCCACCTACAACGCCCCGAGGGTCCGTTCGAGGAACGGGCTCCAGAACTTCTGCTCCGGGTCGTAGCGTCTCCGCACCGCCAGGAAGTCCGGGAGGCGAGGAAATCGGGGTCCGATCACGTCCGCGCCGAGATGGAAGAGCTTGCCCCAGTGCGGTCGCGGCTCGAACGGTGCGAGAGCCTCCTCGATCACGGGCAGCAGCGCCGCCACCTCCGGAATGTGCTTGGCCCAGGTGAACCCGACGCACAGGACGTCGCGCTCGTAGGCCGGGCTGAGCCACAGGGAATCGGCCGCGGCCGTGCGGATCTCGGCGATCAGCAGGTGCGGGGAGATCTGCGCCCCCAGCGCTCGTAGCGCCTCGAGGGCCTGTACGCCGTGCTCGCGACCGACGTAGTACTCGCTCTGCAGCTCGTCGCCGCCGTTGGACGGCTGCCCCTCGAGCCGGAAGTGCGGGATCCGGTCCGACCACGGGCCCGGCACGCTGGCGCGTTGGTTCACGTTCTCCGGCGCGAGCTCCTCGGAGTCGTCGTACCACGTGGCGCCGAAGAGCGTGGGAGCCACCTTCGGGTGCTCACCGCTGTCGAGGCGGGTCTTGAGCCAGACCTGCATCACGGTCGGGCTCGCGAAGTCGGCGAGGAGGCTGACGCTGTAGGCGCTGGCCATGACCTCGTCCAGCTGGTCGAGCACGGTCTCCCATGGGGCTTGGCGGTAGACGTCCTGGCGCACCACGTAGGTCGGTTCGATGTCGAGGGTGATGCGCGTGAGGATCCCGAACGCGCCCAGGCCGACGGCGAGCGCGGACAGATCGTCACTGGACCGATCGACCGTGACCAGCGACCCGTCAGCCCTCACCAGGTCCACCGCCGAGATCGCGGTGGACAAGATCCCGTTGCCGTCACCGGACCCGTGCGTGCCCGTGGCGGTGGCGCCGGCGACCGAGATGTGCGGCAGCGAACCGGTGTTGTGCAGAGCAAACCCCTGGGCCTGCAGCTCGCGGATCAGCACCCCGTACCGAGTTCCCGCGGAGACGCCGGCGGTCATCGCCGCCGGGTCGATCCGGATGTCCGGATCCATGCGACCCAGCGAGATCAACGCACCGGGGGTGTCGGCGATGTCGGTGAACGAGTGCCTCGTCCCGAGCGCATGGACGCGGGACCAGCCAGCGACCATGCCCTGGAGCTCCTCGACCGTCCGAGGCTCCAGGATCGCCTCTGCGCCGTAGGCCGCATTGCCTGCCCAGTTCACGAGGTTGGTCGACACGACGATCCTCTCGGTTGACTCCAGGAGTGACCTACGAGCGAGGACGGCACACCCGCGAGATGACACGTGAGCCTAGCGACATCGCGGACCGGTCACTCCCCGCCTCATCTGCGTGATGCTGCACCCATCCACCGGGCGGACCGCCCTGCCTCAGTCCCGGCGACCGAGTCTGCTCAGGGCGGTGACGTGTCCCGGCTCCAGCTCGTCGAGGCTGCACACACCCAGCAACCGCATCGTGCGCTCCACCTGGCCCTGGAGGATCTCGATGGTGCGGTCGACCCCGTCCCGGCCGCCGGCCATCAGGCCGCACAGGTAGGCGCGGCCGATGAGGGTGAAGTGCGCACCCCGCGCGAGGACCATTTGAGTGTGCCAGCCGTGTCAGGCTCCCCTCGTGATCATCGGACTCATCGGCGACCTCGAGGGTGACCGCGACTGGGCGGTCCGCGTGCTTCGCGACCTGGGCGAGCACGTCGACGTCGCGATCCAGCTGGGTGACCTGCGCTTCGGGATGGGCGCGGACCCCGACGGCTACCTCGCGGCGATCGAGTCGGTATGTGCCGAGGTCGACCTCCGCCTGCTCTGCATCACGGGCAACCACGAGCACTGGGCGCGGCTGGACGAGCTGTGGGCCGACCCTGCTCACCAGGACGACGAGGGAGGTTTGCTGCCGCTCGACGTGAGCGATCACGTCACCTTCCTGCCCCGCGGTCACCGGTGGGTGCTGGGTGGGCGCACCTTCGTCGCGCTCGGCGGTGCCCCGTCCGTGAACCGGCTGCTGCTGACCGAGGGCGTCTCGTGGTGGCCGACCGAGGTGATCACCGACGCGCACGTCGACCTCACGGTCGCGGGCGGCCCGGCCGACGTGATGGTCCTGCACGACAGTCCCGCACCACCGTGGTGCACCGCACCGGTCCGCGCGATCGTCGAGGGCAACCCGATGGACTGGCCCCAGGCGATCCTCGACGAGGCCGACGTCGGGATGGCGCAGGTCGCGCGGGCGGTGCTCGGCGTACGTCCGAGGCTCGTCGCGCACGGTCACTTCCACGTGGCCGGCGAGGCCGTCGTACGACTCCCGGGCTCGGACCACGACACGACGATCTGGTCGCTCGGAGCCAACAACGACCCCGCCAACGTCCGGCGGCTCGACCTGACGACGTTGAGCGACCCGGCCTGAGAGAAGAGCTGCCGGGTCAGACCGTCTCGAAGCGGATGCCCGCGGCCTGCAGCCGGGCGAGCAGCGCGTCGCCCATCGCGACCGCCGGCGTGACCTGTCCCGAGGTCTCCGGGTTGTCGTCGAAGGCCAGGCACAGCGCGGCCTCCGACAGCATCTTCGCCGTCTCGGTGTAGCCGGGGTCGCCGCCGGAGACCTTCGTGCGGACGGTCTGCCCGCCACCCTCGCCGACGAACTCGACGGTGAACCACGACCGGTCACGCTTGGCCTCGTCCGGCCCCGACCCCTGCGGCACCTTCGACTT
Source organism: uncultured Actinomycetota bacterium (assembly GCA_963791365.1). Lineage (GTDB taxonomy): Bacteria > Actinomycetota > Actinomycetes > Propionibacteriales > Nocardioidaceae > Nocardioides. Next base: position 413,384 of record CAWBSG010000017.1, on the reverse strand, counting down.
GAGGAAGTTGCGGACGGGCGGCACCTGCGCGGCGACGGCGAGCGCGCCCACCGCGGCCGCCCCGCCGGCGGCGTAGCGCAGCGTCTTGGTGCCGGCCCAGTGGGAGTAGCGGAACTCGGGCCCGTACGCCGGCAGGGCCGCGCCACTGCGGGCGACGACGATCGGGTCGATCGTCGGCAGCGGGAGCAGCCAGTAGCCGAGCACCGGGTCGCGGTGCGGCCTGCCGCCGACCGACCGCGACGAGCGACCGTCGGCGGGCTTGCCCTCCGCGCGACGGCGGGCGGCGTACGTCGTGCGCATGTCCCGGGCGCTGGCGAACTGGTTGAGCGCCGAGTGGAACGTGCCGCCGGAGAAGGTGCCGGCGGACCGGACGACACCGCGCATCGTGATGGGCACGTCGGACGGGAGCTGCTGGACGGTGAAGTACGCGCCGAGGTCGTGCGGGATCGAGTCGAAGCCGCAGGCATGCACCAGCCGGGCGCCCGTGCGGACCGCGGTCTGGTGCTGGGCGAGGAAGGTCTGGTCGACGAACTCGGGCTCACCCGTCAGGTCGACGTAGTCGGTTCCGGCCTCCGCGCAGGCCGCCACCAGGGGGCCGCCGTGCTCCAGGTACGGGCCGATGGTCGTGATCACCACGCGGGCCCGGCGGGCCACGTCGGACAGGGCCGCGGCGTCGGCCGCGTCGGCCACCAGCACGTCGACGCCCTCTCCGGCATCGCCGAGGCGACGGCGTACGGCCTCGAGCTTGTCGGCGTTGCGACCGGCGATCGCCCAGCGCAGACCGGCCGGAGCGTGCTGCGCGAGGTACGCGGCGGTGAGGCCGCCGGTGAAGCCGGTGGCCCCGAACAGCACGATGTCGAAGTCACGGTCACTCATCTCGCCATCGTGTCACGCGGAACCAGGGCCTCCACCGGCCCGTCCCACGGCCATGAGCCTTCGTCGCATCACCACCACCGTCGCGGCCACGACGACCCTCGCCGCGGCGGTCGGCGTGGGCTACGCACTGGGCACCGACAGCACCTCGCGCGACCTCCCGCCCTCATCGCCGCCGATCGCACTGGCCAACTCCGACCTCACCGTCGCGGCCAGCTGCGACGAGCTCCTCGACTCCTACATCCAGCGCGGGCTCGAGCACGTCGGCCCCTACGGGTGGGGCTCGGGTGGCATCGTGATGTTCGACGCAGGCGGTGCCGCCGAGTCGAGCTCGCCGAGCACGTCGGGCATGGCGCGCTCCAGCGGTTCGTCGGTCAAGACCTCGCGGTCCACCAGCAACGAGTCCGGCACCAACGTGCAGGAGCTCGGCGTCGACGAGTCCGACGTGGTCAAGGTCGCCGGCCCCCTGCTGCTGCGGATGCGCGACGGCGAGCTGCTGGCCTACGACGTCTCGGGCTGACGAGCCCTCCCTGCTGTCCACCACCCGCATCGACGACGCCCGCGGCAACGGCTGGGTCGGCGACCCGGGCGGCGAGCTCCTCCTGGTCGGCGGGCGCGCCGTCGTCCTCGGCACCTCGCAGGACGGGCTCGAGACCACCGTCACGACGGTCGACCTGTCCGACCCGACCTCGCCGAGCATCGTCGACGCCACCACTGTCCGCGGCCGCGCGTCCGCGGTCCGCCTGCACGGCGACGTCGTACGCATCGTGCTGCACAACGCGCTCCCGGAGCTCGACTTCTCCCACCCCGACGGCACGTTCGGTCAGATCCGAGCCAAGCTGCGCAACCGGTCGCTGGTGCGCGACACGACCCTCTCCGACTGGCTGCCGACGCTCGACGGCGAGCCCCTCGTCGACTGCGCGGACGTCGCCGTCCCCGACGACGAGGAGGTCTCGCTCGGCACCACCACCGTCGTGGCGTTCGACCCTGCATCGCCGACGGACCGGACGACCACCGCGGTCGCGACCGACTCCGACACGGCGTACTTCTCCTCCGACCGCTTCTACCTCGCCGCCAGCGGCCAGGTCTGGGGCGTGTGGGGTGACTGCATCGACTGCGGGCGGAGCTTCCCGGGCGGTGGCTTCGCCGACGGCACGACGCCGCTGTACGCCTTCGCGCTCGACGGAGCCGACACGACGTACGTCGCCTCCGGCGAGGTCGAGGGCACGATCGCCGACCGCTGGTCGATGGACGCGGTCGGCGGGTCGTTGCGGGTCGCGGTGGGGCCGAGCAGCGAGACCGGCAACTTCAACTCGGTGCTGACGCTGCGCGAGGACGGGTCCGACCTCGTCGAGGAAGGCCGCGTCGACGACCTCGGCGTCAACGAGCAGATCAAGTCGGTGCGGTGGTTCGACGACCTCGCGATCGTGGTGACCTTCCGCCAGACCGATCCGCTCTACGCGATCGACCTCAGCGACCCGGCCGCTCCCCGACTGCTCGGCGAGCTGAAGATCCCGGGCTTCTCGGAGTACCTCCACCCGCTCGGTGCGCACCGCCTCATCGGGATGGGTCAGGACGCCACTCTCGACGGGATGACCCGCGGCGCGCAGGCAGCGCTCTTCGACGTCACCGACCTGACCGACCCGCGGCAGATCGACGTGGTCCGCTACGACAAGGAGACGTACGCCGGCGCGGCCAACGACCCGCGGCAGTTCACCTGGCTTCCCGAGCAGCGGGTCGCGCTGACGGTCGTCTCCCAGGGCTGGAGCGGCACCACCGGCTGGGTCTCGGTGCTCTCGCTCGACGACGGCTCGATGACGAACCGGATGGTCGAGGTGGAGCACGGCAGCGATGTTGCGCAGGTGCGACTCGTCCCTCTGTCCTCCGGCAAGGTGGCGCTGGTGACGGGCGAGGACGTCTCCTTCTTCGCGGTTTCGTGACGAGACTTCGTCCCTCCTCAACCAGCGATGGGTTGCGTACGCTCGGAGCATGTGCCGCAACATCCGCCCACTGAACAACTTCGAGCCGCCCGCCTCGCGTGACGAGGTGACCGCCGCCGCGCTGCAGTACGTCCGCAAGGTCGCCGGGACGACCAAGCCGTCGCAGGCCAACGAGGCCGCGTTCTACGCCGCGGTGAAGGACATCGCCCACATCACCGAGCACCTGCTCGACGACCTGGTCACGACCGCGCCCCCGAAGAACCGCGACGTCGAGGCCGAGAAGGCCCGCGCGCGGGCGCGGGTCCGGTACGGCGCGTGACGCTGGCGTCACCGCGGGCGATCGAGGAGACCGCGCTCGACCTGCTCGCCACCCGGCCGCTGGTCGTGCTGACCGGCGCCGGGCTGTCGACCGACTCCGGCATCCCGGACTACCGCGGACCGGGTGCGCCGGTGCGGGCGCCGATGACGTACCAGGAGTTCGTCGCGACGCCCCAGGCGCAGCGGCGCTACTGGGCGCGCAGCCACGTGGGGTGGCAGCGGATGGGCCGCGCCGAGCCCAACGACGGCCACCGCGCGCTGGCCGCGCTCGACCCGCTCCTGCTGATCACCCAGAACGTCGACGGCCTGCACGAGGCCGCCGGATCGCAGCGGCTGGTCGCCCTGCACGGTCGGGTCGCCGACGTCATCTGTCTCCGCTGCCGCGAGACGTCGTCGCGCGCTGCGCTGGAGCGCGTGCTCGACGAGCTCAACCCCGACTGGATCGAGCGGCACGGCGCTGCGCTCACCAAGCCCGACGGTGACGTCGAGCTCGACGAGACCGAGGACTTCGTCGTGCCGACCTGCGAGTGCGGGGGGCCGCTGAAGCCCGACGTGGTGTTCTTCGGCGAGAACGTCCCGCCCGACCGCGTCGCCCGGTGCTACGCGGCCGTCGAGGCGCTCGGCACCGGCGGCGTGCTGCTGGTCGCCGGCTCGTCGCTGACGGTCATGAGCGGGCTGCGGTTCGTGAAGCGCGCGGCCCAGGGCGGCACGCCGGTCGTCGTCGTCAACCGTGGTGCGACCCGCGGCGACGACCTGGCGTCGTACAAGCTCGAGGTGGGGTGCAGCGAGTTCCTGACCGAACTGGGAGGGCGAGTCCGACACCTGTAGGCCGTTGCAACCCCCTCCATGTGTCGGAGTCCCCGCACGTGCGGGGACTTCGACGACAAGGCGCAGCGAAAGCTCAGCGGCGGACGAAGATGTGCTCGGCCGCCTCGACCACGAGCTCGGCGGTCTCACCGCCGGAGCCGATCAGGATGCCCTCGTCGGTGCGGGCGATGGTGACCGTCTTGCCGGGCAGGGCGCCGACGCGGCGGAGCAGGCCCATCAGCTCCTCGTCCTTCTGCATCTCCTCGGAGATCCGCTTGACGTGGACGCGCTGGTCCGCAGCCCCCGCGGCGGACGACAGGGGCTCGACGTCGGTCATGAAGTCCTCGCCGTTGGCGTCGCCGAGCTCCTCGAGACCGGGGATGGGGTTGCCGTACGGCGACTCGGTGGGGTGGTCGAGCAGCTCGAGCAGCCGGCGTTCGACCGTCTCGGACATCACGTGCTCCCAGCGGCAGGCCTCCGCGTGCACGAGCTCCCAGTCGAGGCCGATGACGTCGGTGAGCAGGCGCTCGGCGAGCCGGTGCTTGCGCATCACCCGGGTGGCCAGCAGCTGGCCCTCCTCGGTGAGCTCGAGGTGGCGGTCACCCTCGACCGTCAGCAACCCGTCGCGCTCCATCCGCGCCACCGTCTGCGAGACGGTGGGTCCCGACTGGTGCAGCCGCTCGGCGATGCGCGCGCGCAGCGGGACGATGTCCTCCTCGACGAGCTCGTAGATCGTGCGGAGGTACATCTCGGTGGTGTCGATCAGGTCACTCACGCGGGCCATTGTGTCCCATCGGCCCAGTGCCATGCTCGGTCCACCCGTGGCACAGTGAGGCCGGTGACGGAACTGATCGTGGCGCAACGATTCTGCGGCCCTCCCGACTCCGGCAACGGCGGCTGGACGGCCGGTGCCCTGGCGGCCCTCGACGACGCGGACTCCCCCGACGACCGCACCGACGCCTGGCCGGCGATCGAGGTCTCGCTGCGCCGGCCGCCTCCACTCGACACCGCGATGCGGGTCGACACCGACCGCGGCGTGCTCACCGCGTCGGTCGACGGAGCGGTGATCGCCACCGCGCACCGGGTCGAGCGCGACCTGGCGGAGGTGGAGCCGGTCCCGCACGACGTCGCGACGGCAGCCGAGGCGTCGTACCCCGGTCTCGACTTCCACCCGTTCGCGACCTGCTTCGCCTGCGGTACGTCGCGCAGCGAGGGCGACGGCCTGCGGATCTTCCCCGGCCAGACCGGCGACGGGCCCGACGGCGCGCTCGTCGCGGCCTCGTGGACCCCGCACCCGAGCCTCCACGAGGACTGGCACACCTACGTCGACGAGACGCCGCGCGCATCGGTCGCCGCGACCTGGGCCGCGCTCGACTGCATCGGCGGCTGGGCGGGCGACCTCACCGAGCGGCTGATGGTGCTCGGCCGGATGACGGCGCGGGTCGACGACCTCCCCGTGATCGGCGAGCAGCACGTCGTCGTGGGCGAGGGCCGCGGGCAGGACGGCCGCAAGACCTTCACGGCCTCGACGCTGTACGACGTCGACGGACGGGTGGTCGCAACCGCCGAGCACACCTGGATCGCCGTGGACGCCGAGCTCTTCGGCGGCCGGGCGCCCGGCCGGTGAGGGTCCGAGAGGCGGACCGGGTTTGGCCATCCCTCCCCCGAGGTTGAGAGGATGTGGCCATGGCCGATTCGATCGATCCAACCACCCACTGGTGGCGCAACGCCGTGGTCTACCAGATCTACGTCCGCAGCTTCGCCGACAGTGACGGCGACGGCATCGGCGACCTTCCCGGCATCACCTCGCGGCTGCCGCACCTGGCCGAGCTGGGTGTCGACGCGCTCTGGATCACACCGTTCTACACCTCGCCGCAGCACGACCACGGCTACGACGTCGCCGACTACCGCGACGTCGACCCGCTGTTCGGCAAGCTCTCCGACGCCGACGACCTGATCGCCCGGGCCCACGAGCTCGACCTGCGCGTCGTCGTCGACCTGGTGCCCAACCACACCTCCGACGAGCACGAGTGGTTCCAGGCCGCGCTCGCCGCCGGGCCGGGCAGCCCGGAGCGTGCCCGCTACCTGTTCCGCGACAGCGAGGACGGCAACCCGCCGAACAACTGGGAGTCCGTCTTCGGCGGTCCCGCGTGGACCCAGGTCGAGGACGGCCAGTGGTACCTCCACCTCTTCGACTCCACCCAGCCGGACCTCGACTGGCGCAACCCCGAGGTCCCGGCGATGTTCGAGGACGTGCTGCGCTTCTGGCTCGACCGCGGTGTCGACGGCTTCCGGGTCGACGTGGCCCACGGCCTGTTCAAGGAGGCGTCGCTGCGCGACCAGGTCGTCGAGCCCGGCGGCCGACCCGCGAGCGATGCCCAGCAGATGGTCGAGCGCGCGATCGCCGACGAGCCGATGTGGGACCAGCCCGAGGTGCACGAGGTCTACCGCTCCTGGCACGCGATCCTCGACGAGGCCGGCGCCGACCGGATGGCCGTCGCCGAGGCCTGGACCCAGACCCCCGAGTCGATGGCCGCGTTCGTGCGGCCCGACGAGCTCGACCAGGCCTTCAACTTCGCCTGGCTCCTGACCGACTGGTCCGCCCAGAAGTTCGCCGACGTGATCACCAGCACCCTCGCGGCCGTGGAGCCCGTCGGCGCCTCGCCGACGTGGGTGCTCAGCAACCACGACGTCGTACGCCACGTCACCCGCTACGGCGGCGGCGCTCAGGGGCTGGCCCGCGCCCGCGCCGCCACGCTGACGATGCTCGCACTGCCCGGCTCCAGCTACCTCTACCAGGGCGAGGAGCTCGGCCTCGAGCAGGTCGACGTCGCCCCGGACGACCGCCAGGACCCGTCGTACCTCCGCACCGGCGAGGTCGGTCGCGACGGCTGCCGGGTGCCGATCCCGTGGAGCGGCACCGAGGCGCCGTACGCCTTCGGCCCGGGCTCCGAGCAGCCGTGGATCCCGCAGCCGACCGACTGGGCGCCGCTGACCGTCGAGGCGCAGACCGGCGACCCGACGTCGACGCTGGAGTTCTACCGCGACGCGCTGAAGGCCCGCCGCGAGTTCGCGTGGACCGCCGGCGAATCGGTGGAGATCGTCGAGTCCGGCGCGGACGTCCTCGCGTTCCGCCGCGGACCGCTGACCGTGGTGCTCAACTGCGGCGAGACCCCGGTCGAGCTGCCCGCGGGCGAGCTGCTGATGGCGAGCGGTCCGGTCGAGGACGACAAGCTCGCGCCCGACACGGCCGCCTGGCTCCGCTGACACCCTCCCGCTGACACCCCCGCTGACACCCCCGGTATCTAGGGACGAACTGGTAGGCAATCCGGCCGATCGACCTACGAAAACGTCCCTAGATACCCGCGGGGCCGGGGGCGGGGGCGGTCAGGCGGTCGGGCGGGGCGGTCAGACGGAGGGCGCGCGCCCGGACATGCAGCGACCCGCAGGCCTGCTGCCCCTCGAGAGGGGCCCCGGTGGATGGAGTCCGGGAGCCTGCGGGTCGGGTGGCTGCAGTGGATTCGCCGGCAGCTGTCGGCGGACCGGGCTGCCTCAGCGGGCAGCCACCTCACTCATCCGAAAAGAACTCATTCTTCGGATCACCTCCCTTCTGTGTACGACAAACGTACGTCGTGGCGCGGGGGCGGACAACGGGATTAGCCGACCGCCTCCTCCGGCGCCGACTCGAACTGCGAGCGGTAGAGCCGGGCGTACGCACCGCCGACGTCGAGCAGCTCCTCGTGCGAGCCCTGCTCCACGATCGAGCCGTCCTCCATGACGAGGATCAGGTCGGCGTCGCGGATCGTGGAGAGCCGGTGAGCGATCACGAAGGACGTCCGGTCCGAGCGGAGCGCAGCCATCGCCTGCTGCAGCAGCAGCTCGGTGCGGGTGTCGACCGACGACGTGGCCTCGTCGAGGATCAGCAGCGCCGGATCGGAGAGGAACGCCCGCGCGATCGTCACCAGCTGGCGCTCGCCGGCCGACAGGTTCGAGCCGTCCTCGTCGATGACCGTGTCGTAGCCGTCGGGCAGCGAGTGCACGAAGCGGTCGACGAAGGTCGCCCGCGCCGCCTCGCGGATCTGCTCCTCGGTCGCGTCGGGCCGGCCGTAGGCGATGTTGTCGCGGATCGTCCCGGCGAAGAGCCAGGTGTCCTGCAGCACCATCCCGATCCGGCCGCGCAGCACGCCGCGCGGGATCGAGGCGATGTCGACGTCGTCGATGAGGATCCGCCCGGCCTGCGGGTCGTAGAAGCGCATCACCAGGTTGACCATCGTGGTCTTGCCGGCGCCGGTCGGTCCGACGATCGCGACCGTGCTGCCGGGGTGCGCCACCAGCGACAGCCCCGAGATCAGCGGCCGCTGGGGGTCGTACGAGAAGGACACGTCCTCGAAGCGGACCTCGCCGTGCGCGTCCTCGATCGCGGCAGGTGGACCGCCCTCCTCCTCGACCTCCTCGGGTGCGTCGAGCAGCTCGAAGACCCGCTCGGCCGACGCGACGCCCGACTGCAGCAGGTTGACCATCGAGGCGACCTGCGTCAGCGGCTGGGTGAACTGGCGGGAGTACTGGATGAAGGCCTGCACGTCACCGAGCGACATGGTGCCGCTGGCGACCCGGAGCCCGCCGAGCACCGCGATGACGACGTAGTTGAGGTTCCCGACGAACATCATGATCGGCATGATCAGCCCGCTGACGAACTGGGCGCCGTACGACGCCTCGTAGAGCTCGTCGTTCTGCTCGGCGAACACCCGCTCGGCCTCGGCCTGGCGGCCGAAGACCTTGACGAGCGAGTGCCCGGAGAAGGTCTCCTCGATGTGGGAGTTGAGGGTGCCGGTGCGGCGCCACTGCTGGATGAACATCCCCTGCGAGCGCTTCATCACCGCTCCGGTCACGAACATCGAGATCGGCACCGAGACCAGCGCGACCATCGCGAGCAGCGGCGAGATGTAGAACATCATCCCCAGCACCGCGACGACCGTGAGCAGCGAGTTGAGCAGCTGGCTCATCGTCTGCTGCAGGGTCTGGCTGACGTTGTCGATGTCGTTGGTGACGCGGCTCAACAGCTCACCGCGCGGCTGCTTGTCGAAGTAGCCCAGCGGAAGCCGGTGCACCTTGTCCTCGACCTCGGAGCGCATCCGCAGGACGGTGCCCTGGACGACGTCGTTGAGCAGGTAGCCGCCGAGCCACGCGAGCAGCGAGGCCGCGACGTAGATCGCGAGCACGAGGAGCAGCACGTCGGCGACGGCCGAGAAGTCGACGCCGTCGGTCAGCGACATCGACTCGAGCATGTCGGCGCGGCTGGTCTCTCCCTGCGCCCGGAGCGCCTCGATCGCCTGCTCCTGCGTCGCGCCGGTGGCGAACACGTCGCGGCCGATCAGGCCGGCGAAGATCAGGTCGGTCGCACGGCCGAGGATCTTCGGTCCGACGGCCGTGAGCACCACGCTGACCACGGTCAGCACGAGCACGACGTACGTCTTGGTGCGCTCGGGACGCAGCCGGCCGAAGAGCCGCTTGAGCGAGGGCCAGAACGTGTCGGCCTTCTGGCCGATCATCCCGCCGCCCATCGGGCCGCGGCCGGGGCCGCCCGGTCCGGACTGGACCCGCTCGGTCTCCTTCAGCGTGCCGGAGTCGGCCGCAGCGTCGGTGGTGGTGTCGGTGCTCATGTCAGGCCACCTCCTCGGCGGTGAGCTGGGACTGGACGATCTCCTGGTAGGTCGCGCAGGTCGCGAGCAGCTCGTCGTGGGTGCCGGTGCCGACGACGGCACCGTCCTCCATCACCACGATCCGGTCGGCGTGGCGGATGGTCGCGACGCGTTGCGCCACGATCACCACCGCCGCGTCGCGGGTCACGGGCCTGAGCGCGGCCCGGAGCCGGGCGTCGGTGGTGAGGTCCAGCGCGGAGAAGGAGTCGTCGAAGAGGTAGACGTCCGGCTTGCGGATGACCGCGCGGGCGATCGCCATCCGCTGCCGCTGCCCGCCGCTGAGGCTCGACCCGCCCTGCGAGACCTCGGCCTGCAGGCCGTCGGGCATGGCCTCGACGAAGTCCTTCGCCTGCGCGATCTCGAGGGCCTCCCACATCTCGTCCTCGGTGGCGTCGGGCTTGCCGTAACGCAGGTTGTCGGCGATGGTCCCGCGGAAGAGGAAGGCCTTCTGCGGCACCAGTCCGAGCCGCGACCACAGCATCTCGAGGTCGATGGCGCGCACGTCGACGCCCCCGATGCGGACGTCGCCGGAGGTGGCGTCGAAGAGGCGGGGCACGAGGTTGACCAGGGTCGACTTGCCGGCGCCGGTGGACCCGACGATGGCCACCGTCTCGCCGGGACGGGCGGTGAGCGACACCGACCGCAGCACCGGCTCGTCGGCGCCGGGGTAGGCGAACGTGACACCGTCGAGCTCGAGGTCGACGCGCTCGGGCAGGTCGGTCACGGGGGCGGTCGGCGGCACGACGGACGAGTCGGTGTCGAGCACCTCGGTGATGCGGTCGGCGCAGACGGACGCGCGCGGCACCATCATCAGCATGAACATCGCCATCATCACCGACATCACGATCTGCATCAGGTAGGAGATGTAGGCGGTCAGGGCACCGACCTCCATGTGACCGTTCTCGACCCGGTGGCCGCCGAACCACAGCACGCCGACGGTCGCGACGTTGGCCACGATCATCACCGTCGGGAACATCGCGGCCTGCCAGCGGCCGGCACGGACCGCCACGTCGGTCAGCTGGGCGTTGGCGTCGGCGAAGCGGGTCGTCTCGTGCTCCTCGCGGACGAACGCCCGCACCACGCGTACGCCGGTGATCTGCTCGCGCAGCAGCCGGTTGACCTCGTCGATGCGCTCCTGCATGAGCCGGAAGCTCGGCACCATCTTGCGCACGATCAGGCCGATGGAGACGCCGAGCACCGGCACCACGGCGAGGACGAGCCAGGACAGGCCGACGTCCTCGCGGGCGGCCATGATGATGCCGCCGACCATCATGATCGGGGCGGCGACGAGCAGCGTGCCCGCCATGAGGACGAGCATCTGCACCTGCTGGACGTCGTTGGTCTCGCGGGTGATGAGCGAGGGCGCACCGAAGTGCTGCACCTCGCGTGCGGAGAAGGTGCCGACCCGGCGGAAGATCGCGGCGCGCAGGTCGCGGCCGAAGCCCATCGCGTTGCGCGCGGAGAACCAGACGGCGATCACCGAGCAGATGATCTGGACGAGCGAGACGGCGAGCATCAGCCCGCCGTGGCGCACGATGTAGCCGGTGTCGCCGGTGACGACGCCGTTGTCGATGATGTCGGCGTTGAGGCTCGGCAGGTAGAGCGCGGCCATGGTGCCGACGAACTGGAGCGCGACGACGACGGCCAGCGGTGCGGCGTACGGCCGGAGATAGGTGCGGACGAGGCGGAGCAGCATGCAGAGTCCTTGATCTACTTCTTGAGCACGCCGTGCAGGAGCACGGCGACGATCTGTTCGGGGCTCAGCGGCTGGCCGTCGCTGAGGTGGGGGTGCGAGCCGGAGAAGGTCAGCAGCCGCACGAGCCTGGCGAGCTCGACGGGACTGACCGCGAGCTCGTCGCGATGCGGCTCGATGAGGGCGACCGTCAGGGCCTCGGCCCGGCGGCGGCCCTCCTCCATGTGCTGGTGGGAACGCGGCGGACCGACCATGCCCATCGCGCTCATCAGCGTGAAGATGCCGCGGAACCGCACCTGCATCCGGGTGACCACGTCGAGCAGCACCGGCGCGAGGTCGTTGGCGCCGTCGATCGACTCCAGCTCGGCCAGGAAGGGCTCGATGTCGAGGGCCTGCTCGACGGCCGCGAGGACGAGGTCGTCCTTGGAGTCGAAGACCCGGAAGATCGTCCCCTCCGCGATGCCGGCTGCGTCGGCGATCTGCTTGGTGGTCAGCGACCGTCCGTGTTCGGCGAGCAGCGGGACGGTGGCAGCGACGAGCGTCGCGCGGCGGGCGTCGGGCGAGAGCGGCTTGGCACGGGGTGGCACCCCGTCAGCCTAAGTGAGTGAGCACTCACTCACAACTCGCTACGTCGCGACGGCCGGCCGGGCGTCGGTTCGGGCGCGGGTGGCGTCGCGAGTGGCGGTGCGGGTGGCGGTGCGCGGCCAGGCGGGCCAGGGCACCGGCACCGCCTCGTGGGTCGTCTGGGCGACGACCTCGTGCGTCATCCAGGCGCGCAGCACCCGGAGCTCGGCGGGCGAGGCGAGCGTCAGGAGACGACCCTCCTCGCAGAGGACGTCGGCGCGCGACACTGCTTGCTGGAGCCGCGCCACGAGCTCGCCGAACTCCCGGGGCATCGCCATCTCGACGTCCACCGACTCCTTGCCCTCCCCGCGAGCCCGTTCGGCGGCGCGGCGCCCGGTCAACCGGGCATGCGTCGGGGACATCAGGAGGCCGTGGATCTCCTCGGCCAGGGCAGCGGACTCCGCGTTGCCCTCGTGGAGGGACAGCAGCTGGAGCTCGCGGACCAGCTCGTCGAGGTGGCTGTCCTGCCGCAGGCTCAGCTCGACCGGGCAGTCCACCAGGCGTACGAGCGCCCATCCCGGCGGCAGCATGTCGGGAGCGGCGTCCGCGTCGCTCGCGCCTTCGGGCTCGCTGCTGCCGTGCACGACGTCCGGATCGACCAGGTCGGCCCAGACCCGCTTGCCTCGCGCGGTCCGGTCGACACCCCACCGCCCGGCGATCATCGCGACGATGGCGAGGCCCCGTCCGGTGGCGTCGAGCTCCGGCCACTCGGAGTCGTCGTCGAGCGGCGCGCGCGGGCGTACGGCGTCTGCCGGGACGGGACCGTCGTCCTCGACACCGACCCGCACCCCGGGCGCACCGGTGCCACGCTCCAGCGTGACGTGCATGAACGCCGCGGCCGCGTGGAGGGCGGCGTTGGTCGACAGCTCGCTGACCACGAGCTCGGCGGCCTCGACCAGGTCCAGCTCGCCCCACGCGGTGAGTCCGTCGACCACGAAACGGCGCACCGCGGGCACACTGGCGGCATCGGCTGCCAGCCGCACGTGCAACCTGCCCGGTGCCTCCTGCATGGCTCGGAGGGTAGCGCCAGCAGATGTCAACGGTGTGACAAGACGCCGGCAGGTCTCCCCGGTCGCGGGCTACGGCGCGAGCCGCTCCACGCTCCAGCCGGCGCCGCCGCGACGGTAGACCAGCCGGTCGTGCATCCGGCTGCGCCGGCCCTGCCAGAACTCGACCGCCTCCGGCCGCACCCGGTAGCCGCCCCACTCCGGCGGCACCGGCACCTCGGCGCCGTCGTCGTCGGCGCCGAAGCGCTCCTCGACCGAGGCGTACGTCGCGGCCAGCTCGGCACGCGAGGCGACCGGGCGGGACTGGGCCGAGGCCCAGGCGCCGAGCTGCGCACCCCGCGGCCGCGAGTGGAAGTAGGCGACGACCTCGTCGTCGCCGAGCACGGTCGCGACTCCCTCGACGCGCACCTGGCGCTCGAGCGGGTGCCACGGGAAGAGCAGCGCGCAGTGCGGGTTGGCGGCGAGCTCGTCGCCCTTGCGCGAGGCCCGGTTGGTGAAGAACACGAAGCCGTCCGGGCCGACCCCCTTGAGCAGCACCATCCGGCTCGAGGGCAGGCCGTCGGGTGTCGCGGTCGCCAGCACCATCGCGTTGGGCTCGTGGACGCCCGCGTCGACGGCCTGCTGGAGCCACCGCCCGAACATCTCGATCGGGTCGTCGGCCAGGTCGGGGAGGTCGAGTCCGCCGCGCCCGTACTCCTCGCGCAGTCCACTCAGGTCCATGCGGCGACCCTAGGGCAGTGCACAATGAGGCGTCCCTACGAAGGAGTCGCATGACGGAGATCCACCACGGCCTCGAAGGTGTCGTCGCGTTCGAGACGCAGATCGCCGAGCCCGACAAGGAGGGTTCCGCCCTCCGCTACCGCGGGGTCGACATCGAGGACCTCGTCGGCCGCGTGCCCTTCGAGAACGTCTGGGGCCTCCTCGTCGACGGCTCCTACACTCCCGGCCTGCCGCCGGCCGAGCCCTACAACATCTCCATCCACACCGGCGACGTGCGCGCCGACGTGCAGGCTGCGGTCGCGATGCTCGCGCCGATGCTGGGCATGGGCCAGACCTACGACATCTCCGACGAGCAGGCGCGGCTCGACCTCTCCCGCGTCGCGGTCATGGTGCTGTCGTACGCCGCCCAGTCGGCGCGCGGCCTCGGCAAGCCGGTCGTCAGCCAGTCCGACGTCGACCGGGGCCGGACGCTCGCGGAGCGGTTCCTGATCCGGTGGCGTGGCGAGGCCGACCCGAAGCACGCGCACGCGATCGACGCCTACTGGTCGTCGGCCGCCGAGCACGGCATGAACGCCTCCACCTTCACCGCGCGCGTCATCACCTCCACCGGCGCCGACGTCGCCGCGGCCTTCTCGGGCGCCATCGGCGCGATGTCCGGACCGCTGCACGGCGGTGCACCCTCACGCGTGCTCGGGATGATCGAGGAGGTCGAGAAGCGCGACGGCGACGCGGCGACGTACGTCAAGGAGCTCCTCGACAGCGGCGAGCGACTGATGGGCTTCGGCCACCGCGTCTACCGCGCCGAGGACCCCCGTGCTCGGGTGCTGCGCCGGACCGCCAAGGAGCTCGACGCCCCGCGCTACGAGGTCGCCGAGGCGCTCGAGAAGGCCGCGCTGGCCGAGCTCAAGGAGCGTCGCCCCGACCGCGTGCTGGAGACCAACGTGGAGTTCTGGGCGGCGATCGTCCTCGACTTCGCCGAGGTGCCGGCCCACATGTTCACGGCGATGTTCACCTGCGCCCGCACGGGCGGCTGGTCGGCGCACATCCTGGAGCAGAAGACCACTGGTCGCCTGATCCGGCCCTCCGCCGTCTACGCCGGCCCGAGCACCCGCCCCGCCTCCGAGGTCGAGGGCTGGGACGAGGCCTGGGGCTGATCCCTCGCTGGTCGCGGAGGTCGCGCTAGCGACCGTCAGGAGACCCGGGTCTCGTGACGGGGCTTGGTCCCTCCTCGACCGACGGAGGAATCGCGCAGGCCGCGGTGCCGCCGGGCAGGCGGGACCGGTGGGCCGCGACCCAGTGGTAGGCGCGACGGGCGACGGGGTCGACCGGCCGCGTCGTCATCAGGCGGCCGACGACGCGCCACGGCAGCGGCCCGGTGCGCAGGATCGCGGCGAAGGCGCGGTGACCGTAGTCGACCCGGCCGTCCGGGTGGACGTAGGGCATCTCGACGAGCGCCCGCTCCTCGTCGACGCCGAGCGCGGCGAGGTCGACCGCCTGGGTGGTGGACGCGTCGACGTCCACGCCGAGCCGCGGGACGAGGGCGGCCGTGCGCATGCAGAAGCCGCAATCGGCGTCGTTGAGCATCAGGCCGCGACCTCGGGGCTGGTCCACGGCACCCAGACTACGGAGCCACCGGCTGCTGCGCGGCGTACCAGGACGTCAGGCCCCTGGCGCCCCGTCGGGTGAGCGAGATGTGCACGTGGTCGCGGTGGCGCAGCGTCGGCGAGCACGACCGCCGGTTGCGGCAGCCCGAGCTCAGGTAGCGCTTGGCGACGAACTCGTCGTAGGCGGCATACATGTGGTCGTCCCAGATGACGTACATGATGCCCATCCGCCGAGCGAGCGCGTTGGGCTCACCGGTGTCGTCGGGCGCGAAGATCTCCTCGAGCATCGCCGTCGCGAGCGCCTGGTCGGCCTCGCTGCGCGCGTCGAGCACCCAGTCGAAGGCGCGCGACTCCTTGTGCTCGCTGGTGCTCGACCCGGCGCACGCGCGGAAGATCGCGCCGTAGCCGCCGCCGCGGGCGACGAGCCAGTCGGCGAGGAGCAGCACGCCGGGCTTCGGGTGGCGACGGCACTTCGTCTGCGGCTGGTAGCCGGCGTAGGGCTCCAGCGGCATGAGGTAGGGCGCCGAGCTGGTGACGGTGCGACGCGCGGACGCCGGGCCCTCCTCGGCGGACGCCGACGGGGCGCCGACCAGCAGGGTCGGCAGCAGGGCAAGGGTCGCCACGACCCTTGCGACGACCCACGACGATTCGCGCACCACGTGACCGTAGGTCGGCCCGCGAGGGCCCGTCCGGGCTTCCCGCGAACATCAGCGGTGTAGTTCGATCCGGCGCCCGAACGTGCGGCTCAGCTCGGAATCGCGGTAGTGGCCGAACCCGGGCACCGGCTGGTAGCCCGAGGAGAGGTAGAGCGCGATGGCCTCGGGCTGCGCGATCCCCGTCTCCAGCACCAGCACCTCGATGCCCGCCACCGCCGCCGTCGCCTCGAGGTGGGCCAGCATCCGCCGCGCGTGACCGCGCCGCTGCGCTGACGGGACGACGTACATCCGCTTGATCTCGGCCGTCAGGCCGGCGCCGAGCGCCTCGACGGTGCTGCGCCGCCACGCCCCTGTCGCCACCGGCACGCCGTCGAGGTAGCCGACGAAGAACTGTCCGCGCGGGTCCTCGAAGTCGGCCGGGTCGATCGGCGACTCGTCGCGGCCGCCGTAGCGGGCGACGTACTCCTCCTGCACCGCCTCGACCAGCAGCAGCGCGTCGGGGTGCGTGATCGCGACCCGCTCGATGCGCAGGTCGGTGTCCATCGCGAGTCCCCCGTCGAGAGTGTCGTAGCGGCGGATGTCAGGATAGGGACTCATCTGACAGCGTCGTCAGGACCCACCGTTCATCGCACGTGAGGTTCCTCCATGACCGACGCCCTCAAGATCCCCGCCGAGCTCCTGCCCGTCGACGGCCGCTTCGGTGCGGGTCCGTCCAAGATCCAGACGAGCCACCTCGACGCGCTCGCGGCGACGGGTGACACGCTGATGGGCACGTCGCACCGGCAGGCTCCCGTGAAGCAGACGGTGGGCCGGGTCCGCGAGGGGCTGGCGGCGCTGTTCGACCTCCCCGACGGCTACGAGGTGGTGCTCGGCAACGGCGGTGCCACCGCCTTCTGGGACATCGCGTGCTTCGGGCTGATCCGCGAGAAGAGCCAGCACCTGGCCTTCGGCGAGTTCTCGTCCAAGTTCGCCACGTCGGCGAAGAAGGCACCCTGGCTGGCCGACCCCACTGTCATCTCCAGCGACCCCGGCTCGCGGCCCGAGGCGGTCGCCGAGGAGGGCGTCGACAGCTATGCGTGGGCGCACAACGAGACCTCGACCGCCGTGATGGCGCCCGTACGCCGCCCCGCGGGCGTGGCCGACGACGCGATCGTGCTCGTCGACGCGACGTCCGGCGCCGGCGGCCTGCCGGTCGACCTGCACGAGGTGGACGCCTACTACTTCGCTCCGCAGAAGTGCTTCGCCTCCGACGGCGGGCTGTGGGTCGCCCTCATGTCCCCACGCGCCCTCGCGCGCGCCGAGGAGATCGCCGGCAGTGAGCGCTACATCCCGCCGTTCTTCGACCTGCCGACCGCGATCGACAACTCCGCGAAGAACCAGACCTACAACACCCCGTCGGTCGCGACGCTCTTCCTGATGGCCGAGCAGCTCGACTGGATGAACGCCCAGGGCGGCCTCACGGGCATGGTCGAGCGGACCACCGCGTCGTCGGACGCGTTGTACGGCTGGGCCGAGCGCACGGCGTACACGACGCCCTACGTCACCGAGGCAGCCGACCGCTCCCTCGTCATCGGCACGATCGACTTCGACGACGACATCGACGCGGCCCGGATCGCGGCGGTGCTGCGCGCCAACGGCGTCGTGGACACCGAGCCCTACCGCAAGCTCGGGCGCAACCAGCTGCGGATCGCGATGTACCCGGCGATCGACCCGGCCGACGTGGAGAAGCTCACCGGCGCGATCGACTTCGTCGTCGCGAACCTCTGACCAGCGAGCGTCTCTGCGAGAATCCGTCCTCGATGAAGCTGCTCGTCCTGATCCCCAATCTCGCCGACGGCGGGGCGCAGCGGCAGTGCGTACGCCTCGTCAACGAGCTGGCGACGCGCGAGGGCACGGACGTCGTGCTGGTGCGGCACCCCGGTGGCGTCCACGAGGCGCACCTCGACCTCGACCGGATCATCGACCGACCGCTCCCCGCGGAGCTCTCGCACCGCGATCCGCGCGCGGTCCTCGCGGTGCGACGCATCGTCAAGGAGACCCGGCCGGACGTCGTGATGACGTGGCTGACGATGGGCGACCTCGTCGGGCGCCTCGCCGTCGTCGGCCTCGGCATCCCGTGGGCCATCGCCGAGCGGGACTCGGCGCACGCACCCGGGTGGCGCAGTGCCGTACGCCGCCGACTCGGCCGGCACGCCGACCTCGTCCTTGCCATCTCGAGCGGCGGCGCCGACTACTGGCGCAGCGCGGGCAGGCCGGCGTGGCGCCCGACGGTCGTCGTGGACAACATCGTCGTCCCGCCGCCGCTCGTCGACCCGTCGGCGGACGCCCGCGACACCATCGTCTTCATCGGCCGTCTCGCGCACCAGAAGAACATCCACGTCGTCACCCGTGCGATGACCTTGAGCGCGGCCGCGCACCCGGGCCTGCAGCACGTCATCGTCGGCCAGGGCGCACTCGCGGCGGAGGTCGCGGCGCTGGTGCACGAGCACCCGGTCGAGCTGGCGGGCTACGTCGAGGACATCCACCCGATCCTCGCCCGGTCACTGGTCCTGATGTTGGTCAGCCACCACGAGGGCCTGCCCAACGTGGTGCTGGAGGCGGTCACCCACGGCGTGACCGTGGTCGCCTCCGACCTTCCCGAGCACCGTGAGCTGCTCGGACCGGACTACCCCTACTTCGTCGCCGACCGCGACTCCCCCGAGGCCGTGGTCGAGGTGGTGCGCCGCATCGTGCACGCCCCCGACCGAGCGGCGCTCGACCATGCGCGGGCACGGGTGCAGGCGATGACGGCGGCGAGGGTCGCGGACTCCTACCTCACCGCCCTGGCGGCTCACACCCGGTAGTGCTCGCGGTACCACTCGACGAACGCCGCCACGCCCTGGTCCACGGTGGTCTGCAGCTTGGTCCCGGTCAGCTGGGTCAGCAGGTCCACGTCGGCGTGGGTACCCACCACGTCGCCCTGCTGCTGCGGCAGCAGGGTCTTCTCGGCGACCACGCCCGTCGCGGCCTCGATCGCCGTGACGAGCTCGGTGACGAGCACCGGCCGCGACCCCGCGACGTTGATGGTGCGCCACGGCGCGACCGGGCTGAGCGAGTCGGTCGAGGGGTGCACCTGTCCGGGTGCCGGAGCGAGCGGGATCAGCGCGAGCACCGCCTCCACGACGTCGGCCACGTAGGTGAAGTCGCGCGTCAGCTGCCCGGCCCCGTAGAGCTGGATCGGCTCGCGCGCGAGGACCTGGCGCACGAACGTGAAGAGCGCCATGTCCGGGCGGCCCCACGGCCCGTAGACCGTGAACAGGCGCAGGCAGGTGGTGGGAAGCCCGAAGGCGTGGGCGTAGGAGTGCGACATCGACTCGACGCTCGCCTTCGTCGCGGCGTAGAACGACACCGGGAAGTCGGTGCGGTCGGACTCGGTCGAGGGTGACGGCTGGTTGGCGCCGTAGACCGAGGAGGACGAGGCGATCAGGAGGTGCTCGGGCGCCACGCGGCGGCAGGCCTCCAGCAGGTTCAGCGTGCCGACGACGTTGGCGCGGAGGTAGGCGTCCGGGTCCACGAACGACGTCCGCGCGCCGGCCTCGGCCGCGAGGTGCAGGACGACGTCGGGTGCCACGTGGGCCAACCACGCCTGGACGCCGTTCGCGTCGGCGAGGTCGAGCTCGACGAGGTCGTACGCCGGGTGCTCGAGGAGCACGGCCGCTCGCTGCCGGGCCAGGACCGGGTCGGCGCCGACGAACCAGTCCATCCCGGCGACCGTGTGACCCGCGTCGAGGAGGGCACGTGCGACGTGGAACGCGATGAAGCCGGCTGCACCGGTGATGGCGACCTTCATGAGACCACTCCTCGTGAGGCACGGTTGTGCAACCACTGGCGGGCGTCGGGGGTGAGCACCCAGGCGTGCACGACGGCGGCCAGGCCGACCAGCGCGGCCACCGAGACGATGACCTCGACCACGGTCCCCGCCGGCGCGAGGAGTGCCGCGAGGGCGACGCACGACGCCAGGCCCACGGCGATGGCGCCGAGCCCCCTCGCCGCACCCGGCAGGTGCGGCACCTTCTCGCGCGCGAGCCTCGGCGCCAGCAGGGTGGCGGGCAGCCGGGCGGCGATCAGGGCGACGTACATGGCAGCCGGGCTCTGCGTCTCGCGCAGGACGAGCCACGCGACCACCACGCCGAGCAGGATGCTGGACCCCACCCAGGTCACCAGCCGCCCGATCTGGAGGCTCACGTCGAGGATCTGTGCGTCGGTGCGCAGCAGCATCGTCTGCGCCATCGCGACCACCATGAGCGCGTTCACCTGGTCCCCGAGGTAGTGCTCGCCGCCGACCCATGCGGTCACGAAGGCGTCGTTGAGCAGCACGATCGAGCCGCCGGCCAGGACGATGATCGCTGCGTTGAGGTTCTTCGCGAGGGCCACGACCCGGGCCGTCTCGACGTCGTCACGCGCGAGCATGCCGCCCAGGCTCGGCATCATCGCGCTCGTGGTGAGCATGCCCGCGCCGACCGCGAAGATCGTGACGTACGACGTGATGGCGAAGGACGCAGCGACCGCCGGACCCAGCACGGCGCCGAGCAGGAGCAGCTCCGCGGACAGCAGCACCCGGTCGACGGTCGCCCAGGCGAGCAGCCAGCCGCTGAACCGGGACAGCCGGCCGACCTCGTCGGCACGCGGGCGCGCCGCGCCCCACCAGGCGACCCGCCGGCCGGCGACCCACCAGGTGACCGCGGCCAGGACGACGGAGCCCGCGACGGTCGTGACGGCCAGGGCGACCACGCTCCCCGACAGGCTCACGGCGACGACGGAGGCGACCGCCACGCCCACCCCCACGGCTGTCGAGGAGTACGCCGAGAGGTGGACGAGGTTGCTGCCGCGCAGCACGGCGTCGGGTATCCCGAGCACTCCCCCGGCCACCACTCCCGCGGCGAGGACGGCGCCGACCGTCAGCACCGTGCCGGGATCCGCCCCGGCGACGAGCCGGGGCAGGAGGACCCACACCACGACGACGACGGCACCGCACGACACGGGGAGCCACAGCAACCACACGACCAGCGCCGCCCCGACGTCGCGCCGGAGGACGTCCCCGTCAGCGCGGCCGTCACGCGACGCGACGACCCACTTGAGTGCATGGGTGGCCCGCCCGTCGGCGAGGGTGACGAAGCCGACGGCCTGCTGAGCGGTCTTCCAGAGGCCGAAGGCGACCGCGCCCACCGAGCCGAGGACGACCGGGTTGACGACGAGACCGAGCAGTGCCAGCACGACGAAGTTCGTGTGCAGGGCGAACGCGTGCCGGCGCACCGTGCCGGCCCACCCCCCGACCGCACCACCGTGCCGGTCGGCGGGATCCGTCGGCGCCCGCTCCACCGCCACAACCTAGAGCACCCGGGACCTGCTCCGCGGCCGGCCCCGTGCGCCGTGGCCGCGCCCGGTGCTCAGGCAGCCAGCAGCTTGAGCACGGCCCGCTCGAGCGCCGCCTGCCGCGCGTCGGCGGTGTCGTACTTCCCGCGCACGGTGATCGTGCGTCCGCGCTCGTAGGCCTCGACGACCCGCGGGTCGACGTACGCCGTGCGCGCCAGGGTCGGGGTGTTGCCGAGGAACTCCGAGACCTCCTTCATCGCGCTCGACACCGCCCGCTTGCGCGAGGCCTTGGTCTCGCCGGGCTCGTCGCTCTCGGCCAGCGCGGCGGCGGCGATCACCGTCGCGTGCCAGGTGCGGAAGTCCTTGGCGGTGGCGTCGATGCCGAAACAGCCGCGGATGTAGTCGTTGACGTCGCTCGCGCTCAGGTCGCGCCAGCGCTTCCCGTCCTTCCAGGCGAGCAGCTCCTCGCCCCCGCCCCGACGCCTCCGCATCACGTCGAGCGCCTCGATCGCGTGCTTGTCGTCGATGTCGATGGTGTGCTCGATGCCCGACTTGCCGACGAAGTGGAAGCGCAGCACCTTCCCCTGCTTGGTGACGTGGTCCTTGCGGAGCGTCGTGAGGCCGAAGGAGCCGTTGGTGTCGGTGTAGACGTCGTTGCCGATGCGGAAGTAGCCGAGGTCGAGCAGGCGCACGGCGACGGCGCACGCGCGCTCGAGGGACATGGTCTCCGCGCCGATGTCGGCGAGCACCCGCTCGCGCGCCTTCGACAGCGCCTTGCCGAAGCCGAGGATCCGGTCGAACTTCGCGGCGTCGCGACTCGCGCGCCACTGCGGGTGGTAGAGGTACTGCTTGCGTCCGGCGTCGTCGGTGCCGACGGCCTGGAGGTGGCCGTTGGCGTGCGGGGTGATCCACACGTCCTGCCAGGCCGGCGGGATGACGAGCTCCTTGCACCGCTGGACCTGCTCGGCGTCGAGCCGGTCGCCGTGCTCGTCGAAGTAGGTGAAGCCCTTGCCCGCGCGTCGTCGGGACCAGCCCGGCTGGTCGGGGAACGTTCGCCGCAGTCGGGGCATGCACGGAACCTACTGCCCGTACGGGCGGCTCATGGTCACCCGCAGGGAGGTCGGTGACCTCACTGCCCGGCGGACCCCGACTGCATGATCCGGCGGGCCAGCTCGGTCTGGTCGGCCGTCAGCCGGTGCTCGGGCACGCGGACGGGCTCACCGCCGTCGACGGTGAAGGTGTAGACGTACATGTCGGGCATCGGCCGCTCGTCGGTCGCGGTCGCCGACGGGAGGGACGCCTCGGCGACGAGCCCGCGCAGGTCGTCGTCGAGGTCGACCTCGGCCGTCTCGGTCCGGCCGATGAAGCCGCCGCTGCGCTCGACCCGGACGCGACCCGCGGCGGCCGGGACCGGGGAGTCCGCCGGCGTGCTGGCGTCGGCCGGCTCGACGCCCACCTGCGCCCACGCCTCGCGGACGGCGTCCGCGTGGTCGCCGGCAGCGGCCACGGTGGCTGCGGCGAAGGTCGCGAAGTCGGCGTCCTCCGGCACGTCGCCGCCGACGAGGGCGTCGTACCAGACCCGGCCCGCGCCCTCGATCGCCGTGCCACCGATCGCGACCGCCGCGAGCTGGAAGGCCTTGTTGGGGATGCCGGAGTTGAGGTGGACGCCACCGTTGTCGTCGGAGGTCTCGATGTAGTCGTCCATGTGGCCGACCTGCGGGTCGGTGCCGAGGTCCGGGTCGTCGTACGCCGTGCCGGGGGCCGCCATGTCGCGGAGCGCCCGCGCCTTCACCGACGACGTGAAGATCCCCTCCCCGATGAGCCAGTCGCCGTCGGCGGCGTCCTGAGCGAGCAGGCGCTGCTTGAGGCAGGAGGCGAAGGCGTCGGCGACCGACTCGTTGAGGGCCCCCGACTGGTCGCGGTAGACCAGGGCGGCGGTGTGCTCGACGACGGCGTGCGAGAACTCGTGGGCGAGCACGTCGACCGGCTTGGTGAAGCGCTCGAACAGCCGCCCGTCGCCGTCACCGAAGACGAGCTGGGCGCCGTCCCAGAAGGCGTTGTTGTAGCGCGAGCCGTAGTGGACCGTGAGGCTGACCGGTGCGCCGGCGTCGTCGTGGGAGTCGCGCGAGAGGACCTCGCGGAACATCGCGAGGGTCGCCTCGATCCCGGTGGCGGCCTCGTCGACAGCGACGTCGCCGGACTCCGGGTCGCCCGCGCTGCGGACCGCCTCGCCGGGGAGCGAGGTGGTGGAGCCGGCGTCGTGGACCGTCCAGGCCGGCCCGCCCGGCGCGATGATGCGGCGCGCGGACCGGGCCGCGACGCCCCGACGAGTGCGCAGCGCGTCGTCGAGCGCCGCCTGCTGCGCGCCGTCCACCCGCTCGGCGAGCCAGGGCGGGATGAAGGTGCAGCGAGCAGCGTGGGTCACCCGAGAAGTCATGGGACAGGTCTACCGCGCTGCTCCGACACCGACAACCGGTCCGGGCGGAGCTAGCATGCGACCCGTGCCCCTCAACGTGCGCAAACGACTCTTCATCCGACGCATGGTGGGGTACGGGACGAACCCCGTGCAGCGCCGGTGGCGCGAGGTCCGACGCCGGGAGCAGGACCACGTCATCGCGGGTCATCCCGTCGTGCTGCCGCCGGGTCACGACCTGCCCTTCTACCAACGCCGTGACCCGACGTACGACGCATACGCGGGCACCGTGCTGGCGGAGATCGCCGAAGGCGTCGAGCGCGTGATGGTGATCGACGTGGGGGCCAACGTCGGGGACACCACCGTCGAGGCGCTCGGCGCGGCCGCCAACATCACCGTGATCGCGATCGAGGGCGATCCGGCCTTTGCCTCCTACGCACGCCGCAACGTGGCGCAGTTCGGTGACCGGGCTCGCGTCATCGAGGGCTTCGTCGGTCCCGTGGGCTCCCGCGTGCACTTCCGCGCGAACGCCTCCACAGGCGGCTTCCAGGGCAGCGAGGCCGACGGCACCGAGGTCACGGACTGGGTGACGCCCGACGCCTTGCTCGAGGACGCCGCTTCGTTCGACGAGGTGGTCTGGAAGAGCGACATCGACGGCTTCGACGTGCACGTGCTCGTCGAGCACTGGGACGTCATCTCCTCGGCCTGCCACACGCTCTGGTTCGAGTACGACCCGGTGGGGACCCTGGGCGACCCCCAGGACCTCGCCGTGCTGATCGAGCTGTTGGCCGACTCCGGACGGACGCTGCGCGTCTTCGACAACCTCGGTCGGGAGATGGTCCGCCTCCTGCCCGGGGACGGGGTGCGGCAGGGGCTCACCGTGCTGACGACGTGGCTCGCGCAGCAGCGCGAGGGTCACGTCACGGTGCCGTACGTCGACATCTGGGCGCGCTGACCCGCACCCAGCCGGGATCTCCGGCGGCCCACGGACCGCGACGACGAATCAGCGATTCGACCGGGTCGCACTAGACTCGGACGCGCTGCGGCCGTGTCGGCCGCGCCCCGGCGGCGCCCCCGCCACCTTCGTCTCCGCCCGGAAGGCCCCTGCATGCCCACCCAGTCCCGCTCCGACCTGCGCAACGTCGCGATCGTCGCGCACGTCGACCACGGCAAGACCACGCTGGTCGACGCGATGCTCCGCCAGGCCGGCGCCTTCACCGCCCACCAGGCCGAGAGCGTCGCCGACCGCGTCATGGACTCGGGCGACCTCGAGCGCGAGAAGGGCATCACGATCCTCGCGAAGAACACCGCGGTCCACTACGCCGGCCCCGCCGGTGGCGGCCAGCCCATGGTCATCAACATCATCGACACCCCCGGCCACGCCGACTTCGGCGGCGAGGTCGAGCGCGGCCTGTCGATGGTCGACGGCATCGTGCTGCTCGTCGACGCCTCCGAGGGTCCGCTCCCCCAGACCCGGTTCGTGCTCCGCAAGGCGCTCAACGCCGACATGCCGGTGATCCTCGTCGTGAACAAGACCGACCGCGGCGATGCGCGCATCACCGAGGTCGTCGACGAGTCCTACGAGCTCTTCATGGACCTCCTCGACGAGTCGCACAGCCAGGACGCGCTCGACTTCCCGGTCGTCTACGCCTCGGGCAAGGCCGGCATCGCCTCGCTCGTGCAGCCCGAGAACGGCACGATGCCCGAGGGCACCGACCTCGAGCCCCTCTTCAAGACGATCCTCGAGACGATCCCCGCCCCGCAGTACGACGAGGGCGCGCCGCTCCAGGCCCACGTGACCAACCTCGACTCGTCTCCGTTCCTCGGCCGGCTCGCGCTGCTGCGCGTGCACCAGGGGACGCTGAAGAAGGGTCAGACGGTCGCGTGGATCAAGCGCGACGGCGCGGTCAAGAACGTCCGCATCACCGAGCTCCTCGTCACCGAGGGTCTCGAGCGCGTGGCCGGCGAGTCCGCCGGACCGGGTGACATCGTCGCCATCGCGGGCATCCCCGACATCACCATCGGCGAGACCCTCGCCGACGCGGACAACCCGATCGCCCTGCCGCTCATCCACGTCGACGAGCCGGCCATCTCGATGACCATCGGCACCAACACCTCACCCCTCGTCGGCAAGGTCAAGGGCGCCAAGGTCACCGCGCGCCTGGTCAAGGACCGCCTCGACGCCGAGCTCGTCGGCAACGTGTCGCTCAAGGTGCTGCCCACCGAGCGTCCCGACGCGTGGGAGGTCCAGGGCCGCGGCGAGCTCGCGCTGGCGATCCTCGTCGAGCAGATGCGCCGCGAGGGCTTCGAGCTCACCGTCGGCAAGCCGCAGGTCGTCACCCGCGAGGTCAACGGGAAGGTGCACGAGCCCTTCGAGCGCCTCACGATCGACGCCCCGGAGGAGTACCTCGGCACGATCACCGAGCTGCTCGCCGTCCGCAAGGGCCGCATGGAGGGCATGACCAACCACGGCACCGGCTGGGTCCGGATGGACTTCATCGTCCCGGCCCGCGGCCTCATCGGCTTCCGCACCGACTTCCTCACCGAGACCCGCGGCACCGGCATCGCGCACCACATCTCCGAGGGCTACCACCCCTGGGCCGGCGAGATCCGCTCGCGCAACTCGGGCTCGCTGGTGGCCGACCGCACCGGTGTCGCGACGGCGTACGCCATGACGTCGCTGCAGGAGCGGGGCATCCTCTTCGTCGAGCCGACGACCGAGGTCTACGAGGGCATGATCGTCGGCGAGAACTCGCGCGCCGACGACATGGACGTCAACATCACCAAGGAGAAGCAGCAGACCAACATCCGGTCCGCCACCTCCGACAACTTCGAGAAGCTGATCCCGCCGAAGCGGCTGTCGCTCGAGCAGTGCCTGGAGTTCTGCCGCGAGGACGAGTGCGTCGAGGTCACCCGCGAGACCGTGCGGATCCGCAAGGTCGTGCTCGACGCCAACGCCCGCGCCAAGACCGCGTCGCAGGCGCGCAAGGCCAACAAGGGCTGACCCGCACCACCGGACGACGCACGACAGCCCGGCTCCGCAGTGCGGAGCCGGGCTGTCGTGCGTTACCGGTTCAGTGAGCGCTGTGCGGTGCGGGCTCGGTGTTGCCCGGGCTTGCTTGCGACCACGGCGTCGTCAGTGCGGGAAGTGCCTGAGTGCCGCCCCCGACGTAGGTGACGGTGACCGTTGCGCTGAGAGCCCCGGACGAGTTGTCGGACCCGCTGAAGTCGGTGTGGATGGTGGTCGTCGTGTTGGCTGGAATGACGCTCTGGTCGTGTGTGGCGGTGGCCGTGTTGGTGGATCCGCCGGCCGGGATCCCGGTCACTACCCATCCGGCGTCCACGCTGGGCAGGAACGAGTAGATCTCGAGAGTCGTGAAGGTCCCGGCACCACCGCCGCCGTTGGGTGTGTAGGCGAAGACGATCGTCGCTGACGAGACCGCCCGACCGCCTGTCGTGATGGACAGGTCCCACGACACGTGCTTGTTGGAGCCCGGCCCCCACTTCAGCGCTGCGCTCGCCGAGGCGCTCGAGGCTTCCGCCGAGGCCGCGAAGGCGGGCGCCGCGGCCGCGATGGCGATCACCGGGACGCTCCAGGCGGCACTGCGCACGAGGGTGCGCCGCGTCGGACGGGCGGTCATGGTCGTACTCATCAGGATTCTCCCCTTATCTCCCCCACAGGAGAATTGGTCAATTCTTCGATGAGACTATTGAGTAACAAGATTCGCAATTGCCACCTGCCACCCACGGGACGTTAAAACCGTGAGATATCTCGAACAGATCCCGAACACCGCCGATTCCGGCGGCAGGAACGGCCGCGTAGGGTCGATGTCCGTGCCCGCTCCCCCCACCCCTCGTGAGATCTCCGCGGCGACGAGCGCCGGTGACCGGCTAGCCGACTGGCTCGAGGGGCTCGGGCTGCGCGACCAGCTGGCAGCGGCGGGACTCCCCACCTACGACCGCGGTCCCCACGGCGTGGCGTGGCTCGACCCCGCGACCGGTGAGCCGTTGTCGGACGACAGGATCGCCGAGCTCGACGCAGTGCTGCGCTCCGTCGGTGACGACCCGGCACACGCCGTGCCGGTCGAGCTCGTACGCCTGCGGCGCGAGGCCCGGGCGCGAGCCGCCCTCCTCGACGGCGGCTGGGTCGACTACGCCGAGGTCGGTCGGCTGCGCGGGGTCTCGGAGAACGCGGCCCGGTTCGCGCTGCACAAGGCGGCCGACCGCCGGGCGGTGCTGCTGGTCCAGCACGACGGCGCCACGCTGGTCCCCGACTTCCAGCTCGGACCCGACGGCCAGGTCCGCGACGAGCTGCTCGGCGTGCTCGAGCCGTTGCTGGCGGCCGGCGTCGATCCGTGGCGCGCGTGGATCTGGATCACGTCCCCCGTGGCCCTGCTCGGTGGAGCGGTGCCCCACGAGGCGGCCCGCGATCCCGAGGAGCTCCCGCTCGTGCACCGCGCCGCGGTTGCCCTGGCCGAACGGGCGCGAGCCGGCTCGACGCGCGGCTGACCCGCGACCCCTCGCGCGGGCGAGGTGCCGCGGGCCGGCCACGGCGGGCCCGGTCAGTCGGTGACGACCGCGACCCCCTCGATCCTGATCGGCTTGTTCCTCGCCACCACGAGCCGGAGCTTGCCCTTCTGCGGCTCGTCCAGACGGATGGTGCGCAGCTGGCGGAACGACGTGCGGCCCCTGAACCGGACCTTCGCGATCCGCTCCTTGCCGAGGAACACGCGGGCCACGCCCCCCTTGGGCAGCTTGCCGATCACCAGGACGATCCGCTCGGTGAGAGGCAGTCGCGTCACGAGCTCGGAGCCCTTCCGCCGCGAGGTGAGGTACTTGCCGGAGAACGCGCGGCTGTCCTTCTTGCGGTCCCACGCGCCCTTGCCCTTGCGGGCGAAGGTGCTGCTGTTGCGCGGGACGGTGAAGCTCAGTCGCGCAGGCGTGGGGTCGGCGACCCCCGCGGCGTTGACCGCGGCGACGGTGAAGACGTGCGTGCCCGCCCGGAACTTCTCGCTCAGCCCGGAGGCGTCGCAAGCGACGGCCTCGTCGTCCACCGTGCAGACGAAGGTGGCCGGCGTGACGCTCGAGGCGTACTCGATCCGCTGGCGCCGCTTGAGGACGATCGATCCGTCCTCCGGACCGGAGGTGATGGTCGTCTCCGGCGTCGGCGTCGCCTTCAGGGCGAACGACGCGTCGTTGACGTCGAAGAAGTAGTTGTCCACCGCCTCGACCTTGATGCGTACGTCGCTCGCGGTGACGTTGGGCATCGTGAGCGCCTGCGAGCCGTCGTTCGGCGTCGATGCGGCAAGCACCGTGCCGAAGGTCGCGCCGCCGTCGGTGGACAGCGAGACCTTCACGTTCGGGGCGAGCCCCTGGGTGTTGTTGACCGCCCACGTGACCGGGACCGATGTCCCGCCCGCGACCGTCGCCCCGGGCGTGGCCTGGGAGGTCACCAGGAACGGGCCCGCGGTCTCGTCCACTGTCAGCGCGACCTCCTGGTACGCCACGCCGCCGCCGATCGGGAACAGGTCCCGGGCGGTGAGCCGGAAGCGCATGACGCGGTCGCCGACACCGGCGCTACCCCGGTAGTCGCTGGTGGGGAGGAACTCCGAGTAGCAGTCGAGGAGGGCGTCGGGCAGCTGGTCGTCCTCGGGCCACACGGCTCCCGCCGGCGTCCTGGGCTCGGGACAGGCACCGGTCTTGGCGTTGGTGTTGCCGGACAGCACCTGGGCCATGTCGGGGAAGACCCGGGTCCCGTTCCCGTCGGCGAGGTTCTCACCGGCCGAGGCGATCTTGTAGGAGTCCTCCACGGTGACCACCGCGTCGTCGCCGAAGACCCGGAAGAGCGGACCGTGCACCTTGGTGTTGGTGGCCAGCTCGGTGCCGTCGCCGTTGTTGGTCTGCTCCCAGAGGTAGACGAGGTCATCACCGTCCGGGTCCGTGCCCGAGCCGGTGAGGGCGAAGGGTGTCCGGATCGGGATCGTCCGCGGCTGCGGGATCGTGTTGACCACCGGCGCCGAGTTGTCGGCGACGTTCGACGTCTGAGGCACGGGCACGCCGTCGTTCTGCGACAGACCACCCCGTGCGGTCTCACCGACGAAGCCGGTGACGTCGGAGGAGCCCGAGACGCCCAGCGACGGCAGGTCGACGTCGCTCGGGGCCGGGTCGAAGACCGACGCGGTCTCGTTGAAGATCACCTGGAAGCCGGTGTCGTCGATCGGGTCGACGATCGGGTTCCCGTCCTCGTCCGAGTCGAAGACCTCGTCGTAGCCCCACGGGGTGACGGTGACGTTCGTCCCGGTGATGGACTCCACGGCCGCCTCGACCCCGGCGTTGGTGTAGTCGGTGCCGCGGGTGATCGTGGCGCTGTTGCTCCCGTAGGTCAGGGTGATGGTCTCGCCGTTGGTGTCGAAGTTGCGCAGCGAGACCGTCTGCACCTCGATGTTGCCGTAGGGCGCCGCGCGGTAGGCGTCGACCTCGTCGACGGTGCGGAACGAGAAGTACGGGTCGGTGTGCGGCTGCAGGTCGTCGCGACCGCAGATGCCGGCGTACGCCATCACCGAGGAGCCGGAGCCGGGCTCGACCGACGCGGCGGAGATGTTGCCGCCGCAGTTGACCAGCTCGCCGTTGAACGTGTGGTTGCCGGAGAACTGGTGGCCCATCTCGTGGGCGACGTAGTCGACGGCGAAGACGTCACCGGTCGGCTTCGGGATGCCGGTGCAGCCGCCGCCCTTGTAGTCGCCACCGACGACGCCGAGGTAGGCGACGCCGCCGCCGTTCTTGCCGAGGGCGATGTGGCCGATGTCGTAGTTCGACGCCCCGACCAGCTGCCCGAGGACGGTGCGGTTCTTGCCGAGCGTCAGGATCGAGCAGAAGTCCAGGTCGCCGGGCAGACCTCCGGCGGCCGTCTCGAAGCAGGGCGCCGACCCGCACGGTCCGTTGGCGCCGGTCGCCTTCGCGGTGGTGTCGAGGTTGAGCTTGTCGGTCTCGTTGACCAGCCGGAGCTCGGTCGCCAGGTCGTCGTTGTAGATCTGGTTGACCCGGTTGATCAGCGTGACCTTCTCCGCGAGCACGTTGGCGGTGCCGAAGAAGGAGGCGTACGACGGGTCGGAGGTCAGCGCCAGGCGGTAGAAGTGACGCTGGACAGGCTGACCAGGATCAGTGGTGCGGCCCTGGGCCGCGGTGATCGTCTTCCGCAGCGCCTTCACCTCGCCCTCGGCGCGACGCTGTGCCGGAGCCGGGAGCGCCGACGAGCGGTAGCTCAGGTGGGTCGTCGTGCCGGGGCGGTTGTAGGCCGGGTCGATGTACCAGTCGGCGACCGCACCCGGCTCGCGCACGAAGGCGTGGAACCCCATCGGGGTGATGTCGAGGGCGATCGAGGCTCGCGGGTCGTCGATGCCCCGGCCCGCCCAGGTGGCGATCTCCGGGTGCGCCGCCGCGAGCTCGGACTCCATCGTCTGGGTGCGCCTGACGCGGAAGGATCGGAGTCGGCCCTCGGGGTCCGGGACCTCGACCACTGCCGAGTCGGAACCGCTCGGCAGCTCGCCGCGCAGCTCGGCGAGGTCGACGCGCGTGGCGGCGTACTCCTCGGGCTCGACGCGGATCTTCGAGCCGGTGGGCTCGAACCCGCGCAGGGCCGTGAACGACTGGTCGTCGGGAGCGGCCGTCGCAGTGCCCACCGACCAGGCCGGCAGCACCCCCGCTCCGACGATGGTGGCGACGAGGGCCGCAAGGCGGCGCCGGCTGGATCTGGACATGTGGTTCCCCCCGGAAGTGTTGTGAGTGACACGCACCCTAGGGAGGCGCCTTTACCCTGCGCTACCCCCCTTGGTCTGCGATGCCCGATCGCCCAGCGTCGGCGCGAGGACCACGAGTCCGAGCAGCGGGAGCACGGCCAGCACGAGCAGCGCGGCCGGCATGCCGAGGGGTCCGCTGATGCCGGCCACGACGGCCGAGCCGATGCTGCCGCCGATCAGGAAGAGCAGGGTGGACACCCCCAGCGCGACACCACGGACCTCGGCGTGCACGGCGTCACCGACGACCGCGCTCAGGGCCGGCTGGCCGAGGCCGAAGGCGAACGTGACCAGGACGATGCCGACCACGAGGACCGGCGCGCTCGTGAGCCAGGCGCCGAGCGTCGCGACCAGCAGCGCGACGGAGGCGACCACGCCGGCGATCGCGAGTGCGCGCGCCGGACCGACGCGGTTCAGCAGGGGTCCGGTGACCTGCGGGACGACCAGCGCGACGAGGGCGCTCGGCACCATGGCCAGGCCGACCTGCCAGGCCTCCCAGCCGTCGGACAGCAGCACGGCGGGCAGCGCGATCAGCATGGCGAACCACGACGCCGGGACCGCTGACGCAGCGACGGCGCTTCGCACGACGGTCCCGTTGCGGATCACCTCGACGGGCAGGAAGCCGTCGGGGCGGCGGCGTACGGTCGCGCGCACGGCAGGCACGCCGAGGACGAGCAGCACGGCACCGATGGCCGCGACGACGAGGCCGCCCGACGGCGACTGCACCAGCAGCACCATCCCGGCAGCGGTCAGGGCGACCAGGACGGCGCCGACGATGTCGAGCCGCGCGCCGGTGCCGCCGGTGGACAGGGCACGCCACAGGAACGGCACGACGAGCGCGCCGACGATCGGCAGTGCCATCACGGCTCGCCAGCCGAAGGCCGCCTCGACCACGCCGCCGACCAGCGGACCCAGGCAGCTCACGGCCGCCGCGACCCCTGCGAGCCGACCGAAGGCGAGGCCGCGCACCTCGCCGCTGTAGCGGGCGGACAGCACGGCGACGCCCAGCGTCGGGACCGCTGCCGCTCCGGCACCCTGCAGCACGCGCGCGCCGAGCAGCACCTCGAAGGTCGGCGCCAGCGCGGCCACGAGCGCGCCCACCGACATCAGGACGAGGCCCGCGAGCAGGGGCGCCCGGACGCCGACCAGGTCGGAGATCCGCCCGTAGAGCGCCGTGGTGACCGCGAGCATCAGGACGTAGAGGCTGATGGTCCACGCCGCGAGACCGGCGCCCACGCCGAGGTCGGGGCCGAGCAGCGGCAACGTGACCGCCGCGCTCGAGGACCCCATGCCGGCCAGGCCGAACAGCAGGCCGAGGAGCATCGAGACGCGCCGGGAGTCGTCCGGGGTCTCGACGTCGGGGTGGGGGTCCGTCTCGGCGGGGGAGGTCATCAGGTGATGAACAACCCGATCGGGCGGTCCATTCCACTCATCTCCCGGATGTCGAGCGCCTAGCCTTCTCGCATGAGCACGCCCGAACCTGCCCCGAGTCCAGCGGACGAGGTCTTTCGCAGGTGGATGAGGGCTCGCGCGCACGCCGAGCAGCGCCAGGGCTCGCGCCTGGTGTCGGACGCCGAGCGCGACCGGGTCTGCCAGCTCCTCAACGGCGCCTTCGGCGACGGCCGGCTCACCTCGAACGAGCTCGGGGAGCGCACCTCGCACGCCCTCACCGCGCGAACCCACAGTGACCTCGAGGACGTCCTGGCCGGCCTGACGGAGTCCGGAGCCCCGCTGGCGTGGACCAGTCGCCCGGACCGCGGGGTCCTCCCGCGGATCATCTTCTGGGTGGTCGGCCTGCTCGCCTCGCCGTTCCTCTTCATCGGCGCGGTCGCCCTCTTGTTCGGCTCGGACCTCGGCGACCGTGTCTTCGGCCTCGTGGTGCTCGCGCTCGTCCTGCCCGGTCCGATCGCCCTCTACCGCTGGGCACACCCGCGCGGCTGACCAAGTACTGCGACCGAGCCTTGATCGCGCCCTAGGATTCGGTGCGTGGCACACGCAGCTCTCGCAGCCTTCCTCGTCGTGACATCGCTGTCAGCCGTGCTCGTCACGAGCGGCGTGGCCAAGCTGCGCGACCTTCGAGCGACTCGAGACGCATTCGACGCGCTCCGCATACCGGCCTTGGTCCCCGCGGACGCGGCTGCAACTGCACTTCCGTGGACCGAGCTCGCCCTGGCCACGCTCCTCCTGGTCTCACCAGCTGTTCTCCTGACACCGGTGGCGGTGGCAGTCCTCCTGCTCATGCTGACCTACACCTGGGTCATCGCGCGCGCGCTCAGGTTCGAGGACCCTGTCACCTGCTCGTGCTTCGGAAGCATCGGGCGTCACCAGGTGGACCGCGTGACCTTGGTCCGGAACATCCTGCTGTCCGTCCTGGCCGCTGCGACTTGTTGGTTTGCGGCTGCAGGCGGTTCGACGCTGCAGGCGCTGGGCGCACTCGACCGCGACGACTGGTGGGCACTCCTGGCATCGGTCTCCGCAGCCGCGGTCGCGGTGCTGGTGGTCGGGGTCTCGCAGTCGCCGGGTGCGGCCGCTCCCGGCACCGACGAGCTCCACGACTACGACAGGAACCCCATCCCCTACGCCTCTCTCACGCGGCAGGACGGGACGACCGTCACCCTCAGGGAGCTGGCCGCCTCGCAGCCCCGGCTCCTGGTGGTCCTCAACCAGTCGTGCGCCCCATGCGTGCGCACGGCCGCGAAGCTGGACGACTGGGCGGCTCAGCTGGACCCGATCGTCGACGTGATGGCGGTCTATCCCGACGAGAACGCTGCGGCGGGTGCGACGGCTCATGCGCCGAGCCGTGGCACGTGGGAGCCCGAGCTCAACGTCCGTCGGATGTTCGGCCTCTCCGCACCCGCGGCGGTCCTGCTGGGAGCGGATGGCTTCCTGGCTGGTGGTCCGGTGCTCGGCGAGGACGGTGTGGCCGAGTTCGTCGGCGCAGTGCTCGAGGAGCTGGGCGAGTCGCAGGAGGCGAGCAGCTGACCGTCGGCGACGGCCTGTTCCAACCGCGTCGGCGGGCGCCGGGTCAGTCCGCGCCGCTCCGGCGCATCACCGTCTCCGTGGGGTCGTCGTCGTCCATCAGGACCGTCACGATGGAGTCGCCCGTCGAGTGCTGGTGATCGGACCAGAGCAGCTCCACACCCTGGGCGGCGAACACGGCTTCGGCATCGTCGCCCATGTAGGCCTTGCCGCCCTGTCCGGCGAGATAGCTGGTCCCTCCGATCGACGTGACCTGCTCGATCAGCCTGTTCGTCGCAGCCTCACGCGGTGGCTCAGTCACGACGAGACGTGTCTCGATGCCCAGCATCCCCCGAACCGCCTCGATCATCGCAATGTTGACCTCGTCGAGCCTGCGTCCCTCACAAGCGAGGATCCGGTCGACGAGCTCCGCGCCACGAGTGCTGAAGTACGTGGCACCGGCGTAGCGCCCGCGGATGACGTCCGTGATGCGCTGCTGCCATCCGTCGGCCACCTCGATCGTGTTGATGGGCACGAGGGCCGGCTTGCCGACGAGCTGGTGGGAGCACCATGCGTCACGCATCTTCACGCGGCGTTGGTAGCCGTGCTTCTGGAACTGGTCGTGGACCGACAGGATGAACGCGTCACAGGTCGCCATCTTGAACCAGAACCCGGAGTACGGCAGCAGGTCGGGCTGGTGGATGGTGACCTTCACCGGCGCACCTGCCGCACGAGGGCGTACTGCTCGGCGAACTCGACCTTGCGCATGTGCCCCACGGTCGCCGCGATCTCCTTGATGCTGTTCATCGGGTGCGCGCCGCCCGGGTTCTCCGAGACGTACGCCGCGCACGCCGCGGCCTTCAGATCGGCCTGCTCCTCGGTGAGCGCCTCGAAGACGTTCCACCGCAGGTCGGAGGGGTAGAGGTTCACGTCGTAGACGGCGATGTCGTAGACGAGGACGCTGTTGGGCACCCAGTGCCCGGGCGACATCGACAGCCGGGCCGAGCGCATGCCCGGCCTCGTAGACGCCGATGTGGTCCTGGTGCAGCGAAGGGAACGGGAGGTAGACCTCGTCGGGCTGGACGTCGGCCATCACCTCGTCGAGCCTCCCGACGAGCTCGCGACATGACCTGCTGGGTCGTCCCGTCGTCGTACTCCAGGCATCGCGTGTCGGTGACGCCGAGCAGGTCCATCGCTCGTGCGTGCTCCGCGCGACGCTCGTCGCCGCTCTGCGTCGACCACGAGGACCGTCGAGTCCTCCGGGGTGCTTGGCGAGCAGGCCGCCGCACCCCAGGGACTCGTCGTCCATGTGGGGCGCTATCACCAGTCGGCGGCGCACGGGGCTCTCGAGGTTCATGCCGCGAACTCTAGCGACGAGCACCGATGCGCCGGATGAGCCGCGGGGCGGTCGCTCGACACCTACTGTTGAGCAGTGAATGTCGAGCAGGCGATCGTGGGGCGGGCCAACTCCCTCAACCTGGTGCGGCTGTTCCTCGCGTCCTCCGTGATCGTCTGGCACGCGTGGCCGACATCGAGCAACGGCTCGCAACCGGGCTGGCTCGTGCCGGTCGGCGAGCTTGCCGTCCCTGGCTTCTTCTGCCTGTCCGGATTCCTGATCGCGCGATCTCGCATGCGCCTCTCGTTCGTCCGCTTCATGTGGCACCGCAGCCTTCGCATCCTTCCCGGAGTGTGGGTGGCGCTGGCCTTCACGGCCCTCGTCGCGGCGCCGCTGTCGACCCTGGCCGGGGGATCTTGGGATCCAGCCCTGGCTGCGCAGTACGCCCTCGACAACGCCAAGCTGCGCTCCTTCGTGTGGGGGATTCCCGGAACCATCGACGATCTCCCGTGGAACGGCTCACTGTGGAGCCTGTCCTACGAGTACCTCGCCTACGTGGCGGCGGGCGTCCTCCTGACCTTGCGGCCGGCACGCCGGCACGCCGGTGTCGTCGTCCCGGCGGTCCTTGCGCTCACCGTCGCAGCCGGCTTCTGGGCGACCGGGCCTGGAGCTGTCACAACCAGCCTCATCCTGACGTCGATCAGCCTCGGCACCTACTTCCTGGCCGGGATGGTGCTCTACTTCTGGGCCGATCGAGTGCCGGTCGACGCTCGGCTCGCCATGGCCGCGCTCGTGATGGTCGGCGCGTGCTGGCACTTCGACCTGATGGATCGCTTCGGCGGCCTGCCCCTCGCCTACGTGTTGCTGTGGCTGGGAGCCGCGATCCCGGCGCGTTGGGCGCAGCGCAACGACATCTCCTACGGTGTCTACGTTTACGCGTGGCCGGTCCAGGTCCTGACCTGGTGGCTCGTGCCGGGCCTGCCGGTGCCGGCATACATCGCGATCGCGTTCCTCGTGGTGGTGCCGCTTGCGTTGGCTTCCTGGCTGCTGGTCGAGCGGCCCGCGATGCAGCTGCGCAACCTGGAGGGTCATCACTCCGCGACCGCAGCGCCGGCGACGGCTGCGACGACGTGGGACCTCGATCGCGTGCCCGACGGTCGCAGTCGCGACCGCCTGTGATCCGAGCTCGTGGACCTCAGCGTCGCGCGTCCCGCCACACGGAGCGCGTCAGTGCACGGCGTCTCTTCCAGTCCGCCATCGGCGCCGTGTCACGTCCCAGCACTCCGCGCAGCGTCTCCGTGACGAGCGTGATCGCTGACGAGAGCTCCATCGCGATCCACAGCCGTCGCCGCCACCCCCACTTGTCGGCGTACGACAGGTACGACTCCACGTGCCACCGGTCGCGCCGTGCCGGATCGGAGGAGGCGAATCCGACGTGCTCGGCCATCACGCTTCCGACATACACCGCTGGGACTCCGAGCTCGGCCAGCCGCTTCTGGAGGTCCACCTCTTCGAGGTACATGTGGAACCTCTCGTCGAACCCCCCGACAGCCCGGAAGTCCTCGGTGCGTAGCAAGATCGCCGTACCCGCGACCCAGTCCGGACGATAGACCCCGTCGGGGTCACGCGGCTTGTCCTCGCCGATGAGGTCCGAGACCCATCGGAGGTGCCTGCGATGCCCGATGACGGCGGTCCTCTGGGCCAGCACGTGCCTCCACGTCGGGAACCGGAACGTGGACGCGCCGGGGTGGTCGTAGGTGATGACCTGCGGCGACACCACGGCAGGCAGGTACGGCTCGGCCGCGGCGACGTAGGCATCGAGGAAGTCGGGGGCCACGACGAGGTCGCTGTTGAGGATGGCGACCAGCTCGGTGCGCACCGCCGCGACGCCGGTGTTCACCGCTGCACCGAATCCCCCGTTGCGCTCCCGCCTGATCAACGTGGCGCCGGGCAGCTCCTCGATGGGTTCGGGTGACGCGTCGTCGACGACTACGATCGGCACACCTTGTCCGGCAAGGCTGGCGACCAGTGCGCGGGTGGGGGCGGGGTCACCGTAGTGCGGGACGACGACGGTGAGGTCGGCCGTGGCCGTCACGGTGCACCCGGCCTGAGGACCCGCCTCATCCGTTGCGGCAGGCGCGGCACGATGCCGTTCCATGACCGTCTCAGGGACTCTGTGGGCGGCGAGTGCCGAACGACCCACGGGAGCCGAGAGGAGACGTCGCGCGCCACGAGCCAGAGCAGCTTCCGCGCATGGAGGACGTCGTTTGCAGCTTGCTTCTGCAGGCGGCCGACGACCTCGACCCCCGTGGATTCCACCTCGGAGATCACGCGTCCCGTCGGCGTGATGACGCTCTCGCGCCCTGACTCCCACACGAGGCTGGGCCGCACCTGGCACACACGCAGTCCGAGGTCTCCGATCACGCGATAGTCGTCAGCCACCCGATCGACCAACGCAGGCTCGTTCTCGGCGAGGTGGCGAGCCGCCCGCTTGCGCACCAAATAGCCCACCGCGAGCATCCATGCCTCAGGCGTGGCGAAGCCGGCGACGAAGTCGGCTCCGGTTGCGCTCCTCGCGAGAGGCGACATCGGATAGACCCGCTCCATGAGGCGGCGCCCCAAGTCGGTGTCCAGGTCCCAACCGCCATGGTGCAGAGGCATCACGTCGAATGGCTGGGACACCAGCCACGGGAGGAGCGAATCGAGGCGGGGATGCAGTGTGGCGTCGTCCTCCACGACGAGCGCAACGTCATCGGGCGACATGTCGTCATTCGCGGCGATGAGCGCCATCAGTGCCCGATGGCTCAGGGCGCAGCCCACCTCGCCCGGGGAGAGAAGACGGGCGTACTTGCGCCGGATCTCACCTTCGTCGATCAGACCTGCAACGACGTCAGCAGGCGATCCACGCAGGTCGACACCGTCGAAGATCTCGAACTCGTCGGCCCCTGGCTGGGCCAGGAACTCGGACAATCGGGCTCCCCCGCGGTCGACCGTGATTACATAACGATGCACGACCGTCACGCCGGTAGGTCCTTGACTCGTCGCGCCGGCACACCTGCGTAGAACCCGTTGGGAGCCAGGTCGCCGCGCACCACCGACCCAGCGCCCACGATGCACCCGGAGCCGATCGTCGTCCCGGGGAGGACAGTGACGTTGGTGGCCAGCCAGCAACCCTCTCCGATGCGAACCACGCCGTAGTCGATGGCGCGCCTGCGCATGGTCGGCGGGCCGACGAGGTGACCCGACGTGATGATCGAGCAGCCTGGCCCGATGGCAACGCCGTCCTCGATGATCACGTCCACGTTGCAGTCGATCGTCACGTCGTCATTGATGAACACGTTGTCGCCCACCCACAGGTGCCGATTGTTCAGCCGGAAACCGGCGCAGATGCGAGCCGCGCCGATGCTGGCGCACACCCTGCGCAGAAGCGCTCGACGCACTTGGGTCGGCACCATGCGAGACGCAGTGAAGGCACTGATGAGGTCCCAGCGCCCGTTGTTCCAGAGCCGTCGGGTCAGTCCGTGGCTCGAGCTCATCGCAAGTCGTCCCTCGCGACGAGCACACAGCAGTGCTGTCCAGGACGAGAGCCACGGGAACCGCCGCCATCGAGAGGGCTCTCGAGAACATGCGTGTGTTCGTGCACAAGGATCACCGGCTCCCGCCTCCTGGTCGAGTCGATGGGGACTCTACCGAGCGAACACCGCACCCTGACGCGGATCCGAGGACGTCGCTCAATCACTCGCGACCGCACGAATGCGTGGCCTAGCATGGCCACACCCGCAAGCGCCCAGGACGGAGAAGACGCTGAGTCGCACACCATCGTCTGCGACGCCGTCCTCAAGACCGAACGCGTACCTGAGGCGAGCAGCGCGGTTGCTGAAGTTCCCGCCCGGCTTCGGGATCCTCTTCGACTCGGCCACACGTCGGCGTCTGCTCCTCTGCGTGCTCGGGGCCGTGGTCACAGCGATCCTGGACATGGTGGGGGTGAGCGCGCTCGTCCCGCTGATGCAGCTCCTGACCGATCAGCCCCGCGACAGCGGCGCCCTCGGGCTGGTGTCGCCGGTGCTGGGGGAGGGCTCGAGCGACACGGAGCTGGCCATCGTCATCAGCGTCGTGATGACCGGAGCCTTCGTGCTCAAGAGTGCCGTGTCGATCAGCTTCCAGTGGTGGCAGCGCGGCTTTCTCGCCGAGCAGGAGACCAGCACATCGGCCCGGCTCCTCACCGGCTACCTGGGCGCGCCCTACGCGATCTTCCTGCGACGCGGTACGGCTGAGTTCATGCGCACTCTCAATGAGGCGGTGAGCACCACGTACGGATCGGTCGTGACGTCGAGCCTCAACGCTGTCGCAGAGGGAGCGACGCTCATCGGCCTGGCTGCGGTGATGGTGGTCGCCTCACCCGTCGCGGCACTGGCCGCGCTCGTCTGGTTCGGAGCCGGATCCTTCGTCCTGCAGCGAGTGCTCCACCGTCGATCGGCGCGCCTCGGCCGCCTCAGCCTGGAGCAGGGGTTGCGCACGTTCCACGCGGTGGTCCACCCCGTAGGAGGCGCGAAGGAGATCATGCTGCGTCACCGCGGACAGGTCTTCGTCGACGAGCTGAGGGAGGCGAAGCGTGCCTCAGCGCGGACGAGCCTGCAGCAATCCTTCCTGAGCGACCTGCCCAAGCACGTGATGGAGTTGCTGTTCGTCACGGGGCTCGCGACCACCACTGTCCTGATCTTCGCCCTGGACCCGTCCGACAACGCGTTGGTCACGCTTGCGCTCTTCGTCGCCTGCGCGACCCGGATGCTTCCGAGCCTGGTTCGGATCACCGCAGCCATGAACACGCTCCGCTACGGCATGCCGTCGACCGAGCTCGTGGTGAGCGACCTCCATGAGTTCACCACTCCCCTGACGTTGCCTCCTGCCGACCGTCTCGCCCCAGGGGACATCAAGCTGGAGCAGGTCACCTTCTCCTACCCCGGAAGCAAGGTGCCGGCGGTGCGCGACGTCTCCATCGACATCCCTCGCGGCACCACCTTGGCCATCGTGGGTCCCAGCGGGTCGGGCAAGAGCACCTTGGTCGACCTGCTCATGGGGCTGCACGCACCTCAGTCGGGACGCATCACCATGTCGGGCGCAGACATCCGGGACGACCTGCCTGCGTGGCAGTCCGGGATCGGAATGGTTCCGCAGGACGTCTGGTGGATCTCCGACACTCTGGCCGCCAACATCGCGTTTGGCGTCCCACCGGAGGAGCGGGACGAGACCAAGTTGAGAGTCGCCGTCGAGCGAGCCCAGCTCGCTGACGTCGTCGCCGCACTGCCCCAAGGGCTCGACACGCTGCTCGGAGAGCGCGGGAGCCGGCTCTCGGGCGGGCAGCGCCAGCGGGTGGGCATCGCGCGTGCTCTGTACGAGGAGCCGTCGCTCCTCGTGTTCGACGAAGCGACGAGCGCCCTGGACAACCTGACCGAGCACCGGGTGGCCCAGACCCTCGAGTCCTTGTACGGCCAGACGACGCTCGTCGTCGTCGCCCACCGGCTGAGCACCGTCGTGGGGTGCGACCAGCTGGTGTACATGGAGGACGGACACGTCGTGGCCCACGGCACCTTCGAGGAGGTGCGGCGCGCCAGCCCAGAGTTCGCGCGGCTCGTCGAGCTGGGCAGCCTCGACTCGTGGAACGACCCCGATCGTGGGTAGACGGTCGCGGTCAGCGCGGGACGCGTGGGCGCGGCTGATGACCCCGGTCCGGCGTGGCGGCCCGGTGGTGCTCTGGACCCCGGAGGACGTCAACCTGGGCAACTTCCTCTACCACTGGCTCCACGCGCACGCCGAGCAGTCGGCAGGGAGGCGCGTCCATGCGTTGCGGACGCCCGCGATGGAGCCATGGCTGGCGTCGTTCCCCAACGCTGCTCGGCTCGTCACCTCGCGGCGGGACGTTCCCCTCAGGGCCCAACGCGTACCCGGCTACTGGCAGCGGTGGGGAGAGGCGTTCACCAGGCAGGACCTCGTCCGATTTGTCACGGACGTCCTCCTCGACTCCCCTCTACGAGACGAGATCGCGGGCGTGAGCCACCATGGCGACGTCGTCGTCAGCGTCAGGCGCGGTGACTACTACAGCGTTCCTCGCTTTCGTGAGCGGTATGCATTCGATGTGCTTGACTACGTCGAGCGCGCGATGGCGCTGAGCGCAGCCCGCGCCCCCGTCGGCGAGGTTCACGTGGTGTCCGACGACATCCCCTGGTGCCGTCGGCACCTGGATCCTCTGCTCCGCCGGTTCGCCGGCCTGGTCACCTACGCCGGGGACGCGAGCTCCCCTCTGCACGACCTCGCGACGCTTGCCGCATCGCCCAGGCTGATTCTGGCGAACTCGACGTTCAGCTACTGGGGCGGGTACGTCAGCGGCGTACTGCACCCGGACCGACATGCCGACGTCGTGGCTCCGTGGTTCCACGCTCGCTTCGGCGACCACCTCGCCGCCGAGCAGCTCGACCCGAGCTGGACGATAGTGCGCGAGTCGACGAACGAGTGGGGGCTCTCCGATGGCTGACCGGCGCACGTCCCTGCGTCGCGAGCTCGGACAGCTGTCATGGAACCTGCGCGACCTCTCACAACGTGAGGTGAGGCGACGCGACCGGGCGGCGCGCCGCGGCATGCGGCTGCCAGGCCTGCCCCGCTCGCGGAGGCGGGACGGCTCGGTCTGGGCAGTCACGATGGTCCGCAACGAGGACGACGTCATCGCGCGGAGTGTGAGGCACCTCTTGGCGCAGGGCGTCGACCACGTGATTGTAGCCGACAACCTGTCCACTGATCGCACGCGCGAGGTGCTCATTGACCTCGCGGACCAGCGGGTGCACATCGCGGCCGACGAGGAGCCGGCCTACTACCAGGGCGAGAAGATGTCCGTGCTCGCTCGTGCGGCTTGCCGGGCGGGTGCCGACTGGGTCGTCCCCTTCGACGCCGACGAGCTCTGGTTCGGCCGAGACGGAACCGTCGCGGAGACGCTGCGCTCCATTGCCGCAGACCATCCTGGCGTCGG
The DNA here is from genome assembly GCA_963791365.1 of uncultured Actinomycetota bacterium. GTDB lineage: Bacteria > Actinomycetota > Actinomycetes > Propionibacteriales > Nocardioidaceae > Nocardioides. The sequence goes on along the minus strand of CAWBSG010000017.1, from coordinate 370,573 downwards.
CATGGTCAAGGCGGCGCTCCACGACGTCATCCCCGTCGACGGACCACGCCCCGACCTCGACACCACGGGCTTCCTCATGGACGCCTCGCCCTCCCTGCCCGGGAAGGTGGCGTTCCGCGCCCACCCACTCGCACGCCTGATGATGGGCAACCACGCAGCCATGCGCGTCGGTGACGTGGTGGAGGGCCTGCACATCGCCCATCTCGCCTACCGGTCGGTCGACCAGGTCGCAGGCAAGGCGCGTCGGGGGGCGGCGGCTGTCGAGCAGTCAGGCGCCCACCGAGGCATCGCCTGGCACTGGCGGCAGATCGCCGCCCTGGACGACTCGCAGGTCGAAGAACTGTGGTCCAGCATGCAGCGAGGTGAGCCTCGCCCCGAGATCAACGTGCACGCGCGCGGACCGATGGTGCCGGTCCGGCCTCTGGAGTGGACCGCGTGGGACCCAGAGGGGCGCCTCAGCTCCCGGTAGACCAAGCCGTCGCAGGACGACTCAGCTCCAGCTCCGGTTGTCCCTGATCCACTGGACCTTCCGACGGACGCGGGCGCTCAGTGCTCGCCCCTGCTCGACGGCTCCTCGCCTCCGCAGCTCGACGTTGCCGAGCCGTTCGCGCCGGCGGACGTCGTACTGGTCGAGGAGCTCCGTCGGCACAAGCTCCTGGCCCATCCCGAACCGAGCGGCGAAACGGGCCACGTTGGCGCGCTTGTCCCCAGGGCCGCAGAAGTGGACCGCCAGGGCGTCGTCGAGGTCGCGTCGGTAGAGATGGGGTCGTGAGTTGAGGCGGTCGTGGCTCACCACCTCGAGCCCACCCCTCAGCTCCGGGTCGTCCTTGACCGTCGCCCAGACGGCGTCCTGGTCTCCCGAGGTGAACAGCCCGTCACTCTGTGAGTCCCACGCCAGGCGCAGCTCGTCGATGTCCATGGACCGCGCAGCATCGAGGACCGCGCGAGTGCGCGCGTCGTTGCGGAGCACCATGACGCCGGTGTTGATCGCGCTCCACACCCCGGAGGGTTCGACCGGCCCCTCGGCGATCACGCCCCACAGGCCTCGACGCTCCGCCTCGTTGACCAGGTCCACAAGGCGGTGGGGACGCCAGTCGGTGAAGTAGACGTCGTCGTCGACGTAGACGATCCAGCGGTAGCGCGGAAGGACCTGGGTGATCAGGTTGAACTTGTAGTGGTACGGCGTGGACGCAGGCCTCCCAAGACCGATCTCGAGCCTGAAGTCACAGCCGGCCACAGCGGCGTAGATGCGGTGGTTGACATAGGACCGGTAGCGGACCTCGTCCCCGCCCGACACGATGCAGATCGCGTCGGCCAGCACCTCGTCTGGTATGCCGGTCATGGGCGCCACGCTAGTCGTCCCCTCCGGTCCGCAACGGGGCTCATGCGTGTTCCTCGAGCAGTAGCGGCGCGGGCGCGCTGCCGCGGATGCGATAACGCACGTGACCTTCGACGGCGCCCAACGCGGAACCGAGGTCTCGCGCGTACTCCCAACGGGCCCGCGGACCTCGGCGCAGGTCGGGCACGCGGGCGACCTGCTTGACCAGCTGGACGACGGACCCGCGCATGCCGATCGGACGCAGCGGCCGGTCGGCGTATCGCACCCACAGCAGGATCGAGGAGGCCGCGTAGTTGCGGAACTGACGGAACACGGCCCGTGGTGACGTGCGCTGCTGGTAGTTCACCACTGCCGGAACCGCGGCTACCCGCAGCCCTGCCTCACCGCAGCGCCAGGCGAAGTCGACGTCCTCGTCGAGCGGAAAGGACTCGTCCATCCCACCAACGCCGAGATAGGCGGACCGCCTGATCCCGAAGTTGCTGCCCGCGATCGTCGGCAGGTAGTCGAAGGGTCGGGGCAGCTCTGTCTCCAGCTCGCCGGTGCGCAGGTACGGGGGGTTGAGGCGCTCGAAGGACAACCAGCCACTCGCGAGGTCGACGTCCTCCAACGATCGGACCATGTCCGCGACCCACGTGTCGCTCACGACGTCGTCGACGTCGCAGAAGAGAAGGATCGACCCGCGCGCCGCACGAGCGCCCTCGTTCCGCGCATGGCCCGCCCCGGACCTTGTCGAAGCATCCACGACGCGGAGTGCCGGCATCCGCGTCTGCCAGCTCTCCGCGACCGACCTGCTGGAATCCGTCGAGCGGTTGTCCACCAGGACGACTTCGAAGTCCGGCGCGTCACGCTGGGCGGCGAGCGCCCCGAGCTGGCGAGCCAACGTCGTGGCGCCGTTGTAGCACGGGACCACCACACTCACGTTGACCACAGACGGATTCCCCTCGACGACCGGCGGTTCCTGCGAGGATACGGGCCATGCCACGTCGTACGCGGGTGATCTACACGGATCCGGGCGGTCGTGGTTGGGCGACCGTGGCGCTCCTCGCCGAGCTGCTCGCCCACTGCCTGGACGCCGAGCTGGTGACCACGTCGACGCGTCCCCGGCTGGACCGCGTGCGGCGGGCCGCCGGAGAGGCACCCCGCCGTCGCGGCTCGGGCACCTGTGTGGTCGTCGCGCCGCAGCCCGCGCACCTGGGGTCGCTGATCGACGCCTCCTACCTCCTCCGCGGCTATGACCGGGTCGTGGGGTGGGTGATCGACTCCTTCCTCGACGACCGCATCCCCCGCATGGCGCAGGGCCGCGGCCACTACGACCAGCTCTTCATCACCGATGTCGAGCTCGTCGACACCTGGGCCGACCGCACGGGCACCGCCACTGAGTGGCTGCCGTTCGGGAGCGACGTCCTCGGGCAGACGCGCCTGCCCGACGAACGCCCGGTGGACCTGCTCCGGGTCGGGCGGCAGCCCGACGCATGGGACGACAACGACGTCGTCGCGCGTGCCGCGGCCACGTACGGGCTCGTCTTCGACGCGGGACCGCCCCTCGACCCGGATCCGCGCCGCAACCAGGCGTCCCTGTTGGAGGCGATGCGCGGCGCCAAGATGACCCTGTCCTTTACCAACCTTGTGAGCCCGGCCGTCTACACCCATCCGACGCGTGACTACGTGACCGGTCGCTGGACCGATGCCCTGGCGTCAGGAGCCTGGGTCGCCGGGATTCCCCCGCGCTGCGAGGCGGGGCGCCGCATGCTCTGGGAGGAGGGGCTGGTGCGCCTAGCAGGCACCGACCTCGACGCGGGCCTGGAGGTCATCGCCGCAGCCGCCGCGGCTTGGCAGCCACAGGACGCAGCCGAGAACCACCTCCGCGCCCTGCGCACCCTCGACTGGCGGCTGCGCTTCAAGGTCCTCACCGACAGCATCGACCTGGCGGCTCCTCGCCTGGACGACGAGCTGGCGCGGCTCGAGGGCAGGATCGACGCCCTCGCCGCCGACACTGCCTAGGGTGGCCCCATGCCGAAGGCCTCCATCGTTGTTCCGTCGCGCGGGGGTCGTGCCCGCCTACCCGTGCTGTTCAGCTCGCTGGCGCGGCAGACCGAGGCTGACGTCGAGATGATCGTCGTCCTGGACGGTGACATCGACGACTCGGAGTCGCTCGTCCGCGAAGCGTCCAGCGACCTGCCGGTCCGGTCCATCGTCTTCCCGGAGAACCGGGGGCGCGCCGCCGCCCTCAACGCCGGCTTCTTCGACGCCGCCGGCGACGTGCTCATCCGCGCCGACGACGACCTCGAGCTCGAGGCCGACTTCGCCGAGCACCACGTGCGCCTCCACGAGGAAGCGCCGCGTGGCGTCATCGCCATGTGCCGCGACGTGTTCCCCGAGACCGACTACGCCAAGGCGTACGGCATCGAGGCCGACGTCGCGATCCGCACGGCTGCCTTCGACACACCGCCCGACCGCACGTGGGAGTGGTGGTCCGGCAACGTCTCGACGACGCGGGACGACTTCCACGCGGTGGGCGGGTACGATGAGTCGTTCCGCGAGTACGGCTGGGAGGACGTCGAGTGGGGCTACCGCCTCCACCGGCTCGGGCGCGACATCATCATCGCGCCCGGCTTCACCACCCTGCACCACGGTCCCGTCACGAGCGCGACGGAGAGGTTCGAGCGCGCGTTCGCCTCGGGGGCTGCGTACGCGAAGTTCATCGACAAGCACGGAGCCGTCCTGGCGCGCCAGCAGCACTCGCTGTCGCTCTGGAACTCACTCGTGGCCGCTGCCGCCAGGGCGGCGACGCCCCGCACCGTGCGGGTGGCAGGGCGGCTCTGCGACCGCTACGTGGGCCGGCTGCCGCACGCCGTGGGCCACAAGGCGGTCGCCCTGGGCATCCAGGCCTCGTCGCGCGGAGGTCGGCGACGCTCGGGCCGGTGAGCTGTCGCGCTCACTCGACGAGCTGGAGCAGTTCTGCGGCACGGTGCGCGAAGGTGTGCTCGGCCAGGGTGCGCCTGCGTCCTGCCACCCGGATCGACTCGCTCCACGCGGTGTCGCTCGACGCGCGTCGGCACAGCTCGACCAGCTCGTCGACGTCCCGGTAGACGAGAACCTCCGTGCCCGGCTCGTAGAACTCGGTCACGTCCGGGCGGTCGATCAGGTGCACTGCACCGATGCCGCTTGCCTCGAACGTGCGCAGGGTGAATCCGTCCTGCGCACCGTGGATGTTGATCGTCGCGTCAGCTGCCCGCATCACCTCGTGGGCCGCGTCGCGGGCGAGCTCGCGCTCGGTGGGCAGGTCCGGACGGTGCAGGTCCCAGGTCCGCAGCCGGTCGAACGGGTGCTTCGACCACGACCGGCCGTAGGCGACGACAGGGACCCCCGCGGCTTGCACCCGCAGCAGCAGCTCCTCGCGCTGGGGATACCGAGCGCCGGCGAAGACCACGCCGCCGGTCCGCCCGTCGCCGGGCTCGAAGGCCGGGTCGTAGGCCAGCGCCACGTAGCCGGCGGTGATCCCCGCGCCAAGGAGCCGGTCGGTGTCGGTGTGGGAGAAGCTGCCGATGCCGCCCATCGCCGGCCAGAGGTCCGGCGTGAACCTCATCGCGTCGAGCTGGTCGTAGAGCCAGGTCGCGTGCGGGATGCGCGACAGGGAGTCCCAGTACGCCGCACCCAGCACGTCACCTTTGATCGTCAGCACGACGTCGGGCCGGCTGCGGAGCACGGCCTCCCGCGCCGCGCCGCCGAGCCGCTCGGCCTGTCGGCGCTCGGTGGAGATCCCGAGCCGGGCGGGGAGCTCGACGGCGAGGTGGTGGCCCGCCTTCTCGAACACGCCCGCGTTCTCGTCGTAGAGGTGGGGCACCACCTCGTGGCCGGCCTGCTCGAGCGCCGACGCCACCGACCGCCAGATGCCGTGGAACGCGGGGCTGACGAGGAGCACCCGGGTCGGCATGCGGTCGAGTGTAGGGACGCGCGAGGCGTCGGGCGAGGGAAGACCGACGCGTCTGCGATCATCACGTGGTGCCTCGCACCCGCGCAGACCTCCTCGCCCTCGCCCTGTTCCGCGGACGATCGGCCGCGAGCTGGCGCGTGTCGTCGGTGCTCTCCAGGACGGTCTACCCGGCTGTCTTCGGCGCCTTCGGCGCGGGCTCGGTCCTCCACAGTCCGCGCACCGTCCTCGGCCCCGATCGCATCCGCATCGGGCGCGAGTGCGTCATCGGTCGCGACGCGTGGCTGGCGTGCGAGCCGGGAGGCGGTCCGATCGAGATCGGCGACCGTGTCTCCTTCGCCCCTGGCGCGCACCTGCACGCCCAGGACCCCATCACGATCGGTGCTGGGTCGTCGTTCGCCGAGTCCGTCTACGTCGGGTCGGCCGACCACGCGCCGTACGACCACTCCCTGATCCGCGGGACGGGAGCGGTGGTGATCGGTGAGGACTGCTTCGTCGGCCTGCGCGCCGTCATCCTTGGCGGCGTGACGGTCGGGGCCGGTGCGGTGATCGGTGCGCACGCGGTCGTCACGAAGGACGTGCCGGCCGGAGCCGTCGTGTCAGGAGTCCCGGCCAGGCAGCACCCACGATGACCGGCCTGCGCGTGCCGGCCGACCTGGAGGAGTGGCAGCGTTGGCGGGCGCGACGCACCCCCGTGCGTTCGCTCAAGCGCCGCATCGCCGCATCGGCCCGACCGCCCCTCCTCGCATGGACCAACCATGCGGAACCGCCACGGGCCGCGGTTGGTGTCGCTGCGACGACGGCCAGCGGACGCGCGGCACTCGTCGCGCCGCTCGCCCACCTCGGCGCCACGCCGACCGTCGTCTACACCGAGCATGACCTCGACCACCTCCTGCCCGGGTGGGTACGAACGCCGACCGCCGCGGTGCTGCCCGAGTCCGTGCAGGTCGTGCTGGCCGACGGCCATTACCTCGAGCTCGGGCACGACCTCTGGCTCGCCGCGCAGGAGCGGCAGATCCCCTACCTCGTCGCGCAGCACGGGTTGATCACGCCGCTGGCGCCCCCGCTCGCGCCGGGAGCGACGCTGTTGGCGTGGTCGGAGCAGGACGGGGACTACTGGCGGTCCGGTCGGCACGACGTCTCGGTCGAGGTCGTCGGCAGCGAGCTGCTCTGGCAGGCCGGAGCTCAACCGACACGCGCGAACGTCGACGGCCCGGCGACCTATCTCGGACAGGGGCATGCGGCCGAGCTCTCCCGCGCGCGGCTGGCACACGCGGCGCTGTCCACCTGCCGTGAGCACAGAGCCGTCTACCGTCCGCACCCCTCGGAGCGCGACCTCGTGTCGCGCGGCGTGCTCGCGGCATACTCCCGCGCCGGGATCGAGGTCGATGCCTCGGACGTGCCGCTGGTTGACCTCCAGACGCCCGTCGTCAGCGTCTTCTCGACCGGCGTCCTCGAGGCTGCTGCCCGGGGCCGTGACGCATGGGTGGACTTCCCCCGACCGCCGGCCTGGCTCGCCGCGTTCTGGGAGCGGTACGGCATGAGGCGTCTGGGCACGTCGCCCACGACGGCGCCCGACCGTCCGAGCCAGCCGCCGGCTCGACGGATCGCCGATCTCGTCGCCGCCCACACGTCGTGACGCCCCGCGGAAGCCGAGCGTGAGGCGTCCGCGCGTCGACCGGCGCTAGGCGCGCGCGCTGCTGGCCGCCGGGCGCCGGCCGAGGCGCTTGCGCATCGCGTGCGACAACGGGCCCTCCACCGTGCGGTGGGCCACCCACGCCAGGACCGCGGCCACGGCGAACCCCGCGAGCATGGCCGGCCACCGCCCGATGCTCGGAGCCACCGCCTGGATCACCAGGTAGCCCAGGTTCTGGTGCAGCAGGTAGAGCGGATAGCTGATCGCGCCGATGAAGACCAGGCCGCGGACCCGCAGCCAGGTCACCCGGCGTCGCATGATCACGAAGGCGAAGAACCCCATCAGGGGAACGACGACGACGGCCTCGAGGAGGTCCACGACGAGCCACGACAGGATCGCCTGCGCCAAGACACAGACACCCACCAGGGGGTGGAGCCTGGCTCGCTCCCGGCTGAGGAGTAGGAGCATCCCGGCCGAGAAGAGCCCGGCATACTGGCTCGCGGTGAGCAGCAGGGCGACGAGGGCGATCGACGAGCCGTCGCTCACGCGGAACCAGGCCGCCACCGCCAACGCGACCACCAGCCAGGCCAGTACGAGGCGCTCGACGTCCTCGTCACGCAGCGCCCCCCGCGCCACGAACACGGCCCAGATGATCCCGTAGAAGATCAGCTCGACCGAGAGCGACCAGTAGGCCGCGTCGACGTCCTCGACCCTGATGAGCCGCTGCACCATGGAGTAGTTCAGTGCGACCTCGAGCGGCGAGCGCTGCAGCACTGCCTGCGCCGCCAGCCACCCCATTACGGCGGTGACGGTGAGGCACGCCCAGTAGGTCGGGTAGAGACGGGACACCCGGGCGACGACGAAGTCGCGCGGAGTGGCCACCTTCCGCGCAGTCAGCAGGATCACGAAGCCGCTGACGAGGAAGAAGAGCTGCACCCCGAAGTAGCCGTAGCGCAGGACCCATCCGGCAGGCTCGCCGGCGACCGTCGCCAGGGGCCGGCCCGGGAAGTAGCTGTCGAACTCGTTGCCGTAGTGGCACAGGATGACCGCCAGGACCGCGACGCCCCGCAGGCCGTCGAGCTCGAGGTAACGCCCGCGGCCGTCCGTCGTCTCGCTCGCAGGACTCGTCACCCGAAGCATCGTAGGCGTGCTCCGAGGAGGGCGCGGCCCGAACGACCTGGGCGGCCCGATCTGCGACCCTGACCCCATGAGCGACAACCGCGACCCGTCAGGTCCCCTCCTGTGCGTGATCCCGGCCCGCGGCGGGTCCAAGGGCGTGCAACGCAAGAACCTCCTGGACGTCGGCGGCAAGCCGCTGATCGTCTGGACGATCGAGCAGGCACTGGCCGTCCCGGGCCTCGACGTCCTCGTCTCGACCGACGACGTGGAGATCGCCGAGGTCGCGCGTGGAGCCGGTGCGCGGGTGCCGTGGTTGCGGCCCGCCGAGCTCGCCCAGGACACGACGCCCACCGAGCCGGTCGTACGCCACGCCATCGAACAGGTCACCGCCGAACGGGGTCGTCCGGACGCGGTGATGCTGCTGCAGGCCACCTCGCCGGTGCGCCACGACGGCACCCTCGCGCGAGCGCTCGCCGAGTTCACCGACACCGGCGTGGACTCGATGGTCGGCGTCGTCGAGCAGCCACCGTTCGTCTGGCAGGCCGGTGACCCGCCCACGGCGGCGTACGACGTCGCGGCACGGCCCCGCCGGCAGGACCTGACCGCCGAGACGAGGCGCTACCGGGAGACCGGATCGCTCTACGTCACCCGCACCGAGGTCTACGAGCAGCACGACAACCGGCTCGGCGGTCGCATCGGACTGTTCGTGATGGCCGAGGACGAGGGCATCGACATCGACACCGAGCTGGACGTCGCCCTCGCCGCGGACCGTCTGCGAGGGTTGTCCCGATGATGAACCTGCTCAGGCGCATCGCCACGCTGCCCGGCATCCGCAACGTGCTGCTCCAGCCCACCACGCGCAGGCGACTTGCCTCGCTGCTGGCGTTGCGGTTCCTCCGGGCCGCGCTCCTGACGACGAGCCCGGCCCGGTTCGTCGCCGCGGAGCTGGTGACGTCCCGCCGGCAGGTGCGGACGTGGCCGCTCAGGGCCGGCGGCACCGTCACGCTGATGCACCGCAGGGACCTCGAGGCCTTCCACGAGCTGATGGTCGCCGGCGAGTACGAGCCGCCTGCCGCCCTGACCGGACGTCTGGAGGATGCGAGCAACATCCTCGACATCGGCGGCAACATCGGCATGTTCGCGCACTGGGCGCGTCGCCGGTGGCCCGCCGCCCGGATCACCTCCTTCGAGCCCGACCCCGAGAACCTCGCGGTCTTCCGGGCGGGGTTGCGCCCCGACGACCCGATCGAGCTCGTCGAGGCCGCGGCGGCGACGCAGTCCGGCCACGCCGTCCTCGCATCGGGCTCCGGTGCCGGTCGTCGTGTGGCCTTCACCGAGCACCCGGTCGCCGGCTCCATCCCAGCCGTCGACATCTTCGACCACCTTGCCGACGCCGACTTCGTGAAGATGGACATCGAGGGTGGCGAGTGGCCGATCCTGGCCGACCCCAGGCTCGCCGACCTCGGGGCGACGTGGGTGATCGAGTTCCACCGCGCGGGAGCGCCGTCACTGCCCGCCCATGAGGCGGCCCGGAACCTCTTCGAGGCCGCGGGCTACACGGTGGGGCACCAGGTCCTCAACTACTGGGGCCACGGCACCCTCTGGGCGTGGAAGGACTGACAACCCACCCGCGTGGGCATACGTCTGTCTGCGGTCGGATGAGCCGTTAGCGTGGTGCCGTGATCATCGAGCGCGACCTCACGCCCTACGTCGTCTACTCCGGCGACCCGGTGCTGCGCGCACTCGAGAAGATCACCGCCAACCAGGCGCGGGTGATCTTCCTCGTCGACTCGCACGGCCACCTCGACGGCGTGCTGTCCGACGGCGACTTCCGCCGCTGGGTCAGCGGCGCCGCCAGCCTGACCGTCGACGTACCCGCGATCGAGGCCGCCAACACCTCGCCGCGCAGCCTGCCGATCGGCAGCAGCCCGGCCGAGATCTCCCATGCCTTCGGCTCCGGCATCGACCACGTCGCCCTCGTCGACGAGCGCGGTCACCTCGTCGCCATCGCGATCAACCGGGCCGACGAGCTCCGCATCGGTCGCCACCGTGTCGCCGCGGACGCGCCCACCGTGCTGATCTCGGAGATCGGCATCAACCACCAGGGCGACGTGTCCCTCGCCAAGCAGCTCGTCGACCTGTCGCTCGAGGCCGGTGCCGACATCGTGAAGTTCCAGCTGCGCGACATGGAGTCGCTCTACCGCCAGGGCGCCTCGGGCTCCGGCGGGGAGGACCTCGGCCCGCAGTACACCCTCGACCTGCTCGCGAAGTACAACCTCGAGGCCGACCAGCTCTTCGAGGTCTTCGACCACTGCCGCGACGTCGGCATCGAGGTCATGTGCACCGCGTGGGACCCGGTCAGCGTCGACCGCCTCGTCGACTACGGCGTCCCGTCGCTCAAGGTCGCCTCCGCCGACATGACCAACCACGCCCTCCTGCGCCACATGGCTGCCAGCGGCACGCCGATGGTGATCTCGACGGGCATGTCCACCGAGGGCGAGATCCGCGAGACCGTCGACCTCGTCCGCAGCACTGGCGTGGCCCACGCCTTCCTGCACTGCCAGTCGACCTACCCGGCGCCCTTCAAGGACGTCAACCTGGCCTACCTGACGCGCCTCGCCGAGCTGACCCAGGCACCGGTCGGCTACTCGGGCCACGAGCGCGGCTTCCACGTCCCGGTCGCCGCCGTCGCCCTCGGCGCGCGGATCGTCGAGAAGCACTTCACGATCGACCGTGGCCTCGAGGGCAACGACCACAAGGTCAGCCTGCTGCCGGGCGAGTTCAAGGAGATGGTGCAGCGCGTCCGCGAGGTCGAGGAGGCCCTCGGCACGGCCGCGCCGCGGGCGGTGTCGACCGGCGAGATGATGAACCGCGTCAACCTCGCCAAGTCGCTCGTCGCCGCTCGGCGCATCGAGGCCGGCGAGACCCTCACCGACGCCGACATCGACATCAAGAGCCCCGGCCGCGGCCTCCAGCCCAACGCCTACGACAAGCTCGTGGGGCGCACGACCACCCGCGCCCTCGAGGCCGGCGACTTCTTCTACGCCACCGACCTCGGCGACGCCGCGCCGCGCGGGCGGGACTACGACTTCCGCCGACCGTGGGGCCTGGCCGTCCGCTACCACGACATCGACGCGATGACGAAGGACACCACCCCCGACTTCCTCGAGTTCCACTTCTCCTACAAGGACCTCGACCTGCCGGTCGAGGAGGTCTTCGCGAAGTACGCCGGGGGCCTGCCGATGGGCTTCACCACCCACTCCCCCGACCTCTTCGCCGGCGACTTCCTGCTCAACCTCGCCTCCACCGACGACGACCACTGGGAGCGCTCGATCCGCGAGCTCCAGCGGGTGGTCGACACGACCCGCGAGATGCAGCAGCACTTCACGCAGAGCGCCGACGCGAGGGGCGAGACCGCGGGCCCGGTCATCGTGGCCAGCCTCGGCGGCTTCACCACCGACGCGTTCGTCCCGCCGGCGGAGCGGGTGGCGATGTACGACCGGGTGGCCGCCGGGCTCGCCCGCATCGACGACTCCGGCGTACGACTCTGCGCGCAGACGCTGCCGCCCTACCCGTGGTACATGGGCGGCCAGCTCTACTGCAACCTCTTCGTCGACCCGCGCGACACCGCCGAGTTCGCCGAGCGCCACGGACGCCGGCTGTGCTTCGACGTGTCGCACTCCAAGCTCTCGGCCAACTACCTCGGGATGTCGTTCTCCGAGGCGACCGATCTCCTCGCGCCGCACAGCGAGCACCTCCACCTCGTCGACGCGACCGGCGTCGACGGCGAGGGCGTGCAGGTCGGCGACGGCGAGATCGACTGGCCCGTGCTGGCCCAGCAGCTCGACGCGATGTCGCCGGGGGTCAGCTTCATCCCCGAGATCTGGCAGGGCCACGTCAACGACGGCGAGGGCTTCTGGATCGCCCTGGAGCGGCTGGAGCAATGGTTCTGACGCCACCTCCCACGTCGCCCACCGCACTCTGGGCGATCCCGGTCAGCGACCTGGCCGGGGTGGCACGCCACGCCCTCGACGTGGCCCGGACCGGGATCCCGGGCTGGCGGGTCGTGTTCCTGACGCCTCCCGGCGACCTCCCGCGTGAGCTGCGGGAGGCGGGCGCCGAGGTCGTCGAAGGTGCCTTCGGGCCCGCGGACGGCCTGCGCGCATCGGCGGCGACGCTGCGCGAGGTCGTACGCCGGGAGCGTCCCGCCGTCGTGCACTCCCACCTCGCCTACGCCGACATCGTGGCGGCGCTGGTCGTGCGCGGTCCTCGGCTCGTCACCACCGAGCACGGCATCGCCCGCGACGACGTGGTCTACCACCGGTCGACCGCCAAGGGCCGCATGATGGCGCTCGCACACACGGCGCGCCTGCGCCGCTTCGACGCGGCGATCGCGGTCAGCAGGGCCACCGCCGACGCGATGGCGGAGAAGTGGCGTCCGGGCATCCCGGTGACGGTGATCCCCAACGGCCTCGACCCGGTCGGCGTCCCGACCAGGGGTCCCGGGCTGCGGATCCTCTCCCTGGCGCGGCTCTCGCCGGAGAAGCGCCTGTCTGCCTTGGTCGACGGCTTCGCCGAGCTCCACCGCAGCCACCCCGAGGCCCGCCTGACCCTGGCCGGGACCGGTCCGGAGGAGGCCGCGCTGCGCGCGCAGGTCGCGCGCCTCGGGCTGGCGGACACCGTGACCCTGCCCGGCTTCGTCGACCCCGATGCCGCGATGGCCGAGCACGACGTGCTGGCCATGATGTCGGTCTGGGAGAACTGCTCCTACGCCCTCCTCGATGCCGCCGCCCACGGCATGGGCGTCGTGGCGAGTCCCGTGGGAGGCAACCCCGAGATCCTGCCGGCGAGCTCGCTCGTCGACCCAGCGGATCCGGCGGACGTCGCCACCGCTCTCGCCGACCAGGGCCTCAAGCCCGAGGTGCGTCCCGCCCTGGCCGACTGGCCGAGCGTCGCGGACATGTGCGCGCAGGTCGCGGCGACGTACGCCGGGATCGGGGCGCGCGCGTGAGCAGGACGAACACGCCGTGGAACCTCCCGGACAAGACGGTCGATCGGGCCGACGAGGCGGACCGCGAGATCCGGATGAGCGACTTCGTGCTGATGGCGCTCCTGCCGTTTCGCGCGCGTCGCGCGTCGCCGGCTTCCCTCTCAACGAGCTCGCGATGCTCGCGCTCGTCGTCCTGTGCCTCTTTCGCCAGGCCCGAGGTGGTGCGAAGGGTCCCCGCGCATGTCGTCCTGCTCGCGGCACCCTGTTCGCGCTGATGGTCTTCTCCGGCTTGGCCAACGACGTCGACTGGACCGCCGGATCGGGCACCTCGGCATCCTGGCTCGGCTCATGTGGGCGGTCGGCACCGGCCGCAGTCTCCCTGCGCTCGGCCGCGCTCGGGCTGGCGTCCGGTCTCGTCGCGGTCGATCGTGATGGCGATCGTCGGCATCGGGGGCGACGACTACCCCGGCACGGCTCACCGGCTTCCTCGGCGACCCCAACGCCGGGGCGTACTTCATCGCCGTCCTCGGCGTCGCTGGCGATCTTCTTCTGCGACGACCGCGCCAAGGTGCGCGTGGTCGTCGCCATCCCGATCGTTGTCGGGCTCGTTCCTCTGCTACTCCCGCACCGGTCTCCTGGCGGGCGTGTTCGCCGTGATCTGGATCTGCGTTCGGCCGTCGGCTCGGGCAGGTCGCCGGCGCGGCCCTGGCCGTCGGGCTGGTCTGGATCGTCAACAACATCCCGGAGGACCTGACCATCGTTCGGGCCGTTCTCCGATCGCTCGGGCAGCGACAACCTGCGCGAGCGCATCATCGCCCAGGAGCACATCGAGCATCGCGAACGCCCCGTGGTACGGCAACGGACCGGGCACCGCCAAGGTGATGATCCGCGACCTCGAGTTCTTCTTCCACAACAGCTATCTCGCCACCCGGCAGGAGGGCGGGCTGGCCGGCGCTGCTGCTCGTCCTGGCCCTGCTCGCCTACACCTTCGTCCGCCTGGCCCACCAGCTCGCACGCGGAGACCTGAAGGCCGCGGCCGTGCAGGCCGCGGTCATCGGCGTCGGCGGTCATGGCCGTCACCCTCGGCGAGGTGCTGCTCGACACCCCGATGGGCATCGTCGTCGGCTTCGCGCTGGGACACCCCTGACCCGGGTCCCGGAGAGCCCACCCGATGGCTGAGCGGATCCACCTGGCCGCCAACAACCCGGACCTCGGGGGCGGCGAGCTGATGCTGCTGCGCCACGCGGAGGCGCTCGTGCAGCTCGACCACCCCGTCACGGTCGTCGCGCCCGGACCGCCGAGCGAGGTGCTGGACGCCGCGGCGTCGACCGGAGCCGACGTGGTGGCCATCCGTGCCGACGGCCGTCGGGACTACCTGCGCGCGCTCCGCGCCTGGGACCGGTCCGCAGCGCCACGGGGTGCTGTGGTGCCACGGCCTGGTCCCGGCCTTCGCCACGTCCGGTCGTCCTCACCGGATCGTGCACCTGCACCAGGCCCCGCGCGGGCGGGCGCAGCGGCTCGCGCGCGCGGATCGCGCGACGCGGTCGCCCTCGCCACCGTGGTCCCCTCGTACGACGCCGCCGCCCGCCTCGCGGGCAGCACGCCGCACGCCAACTGGACCTCGGACCTGCCGCGCCTGTCCCTCGACCTCGTCGACCGGCCCTCGGCAGTCGGGTTACCTCGGCCGACTCTCGACCGACAAGGGCGTCGACGTCCTGGCCAGCGCGATGGCCGACCTCCCCGGCGACGTGCGCCTGCTGCTCGCCGGGGACACGAGGTACGTCGACGCCGACTCGGTGGCCGCCGTCGACGCAGCCGTGGCTGCGCTCGGTCCACGAGCCTCCCGCCTCGGCCACGTCGCGCCGGACGACCTCTTCCGCCGGGTCGCGCTCGTGGTGTTTCCCAGCGTCTGGGCCGAGTCGTTCGGGCTGGTCGTCGCCGAGGCGATGGCGGCCGGCGTCCCGTTCGTGATCTCCGACGCGGGCGCGCTGCCCGAGGTCGCCGGGCCCGACCATCCGTGGGTCGCCCGCGCGGGTGACGCCGGCGACCTGGCCCGCGTGATCGCGCAGGCGCTGGCCGCCACTCCCGACGAGACCAGCGACGTGACGGATCGTGCCCGCCGGCGTTGGGAGGACGAGTACTCCCCCGCGGCCGGCCGCGAGCGAGTGCGACGACTCCTCGAGGACCTGGGGGTGCGATGACCGTGGCGACCGTGGCGATCGCCCACGACTACCTCACCCAGCGCGGCGGGGCCGAGCGCGTCGTGCTGAGCCTGATGAAGGCCTTCCCCGGAGCACCCGTCCACACCACGCTCTACGACCCCGAAGGCACCTATCCCGAGTTCGCCGACGCCGACATCCGCACGTCGCTCCTCAACCGGATCGGCGCGCTGCGCCGCGACCACCGCCTCGCCCTCCCCCTGCTGGCGCCGGCGTCGTCGCGGATGCGGATCGACGCCGACGTCGTCGTCGCCTCGAGCAGCGGCTGGGCGCACGGCTTCCAGACGTCCGGGCGCACCGTCGTCTACTGCCACAACCCGGCCCGCTGGCTCTACCAGACCGACGAATACCTCGGCGGGCCCGCGTGGCGCTCACCCCTCGGCGCGCCCGTCCTGGCGTTGCGCCCCCTGCTCCGTCGCTGGGACCGCCGGGCCGCGGACGGCGTCGACGTCTATCTCGCCAACAGCCGGGTCGTCCAGCAGCGGATCGCAACGACGTACGACCGCGACGCCGAGCTGCTTCCTCCGCCGCACGGCATGGACGCCTCGGCGCCCCGCGAGCCGGTGCCCGAGCTGGCGGACTGGGAGCCCGGCTACGCACTCGTGGTCTCGAGGTTGCTCCCCTACAAGAACGTCGACGCCGTCATCGAGGCCGTGCGCGGCACGGGTCGCCGCCTCGTGGTCGTCGGCCACGGGCCGGAGGAGGCGCGGCTGCGCGCCATCCTGCCCGACCACGTGCGGCTGCTCGGCGGCCTGAGCGACGCGCAGCTGCGCTCGGCGTACGCCGGTGCGGGCGTGCTGGTCGCGGCGAGCCACGAGGACTTCGGGCTGGCGCCGCTCGAGGCGGCCGCCTTCGGCGTGCCGACGGTCGCGCTGCGCGGCGGCGGCTTCCTGGAGACGGTCGTCGAGGGACGGACCGGGCTGTTCTTCGACACAGCGGAGCCGGAGGCCGTCAGGGCGACACTCGCGCTTTCCGACCACCATGACTGGGACCCTGCCACAATCAGGGGCAGGGCCGAGGAGTTCGGCGAGGCACGGTTCATCGACCGGATCCGGAGCATCGCGCTCGGCGACGGGCACCGCACGAGACACGACGGGGGGAGTGAGGGAGATGCGCCCTGAGGGCATCAAGCTCCTCCCGTGGCTGATCGGCGTGGTCGACCTCGTGATGATCGCGGTCGCCACCGTGCTGGCCATCCGGTTCCGCGTCTCGCTGCCGATCTTCGACACGGCAGGTGACGTGCTGGAGAACTCGGCGCTCGCCAGCGTCTTCTTCGTCGGCACCTGGCTGGTGCTGCTGGTCTTCTTCGGCACCTACGAGCCGCACGTCTTCGGCGCCGGCACCGAGGAGTTCAAGCTCGTCGTCAACGCGTCCTTCTTCACCGCCGCGCTCGTCGCGACGATGGCGTTCCTCATGCAGTACCCGCTCTCCCGTGGGTTCTTCGTGCTCCTCTTCCCGATCGGCGTGATGCTGCTCATCCTCGGTCGGCTGCTGACGCGGCGGCTGATCCAACGCCTCCGCGTCGCCGGCCACTTCAACGAGAAGGTGCTCCTGGTCGGCACGCCGGGCTACATCGGCGAGATCCACACCGTGCTCGCCCGCGAGAAGTGGCTGGGCTACCAGGTGATGGGCTGCCTGGTCCCGAGCGACTACGCGGGCCTCAAGGTGACCTCGACCGGCATCCCCGTCCTGGGCCACAGCGAGGAGGTGCGTGCGGTCGTCGACGAGCTCAACCCCGACATCGTCTTCTTCACCGCCGGCGCGGTGAGCTCGTCCACCGCCCTGCGCCGCCTGGCGTGGGAGCTCGAGGACCACGCCCACGTGCAGATCATCGTGGCCCCCAACGTGACCGACGTGTCGAGCGAGCGGGTGAGCATCCGACCGGTGGCGGGGCTGCCGCTCATGCACCTCGGCCGGTCGCGGTCCCAGCTCGCGACGAACGACGCCAAGCGCGCCTTCGACATGGTCGGCTCACTCCTCATCCTCGCGATGGTGTCGCCCCTGCTGCTGGGCCTGATGCTGTGGATCAAGCGGCACGACGGCGGCCCCGCGCTCTTCCGGCAGACCCGCGTCGGGCGCAACGGGGTCGAGTTCACCTGTCTCAAGCTGCGCTCGATGTCGATCGACGCCGAGCAGCGCCTGGTCGAGATCGGTGCGCGCGACCACGTGCTCTTCAAGAGCCACGACGACCCCCGCGTCACCAAGCCGGGACGCTTCATCCGGCGCTTCTCCCTCGACGAGCTGCCGCAGCTGGTCAACGTGGTGCGCGGCGAGATGAGCCTCGTCGGGCCACGCCCGCCACTCCCGTCGGAGGTGCAGCAGTACGAGGACGACATGCTGCGTCGGCTCAACGTGCTGCCCGGGATGACCGGGCTGTGGCAGGTGTCCGGGCGCTCCGACCTGTCATGGGAGGACACCGTGCGGCTCGACCTCTACTACGTCGACAACTGGTCGATGGTGCAGGACCTGCTGATCCTGGCCCGCACCGTCAGCGCCGTCATGGGCAGCCGCGGGGCCTACTGACGCAGCGCGATCAAGCCTTGCCGGCCCTCTCGACCTTGCCGGCCTTCTCGACCTTGCCGGCCTTCTCGGTCTTGTCGGTCTTCTCGACCTTCTCGGTGCTTTCGGCCTTCGCGGGCTTGCGGCGCCGCCCCTTGCCGGCGGTCGAGTACTCCTCGCGCGACTTGTACTCGGACTTGTAACCGCCGCCGTAGCCGCCGTACCCGCCGTAGCCACCGCCGTAGACGATCGCGTTCGCGCCCTTGATCGGCGCCTTGTTGAGCACGACCCCGAGCAGCCGGCTGCCGACCTGGTCGAGGATCCGGCGGCAGTGCTGGCTCTGCTCGATCTGGGTCTTGCCCGACGCCTGCACGAGGAGTGCCCCGTCGCAGAAGGCGGACAGGAGACCGGCGTCCGTCACCGGGAGCAGCGGGGGTGCGTCGAGGATGACGAGGTAGTCCTCGGCGAGCGCGTCGATCATCTGCTTCATCCGCAGCGAGCCGAGCAGCTCGCTGGGGTTGGGTGGGATGCGACCCGCCGGCAGGAGGCTCAGGTTGGCCATCCCCGAGTCGATGATGACGTCCTTGACCTCGACGTCGCCGGCGAGGGCCTGGGTGAGGCCCACGGCGCCGTCGACCTCGAAGGTGGTGGCGATCATCGGACGACGCAGGTCGGCATCGATGAGCAGCACCTTGGTCCCCGCCTGGGCGACCAGGCGCGCGACGTTGGACGAGACCGTGGACTTGCCCTCACCGGGGAGGGCCGAGGTCACGACGATCTTGCGGGGCTCGTTGTCGACGTCGACGAACCTCAGGTTGGTGCGCAGCTGCCGGAACGCCTCCGCGGCCTTGCCGAGGTCGCCGCGGACGCCGCGGTGGGAGCGTCCGAGGACCTCCTCCTTCGGGATCACTCCCAGCACGGAGGCGCCGGTGGCCTCCTCGACGTGCTTGGCCGAGCGGACCCGGCGGTCGATCAGCCGTCGGGCGATCAGGAACGCGTAGGCGACCCCCAGGCCGCCGATCGCGCCCTTCATGGCCGCGTTCTCGTAGTCGGGCGTGAACGGCGCGCCGGGCAGCTGCGCCTCCTCGAGCGGGATGATCCGCGTGAGGTTCGCGCCGTCGACCTCGCGCGCCACCACCACGACGGCGTCGACGACAGCGTTGGCGAGGTCGCGCGCCTCCTCGGGCGTCGTACCGATGGCCGACACCGTCAGGGAGTTCACGTTGGCGTCGACCGATGCGGAGAACCTGCCCGCGATGGCGCCGGGCGGCACGTCGAGGCCGAGGTCGTCGATGACCTCCTCGGCCACCGGCGTCGTGCGGACCAGGAAGGCGTAGAGGTTGGCCTTGTCCTCGGCGAGCTGCGCGTTGCCCTGCTCCTCGCCCGCCGTGGTCGCGTTGCCGACGCGGACGAGCCCGTTCGCCGTGGCCGAGTAGAGCACCGGCTCCCGGGTGGTCTTGGCGACCATCAGGAGGGCGCCGAGGATCGTGCAGCCGATGAGCACCCACACGTAGGCGCGGCTCAGCCGTACGAAGTCCGCAAACGTCATGCTCGCGAGTCTAGGCGGTGACACGCAGTCCTCCGGTCAGAACCGCGACACCCGTCCGGTCACGCGGCTGGCACGATGAGCCCATGACGCAGCAGGCGAACGCGGCGACGGGCCAGATGCCCATCGGGGCTCGCGTCCACCTCGCGCACGCCGTGGTCCAGAAGCTGGCCGACGACCGTGGCATCGACCTGCTCCACCTGAAGGGCCCCGCGGTCCTCCCCGGCCTGCGCGCCGGTGCCCGCCAGTCCAGCGACGTGGACGTGCTCGTGCGCCCGTCCCACCTGCACCTGCTCGTGACGGCTCTGGAGTCCGTGGGCTGGGAGCAGCGCACCGACTTCGCCACCGGCTCGGTGTTCGCCCACGCCGCCAACTGGTGGCACGACGGGTGGGGCTGGGTCGACGTCCACGTGTCGTGGCCGGGCGTCACCATCGATGCCGAGACGGCGTTCGACATCCTGTCCCGCGACCGCGTCGAGCACCCCATCGCCCACCGCGACTGCCCTGTCCCGAGCCGCACCGCACAACGTCTCGTCCTGGTCCTCCACGCCGCCCGGTCGGGAGGGGTCGCCGACGTCGAGGACGCCTGGACGGCCGCCGAGGCCGACGAGCAGGCCGAGGTGCGCCGCCTCACCGCGGAGCTGGGGGCCGAGGTGGCCCTCGCCGCCGGCATCGGCGAGCTCGAGCTGCACCGGGGAGCACCGACCTACGCGCTGTGGCACCAGTTCGTGCACGGCGGGAGCCGGCTCGACGAGTGGCGCGCCCGCCTCGCCGCCGCGCCCGGTGCGCGGGCGAAGGCCGGGCTGCTCACCTCCGCGCTGCGGGTGAACCGCGACCACCTCCGGATGGAGCTGGGTCACGCACCGACCCGCCGGGAGGTCCGCGCACGCCAGCTGCGGCGGCTGCGACGCGCGATCGACGACGTGGCGCGGCGGACGGGGCGCCGGTGACGCGCTACCGGATCGCCGACGACGTCGCCTGGGTCAGCCACGAGGACCTCGACTGCGACGGTGTCCCGTCGGCGTACGTCGCCCGGCTGCCGCAGGGACCGCCGACCACGCTGGAGGGTTCCGCGTGCGTCGTCTGGCTCGCGCTCGCCGACGGCGGCTCGCACGAGGAGATCACCCGGGCGGCCGCCCTGATGTGGGGCGTCGAGCCCGCGGACATCAGTGCCGACGTGCTCGCTCTGGTCGAGGAGCTCGTCGGCGTGGGCCTGGCGACCACCGGCTGACCACGACCACGCCGAGCAGGGCGCCGCAGGTGTTGGCCGCCACGTCGACCCAGGTGCCGTCGCGCTCGAGCCAGCGCCACTGGGCGAGCTCGATGAGCGAGGAGCCCAGGAGGGCGCCGACGACCACCCACCCGCGCCGCGCCACCAGCGTGCCCAGCACGCCGATCGGCACGAACAGCACGACGTTGAGCAGCACCCCGTAGTGCTCCGGACCGATCCGTCCCGGGACGACGGGCCAGTCGCGGAAGAACACCCACAGCTGGACGGTGAGCCGGTTCAGCTCCCAGCCCCAGGGGCGGGCGACAAGGACGACGAGGCCGGCGACGTACGCCGCCATCAGCGCGACGACGTACGCGCGATGACCCGGCCGACCCACCGTTCCACCCTAGAGTGAGGACGTGAGCAGCGAGGGGCCACCGCCCGAGGTCGTGGTCGAGGCGCTCGGCGTGCCCGTCGGGATCCCTGCCTCCGGGGCCGACGCCGAGCGGCTGCGACGGCAGTGGAGCCGGGCCCTGACGGATCGGGCCGCAGCCAGGGTCATCGACATCGGCCACCTCGCGAGCGAGGACGAGGTCCGGGGCGACTACGTGATCACCACCCTCGTCACGATGGCCGCCCTGGACGAGACGGCAGGTCGGCGCATCAACCTCCACGCCGGCGCGGTCGCCGACGACCACGGTCGGGTCCTGGCGGTGATCGGCCCCTCCGGCTCGGGCAAGACCACGGCCATCGGCCTGCTCGCCACCCGCCTCGGCTACCTGTCGGACGAGACGGTCTCGCTCGACGAGTCGCTGCGCGTGCACGGACACCCGAAGCCACTGTCGGTGATCACCGACCCCGACAACCCCCAGCACAAGCAGTCGGTGTCGCCCGACGAGCTCGGCCTCATCCGTCCGCCGCACGAGACCCGGCTCCACCGCGTCGTGCTGCTCCACCGCGGTGACGACGACTCCGGCCTGGCGCCGATCCCCCCTGCGTACGCCATCGCGGAGGTCGTCGCGCAGACCTCGTCCCTGGTGCTGCTCGAGCACCCCGTCCTCCGGCTCGCTGAGCTGCTCGACGCCTGCGGCGGGGCCTGGAGCCTGCGCTACCGCGAGATCGGTGAGCGTCTCGACGAGATGATCGGGCTGCTCGACCGCGACCCCCAGCCCGCGCCCGCCCGAGCACACCACCCCGGTGGCGGCGCGCTGCCCGACGGCGAACCGGGCGCGTGGCGACGTACGCCGTGGCTCGACGCCGTCGAGTACGACGACGAGGTGGTGCTCATGGTCGACGCCGAGGTCCGGGTCCTTGCCGGCCTCGGCCTCGTGCTGTGGCTCGCGCTGGAGTCCCCGCGCACGCTCGCCGACCTCGTCTCGGAGACGACCGCGCTCTGGGGGGAGCACCCCGACGCGACGGCCCTGGTCGCGGACGCGCTCGCGCTGCTGACCGATGAAGGACTGGTGGATCCGCCCGAGGAGGTCGGCGAGGTCCCCGCCCGGCCGGGTCGGGCCCGCCGGTAACGTCCTCGACATGACCGCCCGCCGCCAGCTGCCCACCGAGGAGTCGCGCGACCTCCTCGCGCTCACCCGTGAGATCGCCGCCAAGGAGCTCGCTCCGCGCTCCGCGGAGGCGGAGGCCACCGAGACCTTCCCGCGGGAGGTGTTCCGGACGCTCGGGCAGGCGGGGCTGCTGTCGCTGCCGTACCCCGAGGAGATGGGCGGCGGCGACCAGCCCTACGAGGTCTACCTGCAGGTCCTCGAGGAGATCGGCTCGGTGTGGGCGTCGGTCGGCGTCGGGGTGTCCGTCCACGCGCTCTCGTGCTTCGGGCTGGCCTACTTCGGCTCCGACGAGCAGCGCGCCGAGTGGCTGCCCGACATGCTCAGCGGCGACCTGCTCGGCGCGTACTGCCTGTCCGAGCCGCACGCCGGCTCCGACCCCGCCGCGATGCGGACGACCGCACGGCGCGACGGCGACTCCTATGTCCTCAACGGCGCGAAGGCATGGACCACCCACGGCGGTCACGCAGACTTCTACAAGGTGATGGCGCGCACGTCGGACGACCGCAACGGGATCTCCTGCTTCCTCGTCCCGGCGTCCACCGAAGGTCTCTCGGCCGACCCGCCCGAGCGCAAGATGGGCCTGACCGGCTCGGCCACCGCGACGATGCGCTTCGACGACGTCCGCGTCGACGCCTCCCGCCTGCTCGGCGCGGAGGGCGAGGGGTTGAAGATCGCGCTGGCCGGCCTCGACTCCGGCCGCCTCGGCATCGCCGCCGTCGCGACCGGTCTCGCCCAGGGCGCGCTCGACTCGGCAGTGGCGTACGCCCGCGAGCGGCAGACCTTCGGCACCCGGATCATCGACCACCAGGGCCTGGCCTTCGTGCTCGCCGACATGGAGGCCGCCGTCGTCTCGGCCCGCGCCACCCTCCTCCACGCCGCCCGCCTCCGCGACGCCGGACTGCCCTTCTCCCGCGAGGCCTCCGTCGCCAAGCTCGTCGCCACCGACAACGCCATGAAGGTCACCACCGACGCCGTCCAGGTCCTCGGCGGCTACGGCTACACCCGCGACTTCCCGGTCGAGCGCTACATGCGCGAGGCGAAGGTCATGCAGATCTTCGAGGGCACCAACCAGATCCAGCGGATGGTCATCTCCCGCTCGCTCGCGAAGGACAACGCGGGCGGGATCGCCTGAGGGCTGGGGGGTCGAGCCCCGGTCGCGATCCCCGGGTACCCGGGGAAACTGGAGCCTCCACCCCGAAACTTCGGGGGCAAGGCTCCAGTTTGGATATGGAACCCCTGGTGCCACGTCCATGAACCGGTTGTCCACAGGCCACCGATCGCCCGATTCGAGCCGTACGCCGCGGGGCAGGCGCACCACATGCCGACGAGCGAACCCCTCGACCTGACCGGTGTCGTCGTGCTGCGACGCGAGCTCGTTGCGGCGGGCTACACCGACCGACAGATCCGCACACGGATCAAGACCGGCGAGCTGCACCGGATCAGGCACGGCAGCTATTGCGACGCGAAGCTGTGGAGCTCGTTGGGCCCCGAAGACCAGCACCGCGTCCTGTGTCGCGCGGTCCTCGCCCGTGCCCACCCCAGCACCGTGCTCACCCACGTGTCCTCCGCGATCGAGCAAGGCGCACCAGTGTGGGGTCACGACCTGACCAAGGTCCACACCACCCGCACCGACGGGCGCGCCGGACGCAAGGAGTGCGACCGCGTGCAGCACGCGGGGAGCATGCCGACGTACCACGTCAACCAGGTCAATGGTGTCCCCGTTTCGCTCGCCACCCGGTGTGCGGTGGAGATGACAACCATCTCGACCGTTGAGTCGGCGCTCGTCACCGTCGACGGGCTGCTTCACGCAGGTCTCACCACGCTCAGCGGGGTGCGTCAGTTCGCTCACCGCACTCGCTGGTGGCCCAACAGCCTGCGCACGACCGTGGTGCTCCGACTCGCCGACGCTCGACATGAGTCCGCCGCCGAGTCGCGAACGGCGTACTGCTGCTACTTCCAGCGACTGCCGCGGCCCGAACCGCAGGTCGTGGTGCTCGACGAGTGGGGGGTCATGTTCGCGCGGGTCGACTTCGCGTGGGTCGAGCTCGGCGTCTTCCTCGAGTTCGACGGCAAGATCAAGTACGAGCGCTACCGCCGGGAGGGCGAGACCCTCGAGCAGTTCCTGATGCGCGAAAAGGCCCGCGAGGAACGCATCTGCCAGCTCACCGGCTGGGTGTGCATTCGCATCACGTGGGCCCAGCTCGCGGCGCCCCAGCAGCTCGCCGGGCGGATCCGGAGGATCCTCGAGTCGCGATCCAAGACGTTCAGCCCTACCTAGCACCCCAAACTGGAGCCTGCCCCCCGAAACTTCGAGGGTGAGGCTCCAGGATCCCCGGATACCCGGGGATCGCGACAGAGCGAGAGGCAGCGACCCTTGGCCGGCTGAGGATCAGACGTCGGTGACCCGCACCCCGGCGTGCGCCTTGTAGCGCCGGTTGATGGAGATCAGGTTGGCGGTGAGGGCTTCGACCTGGTGGGCGTTGCGGAGCCGGCCGCCGTACATCCCGCGCATGCCGGGTACGACGTCGGCGAGGGCCTGGACCAGGTCGGTGGCATCGCGGTCGTCGCCGAGGACGAGGACGTCGGTGTCGATCGACTCGATCGACGGGTCCTCGAGCAGCACCGCGCTGACGTTGTGGAAGGCGCCCACGACGCGCGACCCGGTCAGGATCGCGGCGGCCTGCTGCGTGGCCGAGCCCTCCTCGACGGGCAGGGCGTAGGCACCCTGCTTGTCGAAGCCGAGCGGGTTGACGCAGTCGACGACGACCTTGCCGGTGAGCTCGTCCGCGAGCGACTCGAGCAGCTCGGCGTGGCCGTCCCACGGCACGACGACCAGCACGATGTCGCCCGCCGCCGCCGCCTCGGCGTTGCTCGCACCGCGCACGCGACCCGCGCCCTCGAGCGCGGTCGCAGCGGCCGCCGCTCGCTCCGCGTCCCGCGACCCCAGCACCACGTCGAGCCCGGCGCCGGCGAACCTCCGCGCCAGCCCGCGACCCTGCGGTCCCGTGCCACCGAGCACCGCGATGGTCAGGGAGGTGATGTCTACGTCGCTCATGCGAAGGACGCTAGCGAACGGTCATCGGGCGCCCACCCCGAGGTGTGTTGTCCGGCCCCGGGCCGCGAGCGACGGTGGAGGCATGTCCAAGCGCATCGCATTCCTGACCGCAGCCGAGGGTGTCGAGGAGGTCGAGCTGACCGAGCCGTGGAAGGCGGCCCTCGACGCCGGGCACAGCGCCGAGCTCCTCTCCCTCGACGAGGGTGATGTCCAGCTCTTCCAGCACCTCGACAGGTCCACCACCCAGCGGGTCGACCGCCGCGTCTCCGACGTCGCCATCGGCGACTACGACGCCCTGGTCCTGCCGGGCGGCGTCGCCAACCCCGACGCCCTGCGAGCCGACGAGACCGCCGTCGCCTTCATCCGCGACTTCGTCGACTCCGGCAAGCCCGTCGCCGCGATCTGCCACGCCCCGTGGACCCTCGTCGAGGCCGACCGTGTGCAGGGCAAGCGACTCGCCAGCTGGCCGAGCCTGCAGACCGACATCCGCAACGGTGGCGGCGAGTGGGTCGACGAGGAGGTCGTGATCGACGGCAACCTCATCACCAGCCGAAACCCCGACGACATCCCGGCGTTCAGCAAGGCCCTGCTCGACGCGCTCGCCTAGCGCGAGACGAGCCAGCGGCCCAGCAGCGTCCCGTCCTGCTCCAGCAGCAGGGCGGGTCGCAGCGCGACGTCGACGTCACGCCCGGTCGCGATGCGTACGGCGTCGCCGCCGGCGAGCATCGGCACGAGGGTCAGGCACAGCTCGTCGACGACGCCGGCCGCGAGCAGGTCGGCGAACAGCGACGGGCCGCCCTCGCAGAGCTGCTCGGTCCAGCCCCGTCCGGCGAGCTCGGCCTTGAGCCGGGCGAGATCGATCTCCTCCTCGCCCAGCACCAGCACGTTGTCCTCGCCGAGCGCGGATCGCGCGTCCGCGAGCCCGTCCGCCGACGCGACGGTCGCGACCAGCACCCGCCCGGGCGGGGCCCCGCGCAGCGTCGGCGGCAGGTCGGCGGACCGGCTGACGACCACCAGCGGGACCCGCGGTACGTCGTACTCCTCCGCGCGCAGCGTCCCGGCCCCCACCACGAGGCAGTCGGCCCGGGTGCGGAGCGCGTCGAAGACCCGCTTGTCGGCCGCGTTGTTGATCGTGCCGCTCAGCCCGTCGGACCCCTGCGCGGCGCCGTCGACGGTGCTGACGAAGTTCACCCGCAGCCACGGCTCCGCCGCCGGGGCGTACGCCGCGGCCAGCTCGTCGTCGGACAGGTCGGCCAGTCGCTGCAGCTCGAGGTCGTCGCTCACCCGTCACATCCTGCCGCCTCGGGCGCGTCCTAGGCTGGCGGACGTGATCACCCTCGCGGACCTGGCCGCCCTCCAGAACGCCCACGGCGACGCGTGGGCCTGTCCCGTCGCGCCCGTGGTCGTCGACGGACCGCGGGGTTCGGTCGCCATCGGCGACGGCGCGGTCACGGTGATGGGCTGCGTGAACCTCTCGCGCGACTCGACCTACCGCGAGAGCGTGGCGACCAGCCCGGACGACGCCGTACGCATGGGGCGGGTGCAGGCAGCGCAGGGTGCCGCGATCATCGACCTCGGCGCGGAGTCGAGCACGGCGAAGGCCGCGCGGGTCACCGCCGACGACCAGATCGAGACCCTGGTGCCGACCGTCAAGGGACTGGCCGACGAGGCGGTCGTCTCCGTCGAGACCTACGAGCCCGAGGTCGTGCGCGCGTGCCTCGACGCCGGCGCGCGCATCCTGAACATGACCGGCCGCGAGCACGAGGACGAGATGCTCGCCCTCGCCGCGGAGTACGACGCCGCTGTCGTGATGTGCTTCGGCGAGACGGCCAACGTCCGCGAGATCTCCGACGTGCCGCCCGACGCCGACCCGGTCCCGGTGCTGCTCGACCACTTCTCGCCCCGGATCACCCACGCCCGGTCGCTCGGCGCCCACAAGATCGTGATCGACCCCGGCATGGGCTTCTACTACGGCAACCTCGTCGACCCGATCACCCGTGCCCGGCACCAGACGCGCGTGCTGGCGCAGGGCTTCCGGCTCCGTCCGCTCGGCGTCCCGGTGTGCAACGCCGTGCCGCACAGCTTCGACCTGTTCGGCGACGAGTTCCGCAAGGGCGAGGGCTTCTTCGGGGTCCTGGCGACGCTCGGCGGCACCCACCTCGTCCGTACCCACGAGCCCGCGCACCTGCGGGTCGTGCTCCGCGCGCTCGACGAGCTCGACGTCCGCTGAGTCCGGCCCGGGGCGGGCTCAGGTGGTGACCCGCGCCTCCTCCGGCGTGGTGACGTAGCGCTTGCGCAGCTCCAGGAAGGGCTTCTCGACCACCGAGTAGGTGAGGGCCGACAGGGCGATCGTGAGCGGAACGAAGACGAGCACCGACCACGCCAGCGAGTCGAGCCACGGCGAGAACCCGAGGCGCGGCAGGTCGACCTTGGCGACCAGGATCCGCAGCACCATGAAGTGCGCCAGGTAGAGCGAGTAGCTGATGACGCCGAGCCGGGCCAGGAGCCGCGACCAGAGGGCACGCTCGCTGGTCACCGTGGTCACCCAGCCGAGCACCACCACGGCCATCACGACACCCGTGATCGTCGGGAGGATCACGAAGATGTCGCTGTAGCCCTCCTCGCCGACGTGCTGGCGCCACCGGTTCATGCCGAGCGTGAGGACGGCCCAGCCGGCCAGCCCGCCGCCCAGCAGCGCCCAGCGCCACCGGTGCAGCGCCTCCGCACGGTGGCGGAAGATCCAGGCCGCGACCATGCCGCAGACGAACTCGTCGAGGTGGCCGAAGATCGTGAAGCCGAGGCGGCCCATGTTCACGTCACCGGCCACGAGGGCGAACCCGCGCAGCACGACCATCAGCAGCACGATCCGGGCGAGCAGCCAGAACCGGCCCTCCTGCACCCACCGCATCAGGAACGGGAAGAGCAGGTAGAACT
This sequence comes from uncultured Actinomycetota bacterium, assembly GCA_963791365.1. GTDB lineage: Bacteria > Actinomycetota > Actinomycetes > Propionibacteriales > Nocardioidaceae > Nocardioides. Next base: position 342,533 of record CAWBSG010000017.1, on the reverse strand, counting down.
GCACCTCCACCACGACGGTCCAGATCACGCCGGTCGAGTGGACCAGCCCGACGTCGGCGTCCGTGGGCGAGAAGCCGGCGATCGGCACGATCGCCTGGATCAGCGCGCCCAGCGAGGTCTGCGGGTAGAGCGCCACGGCCAGCACGATCAGGAAGACGTAGAGCGGGTAGATCCGCACCAGCCGGTTGTAGAAGAACAGCGGCACCGACCACTGCCGGTCGAGCAGGCCGGAGACGAAGATGAACCCGCTCAGCACCATGAAGAGGCTGACGCCGAGCTGTCCCTCGGAGATCACCGCCTTCACCGGGTTCCACGCCGTCAGCCCGCGGTCCGTGGCGGGGTTGAAGTCGTGGCCCTTCAGGTCGCCGGTGATGAGCTGCGTCCCGTGGTAGAGCAGCACGGTCATCGCGGCGATCCCGCGCAGGTGGTCGACACCGACGAGGTAACGGAAGTTCGAGGACCTCATCGTGCTCCTAGGAAGTTGCGGACACCGGCGACGAGCCCGGATGCGTAGCGCCCCCGACCGTCCGCCGACGTCATGACGGCCGCATCATAGGGCGAGCGCATGTTGCCGAGCTCGACCACCACGGTGGGTACGTCGGAGAGGTTGAGGGTGCCGAGGTCCGAGCGGACGTCGAGGCCGTCGCCGCCCGCGACGTAGGTGGCGACACCGAAGTCCTTCGAGACCAGACCGGCCCGCACCGCCCTCGCGAGCCGCGCGGACGAGTCGAAGATGTCGTCGGTCCACGGCGCCCGGTCGGCAGGCGCGATGACGTGGAAGCCACGCGCGCCGGCGGCGTACGACCCGTCGGCGTGGATCGACAGCTTGAGGTCGGCGCCGACCTTGTTCCCCGCGCGACCGCGGGCGTCGACGCACGGACCCCACCGGTCCTGCCGGTTGCTGTGCCGGGTCAGCCTGACCGTTGCGCCGAGCGCGCGCAGCCGCCGAGCGAGGGCCCGCGAGACCTGCCAGGCGAAGGTCGCCTCGGGGTAGCCGCCGTCGGTGGCGGTGCCCGTCGTGTTGCACGGCTTGGTGAAGCCGCCGGCCGGCACCTGACGGTTCACCTGCGCCGGGAAGTGGCGGTTGCCGAGCTGGTGGCCGGGGTCGATGACGATCGTCCGCCCGGCGAGCGGACCATGGTCGGCCCGAGCGGGCGCCTGGACGCCCACCGACGAGGCGAGGGCCGAGACCAGCAGCAGCGCGCCGGCGGCGAGCGCGGAGCGGCGGATCACCCCGCGAACCCCTGGGGGTTCTGGGACTGCCAGCGCCAGGTGTCGGCGCACATGTCGTCGACCGACTTCTGGGTGCTCCAGCCGAGCTCGGCGTTGGCCTTGGACGGGTCGGCGTACGACGTCGCGACGTCGCCGGGGCGCCGGGCCACCACCTCGTAGGGGAGCTCGCGGCCGACGGCGCGCTCGAAGGCGCGGAGCAGCTCGAGGACGCTGGTGCCGCGACCCGAGCCGAGGTTCCAGATGTTGACGGGCTCGGTCGTCGTGGTGAGCGCCTCCAGCGCGGCGACGTGGCCGGCGGCGAGGTCCTCGACGTGGATGTAGTCGCGGACGCCGGTGCCGTCGACGGTGTCGTAGTCGTCGCCGAAGATGCTGAGCCGGTCGCGCTTGCCGACCGCGACCTGGGCGATGAACGGCATCAGGTTGTTGGGGATGCCCGACGGGTCCTCGCCGATGGTGCCCGACGCGTGCGCCCCGACGGGGTTGAAGTAGCGCAGCAGCGCGAAGCGGGACGACGGAGCCGCGACCGCGATGTCGCGCAGGATCTGCTCCTGCATGACCTTGGTCCAGCCGTAGGGGTTGGTGGCGAAGGTGCGCCGGTCCTCGGTCGCGCCGGCCTGGTCGGTGCCGTAGACGGTCGCGCTGGAGGAGAAGACGAGCTTGTCCACGTGGTGCTTCTGCATCGCGCGGACGAGCGAGAACGTCGAGCCGAGGTTGTTCTCGTAGTAGTCGAGCGGCTTCTCGACGCTCTCCCCCACCGCCTTGTAGCCGGCGAAGTGGATGACCGCGTCGAAGTCCTCGGCGGCGAACAGGTGCTCGGTCTTGTCGTAGTCGCAGAGGTCGAACGAGTGGGCGGCGAGGGCGGTCCCGGTCAGCGCCTCCATCCGGCCGAGCACCTGCGGGCGGGCGTTGCTGAAGTTGTCGACGATGACCACGTCGTGACCGGCGGAGACGAGCTGGATGACGGTGTGCGAGCCGATGTAGCCGGCGCCGCCGCTGACGAGGATCTTCATGCGCCACACCCTAGGACAGCGCGTCCTGACAGACTGAGCCCATGCCCAGCGCACTCATCACCGGAATCACCGGCCAGGACGGCCTCTACCTCGCCGAGCTCCTGCTCGAGAAGGGGTACGACGTCCACGGCCTGATCCGCGGCCAGAACAATCCCCGCCGCGAGCTCGTGACCAACCTCGTCCCGGACGTCCAGCTGCACAACGGCGACCTCACCGACCTGTCCAGCCTGATGCGGGCGATGCGCGACTCGGACCCCACCGAGGTCTACAACCTGGGGGCGATCTCGTTCGTCGCCTACTCCTGGGAGAACGCGTTCGTCACCAGCGACGTGACCGGCATGGGCGTGCTCAACATGCTCGAGGCCGTACGCCTCCACGCCGGGGACGACCCGGGCCGGATCCGGTTCTACCAGGCGTCGAGCTCGGAGATGTTCGGCAAGGTCCAGGAGGTGCCCCAGTCGGAGAGCACCCTGCTCTGGCCGCGCTCGCCCTACGGCGTGAGCAAGGTCTACGGCCACTACATGACGATCAACTACCGCGAGTCCTACGGCATGCACGCCTCCTCGGGGATCCTCTTCAACCACGAGTCGCCGCGCCGCGGCCCGGAGTTCGTCACCCGCAAGATCAGCCAGGCCGTGGCCCGGATCAGCCTCGGCCAGCAGAAGCACATCACCCTCGGCAACCTCGACGCCCGCCGGGACTGGGGCTACGCCGGCGACTACGTCGAGGCGATGTGGCGGATGCTCCAGCAGGACGAGGCCGACGACTACGTCATCGCCACGGGCGAGACCTGGTCGATCCGCGACTACCTCGACCTCGCGTTCAAGCACATCGGTGTCGACGACTGGGCCGACCTGGTCAAGCAGGACCCGCGCTTCATGCGGCCCGCCGAGGTCGAGCTGCTCATCGGCGACGCGACGAAGGCCCGGGACAAGCTCGGCTGGACGCCGTCGGTGTCCTTCGCCGAGCTCGTGGCGATGATGGTGGACAGCGACATCGCCGCCGCCAAGGCGGGCTGGTGACGGCTCGCGCCTTCATCACCGGCATCGGCGGCCAGGACGGCACCTACCTCGCCGAGCGCCTCGTCGGCGAGGGCATGGACGTCCACGCCCTCGTCCTGGGCGCTGACGGCCACCCCGCCCACTGCCCCGACGAGGTCGTCCTCCACACCGGCGACCTCGGCGACCTCGAGTCGACCCGCCGGCTGGTGCTCGACCTGGCTCCGGCGGAGGTCTACAACCTCGCCGCGATCAGCTCGGTCGCCCAGTCGTGGGACGAGCCCGACCTCACCGCGCACGTCAACGGGCAGGCGGCGGTCGCGCTGATGGAGTCGGCGCGGCTCGTCGGCGGCGTACGCCTGGTGCAGGCGTCGAGCGCCGAGATCTTCGGCGAGGCAGCGTCCTCGCCCCAGACCGAGGACACCCCGATCCGGCCCGTGAACCCGTACGGCGCAGCGAAGGCCTTCGCGCACCTGTCCGCGGGCGTCTTCCGCCAGCGCGACCTGCACGCCACGAGCGCGATCCTCTACAACCACGAGTCGCCGCGGCGCCACGAGCGCTTCGTGACCCGCAAGATCACCTCGACCGTCGCCGCGATCGCCCGTGGTGACGCCGACGAGCTGGTGCTGGGCAACCTCGACGCCCGCCGCGACTGGGGCTGGGCGCCCGACTACGTCGATGCGATGGTGCGCGCCGCGCGGGCCGACGAGCCGGGCGACTACGTCGTCGCGACCGGCCGCGCACACTCCGTACGCGACTTCGTGGCCGCCGCCTTCGCCGCGGCCGGCATCGCCGACTGGGAGCCGCTGGTGCGCCAGGACGAGCGTTTCTTCCGCCCCGCCGACCCGACCGAGCTGGTCGGCGACGCGTCGAGGGCCCGCGACGTCCTCGGCTGGGAGCCGACCGTCGCCTTCGAGGAGATCGTCGCCCGGATGGTGGCCACCGACCTCCGCTGAGCGCCGTACATCAAGGGCTTCTAGTCCCAAACTGGAGCCTTGCCCCCGAAGTTTCGGGGTGGAGGCTCCAGTTTCCCCGGGTACCCGGGGATCGCGACCGAGGGAACCAGCGAAGGGTCAGCCGTGCTGGAGCAGCCCGCGGAGGTACTCGCCGTAGCCGCTCTTGCGCAGCGGCTCGGCACGCTCGAGCAGCTCGTCGTCGGAGAGGAAGCCCATCCGCCAGGCGACCTCCTCGGGCGCGCCGACCTTGAAGCCCTGCCGGCCCTCGATCGTGCGCACGAAGTTGGACGCGTCGTTGAGCGAGTCGAAGGTGCCGGTGTCGAGCCACGCGGTCCCGCGGGGCAGCACCTCCACGTGCAGGCGGCCCTCCTCGAGGTAGCGGCGGTTGAGGTCGGTGATCTCCAGCTCGCCGCGCGCCGACGGCTCGAGCTCGGCGGCGTACTGCACCACGTCACTGTCGTAGAAGTAGAGGCCCGGCACCGCGAAGTCGCTCTTCGGGTTCTCCGGCTTCTCCTCCAGCGACAGCGCGCGTCCCTGGTCGTCGAACTCCACGACGCCGTAGGCCCGCGGGTCGGCGACGTGGTAGCCGAAGACCGCGGCACCGTCGAGGTCGGTGAAGCGGAGCAGCTGCTGGCCGAGGCCGGAGCCGTAGAAGATGTTGTCACCGAGCACCAGGGCCGAGCGCTCGGAGCCGATGTGGTCGGCGCCGATGACGAACGCCTGCGCCAGACCGTCGGGGCTCGGCTGGACGGCGAAGGTCAGGTTGATCCCGAACTGCGACCCGTCGCCGAGCAGCCGGTGGAAGCCGTCGGCCTCGTGGGGGGTGGTGATGATGAGGATGTCGCGGATGCCCGCGAGCATGAGCGTCGAGAGCGGGTAGTAGATCATCGGCTTGTCGTAGACCGGCACCAGCTGCTTGCTGATGCCCTGGGTGATCGGGTGCAGCCGCGAGCCAGTGCCGCCGGCCAGGATGATTCCGCGCATGTGGCCCACCCTATTGGGCCACGGCGCGAGGACGTGGCTGGCACCATGTCCGCATGCCGTCGATGCGCCGTACGTCCTCGCGTGAATCGGAGCGACGGCTGCTGCGCCCCTGGACGGTCATCGGGGTCCTGTTCCTGCTGGTCGTGGGCCTCGCCCTGCTCGCCATCCCGTTCCTCAAGGCGCCCGGCCACGCCCAGGGCGCCAAGACGGACCTCGAGGCGGCCAAGGCATCGCTGGAGGCCGGTGACGTCGATGCCGCGGAGGCGAGCCTGCAGAGCGCGCGACGCCACGCCGACCAGGTGCAGGGCGCCATGCAGGGCATCGGCGGCGACATCTGGAGCCTGGTGCCCGTCGTGGGACGGCCGATCGACGACGTACGCCACCTCGGCAACGCGCTCGACCACCTGACCTCGGCCGCCGAGGTCGCGCTGGAGGCGTGGCCGGCGGTCGATGGTGATGACGCCACCCTGTTCGCCGACGGTGCGATCGACGTGCCGACCCTGAAGTCGGTGCTGCGCGCCGTCGACCAGGCGAGCGCCCACCTCGACACCGCGCAGCTCGAGCTCGGAGAGGTGAGCGACTCAGCGATCGGGGTCGGCACGCTCCTGTCCGAGGCGCGTGACGAGGCGACCGACGTCGTGGCGCCTGTCGCGGCCACCGCGCGACGCGCTGACCAGCTCGCCGGGGTGCTGCCCGACCTCTTCGGCGTGGAGGGCGACCGCACCTACCTGCTCGCCCTGCTGAACCCCAGCGAGCAGCGCTTCTCCGGTGGCGCGCCGCTCACCGTGGTGCCGATGCAGGTCTCGGACGGCCAGCTCTCGATGGGCGACGCCCGGGACACGTCCGACCCCGACCTGTTCCGCGTCGGCCGCTGGGACAAGGTCGAGGGCAACCCGTTCCACGACGGCAAGCTCCGCATCTCCACCGCCACGTTCGCCCCGGACTGGTCGGTCTCCGGCGAGGAGCTGCTCCGCGGGTGGGAGCGGCGCACCGGCCAGCAGGTCGACGGCCTGGTGGCGGTCGACGTCGTCGCCCTGGCCGACATGCTGCGCGTCACCGGACCTGTCGACGTCCCGCTCTACGGCACCCTCGACGCCTCGAACTTCACCCAGAAGCTCGTCGGCGACTACGACACCTACCCCGACAACGACGCCCGGAAGGGTCTCAACCGGGCGATCGTGCCGGTCTTCGCGGACCGCGTCTTCGAGCCCGGCAACAGCCTCGACAAGATCGAGTCACTGCGCAGCTCGGCACAGGCGCGCCACTTCGCACTCTGGATGCGCGACCCCGACCTCCAGGCCGCCGTCACCGACGTCGGCCTCGCGGGCGACCTGTCCGACACCCCGCACGACTACGTCGCGGTCTTCAACCAGAACACCAACATCAGCAAGTCCGACTTCTGGCAACGCCGCACCGTGACCAGTGACGTACAGCTGCGCGAGGACGGCTCGGCCGAGGTGGAGCTCACCATCTCGGTCTTCAACGACTCCCCGCCCTACGGTGCCAACCAGATCTACGGCGACAACCGGGGAGGCAGCAGCCGCACCCGCTGGAACGGCATGACGGTCGGCGTCTTCCTGCCCGAGGGTGTGGAGATCTCGAGCGCCACCGCGGCCGGCAAGACGCTGGGCACCGACACGTTCGACTACTACGGCCGCCCCTACAAGCTGGTCCGCCTGGTCCTGCCTCCCCGTACGACCCGCGAGGCGGTGCTGACCTACACCGTGCCCGCCGCGGCGGACGCGACCGACGACGAGCTCATCTACCGGCTCGACGCCACGCCGCAGGGAATGGTCAACCCGCAGGCGCTGACGGTCAACGTCCAATGGCCGAAGGGCTACGACGTCACCGAGCTCCCCGAGGGCTGGACGCGCGCGGGACGCGGCAAGGCGTCGTACGTCGACCCGGGACTCATCACGCAGCCGAGCTTCAGTGTCACCGGCTCGGCCCGGGGGAACCAGGCACCCTAGACTCCCGGCCATGGAACGCCTTCTCGTGACCGGGGGCGCGGGGTTCATCGGGTCGAACTTCGTGCACCACCTCGTCGAGCACACCGACTACCACGTCACGGTCCTCGACAAGCTGACCTACGCCGCCTCGAAGGAGTCGCTGGCCGGGTTGCCGGAGGACCGGGTGCAGCTCGTCGTCGGCGACATCGCCGACGAGGACACCGTCGACCCGCTGGTCGCGGCCCACGACGCGGTCGTCCACTACGCGGCCGAGTCGCACAACGACAACTCGCTCAACGACCCGAGCCCCTTCATCAGGACCAACATCCTCGGGACCTACACGATCCTCGAGGCGGTGCGGAAGCACGACAAGCGCCTGCACCACGTCTCGACCGACGAGGTCTACGGCGACCTCGAGCTCGACGACCCCAAGCGGTTCACCGAGGACACGCCCTACAACCCGTCCTCCCCCTACTCCGCCTCGAAGGCCGGCTCCGACCACCTGGTCCGCGCCTGGGTGCGGAGCTTCGGCCTGCGTGCGACGGTGTCGAACTGCTCGAACAACTACGGCCACTGGCAGCACATCGAGAAGTTCATCCCCCGCCAGATCACCAACGTCATCGACGGCATCCGCCCCAAGCTCTACGGCTCGGGCGAGAACGTGCGCGACTGGATCCACGCCGACGACCACTCGTCGGCGGTGCTGACGATCCTGGAGAAGGGCCGCATCGGCGAGACCTACCTGATCGGCGCCGACGGCGAGAAGAACAACCTCGAGGTCGTCCGCCTGATCCTCACGCTGATGGGGAAGGGCGCCGACGACTTCGACCACGTCACCGACCGCGCCGGGCACGACCTGCGCTACGCCATCGAGTCGGGCAAGCTGCGCCACGAGCTCGGCTGGCAGCCGCGGTTCCAGGACTTCGAGTCCGGCCTGGCCGACACCATCGAGTGGTACCAGCAGCACGAGGACTGGTGGCGCCCCCACAAGGACGCGGTCGAGGCGACGTACGCGGAGAAGGGCCAGTGATGACCACCCACAGCTGGTCGAGGAGGGACGAAGTCCCGTCCCGAGACCGAGGCACACGATGACCCTCCCCTCCCTCGAGACCACCGCCATCCCCGGCCTGGTCGTCGTGCGGCTCGACCGCCGCGACGACGACCGCGGGTTCTTCAAGGAGAACTGGCAGCGCGAGAAGATGCTCGCGCTCGGCCTGCCCGACTTCGGTCCCGTGCAGAACAACGTGTCGTTCAACAGTGACCGCGGCGTGACCCGCGGCATCCACACCGAGCCGTGGGACAAGTTCATCTCGCTGGCCACCGGCCGGATCTTCGGCGCGTGGGTCGACATGCGCGAGGGCGAGACCTTCGGCGCGACCGTCACGCTCGAGATGGACACCTCGGTCGCGGTGTTCGTGCCGCGCGGCGTGGGCAACAGCTATCAGGTGCTCGAGGACGCGACGGCCTACACCTACCTCGTCAACGACCACTGGCGACCGGGCGTCACCTACCCCGCGCTCGCCCTCGGCGACCCGACCGTCGCGATCGACTGGCCGATCCCGCTGGGCGAGGCGATCATCAGCGAGAAGGACCAGAACGCTCCCGCGCTCGACCCGAGCACCGCGATGGCTCCCAAGAAGACCCTGATCGTCGGCGCGCTCGGCCAGCTCGGCCGCGCCCTCTTCGCGGCCCACCCCGACGCCGACCGCGTCGACCTCTTCGATGGCGAGGGGGTCACGTCGCTCGACCTCACCGACAGTGCGGCCGTCGGCGCCTGGCCGTGGCACGAGTACGCCGTCGTGCTCAACGCGGCGGCGTACACCGCCGTCGACGCCGCCGAGACCACCGAGGGGCGGGTGGCCGCGTGGGCCGCCAACGCCACCGGACCGGCCACCCTCGCCCGGCTCGCCCGCGAGCACCGCTTCACCCTCGTGCACTACTCGTCGGAGTACGTCTTCGACGGCACGGCCGCCCTCGATCCGGGCCACGTGGAGGACGAGCCACTGTCACCGCTCGGCGTCTACGCCCAGTCCAAGGCGGCCGGTGACCTCGCCGTCGGCCTCGCCCCTCGGCACTACCTGATCCGCACGTCGTGGGTGATCGGCGAGGGCAGGAACTTCGTCCGGACGATGCAGTCGCTCGCCGACAAGGGTGTCTCGCCGAGCGTGGTCGACGACCAGGTCGGCCGGCTGACCTTCACCGAGGAGCTGGTCCGCGCGACCCGGCACCTGTTCGACTCCGACGCCGCGTTCGGCACCTACAACGTCTCCAACGGCGGCACGCCGATGTCGTGGCGCGAGATCGCCCAGGCGGTCTTCGAGCGCAGTGGCCGGAGCGCGGACGACGTGTCCGGCACCAGCACGACGGCGTACGCCGAAGGGGTGCTGGCGCAGGGGAACCCGTTCGCCCCCCGCCCGCTCAACTCCGCGATGTCGCTGGCGAAGATCCGGGCCACCGGCTTTGAGCCCGAGGACGCGCTGGCCGCGCTGGACCGCTACCTCGCCGCTGGTTGAGGAGCCCCGGACCGCCCAGCACCCGCTGGTTGAGGAGGTCGCGCAGCGACCGTCACGAAACCAAGGCTCAGGAAGTCGACCCCCGACCAGCATCCGCTGGTTGAGGATCGAGGAGCGCCAGCCCTGAACCGCTGCCTCTCCGCTGGTTGAGGAGGTCGCGCAGCGACCGTCACGAAACCAAGGCTCAAGAAGTCGACCCCCGCCCTCGCGCCCTCAGCGCCGCCCAGCTGCGGCTCGAGAGCAGTCCGAGCTCGTCGGCCCGGTCGTCGATCAACGCCTGGCGTTTCGCCCGCGACCAGCCCTGGATCTGCTTCTCCATCGCGAAGGCGTCGGCGATGCGTTCACACTCGCCGGACCAGACGAGCTCCACCGGTCGTCGTCGGCGGGTGTACGCCGCCCCGACCCCCTCGTTGTGCTCGAAGATGCGCCGCTCGAGATTCCGCGTGCTGCCGACGTAGAAGCTGCCGTCGGAGCACCGCAGGATGTAGACGTGAGGCATCCCTCGAGCGTGCCGTCAGCGAGAGCACGCGACCAGAGGGCGCGGGACATCTGTGGACGGGTCTCGTGACAGGACTTCGTCCTTCCTCGACCAACGGGAGGACCCTGGTCTCGTGACAGGACTTCGTCCTTCCTCGACCAACCGTGCAGGACCCGGGTCTCGTGACAGGACTTCGTCCTTCCTCGACCAACGGCAGGACCCGGGTCTCGTGACAGGACTTCGTCCTTAATCGACCAACAGCGGGACCCTGGTCTCGTGACACGACCTCGTCCCTCGACCAACGGGAGGACCTAGGTCTCGTGACAGGACTTCGTCCTTCCTCGACCAACAGCGGGACCCGGGTCTCGTGACAGGACTTCGTCCTTCCTCGACCAACGGCAGGACCCGGGTCTCGCGACAGGACTTCGTCCTTCCTCGACCAACCGTGCAGGACCCGGGTCTCGTGACAGGACTTCGTCCTTCCCCGACCAACGGGAGGACCCGGGTCTCGTGACAGGACTTCGTCCTTCCTCGACCAACGGGAGGACCCGGGTCTCGCGACAGGACTTCGTCCTTCCTCGACCAGCGAGAGGAACCGAGCAAGCGCAGTGGTCAGCGGCGGCCGGAGGTCACCTCGGCCAGCGCGGGGCGTACGTCGGCGAGGTAGACGAGCGAGGCGATGGTGAAGACCAGGTGGATGATCCCGAGCGGCGAGGAGCCGATCAGGATCAGCTGCGCGGCGAAGCCGAGACCGGTGATGGCGCACCACGCCGGCTTGGTGAGCTTGCCCGCAGCCTCGTAGGCCTCGGTCGAGTAGGTGAGGGCGTTGATGAACGCGAAGCCCTTGATCGCGAGCAGCACCACGAGCACGACCAGCATGAACGTGCCGTTGAACGCATAGATGTTCACGCCCCCAGCCTAGGCGACGGTCGTGGACGGGCGGGCATGGAAAGACCCCCGACCTGACGGTCGGGGGTCCTGCCTAGAACAGCGTCAGCTGGTCGACGTCGTCGACTGCTCTTCAGTCGCCGATCTTCTCGGCGGCGTCGGCGACGGCCTTGACGGCGTTGGTCGCGGTCGACTGGGCAGCGGTGGCGGTGGCCTTGGCGCTGCTCTGGGCCGTGGCGGTCTTCTTGGCCGCGGTCTTGCGAGCGGTCGTGGCGGACGCCTTCTTGGCCGCGGCGGACCGGGTGGCCTTCTTGGCGGTCTTCTTCGGCTTGGGCGCGACCTTGGTGGCGGCGGTCTTGTCGGCCGCGGTGGCGTTGGCGTCGGCAGCCTTCGTGGCCTGGGTGGCCGTGGTCTTCGCCTTGGCCGAGGTCGTCCGGGCCGACTTCACGGTGGCCTTGGTCGACTCCTGGCGGCGGATGCGGCCCACGAGGGACTCGCCGCGCTTGACCAGGTCGGTGTAGGTCGCGTTGACCGCGGCGACGTTCTCGTCGACGAGGGTCGAGACCTGGGTCGAGACCTTGGTCGGGTACGCCTTGGCCTCGGTCTGGAGCTCGGCCACGCGGGCCTCGACGGCGGCGCGGCGGGCCTTGGCCTCGGCCTTGGCGTCGAACTTGCGCGCGTCGGCGACGCGGGCGGTGACGTCCTTCTGGGCGGCGGCGGCGCGCTTCTGCACGTCGGCCACGGCGTCACGGACGGCCTCGACGGCGAGGTCGGTGACACCGACGCCCGCGAGGAGGGGCTTGAGGGCTTCGGTCTTGATGTCGAACTTGGCGGTGGCCATGTCCTTCTCCTTCTGGTGGATGTGATGCTTGGTCAGGGCTGGGTGGTGGAAGCGGGTGGAGCGATCGAGCTGTCGCGCTCGTTGATCGCGAGGAACGAGGCGTAGACGTCGAGCAGCGACTGCTTCTGCCGCTCGGTGAGCCCGGTGTCGGCCAGCACGGCCAGCTCGACGGAGCCGGCCTGGCCGGGGTCGGGGTGGACGATGCCGGCGCGGACGTAGAGCTGCTCGGCGGAGACCCGCAGGGCGCGCGCGAGCTGCTGGAGCACCTCGGCCGACGGCTTGCGCAGGCCGCGCTCGATCTGGCTGAGGTAGGGGTTGCTCACGCCGACCTGGTCGGCGAGCTGCCGCAGCGAGAGCTGGGCGGACAGGCGCTGCTCCTTGAGGTAGTCCCCCAGGGAGCCCAGCGACCCGACGACGGCGGCGCTCGTCTTGGTCGACTTGGTGCTCTTGTCCTTGGCCATGCCTCCAGTGTGCTAACTACTGTTAGCAGAAGCAAACTCACAGCAGGTGATTGCCCTCACAGAGGCCCGATCCCACTTGGTGTTGTCGGTGCTAGCTAGAAGGCAGCACGGATCGTGCCGACGGCCTTGCCGCCGCCCAGGAGGTCGACCCGGCCGGTGGCCTCGACCGCCTCGACGTCCACGCCGTCCTCGTCGAGGACCCCGGACCGCCGGAGGGCCTCGGCCATCAGGACCGGGCGCACGCGCGGTGCCCCGTCGTCGGTCTTGAGTGCCCAGGCTCGCCCGTCCGGCAGCGCCACGGCGTAGCACGACTCCGCGCCCGCCTTGCCGATGAGCCCGGGCACCGCGCGGTGCAGGGCGAGCTCGTCGCGGGTGGTGCCGCTGACGAACTCGGGGTGCCGGCGGATCGCCTCGGCGACGCGGTGCTCCGCGCCGTCGGTCGCGCGCGCCAGCGTGGCGAAGGCGCGCGCCAGCCCGGTGAGAGAGGTGGACAGCAGCGGCGCGCCGCACCCGTCGACGGCCACGGTCGTGACGGGCTCGCCGGTGAGTCGCGCGAAGGTCTCGCCGATGGCGACCTGCAGCGGGTGCCCGGGGTCGAGGTAGGTGGCGGTGTCCCAGCCCTTCAGGACACAGGTGGCGAGCATCGCGGCGTGCTTGCCCGAGCAGTTCATCAGGATCGGTGACTTCGTGCCGCCGGCGCGGATGACCGCCTCGCGCGCCTCGTCGTCCAGCGGGTAGTCGGGCGGCGTCCGGAGGGCCGACTCGTCGAGCCCGGCCGACGCCAGCGTGCGGCGTACGCCCTCGATGTGGAAGGGCTCACCCGAGTGGGACGCGCACGCCAGGGCGAGCAGGTCCGGCGGCAGGTCCAGGCCGAGCTCGACCATCGCGAGCGCCTGCAACGGCTTGTTGCTCGACCGCGCAAGCACCGGTGCGACGACCTCGCCGACCGACCACTCGACCGAGCCGTCGCCACCCAGTGCCACGATGGACCCGTAGTGGTGGCCCTCCACGAACCCTGAGCGGACGATCTCTGCGACGACGGGCAGACCAGCGGTAGGCATGGCCGCAGGCTACTCAGGGCTGTTCTGAGAGGATGCGCGGGTGATCCAGCACTGCCCGACGCCGACCGAGCTCGACGACCTGGAGCTCCTCGTCTCCGGGGCGTACGCCCCGCTCTCCCGGTTCAACGAAGCCGGCAGCCCGGTCACCCTCGACCTGCCCGGCGGTGCCGCCGAGGCGGAGCTGGTCGACCCCGAGGGACTGCCGCTGGCCCGGGTCGCCGCGGACGGGTCGCTCGAGCCCCTCACCCACGCGCAGTACGGCCCCTTCCGTCGCCTCCACCTGACGCCCGCCCAGGTCCGCGAGCAGCACGCCGGCGCCACGTTCGTGCCGGTCGTCGACGCGCTCAGCGACGCCGAGCTCGACGAGGTCCGCCGGCTCGGCCGCGTCGTGCTCGTCGCGCTGACGGGCACCGGCACCGCCGACCTGTCCCCCGTCGCGCTCGTCCGCGCCTCGCTCGCCGCGGCCGACCTCCTCGACGACGCTCACGTGGTCGCCGTACCCCTGCCGTCGCACGGGGACGCCGACGTCGACCACGAGCTCGGCGCGCGGGTGGTGGCGACCTACGCCGGCGCCGACCCGGTGCACGCGCTGACCGAGCACCCGGACGACGGCTACCCGGCCGGCATCGCCGAGATCGTCGACGCCGATCGGCCCGAGCCGGAGGAGCAGGGCCTGGTGCTGTTCTTCACCGGCCTGTCGGGGAGCGGCAAGTCGACCCTCGCCCGCGCCCTGATGGACCTGCTGCTCGAGCAGGGCGGACGCACGGTGACCAGCCTCGACGGCGACGTCGTACGCCGCCACCTCTCGGCCGGGCTCACCTTCTCCAAGACGGACCGCGAGACCAACATCCGCCGCATCGGCTGGGTCGCCGCCGAGATCGCCCGGCACGGTGGCGTCGCGGTGTGCTCGCCGATCGCGCCGTTCGCCGAGACGCGCGCACAGGTGCAGGCGATGGTCGAGGACGCAGGCGGCGCCTTCTTCCTCGTCCACGTGGCGACGCCGCTCGAGGAGTGCGAGCGCCGTGACCGCAAGGGGTTGTACGCCAGGGCGCGCGCGGGCGAGATCCCCGAGTTCACCGGGATCTCGTCCCCCTACGAGGAGCCGGAGGACCCGGCCGTGCGGGTCGACACGACCGGACGCACCATCGAGGACGCCCTCGGCGACGTGCTCGCGGCGCTCGACGAGGCCGGCTTCCTCCACCTGGGTCACCCTGGGGGCACGGACGCATGACCCAGCCGCTCTCGGTGCTGTTCCTCTGCACCGCCAACATCTGCCGCTCGCCCGCGATGGAGCTCATCGCGCGCGACCTCGCCGGCGACGCCGACGTCGTCTTCGCCAGCTCGGGCACCCACGCCCGCACCGGCCACGTGATGAACCCGGTGCAGGCGGCGACCATCCCGCACCTCGACGTCTCCGGCTTCCGCAGCCGACGTCTGAAGCCCGAGATGCTGCTGGAGGCCGACCTCGTGCTGACCGCCGAGTCGATCCACCGCCAGCACGTCCTGGACGACTTCCCCCAGCTGCACCGCACGCTCTTCACCCTCGGCCAGTTCGAGGCGGCGATCGCGGAGATCCCCGACCTCTGGGGCCGCGACCTCGTGACCGCAGTCGGGCAGAAGCGCCAGCCGGCTCACCCCGAGCTCGACGTCGCGGACCCGTTCCGGCGTGGGGAGAAGGCCGCAGCCACCGCCACCGCCACAATCACTGAGATGTTGCGTGTCATCGTCCCCCGCCTGACCGGAGACAGCTGATGGACTGGATCACCGTCACGTTCTTCTCGATCCTCGCCGCCGGCTTCATCGTCGGCATCGTGGTCGGGCTGACGGGCATGGGCGGTGGCGCCCTGATGACGCCGGCCCTCATCTTCCTCGGCGTCGGGGAGGCAGCGACCGTCGTGACCGCCGACCTGACGGCGGCCGCGATCTACAAGACCGGCGGCGCGATCGTGCACAAGCGCGAGGGCTCGCCCAACATGCAGCTCGCCAAGTGGCTGATGATCGGGTCGATCCCGATGGCCCTGCTCGGCCCCCACCTGGTGTCGTGGGTCGTCGAGCCCGAGGACATCGACGACACCCTCAAGCTCTGCATCGGCTTCGCCCTGCTGCTCGCCGCCGTGACCTACGCCCTGCGCCTCTACCTCAACCTGGTGCGCGTCCGCGGTGGCGAGCACCCCGACGAGAACCCCGCGATCCGACCGGTCCCCACGCTGCTCGTCGGCGCCCTGGGTGGCCTGCTCGTCGGCATCACGAGCGTCGGGTCCGGCTCGGTCATCATGATCGCCCTGCTGATGCTCTACCCCGGCCTCTCAGCCGTACGCCTCGTCGGCACCGACCTCGTCCAGGCCGTGCCGCTCGTGATGGCCGCGGCGATCTCCAACATCGCCCTCCACGGCCTCGACTGGCAGATCCTGGTGCCGCTCGTGATCGGGTCGGTGCCCGGCACCCTCATCGGCTCGGCCATCGCTCCGCGCGTGCCGCAGTCCTTCATCCGGCGCGGCATCGTGGTGGTCCTCACGATGAGCGGCGTCGCCCTGCTCGACAAGGCCGGCTGGGCCCCGCTGGGCGCCGGCGAGGACGAGACCCACCCGATGCTCATCGCCGGCGTCGGTCTGTTCGTGCTGCTCGTGCTGCCCGTCGTGTGGGGCTTCATCCGCAAGTCGCAGGGCCTGCCGATGTTCGGCTCACCGACCATCGCCCAGCTCGAGGACCCCGACTACCGGCCCGGGGTCGTCGGGATGAAGAAGCTCGACGACTCCTAGCGCCGCTCCCGGGTGCGCGCCGACCAGCGGTGCGTGAGCGGCAACCCGAGGCCGCGGAAACCCCCTCACCCACCGCTCAGCCCAGGCCGAGGAGCTCCCGGCACTGGGGCGGCGACATCGGGGTGCGCTGGGCGATCCGCCCGAGGTCGACGGCGCGGGCGACGAGCTGTGCGTTGGAGTCCACGGGCACGCCGCGGCTGATCGTGAGCACGTCCTCCATGCCGACGCGGAGGTGGCCGCCCATCGACAGCGAGGCCATCGCGACGGCGAGGGTCGAGCGACCGATGCCGGTGGCGGACCACGACGTCACCTCGGGCGGCAGCGCGGCCACACCGGCGACGAGGGCCGGTGCCGTGCCGGGCATCCCGCCGGGCACTCCCATCACGAAGTCGACGTGGACCTTGCCGCCGGCGGGGACGCCGTACTCCCGGACCAGCCGGCCGAGCGCGTGCACCTGGCCGAGGTCGAAGAGCTCGAACTCCGGAGCGACGCCGCGCTCGAGGGCCAGCTGGTAGAGGTCCTTCACGAACGGCCACGGGTTGAGGAAGACGTCGTCGCCGAAGTTCGTGGTGCCCATCGTCAGGCTGCACGAGTCGGGTTCGGCGTCGAGCACCTTCAACCGCTCGTCGAGCGGGTCGTGCACGGAGCCCCCGGTCGAGAGCTGCACGACGAGCGACGACGAGTCGCGCACGGCCGCCACCCACTCGCGCAGGAGCGACTGGTCGAGCGTCGGCGCGTGCGAGGCGTCGCGGACGTGGAGGTGGATCATCGCGGCGCCGGCCGCCTCGCACTCGGCCGCGGTGCGGGCGATCTCCTCCGGGGTGGTGGGGAGCTGGGGGCAGTCGGCCTTGGCGGTCTCGGCGCCGGTGGGCGCGACCGTGATCAGCAGCGCCTGCGCCGTGTTCTGGGGAGACATGGCGGCATCCTTGCACCATGCGTGCAGTCATCCAGCGGGTCCTCTCCGCCAGCGTCCGCGTCGACGGCGAGGTGGTCGGCGAGCTCGACGCGCCGGGCCTCCTCGTCTACCTCGGCGTCACCCACGACGACGGCGAGCCCGAGGTCGGGTGGACGGCCCGGAAGATCTGGGACCTGCGGCTGCTGCGCGACGAGAAGAGCGCCGCCGACGTGGCGGCTCCGGTGCTCGTGGTGAGTCAGTTCACGCTGTACGGCGACGCGCGCAAGGGCCGACGGCCGACCTGGCAGGCGGCCGCGCCCGGACCGGTCAGCGAGCCGCTCTACGACGCGGTCTGCCACGAGCTCGAGCGACTCGGCGCCCACGTCGAGCGCGGCCGCTTCGGGGCCGACATGCAGGTCGAGAGCGTCAACGACGGGCCGATCACCCTCGTGCTCGAGAGTCCCGGCTCGCCGACCTGACCTACTGCTGCCAGACCCGCACCCAGTCGACCGCCATCGTCTGCGGGAGTGCGTCGGGGGTGATGCGCAGCGCCTCGAAGTTGGCGACGAGCAGGCTGAGGATCAGGTACTCCGCGGTCTGGGAGACGCCGGCAGATGTGCGCAGCGTCTCGCGGCCGTCGATGCGGAAGACGTACTCCGTGGGCGTCCACTCGACCGAGAACACGTGGTAGGTCCCGGCCCAGTCGGTGCCGTACGCCGCCTGGTCGGCGATGGTGCCTCCGGCTGCGCGGGCCTGGGCGCCCCCGCCATAGGTCCAGACGCCGCTCGCGAGGCCGGACGAACCGGTGCCGAACCACTCGATGACGTCGATCTCGGCACCCGACTCCACGACCGGGGCCTGCATCCAGAACGCGCCGTGCTGGCCCCGCGCCTCCTGGAACCTGATGCGCGCCGCGGCGACGCCGTAGCAGTAGGAGAACCTGCCCTGCGGTCGTACGTCGCCCGGAGTCCCTGGAGCGAGACGACCTGGCCGCCGACGGCGGGCGTGCGGGCGATGACGCCGAACTCCACGTCCTCACGGGCCAGGGTCTCGGGTCAGGATCAGCCCTGCTCGGGGCCCGTCTCCCAGACCCGCGCCCAGTCGACCTCCATGTGCTCCGGCAGCTCGCCGTTGAAGCGCGGCAGCTCGTAGTCGGAGGAGAGCAGGCTCAGGATGAGGAACTCCTCGCGCCCCGAGGTCTCGCCCTCGAGCCGCTGGGTGACCTGGCCGTCGATGCGGAAGACGTACGCGTCGGGCGTCCACTCGACGGAGAACACGTGGTACTGCTCGGCCCAGTCGTCGCCGTACTTCTCGACGTCGGGGAGCCAGCCGCCCACGGTCTGCTTCTCGCCGGCCGCGTCGAGGAAGTAGGTGAAGCTGGTGAGGCCGCCCTCGGGGTGGTCGTCGCCGAAGTACTCGATGATGTCGATCTCGGCGCCGCCGACCTTCGGGCCGCCCTCGCCCTGTCCGCCGACCGCCTGCATCCAGAAGGCCGCGTGCTGGCCACGCGCGGACTGCGTCCTGATCCGTGCCGCTGCGTAGCCGTAGGTGAAGCCGAAGATGCTCTCGGTGCCGACGTGGCCGTTGATCCGGTAGGGGAACTTCTTGCGGCGCCCGGGCAGCTGGCACTCGCCACCGGCCGGATCCTCGAGGACGCTCAGCACGAGCACGCCGTCGGCGACCTCGGCGGCGCTCGGGTCGGCGTGCGAGCACGTGCGTACGCCGGTGCGGCCCTGGACGCGGGTGCGCCACTGGGCGGCCGGACCGCCGTCGACGCTGTCCGCGTCGTCGAAGTCGTCGGTGAAGGTCGCCTCGGGGGCGTCGTCGGTGGTGACCTCGGCGCCGATCGCGTCGTCACCCTCGCCGGCGACGACGGTGAGCTCGCCGGCCGTGGCGCTGGTCAGGGACACCCGCCCGTCCGCATCCGTCTCGGCGTCCGAGACCGATTCCCACCCACCGTCATCGGACCTGGCGAACAGGGTGACGGTGGTGCCTTCCTCCACATCGGCGATCGTCGCGTCGACGACCCAGGACGCGTCGTCCGCAGCCTCGACGTCCTCGCCGTTCGCCGCGAGCTGCGGCAGCACGCGTGCCTGGACGTCCGCACTCGTGCGGTACGCCGGCGCCGCGCCGTCGCCGCCCGGCGAGGACGAGCACCCGGTGACGAGGGCGGCCGCGGTGACGACGGCCACGGCGGCGACCGCACCAGTCCACGGTCGCTGACGCGGGGTGCGGGGGGACGCGAGTCGAGGGGTACGGCTCATCCGGCGAGTCTCGCCGACATCGTCGCGGGAGCGCGAATCGTCCGTAGGGACGCCCGTCGCTACGATGATGGCTGCTGTCCCGAGAGAGGCCCTCCCTGCGTCATGACCAACACCCACGTCGACTACCAGCTGAGCCAGCTGGACCAGCTCGAGGCGGAGTCGATCCACATCTTCCGTGAGGTCGCCGCCGAGTTCGAGAAGCCGGTCCTGATGTTCTCCGGTGGCAAGGACTCCATCGTCATGCTCCGCCTCGCGGAGAAGGCCTTCTTCCCCGCGAAGCTGCCCTTCCCCCTGCTCCAGGTCGACACCGGCCTCGACTTCCAGGAGGTGCTCGACACCCGTGACTCGTGGGTCGAGCGGCTGGGTGCGCGGATGATCGTCGCCACGATCGACGAGGCGATCGCGGCCGGCCACGTCGTCGACGACGGCAAGACCAGCCGCAACCGCATGCAGATCGGCACGCTGCTCGGCTCCATCGAGGAGAACGGCTTCACCGCCGCCTTCGGTGGCGGCCGTCGTGACGAGGAGAAGGCCCGCGCCAAGGAGCGCGTCTACTCCCACCGCGACGACTTCGGCCAGTGGGACCCCAAGATGCAGCGTCCCGAGCTGTGGAGCCTCTACAACGGCCGGATCCACGCCGGCGAGCACATGCGGATCTTCCCGCTGTCGAACTGGACCGAGCTCGACATCTGGAGCTACATCCACCGCGAGCAGATCGAGATCCCGTCGATCTACTTCTCGCACGAGCGCGAGGTCATCAAGCGTGACGGCATGCTGCTCTCGGTCGGCCCGGAGATCCAGCCCAAGGGCGGCGAGACGGTGGAGACCATGACGGTGCGCTTCCGCACCGTCGGTGACCGCACCCAGACCGGTTGCGTGGAGTCCGAGGCCTCCGACACCGCCGCCATCATCGAGGAGATCGCCGTGGCCCGGGTGACCGAGCGCGGCGCCACCCGCGGCGACGACCGCTTTTCCGAGGCCGCCATGGAAGACCGCAAGAAGGAGGGCTACTTCTGATGGCCGACATCTCTGGGACCGAGACGACCACCACCGGCACGGACGCTGCGTCCATCACCGAGAACGCCGACCTGCTCCGCTTCGCGACCGCGGGCTCCGTGGACGACGGCAAGTCGACCCTCATCGGGCGCCTGCTGCTCGACTCGAAGTCGATCTTCGAGGACCAGCTCGAGGCCGTGGAGTCGACCAGCCAGTCCAAGGGCTACGACTACACCGACCTGGCGCTGCTGACGGACGGCCTGCGCTCCGAGCGTGAGCAGGGCATCACGATCGACGTGGCCTACCGCTACTTCGCGACCCCGGCCCGCAAGTTCATCATCGCCGACACCCCGGGCCACATCCAGTACACCCGCAACATGGTGACCGGCGCCTCGACCGCCGACCTGGGCCTCGTCCTGGTCGACGCCCGCCAGGGACTGACCGAGCAGTCGCGCCGGCACGCGGTGCTGCTCTCGCTGCTCCGGGTCCCGCACCTCGTGCTGGCGATCAACAAGATGGACCTCGTCGACTGGTCGCAGGAGATCTACGAGAAGATCCACAAGGAGTTCACGACCTTCGCGACCAAGCTCAACATCCCCGACCTCGAGGTCATCCCGATCTCGGCGCTCCAGGGCGACAACGTGGTCAACCGGTCCGAGAACACCCCGTGGTACTCCGGCCCCACGCTCATGCACCACCTCGAGCACGTCCACGTCGCCTCCGACCGCGACCTCGTGGACACGCGCTTCCCGGTGCAGTTCGTCATCCGCCCGAAGTCCGACCAGTACCACGACTTCCGCGGCTACGCCGGCCAGGTCGCCGGCGGCGTGCTGAAGAAGGGCGACGAGGTCGTCGTGCTGCCCAGCGGCATGACGTCGACCATCTCGCGCGTCGAGCTGTTCGACAACGAGATCGCCGAGGCGTTCCCGCCCATGTCGGTGACGGTCCACCTCGAGGACGACGTCGACGTCTCGCGCGGCGACATGATCGCGCGGCCCAGGAACGCTCCCAAGCCGAGCCAGGACATCGACGCGATGATCTGCTGGATGACCAACGAGCCGCTGCGCCCGCGCCAGAAGCTCGCCATCAAGCACACCACCCGCACCGGTCGTGCGATGGTGAAGGACATCCAGTACCGCCTGGACGTCAACTCGCTCCACCGCGACCAGGAGGCCGGCGAGCTCGCGCTCAACGAGATCGGACGCGTGCAGCTGCGCACCACGGTGCCGCTGCTGTGCGACCCGTACTCGAAGAACCGCACCACCGGTTCGTTCATCCTGATCGACGAGGCGACCGGCGTGACCGTCGGCGCCGGCATGATCAACAGCGGCAGCTGAGCACAGGATCTCGCTCAACCAACACATTCGTCCCACTTTTGTCGAATCCCGTCGACCCTCCTAGGTCGACGGGAAAGGCAGTCCTAAGTTAAGCCTTGACCCAATTCGACACTTCTTGGGCAAATGTGCCGCAGAATGACCCCCATGGACTCGCGACTTGCCGCAGTGCTGGGGCAGACCGACCGCGCCGAGCTGGGCGGGCGGTTGCGCTCAGCGCGCCAGGCCCGCGGCCTCACGCAGAGCGACGTGGCCGACGAGGTCATGTCCGTGGCGTACCTGTCGCGCATCGAGTCCGGCCACCGCCAGCCGACTGCCCTCGCACTGGAGGCGCTGGCCGTACGGCTCGACGTGACCGTGGAGTCCCTGCTCGGAGTGGCCGAGCGCCGTGAGGTCGACGAGATGCGGCTGGCGCTCGACTACGCCGAGCTCTCGCTCGAGTCGGGGCAGCCGGAGGACGCCGAGCGCCACCTGAGCAAGGCCCTGGACGCGCTGGCGACCACGCACATGGAGGGCTTGCGCGAGCGTGCGCGCCTCCTGCACGCCCGGGCGCTGGAGGCCACCAAGCGCGAGGATGACGCCGTCCTGGAGCTCGAGTCGCTCATCGACGACACCACTGTCAACGGCCTCACCAGGATCAAGGCCGGCATCGCGCTGAGCCGTATCTTCCGCGAGACGGGCGACCTCGGTCGCGCCATCGAGTGCGGCGAGCGTGTCATGGCTCAGATCGAGGATGCCGGACTCGGTTGCCAGCGACGAGGCCGTGCAGCTCGCGGTCACCGTGGCGGCCGCCCACTTCGAGCGCGGTGACACTGCCCACGCCGTCCGCCTCTGCCGCAAGGCCATCGCCCGCGCCGAGTCGCTCGGATCTCCGAGGGCCCGTGCCTCGGCGTACTGGAACGCCAGTGTCATGCAAGGCAGGCGTGGGCGACGCAGCGGCCGCAGTGCCGCTCGCCGAACGGGCACTCGCGCTGATGGGCGAGGGACAGGACGCCCGGAACCTCGCCCGCCTGCGCACCGAGGTGGGACGGCTCCAGCTCGAGCTCGACCCGCCCGATCTCTCCGGCGCGCGCGAGAATCTCGGAGCAGGCGGTCACCGACATGAAGTGGAGCAGCGCGAGCTCCGGTCGACGTGGCATACACACTGCTGGGGCTCGCCCGAGTGGCGTTCCTCGACGACGATCTCGACCGAGAGTCGCGAACTCGTGTCGCAGGTGCACCTCACCACGGACGGTCATGCGCCCATCGTCGAGGCCGAGGCCCTGACCCTGGAGGGCAGGACGCGAGCCGCTGAGGGCGCGACCGATCTCGCTGCGGCGTGCTACCAGGCCGCGGTGCTCCGCCTGTCGGCGATCGGCTCCGACCAAGAGGCCGCGCAGCTGTGGTTCGACCTCGCCGACCTCCTCCACGGGGTGGGTCTGGACGAGGCCGCCCTGGACGCCTACCGCCGGGCGGCGGTGTCGTCCGGGCTGCGGGCGCGCGTGGTGTCGACCGTGTACTCCCGCAGCTGAGCTCCGGAGCCGTCGGGCTCGATCAGGAGCCGATCAGCAGCACCAGACGCTGCGAGCCTGCTTGGCGGGCGCAGCGGCGTCGGCGGGTGCCGTCATGCCGGCAAGGCCGACGATGGCGACGAAGGCGATGATGAGGCGGGGGGCCTTGCTCTTCATGTGGGTCTCCAGGGTTTGTTGTGCCGTATGGGGTTGGTGATCAGCATCCCGAGAAAAGCTGCCGAAAGAAATAGTCCCAAAACCTGTGCAGAGTGTGTCGTGCTTTGGCAAACTTGGGCAAGAGCCGTTGGCAAATGCTCCTGATGCAGACGTTGACGACAGCCTCGCAAGATGTCCCCCACCTTGCGAGACACGCACCGGACCCCACCCGGTACGCGCCAGGACCCCCCGCACCAGTGCGGGGGGTTCTCGCGTCTGTACCCCAGTGGATGCGGACTTTCGCGCTCATCGGGGCAGGACCACGCACACCGTGGTGCCGTCGCCCGCGGCACTCGCGAGCGACTGGCCGCCGCCGTGCGCCGCGACCATCGTCCGGGCGACGAACAGGCCTAGACCAGTTGCGCGGATCTGGCGTCGGCGGGGCGTCGGGGCAGCGGTCGAACCGCCGCCGGACGTCCAGGCCTCGCGCCGCTCCGAGCACAGGGAGCAGCCCGTCGTCGCCCGAACGCATCCCGTCGTGGATCGCCATGTCACCCCTCCTCGTCCGTCGCGGTGAGGTGACCGTAGGAGAGACCGGGCGCGTTCAGACCCCGATGGGCGATAGCTGCGACCAACCTGAGCGGAGTCCGCTGCCACCGACGGCAGGGCGGCGGACCGGTCTGGACCAGCCCGCGGTCAGCGCGGGAGGGTGAGCCGGAAGGTGCTGCCGAGCCCGACCTGGCTGGCGACGGAGACCCCGCCGCCGTGGGCCTCCGCGATCGTCTTGACGATGTGGAGGCCCAGGCCCGTGCCGGGGACCTGCCGGCTCCTCGCGTTCGCCCCGCGGGAGAACGGGTCGAAGACCTGTGGCAGGTCGTCGGGGTCGATGCCCTCGCCGTCGTCCGCGACGACGAGGGTGAGGTCCCGCTCGTCGGCGCTGAGCGCGACGAGGACGTGCCCGCCGCGCGAGGCATAGGCGACGGCATTGCCGATCAGGTTGTCCACTGCCTGGCGCAGGCGGATGCCGTCGACATGGGCCGCGAGGGAGTCGGGAAGGTCGGCCTCGAGCGTGATGCCGGCGATCGCAGCCTCCACCCGAGCGGCATCCAGCGCCTCGGCCACGACCGTCACCACGTCGAGCGGGTAGGGATCCACGAGCGAGGAGCCGGTGGTCGCGCGGGTGGCGTAGAGCACGTCCGCGACGAAGTGCGAGAGCCGGGCGACGTTGCGCCGGACAGCAGTCACGTGGCGCTGGACGGCAGGCCCCAGGTCGCCCGCGTCCTCCATCAGCTCGAGGTGGGCCATCGCGGAGGTGAGCGGCGTCCGCAGCTCGTGCGAGACATGGGAGACGAACTCGTCCTTGGCGCGGATCGCGCGCACCATCTCGGTGAGATCGGCGAGCTGGACGATGAAGTGGATGGGGGTGCCGTCAGGAGCGCAGAGCAGAGCCATCGAGAGGTCCCCGACGACCGTTCCGCCGTCCGCCCGGGTGTAACGCTTGGTGGTCCGGTAGGCCTTGATCTCTCCGCTCAGGCACCGCGCCACCATTCGCATGTCCTCGACGAGGTCGTCGGGGTGGGTGAGGTCCTGGAAGCGCACGGACCGGAGCATGTCGAGGTCGAAGCCGAGCATCTCGCAGAGCGACACGTTGGCGGTGACGATCATTCCGTCGGGCGACACGATCGCCATCCCGACCGGTGAGTGCTCCATCGTCAGGCGCCACAGGTCGTCGGGCTCGGGCGTGAACACGCGTACGGCCACCACGTCACGCCCCCTTTCCCCCTACGACGAGTCGCCCATCCCCATGGGCGACGCACCAACCGTACGATTCGGCCGCGTTTTCGCCATGAGTTCGCTCAACTGCTCGGTAAAAACACGCGCTGCTCCCGCAGACAGCATGCTGAGCGGTCGAGGTGTCTAGACCGTTCCGGTGTCGAGGGGACCTCACCGACGCAGGCGAGCCGGGGGACGTGGCCGTGGCCACAGGCTCATGGCGCCGCCGGCAGGACCACACGCACAGTGGTGCCTTCGCCCACGGTGCTCGCGAGCGACACGTCGCCGCCGTGGGACTCGACGATGGTCCGCACGATCGACAGGCCCAGACCGGTTCCCCCGACGTGGCGCCGCCGGGCGTTCTTCCCGCGGAAGAATCGGTCGAAGACCTCGTCGGCGTCGTCGGGGTCGATGCCATCGCCGTCGTCGGCGACGGTGATCACGACGCCGCCCTCGGACTCCGCCATGGTCACCTCGACGTGCCCGTCGGGGTGGCCGTAGAGGATCGCGTTGCCGATGAGGTTGTCGAGAACCTGGCGCACCCGGATGCCGTCGGCGAGCACCTCGAGGGCGTCCGGGTGGTCCCAGGAGAGTCGTACGCCGGCATCCTCGGCGTCGACGGCGGCCGCCTCCAAGGCCTCCCGGAGCACGGTGACCAGGTCGACGCGGTAGGGGACGGCCACGGGCGAGCCCGAGGAGGCCTGGGTGGAGAAGATCAGGTCGGCCAGGAGGTGGGAGAGCCGCTGCATGTTGCGACGGGCCGCGGTGACCTGCTGGCGGGCCCCCGGCACCGGCGCCACCGACTCGTCGAGCAGCTCGAGGTAGGCCAGGGCCGCCGTCAGCGGCGTACGCAGCTCGTGGGAGACCGTCGACACGAACTCGTCCCTCACGCTGACGGCTCGGATCATGTCGGTGACGTCGTTGTAGGCCAGGACCGCACCGGTGAGGGCGCCCGCGCGGTCCTGCACCGAACGCGCCGAGACGGAGAGTGCCCGTCGGGCCGCGGGGTCCTCGCCGATCCAGATGAGCAGGTCGGCGGGCTCCCCTCCCACACCGTGGGTGGCGAGGGCGCGCGGGAACTGCTCGAACGGCACGACGTGCTGCTGGACGGCGTCGTAGACGAAGCCGGTCTGGCCCGCCCGCCCGCCGTGGCCGTCGGGGAAGGCGATGTCGAGGAGCTCCTGCTGCCGCCGGTTCCACGCGCTGTAGGTGCCGTCGGCGTCGACGAGCAGGAGCCCGACCGAGACACTCTCGAGGATCGCCTGGCCCTTGCTCCGCAGGTCGTAGGCGGTCTCCTCGGCGGCGTCGAGGCGCTCGGCGAAGGCGTGCACGTCGGTGCGGTCGATGATCTGCATGATGAAGTGCAGGGGCGCGCCATCCGTGTCGCGCAGCAGGAGCGCCGACAGCTCGCCGTGGAGGAGCCTGCCGTCGGAGCGGACGCACCGCTTGGGCACGCGGTAGGACGTCGTCGACCCGGCCATCGCCTGGCGCATGAGGTCGAGGTCGGTCGCGAGGTCGTCGGGGTGGGTGAGGTCGGCCACCGTGCGGCTCGAGAGCTCATGGTCGTCGTAGCCGAGCATCTCGCCGAGCGCCGCGTTGGCGGCAAGGATCCGGCCGTCCGGCGACACGAGGGCCATTCCGACCGGGGAGTGCTCCATGGTGAGTCGCCACAGCTCCGCGGTGTCCAGGACACCGGTGTGAGCGTCCACGAGGACCCTCCTTCCCCCAACACCCGAAAGGTCCACGGTACGAGTGGGGTCGGTCTCCCAGCGACGGTTGGCGAAGATCACGGGGAAAATGCGAGAACCGCCCCGTACGTCCAACGTGCGGGGCGGTCTTCTCGAGACGGTGCGATCAGGCCGGGACGAGCACCTGCACCTCGGCCACAGAGCCGGTCGTGGCGGTGACCTCGGTGTCCACCGGGTCAGCCTTCGGCGCCAGCGTCCGCAGTGTCCAGTCGCCGTCCCCGGCGAAGAACCGGAAGTGGCCGGTCGCCGAGGTCGGGACCTCGGCGGTGAACTCGCCGGTGCGGTCGAGCAGGCGCACGTAGGCGTTGCCGACAGGCTCTCCCCCGTTGGCGCCGCCGCGCAGCACCTGGCCCTGGATGACGGCCTCCTTGGCGACGTTGACGCCGTCGAGCGACAGCCCGCCTTCGGTCGCGCCGCACATCAGGCCTCGCCCCGCTCGTCGCCGAGGGCGACCGGGACGCCGACGAGCGAGCCGTACTCGGTCCACGAGCCGTCGTAGTTCTTCACGTTCTCCTGCCCGAGCAGCTCCTTGAGGACGAACCACGTGTGCGACGAGCGCTCACCGATGCGGCAGTACGCGATCGTGTCCCTGTCCCAGTCGACGCCGGCCTCGGTGTAGATCGCCGTGAGCTCGTCGTCGGACCTGAACGTGCCGTCGTCGTTGGCGGCCTTGCTCCACGGCACGCTCGCGGCCGTGGGGATGTGGCCGGCGCGCTGGGCCTGCTCCTGCGGCAGGTGGGCCGGGGCGAGCAGCCGGCCGGCGTACTCGTCGGGGCTGCGCACGTCGACGAGGTTCTGCGTGCCGATCGCGGCGACGACCTCGTCGCGGTAGGCGCGGATCGAGGAGTCCTGCTCCGTCGCGGTGTACGACGTCGAGGCGCGCGTGGGCAGCGCGTCGGTCAGCTCGCGGGAGTCGAGCTCCCACTTCTTGCGGCCGCCGTCGAGCAGCTTGACGTCCCGGTGGCCGTAGAGCTTGAAGTACCAGTAGGCGTAGGCGGCGAACCAGTTGTTGTTGCCGCCGTAGAGCACGACGGTGTCCTCGTTGGCGACACCGCGCTCGGAGAGCAGCGCCTCGAACTGGGCTCTTGTCGACGAAGTCACGGCGGACCTGGTCCTGGAGGTCGGTCGTCCAGTCGAGCTTGATGGCTCCCTGGATGTGCCCCTTGTCATAGGCGGTGGTGTCCTCGTCGACCTCGATGAGGACGATGCCGTCGGTGTCGAGGTTGTCCTCGACCCACTGGGCGGTGACGAGCGAGTTCTCGCGGCTCATGGTGGTGTGCTCCTTGCTGGGTACGTGGTGGATCAGGCGGTGACGCGACGGAGAAGCAGGTAGACCTCGCATCCGAGGCAGAAGGCGAAGACGGCGTTGAGCAGAGCGGCGACGAGCGCGGCGCCGACGGCGACCTGACCGATGACGGTCGCCCCCGAGAGCAGGGCCACCAGGCCGACCAGCGCGAAGCCGAGGCCGACGGCCTGGGCGAAGCGTGGCGGCTCGGGAGCCTCCAGCTCGGAGGGCGGGGCCAGGCGCGGTCGGACGAACGTCCGGAACACCCACGCGTGCGGCGTGGCCTGCACCCCGCGTACGGCGCCGATCCCGAACAGCGCCGCCTGCACGGCGAGCAGCACGACGTCGACCGGCGACGGGAGCAGCAGCACGGCGACCAGCACGGCCGCCGTGAGGCCGGCAGCGAGCTGGGGGCCGCGCGGATCGATGCCGCGGGCGGTCGGGCCGACGGCGGGGGGCGCGGTGCGGGGCGATGCAGTGGTGGTCATGTCTCTCCTGAGGTGGTCGGCGCAGCACAGGGCCGGGCGCGTCGGCACACAGCCGACGCGGGTCCTACCGACGAGCGGAGTCCAGCGACGTGATGGACGTACGCGCTCAGATGGTCGGCGGGACCGTCAGGACATTCGACACAGCGCCGAGCACACGCGGCAGTGGTCCACTGCGCGGCGCTTGGTCAGCATGGTCGAGGACATGGCGACGACAGTAGGCGACACCCGCCGGCCGATTGCTGCGCGTCTCGCCATGTGGTCACACCATCCACATCGTGAGATCACGCCTGCGCCAGCGCGCTCAGGACCTGGTCGCGCGTGGGTGCGCCAGTGGCCCGGGTGATCTCGGTCCCGGCCGCGTCCAGGACGACGGTCGTGGGTGTGCGCAGGATGCCGAGGGCGCGGGTCGCCTCGAGGTGGTGCTCGGCATCGACCTCGACGTGGGTCACCCCGTCGACGAGTCCGGCGACGTCCGCGAGCACGCGCCGGGTGGCCCGGCAGGGGGCACAGAAGGCGCTGGAGAACTGCAGCAGCGTGGCCCGCTCACCCAGTGGCTCCCCGAGCGCGGCGACGAGGTCGGCCGCCGGCTGCTCGAGCGGAGCGGCACCGGCGGCTGCCGGCCCACCCGTGCGGCGTACGAGGTGGGTGCCGCGGAACCGGCCGTCGGTGCCGAGCCGCCAGAGCCCGAATGCCAGCGCCAGCGCGACAGCGCCGACGGCGATCCATGCTCCGGAGGTCATGCGGGGTCAACGCACGGAGGGGCCCCAGGTGTTCCCCGGACGCGGAAGGGCCCCGCGGAGCCGGTGCTCCGCGGGGCCTCCCGCTGTGCCGCGTGCTGACGTGGCCGTCGATCAGCGCTTGAGCTTGACCGTCTTCCGGATGTCGCCGGAACCGACCTTGCCCTTGCCCTTCACGGCGAACACGAGCTTGTGCTTGCCCTTGCCGAGCGCCTTCTTGAAGCGGACGACGCCCTTGCCCTTCTTGATCGTGCCCTTGCCACGCTTCTTCAGCTTGTCGTCGCCGTTCTTCTTGACGCCGACGATCTCGAACACGGTGATCGTGGCCTTGACCTTCTTGGCCTTGAGGGGCTTGACCTTCAGGGTGATCGCCGCGGACTTCGCGGTGACCTTGGCCTTGACCTTCGGCTGGTAACCCACCTTGGGCGTCGACGCGGTGAGCGCCTGGCCCTGGGTGAAGCCCGCGTCGTTGGTCACGCGGCCGGTGAGCTTCTTGCCGAGCATCGACTTCGTCACCTTGATCGACGCGCCGGTGGCCACCACCGTGGTGCCGACGAGCCACTCGTAGCTGAACTTGGTGCCGGCCTCCATCGTCCACTCGCCCCTGTCCAGGCGCATGGTCTTGCCGACCCACGCGTTGCCGAGGACCTCGGGCCGCTCGAGGGCCTTGACGTCCTTGGCGAGGACCGCGGAGATGCCGGTGGTCACCTGGCCCGGGCGCACCGTGACGGTGGTCGCCTCGCCGGCGACCGCGTCCTTCCACCACTCGGCGACGTGGTCGCTGGCGGAGAGCTGGACGGTGTAGTCGCCGGCCCAGAGGTAGCGCTCGTCGTACGAGCCGTCCTTCTCGAACTCGCTCGTGGATCCGTAGCGGTTCCCGTCGCTGTCGAAGAAGGTCGCACGCGGGTCGTCCGGCACGCCGCCGGCCTCGCTCGTCACGGTGCCGGCGAGGCCACCGGCGACGGGCTGCACGAAGTCGAGGACCCGCGGGGCAGCCGTGATCGCGACAGCAGAGTCATAGCCGAGCTTGTCGCCGGACCAGATCGTGCGGCGCGCGAAGTCGCCCTCCTCGCGCTCCCCGTCACCCTGGACGACGAGCTTGAACTCGGTCTCGCCGCCGATGCGGTCGAGCTGCGTGAACTGGTAGCGGCCCGACCGGTTGCTGATGGTCTGCGCGACGACCTTCTTGTCGCGTGCGTCGGCCGGGGTGTCGTACACGTAGATGCTGTAGCCCACGCCGAGGCCACCGAGCTCGTCACGGACGGTGCCGCTGACGTCGACCCCGTTCGGGGCCGGGCCGGCGGGCACCGCCGCGAGGGCGGCGTCGATGCCGGTGACGGCCTGGCCGGGAGCCACGGCAACCAGGTTGGCGGCGGCCGGAGTCGTCAGGGGCACGTTGTTGTAGTACTCGCCGACGTACTCCTTGATCGGGTCGTAGAACTCGACCTCGTGGTTGCCCGTGCCGACACCCTCGATCGTGTAGGCGCCATCGCCGTTGGTCGAGTCGCACTCGTTGTCGGCGCACACCTGGACGCGGTAGAGCCCGGCGCCCGACTCGCTGGTGACCCGACCGGAGATCGAGCCGCCCGGTGCCAGCGTGACGGTGCCGATGTAGGCGCCGTCGGTCGTCGGGGCGACGGGGTCCGCCGTCTCCTTGGTGGGCTTGTCGTTGAACCACTCGGTCGCGAGCTCGTCACCGGTCGCGGGGTCGCTCCCGCTGAAGACCAGCTTCACCGGGGCGTCCGACGTGACGCGGAAGGCGCCGGTGCGGTCGGCGTAGCCCGAGTCGACGAAGGTGCCGCTCGCGGCGTCGTAGGCGGCGACCGACGCATGGTCGACCGGGCGTCCGTCGGTGGTGGTCACGTAGCCGACGACGCTGGGCGCACGGTCGATCGTCCACGGCGCGAGGGTCTGGGCGGCGCCGGCCACCGGGACCAGGTCGGCCGTCGTGAAGTCGGCCTTGTCGCGGTAGTACTCGTGCGTGAACTCGTCGGAGTTGGGCCAGAACTCGAGCTTGTAGTTGCCGTCCTCGACCGGGATGTCGAAGGCGCCGCCCTGGGTCGCGACGCCCGGCAGGCTGTCGTACTCGAAGGGCTCGACGGTGCCGTCGCCGTCCTCGTCGTAGATCCGGTACGCGTAGACGTAGCCGTTGACGTAGTTGCCGTTGGAGTCGATCGTGCTGCCGCTGAGCATGACTGCGGCGTGTGCCGGACCCATCGCTGCCAGGCTGCCGCCGACCATGCCGATCATGGTGGCCGCTGCCAGCGCGCGACGAGAACGGCGCATCTGGGTGTCTCCCATGTGCGTTCCCCTCACTGTGAACCTTGCGGATCGCAGCGCAAATGGGATTCCCCCGTTGGCAACCCCCGTATGCCTGCGCGGGAAGACTAGGGGATTCCTCGACGTTTGTGGCGCAAAGGACTCCTTGACGTGTCTACCCGCCGGCGAAGGGTGGCAGCAGCTCGACGACCGAGCCGGGCTCGACGAGCACCGACGCGGGATCCTGCGAGCGGACGGGACGGTCGCCGAGGAGGACCGAGCACACCGCCACCGTGCGGGCCATCCGGTCGTCGGGGTGGCGCTCCAGCACGAGCGAGACGAGGTCGGCCAGGCTCACCGCGCCGTCGACGGCGAAGTCGTCCTCCGCCGTGCCGGCGGCCGCGCGGGCTCCCGCCCAGTAGCGCACGGTGACCGTCTCACGACTCCCGTCGCGCGCGTCCGTGGCTCCCATGCGGGATATTCTTCCTCATCACCCGGCACCGGAGGAGGTGAGCCCATGAGTGCTCTCCTGCTGCTCACGAGCGCCCTCCAGCCGTCGGCCGAGGTGCTCCCCGGCCTGGCGCTCCTCTCGCACACGGTGAAGATCCTGCCCGCGCAGGGCAGCGCTCTCCTCGACGCGCCGCCGGCGGACCTGGTCCTGGTCGACGGGCGCCAGGACCTGGCCTCCGCGCGTGACCTGTGCCGGTTGATCCGGACGACCGGGGCCGACGCGCCGGTGCTCCTCGTGGTCACCGAGGGCGGCCTCGCTGTCGTCGCGCACGACTGGGGCATGGACGACGTGGTGCTGCACACGTGCGGTCCCGCCGAGCTCGAGGCCCGGATCCGGCTCGCCATCGGCCGCGCCGGCGCCCAGTCGCCGGACGACCCGGCCGCCCACGTGATCCACCGGGGCGAGGTCGTCGTCGACGACGCGACCTACACCGCCCGCATCGGCGGCCGCCCGCTCGACCTCACGTACAAGGAGTTCGAGCTCCTCAAGTACCTCGCCCAGCACCCCGGTCGCGTCTTCAGCCGCGAGCAGCTGCTGCAGGAGGTGTGGGGCTACGACTACTTCGGCGGCACCCGCACCGTCGACGTGCACGTCCGCCGCCTGCGCGCCAAGCTCGGCACGGAGCACGAGCACCACATCGGCACGGTCCGCAACGTCGGCTACCGCTTCGTGGTGCCGACGCGCGAGACCTCGGAGTCCTCGGTGCCCTCGAGCCGCTCGTCGACCGACGCCTGAGCCGTCCGGCGCGACTGGCTAGGGTCGCGGCATGGACGAGGTCGCCGAGGTCATCCGCATCGCGGACGCGGCCGAGGCCGCCGACGGCGCCTCGCCCCTGGACGAGGCGGCGCGCATCGCCCTCGCCGACGGCGTCGCGACCGTGACGGTCGAGCGCGGCGGCTTCGCCCTCCTGCACGGCGGCGACCTCAGCCTGGCCGTCCACCCCGACGACCGCGGGCGCGGCGTCGGCGCCGACCTGCTGCGGAGCACGGAGTCGTACGCCGACGGGCTGGTGGCGTGGTCGCACGGCAACCACCCGGCCGCGGCGCGGCTCGCTGCGGCGTACGACTGGGAGCGGGTCCGCGACCTGTGGGTGATGCGACGCAGCACCTCGCTGGCGCTGCCACCGGTCGAGCTCCCCGACGGGCTCACGATCCGCACTTACGCCGACGCGGACGCCGACGAGGTCGTCGAGGTCAACGCTGCCGCCTTCGCGCACCATCCCGAGCAGGGCGCGATGGACCGCGACAACCTCGCCCGCCGGATGGCCGAGCCGTGGTTCGACCCGGCCGGGCTGCTGGTCGCCGAGGACGGGGCCGGCGTGCTCGGCTTCCACTGGACCAAGCAGCACGACGCCACCCACGGGGAGGTGTACGTCGTCGGCGTCGCGCCGCACGCCCAGGGCCGCGGTCTCGGTCGGCTGCTCACCCTCGCCGGGCTGCACCACCTCGGGGGTCTCGGGGTGGAGGAGGTCCTGCTCTACGTCGAGTCGGACAACGCCGCCGCCGTCGCCGTCTACTCACGCCTCGGCTTCGCGCACGCGGCCGCGGACACGCACGTCCAGTACCGCCGGCGCGGGTAGCGCTCATCGGGCGTACCTAGGGACGTTTTGGTAGGCGATCCGGCCAATCGCCCTACCGAAACGTCCCTAGGTACCAGGGCGGCAGGCTCAGCGGAGGGGTCGGACGTGGAGCCCGACCTCGGGGTCCACGATCACGTCCTGCGCGGCCGGCATCGAGTCGACGGAGAGGGTCGCGTCGACCGGGACGTTGCGCTTGACCAGCGCGAGCGCGATCGGTCCGAGCTCGTGGTGGCGGGCGCTGGAGCCGACGAAACCGACGTCGCGCCCGTCGAGCGAGACCGGCGAGCCGGCCGGCGGCAGCCGGTTCTCCGAGCCGTCGAGGTGCAGCAGCACCAGGCGGCGGGGCGGGCGGCCGAGGGTGTGCACCCGGGCCACCGTCTCCTGGCCGCGGTAGCACCCCTTGTCGAGGTGCACCGCCGGGCCGATCCAGCCGACCTCGTTGGGGATCGTGCGGTGGTCGGTGTCGAGTCCGAACCGGGGCTCGCCCCGCTCGATGCGCAGCGCCTCGAACGCCCAGAGACCGGCGGCCGGTCCGGCAGCGTCGGCGTACGCCTCCAGGCGGTCGCGGGGCACCAGGTCGTAGCGACCGCCCCCCTCGCCGGGTCGCCACATCACGGCGAGATCCTCGACGAGCGCGACCTCGACCCGGGTCATGAACTTCATCCGCTCGAGCCATTCGACGAGCGCGGCCCCGACGCCGGGCTCGGTGTGCGCGGTGAACGCCTCGCCGTCGTCGACCCCGGCGAAGGCGTGCTCGACGTGGCCCTGCGGGCTCAGCACGAGCGCCTGGGTCCAGGTGCCGGGCGCCAGGCCGTCGAAGTACTGCGTGGTGAGGTTGTGCAGCCAGGACAGCCGCTCGGGACCGGAGATGCGCAGCACGTCGCGGTGCGACAGGTCCACGAACCCGTCACCGCCGGCCAGGCTGCGCTGCTCGGTGTTGAACGAGCCGTAGTGCGCGGCGACCGGGGCGTCGACGCCGTCACCGGCGACGGCCCCGGGGAGGGCGAGGAGGGGCGACTGCATGCTGTCGAGTCTAGGTCGGCGACGGCGAGGAGTCGGTTCCGGCGGGACACTCCGCACACTCGCCGAAGATCGCCAGGTGGCCGACGTCGACGACGAACCCGTCCGCGGCGAGGGCGTCGACGACCGGCTGCACGACAGCGGGGTCGTACGACCGCACCGCCCCGCACCGGCGGCAGACCGCGTGGACGTGCTCGTGCTCGAGGGTGGAGTGGTAGGTCGGTGCGCGGTCGCTGAGGTGCGTGTGGCGCACCAGCCCGAGCTCCTCGAGCACCTCGAGCGTGCGATAGACGGTGGAGGCGTTGACGGAGCTGACCTGGCTGCGGACGTGCGCGAGCACCTCGTCGGGGGTGGCGTGCCGCAGCTCCTCGACCGCGCGCAGGATGAGCTGGCGCTGCGGCGTGAGTCGCAGGCCCTGCTCGCGCAGCCTGGAGGCGAGGTCGTCGGTCATCTGTTCATGCTCGCTGGAGCCGGGCCCAGGTGTGCGGCTGGAGCTCCTGGCCGACGGCCGCCATGTCGTAGGCGTAGAGGAGGTCTCCCTCCACGTTGCCGTACATCCGCGACCCGGCCGTGACCTCCTTGGCGGTCTCGGTGAAGGACACGCCGGCGGTGTGCAGCTCGACCTTGCCGGCGTCGGCCGCGCCGTACCAGATCTCCGAGAAGCCGATGTTGTGCGACAGCAGGAACTCGACCTTGCCGGGCTCGGGGCACCGCAGGAAGCCCGTCTCCATCGCTGCGTCGCGGACGAACGCGCCTTCCTCGTCGACGATCCAGGCGCGCGACATGTAGTGGAAGAACGGCCGGCCGTCGTGGGTGAAGATCAGCTCCTGGCCGAACTGGAAGGACTCGATCGTCGGGTACGCGCCGTGGCCGTTGCCGCGCCACGTGCCGAGGAGCCAGGCGACGGGGCCGCAGTTGGGGTGCAGGTTGTCCGGCAGCTCGAAGGGCATGGCGACCACTCTAGTGTTGGCGACATGGCTCGATCACTCGTCGTCAAGGTCACCTGCGGGGCCGAGGAGGCCGAGCGGCTCAACCAGGGATTCACCGTCGCGGCGGCCGCGGCGGCCGCCGGCGCGGAGGTGTCCCTCTGGCTCACCGGCGAGGCGGCGTGGTTCGGCGTCCCGGGCCGCGCCGAGGAGTTCACGCTCGACCTCGCGACACCGCTGGTGCAGCTGCTCGACGTGGTCCTGTCGAGCGGCAGGGTCATCGTGTGCTCGCAGTGCGCCGCCCGGCGCGGGATCGTCGAAGGCGACCTGCGCGAGGGCGTCACGATCGCCGGTGCGGCGGTGTTCGCCGAACAGGTGCTGGCCGACGGGGTGCAGGCGCTCGTCTACTGAGTCGCCCACCGGTCCGATCGGGCGTTGACACGAGTCATCTGGCGTTCACCTCCCGGTGCCACACTGGGCGCATGCCGGATCCAGCCGTCCTCGCCAGCGCCGCCTCGCCGTCCGTCGACGAGGGCCCGGTCGCGGAGCCTTTCGGCCACCCCACCGACACCTTCGACGTCGAGCCCCCGTACACCCCGGACGCCGCCCAGATCGAGGCGGTCGAGAAGTTCGAGGACCGCTTCATCGACCGTGAGGTCTCGTGGGTCCGCTTCAACCAACGGGTGCTCGAGCTCGCCGAGGACCCGCGACTGCCCCTGCTCGAACGAGCGCGCTTCCTGGCCATCTTCGCCAGCAACCTCGACGAGTTCTTCATGGTCCGGGTCGCTGGCCTCAAGCGCCGGATCGCCGCCGGGGTCGCGGTCAGGGCCGCCAGCGGACTGATGCCGCGCGAGCAGCTCGAGCAGCTGTGGACCAGCAGCCGCGACCTGATGGAGCGGCACGTCCAGGCCCTCGACGCGCTGCTCCCCGAGCTCGGCGCGCAGGGCATCGAGATCGTCCGGTGGGCCGACCTCGACCGCGAGGAGCAGAAAGTCTGCAAGAAGCTCTTCAAGGACCGGATCTTCCCCGTCCTCACCCCGCTCGCCGTCGACCCCGCCCACCCGTTCCCGTACATCTCCGGGCTGTCGCTCAACCTCGCGGTCGTCGTACGCCACCCGAAGACGGGCACCACGCACTTCGCCCGCGTCAAGGTGCCGCCGACCTTCGGCCGGTTCATCGACCTCGGCAACCAGCGCTTCGTGCCGATCGAGGACGTCATCGGCGAGCACCTCAAGAAGCTGTTCAACGGCATGGAGGTGCTCGGCGCGCACACCTTCCGGGTCACCCGCAACGAGGACCTGGAGGTCGAGGAGGACGACGCCGAGAACCTCCTCAAGGCCCTCGAGAAGGAGCTCCAGCGTCGCCGCTTCGGCCCGCCGGTCCGGCTCGAGGTCGAGCAGTCCATGGACCCGAAGGTGCTCGAGCTGCTCGTCTCCGAGCTCGACGTCGGCCGCGACGAGGTCGTCTCGCTCCCCGGCCCGCTCGACCTCACCGGCCTCCACTCGATCGCCGACCTGCCGCGCGACGACCTGAAGTTCGCCGCCTTCCTGCCCTCCACCCACCCGAGCCTCGCGGAGGTCGAGACCGCCTCCCCCGTCGACGTGTTCGATGCGGTCTCACGGCACGACGTGCTGCTCCACCATCCCTACGACTCCTTCGCCACGTCGGTGCAGCGGTTCCTCGAGCAGGCGGCCGCCGACCCGCACGTCCTGGCGATCAAGCAGACGCTCTACCGCACGTCCGGCGACAGCCCGATCATCGAGGCGCTGATCGACGCCGCCGAGGCCGGCAAGCAGGTGCTGGTGGTCGTGGAGATCAAGGCCCGCTTCGACGAGCAGGCCAACATCCGCTGGGCGCGCAAGCTCGAGCAGGCCGGCTGCCACGTCGTCTACGGCCTCGTCGGCCTCAAGACCCACTGCAAGCTGTCGATGGTCGTGCGCGACGAACCCGACGGCATCCGGCGCTACGTCCACCTCGGCACCGGCAACTACAACCCCAAGACCGCGCGCGTCTACGAGGACCTCGGCCTGCTGACCGCCGACCCGGAGATCGGCGAGGACGTCGCCCTGCTCTTCAACAACCTGTCGGGGATCAGCCGCAACCGGACCTACGACCACCTGCTCGTCGCGCCGCACAGCGTCCGTGACGGCCTGGTCGCGCAGATCCACCAGGAGATCGCCCACCACCAGGCGGGCCGCGACGCCGGCATCCGGATCAAGGCGAACTCGGTGGTCGACGAGGCGGTGATCGACGCGCTCTACCTCGCCTCGCAGGAAGGGGTGCGCGTCGAGCTGATCATCCGGGGGATCTGCTCGCTGCGACCCGGCGTACCCGGCCTGTCGGAGACCATCCGCGTGCGCTCGATCCTGGGCCGTTTCCTCGAGCACAGCCGCGTCTTCTGGTTCGAGAACGGCGGCGAGCCGGCCGCCTGGATCGGGTCGGCCGACATGATGCACCGCAACCTCGACCGCCGCGTGGAGGTGCTCGTACGCCTGCGCGACGAGCACGTCATCGACGAGGTCCGCGCCCTGCTCGACCTCTCGCTCGACCCCGGAACGACCGCGTGGGACCTCGACGCGGACGGGGAGTGGCACCTCCACACCGGCGAACGGCACCTCCACGACGAGCTGATCGAGCGCCAGCGGCGACGCCGGCACTGACCCGATGCCTGCCTGCGGTTCTCGTCACACCGGACCTCGAGGGGGCTCGCGGTTGCGCCCGTGAGCGGGTGACCCCCTAGCATGAAGCACGGTTCATCCGTCCCCCCTCCGGAGTTCACCGTGCGCTTGAAGTTCCGCCCTGTCGACAGCTCGTTCTACGACCTGTTCAGCGAAGCCGCCAATCACCTCGTCGTCGGAGCCCAGCTCCTCAGCGAGATGCTGTCCGACGGCAACTCGAAGGCCGACATCGCCCAGCGCATGCGCGAGGCCGAGCACGCCGCCGACGAGACCACCCACTCGATCGTGCGGCGCGTCAACAGCACCTTCGTGACGCCGTTCGACCGCGAGGACATCTACAACCTCGCGTCCGCGCTCGACGACGTCATGGACATGATGGACGAGGCCGTCGACCTCGTCCTCCTCTACGAGGTCACCAGCCTGCCGCCCGAGACGACCCAGCAGGTCGAGGTGCTCCAGCGGTGCGCCGAGCTGACCGCTGCGGCGATGCCGTCGCTGGAGTCGATGGCCTCGCTCGACGAGTACTGGATCGAGATCAACCGGCTCGAGAACACCGGTGACAAGTCCTACCGGCGGATCCTGGCCAACCTCTTCAGCGGTGAGTACAAGGCGATGGAGGTTCTGAAGCTGAAGGACATCGTCGAGGCCCTCGAGGGGGCGATCGACGCGTTCGAGAAGGTCGCCAACATCGTGGAGCAGATCGCCGTCAAGGAGTCCTGACCCGATGGAACTCGCGATCATCATCGCGGTCGTCGTCGTGGCCCTGGTGTTCGACTACACCAACGGGTTCCACGATGCGGCCAACGCGATCGCCACGTCGGTGTCCACCGGCGCACTGAAGCCGCGTGTGGCCCTGGCCATGGCGGCCGTCATGAACTTCGTCGGCGCCTTCCTGGGCCAGAAGGTCGCCCAGACCGTCTCCGACACGATCGATCCGGGCACCGGCAGTCACGGCCTCGTGATCGTGATGTGCGGGCTGCTCGGCGCCATCACGTGGAACCTCATCACCTGGTACTACGGCCTGCCGTCCTCCTCCTCGCACGCGCTCATCGGAGGCCTCGTCGGCGCCGCAGTGGCTGCCGGCGCGAGCGCCAACTGGGCAGTGGTGCTGGAGAAGGTCGTCATCCCGATGTTCGTCTCCCCCGTGGTGGCGTTCAGCCTCGGCTTCGGCCTGATGGTCGCGATCATGTGGATGTTCCGCAACGCCAACCCCGGCCGCGCCAACCGAGGCTTCAAGGTCGCCCAGACCGTGTCCGCAGCGGCCATGGCGCTGGGCCACGGCCTCCAGGACGCCCAGAAGACCATGGGCGTCATCTTCCTCGCGCTGCTGACGGGCGGGTACGTCGCCGAGTCCGACGGCCTGCCGCTGTGGGTGATCGTCGCCGCTGCGACCGCCATCTCGCTCGGCACCTGGTCGGGCGGCTGGCGCATCATGCGCACCCTCGGGCGCCGGATCATCCACCTCGACCCGCCCCGCGGCTTCGCGGCCGAGTCCGTGGCGGCCTCGGTGCTCTACACGACGGCGTACGTCTTCGAGGCGCCGATCTCGACCACCCACACGATCACCTCGGCCGTCATGGGCGTGGGTGCGACCAAGCGCTTGTCCGCCGTGCGCTGGGGCGTGGCCAAGTCGATCCTGACCGCGTGGGTGCTGACCTTCCCGGCCGCCGCCTTCGTGGCCGCCGTCTGCTACTGGGTGGCCCGCCTCTTCCTCCCCTGACCTTGATCCGGTCCGGCTCGCCTCGGCCCGGCTGGTCGGCCCGGCCCGGCTGGGTATCTAGGGACGATCTCGTAGGTGGCAAGGCATGAACGCCTACCAGAACGTCCCTAGATACCGAGATCACGCCCAGCTCAGGACGCCTGGCGATACCTGAGCACCCGGGATCGCTCGGACGCGGACAGGCCACGTCGTTGCTCGACCGTGAAGGTCGGCGCCCACCAGTCGGGTGTGCCAGGCAACCACAGCCGCGCTTCGGGGGGACGACGCTCAGCGCGGGCGTACGCCTCGTGCAGCCGGGTGACGAACGCTCCGCGGTCGGCCACGTCGCCGGCCATCATCGTCGCACCCTCGAGGCCGAGAGCGCGGTACGCGGCCTCCTTCGCGACGTCGCCCTGGCGCACGGAGCCCGCGAGGTGGAGCGCACCGTCGTACAACCCGTAGACGCCTGCCTCCAGGTCGAGCAGGTCCGGAGTGCCGACGAAGCGTCCCGCGAGGTCGAACACGGGGAAGTTCGCCCTCGGCCGGCCGCATCCGCATGCCTGCCACGTGCGCCGCATCACCGGTTCCTGGGGTGACCAGCTGTTCTCCTCCAGGTCCGGCAGCAGCTCGCGGATGCGCGGCACGCCCTGCCTGATCCACAGGGCCGAGTCGACGTACGCCGTCAGCTCGGCGACCGACACCAGGTCGTCGTACGCCGCCATCTCGAACGCGACGACAGCAGCCTCGTCGCTCCGCGCCTTGCGCATCTCGAAGGCGACGCTCCACAGCGGGCTCGTGACCCGCACCCCGCGCACCCGGCGGATCTCGCCGGCCGGCACGAGCTCCTGGCTCACCACGATCCGATGGTCCGGGCGGAGTGTGTGGCGACTGCCCAGCGCCAGAGTCACGGGGCGCGGGTCCATCCGGGGTCCGGTGCCCTCGAACCAGCGCCCGTCGAGCCAGCTCAACGCCGCCCAGCCCGTGACCGCACCGTGTGCAGGCAGCCTCGACGCGGCCTCGACGATCCGCTGTGCGACCGTCTGCTCCACGGACGCGGGCACCCACAGCCCTCCCCCGACGGATCGGTAGGCGCCGGACCGGGTCTGCCAGTCCGTCGGGCCGCCCGCCTCGTGTCGGCGTACGGGCCACACGAGGCCGGGCGGTAGCCCCTCGCGCGGGCCCAGCCCGTGACGCGGCCACGCACCCGGCCCCCAGCACTCCTCGTCCATGCGTCGAGCATCGGCGGGACCACCGACCCGTGCGCCGCGTTGTCCCCAGGACGCGGGCCTTGGCCCCCGAGCGGGCGCCTGTGGACAGCTCGTGGCTGGGTCTGCCCGAGCCTCGTCGCCGCCCTCTGGGTATCTAGGGACGATCTGGTAGGCCGTACCCCCGTATCGCCTACCAGGTCGTCCCTAGATACCCAGACCTCCCCGAGAAGCTCAGCCGAAGCGGCCGGAGATGTAGTCCTCGGTCCGCTTGTCGCCGGGCGCCGAGAAGATCGTCGAGGTGAGGTCGTACTCGACGAGCAGCCCGGTCCGGTTGCCGGTGGTCTCGTCCGGCCTTGCCGTGAAGAACGCCGTGCGGTCGGAGACGCGAGCCGCCTGCTGCATGTTGTGGGTGACGACGATGATCGTGTACTCGTTGCGCAGCTCCAGCATGAGGTCCTCGACCCTCGCCGTGGCGATGGGGTCGAGGGCCGAGCACGGCTCGTCCATCAAGATCACGTCGGGCTTCGTGGCGATGGTGCGGGCGATGCACAGCCGCTGCTGCTGGCCACCGGAGAGGCTGTACGCCGACTGCTTGAGCTTGTCCTTCACCTCGTCCCACAGCGCGGCGCCCTGCAGTGCCTCCTCGACCAGGTCGTCCATGTTCTCGACCTGCATGCCCGTGACACGCGGCCCGTAGGCGATGTTGTCGTAGATCGACTTGGGGAAGGGGTTCGGCTTCTGGAACACCATGCCGATGTGCGTGCGGACCGCGATCGGGTCGACCGACTTCTCGTAGATGTCCTGCCCGTGATAGACCACCTCGCCCTCGACCCGAGCGTCGGGGACGAGGTCGTTCATCCGGTTGAGGCAACGCAGCACGGTCGACTTGCCACAACCGGAGGGGCCGATCATGGCCGTGATCTCGTGGCGCCCGTAGGCCAGGTTGACGTCGTGCACGGCGTGGAAGTCGCCGTAGAAGACGTTGAGGTCGCGCGTCTCCATCACCGGGTTGATCGGCTTCGCGGGGAGTCGTCGCTCGCCGGCGACGTGGGCGTCGCCGAGCGCCGCCATCTGCGGGAACGTGTCGGAAGAGGAGGCAGAAGCCATGTCGGATGTCACTCTCACCAGGATCGCTGGAACTTGTTGCGGATGAAGATGGCCAGGGCGTTGAGCCCCACGACCATCACGAGAAGCACGATGATGGCGGCCGAAGCCGCCTGCTGGAGGTCCTCGCGCGAGTTCGACGTCAAGGAGTAGATCTGCATCGGCAGTGCGGTGATGCGGCTCATCACGCCCTCGGGGTCGAAGAGCACCGACCCCGCAAGGCCGACGATGACGAGCGGTGCCGCCTCGCCGATGGCACGCGACAACCCCAGGATCGTGCCGGTGGCGATACCCGGGATCGCGGACGGGAGCGTCTGTCGCCAGGTGGTCTGCCAGACAGTGGCGCCGAGCGCCAGCGAGCCCTGCCGGATCTCACGTGGAACCGCGCGTACGGCCTCGCGAGTCGTGATGATGATGACCGGGAGGATCAACAGGGCGAGTGCCATCGCGCCGCCGAGGACGATGCCGGC
Source organism: uncultured Actinomycetota bacterium (assembly GCA_963791365.1). Lineage (GTDB taxonomy): Bacteria > Actinomycetota > Actinomycetes > Propionibacteriales > Nocardioidaceae > Nocardioides. The sequence continues at coordinate 299,782 of CAWBSG010000017.1, read as the reverse complement.
GTTCTGGAAGCCGAGCAACGCCATGATGGCGACGGCGAGCAGGCCGTACACGATGGCCGGCACGGCGGCCAGGTTCTGCAGGTTGACCTCGACGAATCGGTTCCACCGCGTGCTCGGGTCGGCGAACTCCTCGAGGTAGAGGGCTGCCGAGATGCCCAGCGGCACCGCCATCAGGGCCGTGAACACCATGAGCCACAAGCTGCCCAGGATGCCGGCGCGGAAGCCGGAGGTCTCCGGTCGCACGATGGAGGCGTAGTTCGTCAACAGCTCACGGTCGAAGCGGGCGGAGCCATCGATCGCCGTGTTGATGATCAGCGCCATCAGGACGAGGACGCCGAAGAACATGGAGAACCACAGGGCGATGACGAAGATGAGGGAGGCGGGGGTCCTGTCCCTGCTGACCCCCGTGGCCACGTTCCGGGTCACTTCGCGCGCTGTCGACGTTGCGATGCTCATCAGTAGACCTGCCTGAAACGACGGACGAAGCTGATGCTGAGGAGGTTCAGCACCAAGGTGATGACGAAGAGCAGCATGCCGACGGCAAAGAGGTTGTTGTACTCGATCGAGCCGACGGGGTTCTCGCCGCCAGCTGTCGTCGCCATGAAGCCGGTCATCGTCTGCATGCCGTCTCGGGGGTCGAGGCTGAACTTCTTCAACGCACCTGCTGCGAGCGTGACGATCATGGTCTCGCCGATGGCCCGGGACATGCCCAGCACGACCGCGGCGGCCACGCCGGAGAGGGCGGCCGGGAACACCACTCGGAGGCTGGTCTGCATCCGGTTGGCGCCCATGGCGAACGACCCCTGGCGCATGGCGTGCGGGACCGCCGAGAAGGCGTCCTCGGCCAGCGAGGCGATCGTCGGGATGATCATCACGCCGAGCACGAGACCGGCAGCCAAGGCGTTCGTGAAGCCGACGTCGAGGTCGAGGATGCTCTGCAGGAGCGTCGGCGTCACGAACGTCAGGGCGAAGAACCCGTAGACGACGGACGGGACCCCGGCGAGCAGCTCCACCGTGGGCTTGAGGACCTTGCGCGCGCGTCGGGAGGCGTACTCCGACAGGTAGAGGGCCGCTCCCAGCCCCAGCGGGACGGCAACCACCAGGGCGATCACCGTGACCATCAGGGTCGCGGTGACCAGGGGCAGCACTGCGAACTTGCCCTCGAAGGCGAAGAAGTCGCCGAGCGGCACATCGCCGAAGAAGTGGATCACCGGCTCGATGAGGGCGGCGATGATCCCGAACGTGATGAGGATCGAGACGTACGCCGAGCACTGGAGGATCAGCGTGATGACACGCTCGCCCGGGCGGGACCGGGCGCTGAGGTCGACACCGACCGGCAGGCCCGTCTGCGAGGACGGGCCTGCCGCGCCGGTGGTGGAGTTGTCGCTCATGTCAGGGGTCAGACCCGACTTCAGGAGCCGAGCGACTCGAGCGTGGACTGCGTCTCCGAGTACAGCTCGTCGCTCAGGGGGATGTACTGGCCGATCTCCGCGATGTCGGAGAGGTTCTCGATGTAGAAGTCCGTGTACGCCTTCACGGCCTGGTTGTCTGCGTACGAGGCAGCGTTCACGTAGATGAACAGCGGGCGCGCCAGCGGCGTGTACTCCCCAGCCTGGGCAGTCTCGGCGGAAGGCTCGACGCACCCGGCGCCGCTGTCGATGGCCAGCGCCTTCAGCTTGTCCTGGTTCTCCTCGTAGTAGGTGTAGCCGAAGAAGCCGACGGCACCCTCGGTGCCGGAGACACCCTGGACGAGGACGTTGTCGTCCTCGGAGGACTCGACGTCGTCACGCAGCGTCTCCGACTCGTCCGCCACGACGTCGGCAGCCATGTAGTCGTAGGTGCCGGAGTCGGTGCCGGGGAAGAAGAAGGAGATCTCCTGGTCGGGGAAGCTGGAGTCGATCTCGTTCCAGTTCGCGGCCTGCGACTGCGGGCCGACGAGCGCGATGAGCTGGTCGACGGTGAGGCAGTCGACGTCGAGATCCGGGTGGACGGCCACGGTCAGGGCGTCCGTCGCCACCTGCAGCTCGGCGTAGTCGACGCCGTTCTCCTCGCACACCGGCACCTCCTCGTCGTCCTTGATCGGACGCGAGGCGTCGGAGATGTCGGTCTGGCCCGCGCAGAACTTCTCGAACCCACCGCCCGTCCCGGACTCGCCGACCGTCACGCGGACGTCGGGGTTCTCCTCGTTGAGGAGCTCCTGAGCCGCGACGCTCATGGGATAGACAGTGGAGGAACCATCGACGGACACGCTGCCGCTGGCCCCGCCGGACTCTCCGTCGCCCGAGGAACTGCCGGCGTCGCCGCCGCCACAGGCGGCCAGGGTGAGGACCAGTGCGGCCGCACCGGACACGAGGGTCCAGCGGTGAGAAGTGCGCTTCACTTCGTTGCTCCTGATGAGTCTGGTGTGTGCTGACGACCAGGACGCTAGGCACGTCAGGAGAACGAGCACGGCGCCGTCGGTGAACGCAGCGTGAACTCGACCGGACCGGATGGCGTCGTCCCCGCAGGCGTGAGACGGCGATCACATGAACTCGGTCGGTCGCTCTTGACGCGCGGCAGGCGTCGCGGGCCTACCGAGCCGGGGCTCAGGGCTGATGCACCTCGGTGGCGACGACGCGCCCCTTGCGATGGTGCACCACCAGCATCGCGCCGGGGTCGAGCTCGACGTCCGGAGCCCCGAGCGCGTCGAGGACGGCGGGGAGCACCGGACGGTGGGTGCACAGCACGACGCTCTGCGAGCCGCGGAGCAAGGAGTCGACGAGCTGCGCGACACCCTCGGCACTCGCGTGCTCCTCGCTGAGCTCGTCGTGGAGCACCGTCCGCCGCCCCGTGGTGTCGACGAAGGGCCCCACCGTCTGGACGCACCGCAGGCTCGGCGAGGTGTGCGCAGCGGTCACGGCGAAGGCGGCGAGCAGCGGCACCAGCCGCTCGGCCTGGAGCTCGCCGAGCTGGACGAGGGGACGTAGCCGGTCGTCCTTGCGCCAGGCCCCGCGCGAGCGCGCCTTGCCGTGGCGCAGCACGACGACCGCATGCGTACGCCGTCGCAGCGGGCGTGCCTCGGCGAGGGTGTCGCGGTCATGGGGATAGGTCAGTCGGGTCATCGCCGACGTCCACGGCACCCACTCCACGGCGTCGATCTCGTCGTTGGGGCGGTAGCGGCCGACGTCGTCATTGCCGAGCACCTTGGCCGTCCAGTAGTCGACGTGCTTCCAGCGACCGTTGGACATCCGGTAGCGCTGCGGGCTCAGCGCCGGCCCGAGCCGCACGTCGAGGCCGGTCTCCTCGGCCACCTCGCGGACCGCCGCCGTGACCTCGTGCTCGCCGGGATCGAGCTTGCCCTTGGGGAACGACCAGTCGTCGTACTTCGGGCGGTGGACGAGCAGCACCTCGCCCTTCGGGCCGCCCTTGCGCGTGACCACCGCACCGGCAGCGCGCACGTCCCGCGGCTCACCCATCGGCATGCCCGTAGTCTCACACCCACCCCCCGTCCGCGAGGAGACAGTCCGTGTCGCGTCGTGCCGCCGCCGCCCTCGCGGCCGTGCTCGTGGTGGTCGCCGCTGCGCTGGTGGCCTGGCGCCTCCTCACCCCCACGACACCGCTGGCCGACGCGCTGACGTACGTCCCCGACAGCACGAGCCGCGCGTCGTGGACCGACTGGGCGGGCGTACGCCGCGAGCTCGACGCCGACGTCGACGCCGGGTCGTCCGGTGAGGACGTGGACACGTTCGTCTCCGAGGCGTTCTCCGCCGACCTGTCCTCGATGTCCGCGCTCGGCACGTCGGCCGGCACCCTGCAGAGCGAGCTCGGCTTCTCCCCCGCCACGCTCGCGTGGGAGCTGTTCGCCCAGTCGGCCGACGGCGCCGTCGAGGTGCTCGGGGTCTCCGAGGAGACGTCGTTCGACGACCTCGCCGAGCGGCTCGCCGACGCCGGCTGGACCGAGCCGGAGGCCGACGACGGCGTCTGGCTCGGCGGGCCCGACGTGGTCGCCAGGGTCGGCTCGATCACCCCCGAGCTCCAGCACTTCGTCCTCCTGCCCGACCGCGGCATCGTGCTGGCGTCCGACCAGGCGCCCTACCTCGAGCAGGTCCGGGACGTCGTCGACGGCGGCGCCGACGCGGCGGACGGGCTCGCCGACCTCGCGACGGCCCTCGGCGAGCCGCTGGCCGCCGCGGTGTACGAGGGCAGCCACGCCTGCGAGCGGCTCGCGATGGCCCAGGCCGACGACGACGCCCAGGCCGAGGCCGACCAGCTCGTGGCGGCCGCCGGCGGGGTGCACCCGCTCACCGGGTTCGCGATGGGCACCCTGCCCGGCGGCGACCTGCGGGCGGTCCTGCAGGTGGAGGACGCCGACGACGCACCCGGCGACGCCGACGCGCGGGCGCGGCTCGCGGCGGGTCCGGCACCCGGGCAGGGCGGCGACTTCACCGACCGGTTCTCGGTCGAGGCCGCCGGCTCGGACGGGCGCGAGATCACCCTCGACCTGCGGCCGCAGGAGGGGGCGTACGTCCTCTCGGACCTGACGAGCGGTCCGGTGCTCTTCGCGACCTGCTGAGCGCGGCGCCGGACGGGTCAGTGACGGCGCGGGTCGGGCGGGCGCGGGACCACGCCCAGCAGCGCGTCGATCTCCTCCTGGGAGAGGTGCTCCTCGGACTCGCTCGCGGCGATGATCAGCGTGGTCGTGAGCTCGACCTCGTTGAGCAGGTCGCCGTCCTCGAGGGTTACGTCGAACTGGTCGTGCACGTCACCCTCCCTCCTGCGCGGATCATTCGACTGTATGTCGTGTGGACCAATTGTGACGGACGGCGCCGCCCGACGACATGGCCCGAACTAGTCAAGTGTTGCTCGCTCCAGTGTGGCTCGGTACGGAAAACGGCCCCACCCCCCGAAGGGGATGGGGCCGATCCTGATCAGATCTGGAACAGGTCCAGCGTCAGCCGATCAGAGCGGGCGGACGTTCTCCGCCTGCGGGCCCTTCGGGCCCTGGGTGACGTCGAACTCGACCTTCTGGTTCTCGTCCAGCGACTTGTAGCCGTTGGTCTGGATGGCCGAGTAGTGCACGAAGACGTCGTCGCCGCCGTCCTCCTGCGCAATGAAGCCGAAACCCTTCTCGGCGTTGAACCACTTCACGGTGCCTTGAGCCATGTGCTCGGTACTCCTGTTATCGGAACGAGAAGCCGTCACTTCGACGACTCCGCATCAAGTGCGGTGACACGTCGCTCCGACTCACAAGCTGGAAGGCCCGAAGAGGAAACGCCGTTGGATCACAAACTCCGCGGGCGTCAACCTGCTGGAACTTGCACCTGTTGCATCACGAACCCTACCAACAAATCGGGCGAGGTCACCGTCCGCGCACCACCTGTTCGTGAACAGTGGGCCAACGGGTCCCTCGGTCGACCGGGACGCGGGCACGGTGCTCCTTCCGGGGACGCCGGCCGATCCAGGAGCTAGCGGCCGAGGGCCGCCATCACCTCGGCGAGGACCTCGGCACTGGTGACGCTGCGGCTGGCGTCGTCGTAGCCGGCGGACGACCCGGCCGGCACGACCGTGCCGGGGGCGCGCAGGTGCACCTCGCGGGCGCCGGTCTCCGCGACGATGCGGGCCACGTTGGCCGGGCGCACTCCGCCACCGACCGCGATCCGCACGTCATCGCCGCCCCGCTCGACGAGACCGGCCAGGACGGCAAGGTGGTCGAGCGCCGGCCCGGGGCCGCCCGAGGTGAGGACGCGGCTGACGCCGAGGTCGGCGAGGAGCGCCAGCGCGGACGGCTTGTCCGGCACGGAGTCGAAGGCCTTGTGGAAGGTGACCGGGGCGCTGCCGGCCGCGGCGACGAGGCGGCGTACGGCCTCGCGGTCGACGTCGCCGGTCGCGGTCAGGGTGCCGACCACGAAGCCCACCCGTGCGCCCGCGGGCGCCGTGGCGAGCACCGCCTCGATGTCGGCGGCCATCACGTCCACCTCGGCGGAGGAGTGGACGAAGTCGCCGGCGCGGGCGCGCACCAGCACCCGGTGCTCGAGGTCGGGCGCGGACGCGAGGCAGTGCAGGACGAACCCCAGGGTCGGCGTCGTACCACCGTCGGCGAGGCCCGCGCAGACCTCGATCGCCTCGGCGCCCACGGCGGCCGCCACGGCCGCTCCCCCGACGTCCTCGAGACAGACCTCGACGAGAGTCATGCCGGCACGCCGCGCAGCCGGACGGACAGGCAGGTCACGCAACCCTCCATCTTCTCGAACTCGGAGATGTCGACCGTGACGACCTCGAGGCCGCGGTCGCGGAACAGCGCGGCCGACTCCGGGGCGGAGGCCGCCATCAGCACGGTGCGCGCGTCGAGCAGCACGACGTGCGCGCCCGACTCCTCGGGCACGTCGAGGAAGTGCCCGGCCCACACGTCGGGGTCGTCGACGAGCGGCAGGTGGCCGACGACCGTGCCGTCGGGCAGTGCGGTGACGGCCGACTTGAGGTGCAGGACCTTGCGGACCGGTACGCCGACCACCTCGACGCCGAGCGGCGCGAGGAGCGCGCGCAGCTGATCGACGCCGGCCTCGTTGGTGCGGCCGCCGAGGCCGACCCAGACGTGAGCGCCGTGCTTGAGCACGTCGCCGCCGTCGAGCGTGCCGGGGGCCTCGATGCGGGCGACGCGGTAGCCGCGCGCGCGGACCGCGGCCTCGGCCGCCTCGGTCTCGCCGCGACGCTCGTCGGCGCCCGGCCTGGCGATCACCGCGAGGTCGCCGTGGACGACCATCGTGTCCTCGACGAAGACCGCGTCGGGCAGCTCGTCGGCGGCCACGACCTCGGTGGTCGTCCAGCCGGCCGCGTGCAGCGCGTCGACGTAGGCCCGCCACTGGCGCTGCGCGAGGTCGACGTCGACCTCGCTGCGCTCGATGTGCGTGACGAGCCCCTCCCCCATCCGCGACGAAGGCTGACGGACCAGGGCGTGCCGGGTGTCCATGGGGCCGAACGTACAAGAGGCGTCCCGACTCGTCCCGCAGGGGCTTCTGAGATGATCGACGCTCGGTCGTGGGCCCAGCACCGCCCGCGTCCCGGGCCTCTAGCTCAATGGGTAGAGCAGCGGACTTTTAATCCGTTGGTTCAGGGTTCGAGCCCCTGGAGGCCTACTGGTCTGCGATCGGTCGTGCTGGTTGACCTCAGCGGACGGAGACCGAGCCGACGCGGTAGGCACCCGACGAGGTGCGACCGGCGTTGGCGAGGTACATCGGCCGGGAGTAGCCGGTCGGGTCGACGACGGTGACGAGGACGGCGTACCTCCCGGGCCTGAGACCCGGCACCGAGACGCGGGCCCGGCGACGCGACGAGGCGGTGACGCCGCGCAGCTGCTGACCCAGGGACACCGTGGTCGCGCGCCCGTTCCTCGCGAACGTGAGGCGGACGTCCCAGCGGTCGTACGTCGGTGCACTGCCCGTGTTGACCCACGACGTCCGCACGGCGACCCGGCCACCAGCCTCGACCGTGCGCGGGAGGGTGAGCGAACGGAGGCGGAGGCGGTAGCCCGCGGTCGCGAGCGTGGTGGCGTACGACGACCGCTGGCGGGCGGTCAGGGACGCGTGGTCCCAGGGCATGTTGCCCGACGACAGCGTCGAGACGTGGAACCTGCGGACCTGCTGGGCGCCGAGCACCGGGTCGGCGCGGGTGCACCACTCGGAGAAGAACGGCCGCGTGCGCCAGACCCTCTGGAGCCGACGGTCGACGGCGACCATCGAGTACATGTCCGGACAGCCGAGGCTGTCGGTGCGCATGCCGAGGTTGCGGTTGGCCTTGAGCGCCGCGAGCGTGAAGTCGACGGACGTCATCGTGTTGATGAGGACGTGCTTGGTCGGGAACGCGGACGTCACGGCCTTCACCACCGCGAGCCCGTTGGCGTCGGAGATCCGCGCCCCGCTGCTGACGTGCCACTCGCCGTAGCTGCCGTAGCCGCCGACGTCGACGTAGCCGAGCCGCGGGTCGTCGCCGTAGCGCCGGCCGAGCTCGACCATCAGCTCCCGCCACTGCGCGAGGAAGGCGGGCGAGTTCCAGTCCGGGACGTCCGTGCCGGCCTGCCGCGGGACGAACGGCGGGGTGACGGCGGGGAAGCCCTCGCGGCTGCCCATCCAGCAACCCGGGCAGTAGGCCATCACCCGGAAGCCGAACTTGCCCCCGCGGGCGCCGGCATCGGCCAGGCCGGCGTCGATGAGCGAGAAGTCCCAGGCGTTGTCGGCCTTCTCGAGGCGACCCCAGTAGACCTGGTCGCGGTAGTAGACATCGTTCGAGGTGACGGTCGAGGGCGTGGGCTCGCCGCCGAGCCAGCGGTACTGGCCGCGCAGCGGGTTCGGCAGGTCCGCTCCGACGCCGACCGGGGCGAGCGCGAACGTTCGCTCCGACACAGGCGGCCGGGCGGGCGAGGGCGACGCGGACAGCGTCACGGCAGCGACGACGGCCGCCGTGCCCGCCACCAGGGCGCGCCACGGCGCCCTGGTCAGCAGTCCCCTTGGATGCGCGCGCACCGGCACAGTCTGCGCGAACTCCAAGAAGTTCCGCAGGAATACCCAAGGATCCGTCAAGCAGCGGAGGTCAGCCCTCCGTCGACACCCCGCGCGCGCCGGAGTCCGTGAGCTCGGCCTCGCGAGCCGCTGCCGCCTCCAGCTCCTGACGGCGGGTCTCCTCCATCATGGCGCGTGTCGCGTCGTAGATGCCCGGGTCGGAGACCAGGTCGGCGGCACCGCGACGCAGCCGGGCGAGCGCCGCGCGAGCGAAGATCTGCTGCTCGGTGGTGGTCCGCTCGGAGCGGTTGTTGCTGATGAAGGTGATCGCCCAGCGCATCAGCGCCGAGACCTGGTTCTTGAAACCGGTGAGGTAGACGAGGTGCACGCCGAGCCACATCAGCCACGCGATGATCCCGGTGAGCCGCAGCTTGCCGACCATCGCGACCGCTCGGAACCGGCTGATGATCGCCATCGAGCCCTTGTCGAAGTACTTGAACGGCTCCTGCGGCTGCTTGCCCACGAGCCGGTTGTTGATCTCCTTGGCGGCGTACTTCGCGCCCTGGATGGCGACCTGCGCGACGCCCGGCAGGTTGTCGAGGGCGATCATGTCGCCGACCACGAAGACCTCGGGGTGACCGGGCAGCGTGAGGTCGGGGTTGACCGCGATGCGCCCGGCGCGGTCGAGCGGAGCACCGGACTGCTCCGACAGGGTCTTGCCGAGCGGGTTGGCCTGGACGCCGGCGGCCCAGATCTTCGCCACGGAGTCGATGCGCTCGGTCGTGCCGTCCTTGAACTTCACCTCGAGGCCGCGCTCGTCGACCTCGGTGACCATGCCGCCGAGCATCACCTCGACCCCGAGCTTCTCCAGCTCGACCTTGGCCTTCTCCCCCAGCTTGGCGCCGAACGGCGGCAGCACCTGAGGTGCGGCGTCGACCAGCACCACCCGCGCACTGCGGGTGTTGATGGCGCGGAAGTCCTTGTGGAGGGTGCGGTGCGCGAGCTCGGCGATCTGGCCGGCCATCTCGACACCGGTCGGACCGGCGCCGACGACGACGAAGGTCAGCAGGTGGTCGACGTCGTCGCCGCGCGTGGCGCCGAGCTCGGCCATCTCGAAGGCGCCGAAGATGCGCCCGCGCAGCTCGAGGGCGTCGTCGATGCTCTTCATGCCCGGCGCGAACTCGGCGAAGTGGTCGTTGCCGAAGTAGGACTGGCTGGCACCGGCGGCCACGAGGAGGGAGTCGTACGACGTCACGGTGTCGCGTCCCAGCACCTGCGAGGTGACCGTCCGGGAGGCGAGGTCGATGGCGGTGACCTCGCCCAGGATCACCCGGGCGTTGTCCTGGCTGCTGAGGATCTCGCGCGTCGGCGGGGCGATCTCGCCCTCGGACAGGATCCCCGTCGCGACCTGGTAGAGCAGCGGCTGGAAGAGGTGGTGGGTGGTCTTCGCGATCACGGTGACGTCGACGTCGGCGCGGCGGAGTGCCTTGGCGCCGAAGAGGCCGCCGAAGCCGGAACCGATCACGACCACCTTGTGTCGCGGTGCCTGCGTCGTGGTCATCGAAACGCTCCTGTGGTCGAGGGTGGGTTCTCTCAAGGGTGACGCCCTCCACCATTGTCCGCCCGCCCCGACCAACGGGCGAAACGCCGGGCGCGTCTGGTCGCTCACATCCGCCACCCAGACTCGCGAGAAACTATGGTGATTGTCGAGGTTTGAACCACCCCGCACACGGGTAACCATGGCCCCACTGGACTGTCCACACCCTCGAAAAGAGTCCCAGTGCCGCTGAGCTCAGAGTTGACGCTGGAGTCGTCGCCGCGCGCTGCGGCCGACGCCCGGCGCTGGGTGAGCGACGTCTGCCGTCGCCTCGACCGGGACGACCTCGTCGAGTGCGCCGAGCTGGGCGTCTCCGAGCTCGTCGCCAATGCGGTCCTCCATGCCACCGCGCCCTTCAAGGTGCGCGTGCGCGGCACGGCCAGCCACCCACGCATCGAGGTGATCGACGGGTCGACCAGCCCGCCCGTCCCGCCCGTGCCGCTCACCGGCGACGACCTCGACCTGCTGCTGACGTTCGGTCGCGGGCTGTCGATGGTGGCCCAGTGCGCGATCGCCTGGGGCGCCACGATCGAGGCCGACAGCAAGATCGTCTGGTTCGAGCCGGCCGCGCAGATGAGCGACGAGGGCGGCGCGGAGTGGGTCATCGACGCCCACGACCAGCCAGCCCCGGAGCCCACCAGCGATGCGGCCGTCGAGGTGCGCCTCCTCGCCCTCGACGTTCCGCTCTACTCCTCGCTCTCCCGGCAGTACCACGAGCTGCGGCGCGAGCTGCGACTGCTGTCCCTGTCGCACCAGTCCGACTATCCGCTCGCGGGAGACCTCACCTCGATGTTCGCCAGCTTCGAGCGCCAGTTCCCCGGCGTCTTCTCCGACCAGGTGCGGACCGCGGAGCGTGAGGGGCGCCCGCAGGTCGACCTGACGTTCCCGATGGTGCCCGAGGCCGGCCCCATCTTCGTGACGATGACCGAGATGTTCGACGTCGCCGACGCCTTCTGCCGCGCCGAGCGGCTGCTGTCGATGGCCCGCACGCCCGCCCAGCGCGCGCTGCAGAACTGGCTCCTCACCGAGCTCGTGCAGCAGCTCGGCGGCGCGAGCGCCAAGCCGTGGGACGCGCAGACCCACCCCACCAAGCCGCCGTCCACCAGCCAGGTCGGGTGAGCACGCGCCGCTCCGGCGCCGCCGACCTCCTCGTGGTCTCGATCGGAGGTGCGGCCGGCGCGGTCCTCCGCTTCGGCATCGACACCGCGGCACCCGACTCGCTCTTCCCCTGGCCGACGCTGGGCATCAACGTCGTGGGTGCCTTCGTCCTCGGCGTGCTGCCCGCGCTGGCCGTCGTACGTCGCTCGCGCACCGCGGCCCTCGCCCTCGGGCCGGGCCTGCTGGGCGGGTTCACGACGGTGTCGGCGTGGGCCGGCCAGGTCCGCGGCCTCGCGGACGGCGGTCACGTCGGCCTGGCCGGGCTCTGCCTGGTGGCGACGCTGGCGGCCGGCCTCGTCGCCGCCGCGCTCGGCCAACACCTCGCGCGTCGCGCCGAACCACCCGGAGCCGTGGGATGAGCACCCCGATGACGGCCCTGCTCGTCGCGCTCGGCGCCGGCGTCGGTGCGCCCCTGCGCCACCTCCTGAGCCGGGCGCTCGACGGCCCGTTCCCCACCGGCATGCTGCTGGTCAACGTGATCGGCTCCGGACTGTTCGGTGGGTTCGCGGCGATGTCGCTGGGCGGCGCGGCCTGGGCGCTGCTCGGCACCGGGGTGTGCGGCGGCTTCACGTCGTTCTCGACGTTCGCAGTGCAGTCGGTCGAGCGCCCCGCGGGCACCGCGACGGCGTACGTCGTGGCGACGGCCGTGCTGTCGGTGGGCGCCTGCGCGGTCGGCTGGGGCCTGGTCGACACCCTGGGCTAGACCACTGCAAAGCAAAATCTTGACCCCTGCGACGACCGTGTCGTCGTCAGCCCCAACCGAGGTCGTGGAGGCGTACGTCGTCGAGGCCGAAGTGGTGGGCGACCTCATGGACGACGGTGATCCGCACCTCTTCCTCGAGATCCTCGACGGTGTCGGCCATGTCGAGGAGCGGACCGCGGAACAACAGGATCCGGTCGGGGAGCATGCCGGAGTGGTTGGCCGGGCGCTCGGTCAGCGCGAGCCCGTCGTAGAGGCCGAGCAGGTCGGGGTCGTCGGGCGGGGCGTCCGCCTCGACCAGCACGACGACGTTGTCGACGAGACGCGCGAGCTCGTCGGGCAGGCCGTCGAGGGCGCGACCGACCATCGCGTCGAACGCGGAGGGGTCGAGATCGATCGGCACAGGAACAGCCTAGGAGCCGGAGGAAATCCGGCGGGGTGCCCGAAATGCCACACAGGCTGAGCCTGGTGGCTCAGCCTGTGTGGCATGCAATGGCGACCCCGACGGGACTCGAACCCGCGGCCTCCGCCGTGACAGGGCGGCGCGCTAACCAACTGCGCTACGGGGCCAGAAGAGAAACTGGGTGGTACTGGTGAAGCGGGTGGAACTCTAACCCATGGTCAACGGCCGCCACCAATCGGCGTCGCACCCCGACCCAGTCGTACCCCCAACCGGATTCGAACCGGCGCTACCGCCGTGAAAGGGCGGGGTCCTGGGCCGCTAGACGATGGGGGCCAGCTTGCCTGGGCGAGCCCATCCAAGCGTCGACCAGCATAGGGGCAGCGGTGCGTCCGCACCCAACCCGGACGCGCGAGGCGGCGCCGGCCGGCACCGGGGACAAGGTTGGTCGAAAGTTGGTCGCGACTTGCCAACGGACGGCGCCACATTTGACTAGCCTTGACCGGTGAGCACGGGGTCGCGGCAACTGCACTTCCTCGTTGTCGACGACAACGAGGACATCCGTGACGTGTTCTGCCGCCTCGTCGAGCGGGCGGGCCACCGCGCGTCGACGGCCACCGACGGCCTCGAAGCGGTGGAGGCCCTCCAGGGCGAGACCTTCGACGTGATGCTCCTCGACCTGACGATGCCCCGGATGAACGGTGTCGAGGTGGTGCGCTGGATGCGCGACCACCCCGAAGTAGGTGCGGCGATGCGAGTCGTCGTGATCAGCGCGTGGGCAGGTGAGCACAGAGCGGCCCTCCAGGAGCTCGGTGTCGAAACCGTGATGCAGAAGCCGCTGCGGATCCAGCAATTGACTGATCTGATAGCGGAGACACTGCCCGGCCACGAGTCCTGACCTCTGACCCTGACAGCTTTTCCAGAGGTACGGACTCCGGGTGGCGTCGCGGCGCGTCGACCCCGTCGCGTTTCTCACCAACCCCCTGGAGAAGAAATCATGATGAATCGCATCCGCACGCACATCGAGTCCAAGCGTGCCAACAACCAGATGCAGTCGTACTACATGTGGCGCCCGGCCCCCGGCCGCCGCTGACACCTGGGTGTGACACACCGGAAGTGATGCACGCACAGTGATGCAGCTGGACAGCGTCGAGTCGGCCGGCGGTCGGCTCGGCGCTGTCCTCTCCGCCCCCCGGTCGGGGGCCGTCGCGCTCGGCCGCCACGGTCCGTGGCTGGTCACGACGCCTGCGCTCGCGCGGGAGGTGCTGACGGACCCCGGTCGCTTCGACTTTCCCGGCGACGTGAGCCGCAGCGGCGACCTGTCGTCGAGCCGGGGCGAGACCCGCTCGGGCCACGTCACGTTCGCACCGCTGCGCCCCGACGAGGTGGCCCGCGGCGTCGACGTCTTCGACCGCGAGTGGCGCGCGGCTCTCGCCGAGCACGAGCACGGTCGCGCCGGCGAGGCGTACGACGCCATGGTCCTGCTGCGCCGGCCCGTCGCCCGCTCCACCGTTGCCGCGGTGCTGGAGTGCGACGTACTCACCCGCGACCGGATCGCCGACCTGACCCTCGGGTGGATCGACGCCCTCGCACCCGTCATCTCGTCCAGACGACCGCCCCGGCGCTGGAGCCGCGTGCGCCGCATCGAGCGGGATGCCCGCTTCGCACTGGATGACGCGATCGCCACGGTTCCCGGACTCGCCGGGCCGTCCACCCACGTGGCCACGATGCTGGCGGCCGGCGTGCAGGTGCCGATCGCTGCGGGGGCCTGGCTCCTCGGATGGCTCGCGAGTGACTCCTCAGCACCTGTCGACCCGGTCCACGCCGTCTGGGAGACCCTGCGCCTGACCCCGCCGACGTGGATCACCGCCCGGATCACGACCGGGCCGGTCGACCTTGACGGCACGGAGGTCCCGGCCGGACGGGTGGTGCTGGTCAGCCCCCTGCTCCTCGGTCGGCTGCCCGAGCTCGTGCCGGGCGGGCCGGACGGCATCGCCGGGTTCGACCCCGCACGGTGGCTGGACCCGAACCGGAAGCCGGGCGCGTGGCTGCCCTTCGGCGCCGGACCGCACGCCTGTCCTGGGCGCACTCTCGGCCTCGCCCAGCTCGTCCGTCTCGCGACGTGGGCAGGCCGCCACGAGCTGAGCCTCAGCGAGCCCGTGGGAATCGACCAGAGCCGAGGCATCGCACCGCTACCGTTACGGTTCACCGTCGACGCATGAGGGAGGGTTGAGTGAGCATCCACCCCTCCCTGCAGGCGATTGACCCGCGCGGCCAGGTGTCCGGGGCGGCGACCGACCTGGCGTCCCGCGTCCTCGACGAGGAGATCTCGCTCGACGACGTCCTCCGGCTCACCGTCCACCACTTCCTCGACACACCGCGCGTCGAGATCGTGACCGCCGTCCTCACCAGCTTCACCCCGGAGGACCCCACCGCCTGGACCGGGCTCGGTGGTCGTGCCTGGGTCCGCGAGTGGACCCCGCCCGGATCGACCCGGACATTGATGCCACCTCCGGGCGCCGGCCCCGAGGCCGCGCTGAGCATGCCGTGGCTCTCCCAGTTCGCGCGTGCCGGAACCGTCGCCCTGATCGACCGCGACCTCCTTCCCGACGAGGCCGAGCAGGACCGTTCCGAGCTCGGCCGCTCCGGGGCACGGAGCCTGGTCGCCTCGACCTTCTCCTCCCGCGGGAAGATGGTCGGCAGCATGTCGCTCGTCAGCGACGTGGGCGGCGCCTGGCCCGAGCAGCTGATCCACGACTTCCGCCTGCTCAACGCCGCGATCACCTCGCGACTGACGCTCGAGCAGGCGCGGCGTGCGCTGGCCGAGGCGATCGACGCCAGCGCCGAGGCGCAGGTGGGCTACCAACAGCTCTTCGGCGCCGTCGGGCACGAGCTGCGTACGCCGGTGTCCGCCGTCCTCGGCTACAGCGAGGGCCTGCTCGACGACGCGGAGCACGCCACCCCCGAGCTCGTCGTGTCCGGCATGCTGCGCGACGGTCCCCGGATCGTGCGCTCGTGCGAGCAGCTGCTCGCGATCATCGACAGCCTGCTCGGCGCGGGGCGCACGCTCGCCAGCGATGACGCGCGTCACGACGTCGGGGTGGCAGACGCGCTGGGCGACGTCGTCCACTGGCATCGCACACCCGCGCACGCCGCCGGCGTGACGATGTCCGTGGAAGTCGACTCCGACCTGACCGTGTGGGCGCACGGCACGGGAGTGCGCCAGGTCCTCACCAACCTCCTCGGCAACGCCATCGTCCACCACCGCCCGGGCGGCGGTTCGGTCCGCCTCTCGGCCGACCGGCTCCTCGGTGAGAGCGGTCGGTCGATGGTGCGGATCATCGTGCGGGACGACGGTCCCGGCCTGGAGCCCGACCAGCTCGCACGGGCCTTCGACCCGTTCGTGCGCTTCGCGGCAGAGGGCACGAAGGGCACCGGCCTCGGCCTCTCGATCTCGCGGACCGTCGCCGAGCGGGACGGCGGCGCGGTGCGGGGCGAGTCCGTCCCGGGCACCGGATCGACCTTCTGGGTCGAGCTCCCGGCGGGTCCGGCGACCACGTCCTGAGCCGCGGCCGATTCCGTCCGCATCCTCGGCCTCATGTATCCTCGTCCCCGCTTGGGCAGGTAGCTCAGTTGGTACGAGCGATCGCCTGAAAAGTGATAGGTCGGCGGTTCGACCCCGCCCCTGCCCACAAGCACAGGAGGGCCCCGATCACGTCCCGATCGGGGCCCTCCTGCGTGTCCGGGTCAGGAAGGATGTGGCACGTGCTCCCCCGCCTCGAGATCGTCCGCCGGCTGCGCCCGGTCGACCTCATCGCACCGGGGTCGGTGCACGTCGACAGCTCGGCAGGTGGCGTGCTGCCGCTGCCGGCGGCAGCGCCGTACGTCGCCGCGACGACCGAGGTGCGGGACCGGTCGTGGCTGGCCCTGCACCTGTCGGGACGCCGCATCGGGGTGGAGGTCCGGGACGGCTCGGTGTCCATGACCCTCACCGACGGCCCGGAGACCCGGGAGCTGCGCAGCCGCCGTCACCACAGCGTCGACGCACCCACCGAGCTCGGCCTGTCCCTGACGGGGACGCACGCAACGGCGTGGACGCGCGAGGCAGGCGGCTGGGTCGCCCGTGCGCGGCACGACCTGCGCGCGGTGTGCGACACCCGTGACGAGGCGGCCCTCGCCGACCTCCGGGTCGAGCTGCCGGACTGGGGCGGGACCGCGGGCGGGTTCGGCCAGCTCGGGCTGCGCGACGTCCGGTTCGTCACCGACGAGTCCGGACGACCGCTGCGGGAGGACGGCGCCCTGTGGCTGACCGCGACGTCGGCCGGGCCGGGGTTCTTCGACACCGCGCACACCAGCGTGTGGCGCTTCGACCCGGCGTCGGTCGAGGTCGAGCACGCGGGCGACCTGTTCTTCCGGCGGCCCGACCGGCCGGGGGTCTTCGGCGACCACGCCACCCACCTGGTCCGCAGCGGCGACCGGTGGCTGGTCGCGACCAGCACGTGGGGCGACTTCGAGACACCGACGACGCGCGCCGGTCGGCGTACGCCGGCGGGGTTGCGGGTCACCCTCGCCGATTCCGGCGCCGACCTCCTGCACGGCACCCACGTCCTCGACACCCGCGAGCTCCCGCTCCCGACCGACGGGCTCGCGTCGATCGCGACGTGGGACCCGCACCTGGTGAGGCGCGACGGCGAGTGGCTGGTCGGCTTCGTCAGCGCGCGCAGGTTCTTCGACTTCCACCCCGCGATCGCCTCGGGACCCTCGCTCGACGACCTGCACCTGCGCGGCGCCGCCACCGACCGGACTGCCACCGAGGGCACCACGCTCGTCGAGGTCGACGGCCGGATGGTCGTGCTGGCGAGCGACGGCCGCGACTCGCCACGCGGGCTCCGGGCTCGGTTCCCGCTCTTCGACCTCTCGATGGCCGACGTCGGAGCACTGGACGCCCCGTACCCGACCAACCTCCCGTGGCCGTCGCTCGCCCAGGTCGACGGCGACTGGCTGCTGGTGACCTTCGACGGGCGGCGGGCCGGTGGCGACCTGCTCGGCTACGGGACCCACGGCGACCTCGTGGTGATGCGGACGCGATGAACGGGCGGCGATACGCTGGGCGTGACGGCGGTCACCACCCCTCGACCGCTCCGACCAGGTCCGCACACCCCGCGGCCGCACCCCACAGAACAGGACGCATGAGCATGTCTGGAGCAGCCACTTCCGGCGTCGACGTCTTCGAGCTCGGCAGCGAGCACGAGCAGGTCGTCTTCTGCAACGACAGCGCGACGGGCCTCAGGGCCATCGTCGCCCTCCACTCCACGGCGCTCGGCCCCGGCCTCGGCGGTACGCGGTTCTACCCCTACGCCAGCACCGACGACGCGATCGTCGACGTGCTCAACCTCTCGCGCGGCATGTCGTACAAGAACGCGCTCGCCGGCCTCGACCTCGGCGGCGGCAAGGCCGTCATCATCGGCGACCCGGCCGTGCTCAAGACCGAGGCGCTGCTGCGCGCCTACGGGCGCTTCGTGCAGTCGCTCAACGGCCGCTACTACACGGCCTGCGACGTGGGCACGTTCAGCGAGGACATGGACCACATCGCCCGCGAGTGCGACTTCGTCACCGGCCGCACCGTCGCCCACGGCGGCGCCGGCGACAGCTCGGTGCTGACGGCGTACGGCACGTTCCAGGGCATGCGAGCCGCGGCCGAGCAGGTCTGGGGCGAGCCGACACTCGCCGGGCGCGCCGTGGGCATCGCCGGGGTCGGCAAGGTCGGGCGCCACCTCGTCCGGCACCTCATCGAGGACGGCGCGTCCGTCGTCGTCACCGACGTGCACACCCCGTCGGTCGAGGCGATCCGCGCGGAGTACCCGCAGGTGCAGGCCGTCGGCTCGACCGACGAGCTGGTCGCCAGCGAGATCGACGTGTACGCCCCCTGCGCGATGGGCGGCGCGATCAGCGACGAGGTGCTCGAGGTGCTGCGCGCCTCGATCATCTGCGGCGCGGCCAACAACCAGCTGGCGCACCCCGGCATCGAGAAGAAGATCGCGGAGCGCGGCGTCCTCTACGCCCCCGACTACTGCGTGAACTCCGGCGGCGTGATCCAGGTCGCCGACGAGCTCGAGGGCTTCTCCTTCGAGCGCGCCCAGCAGCGCGCGAGCGGCATCTTCGAGACGACCCGCAAGGTCTTCGAGCTCGCGAAGTCCGACGGTGTCACCACCGCCGAGGCCGCGGACCGGCTCGCCGAGCGCCGGATGCGCGAGGTCGGCCGACTCCGCGGCATCCACCTCTGACCGACCGGGCGATTCCTCGCGCTGGCACGCGCCGACCGGGCGATTCCTCGCGCTGGCACGCGCCGACCGGGCGATTCGCTCGCGTTTCTCAGCGCGAGGAAGTGCCCGCTCGCGTGTTCTCAGCGCGAGGAAGTGCCCGCTCGCGTGGGGGCGCGGTCGTACGCGCCACCACCCGGTCGCCCGGAGATGGTCAGGTGTGACCGTGATCAGTCAGTCGGCACGGCGACGGGGGTCGGCATAGTCCGACCACTCGTCCTCATCCGGCTCGACCTCGGTCGGCCTGGGAGGAGAGTTGTCGTTCCCGTGCAACTCATTCGCCAGCGCCCCGAAGTCCGTCTCGTGAGTCCGGTACTTCAGGTCGCGTGCGACCTTGGTCTGCTTCGCCTTCGCTCGGCCGCGCCCCATAGGGTCGACCCCCTCGCACACTTGGCCGGGGCCGTCGAGGAGGTCCCCGACGCGCCCGGTCTGATCGGTCACATATCGTGGGCACAACGCTACCTGAGCGATGGCTGTTCCCGCACACCACATCCGGCATTTCGCCCCTCGCCGACAGAATCCCGGCCGAATCCGGCTCACCAGCCGGGGTGCTGGCCCTCCATCTGCACGCGGCCGCCCTGCTCGTCGTCGAGGCGGACCTCGCCGGCGACCCAGGCCCTGATGCCGTGACCGCCCAGGAGGGCGATCGCGGCGTCGACCGACTCCGGGGCGGTGAGCGACACCATGCCGACCCCGCAGTTGAGGGTCGCCTCGAGGTCCGGTTGGGACACCGAGCCGACGCGGCGTACGACGTCGAAGACCGGCTGCGGCGTCCAGGTCGAGCGGTCGAGGCGCACCGACACCTCGGCCGGGAGCACCCGCTCGAGGTTGGCGGCGAGGCCGCCGCCGGTCACGTGCGACATGGCGTGGGTCTCGGTGCGGTCGGCGAGGTCGAGGCAGGCCTTGGCGTAGATCCGGGTCGGCTCGAGCAGCTCCTCACCGAGGGTGCGGCCGAAGTCGTCGACCTGGCGGTCGACGGTCCAGCCGGCTCCCCCCGAGTCGGTCGAGCCGAGAAGTACGTGGCGCACGAGCGAGTAGCCGTTGGAGTGCAGGCCGCTGGCCTCCATCGCGATCACCACGTCGCCCGGTCGGACCCGGCCCGGGCCGAGCAGCTTGCTGGCCTCGACCACACCGGTGGTGGCGCCCGCGACGTCGTAGTCGTCGGGGTCGAGCAGGCCGGGGTGCTCTGCGGTCTCGCCGCCGATGAGGGCGCAGCCGGCGACCACGCACGCCTCGGCGATGCCCTTGACGATGGCGGCGATGCGCTCCGGCACCACCCGGCCGCAGGCGATGTAGTCGGTCATGAAGAGCGGCTCGGCTCCGCACACGACGAGGTCGTCGACGACCATGCCGACCAGGTCGAAGCCGATGGTGTCGTGCACGTCCATCAGCTGGGCGATCGCGACCTTGGTGCCGACGCCGTCGGTCGAGGTGGCCAGCAACGGCTGCTCGTAGCGGGTGAGGGCTGAGGCGTCGAAGAGCCCGGCGAAGCCGCCGAGGCCACCGATCACCTCCGGGCGTCGGGACTTCTCGACCCACCCCTTCATCAGGTCGATCGCGCGGTCGGCCGCCTCGATGGAGACCCCGGCCGCGGCATAGGCCCCGGGAGAGGATTCAGTGGGCTGGTCGGTCACGCAGGACTCCTGTGGCGTACGACGGCGGGTCAGGGGTTGTTGAGGACCGGCAGGGCGCGGCCCATCGTCGGCGACTGGAGCGTCGCCTCGAGCAGGTGCTTGCCCAGCAGGCTCTCGTCGGGCAGCTCGATGGGGTACTCCCCGGTGAAGCAGGCCGTGCACAAGGTGTCGCGGGTCTGCTTGGTCGAGTCGATCATCCCGTCGAGCGAGATGTAGCCCAGCGTGTCCGCGCCGACGCTGGCGGCGATCTCCTCGGGCGTCAGCCCGTTGGCGATCAGCTCGGCCCGGGTGGCGAAGTCGATGCCGTAGAAGCACGGCCACTTGACCGGCGGGCTGGAGATCCTGACGTGGACCTCGAGCGCACCGGCCTCGCGGAGCATCCGCACCTGCGCGCGCTGGGTGTTGCCGCGCACGATCGAGTCGTCGACCACCACGATGCGCTTGCCGCGGATCATGTGCTCGAGCGCGTTGAGCTTGAGGCGGATGCCGAGCTGGCGCAGGGTCTGGCTGGGCTGGATGAACGTGCGCCCGACGTAGGCGTTCTTCACGAAGCCCTGACCGAACGGGATCCCCGACTCCTCGGCGTAGCCGGCGGCGGCCGGGGTGCCCGACTCGGGCACCGGGATCACGAGGTCGGCCTCGACCGGGAACTCGCGGGCCAGCTGACGGCCCATCTCGACCCGCGACTCGTGCACGCTGCGGTTGCTGATGGTGGCATCGGGGCGCGCGAGGTAGACGTACTCGAACACGCACCCCTTGCGGGCCGGCTCGGCGAACGTGTGGGAGCGCAGGCCGTTCTCGTCGATGACGATCATCTCGCCGGGCTCGACCTCGCGGACCCGGCTGGCGCCGATGGTCGCCAGGGCGGCGTCCTCGGAGGCGACCACCCAGCCGCGGTCGAGGCGCCCGAGAACCAGCGGGCGGATCCCCTGCGGGTCGCGCGCGGCGAAGAGCGTGCCCTCGTTCATCCAGACGAAGCAGAAGGCGCCGCGCACCAGCGGGAGCACCTCGAGCGCACGCTGCTCCAGCGAGGTGTCGGGGTGGTGCGCGAGCAGGGCGGTGACCAGGCTGGTGTCGTTGGTGGAGGTCTCGACGTCGCGGGCCTGCAGCGGCAGCTCGCCGTCAGGGGCCGGCAGGTCGGCGACCATCCGGGCGAGCTCGTGGGTGTTGATCAGGTTGCCGTTGTGGCCGAGCGCGATGGACCCGTCGACGGTGGGCCGGAAGGTCGGCTGGGCGTTCTGCCAGGTCGAGGCACCGGTGGTGGAGTAGCGCGAGTGGCCGATCGCGAGGTGGCCCTTGAGCGACTCGAGCGTCGACTCGTCGAAGACCTGCGAGACCAGCCCCATGTCCTTGTAGACCAGGATCTGCCGACCGTTGCTGACCGCGATGCCCGCCGACTCCTGGCCGCGGTGCTGGAGGGCGTAGAGCCCGAAGTAGGTGAGCTTGGCGACGTCCTCGCCCGGCGCCCAGACACCGAACACGCCGCAGGCGTCCTGCGGGCCCTGGTCCTGGGGGTCGATCGCCATGGTCAGACGGCCGTCGCCGCCGGTCCGCTTGCTCGTCCGCTGGGGCACGGTTCGCAGTCTACGGGCGCGCGGCCGTGGCTGCGCATCGGTGCCACCGGCCGGTCGGGTCAGCCGTCGGCCACGAGCGAGCGGACCCGGTGCAGCGCCAGGCGGGCGGCGGCCCGCGTGGTCGCAGGGAGCGGCAGCGCGTCGAGCAGCCGGTGCGGGCGGGTCCACGCCGGGTCGGAGGGCAGCGCCGACTCGGGACCGGCGTACGCCGGATCGGCGGCGCGCTCGACGGCATCGGCGAGGCCCAGCAACGGGTCGCCGTCACGCGGCGCCCACGTGTGACCCGGGCGGCAGACCATGTCGTGGTGCAGTGACTCGATCAGCGAGGTGACCGTGTGGAACGGCGCCGTCGTGGCCAGGGCGGTGGCCAGCCCGACGAGGCCACTGGGGGCGACCGGAGCGGGAAGCCTCAGCCGGGACAGCCCGGCGCCGCGCGAGCACGCCCTCATCAAGCGGGGGTAGGTGACGACGTCGGGTCCGCCGATGTCGACCGCCCCGCGCGGACCGTCGTCCGCGAGGGCCTCGCCGATCGCGCGCAGCACGTCGGAGACCGCGATCGGCTGCACCCGGTGGTGCATCCAGAGGGGCACCGGCGCGACGACGAAGAGCGTCGCGATCTGGCGGATGATCTCGAAGGATGTCGACCCGGCGCCGATGACCACACCGGCCCGCAGGGCGACGGCCTCGGCCTCGGTCGCGAGCAGGATCCGCTCGACCTCGAGCCGGCTGGCGATGTGGGCGGACAGCTCGGACTCGGGAGCGTCGGGCACCAGGCCGGACAGGTAGACGAGTCGACGTACGCCGTGCTCGTCCACCGCGGCAGCCACCGTCTCGGCCCCGAGCCGGTCGCGGTCGGTGAAGTCGCTGCGCTGCAGCGAGTGCACGAGGTAGACCACGGCGTCGGCGTCCGCGACCGCTGTGTCGACCGACGCCTCGTCGGTGACGTCGCAGCGGACCGCTTCGACGCGCTCGTCCCAGCCGAAGCGATCCGGGTCGGGCGCCGACGACGACGCCGCCACGACGTCATGGCCGAGGTCGAGCAGGTGCGGGACGAGGCGGGAGCCGACGTAGCCGGTCGCGCCGAGGACGAGGACCTTCACGGCATGCCTAGGCTTCGCCGAGGTGCTTGAGCAGGTTGCGGGAGAAGACCGTGCCCATGTGCTTCACGACACCGGCCATGACCCGCTCGACCGCCGGCCGCGCGAGACCGGGCAACGGGAGCTTGGTGGCGATCTGCAGGTCGATGCTGACGTCGGTGCCGCCACCGTCGTGGTCGGCGAGGACGTAGGTGCCCGTGACGGCCGTCGTCTCCTCGGACCGCGCCGGGTCGTGGGTGAACTCGATCCGCTCCTCGGGGCGCAACGCCATGACCTCGGTGAACGCCGGCGCGACCGAGATCCCGAGCACCGGGATGGTGCCCATCCGCCACACCCACCGGTCGCCGTCGACGGTGATCGAGGTGACGTAGGGCGTCATCCTCGCGATCAGGTCTGCGTCGGTCAGAGCCGCCCACACCTCGCTGCGGGGTGAGCGGAGGACCGCGGAGGACCGGTCGCGTGCGCGAAACGTCGCCATCCCGCGAGGTTACCGGCGGGTCCCCGACGTCCATCGGGGTGAGTCAGCGCGGGGCCTCCGCGATGCATGTTCACCATGGGATGTCGGCCCGTACGCACTTCCCCATGTCAATTGACCCGGGGAAGTGCACATTCGTCGACATCCCATGGTGGACAGACGGAAGAGGTCAGCGCGGAAGGTCCCCGAGGTTGCGCAGCAGGAAGGCCTCGGCCTTGACGACCTTCTCGAACTCGGCGAGGTGCAGGCCCTCGTTGGCGCCGTGGGCGCGGGTGTCGGGGTCCTCCACGCCCGTGACGAGCACGCTCGCCTGCGGGAAGGCCTCGAGGAACTCGGCGATGAACGGGATCGAGCCGCCGACGCCCATGTCGACCGGCTCGGTGCCGTCCCACGCCTCGGCGAACGCGGCGCGCGCGGCGTCGTACGCCGGACCGGTGGCGTCGATCTGCGTGGCCTCGCCGGTGTCGACGACGGTCGTGCTCAGGCTGGCGCCCCACGGCACGTGCTTCTCGAGGTGGGACTGGAGGCACGTGACGGCGTTGGCCGTGGTGTCGCCGGGCGCGATGCGGAGGCTGATCCGGCAGCGGGCGGCCGGGACGAGCGTGTTGGAGGCTCCCTCGACCTTGGGCGCGTCGAGGCCGGTGATCGTCATGGCGGGCTGGGTCCAGAGCCGCTCCACGACGCTGCCGGTGCCGATCCACTCGACGCCCTCGGCGGCGCCGGACTCGGCACGCAGGCGGGCCTCCGGGTACTCCACGTCGGCCGCCGGGCCGGAGTGGAGGCCCGCGATCGCGACGCTGCCGTCGTCGTTGCTGAGGCTGGCGATCAAGCGGCTGAGCGTCATGATCGAGTCCGGCACCAGGCCGCCCCACATGCCGCTGTGCACGGCGTGGGTCAGCGTGCGGACCTCGACGTCCATCCGCACCAGGCCGCGCAGGCTGGTGGTCAGCGCGGGCTCTCCGATGTCCCAGTTGCCGGAGTCGGCGATGACGATGACGTCGGCCTCGAGGCGGTCCTTGTGGGCGGTGAGCAGCTCCACGAGGGTGTCGGACCCGACCTCCTCCTCCCCCTCGATGAACATCACCAGGTTGACCGGCAGCTCGTCGCCGAAGATGCGCACCGCACCGAGGTGGGCGGCGATGCCGGCCTTGTCGTCGGCGGCACCGCGGCCGTAGAGGCGGTCACCGCGCTCGGTGGGCTCCCACGGCGGGGAGTCCCAGTCCGCGTGGTCGTTCTCCGGCTGGACGTCGTGGTGGGCGTAGAGCAGGACGGTCGGGGCTCCTTCGGGGCCGGCCTTCCTGGCGATCACCGCCGGCGGCGCGCCGTCGTGTGCGCGCACGATCTCGGTCTCGAAGCCCTCGGCGGCGAAGAGGTCGCGCGTCGCCTCGGCGCTGCGCTCGACCTCGCCGGCGCGCTCGGGGTCGGCGGACACGGACTGGATGCGGACCAGGTCCTCCAGGTCGCGGCGGATGCCGGGCATGACCTCGGCGAGACGGGCGGGGATGTCGACGCTCATGCCGGAGAGCCTAGGACCCGTCCCTCACGCGTCCATCGACGCCCACTCGACGCTGCGCCTCTCCATCATCAGCTGGCGCTCGAGGTCGGCGAACCCGAGGCGGCGGTAGATGCCGATCGCCTCGCCGTCGGTGTCGGCGACGATCACGAGGGTGCGTACGCCGAGCCGGTCCAGGCCGTGCTGGCCGGCCGCGTGGACGACGGCCGCGGCGAGGCCCTTGCGGCGGTGCTCTGGGTGCGTCTCGACGCTCTGGTAGCGGGCGATGCCGTCCTCGGTCACGAAGATGCCCGCCGTCGAGGCGAGCGTGCCGTCGACGAAGGCGCCGAAGCGGGTGCCGCGGCCGGCGTCGACGAGCCGCCGCTCCTGCGTGTTCTTCTGCCGCGCATAGGTCATGAACGCCTCCTCGGAGGTGCTCGGGTAGAGCTGCTGGCTCAGCCGCGCCCGCGCCTCCCAGTCGTCGTCGCCGGCCAGCTCGCGGACCTCCGCCTCGACCGCGCGGGGGGCGACGAGCGAGTCGGCGGTGAGGACCGTCGCGACGTCGACCGTCAGCCCCGCAGCCTCGAAGGCGGCCCGCGAGTCGTCGGTGAGCTCGGCGGTGTCGATGCCGACGCTGACGTGGTCGGCCAGCGGGAACTCGGTGTGGAACGCGCCGACGACCTCCTTCTCGCCGCCCGGCACCGGCGGCTGGGCGAGGAGCAGGAAGTTGCCCCAGAAGTATGTCGGGTTGTCCGGCGAGCGGACCACGAGGTGGGTCCCGCGGTCCTCGACGAGGCTGCCCGAGGAGGTCAGCAGTGCGAGGTCGGTGCGGAATCCGAGGGAGCTCACGTGCATGTGCGGACCCTAGTGGTGCTCAGCCACCCAGCGGCAGGTAGGGCGAGAGGTCCGTCCGCTCGCCACTGGCGACGACCCTGCCGCTGCCGACCGCCTCGACCCACGTCGTACGACCCGTGGCGAGGGCCAACCACGTCTCGGCGTCGGTCTCGACGACCGCCGGAGGCGTGCCGCGGGTGTGGCGGACGCCCGGGACCACCTGCACCGCGGCGTACGGCGGCACCCGCACCTCGACCGACCGGCCGGGTGCGCGCTGCTCGAGGACGGCGAGGTAGTGCTTGACCAGCGCCTTCGTGTCCGACTGGGCCGAGGCGCTCGCCAGCTGATCCGGGCTCAGGACCCTCAGTCGCGCGGGCATCAGTCCTCGTCCTCGTCGATGTCGGGGCCGGTGGCGTCGGGCTGTGGCAGCAGCATCGCGTGGAACGCGTACGTCGTGCGGCCGTCGTCGCGTCCGCGGTTGCGATCGGTCCACTGCTGGACCAGGTCGCCGACCTCCGTCGACAGCTGCGCCGCCTCGTCCTTGGTGAGCCGGACGGCTGTGTCCATCGTCGACCGGTGTGTCTCGGGGCGCCGGTTCTCGCCGTACGCCGCCTCGACCAGCTGGTGGGCCCAGCCGGCCGCGCTGCGCAGGAAGACGGTCGCCGCCGCCTTGCCGCCGGGCTCCTTCTCGAGCGCCCCCACGTCGATGCTCAGGCTGCCGTCGTCGGCCGACTTCCACATCCGGTCGCGCTGGTCGCGGGCCGCTTCCGGCGCCTCCACGATGAGGCCGTACTTGGCGAGCTGGCGCAGGTGGAAGCTGGCCTGGTTGGCCGGGATGCCCAGCTCCTGGGCGACGTCGGCCGCGCGCATCGGCCCGCCGGCAGCAAGCTCCGTCAGGATCCGGTTGCGCACGGGGTGGGCGATGGCCCGCAGGACCCGCGGATCGTGCACGCTGCCGCGACCCGCGCCCTTCTCGTCTTCCATGCCGCCAGCCTAACAAATTCCGCACGCACTATTGCGCAACACTCCTTGCGCACTTTATGGTGCGCATATGACCTCGTACCGCTCGCTCTCCCGCAACCGCGACTTCACCGCCCTCTGGGCGGGCGAGGCGATCAGCCAGCTCGGCAGCGCCGTGAGCATGTTCGCCTTCTCCCTGGTCGGCTACGCCCTCACCGGCTCGGCGATGCTGGCGGGCATCCCCACGGCGGCGTTCATGCTCGGCATGGTCGCCGCGCTCCTCCCGGCCGGCGTGGTCGTCGACCGCACCGACCGCAAGCGGCTGATGATGCTGGCGAGCGGGTCGGGATCGATCGTCTACGGATTGGTCGCCGTCGCCGCCCTGATGGGCGAGCTCCGTCTGTGGCACCTCGGCGTGGCCGCGCTCCTCACCGGCGTGGGGACCGGCGTCTTCGGTCCGGCCGAGGCGTCCGCGGTGCGCGCGGTCGTCAGCCGCGACGAGCTGCCCACCGCGCTGAGCCAGAACCAGGCGCGCCACCACGTCGCCGCCCTGGTGGGCGGCCCGCTGGGCGCGCTCCTCGTCGGGCTTGGCCGCGCGATGCCGTTCGTCTTCGACGCCGTCACGTTCGCGATCTCCTTCGTGACGCTGTCGCGGATCCGCGCGGATCTCTCGCCCGTGGCGGACCGGGTGCCGAGCAAGCCGCTCGCCGACCTGGTCGAGGGCCTGCGCTACGTGCTCGGCCGTCCCTACTTCCGCACCATGATGGCGTTCGCGGCCACCAGCAACCTCGCCGTCAACGCGGTCTTCTACGTCGCCGTGATGAGCCTCGTGCAGGACGGCGTGCACCCCGGCGCCATCGGCGTGATCGACATGCTCGCCGGCCTCGGCGGCATCCTCGGCGCCGTGGTCGCGCCGCGGATCATCGACCGGGTGCCGACAGGTCGACTCACGCTGGCGGTGGCGTGGAGCTGGGTGCCGCTGCTGGTGCCGCTGCTCTTCTGGACCTCGCCGCTGGTCGTCGGAGCCGTGCTGTTCCTCGGCATCACGCTCAACCCGGCCGGCAACGCGGGCTCGCAGTCGTACCGGATGGCGATCACGCCGATGCACCTGCAGGGCCGTGTGGCCTCGTCGATGCAGTTCGTCGGCCTGTCGCTGATGCCCCTCGCTCCCCTGCTGGGCGGCGTGCTGCTGGAGCAGCTCGGCGGCCGCGCCGCGACGATCGGCCTGCTGGCCCTCGTCACGATCAGCGCCCTGATCCCGACCGCGAGCGCGACCGTGCGGCGCATCCCCCGGCCCGCGGACTGGCCGCGGAGCGAGGAGCCTGCGGCGACACCGCCCGTCGCCGCGGCGGCGGCCTAGGCATCACACCTGGGCCGGCGCGATCTCGTCGAGGATCTCCATCTGGGCCGTCCACGCCTCGCTGGTCGGGTCGATCACGACGAAGTGGTCGCCCTCGACCCGGACGATGTCAGCCTGGGCGCCCGCGGCCTGCGCGGCGACGACGTACCCCTCGGACTGGCCGAGCGGGACGATCAGGTCGTCGACACCGTGCACGCACCACACCGGGACGTCGAGGGGAAGCTGCTGCTGGGGATCCCACTGGGCGTCGTCCGGGCCGGGCGTGTGGCCGAGGAGCGCCGCGGCCGCGCCCCCGCCGAGGCCCAACCGCTCGGACATCACCAGGTCGAGCACGCCTGCCTGCGAGATCGCGTGCGTGACCGCGACCCGCGCCTTGCCCCGGCCGGCAGCCCAGACGGCCAGGTGTCCGCCTGCGGAGTGCCCGAGCGTCACGACGGTGGAGAGGTCCAGGTCCTCGACGTCAGTCAGCGCGTCGATCGCGGCCGCGACGTCGTCGAAGGTCTCCGGCGTCCCGCCACCGTTGCCGACGCGGCGGTACTCGATGTTCCAGGCCGTCCACCCCGCGGCGGCGAGCGCCCGCGCCAGGGGCTGGCCGAGCGTGTAGTCGTACGACCACTTCCAGAAGCCGCCGTGAATGACCACCACGACGCCCCGCGAGGCACCGTCCGGACGGTGGAGCTCAGCGAACTGCGACGGGTCCTCGCCGTAGGTCAGCACCTCGACACCTTCGCCACTCTGGGGGACGCGTGCCTGGGTCGGGTCGGTGGTGGACACGGCGGACTCCTCGGAGCAGGCGCTGAGCAGCGGGATCGTGATGAGCCCGAGCGCGGGCAGGGCGAGCAGGGTACGACGGCGCATGCCGGTGGTTCGAAGCCGAGCGGCGGATCGCTCGGTCGGCCCGGTCGTCATGCCGCCCCCGCTACCCGGCCGCGCCTGGGGTACCTAGGGACGTTCTGGTAGGTCGAACGGCCGCACCACCTACCAGAACGTCCCTAGCTACCCCGCTGGCCGAACCCGGCGACCTACCCCGGCGACCTACCCCGGCGACGGGGCGCGGAGGCTTCAGCCGCCGAGGACCGCCGGGAGGGTCGCGCGCCAGGCCGCCTTGGCCTCGGCGACGGGCAGGTCGAAGACGCCCTCGACGCAGAGCGTGTCGCCGCCGGTGCGCCCGAGGGGGGTGAGGGGTACGCCGTGCTGCTGGGCGAGGGCGACCAGTGCGTCGGCCTGCTCGTCGGTCACCGTCACCAGGACGCGGGCGGTCGACTCCGAGAACAGGGCGACGAAGGGGTCCCCGGTCAGCGAGACGGTCACGCCGATGTCGCGGGTGAAGGTCGCCTCGGCCAGCGCCTGGGCGAGGCCGCCGTCCGAGAGGTCGTGGGCCGAGGTGACGACGCCGTCGCGCGAGGCGTCCTGGAGCAGCGAGGCCAGGCCCTGCTCGGCGGCCAGGTCGAGCCGCGGCGGCAGGCCGCCGAGGTGGCCGTGCACGACGTGCGCCCACTCGGACCCGGAGAGCTCCTCGCGGGTCTCGCCCAGGAGGATCACCCGCTCGTCCGCGGCCTGGAACCCGGTCGGCGTACGCCGCGTGACGTCCTCGATCACGCCGAGCACCGCGACGACCGGCGTCGGCAGGATCGCGGTCTCACCGGTCTGGTTGTAGAGGCTGACGTTGCCGCCGGTGACCGGCACACCGAGCTCGAGGCACGCGTCCTTGAGGCCACGGCAGGCCTCGGCGAACTGCCACATCACGGCCGGATCCTCCGGCGAGCCGAAGTTGAGGCAGTCGGACACCGCGAGCGGCCGCGCGCCGCCGGTGGCGACGTTGCGGAACGACTCGGCCAGCGCGAGCTGGGCGCCGGTATAGGGGTCGAGCTTGGCGAAGCGCCCGTTGCAGTCGGTCGACACCGCGACGCCGAGGTTGGTCTCGGCGTCGACGCGCACCATGCCGGAGTCGGCGGGCTGGGCGAGGACGGTGTTGCCCTGGACGTAGCGGTCGTACTGGTCGGTGATCCACGACTTGTCGCAGAGGTTCGGCGAGGCGACCAGGCGGAGCACGGTGTCGCGCAGCTCCTCGCCCGACGTCGGGCGGGACAGGACCTCGGCCACGTCGGCCTGCAGGGCGTCCTGCCAGTCCGGGCGGGCGAAGGGCCGCTGGTAGGTCGGGCCGTCGTGCGCCACCGACCGAGGGGGTACGTCGACCACGCGCTCGCCGTGCCAGTCGATGTGCAGCCGCCCCGTGTCGGTCACCTCGCCGACGACGACCGCCTCGACCTCCCACTTCTCGCAGATCGCCATGAAGGAGTCGACGTCGCCGGGCTCGACGACCGCCATCATCCGCTCCTGCGACTCGCTCATCAAGATCTCCTCCGGGCGGAGGGTCGAGTCGCGCAGCGGCACCCGGTCGAGCTCGACGTGCATGCCGCCGTCGCCGGCGGACGCGAGCTCGGAGGTGGCGCACGAGAGGCCGGCGCCGCCGAGGTCCTGGATGCCCGCGATCACGCCGGCCGCGAACAGCTCGAGGGTGCACTCGATGAGCAGCTTCTCCATGAACGGGTCGCCGACCTGGACGCTCGGCCGCTTGGCCGGACCGCCCTCGTCGAAGGTCTCGCTGGCCAGGACGGACACCCCGCCGATGCCGTCGCCGCCCGTACGCGCGCCGTAGAGCACCACCTGGTTGCCGGTCCCGGTCGCGTTCGCGAGGTGGAGGTCCTCGTGGCGGAGCACCCCCACGCAGAGCGCGTTCACGAGCGGGTTGCCCGCGTAGGTCTCGTCGAAGACCGCCTCGCCGCCGATGTTGGGCAGGCCGAGGCAGTTGCCGTAGCCGCCGACACCGGCCACGATCCCGGGCAGCACGCGCGCGGTGTCGGGCGCGTCGAGCGGGCCGAAGCGGAGCGGGTCCATCACCGCGACCGGGCGGGCACCCATCGCGAGGATGTCGCGGACGATGCCGCCGACCCCGGTCGCCGCGCCCTGGTAGGGCTCGACGAACGACGGGTGGTTGTGGCTCTCGACCTTGAAGGTCACGGCATAGCCCTGGCCGATGTCGAGGACCCCGGCGTTCTCGCCGATGCCGGCGAGCATCCGTCCCGGGCCGACCGGCGTCTCCTGCGGTCCGCGCTGGAGAAAACCTTCGGCCGTGGCACCGAACTGCTTGAGGTGCACCTTGGTCGACTTGTAGGAGCAGTGCTCGCTCCACATGACCGAGTACATCGCCAGCTCCGAGCTCGTCGGGCGGCGGCCGAGGATCTCGCGGATGCGCGCGTACTCGTCGGACTTGAGTCCGAGCTCGGCCCACGGCTGCTCGCGCTCGGGGTCGGCCGACGCGAGGGCGACCGTGTCGAGGGTGCTCGAGGCCCCGGAGGTGGTGGATGCGGACCGGTTGACGCTCGTCTCGGACACGGTGCCAATCTACCGGCGCGGCTCCTCGGGCTCTTCGCCGGGCGCATGCTGGACGACGGTGATGGCGGCCGGGCGCCCGCCCGGCGGGTCGATGCACTCGTCGCCGGTGTCGTCGCCCTGCGCATCGGCGGTCTCGTCCGCCTCGTCGGGCCGCTCGCGCGACTCCTTGCGATCGCGCTTCTCGGCCTCGCGTTCGGCCTTGCGCGCGGCACGCTCGGCGCGCTTCTCCGCCAGGGCAGCCCGCTTCGCGTCCTTCTCGGCC
The DNA here is from genome assembly GCA_963791365.1 of uncultured Actinomycetota bacterium. GTDB lineage: Bacteria > Actinomycetota > Actinomycetes > Propionibacteriales > Nocardioidaceae > Nocardioides. Next base: position 268,052 of record CAWBSG010000017.1, on the reverse strand, counting down.
TGCTTGGCGCGGGTGGCAGCGGCCTTCTCGTCCTCGTCGAGGCGCGGGGACGCCAGTCGGCGGGTGCCGGCGCGGCCGCTGGCCATCCCGCGCGACATGGTCCCGGCGCGCGCACCCATCGCGCCGGCGGCCATCCCGCCCAAGGGTGGCGTGGCGCCGTCGGTCGTACGCCGTCCGTTGCTGCGACCGGTGAGCCCTCCCGCGGCGGTGGCGACGATCGGCGCCAGCGCCGCGGCGGACAACCCGGTCAGGTGGGGCACGGAGACCGAGATCGGGGCGACGGGCGGCAACCCGGCTGCGGCCACGCCCGACTGCGCGGACCCCAGCACCGAGGTCGACGGCAGCACCGTGCCGACGCCCGACTCCTCGCCGCCCGGTCCGAACGCGGGACCGGTCCCGGGTCCGGTCATGCGGCCGAACGTGCCGCCGCTCAGCGTGGTGAGCTCTGTGCGCACCATGACGAGCTCGGCGCGCGACGTGCGGAGCCGCGCACTCTCCTGGTCGAGGGACAGCGCGAGGCGCCGTCGGATCTCCTCGGTCTCGGCCTGGCCGTGGGACACCTTGCTGCGACCGTCGTCGTCCTCGGGCTTGAAGACGAGGTAGCGGGACTCGCCGACGACCTCGTGCGGGACGAGCGCGACCTTGGTCCAGGCGTGGTCGAGCTCCTTCTGCGAGGAGGTCAGGATCGCGCTGATCGCCCGCAGCGACCCGGCGACCTGCGTGGCGAGGGTGGTGAACCGGTCGAGGTTCACCAGCACCTGGCGCCGGTGCCGCTCGTAGCTCTCCGCGGCTGCCGCGTCCCAGCCGTCGGTCGCCCGCCGGGCTGCCTCGACGATCTCGTCGCCCCGGCGCGACATCAGCGCGCCGATCTCGGTCCACCGCGTGGCGGCCGCGTCGAGCGGGCGCACGTCGGCGCGCAGCTCCCACGGGTTGGCCGGCACGGTCAGCGACCTCCGCGGCCCGGCAACGTCTCGAACCCGTCGTGCTCGATCCGGGTGGCGGCCCGCGTCAGCTCGCCGGCCACCGTGTCGTCGGCGCGCGCGGCGTCCTGCGCGGCGTCGACGAGGCCGGTGATCCCGACTCCCAGGGCCTGCGCCAGTGCGCTCACGACCTCACCGGCGTCGGCCAGCGAGTCGGCGTACGACGACGCGACGTTCGAGGTGCCGGTGGCGTCGCCCAACCCGGCACACGCGTGCGCGAGATCGGCGGCGGCCGCCCGCCAGTCGTGCGCCATCTCGGCGAGGATGCCCTCCGAGGACGCGGCGAGCTCGACCAGCCGGGTCGGGTCGACCTGCATCAGGGCTCTCTTGCCGCCTTCGCTCACCTCAGCGGGATACCCGCGCACGTCGGGCCCAAACACCCGCCGTCGCGCCCTGTGGGCAAACAAACCGGTCGCGCCGGTTTCGCGGCCGGTGGTTCGGGGAACGTCGTGGGGCAGTCCCCGCCACTCGGACGCACCAGGAGCCGCGATGAACGCCGTGATGACAGTCGACCTGTCCGAGCTCGACGCCTGGTCCGCCCAGGTGCAGCGCGCCAGCGACGACCTCACCGGAATCGCCCGCAACGGCGGCAACGCGCTCGTGCAGACAGACTTCGGGCCGATCCTCGAGACGATGATGGGCGCCTACCACGCGCTGCTGCCGGCGGTGCACCGCTCGCTCGAGGACAACGGCACCGGGATGCGCGAGCACGCGGAGGCGCTGCGGGCCACCGCCCGCGACTTCACGCTCACCGAGGACGGCGTCGTACGCCGCCACAACGCGCAGGGCGTCGACGGCCGCGACGGGTCCTCGGCGTTCTTCGACGTCGCCGACACCACGATCCGTCGCGCGGGTCCGACGGAGACGAGCCTGCCGCAGATCAGCTTCGGGTTCCCCTACGACACCGTGTGCGACCTGGTGAAGATGCTCACCGGCTTCGACATCCGCGCCGAGCTCGCCGAGAAGATCGGCGGCGACGTGGTCGGCGCCTCGTCGCAGGGCTCCACCTTCGGCGCCCTCGGCCAGTCGATGAGGGGGGTCGCGCACAACCTGCAGAGTGGCGGGCAGACCATCTCCACCACCTGGCAGGGCGGTGCCTCCGACGCCGCGATCGGACAGATCGGCACGTGGGTCGGCTCGCTGAACACCCAGGCCGGCCAGCTCGCGCAGATGGGACAGAACGTCATCCAGGTCTGCCGCGACGCCTGGCAGACCGCGTTGTCGGTGGTCCAGTGCGTGAAGTCGGCCGTGCAGACCGTGTCGTCCGCGCTGGCCACGATGAGCATCCCGGGCGTCGGCTGGGCCCGCGTCGTGCAGGCCGTGTGGCAGGCGTTCCAGGCCGTGATGAAGGCCTACCAGGCGATCCTGAAGCTGATCACCGTCCTCAAGCAGGTCACGTCCTTCATCGAGACCGTGAAGAACTTCTTCGACGGCAACGCATCCCCCGTGTCGACGCCGACCACGCCGACCTCGACCGGTGCGCCGAGCAGCGTGACGCGCGACCCGGGCTCGATCACGACCCCGACGGTCGGCCAGCGCCCGGCTCCGGTGGGCCCGGTGGCACCCGCGCCCGCATCATCGGCCACATGACGGCCCCCCGCAGCCAGGCCGAGCTCCTGGCCGCCATCAGCGCGGCCCGCGAGGACCTGACGACCAGCATCGCCGACCTCAAGGAGACGGTCGAGGCGATGAACGCGCGCCCTCTCCTGACGCCCGAGGAGAAGGAGGCCCTCGAGGCGCAGGCCGCCTCCGGCGAGCTCGGCGAGGACATGGTGACGCTCGTGGAGAAGATCCGGGCCGGCGACGACTCGTGGGAGCAGGTCTTCTCGGGTGAGTCGCCGAACGCGACCCTCCTCCAGGGCCACCTCACGAAGATGGTCGAGGAGCACAAGGAGGACATCGCGCTGGCCTTCGAGGAGCTGATCGAGTCCGAGGAGGCCAAGGGAAACTTCCTCCTGGACGAGGTGCCGACCAACGAGGCCTGAACTACAGGCCGGTAGTTCATGGGATCGCCTGTGACGGGTGTGACTGATGTGGTTTCCTGTCGTCGGTCTGCCGTTCCCTCCCCGTCGGAGTCACCCATGCGTCGCCTCGCCCTCGCCATCCTCGCGCTGCTCCTCGCCGCGTCGACCGTGGCACCGACCGCGGCGGGCGCCGGCGACGCCACTCCTGCACCCCGGCTCGTCTCGCAGCGCCAGATCGCCCTCGCGACGCCCGGTGACTTCACCGGTCACGGCTTCGACCAGTGCCTGGCCCCGACACAGGCCGCGATGGACACCTGGTGGGCGAAGTCGCCCTTCTCCGCCGTCGGCATCTACATCTCCGGCGACTCGCGGGCGTGCCGTTCACAGCCCAACCTGAGCCCGACATGGGTCGCCGCCCAGGTCGCCCGCGGCTGGCGGCTCCTGCCGATCGCGCTCGGCCCGCAGGCGTCCTGCCAGCCGCGCTTCCCGCGCTACCAGGACGACGCCAAGATCTCGAACAAGCCGGCCGGCGGGTACGCCGTCGCCGCCGGGCAGGGCGCCGCCGAGGCAGACGAGAACGCCGCCGACGCGATGGCGTACGGCATCGGGCCGGGCAGCACGATCTGGTACGACCTCGAGGGCTTCGACCTCACCAACACCGCCTGCCGCGAGTCCGCGCTGGTCTTCACGTCGGCCTGGGTGACGCGGATCAAGGCGCTCGGCTACGTCGCCGGCTTCTACTCCAGCGCCAGCTCCGGCATCAAGATGCTCGACGACGCCCGCGTCCAGCGGCCCGGCCGGTTCGCACTGCCGGACCGCATCTGGATCGCCCGGTGGGACGGCACCGCCGACACCTCGACGACGTACATCCCCGAGGACGGCTGGCGTCCCGGCGGTCGGATGAAGCAGTACCGCGGCGGCCACAACGAGACGTGGGGCGGCGTGACGATCAACATCGACAGCAACTTCATCGACCTCGGCGCCGGCTCGGTCGCCGCACCGGAGGCCCGCTGCCCCGGCACCCGCCTCGGCTACTGGAAGTACCCGACCCTCAGGCCGACCTCCGCCCAGCCGACGCGCGTCAAGGTGCTGCAGTGCCTGCTCACCGAGCAGGGCACCTACACCGGTCCGCTCAGCGGGACCTACGACGCCGCGACGGTCGCGGCCGCCCGCACGTGGCAGGCGAGCCGGCGGTTCACGCCGAGCGACTCCTTCGAGAAGCGCCACTGGACCGCGCTGCTCGCCGCGGGATCGCGCACGACGATCAAGCGCGGCTCGGTCGACGAGTCGGTCCACCGGCTGCAGCGCGCGCTCAACGCCACCGGCGCCGGACGGTTCCGCGCGAGCGGCGTCTTCGACGCCAAGACCGAGCGCGCCCTCCGCGCCTACCAGGCCCGGCTGCGGATCACGGTGTCCGGCGTCGCGACGCCGCAGACCTGGAACAAGCTCCAGCGCGGCCTCTGAGGCGCGACGCCGAGTCGCGTCCAGCCAGCGTCGTGGTCGCAGGCGGGCGGGCCGACGACCAGCGCGACACCGGTGAGCCCGGCGACCGACACCACCAGCAGGGCGGCGGCGAGGCGGTGGTGGCGCAGCAGCCAGCACACCGCGCGCTGGGGTGTCGTCGGGCTGTCGTCGCGCGAGAGCCACTCGCTGCCCAGCAGCCCGCGCCGGTCGGCGTACGACTCGAAGAGCAGCGTCGCGAACGGCGGCACGGCCGCGACCAGCCCGAGGGTCAGGCGCGGGAGCGACCACCGCTGGTCGATGCCGACCAGGACGGTCACCAGGCAGTAGGCGATGAAGACGACGCCGTGCACCATGCCGAAGACCTGCACACCGAGCTCGGTGGTCTCGGTGACGTACTTCAGGAACATGCCGGTCAGCAGCAGCGCCCAGGTGATCGCCTCGCTGACGGCGAGCGCCCGGAAGACGCCACGGGGGGTCCAGCGGCTCATGCGGGCCTCACGCGAAGACGGTGGCGGCGAGCGAGGTGAAGAAGCCGAGACCGTCGGTGCCGGGACCGGTGAGGTCCTCGACCGCGTGCTCGGGGTGGGGCATCAGGCCCACGACGTTGCCGCGCGCGTTGGAGATGCCGGCGATGTCGCGGAGCGAGCCGTTGGGGTTGTCGTCGAGGTAGCGGGCGACGACGCGGCCCTCTCCCTCGAGGCGGTCGAGGGTGGGCTCGTCGGCGACGAAGCCGCCCTCGCCGTTCTTGAGCACGATCGTGACCTCGGCCCCGGCGGCGTACGCCGACGTCCACGGGGTGTCGACGCGCTCGATGCGCAGCCGCTGGTCGCGGCAGACGAACTTGCGGTGGTCGTTGCGGATCAGCGCGCCGGGCAGCAGGTGGGACTCGCAGAGGATCTGGAAGCCGTTGCAGATCCCCAGGACCGGCATCCCCTTGCCGGCGGCCTCGACGACAGCGGTCATCACCGGCGCGAAGCGCGAGATAGCGCCGCAGCGGAGGTAGTCGCCGTAGGAGAAGCCACCCGGGAGGACGACCGCGTCGACACCCTTGAGGTCCTCGTCACCGTGCCACAGCGCGACCGCCTCGTTGCCGCCGATCGTCACGGCGCGACGCGCGTCGGCGTCGTCGAGCGAGCCGGGGAAGGTGACGACACCGACCTTCATCCGGCGTGCACCTCGAAGTCCTCGATCACCGGGTTCGAGAGCAGCTTCTCGGCCATCGCGCGGACCTCCTCGAGGAGGGCGTCGCTGGGCTCGCCGTCGAGCTCGATCTCGAACCTCTTGCCCTGGCGTACGTCGCTCACGCCGGCGAACCCCAGGCGCGGGAGGGAGCCGAGCACCGCCTTGCCCTGGGGGTCGAGGATCTCGGGCTTGGGCATGACATCGACGACGTAACGTGCCACGGGGCGCTCCTGCACTGCATGGGCTGGATGGGCAGCACCATCCTAGGGAGGGGTGGTCAGGCGGGCGGGACCCGGTCCGAGCACAGGACGTGCTGCGCGGCGAGCGCCCGGCTCCCGTGGTCGAGCACCACCACGTCACCGTCGCGGCGCGCCGCGAGGTTCCAGAGCCGGGCGCTCATCGCCAGGGGGGGCGAAGCTCGGGGATGGCGACCTGTGCATCGGGTACGTCGCGGACATGATCCGTGTAGGCATCTCCGGCTGGCGGTACGCAGGGTGGCGCGGCGTCTTCTACCCGCGTGGCCTGCCCCAGCGGCGCGAGCTCGAGCACGCCGCGTCGCGACTCACCTCGGTCGAGGTCAACGGCTCGTTCTACTCCCTGCAGCGCCCGTCGAGCTGGCGGTCCTGGGCCTCGCAGGTGCCTGAGAGCTTCGTGTTCGCCGTGAAGGGCCCGCGCTACATCACCCACATGAAGAAGCTGGTCGACGTCGAGGCGCCGCTCGCGACGTTCTTCGCGACCGGGGTGCTGTCGCTCGGTGACCAGCTCGGTCCGCTCCTGTGGCAGCTCCCACCGAACCTCGGGTTCCACCCCGACCGCCTCGCCGCGTTCTTCGACCTGCTTCCCCGCCGCACGACGGACGCGTCGGCGTACGCCGCCGCCCACCACGACCCCACCAAGCTGCGCGAGCCGGCCGACACCGCCGCCCCCGCGGACCGACCGCTGCGCCACGCGCTCGAGGTGCGCCACGAGTCCTTCCGGACCCCTGAGTTCTGCGAGCTGCTCCGCGCCCATGACATCGCGATGGTGGTCGCCGACTCGGCGGGGACGTGGCCGATGTTCGACGAGGTGACCAGCGACCTGGTCCACGTACGCCTGCACGGCGACGAGGAGCTCTACTCGAGCGGTTACAGCGACGCGGCGCTCGACCACTGGGCCGGCAAGGTGCGCGCGTGGTCGTCCGCCGGCCTCGACGTGCTCGTCTACTTCGACAACGACGCCAAGGTCCACGCCCCCTTCGACGCGATGGCCCTGCAGGAGAGGCTGGGCATCGCGCCGAAGGAGGCACCGGACGTCGAGGTCAGGCCTTGACGGTGAACCTCTTCACCGACGGCGTGGCGTCGACCTGGCCGGCCAGGACGGCGCGCACCTGGAGCTTGTGCTTCCCGACAGCGAGCTTGGCCGTCCTCACCTTGTGCTTGGACGTGCATGCCTTCCACCTGCCCTTGTCGAGCTTGCACTGGAACGTCGCGCCGGCCGTCGCCGACGAGAAGCCGAACTTGGCGACCACAGGCTTCTCGTAGGACTTCTTGCCCGAGATCGCGCCGGTGACCGGGGCGACGACGGCGGGCGGCGGGGGCGGCACGACGACCGGCGGGGGCGGCGTCACGACCGGCGGGAGCTGGACGCTCTCGCAGTCGCTGAGCGAGTCCGCCGCGTCCGCCACGACGGTGTCAGTGCCGTCGCCGCACGACACGACGTCCGCGAAGCCGTCGCGCGAGTTGATGGTGTCGTCGCCGGAGCCGCCGCCCAGGATGTCGACACCCGCGCCGCCCGTGACGACGTCGTTCCCACTGCCGCCATAGAGGACGTCGCTGGCGGCTCCGCCGGTGATCGTGTCGACCCCCGAGACGCCCCGGACGTGCTGGGTGCCCGGGAACCCGGATCCGTCGTAGGTCTGCACGCCCTGCCGCAGCAGGGTGATGTAGACCTGCTCGATGCCGCTCGCGGCGACCGTCTGGACCGGCATCCCGTCGTCGGCGATGTCGACGCTGAGACCCGAGCCGTCGATGACGAACGCGACCGTGGTGTTGCCCACGCCGAGCGTGGACTGGTCGAAGTCGAGCTCCCACGAGTCGGTGCCGGCGCCGCCCTCGATGCCGCCCGTTGACGTGAACTGGATGAACCGGTCGTCACCGCTGCCGCCGGACGCCAGGGAGCTGATCTCCATGAAGGTGTCGTCACCGTCGCCTCCCGACGCGCTGTTGGCGCCCGTGATCATGTCGTCGCCCCCGCCGCCGTTGATCGTGTCGAGCGAGTCCCCGGTCAGGGTCTCGCCGAAGAACGAGCCGTTGACGGTGTCGGCGTCGGCGTCCGCTGTGCTGACGCCCACCCCGATCAGGGCGGGGAAGGCCGCCGGGGTCATCTCGCCCATGACGATCGTGTCGTTCCCGCCGCCGCCGGTGATGCCGATCGAGGTGAGCGACGCGCAGGTCTCGCCGGCGGTCGCACCACCCACGGTGAACACGCCACCGGGACAGGTGACGTTCATGTAGTCGTTGGCGGCGTCGCCGTAGGCGAGACCTCCGGAGTAGACCGTGACGGCCGCGGATGCGGGCAACGCCGTGCCGACGACGAGCAGGAGGGCGGCGGGCAACGAGGCTGCGGCCGCCGGTCGTACGCGAGTTCGAGTCATGACGCGATCGTGGCCCCAGCGAGCCGTGCCGTCATCGGAGGAAGTACCTAGGTCTAGACAGCCGCGCGTACGTCACTCCCGCCGGCGGGCGGCGACCACGAGGAGCGCGACGCCGAGGCCGGCCAGGAGCGGGCCGAGGATCGCCCAGATCGTCTGGCCGGTCATCGCGCTGCCTTCGAGGTAGCCCAGTCCCTGGAAGGTCCAGATCGCTCCGACCACCACCATGGCCGCGGCGAGCGCGGTCGGGAGGGGACGCATCAGCTGAGCTCGCGCTTGAGGATCTTGCCGGTCGCGGTCATCGGGAGCGCGTCGACGAACTCGACGATCCGCGGGTACTTGTACCCGGCCATCTGCTCCTTGCCCCACGCGACCAGCTCGTCCTCGGTGACGGTGGCGCCGTCCGTGCGGATGACGACGGCCTTGATCTCCTCGCCGTGGCTCTCGTGCGGCACGCCGATCACGGCCGCGAGCGAGACGTCGGGGTGCGTGAGCAGGACCTCCTCGATCTCGCGGGGGTACACGTTGTAGCCGCCGCGGATGATCATGTCCTTGGACCGGTCGACGATGTAGTACCACCCGTCGCCGTCCTTGCGGCCGAGGTCGCCGGAGCGGAACCAGCCGTCGACGATGGCCTCGTCGGTCGCCTCGGGCCGGCCGTAGTAGCCCTTCATGATGTTGGGGCCCTTGATCGCGATCTCGCCCACGACGTCGTCGCCGTCCTCGAGGTCCTCGCGCACGCCGGGCTCGGGGTTGATCAGCTTCATCTCGACCCCGGGGATCGGCTGGCCGATCGAGCCGACGCGCGCCGGCTCGCCCCACACCGAGAAGCTCGAGACGGGCGAGGTCTCGGACAGTCCGTAGCCCTCGAGGATCGTCACGCCGAAGCGCCGCTCGAACTCCTTGTGCACCTCGACCGGCAGCGCCGAGCCGCCGGCCGCCGCGACGCGCATGGTGTCGGCGAGCTTCTTCACCTCGACGCCCGAGTCGTCGAGCGCGCCGAGCAGCCCCCAGTACATCGTCGGCACGCCGGCGAAGAAGGTGACGTCCTCGGCGTCCATCAACGCCAGCGCCGGGCCCGCCTCGAAGCGTGGCAGCAGCACGACGGTGCCTCCGAACGCGAAGCCGGCGTTCATGATGACCGTCTGGCCGAAGGAGTGGAACAGCGGCAGCACGCACAGCAGCGTGTCGGGGTTGTCGCGGTCGGCACCGAAGAGCGCGTCGCTCGCGAGGGCGTTGCTGATCATGTTGCGGTGCATCAGCTCGGCGCCCTTGGGCTGACCGGTGGTGCCCGACGTGTAGAGGATCACGGCCGTGTCGTCGTCATCGACGTCGACGGAGTCGAAGGCCGGCGACTGCCCCTGCAGCGCCTGCCCGAGCGTCTGCGCGCCCTCGATCGGCGACGCGGCGGCCGGGTCGGCGGTGATCACGAAGAAGTGCTCGCACGAGTCGGTCTGCTCGAACCCGGCGTGGCCCTCGGCGCCGATCGGCAGCTCGGGCGTGCCCTGGAAGCAGAAGTACGCCTTCGCGTCGGAGTCGTCGAGGTGGTAGGCCACCTCGCGTCCCTTGAGCAGCACGTTGAGCGGGACCACGGTCGCGCCTGCCTTGAGGATCCCGTAGTAGACGATCGGGAAGTAGGGCAGGTTCGGGCAGCTCAGCGCCACCTTGTCGCCGGGCTCGATGCCGCGCGAGACCAGCAGGTTCGCGACCTGGCTGGAGGCTCCGTCGACCTGGGCGTAGGTCAGCCGCGTCTCGCCCAGCACCACCGCCGTACGGTCCGGGTGGGCCTGCGCGGAGCGCTCGAGCAGCGAGGAGAGGTTCGACATGACGCCAACCTACTCACGGCCTGTGAGGACCGTCACTGGCTCGGCGGCGACGCGAGGATCCGGCCCGCCTTGCGCAGGTCGGCCGCGATCGCCTTCGACGCGAGCAGCCCGGCAGCGCCGGCCGGCAGCGCCCAGGGGCCCTGTCCGCTGACCTCGCCGGTCGCGCGCACGCGGCACCCGCCGGGCACGTCGGTGAAGTGAAGGGCGAGCGTGGCGGTCACCCCGCGCCAGTGACCGGTCTCGGCCCACTCGCGAAACGGCGCGAAGACGGTGGTCTCGAGGTGGGGTCGTACGCCGACGGCGGTCGTCTCGCTCCACGTCTGGCCGAGGTGCGGCTCCTGGTCGGCGGGTACGTCGACGGACAACAGCGAGGACTGCCACTGCGGCCGGTTGCGCGGGTCGGCGAGGTAGCGGAAGGCGACCTCGGCGGTCACCGGGATCTCGACGGTCGCGTCGATCGGTCGCGAGCTCAGAACGTCTCCCCGGTCAACCGCTCGTAGGCCTCGACGTATCTCGACCGGGTCCGCTCGACGACGGCGTCCGCGAGCGGTGGCGGCGCCTCGCCGGACTGGCGGTCCCAGCCGGACTCACCGGTGAGCCAGTCACGCACGATCTGCTTGTCGTACGACGACTGGGTGCGGCCCGGCTGCCACTCGTCAGCGGGCCAGAAGCGGCTCGAGTCGGGGGTCAGCACCTCGTCGGCGAGGATCGTCGTGCCGTCGGGTCGGCGGCCGAACTCGAGCTTGGTGTCGGCCAGGATGATGCCGCGCTCGCGGGCCAGGTCGTGGGCCTTGCCGTAGACCTCCATCGTGAGCATCCGCAGCTCCGCCGCGGCGTCGTCGCCGACGGCCTCGCAGACCGCCTCGTAGTCGACGTTCTCGTCGTGGTCGCCGAGGTCGGCCTTCGTCGCAGGGGTGAAGATCGGCTCGGGCAGCCGGCTGCCGTCCTGCAGCCCGGCCGGCAGCGCGATGCCGCAGACCTCGCCGTCGCGGTGGTAGTCGAGCAGGCCCGACCCGGTGAGGTAGCCGCGCGCCACGCACTCGACCGGGAACATGTCGAGCCGCTCGCAGATCACCGCGCGACCGGCGACGGAGGCCGGCACGTCGGTCGACACGACGTGGTTGCCGACGAGGCCGGAGAGCTGGTCGAACCACCACAGCGACATGCGCGTGAGGATCTCGCCCTTGTCGGGGATCGCCGTGTCGAGGACGAAGTCGAAGGCCGAGATGCGGTCGCTGGCGACCATCAGCAGCCGGCCCTCGTGCTCACCCCCGTCGATCAGGTAGAGGTCGCGGACCTTGCCGGAGTGGAGGTGCGTCGTGCCGTCGATGTCGGGCGCGGCGGGCAGTGTCACTTCGAGGGGGGTCGTGTCGGCCACGCGTCCAGCCTAGCCGTGATCGCGCCGGCTCAGCGGTGCAGCCACCACGACATCCGCCGGGTGATCCACGGCAGGAAGACGTAGGTCATCAGCGGCGTCATCACCGTCGTCACGAGCACGACCCGCGGCACCAACGACCAGCCGGCGATGGTCTGCGAGGCGACGGCGTTGGCGACCAGGCTCAGCGGCAGGAACACCAAGAAGATGGTGATCATCTGCTTCCACCGCGGCGGTGGCGTCGGAGCCGCGCTGAGCGACTCCACGGAGGACGGCTCGTCGAACCAGCCCTCGATCCCCGTACGCCGCTCGCGACGCTTCTCCTCGACACTGCCCTGCGCGGCCTCGAGCCACCACTCCCGCTGCGGCGATGCCTCCCACTCGGCCAGGGACGCGGCGTCGGCGAAGCGGTAGAGCATGTGCCAGTCGGCGGACTCCTCGCTCGGGCGCACCCACCCCGACCCGAGGAAGCCGTCGAACTTCTCGGCCAGCGACGTCCCCGCCTGCACCCACGCGAGCATCTCGCTGGAACGCGACGGGTCGACGTGGCGCGTGACGGACACGGTGACAGGAGCGGACATGTTCTCCAGTGTCGGACGCGGGGGCGCAGCGCCGGTAGCCGGCGACGACGAGATCCCGGACACGCCGGCGCTCGTCAGCCCGTGATGTCGAACGACTTCGCCCCACTGGGCGCCGCGTCGCGCACGGCCACGTGCTGCACCCGGGCGAAGCCCGGGCCGTCGTGAGACCACGCCACCAGCGCGTCGACGGCCTCGTCCTCCCCCTCGGCGTGCAGCAGCACCGAGCCGTCCGGCTCGTTGCGCACCCAGCCGGTCACGCCGAGCCGACGCGCCTGCTCCTGGGTGTACCACCGGAAGGACACGCCCTGGACCCGTCCGGACACCCGCGCCTGCACTGCCTTCACCCCTCGATCATGCCCCCGGGGGAGCAATCCGGGGAGCGTGTCGGACAGGACGCGGATCAGAGGATGGCGCCGGGCACGTACGCCGCCGCGTCGGGGTGGCGGGCCGCGAGTGCCTCGACCCGGGCGACGACCGCGCGGGTCTGGGCGACGGCCGCGCCGGTGAACTCGATCGGGTCGGCGACGAGCGCCTCGATCTGGTCGCGGGTCAGCCCGAGCCGCTCGTCGGCGGCGAGCTTGGCGAAGACGTCGTTGTCGGCCTGGCCGGCGCGCATCGCGAGCGCGGTGCCGACGGCGGCCTCCTTGATCGCCTCGTGCGCGGCCTCGCGGCCGACGCCGTTGCGGACCGCGGCCATGAGCACCTTGGTGGTGGTGAGGAACGGGAGGTAGCGATCCAGCTCGCGCTGGATCACGGCCGGGAACGCACCGAACTCGTCGAGCACGGTGAGGAAGGTCTGGAAGAGCCCGTCGGCGGCGAAGAAGGCGTCGGGAAGCGCGACCCGGCGCACGACCGAGCAGGAGACGTCACCCTCGTTCCACTGGTCGCCGGCGAGCTCGCTGACCATCGACAGGTGGCCGCGGAGGATCACGGCGAGGCCGTTGACCCGCTCGCAGGAACGGGTGTTCATCTTGTGGGGCATCGCCGACGAGCCGACCTGGCCGTCCTTGAAGCCCTCGGTGACCAGCTCGTGCCCGGCCATCAGCCGGACCGTCGTGGCGAGGCTCGACGGACCGCTGACCAGCTGCACGAGCGCCGCGACGACGTCGAAGTCGAGCGAGCGCGGGTAGACCTGGCCGACGCTCGTGAGCACCTGCTCGAAGCCCAGGTGCGCGGCGACACGCTCCTCCAGCTCCTCGAGCCGCGAGGCGTCGCCGTCGAGCAGGTCGAGCATGTCCTGCGAGGTGCCCATCGGGCCCTTGATCCCGCGCAGGGGGTAGCGCGCGAGGAGCTCCTCGATCCGCTGGACGCCGATGAGCATCTCGTCGGCGATCGTCGCGAAGCGCTTGCCGAGCGTGGTCGCCTGGGCGGCCACGTTGTGCGAGCGACCGGCCATCACGGTGGCCTCGTGCTCCGCGGCCAGCCGGCCGAGCCGCACCAGGGCGGCGACGGCGCGATCGCGCACGACCTCGAGCGAGCGGCGTACCTGCAGCTGCTCGACGTTCTCCGTCAGGTCGCGCGAGGTCATGCCCTTGTGGATGTGCTCGTGGCCGGCCAGTGCCGAGAACTCCTCGATGCGGGCCTTCACGTCGTGCCGCGTGACGCGCTCGCGGGCGGCGATGGAGTCGAGGTCGACCCGGTCGATCACGGCCTCGTAGGCCTCGACGACGCCGTCGGGTACGTCGATGCCGAGGTCGCGCTGTGCCTTCAGCACGGCGATCCACAGCCTCCGCTCGAGGACGATCTTGTGCTCGGGCGACCAGATGTCGGCGAGGTCGGTGCCGGCGTAGCGGGTGGCCAGGACGTTGGGGACGCTCACGACCCGAGTGTCCCATCCGTCGGGGTCCAGTCGTCCCACGGCGCCCACCAGCGGTCGTCGCTGTCGAGCAGCGCGGCGACGTCGGTGGCGGCGGTCAGCACGGCGAGCAGCTCGTCGTGCGTGACCCGGCCCGAGGCCAGGGACGGCGCGAGGTCCTGTACGTCCTTCCAGCGCCACGGCTGCCCGGCCGGGACCACGATGTCGAGCTGGAGGTCGTTGACGTCGATCCCGTCGGGCTGGCGGACGTAGGGCGTCTCGAAGTTGACGTACCAGGAGAGGAAGCGGTCCTCGGCGTCGAAGAACTTCCACACGGCGTACCAGTCGCCGCTCCGGCGCAGCTTCAGCACCGACGTGCCCTGCCACGCGTCCAGGTGGCCCCACGGGTGCGGGGTCGGGTGCGGCGGGAAGGTCAGCGGGGTGCCGCTGGGCTGGAGCGTTGCCAGCACGCCGTCCGGACCGTCGTCAAGGACCACGTGCTCGCGCCACCGCGCCCACTCGGCGCCGTGCAGGACCTCGCGCATCACGAGCTGCGTGTGCGGTGCGAAGACGGGGTCAGGCACGGGAGGCGGCTCCCTCGACGACGCCGAGCGGCTCGGCCGCGATGTCGTGGCGCCACTGGGCGCCCGGGAAGCTGATCGACGAGATGCCCTCGTACGCCTTGGCGCGGGCGTCGGCGACGTCCGTGCCCGTCGCGCGGACGGCGAGCACGCGTCCTCCTGCGGTCACCAGGCCGGCGTCCGTCCGCGCCGTGCCGGCGTGGATGACGTCGACATCGGTCTCGACGGCGAGCGTCTCCGTGCCGACGACCACGTCGCCCTTGCTGGCACCGGCGGGGTAGCCGGCGCTGGCCATCACGACGGACACCGCGGCCCCGTCGACGAAGGCGGGCTCGGGAACGTCGGCCAGGTCGCCCACGGCGGCCGCCGCGAGGAGCGCGCCGAGCGGGGAGTCCAGCAGGGCGAGCACGGGCTGGATGTCGGGGTCGCCGAACCGCACGTTGAACTCGATGACCTGCGGGCCCGTCGACGTCAGCGCGAGGCCGACGTACAGGCAGCCGACGAACGGCGCCCCCAACCGGCGCATCTCGGCGAGGGTCGGGCCGACGACCTGCGCCATGACCGTGTCGACGGTGCCGTCGGGAAGCCAGGTCAGCGGGGCGTACGACCCCATGCCGCCCGTGTTGGGGCCGCGACCGCCGTCGAAGATGCGCTTGAAGTCCTGGGCGGGCAGCAGCGGGCGGCCGGTCGTGCCGTCGCAGACCACGAACAGGGAGAACTCCGGGCCGTCGAGGAACTCCTCGACGACCACCCGCTCACACCCGGCGGCATGGGCGAGCGCCTCGTCGCGGTCGTTGGTCACGACCACGCCCTTGCCGGCGGCGAGGGCGTCGTCCTTGACGACGTGGGGCGCGCCGAAGGCGTCCAGCGCGGCGGCGACCTCTTCGGCGCTCGTGCAGGTGCGCGAGCCGGCGGTCGGCACGCCCGCGTTCGCCATGACCTCCTTGGAGAAGGCCTTGGACCCCTCGAGCCGGGCCGCGTCGCCCGACGGCCCGAACACCGCCACGCCCGCGGCGCGTACGGCGTCGGCGACGCCCGCGACCAGCGGCGCCTCGGGGCCGACGACGACCAGGTCCGCGCCGATCGAGGTGGCCAGGGCGGCGACGGCCGGGCCGTCCATCGGGTCGACGTCGTGGAGGGTGGCGACCGCGCCGATTCCCGGGTTGCCGGGAGCGGCGTGCACCTCGGTCACCGCCGGGTCGCGCGCGAGCGCAAGGGCGAGGGCGTGCTCACGGCCACCGGTTCCGATGACGAGCGTCCTCACCCGTGCACCACCACGGTCTGCTCACGCCCCGGCCCGACGCCGACGCCCCAGATCTTCGCGCCGGAGATCTCCTCGAGCGCCTGGACGTAGACCTGCGCGTTCTTGGGCAGCTCGTCGAACGACCGGCAGCCGGAGATGTCGCTCATCCAGCCGTCGAAGTACTCGTAGATCGGCGTGGCGTGGTGGAACTCGGTCTGTGTCATCGGCATCTCGTCGACGCGCTTGCCGTCGATCTCGTAGGCCACGCAGACCGGGATCCGCTCCCACGACCCGAGGATGTCGAGCTTGGTCAAGAAGAGCTCGGTGAGGCCGTTGACCCGGCTGGCGTAGCGCGCCACGACGGCGTCGTACCACCCGCACCGACGCGTGCGGCCGGTCGAGACGCCGATCTCGCCGCCGAGCTGCTGCAGCTGGACGCCGTCCTCGTCGAACAGCTCGGTCGGGAACGGGCCGGAGCCGACGCGCGTGGTGTAGGCCTTGATGACGCCGATCACCCGGTCGATGCGGGTGGGACCGATCCCCGCCCCGACGCAGACCCCGCCGGCCACCGGGTTGGACGACGTGACGAACGGATAGGTGCCGTGGTCGACGTCGAGCATGGTCGCCTGGGCGCCCTCGAAGAGCACGGTCTGACCGGCGTCCAGGGCCTGGTTGAGCAGGAGCGAGGTGTCGCACACCATCGGCCGCAGCCGTTCGGTGTAGGACAGCAGCTCCTCGACCACCGCGTCGACCTCGATCGCGCGACGGTTGTAGACCTTGGTGAGCAGGTGGTTGCGCACGTCGAGCGCCGCGTCGACCTTCTCGCGCAGGATCTTCTCGTCGAAGAGGTCGGCGATGCGGACGCCGACGCGGTTGATCTTGTCGGCGTACGCCGGCCCGATCCCGCGGCCGGTGGTGCCGATCTGGTTCTTGCCGAGGAAGCGCTCGGTGACCTTGTCGATGGTCGCGTGGTAGCTGGCGATCACGTGGGCGTTGGCGCTGACCTTGAGCTCGGCGACCTCGACGCCGCGGGCGATCAGCCCGTCGAGCTCGCGGAAGAGCGCCTCCGGCGAGACCACGACGCCGTTGGCGATCACCGATGTCGCGCCGGGGGTCAGGATGCCGCTGGGCAGCAGGTGGGTGGCGTACTTCTCGCCGTTGACGACGATGGTGTGGCCGGCGTTGTGACCACCGCTGGTGCGCACCACGAAGTCGATGGGATCCGTGGTGGCCAGCAGGTCGGTGGCCTTGCCCTTGCCCTCGTCGCCCCACTGGGCGCCGAGCACGACGATCGCGGGCATCTCAGCCCTCCTCGCATCAAACGGCTGGAAAAGAAAACAGCTCCGGCACAAGGCACCGGAGCTCTTGCGACGCCACGCTATCGCACCCCGTCCCGGTCTCCCCACGGGTGGATTGGCCGCGGGACGCGGTGGGCTAGGGTCCGCACGTGCGTTCGCTCCTCGTGATCACCAATGCCGATGCCGGCACCTCCGACGAGGAGACACTCGCCACCGCGCTGGAGATCCTGCGGGCAGGGGCGTCGGTCGAGGTGGCCAAGACGTCCAACCCCGGCGAGCTCGACGGCGTGCTGCACCGCGCCGGCGGACGCACCGTGGTCGTCGCCGGCGGAGACGGCAGCATCCACGCCGTCGTCACGGCGCTGCACAAGCGCCACGAGCTCGCCGGCGCCACGCTCGCGCTGCTGCCGATGGGCACCGGCAACGACTTCGCCCGCGGCAACGACATCCCCCTCGAGATCGAGGACGCCGCCCGCCTCGTGCTCGCCGGCGAGCCGCGCAAGGTCGACCTGATCATCGACGAGACCGGGAGCATCGTCGTCAACAACGTCCACGTCGGCGTCGGCGCCCAGGCCAGCCGCAAGGGCCACGCGTGGAAGGGCCGGCTCGGCGCCGTGGGCGTGGGCAAGGTCAACCTCGGCAAGCTCGGCTACCCGATCGGCGCCCTGCTCTCGGCCTTCCACCCGCCGAGCTGGCGGATGCGCGTCGAGCTCGACGGCGAGGTCGTCAACGACGTCGACCGCCCCGTCCTGATGGTCGCGATCGGCAACGGCAGCAACGTCGGCGGCGGCACCGAGCTCAACCCCGAGGCCGACACCGAGGACGGCCGGCTCGACGTGATGATCAGCCGAGCCGTCGACCCGATGGCCAAGCTGGGCTACGTCGCCAAGCTGCGCCGCGGTGACCACGACGACCGCGACGACGTGCTGATGCTGCGCGGGAAGACCGTCAAGGTCAGCGGCGAAGAGTTCTGGCTGTCGGCCGACGGCGAGATCTCCGGGCCCGAGCGCAGCCGGAGCTGGCGCCTCGAGCCGGCGGCGTACTCGATGATCCTGCCCTGACAGGTCGCGATCAGAGCCAACCGCGGCGGACCGCCTCCGCGCCGGCTTGGAACCGCGTGTCCACGCCGAGGTCGCCCATCAGCTCGGCGATGCGCCGCCGCACGGTGCGAAGGCCGATGCCGAGGTTGCGTGCGATCACCTCGTCGGTGGCGCCGGCCATGAGCTGCTCGACGATGAAGCGACGCCCGTCCGGGTGACCGCTCGCTCCCTCGATGTCCGGGACGGGTGTGGCCCGCGACCACAGCAGCTCGAACCCCAGCGTCAGCGCGGCGACGATGGATCGCTGACGGATGTGTACGCGAGGTTCGTCGGTGAAGCCGAGCGGCTCGGGGAGCACGGCGTGGGAGTCGCCGAGGATGAACATCCGGGTCGGAACCTCCGAGATCACCCGCACGTGCTCGCCGAGGCGCGCGCGAGTGCGCAACGCGTCAGGTGCCTCGGTGACGGCTCGCACGGGGTAGATGGCACGCGAGCGACGCCCGGTCGCCATCGCCTCGGCGAGCAGCTCGTTGACGCGCGACTCGCGGGGCATGGCCCAGGCGTCCGGGCGCAGCCAGAGCATGTCCCCCCTGCTGGTGCGCAGCATCAGCTGCAGGAGCTCCACCGGATTCCCGCCGGAGCTGAGCTCCCCGTCCAGGGGCCGCACGTCGGTGAGGTCGTGCTGGTCGGGACGGGTAGCGGCCGCGACCAGGTGCGGCACGGCCGACGACAGCTCGGCCAGCTTGGTCGCGGACGCGGCAGCGAGTCGCGCCTCCCGCAGCACGAGGTCCGACATCACCTCGGCCAACGGGGGGACGACGATCCGCTCGTCGTCGACGACCACGAGGCCCCGCTCGAGCAGCCGAGCCATGTCGCGGAGCAGCTGGTCGGGGTGGCTCTGCACCAGCTGCGCGACTCCGACGACGGTGTGGCCCGACACCGGCACCAGCCGGAAGTACAGCTGCTCCGCGCGTCGGTCGAGGCCGAGCGCGGACAACACGGACGACGGGTCACCAGCCATGCATGGCAGTTTAGTGCCAGCGGCACTCGCAATCCGCGTGGCAGCGAGCGGCCAGTCCATACTGACGACTCGAGCCGACGCGGGGGTGTGCGGCTCGATCGCTCCGACGGAGCACAGCGTCGGAGCCGCCGCGGGGGACGGCTCCGACGCCACCCGCTCCGCTGAGCGAGCATCCGACGCCCACCGATAGCCTTTCCGCATGGCGCGAGGTGGACAGAAGAGGACGGGCGACCCGGTCGACTGGGTGACGCGCGCGGCGGACGACGCCGTACGTCACGCCGGCGAGGGCAACCTGGTGACCGTCGCCTCCGGCGCCTCTCCCAGCGGTCCCATCCACCTCGGCAACCTGCGCGAGTTCATCACCCCGCACTTCGTGGCCGAGGAGCTGCGCCGTCGCGGCGTGCCGGTGCGCCACCTGCACTCGTGGGACGACTTCGACCGGTTCCGCAAGGTGCCCGCCGGCGTGCCCGCGTCGTGGGCCGAGCACATCGGCCGCCCCCTCACCGCCGTGCCCGACCCGTGGGAGTGCCACGACAGCTGGGCCGAGCACTTCAAGGCGCCACTGCAGGAGGCGCTGCGCGACCTCGGCGTCGAGATGGAGGAGATCTCCCAGACGCAGATGTACACCTCCGGCGCCTACCGCGAGCAGGTCCTCCTCGCCGTCTCGCGTCGCGACGAGATCGGGGAGGTGCTCGCGAAGCACCGCACCAAGAAGGTCGCGCCGGCCGAGGACGCGTCCGACCAGGAGGCAGCCGACCTCGCGGAGTCCGTCGCCAACGAGGACGACGACGCGGCTGGCTCCGCGTCCGCCGACACGATCGCCCGCTTCCCCTACCGCCCCTACTGCCGCACGTGCGGCCGCGACACCGTCACCACGACGGCGTACGACGAGGCCACGACGACGCTGTCGTACACCTGCTCGTCCTGCGGCCACGAGGGCACGACCGACCTGTCCACCGACAACGACGGCAAGCTCGTCTGGAAGGTCGACTGGCCGATGCGGTGGGCCTTCGAGTCGGTGAACTTCGAGCCGGCCGGGCGCGACCACATGACGCCGGGGTCGTCGTACACCGTGGGCACCGAGATCGTGTCGGCGATCTTCGACTGGCGCGCGCCGGCGCGCGTCATCTACGCGTTCGTCGGCTTCGCCGGCGTGCAGAAGATGTCCTCCTCGGCCGGCGGCGTGCCCACAGCCGTCGACGCGCTGCGGGTGCTCGAGGCGCCGATGCTGCGCTGGCTCTACGTCCGCCGCGCGCCCACCCAGGCCTTCGACATCGACTTCGGCCCCGCCGTCGTGCGGCTCTACGACGAGTGGGACGCGCTGGGTCGCAAGGCGGGCGAGAAGTCGGACGTCGCGACCCTCGCCTGGCACCGCGCGTCGGAGACGGCCGCCGGCCGGTTGCCGACGCCGGCCGTGCCCGTGCCGTTCCGGACCCTGTCCGGGATCGCCGACGTGACCGCCGGCTCGGCCGACCTCATCTCGAGGATCATCGAGTCCTCGGGCTTCCCGCACGACTCCGTCGCCGACCTCGAGCCGCGGCTGTCCAAGGCGATGCAGTGGACCGCCGAGCACGTGCCGGCGTCCGAACGGACGACCGTGCGGTCGACGCCCGACGGGGCTCGTCTCGCCTCCTTGTCGGAGGACGAGGAGCTGTGGCTGCGGATCTTCCTCGACCGGCTGCCCTCCGAGCCCGACCTCGACGCCGTGACCTCGGTGGTCTACGGCACGCCCAAGGTCGCCCGCGGCCTCGGCTTCGAGGACGCCCCGACCGACCAGGTGAAGGCCGACCAGAAGGACTTCTTCCGGCTGCTCTACAACCTCCTCGTGTCGGCCGACCGCGGCCCACGCCTGCCCACCCTCGTCCTCGCCCTCGGGCCGGAGAAGGTCCGCCACCTCCTCGGCGCCTGACCCTCAGCACGCTCCTGCCGTCCACACGACAGGTTGAGCGGACCATCGACCGCTCAACGCACGGCAGGCCGTGCGTCAGGCGTCCACGGAACATGCCTAGTCAGCGTGACCCTGGCAACGTGTGGCCGCCAAGAATCCACACGTCGCGATGGTGGACCTTTGTCCACAGATCTGGCCTCGCCCGCTCGGATTCGCTCCCGCGCTGGACCAGCATCGACGGCATGAGACCTGCCCTGAAAGCCGTAGCCGCCCGACAACGGGGGATCTTCTCGCGTGCTCAGGCTCTACGCGCCGGCTACACCGAACGCGAGATCAAGGCACTCACCAGGCCCGACGGGGACTGGGCCGTGGTCCGTCTGGGCGTCTATTGCGAGCGAGCCCGGTTGGACCCGCTCGACTCCCGGTCGCGGTGGTTGCTCAAAGACCGGGCTGCGATGCTTTCGACCCGCCGACCGGCCACGATGAGCCACGACTCTGCGGCCCGGCTATTGGCGATCGACACTCTGGACCCACCATCACCGGCGAGCCACCTGACGCTCTACGGACCGCGCGGCTCTCGTACGAACAGCGGATTGACGCGCCATCGCGACCTGCTGCCCCTGTGCGTCGAGCGGGTCGACAGCCTGGTGGCCACGTCGTACGCACGCACCGCCATCGACATCGCGCGATGGCACGGCTACCGGCACGGGCTGGTCGCCATCGACTCCGTCCGTCAGCTCGGCGTGCCACGGTCCGACCTCGAGGCCGAGCTGGACCGGATGAGGCACCACCCGTACATCGCCCGTGCGAACGCAGCCCTGATGGACTCCGACAGTGGGGCCGAGTCCGTACTGGAGACGCTCGGCCGCGAGCTCGTGTCCTCATTGGGCATCGGCGACATGGAGACGCAGTTCGCAGTCCGCATAGCGGGCGATCGGGTGGTCTGGTGCGACATCCGGGTCGGCTGCCATCTCTTCGAGTGCGAGGGGAGGCTCAAGCTTGTTCCCTTCGATCGAGGCGGCGTGGCGTCGGAACCACCCGAGGCGGTCGTGTGGAAGCAGCAGGGACGCCGCACGGACATCTGCGCCGAGGGCTTCGGGATGTCGCGCATCGTGTGGGCAGACTGCTTCGAGCCCGGTTGGGAGAGGGCGCGCGACCGGCTGCGCAAGGAGTACGACGTGACAGAAGCGAGGTTCGGGCGCGAGCCTGCACCACATCTTCTCGCGTTCGCCAAGGCGCATCCGCGGAGGACCACCCCGCGGCTCTGGCTGCCGGGTGTCAGTAGGGCCGCCTGACGAACCCGAACTGGTGCCTCTCCGCGGACGCTAGACGCACGTCATGGCGTGCGTCGAGCGGACCCGGGTCCGCTCGAGTCGAGGTGTGGACACCGACGGACGCCGACGGACAGGGCTCAGCGGCGGAAGCTGACCGGCTCGCCGAGGTAGCGCTCGAGGTCTGCGCGTACGCGGTCGTTGAGCGGCCAGGCGGACTGCGCGTCGTGGTCCCACAGGACGTTCACGCACTCCCAGACGGCGGCGGGGCCACCCTCGGCCTCGACGCGCAGCTCGGCTGCGACCGTGAACGAGCTCCGGCCGATCCGGCTGATCCAGAGCGAGGCGAGGAACGGCTGGTAGGGCACGAAGCGCATCTCGCCGTGGTACTCGATGGACTGCGACGCGACGAGCTCGGAGACCCCGTCGTCGACGGCCTGGAGCAGCCCGGTGCCGCCCGACGGCAGGCCGGGCAGCGGCGCGAACCGCAGGAACTCGTAGCGGGCCTCGTCGAGCACCCGCACCGCCTCGACGTTGTCGACGTGTCCGGCGAGGTTGATGTCGCGGTAGCGGGCCTGGATCTCGGTCGTGAACGTCTCGCCCATGGGGGAAGTCTGTCGGACGAGAGGTGGACCTAGGGTGGCGGGCATGACGAACTTCGGCGACCTGATGGCCGGTCCCCCGCCCACCCACCTTCCTGCCGATCCCGCCGACGCCGAGCTCGGCGGCGGCGACGCCCCGGCGGCGGTCGTACGTCGCCACCCGGCGTCGCCGGCCGCGTGGGCGGCGCTGGCGCAGCAGGCGCAGGACGCCGGCGCGGACGACGTGACCGTCTACGCCTACGCCCGCGTCGGCTACCACCGCTCGCTCGACATGCTGCGCCGCAACGGCTGGAAGGGCCACGGTCCGGTGCCGTGGGAGCACGAGCCGAACCGCGGCTTCCTCCGCTCCCTGGCGCTGCTCGCCCTCGCCGCGCGAGCCATCGGCGAGACCGAGGAGTGGGACCGCTGCTCGACCTTCCTGCGCGACTCCAGCGAGGCCGCGGCGGACGAGCTGCTCGCCTGACCGCTCATCGCGCGAGACCAACCGCTGGTCGCGGGACCCTCCTCAGCGGCGAGGTGACGGTCCTCACGCGCCAGTAGGTTGCGCGCCATGAATCCCGGGAATCCCCCTCCACAGTCGCGCCCCGAACAGGGCGTACCCCCGACCGACAAGGGCAAGATAGCGCTCGCCGCAGTCCTGCTCGCGATCCCGATCGTCGCGCTCCTCTGGGTGCCGAGCTACGCGAAGGCCGACCCGGAGCTCTTCGGCTTCCCCTTCTTCTTCTGGTACCAGTTCCTCTGGGTCTTCATCTGCTCGGCGCTGACCTGGACGGCGTACAAGCTGACCCTCTCCGCCCGCGGCAAGACCACGCACAAGGTGGGTGAGGACCGATGACCCCGCAGCTGACGGTGCTGGCAGCGAACACCGGCATCAACGGTGTCGCCCTGGCCGTGCTGATCGCCCTGTTCCTCCTGGTCACCGTGGCGGGCTTCATGGCCTCGCGCTTCCAGCGCGGCGAGTCCCTCGAGTCGCTGGACGAGTGGGGCCTGGGCGGGCGCAAGTTCGGTACGTGGGTCACCTGGTTCCTGCTCGGCGGCGACCTCTACACCGCGTACACGTTCGTCGCCGTCCCGGCCGCGATGTTCGCGACGGGTGCCGTGGCCGGGTTCTTCGCCGTGCCCTACACGATCGTGCTCTACCCGATCATCTTCATCTTCATGGCCCGCCTCTGGTCGGTCAGCCACCGCCACGGCTACGTCACCACGGCGGACTTCGTCCGCGGCCGGTACGACAGCCGCGGGCTCTCCCTCGCCGTCGCGGTCACCGGCTTCGTGGCGACGATGCCCTACATCGCCCTGCAGCTCGTCGGCATCCAGGCCGTGCTCGAGGTGGCCGGCGTCGGCGGCGGCGACAACATCATCGCCAAGGACGCGCCGCTCTTCATCGCGTTCGCGGTGCTGGCCGCCTTCACCTACTCGAGCGGTCTGCGCGCCCCCGCCGTCATCGCCTTCGTGAAGGACATCCTGATCTACCTCGTGATCATCGTCGCGATCGTCTACCTGCCCGGCCAGGTGGGCGGCTGGGACAACATCTTCGGCTCCGCGCAGGAGAAGATGGCCACCGTCAACGAGGCCACCGGCAAGCCGACCGGAGCGTTCCTGCCCGGCGTCGGTCAGGGCTGGGCGTACGCCACTCTGGCCCTCGGTTCGGCGATGGCGCTGTTCATGTACCCGCACTCGGTCACGGCGTCGCTCTCGTCCAACAGCCGCAACACGATCCGCCGCAACGCCGCGATCCTGCCGGCGTACTCGTTCGTGCTGGGCCTGCTGGCACTGCTCGGCTGGGTCGCGATCGCCGCCGGGACGCAGCCGATCGGTCTCGACGGTGAGGCCAACGCGCAGCTGGTGATCCCGCAGCTCTTCGAGGACATGTTCCCGGCCTGGTTCGCCGGCGTGGCGTTCGCTGCCATCGCGATCGGCGCGCTCGTGCCGGCGGCGATCATGTCGATCGCCGCGGCCAACACCTTCAGCCGCAACATCTACAAGGAGTGGCTCAAGAAGGACGCCACGCCCGCGCAGGAGGCGAAGGTCTCCAAGCTGATGTCGCTGCTGGTCAAGGCGTTCGCGCTGGTCTTCGTGCTGACGCTGGACAAGCAGAACGCGATCAACTTCCAGCTCCTCGGCGGCATCTGGATCCTGCAGACCTTCCCCGCGGTCGTGTTCAGCCTCTTCACCCGCTGGTTCCACCGCTGGGCGCTGTTCGCCGGCTGGGCCGTCGCGATGGTCTACGGCACCGTCGAGGCGTACCAGGTCGTGAACCCCGTCACCGGCAAGCACTTCGGCGGCTCGCTGGCGCTCATGCCGGGGATCGAGCAGATGGGCTACATCGCGATGACGGCGTTCGTCATCAACGTGGTCATCGCCGTCATCGGGAGCGCGATCCTCAACGCCGCGAAGGTCGCCAACGGCTCGGACGAGACGATCCCGTTCGACTACTTCGCCGATTCGGACGACCCGCGCGTGCAGAAGGACCTCGCCGAGCACGACTCCCACGGCGAGGTGTACGGCGACCCGGACGACGTCCCGGGCAACGCGCCGGCTCGCTAGCGGCGTCCGCCGCTCGGCGTGCTCGAGCGGTGCGTGACGGGGACCTCCGAGGTCGCGGAATCCCCCTCACGCACCGCCTCGAGTGAGGATCAGCTGGAGAGCGACGTCCCCGCGGAGCGCAGGTTCTCGCAGGCCTCGACGATGCGGGCGGCCATGCCGGTCTCGCCCGCCTTGCCCCAGGCGCGAGGGTCGTAGAGCTTCTTGTTGCCGACCTCGCCGTCGACCTTCAGCACCCCGTCGTAGTTGGCCATCATGTGGGCCGCGACCGGGCGGGTGAAGGCGTACTGGGTGTCGGTGTCGACGTTCATCTTGATGACGCCGTAGTCGACCGCGTCGCTGATCTCCTGCGCGGACGAGCCCGAGCCGCCGTGGAAGACCAGGTCGAAGGGGCGCGCGTCGGAGCCGAGGCCGAGCTCGGAGGCGGCGGCCTCCTGCGCGAGCTTGAGGATCTCGGGGCGGAGCTTGACGTTGCCCGGCTTGTAGACGCCGTGCACGTTGCCGAAGGTCAGCGCGGTCATGTAGCGGCCGCGCTCGCCGGCGCCGAGCGCCTTGATCGTGGCGATCGCGTCCTCGGGCGTCGTGTAGAGCTGGTCGTTGATCTCGTTGGCGACACCGTCCTCCTCGCCGCCGACCACGCCGACCTCGATCTCGAGGACGATGTGGGCCGCGGCGCACTTGGCCAGGAGCTCCTCGGCGATCGCGAGGTTCTCGTCCATCGGCACGGCCGAGCCGTCCCACATGTGCGACTGGAAGAGCGGCGCCTCGCCGCGGGCGACCCGCTCGGCGGAGATGTCGAGCAGGGGCCGGACGAAGCCGTCGAGCTTGTCCTGGGGGCAGTGGTCGGTGTGCAGCGCGATGTTCACGGGGTAGTTCTTCGCGACCTCGGCGGCGTACGCCGCGAACGCGACGGAACCGGTGACCATGTCCTTGACCGAGGGGCCGGAGAGGTACTCCGCGCCGCCGGTCGAGACCTGGATGATGCCGTCGGAGCCGGCGTCGGCGAACCCCTTGAGCGCGGCATTGAGGGTCTGCGAGGACGAGACGTTGATGGCCGGATAGGCGAAGGACTTCTCCTTCGCGGCGTCCAGCATCTGCGCGTAGACCTCGGGGGTGGCGATGGGCATCGGGGATCTCCTCGGGAGGGGTGCAACAGGCAGTCCAGCTAGCCCTGCCAACCCTAGTTGTTACCCACGGGTCGCTCGCGGCGGCCGTTTTCGTCTCACCACGTGACAACCACGCTCGGGGAGGGTGACTGCACCCGCACGGGTATGGCGCAGCCGTCTCGCCCGACCTACCTTGTCGTGGGTGGTGGCAGTACGCCTGCCACACCCGCGCAGCGGTCCGGGACCGTGTGGGGGCGCCCCGGGCCGCTGCGCGACAGGCCGGAGGTCACCCCCGCCAGGCGTCGTCGCCGGCGAGGTCGGCGTACTCCCGCACCCAGCTGTGCATCGCGATCGCGGCCGCGGAGCTGGCGTTGATCGAGCGGGTCGAGCCGAACTGCGCGATCGAGAAGGTGCCGTCGCACACCTCGCGCGCCTGCTCCGAGAGCCCGGGACCCTCCTGGCCGAAGAGGAAGCACACGGCGCGCGGCACCTCCATCGTCTCGAGGTGCAGCGACCCGGGGAGGTTGTCGATGCCGAGGAGGCGGACCGGGGGCTCCAGCCCGTGGAGGTACGCCGCCAGGCCGGCGGCGTCGGCGTGGTGCCGCACGTGCTGGTAGCGGTCGGTCACCATCGCGCCGCGACGGTTCCAGCGCCGGTTGCCGACGATGTGGACCTCGGCGGCGAGGAACGCGTTGGCGGTGCGCACGATCGTGCCGATGTTGAAGTCGTGCTGCCAGTTCTCGATCGCCACGTGGAAGCCGTGCCGACGGGTGTCGAGGTCGGCCACGATCGACGCCACCGTCCAGTAGCGGTAGCGGTCGACGACGTTGCGGCGGTCACCCTCGCGCAGCAGGTCGGGATCCCAGTGGTCGCCCTCGGGCCACGGACCCTCCCACGGACCGACGCCGACCTCGGGCCGGCCGTGCGGCATCGGGTCGTACGGCGCCCGCTCGTCCTCGTCCGGGTCCTCGTGCATGCGAGAAGACTAGGGAGCGCTGGTTAGGGTGACGCGCGTGAGCCTTCCCGACGTCCCCGGCCTCGTGACACCCCTGCTGCTGGGCATCGACTGGATGGACCCGAACTACCTGCTCGACCGCTTCGGCGCCGAGCTGTTCTGGATCAGCCTGCTGATCGTCTTCGTGGAGTGCGGGCTGTTCTTCCCGATCCTTCCGGGCGACACGTTGCTCTTCGCCCTCGGCCTCTTCATCGTCACCGGGCAGCTCGACCTCTTCCCGGGGCCGCCGCTCGCCGAGCTGCTGATCGCGGTGTCCTTCCTCACCGTGGCAGCCTTCCTCGGCAACGTGGTCGGCTACGAGATCGGCCGCAAGCTCGGTCCGCCGCTCTACGAGCGCGACGGGCGGATCATCAAGCGCAAGTACTTCGACCAGACCACGGCGTTCTTCGACCGCCACGGCAACAAGGCCCTGGTGATCGGACGCTTCGTGCCGTTCGTGCGCACCTACATCACCGTCGTGGCCGGCGTGACGCGGATGGACCGCGCCCGCTTCTTCCTCTGGAGCCTCGTCGGCGCGGTGCTGTGGGTCCTGTCGATCACGCTGCTCGGCTACTTCCTCGGCGACGCGTTCCCCACCCTCGGCGAGAGCATCGACAAGCTCGTCATCGTCATCGTCGCCTTCTCGCTCATCCCGATCGCGGTCGAGTGGTGGCGCCACCGCCGCACGGACGCCCCGGGCGCGGAGATCGGCGACCACGACGGCGGCCCGGACCGCGACATCACCGGCCGCACCCTCGACTGAGCGACGTACGCCGTCAGCCGGCGCTGGCGGCGTCGAGCTGGGCGCGGGTGAGCACCGAACGCACCTCCAGCCCGACGTCGGCGAGCGGGTTCTCGTCGGCGGGTGACCGGTCGATCGCGCAGACGACGACCTCGACGACGGCACCCAGCTCGCGCAGCGCGTTCGTCGCATCGCGGACCGCGCCGCCGGTGGTGATGACGTCCTCGATGATGGTGATCCGCCGACCGGCGACGTCGGGGCCCTCGGCAAGCTTGGCGGTGCCGTACTCCTTGGCCTTCTTGCGCACGAAGAGTGCCGGCAGTCCGGTCCGCGAGCTGACCATGGTCGCGATCGGGATGCCACCGAGCTCGAGCCCGCCGAGCAGCTGGGTGTCGTCGGGGAGCAGGTCGACCATCTGTGCCGCCACCCGGTCCAGGAGCGCGGGCTGGGCCTCGAAGAGGTACTTGTCGAAGTAGGTGTCGGCGACCTGTCCCGAGCGGAGCGTGAACTCGCCGGTGAGGCGGCAGGTGGCGTCGATGTCGGCGGCGAGGGCAGCGTCCTGGGTCATGCGGTGATCCTGCCAAACAGGCGTCGCCGGAGGTGGACCGGACCGGGGTGCGGGTCTGCGCCCCGCGGCGTAGCGTCGATCCGGTCCACGGGGGCGAACCCGAGGCAGAGGAGGCACGAGATGTTCGTGCAGGTGTTCCAGGGACCGGTCTCCGATCCCGCACAGGTCAGGAACCTGATGGACCGGTGGGTGGCCGAGGTCGCGCCGGGTGCCGACGGCTGGCTGGGCAGCACGACCGGCGTGACCGACGACGGCTGGTTCATCGGACTGGCGCGCTTCGACTCCGAGAGCGCGGCCCGCCGCAACAGCGACCGGCCCGAGCAGGGTGCGTGGTGGTCGCAGCTGGAGAGCCTCTTCACCACGCCACCGGCATTTCACGAGAGCACGGAGGTGGTCGTGGACGACCACGGCGACCTCGACTCGGCGAACTTCGTGCAGGTGATGCAGGGCCGCACCAGCGACTCCGCCCGCGCCCGCGAGCTGACCGGCAACGACGACCCGGCGTGGCGCGACTACCGGCCCGACGTGCTCGGCAGCCTGATGCTCGTCCACGGCGAGGACGCCTGGACGATGGCGATCTACTTCACCAGCGAGGCCGACGCCCGCGAGGGCGAGACGAAGGAGCCGCCGGAGTCGATCATGCAGGCGATGGCCGAGCTCGACTCGCTGTCGATCGGTGAGACGACCTACGCAGACCTCCGGGAGCCCTGGCTGGCCGGCCCGTCCTGATCCCGGCGCCGCCCTCGCTATGTTCGGTGGCATGACCGCTGTCCCGCTGTCCCGCCGCCTGGCCCACATCCCGCCCACCGTCTTCAGCGAGATGTCGGCGCTGGCGATGCGGACCGGCGCGATCAACCTGGGCCAGGGCTTTCCGGACGCGGACGGCCCGGCATCGGTGATCGAGGCGGCGGAGGCGGCGCTCGAGGCGGGCGCCAACCAGTACGCGCCCGGCATCGGCATCCCGTCCCTGCGCGCGGCGATCGCCCGCCACCAGCAGCGCCACTACGGCCTCGACGTCGACCCCGACCGCGAGGTCGTGGTGACCACCGGCTGCACCGAGGCGGTGGCCGCCGCCCTCCTGGGGCTGGTCGACCCGGGCGACGAGGTGGTCGTGCTCGAGCCCTACTACGACTCCTACGTCGCGATGCTGGACATGTGCGGCGCCCGCCGCCGCCCGGTCACGCTGCGGGCACCGGACTTCCGCCCCGACCCCGACGAGCTTCGGGCCGCAGTCACCGACCGGACGAAGCTCATCCTGCTCAACACGCCGCACAACCCGACGGGCACGGTGCTGACCCGCGAGGAGCTGCAGCTCGTCGCCGACCTCGCGATCGAGCACGACGTGCTGGTGGTGACCGACGAGGTCTACGAGCACCTGGTCTACGACGGGCTCGCCCATGTCCCGATCGCCACGCTGCCGGGCATGTGGGACCGCACGCTGACGCTGTCCAGCGCCGGCAAGTCGTACTCCTTCACGGGCTGGAAGATCGGCTGGGCCACCGGCCCGGCGCCACTCGTCGGGGCGGTGCTCGCCGCGAAGCAGTGGCTCACCTTCACGTCCGGCTCACCCCTGCAGCCGGCCATCGCCCACGCCCTCGACCACGAGCCGGACTGGCCGACGGAGCTGGCGAGCGACCTGCAGCTGCGGCGCGACCTGCTCTGCGACGGGCTGGCCGTCGCCGGGCTGGAGCCCCGCGTGCCGGAGGGCACCTACTTCGCGACGACCGACGTCTCGCACCTCGGCTGGGCCGACGGTCGCGAGCTGTGCCTGGCCCTGCCCGAGCGGGCCGGGGTCGTCGCGATCCCGGCGCAGGGGTTCTACGACGACGCCCGGGCCGGACGGCAGCAGGTGCGCTGGGCCTTCTGCAAGCCGTCCGAGGTCATCGCGGAGGGCGTACGACGACTCGCCGCCGCCGACCTCGCACGCTGAGCGCCGGAGGGCCGGTCAGCGGCCGGGGTAGTCCCTCGGCGGGTGGTCACCACCATCACCCTGCGGCGGCTGGCCGTAGGGGTTCTCGCTGGGCGGCGGGTACTGCGGGCCCGCGTCCTGGCCCGCGTCCTGCCACGAGTCCTGTCCCGGCTGCTGGCCCGGCTGCTGGCCCGGCTGCTGGCCCGGCTGCTGGCCCGGCTGCTGGCCCGGCTGCTGGCCGTACGGGTTCCCGTAGGCGCCAGCCGGCGGCGTGCCGTAGGGGTCGCCCGGGTGGCCGCCGTAGCCACCGGCATGGGCGGGCAGCCGCTTGAACCAGTCGCTCGCGCCGCCGGTGAAGAGCAGCACGATCACGGCGACGGCGGCGATCAACAGCACGAGGGACACGCCGCTGGTGATGCTCAGCAGCGAGAAGAGCGCCGTCACGGAGGACGAGATGACGAGCAGGATGCGCGCGACGTTGGAGCGGCGCAGGACCATCACCGCGAGCACGATCGTGATGATCGACCACACCACGAGCCCGAGCAGGACCGCGACGAGGACGCCGACCGCGGCGTCCGCGTCGATGTTGGCCTCCTGGAACTCCGGCACCTTCTCCATCTCGGCGATCACCTGGTCGCGGGCGACGATGAGGCCCAGCGTGGTGACGGTGAGGACCAGGGCGATGATCCCGGAGAAGACGATCGTGATCCACGCGGCCGCGGTCACCGTGCCGGGACGGCGGTCGCTGCCCGGTCCGGAGGACTGCCCGTACGGCGGCTGCTGGCCGTAGGGCTGCTGGCCGTAGGGCTGCTGACCGTAGGGCTGCTGACCGTAGGGGGAGGGCTCACCCGTCGGCGGCTGGGCGTAGGGGTCCGGATCGCTCATACCCATATCTCACCATGCCGGGCCGCACCTGCGCGCGCACGCGAGCCGGCAGAGGTCAGCGCGGCTCGAGGGCGAACCAGCGACGCACCTCGACGCGTCGCAGGCACACGACGGTCGCCACCGCGGCCATTGCGGGAAGGACGACGAGCGGGTTCGCGAGGACGAAGAACATGCAGCCGACGGCGCTGAGCGCGGCGATGACCATCAGTCCGCGCCGGGCCCAGTCTCGACGGGCCATCGCGAATCCGGCGAGGACGAGCGCGACGACGCACCAGACGATGAAGGCGCCGGCGAACGCGAGGACGGTCTCGCGCACCTGCTCGAAGCTCAGGCCATCGTCGAACATCTCGGGCTGCTGCTCGATGACGCTGCGGAGGAACTCCGGCGAGAGACCCGCGATGGCGACCCACAGCAGCGACATGGCCAGCAGCCCGCCGGCCATCACGACGGTGATCACGAACGCGGCCACCATCGCGGCGGGCCGTTCGTGGAGGAGCTGCTGGTGCTGCCAGGAGGGTGCGGACGAGGCGTACGGCCCGGGCGCGGGGCTCGGCGGCGCCTGATCGGCCGGCCGGTGCGGCGGTGCGGTGGGAGACGGCGTACGACGGGGGGCGGCGGCGCGAGCGGCGGACTCGGGCTTCGGAGCAGGCGGCGTCCACCGTCCGGTGGC
Organism: uncultured Actinomycetota bacterium; assembly: GCA_963791365.1. Taxonomy (GTDB): domain Bacteria; phylum Actinomycetota; class Actinomycetes; order Propionibacteriales; family Nocardioidaceae; genus Nocardioides. The sequence goes on along the minus strand of CAWBSG010000017.1, from coordinate 235,894 downwards.
GAACCACTCCCGCCCCGGAGGCAGCCACAGCATGGCCGTGCCGGCGGCGACGAACGAGCCGGCCAGCCCACCGACGGACATGCCGGTGACGAACACGGGCACCGCGAAGACCGACAGGCCGATCCGGGCGGACCGGTCGGGCTTGCGGACGTACCACCCGAGGATCGCGGTGGCGCAGGCCGAGACCGCGGCGACCATCATCGTGAGGCGCAGCAGGGCGGTGGCGCCTGGCAGGTCGAGGCCGAGCGAGGAGAAGGGTGGCTCGGCGAGGAAGGTCCGGATCGACTCCTGGGTCTCGAGCGAGCCCAGCGAGGTGACCTGCTCCCACGCGGTGAGCAGCACCAGGACCGAGGCGAACATGACGATGCCCGACGCCAGGGTGACCTGGGGCGGACGCTGCTCGGTGGGCTGGCTCACGCCACCATTGTCGCCGGTGACCCCCAACCGGGCGGAATCTTCGCTCCGAGCGCCCCGGGCCGGGGTCTTCTCAGGGTCGTTCTCGGGGGCCGTCTGGTCACTCTCCCCGATGTGCGGGGGTGCCTGCCCCCGCGAGGGTTGGCCCATGATCAGCGTCGAGTCCCTCACCAAGCACTACGGCCCCTTCACGGCCGTCGACCATGTGTCCTTCACCGCCGCGACGGGCCGGGTCACCGGCTTCCTCGGCCCCAACGGTGCCGGCAAGTCCACCACCATGCGCGTCATGGTGGGCCTCACCCGCGCCAGCACCGGTCGCGTGACCATCGCCGGCCGCGACTACCGCGAGCTCGTCAACCCGGGCCTCGAGGTCGGCGTCCTGCTGGACGCCTCGGCCCAGCACGCCGGACGCACCGGTCGCGAGATCCTCACCATCGCCCAGCAGACGATGGGCCTGCCGAAGGCGCAGGTCGCCGAGACCCTCGCCCGCGTCGGTCTCACCGAGGACGAGGCCGGGCGCCGGGTCCGCGACTACTCCCTCGGCATGCGCCAGCGCCTCGGCATCGCCACCGCCCTCATCGGCGACCCGGAGGTGCTCATCCTCGACGAGCCGGCCAACGGTCTCGACCCGGCCGGCATCCGCTGGATGCGCGACCTGCTCCGCGGCTTCGCCAACGACGGCGGCACCGTGCTGCTGTCCTCGCACCTGCTGCACGAGATCGAGGTCATCGCCGACGACATCGTCGTCATCGGCCAGGGCCGCATCGTCGCCCAGGGCAGCAAGACCGAGCTGCTCGCCGCGGCCGGCACCCTGGTCCGGACCTCCGACCCCTCCCAGCAGGACCGCCTGGCCCGTGCCCTGCACGAGGCCGCGGTGGCCACCAGCCCGATCGACGGCGGCCTGCGCGTCGACGCCGACCCCGAGCTCGTGGGCGACACCGCCCACCGCGCAGGCGTCGCCCTGCGCGAGCTGCGCCCCGCCGACGGCGCGGGCCTGGAGGAGATGTTCCTCGAGCTCACCGCAGACACCGCCCGTGAAGGAGCAGCAGCATGAGCACCACCGTCCAGCCCGCAACCGCCACCCTCCCCCGTCCCACGACAGACACGCCCGCCGCGGCGCGCGTCGTACGGCCCATCCCGACGAGCCGCCTCGTCACGGTCGAGCTCCGCAAGATGTTCGACACCCGCGCCGGCTTCTGGCTGATGGCGAGCGTCGGCATCGTGTCCGTCCTCGCCACCGTCGCGGTGATCATCTGGGCGCCCGACGAGGCGATCACCCAGAACACCTTCTCCACGGCGATCGGCATGCCGCTGTCCGTGGTGCTGCCGATCATCGCGATCCTGTCGGTCACCGGTGAGTACAGCCAGCGCACCGGCCTGACGACGTACACGCTCGTGCCGTGGCGCGGTCGCGTGCTCTCCGCCAAGGTCGTCGCCACCCTGCTCGTCGGCGTCGTCGCGATGTTCGTGGCCCTCGCCGTCGGCGCGCTCGGCAACGTCGTCGGCTCGGCGATCACCGGCCTCGACGCGACCTGGGACATCTCGCTCGCGCAGTTCGGCAGCATCGTCCTGGCCAACGTGCTCGGGATGCTGATGGGCTTCATGCTCGGCGTGCTGTTCCGCAGCTCGGCCGCCGCCATCGTGGGCTACTTCGTCTACTCCTTCGTGCTGCCGGTCGCCTTCGGCACCCTCGCCGCCTTCCAGGAGTGGTTCCGCGACCTGCAGCCGTGGGTCGACGTGCAGTTCGCGATCACCCGGTTGTTCGACAACACGATGACGACCGAGTACTGGCAGCAGCTCGGCGTCACCACGCTCGTCTGGCTCTGGATCCCGCTCGCCTTCGGGCTTCGCGCGGTCCTGCGTGCCGAGGTGAAGTAGTCCCCTTCGCTTCCCTCGTGCGAGTCAGCGGCTGCCGGTCGGGGGACCGGTGGCCGCTGGCCGCTGTACGCCGACCGCTCGGCACTGACGACCCGCTCGGGGTTCTGACAGGCTGGCGGCATGCACCCCGACGCCTGGCTCGTCGTCATCGATCCCCAGCGGATCTTCGCCTCCCCCGACAGCCAGTGGGGCTCGCCCATGTTCGCGGACATCGTCGATCCCGTGCGCCGACTCGCGTCCGCGGCCGGTGCCCGCACCGTCCTCACGCGCTGGGTGCCCGCCCCCGACCCGCAGGGCAGCTGGCGGGCCTACCTCGAGGCGTGGCCCTTCGCCGACGTCCCCGAGGACGACCCCCTGCTCGAGCTGGTCCCCGAGGTCGCGGACCTGACGACCCGGGTGGTGTCGCTGCCGACCTTCGGCAAGTGGGGCTACGCCCTGCAGGCCGTGACCGGTCCGGCGCCGCACCTCGTGCTGGCCGGCGTCTCGACCGACTGCTGCGTGGTCTCGACGGCGCTGGCCGCGGCCGACGCCGGCGCGACGATCACGGTCGTCACGGACGCCTGCGCCGGCTCGACCCCGGAGAACCACCGGTCCGCGCTCGCCGTGATGGCGCTCTACCCGCCGCAGATCACCCTCGCGACCACGGACGAGGTCGTGGCATGGGCCGCCCCGTGAGCCGCGTCATCCACACCGGCCAGGCGCTGGTCGACGTCGTCGTCGAGGTGCCCGACCTGCCCGTGCGCGGCCAGAACGTGATGGCGTCGTCGGCCACCGACTACGCCGGCGGCGCGGTCACGGTGCTGGTGGCGGCGGCCCGTTTCGGAGCGGAGTGCGTGCAGGCCGGCGCGATCGGCACCGGTCCCCACGGCGACCTCATCCGAGCGGCCCTCGACAAGGAGGGCATCGCCGCGCCGGCGCCCCCGGTCGCCGGCCGCGACACCGGCATCTGTGTGGTGATGGTCGAGCCGAGCGCCGAGCGCACCTTCGTCACGACCCTCGGCGCCGAGCGGCAGATCTCCGTCGAGTCGCTCGCCACCTCCGACCCACGGGCCGGTGACCTGGTCTGCGTGACCGGCTTCTCGTTCTCCCTCGACAGCACCCGCGATCCTCTGCTCGCCTGGCTGCCGACGCTCGACCCCGACACGGTCGTCGTGCTCGATCCGGGTGCGGCCTTCGCCGGACTCGACGAGCACGTGCGCAGCGCGATGCTCGAGGTCACCGACGTGTGGTCGAGCAACGTCGAGGAGGCCGAGGAGCTCCTGCGCGCCGTCGGCCAGGAACCACCCGCGGACCTCACCGACCTCACCACCGCGATCGCTCCCCTGCTGCGCGGCGACGCGGTCGCCATCGTGCGCGACGGGCCGGAGGGCTGCGCGGTGCGTGTCGCGAGCGAGACGACGTACGTCGCCGGGTTCCCGCAGACGCCGCTCGACACCAACGGCGCGGGCGACACCCACACGGGCGCGCTGCTGGCGGAGGTGGCGGCAGGTACGCCGTGGGTGGAGGGCTGCCGGCGCGCCAACGCGGCGGCCGCCATCAAGGTGACGCGGCGCGGGCCGCGGTCCGCGCCGACGGCGGCCGAGGTGGACGACTTCCTGGTCGACCGTGGACGCTGACGCGCTTCTCGTGGGCTGCGGCGACCTCGGCGCTGCGGTCGGGCTGCGCCTCGCCGACCTCGGCCTCGACGTCCTCGCCCTCAGGCGCAACGCAGCGCTGGTCCCGGCGCCGCTCGTGGGGAGGTCGGTCGACCTGACCCGGGAGTCGCCGCACCTGTCCGGGCTGCGCCCGCGACTCGTGGTCGTCGCGTTGACGGCGCGGCCGCGGACCGAGGAGGCCTACCGGGCGACGTACGTCGACGGGATGGCGCGGGCGCTCGACGCGCTGGAGGTGCCGCCGGAGCGGGCGGTGCTGGTCTCGTCGACGGCGGTCCTGCCGAGCCGCGACCAGCCGCCGCTCGACGACGAGGCCACGCCGGCCGCGCCGAGCGACGGACCCGGCGATCAGCTGCTCGCCGCCGAGACGGCGTTCCACGAGCGGATCCCGCACGGGACCGTGCTCCGCCTCTCCGGGTTGTACGGCGGCTCGAGCACGCGGCTGCTCGACCGGGTCCGCGAGGGTCGGATCGACGACCCCCACCGGTGGACCAACCGGATCCACCGCGAGGACGCGGCGGCCGCGGTCGTCCACCTCCTGACGATGGACGTCGAACCCGAGAGGCTCTACCTCGGCACCGACGACGAGCCGGCGCAGCTCGGGGACGTGGCGGCGTACCTTGCCGAGCGGCTCGGCGTGCCCGCCCCGCCCGAGGCCGACCCGACGCAGGGCCACGGCAAGCGGCTCTCCAACGCGAAGCTCCGCGCGACCGGCTGGGCGCCGACCCGCCCGTCGTACCGCGAGGGCTACGCCCACGTCCCGCGGCGCGGCTAGCCTCAGCCGGCGACCATCAGCCGCTCGAGGGCGGCCACCCCGGGCGCCGTGACCTCGGCCAGCCGCTCGCGGACGGCGTCCAGGCCGGGCGACGCAGGGTGGTCGGCGGGGATCCGGGCCGGGTTGACCGCGACCGTGTTCGCCCAGGCGGCGATGTCGGGCTCGGCGCCGAAGGCCATCGCGGCGCGGGCGCCGCGGACGTTCATCTCCGCCCACTGGGCGAGCGAGTTGCCGAAGCGGGAGGGCGGGCAGAGGCGGTTCTTCTCCTCGTCGTCGCGACGGGTCGCCTCGACGTAGCCGGTGATCGCCGCGCCGAAGCACGGGAAGCCCGCGCGCACCGGCTGGAGGGTGATCGACGGGCCGTCCCAGATCGGCACGAGGGGCGGGTTCTTCAGGCCGTCGGCGGCGCAGTGCACGACGACCGCGTCGTCGGCGATCCGCACCGACGACCCGTCGGAGAGCTCCAGCAGGCCGCGCGAGACCGACCGCAGGTGCCCGTGGCGTACGACGTCCTCGATCGAGCGCAGCAGCTCGAGCTCCCACTCGCCGAGGGTCGGCGCCTTGGCCATCGTCGGGGTGAGCGACGGGTCGATGCGCATCATCACGCCCGCCTCCTCGAGCCGGAGGAAGACCTCGTCGAGCGACGACGACGCCACCGCGGCCTCGTACGTCGTCGCCGGCACCCCGAGGAAGATCTCGGGGTCCGGTTGGATCAGCGCCCGGTTGAGCATCCACGGCTCGCGGGGACGCACCCAGCAGATCGCGCCGGGATCGACGCCCTGGCCGAGCAGCCACACGCACGCGTCGGTCGCGGTCTTGCCGGAGCCGACGACGACGTACTGGCTGGGCGACTCCTCGATCCGCACCACGTCGTTGACCGTCACCACGCGGGCGTCGTCGGCGACAGCGAAGGGCGGGGACGACTCGGCCGGGATGCTCGGCGCGAGGTAGTGGCCGTTGACGATCCGGCACGACTCCGGCACCTCCCAGCGCTGCCCGGAGATCCGCGACACGACGGTCCGGTCGCCGACGTGGTCGCTGCCGGTGAGCACCTCGACCCGACCGGTCCGGTGCAGCCGCTCGACCTGCTGGGCGTAGTAGTCGACGATCTCCGGCTGCGACGCGCGGGCGTGCAGGCCGGTCTCCGGACCGCTCTCCTGCACCCGGCCGCCGGCGAGCACCGTGGACGCGACGCCGTAGAACGTCGACGACTGGTGCAGCCGGACGAACGGATAGTCCTCGAGCCAGTGGCCGCCCGCCGCATGGCGTCGATCGACGATCGCCACCCGGGCGTCGGAGTGGTCGACGAGCGTGTCGACGAACCCCATCCCCATCGCGCCGGCACCGACCACGAGGTAGTCCACGTCGAGCTCGCGCGTCATGCGCCCACCGTCGCACCAGTGTCGCGGCGCGTCCATGATGTCGACGTGCCATTGACGATCTCCCGCGCCGACTTCGCCGATCCGGCGCTCGTCGCGTTCCTCCAGGCCCACCTCGACGACATGGAGCCGACGGCCCCGCCGGAGAGCCGGCACGCGCTCGACCTCGTCGCGCTGCAGGCAGAGCACGTACGCCTCTGGGTGGCCCACCACGGCGACCGGATCGTCGGCACCGCTGCGCTGGCGCACGTCGAGGAAGCGCACGAGGAGCTCAAGAGCATGCGCACCGACCCGGCGCTCCGCGGGACCGGCATCGCCCGCCGGCTGCTCGCCCACGTCCTCGAGGACGCCCGTTCGCGGGGCGTCGAGCGGCTGTCGCTCGAGACCGGCAGCATGGACTTCTTCGTGCCCGCGCGCACGTTCTACGCGAAGGCCGGCTTCGTGCCGTGCGGGCCGTTCGGGTCCTACGTCGACGACCCGAACAGCACGTTCATGACGAGGCCGACGGGCTGAGGTCGGAGTCCCAGGCGGGCAGGGTCACCGACACTGTCGTCCCCGCTCCCGGCGCCGACGCGACGTCGATGTGCCCCGAGTGCCGGCGCACGATGCGGTCGACGATCGCGAGCCCCAGGCCGGTCCCCGGCTGGGACAGCGCGTCGGGGTTGGTGGAGCGGAAGAACTCGCGGAACAGGTGGCTCTGGTCCCGCTCGGAGATGCCGATGCCCGAGTCCTTGAAGGACACCCGGACAAGCCCGTCGACGTGCGAGATGCGTACGTCGACCGTGGTGTCCTCCGGCGAGTACTTGATCGCGTTGCTCGCGAGGTTGGCCAGCATCCGGTGCAGCTCCTTGGAGCTGCCGGCCACCAGGACTGGCTGGTCGGGCGCGTCGATCCGGCACTCCTGCCCCTTCGCGATGGCCGCGTGGTGGCACTCCTCGGCGACGTCGAGGAGCACCCGGCGCAGGTCGACCCGGTCGGGCACGAACGCGCGCGCGGGATCGGCGACCCGCGCCATCGTGAGCAGGTCCTCGATCACGGTCCCCATCCGCTCGGCGCCGCGGTTCGCGGCGGCGACCGAGCGCCGGTCCTCGGGGCTGAGGTTCTCGACCGCGAGCAGCTCGAGGTTCGCCGTCATCGAGAAGAGCGGCGTGCGCAGCTCGTGGGCCAGGGTGTTGACCATCTCCAGGCGGTAGCCGTCGATGCGGCGCAGGTCGTCCGCGACGGCGCGCTCACGCCCGAGCTGGCGCGCGTTGGCGACCGCGCGGCCCAGGTCGAGGCCGATGTCGAACGCCGCCTCGCACTCGACGGCGGTCCAGTCCGCGGTGTCGCCCACCCTCGTGAGCACGAGGAAGCCCAGGCACTCCGGGCCCGCGCCGAGCGGCACGAAGAGGACCGACCCGATCCCGATGCGGTCGAGGAACGCGAGCAGCCGCTCGGCGTCCGCCTCCGGCAGGCCGGGCTGGTCGGCACGCGCGTGCGAGAAGTGCGCGGTGTACTGGTCGGCCCAGTAGCGGTGGGCGAGCCCGATGACGACGTCGTCGATCTCGGAGAACGGCAGTGCCGCATCGTTGCCCACGGCGTAGGACGTCGTGGCGTGCTCGCCGTCGTCGACGAACGCCGTCAGCCACAAGCCGACCGCCCCGAAGCACTCCGTGACCGCAGCGCGGCACGCCTCCAGCACCAGCTCGAGCGTGGGCTCGCCGAGCGCGCGGCGCACGATCTGGCGGGCCTCGCCGGCGATCCGGACCTGCTCGGCGAGGCTCTCGCGCTCGAGCGCGAGCAGGACCAGGGTGCGCGCGACACCGGCGTACTGGGTGAGCACGGCGAGCTGCTCGGGACCGGGCTTGCGGCCGTCGAGGGGGCTGTCGACCGACATCAGACCGCGCAGCTCACCGTCCTCGTCGTAGAGCGGGGCGAAGAGCAGGTCGAGCGGGTGCCAGGCGTCCTCGACATCGAGCGGAACCACGTCGGGGACGTGGCTGTGCGCCGGCACCTCCTCGCTCATCCGCTCGTGCGGGACGAACCGCCACACGCCCCAGTCGTCGGAGCGCGACATCTCCTCCTCCACCGCCGACAGCGGCACGCGCGTCCCGGCGAAGCCGTCCGTCACCCCGGCCGCGACGAGGATCAGGTAGTCGTGGGGCCGCCGCAGGGTGATGGAGGACTGTTCGAAGCCGGCCAGGGTCGCGACGCTCTCGACGAGCACCTGCAGGTGCTGTCGCGTCTGGTCGTCCGCCCACGCAAGCGCGTCCCGCGCCTCTACATCCGTCATTTCCCCCTGCTCCCCCGTGCCGTGCGTCCCGACACCGACCACACCTTCACAGATGAGGGGACGCCGCGGGGCCGGTTTGCGCCATCTCGAGGCGTCTGGTGGTCCCGGGCACTCAGTCGCCGACCGGGGTGACGAGCTCCCCTCGGTCGAGGAAGGCGTCGACGTTGTCGAGCACCACGCGAGCCATGGCCTCGCGGGTCTGCGTGGTCGCGCTCCCGACGTGCGGCAGCAGGACGACGTCATCGCGGGCGAGCAGCGCCTCGGGCACGTGCGGCTCGTCGGCGAACACGTCGAGCCCGGCACCGGCGATGCGTCCCGCCTCCAGTGCGGCAACGAGTGCGTCCTGGTCGACCACCGAGCCCCGGGCGACGTTGACCAGGTAGCCGTCCGGCCCGAGCGCATCGAGGACGGCGGCGTCGACGAGGCCCTCGGTGCCGGCTCCTCCGGGCGTGAGCACGACCAGCACGTCGCTCGCGGCAGCCAGCTCGACCGCGGTGGCGTGGTAGGTCCAGCCCACGTCCTTGGGGCTGCGCGAGTGGTAGTGCACCTCGGCCCCGAAGACCTCCAGCCGGTCCGCCGCAGCGGTGCCGATGCGACCGAGCCCCAGCACTCCGACCACCGCCCCGCGCACGTCGCGGGTCAGCGGGAACCGCTCACCGCGACCCCACCCACCCCTGCGCACGAAACGGTCCGCGGCCGTGAGGCCGCGCAGCACGTCGACCACGAGCACGACCGCGAGGTCGGCCACCGCGTCGGTGAGCACATCCGGCGTGTTCGACACCACGATGCCGCGCCGGGTCGCCTCGGCGACGTCGACGTTGTCGTAGCCGACGCCGAAGTTGGCGATCGCCCGCAGGTCGGGCAGGGCGTCCATCTCGGCAGCCCCGGCGGGGGCACCTCCGCCCACGACCGCCACCTCGACACCGGTCGGGTCGCCGAGGTGCGTGATCTCGGGCGCGGCGTACCGCTCGACCAGCCATTCGCGCACGAAGGGCATCAACCCGCCGAGCTGGACGACACGGACCGGGTGGTGGGCATCAGAGGTCACCGCGCCATCCTCTCCGGACACGCGTCGACGCGCACAGCCGGACGCGTGGTGGACTGAGCGGCAGCACACGACGCGAGGAGAACCGGTGACCGACCTGCTCGACCTGCTGCGCGCCGCCGTCGGCGCGGACCACGTCCTGACCGACGATGCCGACGTGGCGGCGTACGTCGTCGACTGGACGGGCGTGCACGCCGGACTGGCCCGCGCCGTGGTGCGGCCGGGCTCGACCGACGAGGTGGCGGCCGTGGTCGCCGCGTGCCACCGCGCCGGCGCCGCGATCGTGCCGCAGGGCGGCAACACCGGCCTGGTCGGCGGCGGTGTCCCCGACGACTCGGGCGAGCAGGTCGTGCTGTCGCTCGGGCGGATGCGCGCGGTGCGTGACGTCGACCCGGTCGCCGGGACGATCACCGTGGACGCAGGCGTGGTGCTCGCCGAGGTGCAGGCCGCGGCAGAGCGGGTCGAGCGGCTCTTCCCGATGTCGCTGGGCTCGGAGGGCAGCTGCACGATCGGCGGCAACCTCGCCACCAACGCCGGTGGCACCGCGGTCCTGCGCTACGGCATGACCCGCGAGCTGGTGCTCGGGCTCGAGGTCGTGCTGCCGGACGGTCGGATCTGGGACGGCCTCCGCGCGCTGCGCAAGGACAACACCGGCTACGACCTGACGCAGCTCTTCGTCGGGTCGGAGGGCACGCTCGGGGTCATCACCGGCGCGGTCCTGCGACTCTTCCCGGCCACGCCGCGGCACGCGACGGCGTGGGTCGCCGTGCCGTCGGTCGACGCCGCGGTGTCGCTCCTCGGGACCGCCCAGCGGCACGCCGGCGCCCACCTGTCGACCTTCGAGATCGCCAACCGGCAGGCGCTCGACCTGGTGCTCGCGCACCTGCCGGGAGCGAGCGACCCGCTCGCCGAGCCGAGCGAGTGGTACGTCCTCGTCGAGCTCGCCGGCTCCGCGGACGACGACGGGCTGGACGAGGCGCTCGAGGCCATCGTGGGTCGGGCCGTCGACGACGGCCTCGCCTCGGACGCGGCCATCGCCGGCAGCCCGGCCCGGCGCTCGGCGCTGTGGGCACTGCGCGAGGGGATCTCGGAGGCGCAGAAGGTCGAGGGCGCGACGCTCAAGCACGACGTCACCCTCCCCATCGCGGACCTCGCCGGATGGGCGGCAGCGATCGGGCCCGCCCTCGCGCAGGTCCTCCCCGGGGTCCGCCCGGTGACCTACGGCCACGTCGGCGACGGCAACCTCCACTACAACCTCAGCGCCCCGGTCGGTGGCGACGACGACCTCCGGGCGGCGGCCGCCGACCTCTCGACGGCGATCTACGACTCCGTCGCCGCCGCCCACGGATCCATCAGCGCCGAGCACGGCCTCGGCCGCACGAAGGCCGCTGCGGGGGCGTCGTACAAGTCCGCCGTCGAGGTCGACCTGATGCGCGCGATCAAGGCCGCGCTGGACCCCGACGGCCTGATGAACCCGGGCGTGCTGCTGCCACCTGTCTAGGGTGAGGACATGGTGGCGCAGACGGTCGGACGTGTCCTGCTCGGCTCGGCGCTGGTGGGCGCGGGGGTGCTGCACCTGACCACCCAGCGCGCGGAGTTCCAGGCGCAGGTGCCCGACTGGTTCCCGCTCGACGAGGACCTCACCGTCGTCGGGTCCGGCGTCGTCGAGATCGCGCTCGGCGGTGCGTTCGTCGCCCTGCCGAAGCACCGCCGCACGATCGGCGCGCTGCTGGCGGCGTTCTTCGTCGCGATCTTCCCCGGCAACATCGCGCAGTACGTCGACGGCACCGACGCGTTCGGCCTCGACACCGACCGCGCCCGCCTCGTCCGGCTGTTCTTCCAGCCGGCGCTGGTCCTGTGGGCACTCTGGGCCGGCGGCCTGCTGGGTCGGCGTTCGGAGAGGCGTGACGCGGAGGAGCTGGCGACGGAGGAGGTCGAGACGGGCGAGTGAGCTAGAGGGTCGGGAGCCAGTCGACCCGGCCGGCCAGCGCGGCGTACCCGACGAACGCGCCGACGTCGAGCAGCGTGTGCGCGACCACGAACGGCATCACCCGCCCCCAGCGACGGAAGAGAAAGCCGAAGAGCAACCCCATCGCGAGGTTGCCGACGAAGCCGCCGAGCCCCTGGTAGAGGTGGTAGCTGCCACGCAGCAGGGCCGCGAGCCCGATGGCGGCCGAGTCGCCGAAGCCGATCTGGCGAAGCCGCACCTGCACGAAGCCGAGGACGACGAACTCCTCGAGCACGGCGTTCTCGGCGGCCGCGAGCACGAGCACCGGCACCTGCCACCACTCCCCCGGCAGCGACTGCGCGACGACCGTCAGGTTGGTGCCGAGGGCGTACGTCGCGAGGTAGAACACCACGCCCACCGAGCCGACGCCGAGCGCGAGCAGCGCGCCGCGACCGAGGTCGCCGAGACCGGCCCAGCGACCGTCCCGCGCCCACACCTCGCGGAGCCGGGTGCCCGAGCGGACGAGGAGGTAGGCCGCCAGCGCGACGGGCACGACCGCGAAGCCGATCCGGAGCAGCTGGTAGGTCAGGTCGAGCCAGGGCCGCTGCGGTGCGAGCGAGTTGTTGAGGTTCGCCCCCTGCGCCGACAGCGGACCGGGCGCGGTGAGCGCCGCGACCAGGTTGACGACGGAGTAGACCGCCGACCGTCCGAGCGAGAGGAGCAGCACCAGCGCCAGCTCGGTCCAGAGCAGCGCCTTCGCGAGCTCCGGCACACCGCCGGGCACGGGCGTGTCCGGGAGTCGCCACCACCGTCGGGCGGGCGCGGTCGGCGTACTCACGAGGGACAGCATCCCCCAGCCGGCTGAGTGCCGGCTGAGGGACGCCGAGGAGAGGTCAGTAGGTGTCGGCCAGCGTCGTGGCCATCGACTCCCACTGGGCGTACGCCGTCGGGCAGCACGAGCGCTGCACCCGGTCGGCGGCATACGTCTTGCCCATCGTCTCCCAGCCGGAGATGTCGAACAGGCCGGGGTTCGAGGTGTACGGCGAGACGCCGAGGAAGCCCTGGGTGGCGTACGCCGGGTTCACGCAGGCCGTGCCGCCGGAGCACCAGCCCTGGCTCGGCCGCTGCTGGAACAGGCCGAGCGAGTCGCGGTCGCCGAACTGGATGTTGCAGAACCGCGACTCCTGCATCGCCGTCATCAGCGCGATGATCTGCGCGTTGCGGTTGCCGCCGGCGTTGCGGGTCGCGGCCAGGATGCGCTGCACGTTGTCGACCTGCGCCGGGATCAGCGACGACGAGGTCGAGCCGCCGGTGACGTAGCAGAGGGTCTGGTCGTAGGTCTGGCTCCAGCCCAGCAGCTCCTGCCACGTCGCGAGGTCCACGACGCCGGACTGCGACAGGCCGCGGTTGGCCTGGAACTGCACGACGGAAGCGCGGGTCCCGGATCCGAAGACACCGTCCACGACGAGGTTCGCGCCGTACTTGTTGAGCTGCGTCTGCGCGGCCTTCACCGCGTTCACGTCGCCCGAGCCCTGGGCGACCTGGATCACGAGCCGCGGCCAGGTGCCGCTGCCGGCGATGCCGTCGACCGGCGAGAGCCCCTGCGCCGACTGGAAGGACTTGAGGTTCGCGGTCGTGCCACTGCCGAAGATCCCGTCGGCCGTCGTCGGGTATCCCCGCGCGGTGAGCAGGTACTGCAGGGCCATCGCGTTGTTGTTGCGCGCCTGCCCCGCCTTGGTGACGGGCCACGCGCTGGCCGCCTGGGCCGGCGCTGCGGCGGTGATCGCGAGGACGCCGACGAGCAGGGCGACGACGGCTGCGGCGAGGGTACGGCGGCCGGCGCGGGCGCGCGCGGACAGGGACGATCGATGCATCTGGAGCTCCCGAGAGAAGTGCCCGGGAGTTCCGAGGGACCCGGGCAAGAGCCTCGACCCTGCAACGGGGGCCGCGCAGTCGTCAAGGCTCTGCTGTCGAGTGCCCGCGCGCTAGCAGTCTCCGCGCGAGCGCGCACTCGACTCAGCTGACGGTCAGCCCCTCGTCGCCCACGTCGACGCTCACCGCACCCCCGTCGGTCACCTCGCCGGCGATGAGGGTGCGCGCGAGCGGGTCACCGATGGCGGACTGGATCAGCCGGCGCAGCGGCCGGGCGCCGTACGCCGGGTCGTACCCGGTCTCGGCGAGCCACGCACGGGCCGCGTCGGTCACCGAGATGGTGATCCGCCGGACCGCGAGCCGCTTCTCCAGCAGCGCGAGCTGCAGGTCGACGATGTGCGCCAGGTCGTCCTTCGACAGCGCCTCGAACATCACGACCTCGTCGAGCCGGTTGAGGAACTCGGGCTTGAAGTGCGCCCGCACGACGCCCATCACCGACCCGTGCTTCACCTCCGGCGTCAGCGACGGGTCGACCAGGAAGTTCGACCCGAGGTTGGAGGTGAGGATCAGCAGGGAGTTGCGGAAGTCGACGGTGCGGCCCTGTCCGTCGGTGAGCCGGCCGTCGTCGAGCACCTGCAGGAGGAGGTCGAAGACCTCGGGGTGCGCCTTCTCGACCTCGTCCAGGAGCACGACGCTGTAGGGCCGGCGCCGCACGGCCTCGGTGAGCTGGCCGCCCTCGTCGTAGCCGACGTAGCCGGGAGGCGCGCCGACGAGCCGCGACACCGAGTGCTTCTCGCCGTACTCGCTCATGTCGATGCGGACGATCGCCCGCTCGTCGTCGAAGAGGAAGTCGGCGAGCGCCTTGGCGAGCTCGGTCTTGCCGGTGCCGGTCGGACCGAGGAAGAGGAACGACCCGGTGGGCCGGTTGGGGTCGGCGATGCCGGCGCGCGAGCGACGTACGGCGTCACTGACCGCGGTCACCGCAGCGCGCTGCCCGATGAGCCGCTCGCCGATCACCGACTCCATCTCGAGGAGCTTGGCCGTCTCGCCCTGCAGCATCTTGCCGGTGGGGATGCCGGTCCACGCCTCCACGACGTCGGCGATCTGCTCGGCACCGACCTCCTCGCCGACGAGGGGCTCGAGGTCGACGGCCTCGGCCTTCTCGACCTCGGCGATCTGCTTCTCCATCGCGGGGATGCGCCCGTAGAGGATCTCGCTGGCCTTGTCGAGCTCCCCCTCGCGCTGGAACTTCTCGGCCTCGATCTTGAGCTGGTCGAGCTGGCGTCGCAGCTCGCCCTCGCCCTGGAGCTGGTCCTTCTCCCGCTCCCAGCGCGCCTCGAGCCCGCGCAGCTCCTCCTCGCGGTCGGCGAGGTCCTTGCGCAGCGCGGCGAGGCGCTCGACGGAGGCGTCGTCGGTCTCCTTGGCGAGCGCGAACTCCTCCATCTTCAGCCGCTCGACCTGCCGGCGGAGCTGGTCGATCTCCTCGGGCGAGGACTCGTGCTCCATCCGCAGCCGCGACGACGCCTCGTCGATGAGGTCGATCGCCTTGTCGGGCAGCTGGCGCCCGGTGATGTATCGGTCGGAGAGCGTCGCGGCCGCGACGAGCGCGGCGTCGGTGATGCGGACACCGTGGTGCGCCTCGTACTTCTCCTGGATGCCACGCAGGATCTGGATCGTGTCCTCGACGGTGGGCTCGCCGACGAAGACCTGCTGGAAGCGACGCTCGAGGGCGGGGTCCTTCTCGATCCGCTCGCGGTACTCGTCGAGCGTCGTCGCGCCGATCATGTGCAGCTCGCCGCGCGCCAGCATCGGCTTCAGCATGTTGCCGGCGTCCATCGCGGAGTCGCCGCCGGCACCCGCGCCGACGACGGTGTGCAGCTCGTCGATGAAGGTGATGACCTGACCGCCGGCGTCCTTGATCTCCTCCAGCACGGCCTTGAGCCGCTCCTCGAACTCGCCGCGGTACTTCGCCCCGGCCACCATCGCGGCCAGGTCGAGCGACAGGACCCGGCGGCCCTTCAGCGAGTCGGGCACGTCGCCGGCGACGACGCGCTGGGCCAGGCCCTCGACCACGGCGGTCTTGCCGACACCGGGCTCGCCGATCAGGACCGGGTTGTTCTTGGTGCGGCGCGAGAGCACCTGCACGACGCGGCGGATCTCGGCGTCGCGGCCGATGACCGGGTCGAGCCGACCGTCCTCGGCGGCCCGGGTGAGGTCGACGGAGTACTTCTCCAGCGACTCGTACGACGCCTCGGCGCCCTCGCTGGTCACCCGGCGGTTGCCGCGGACGGCCGTGATGGCCTCACGCAGCCCGGCGGCGGTGAGCCCGGCGTCGGTGAGCACCTTCTGGGCCGGCGACTCGACGGTCGCGAGGGCGACGAGCAGGTGGTCGGTCGCGACGTAGTCGTCCTTCATCGAGCCGGCGAGGTCGAGCGACGAGGCCAGCACGCGAGTGAGCGCGGGCGAGGCGCTGGGCTGCTGGACCGTGGAGCCGGTCGCGCTCGGGAGCGCACGCTGGACGGCCACCGCACGCGCCAGCAGGTCCGTCGGGTCGATCCCGGCCTTCATCACCATGCTGCCGGTGGTCCCGTCCTCCTGCTGGAGGAGGGCGACGAGGAGGTGGACGGCCTCGGTGTGGGTGTTGCCGCCTGTGGTGGCGGCGAGCTGGGCGGCCTCGATCACCTCGCGGCTGCGCGTGGTGAACTTCTCGGCACCGAACTGACTCAACTCTGCTCCTCCTGGATCGAGCACGTGCGGGCTGGCGGGACCACTCTGGTCTCGCTGGGTCCAACGCGCCACAGGTTGAGTCGATTCCCCTCAACTCTGGCGAACTTTGCCGAGCGGGTCGAAGACTTTACCTTTCATTTGTTTGATTCTTGGGACAGCGGGGCACAGTTGGGTCTATGGACATGTTCCCGATGCCGAAGTACCTCGCTGACAACCGGCTCGTCGCGGCGATGTTCCTCGCGCTGACCTTCGTCAACGCCTTCGCGATCCAGAACCAGTGGTACGCCTGAGCCTTCGGCTCCGTGACACCATCCACCGGTGGCACCACCGGCACTGAGGTCTGACTGCGCGAGCTGCTTCGGCCTCTGCTGCGTCCTCCTCCCCTTCTCCGCCAGCTCGGGCTTCGGCGTCGACAAGCCCGGCGGACGCCCGTGCCTCAACCTGCTCGACGACGACCGCTGCCGCATCCACGCGACGTTGCGTGAGGACGGCTGGCCCGGGTGCACGGTCTTCGAGTGCCTCGGCGCCGGCCAGCAGGTCTCGCAGGTGACGTACGCCGGAGTCTCGTGGCGCGAGCAGGGCAACCTCGCCGAGATGGGTGCCGTGCTCTCCGTGATGCGCCAGCTCCACGAGATGCTGGTCCACCTCGACGAGGTCGCGCGCCGTTCGCCGGATCCGGAGGCGACCGCGGTGCGCGCCGACATCGAGCAGCTCACCACCGCCGCGCCCGAGGCCCTGCTGACCTTCGACCTCGACGAGCTCCACAGCCGGGTGGGCCAGCTGCTCGCCGACGCCAGCACGCGCGTACGCCGTCGCTGGCCCGACGCGGCCGACCGGTCCCGCCAGGACCTGGCCGGGCGCCGGCTCGAGGGCGACCTCCGCGGCTGCTCGCTGCGGGGCGCCCTCCTGATCGGTGCCGACCTCACGGCCGCCGACCTGACCGAGACCGACCTGCTGGGAGCCGACCTCCGCGGCGCGGACCTCAGCGGCGCGGACCTCTCGAGCACCCTCTTCCTCACCCAGCCACAGGTCAACGCGGCCGCCGGCAACGCGGCAACGCTCCTGCCGGCGGGGCTGAGCCGACCCGGTCACTGGACCTGACGGCTACGGCTGCGCGGCACCGACTCGGCCGCGGGATCCGGAGGAGGCTCTCTGCCTGACGGCTCAGGAGTAGCGGTGGCTCTTCGCGGCGTGGCCGCGCTCGCGCGTGCAGGTGCGGCCGCTCATGTTGCGGTGACCGCACAGCTCCTCGTCGGTGGAGTCCACCGCCTCGGCCAGCGGGTCCCCTGCCGTCTTCGCAGGAGCGGGCGGCGCCACCGGCGCCTTCGGCCGGGCCGGAGCCGAGGCCGCACGCTTCTGCGACTCGGCGTACTTCGCCTCGCGCATCGCGCGGAGGTTGTCCATCTTGCTCATCGACCCATCACACCCACGAACCTACGCGGTCGCACCGACAGCACCGCTCGCGGCACGCGCGTCAGGTGCCCCGGCGCCAGACCACCACGGACTGGCCGACGCCCTGGTGGAGCACCGGCAGCCTGTTGGCCGGGCTGGCGGGCTGCGCGGCCTGGGCGGCGGCGCGTGCCGCGAGCCCGTGGCGTACGGCCTCGAGCTCGGCGACCAGCTCCTCGTTGCGGGCGCGGAGGGCGTCCACCTGGAGCTCGAGCGCCATGATCCGGCGCACGCCCTCGATGCCGATGCCGGCACGGGTGAGGTCGGCGATCTGGCGCAGCAGCTCGAGGTCGCGATGGGAGTAGCGCCGCCCACCACCACCGGTGCGGCCCGGCTCGATCAGGCCCATGCGCTCGTAGGCCCGCAGTGTCTGCGGGTGCAGCCCGGTCAGCTCGGCGGCCACGCTGATGACGTACACGGCGGCGTCGGGGTTGGGCGCTCCGAACGGGGTGCTCATCACTCGAACAGTCCTGCGCGCAGAGGCGTGCCCGCCATGGCCGCACGATAGGCCTCGAGGGCCTCGCGCGCGGTCTGGTCGAGGGCGGCGGGGACCTGCACCTGGACGGTCGCCAGGAGGTCGCCCTTCGAGCCGTCGCGCTTGGTGGCGCCCTTGCCCCGCACCCGGAAGGTGCGGCCGTTGGGCGTGCCCGGCGGCAGCTTGAGGGTCACCGGCGGTCCGCCGAGGGTCGGGATCCTGACCTCGCCGCCGAGGGCCGCCTCGTCGAACGCGACAGGAACGTCGAGGGTGAGGTTGTCGCCCGAGCGGCCGAAGACGCGGTGCGGCGACACCTTGACGGTGACGAAGAGGTCGCCCGCGGGGCCACCCTGCTCACCCGGGGCGCCCTTGCCCTTGAGCCGGATCTTCGCGCCGTCCTTCACCCCGGCCGGGATCCGGGCCTGGATGGAGCGCGCGGACGTGCCGCGGCCGCTGCCGTGGCAGGTCGGGCACGCCTCGTCGTACACCAGCTGGCGTCCGCCGCAGGCGGGACAGGTCTCGTTGATCGAGAACGCCCCACCGGTGCCCGAGACGACGAACCCCGCGCCCTCGCACTGCGGGCAGATGTGCGGGCGGGTGCCCGGCTTGCCGCCGGTGCCCTGGCAGGTGGCGCAGGCCGCGTCGGAGGTCAGCCGCAGCGAGACGGTGACGCCGTCGAGGGCCTCGGTGAACCCGATCGTGGCCGTGCTCTCGACGTCGGCGCCACGCCGGGGTCGTGGCTGCTGCGTGCGCGTGCGCTGCCCGCCCCCGAAGAGGTCGCCGAACATGTCGCCGAGTCCGCCACCCCCGCCGCCCCGCTCGCGGAGCAGGTCGTCGAGGTTGAAGCCACCGCCGCTCGGGTAGCCACCGCCACCACCCATGCCCGGGCCGAAGCCGCCCCGGGCCTGCAGCGAGCGGAACTCGTCGTACTTCTTGCGCCTGGCCTCGTCGCCGACGACGTCGTAGGCCTCGGCGATCGCCTTGAACTTCTCGTGCTTGGCGTCGTTGCCGGGGTTGGAGTCGGGGTGGTTCTCCCGGGCGAGCTTGCGGTAGGCCTTCTTGACGTCGGCGGCGCTGGCGTCCTGAGCGATGCCGAGGACCTGGTAGAAGTCCTTCGTCGCCCAGTCGTTGCGGAACCCTTCGGCGTCAGCCATGGGTGAACCCCCTCCCTCTCATCGGCGTGCGGTCGGCATTCAGTGCTCGACGGGGTCGACCACGAGCACCTGGGCGGCGCGGACGACGCGTTCGCCCATCAGGTAGCCGCTCTTGGCGACGTGCTTGATCGTCGTCACCTCGACGTCCTCGTCGGTGCCGAGGTGGCTCAGCGCCTCGTGGAGCGTCGGGTCGAAGGCCTCGCCGGGCTCGCCGAAGCGCGTCAGCCCGGAGGCCGCGACCACCCGCTCGAGCTGGTCGGCGACGGCCTTGAAGCCGCCGTCGAGCTCGCTGGCCATGGTCTGGGCGGACTCCTTCGCGCGGTCGATCGTGTCGAGCACCTCGATGACCGGGGTCAGCGCCTTGTAGGCCGCGGATTCCGCGATCAGCTGGCGGTCGCGGTCGACGCGCTTGCGGTAGTTGGCGTACTCCGCCTGCAGCCGCTGGAGGTCGTCGGTCAGGCTGGCCACGTGGCCGCGCAGGGCGAACAGCTCGTCCTGCTCCTCCGCCGTTCCCGGCGCCCCCTCCGACTGGTCGCCGGCGACGGCGTCGCCCTCGACCTGGGCCTCCACCTCGGTCGCCTCGGTCATCTCGCCCGCCGTGTCGCCGAAGCCGGAGGCGTCGCCCTCCGGAGAGGGAGCCGCAGCGGGCTCCCCCTCCGGGACGTCGTTCGCCTCGGCGCCCGGTGTGGGCCCGGTCGGGCTGTCGGTCACTTCGAGCCGTCCTCGTCGGCCGAGGTGGTGTCGCCGTCGGTGCTGTCGGCGGCGGGCTCCTCGTCGACGATCTCGGCGTCGACGACGTCGTCGTCCGCCTCCCCGGTCGCCCCGGTGGCACCGCCGGCAGCGGCCTGCTCGGCCTCCGCGGCGGCGTACATCGCGGCGCCCATCTTCTGGCTCGACTCACCGAGCTTGGTCACGGCCGCGGTGATCTCCTCCGACGACGCGTCCTCCTTGGCGAGGGTCTCCTTGAGGGAGTCGAGGTCCGTGCGCACCTCGGTCTTCACGTCCTCGGGGAGCTTGTCGTCGTTGTCGGTGAGGAACTTCTCGGTCGTGTAGACGAGCTGGTCGCCCTGGTTGCGGGCCTCGACCGACTCGCGACGCTTGGCGTCCTCCTCGGCGTACTGCTCGGCCTCCTTGACCATCCGGTCGATCTCGTCCTTGCTGAGCGCCGAGCCGCCGGAGATCGTCATCGACTGCTCGCGGCCGGACGCCTGGTCCTTCGCCGAGACGTGCACGATGCCGTTGGCGTCGATGTCGAAGGTGACCTCGATCTTGGGTACGCCGCGGGGCGCGGGCGGCAGGCCGGTCAGCTCGAAGTTGCCGAGCGGCTGGTTCTGCGACCACATCTGGCGCTCGCCCTGGGCGACCTTGATCTCCACCGACGGCTGGTTGTCGTCGGCGGTCGTGAAGATCTCCGAGCGCTTGGTCGGGATCGTGGTGTTGCGCTCGATGAGGTAGGTCATCACCCCGCCCTTGGTCTCGATGCCGAGGGACAGCGGGGTGACGTCGAGGAGCAGCACGTCCTTGACCTCGCCCTTGAGGACGCCGGCCTGGAGCGCGGCGCCGACGGCGACGACCTCGTCGGGGTTGACGCCCTTGTTGGGCTCCTTGCCGCCGAGCAGCTCCTTGACGACCTCGCTCACGGCGGGCATCCGGGTGGAGCCACCGACGAGCACGACGTGGTCGATCTTGTCGACCGCGACGCCGCCGTCCTTGAGCACCGACTGGAACGGCGCCTTGGTGCGGTCGAGCAGGTCGGACGTCAGCTTCTGGAACTCGCTGCGGGTCAGCTTCTCCTCGAAGTGGAGCGGGCCGCCCTCGCCGTGGGTGATGTACGGGAGGTGGATCGTGGTCTCGGAGCTCGAGGACAGCTCGATCTTCGCCTTCTCCGCAGCCTCCTGGAGGCGCTGCTTGGCGATCTTGTCGGCACCGAGGTCGACGCCGTTGTTGTCCTTGAACTTCTTGATCATCCACTCGACGACGCGGTTGTCCCAGTCGTCACCACCGAGGTTGTTGTCACCGGAGGTCGCCTTGACCTCGACGACGCCCTCGCCGATCTCGAGCAGGGACACGTCGAACGTGCCGCCACCGAGGTCGAAGACGAGGATGGTCTGGTCGTCGCCCTTGTCGAGGCCGTAGGCCAGGGCCGCGGCGGTGGGCTCGTTGACGATGCGGCTGACGTTGAGGCCCGCGATCTCGCCGGCCTCCTTGGTCGCCTGGCGCTGCGCGTCGGAGAAGTACGCCGGGACGGTGATGACCGCGTCGGTCACCGTCTCGCCGAGGTAGGCCTCCGCGTCGCGCTTGAGCTTCTGCAGCACGAACGCGCTGATCTGCTGGGGGGTGAAGGTCTTGTCGTCGATCTCGACCTTCCAGTCCTCGCCCATGTGGCGCTTGACGGACCGGATGGTGCGGTCGACGTTGGTGACCGCCTGTCGCTTGGCGACCTCGCCGACGAGAACCTCGCCGGACTTGGTGAAGGCGACCACGGACGGGGTCGTCCGGGCGCCCTCGGCGTTGGCGATGACGGTGGGTTCGCCACCTTCGAGGACGGCGACGACGGAGTTCGTCGTGCCGAGGTCGATGCCGACCGCTCGAGCCATGGTTGCTACCTCCTGCATAGATGCACTGGGATCCTGCGCCGGGTTCCGGCGCGGGCACTGTCTGCCATCCTGCCGCGCTGCGGCCGGGGAGGCAAAATACCTGAGTCGATCTCACTCAACTCTGTTCATGGGGTTCAACGCATGGCGGCTGCGGTTGTTCCCGATGAGCCGAGATTCTTGGGCCGCGTTGCTCGGCCGCCGGCCTCCGGGGTGGCGGCAGACAACAACCGCGGGGCCGAGGGTGGCGGCACATGACAACGAAACGGCGCCTCGCCATGTCGTCTGCCGCCACCCCGGCGCGCGGGCATGTCGTCTGCCGCCACCCTCAGGCGGCGGGCCGACGCGTCAGCGGGTCCAGACGTACGGCGTCGTGGTGGTGACGGCGCGCAGGCCCGAGCGCTCGAGGATCGGGCGCGACATGTCGGTGCAGTCCGAGTGGATGAACCGGAGGCCCCGCGCCAGGGCCGAGGCCGCGCGGGCCGAGACGAGCGCGCGGTAGATCCCGCGGCCGCGGTGGTCGGGCAGCGTCGAGCCACCCCAGATCCCGGCGAACTCGGTGCCCTCGACCGGGGTGAGGCGGCCGCCGCACACGATCCGGCCACCGACCTCGGCGACCCAGAACTCCGAGCCGTCGGCCTCGAGCTCGGACAGCGAGGACGTCACCGACGGCCCGCGCCCGGTGCCGAAGACGGACTCCTGGGCCTCGAGCATCCTGATCAGGTCGGCCTCCGCGTCCGGACCGGGAAGGATCCGGCGTACGACCACCGGACCGTCGGGAGTGTCGCCGAGGGGTACGTCGACCGCCAGCGAGGACGCCTCGCCGATCATCACGGTCTCGACGGGCTCGGCCGCGAGGCCGTGGGCCACGAGCCGCTCCCCGAGGTCGGCCGGGAGGTCGTGCCCGCGCGACTTCCACTCGAAGGAGTCGACCTCGGTGTCGTCGCGGTAGTGGGCGATCGTGCGCTCGACCAGCTCGTCGAGCGCCTCGCCCTCGACCCCGCCGAGGTCGCGGTAGGACACGAATCCGCCGTGGTCGAACACCGCCCACAGCAGCGGTCCGTGGCGCACCACCTCACGGGCGCGGGCCATCTCGGCGTCGGTGCGCAGCTGGTCGTCGTACGCCGCCAGGAGCTCGTCGCGGATCACGGCGCACACCCTAGGGCCGCCTGTCCCCGGTCTTCCCCCTACTTTCGGTCAATCGACTGCGCGATCCAGGGAACACGTCGCACACTTCCCCTCGTGCTCCATCGGGGGAACGTGCGCCGGCTGACCGGCGCCTCAGTCGTCGTGCTGCTGCTCGCTGCCCTGATGGCGTTCTACGTCCCCGACCGCGCCGGCGCGGGCGCGACGCGCTGCCAGCAGCACCGCGTCGACTCCCGCGACCGGGCCGGCATCGTGACCGGCACGGGCAGCCGCGTCCTGGTGATCGGCGACTCGTGGTCGGTCGGGCTCGGACAGGACGACCTCGCCGACTCCTGGACCGCACGACTGCCCGGCGAGGTGCACGTCGCCGGGTTCTCCGGCTCCGGATTCAGCGCGCGCGCGAGCCTGTGCGGACGCGTCTCCTTCCACGACCGTGCACCCACCGCGCTCGCGACCCGGCCGTCGCTGGTCGTGGTCGAGGGCGGCCTCAACGACCACGACCAGCCCGCCGCGGCGATCGACCGCGGCTTCCGCGCGCTGATGGCCGACCTGGCCGGCCACGAGGTGGTCGTCGTCGGCCCGGCCGACGCCCCCTCCCGCTCGCGCGCCGTGCCGCGGGTCGACGCCCTCCTGGCCCGGCTCGCCGCCGAGTACGGCGTCCCCTACGTCCGCACGAGCGACCTCGACCTGGCGTACCTGGCCGATCGGCTGCACCTCACCACGGACGGCCACCGCGAGTTCGGCGACGCCGTTGCCGACCGCATCGCCGCACTGACTCCGACGCGACCGGCCGTCCTCCGCCGGTGATCCGCTCCCGCATCCGCTGAGGGGCCGCCGCGGTCCGTCGGCCCGGCATCCGATTATCGGACAGTTATGCCGATGATCGACCGAACGATGCAGGTTCTCGCGCTGCATGAACCTGCAGTTCGGCGTCCATTGACGCCCCGTCCGCTGATTGCGAACTTGTGCATTGGTCGCAGCACCCAATCCATCCTCGGGCTCTCGGGCTTGCACTCATGATTGGACAACTCTCAGTGAAGACAACTCGCCTGGCCGCACTGGCCGGTATCGCAGCGACAGCCGTCGCCGCGTCGTTCCTGGCACCGACCGCCACCCCGGCCGACGCCGCACCCTCCACGGGCAACCCCCGTGCGGAGGCCCAGCAGGCAGCCGCTGCCTGGGTGAAGGGCCACGGACACGCGCTCGAGCGCGCCTCGTCGGACGCGTTCGTCCGCACCGGCACCTTCGAGGGCGACAACTCGATCTACTCGATGGCCTACGAGCGGACCCACGAGGGTCTCCGCGTCGTCGGCGGCGACTTCGTCGTCCTGGCCAACGCCGACGGTCGGGTCGTCGGCTCTTCGGTCGCCCAGGAGGCGCCCGTCGACATCGCGAGCACCACGGCGAAGATCGACGCCGCCCGTGCCTCCGCGGCCGCCCGTGGCCAGGTCGACGAGGTGGCCGACGCCACCACGCCCGAGCTGGTCATCTGGCACCGCGACGCGGGCACCAAGCTGGCCTACGAGGTCGAGGTGCGCGGCACCGACGGCGGCGAGGTCTCCTGGCAGAAGGTCTGGGTCGACGCCACCAACGGTCAGGTCCTCGAGTCGCGAGAGCAGATCGCCCACGGTTCGGGCACCGCGGCCTACTCCGGCCCCAACCCGCTCCCCATCGCGACCAGCGGCTCGGGCAGCAGCTTCACCATGACCGACCCGACCGCCACCACGCTGAAGTGCCAGGACGCGGCCAACAACACGACGTTCTCGGGCACCGACGACCTGTGGGGCAACGGCAACGCGACCAACCGGGAGACCGGCTGCGTCGACGCGCTCTACGCCGCCCAGCAGATGAAGGCCATGATGTCGTCCTGGCTCGGCCGCAACGGCATGAACGGCACGGGCGGCTGGGTGCCGATCCGTGTCGGCCTCAACGACATCAACGCCTACTACGACGGCACGCAGGTCCAGATCGGCAAGAACCAGGCCGGCGCCTGGATCTCCTCGATGGACGTCGTGGCCCACGAGTTCGGCCACGGTGTCGACGACAAGACCCCCGGCGGGATCTCCGGCGGCGGCACGCAGGAGTTCATCGGTGACGCGCTCGCCGCGGCCACCGAGTACTACGACAACCAGCCGTCGCCGTACGACACCCCCGACCACACCGTCGGCGAAGAGGTGAACCTCGTCGGCCAGGGCCCGATCCGCGACGGCTCCAACCCGGCCAACGTCGGCGACCCGTCCTGCTACACGAGCTCGATCCCGAACACCGAGGTCCACGCGGCCGCCGGCCCCGGCGACCACTGGTTCTACCTGTTGTCGCGCGGCGGCGTCTCGAAGTGCGACGGCACCTCCACCACCGGCATCGGCGAGCAGGCGGCCATCAAGGTCCTCTACAACGCGATGCTGATGAAGACCACGTCGTCGAGCTACCTCAAGTACCGCACCTGGACGCTCACCGCGGCCAAGAACCTGGACGCCACCTGCGCCCAGTTCAACGCCGTCAAGAACGCCTGGGACGCGGTCAACGTGCCCGCCCAGACGGCGGACCCGACCTGCGGCGGCACCACGACGCCGCCGCCCACGGGAGGCAACATCCTCGGCAACCCGGGCTTCGAGTCCGGCGCGACCGTGTGGACCGGCACCTCCGGCCCGATCACGAACAACACCGGCCGACCGGCTCGCACCGGTTCGTGGAAGCTCTGGCTCGGCGGCAACGGCTCCTCGAGCACCGAGACCATCAACCAGTCGGTGACCATCCCCTCCACCGCGACCGCGGCGACGCTGTCGTACTGGATCCGGACCGACACCGCGGAGAGCGGCTCGACGGCGTACGACAACATGCGCGTGCAGGTCGTGGACGGCTCGAGCGTCACCACGCTCCGCACGTTCACCAACGTCGGCACCAACGCGACCTACACCCAGTACTCGCACGCCCTCACGGCGTACAAGGGCAAGACGGTCACGATCCGCTTCACCATGACCGAGGACTCGTCGCTCCAGACGAGCTTCGTGGTCGACGACACCGCGCTGAACGTCTCCTGACGTCTCTCGCACCCTGACGGGGCGGGGCAGCCTGGCTGCCCCGCCCCGTTCTTCGTTCCACGCACCCACTACTTCTCGGGAGATTCGCATGCGCACCCTCCGTACGTCCGCCCTGACCGCGGTCGCCGCCGGCGCCCTGGTCGCCAGCCTGTCCGGTGTGGCCCTCGTCGGCAGCGGCTCGCCCGCCGTCGCCGCCGCATCGCCGGACCTGAGCATCACCAACGTCACGGCCCACCTCCAGCAGCTCCAGTCGATCGCCACCGCCAACGGCGGCAACCGCGCGACCGGCCGGCCGGGCTACAAGGCCTCGCTCGACTGGGTCAGGGCCAAGCTCGACGCGGTCGGCTACACGACCCAGGTCCAGACGTTCTCGACGTCGTCGGGCACGTCGTACAACCTCGTCGCCGACTGGCCCGGCGGCGACCCCGAGCACGTCGTGATGACGGGTGCCCACCTCGACAGCGTGTCGGCCGGTCCCGGCATCAACGACAACGGCACCGGTTCGGCGGCCGTCCTCGAGGCTGCGCTCGCCTGGGCCGGCAGCGGCAACACCTCGCGCAACCACCTGCGCTTCGCCTGGTGGGGCGCCGAGGAGCAGGGCCTGCTCGGCTCGAACAAGTACATGTCGCTGCTGCCGACGGCCGACAAGGACCGCATCGACCTCTACCTGAACTTCGACATGGTCGGCTCGCCCAACCCCGGGTACTTCGTCTACGACGACAACGCCGTGGGCAACTTCGCGCGGGACTCGATGACCGCCTACTACACGTCGAAGGGGATCCCCTGGGAGTACATCGACGTGCAGGGCCGTTCCGACCACGCGTCGTTCCGCAGCTACGGCATCGCCACCACCGGCATGTACTCCGGCGGCGAGACGACGAAGACCTCGGCGCAGGCACAGAAGTGGGGCGGCACGGCCGGGCAGCAGTTCGACCCCTGCTACCACCGCTCCTGCGACACGATCTCCAACATCAACAGCACGGCGCTCGACCGCAACCTCGACATGATCGGCCACATGGTGTGGCTGTACGCCGACAAGGACTTCGGCACCACCACGCCGCCGACGACACCGCCGGCCGGAGGCAACCTGCTCGCCAACCCGGGCTTCGAGTCCGGGGCGGTCGGCTGGGCCGGCACGTCGGGCCCGATCACGAACAACACTGGCCGTCCCGCGCGGACCGGGTCGTGGAAGGCGTGGCTCGGAGGCAACGGCAGCACGTCGACGGAGACCATCTCCCAGCAGGTGACGATCCCGGCCACCGCGACCACGGCGTCGCTCGGCTACTGGATCCGCACCGACACCGCCGAGTCCGGCTCGACGGCGTACGACACCCTGAAGGTGCAGGTCGTCAGCGGCGGCACGACCACGACGCTGAAGACCTACAGCAACGTCGCGACGAGCGCGACGTACACGCAGTTCTCCCACAGCCTGCTGGCCCACAAGGGCACGACCGTCACCGTGAAGTTCCTCATGACCGAGGACTCGTCGCTCCAGACGAGCTTCGTCCTGGACGACACGTCGGTGACCGTCTCGTAGGTCCCGGTCTGGCTGGGTGGCGGCGCGGAACGGCTACTCCGCGAGCCAGGCAGTCCAGCTGTCGAAGGAGTAGGGCCGGCCGAGGAAGTCGGCCACGAGATCGGCGGCGTCCTTGCGCCCGCCCATCGCCAGCACCCTGTCGCGATAGGCCGTGGCGACGTCTGCGGCGAACATGTCGTCGCCGTCGAAGGCGGAGAACAGGTCCTTGGCGATGACCAGCGACCACATGTAGGTGTAGTAGCCCGACGAGTAGCCGTCGAGGTGTCCGAAGGCGCAGTGCATGTGCGCGCCCTCGAGCGGCGGGTAGACCGAGTAGCGCCGCTGGAGCTCGTCGCCGTAGGCCGTGAGGTCATCGTGCTGCGCGGCGTGGAAGAAGTAGGAACGCGCGGCGTACGACATCTGGTGCACCGCGTCGGTGCCCTTGCCGAACTGGTCGGCGCGGCGCATGGCGGAGACCAGCTCGGCCGGGATGGTCTCGCCGGCCGCGTTGCGCGCGAAGGTCGCCAGCACGTCGGCGTCCCAGGCCCACTCCTCGAGCATCTGGCTCGGCGCCTCGACGAAGTCCCACTCGGTGGCGACGCCGGAGAAGCGGAGCCACGCGCCCTGCCCACCCAGGACGTGGTGGACGAGGTGGCCGAACTCGTGGAACAGCGTGACGACCTCGTCGTGCTCCATCAGCCCTCGCGCGAAGTTGCAGACGAGGACGCCCTCGGGGAGCTGGGCACCGGCGACGCCCTTGACCAGGTCGAACTGCGCGGCGTGCTTGAACTTGCCCTCGCGCGGGTGGAGGTCGAGGTGGATGCGGCCGATCCGCCTGCCGTCGAGCCCGACGTCGTAGCTGGCCACCTCCTCGTGCCAGGTGCCGGCGTCGTCGCGGGACACGGGCGTCCACTCCAGGCCGAAGAGGCGGCCGGTGACGTCGAGGAGGCCCTGGCGCACCTGCTCGAAGGGGAAGTAGGTGCGCACCACCTGGCCGTCGACGTCGTACTGCTCGCGGCGCACCAGCTCGGCGTAGTAGCGCGAGTCGTAGGTCGCGACCGTGTCGGCGGCCGGGTCGTCGACGCGCTTGCGCTCGAGGAGCACCGCGACCTCGTCGCTCGCGCGTCCGACGGCGGCTGCGCTGATCCGCTCGATGAAGTCGGCGATGGCCCGACCGCTGCCGATCATCTTGACCTCGGTGTCGAAGTCGGGCCACGAGTCGTAGCCGAGCAGCGCGGCAGTCTCGCGGCGTACGGCGAGGAGGTCCTGCAGCACCTGGTCGTTCGCCGGCCAGGCGACGTTGTTGTGCGCGAGGGCGAGCTCGTGGCGGGCCTCGCCGTCGGCGCCGAACGTCGTGAAGGGTACGAGGTCGGGGTAGTCGGTGGTGATGGTGACGAGCCCGTCGTCGCCGGCCGGGTGGGCCTCGCGGTAGTCGTCGGGCAGGCCGGCCAGTCGCTCCGGCGCGATCCGGATCGAGCGTACGTCGTCGCGGATGTTGCGCCCGAAGTCCTGCGACAGCTTCACCCCGCGCTCGCTGAGCGCGCGCAGCCGGTCACGGGTCGCGTCGTCGCGGTCGACGCCGGCCCGGCGGAAGTCGCGCAGCGTGTGCTCGAGCACCCGGCGGGCGTCGTCGTCGAGCCCATCCAGGTCGGTGGCGGTCGAGCGCCTCGAAGACGGCGAACAGCTCGCGGTCCTGGCCCAGCTCGGTGACGTACTTCTGCACCTCCTGGCTCAGCGCGTCGGCCCGGTCGCGGACGGCGGCGTCGGGGTGCACCTCGGCCCACAGGTGCGTGACCTCGGCGTTGGCGATCGCCGTCTCGGCGCGGTTCCACGCGGCGAGAACCTCCTCGGAGCTGCCGGACTTCACCTGCTCGACGTGGCGCCTGGCCTCGGCGAGCTGGCCCTTCGGTCCGCTCCGACACCCAGGCGAGCCAGTCGCCGGAGCCCGGCAGCGGGAGCGGCTCGAGGCCGTCCGGACCGGAGGTGGACAGGGGCTGCGTGTCGGTGTCGTGTGCCACGCCACAGGAGCCTACGACGGGGGTGTGACCCGCTCCACCGGGTTCCGGGGCGGGCCGCGGAAGCGCGGGTCGTAACGTGTCCGGGTGAGCACCTCGGGGGACCTCGACTTCCGCTTCCGCGACATCTGGCTGGTCGCGTACGGGCCCTCGATCGTGTCCGCCATCGGGCACGGCGCGATCATGCCGGTGCTCGCACTCCGCGCCCGCGACCTCGGCGCGGACGTCAGCACGGCCGCCGCGATCGTCGCTCTGACCGGTGTCGGGATGCTGGTGGCCAGCCTGCCGGCCGGAGCGCTGGTGGCCCGGATCGGCGAGCGGCGCGCGCTCGTGGCGGCCGGCTTCGCCGACGCCGCGGCCATGTCGCTCGCCGCCGTCACCGACTCGGTCCTCGGTCTCGCGATCGGTGTGCTGCTGAGCGGCGTGTGCTGGACGATGTTCCTGATCGCCCGGCAGGGCTTCATGATCGATGTCGTCCCGATCACCCACCGGGCGCGGGCGATGTCCTTCCTCGGCGGCTCCTACCGCCTCGGCGTCCTCGTCGGCCCGCTCCTCGGTGCCGGTCTGATCACGCTCACCGACCTGACGAGCGTGTTCTGGTTGGGCGCAGCCATGTCGGTGTGCGCCTCGCTGCTGGCCGCCACGATGCCCGACCTGGGCGAGGAGAAGCGGGCCGCCGCGAAGGCGAGCGGCCACATCGCTGTCCGGACCGTCATCTCGTCGCACCGACGGGTGCTCGCGACCCTCGGCAGCGCGGTCGTGATCCTCGGGATGAGCCGGTCGCTGCGGCTCAGCCTGCTGCCGCTCTGGGCCGACCACGTCGGGCTCTCGGCGTCCACGACGTCGCTGATCTTCGCCTTCGCCGCCGCCCTCGACGTGGCGCTCATGTGGCCCGGCGGCTGGCTGATGGACACCCGGGGCC
Organism: uncultured Actinomycetota bacterium; assembly: GCA_963791365.1. GTDB lineage: Bacteria > Actinomycetota > Actinomycetes > Propionibacteriales > Nocardioidaceae > Nocardioides. The sequence continues at coordinate 205,620 of CAWBSG010000017.1, read as the reverse complement.
GGAGGGTGGTGGCGGTGCCGGTGGTCCTGTCGATGGCGGTCGCCTGCCTGCTGCTGCCGCTGGCCACCGACACGGTCTCCGTGGCGCTCGTGATGGCGCTCATCGCCTGCGGCAACGGCCTGGGCGCGGGCATCGTGATGACGCTCGGCGCCGACGCGTCGCCGAGCGAGGGCCGCGCGCAGTTCCTCGGCGCGTGGCGCCTGTGCGGCGACATCGGCAACTCCGGTGGGCCGCTCCTGGTCAGCGCGGTCGCCGCGGTCGCACCGCTGGCCGTCGCGTGCCTCACGCTCGGTGTGCTCGGCCTGGCGGGCGCCGGGTGGGTCGGCTACTGGACGGGTCGCGTCGACCGCGACCGGCGTACGGGCCACGGGGTCCGCGTGGGAGCGGGTCGGAGCTAGCCGACGGTGACCGTGACCTCGTTGGAGATCGCCTCGGTGTCGGTGTCGACCACCCGGAACTGGTTGGGACCGGGCCTGGCCGTCAGGAGGTAGGTTGCGAAGGTGCCGCCGGACACCGGCACGGTCACGGGGAAGTCGGACCACGTGCCGTCCTCGAGGCGCTGCACCTGGAGGATCGCGCCCTCGCCGGCCTGATAGGTGCCGGTCAGCCCGATCTGCTGCATCGGGCTGACGGACTGCTGCGCCGCGGTCAGCGAGATCGCCTCCGCCGGCGCCTCCGACGACTCCTCGCCGGCACCCGGCTCGGTCGGGTCCTCGGGCGGCGCCACCGTGCTGCCCGTGTCGGTCGGCTGCGGAAGCTTGAACGTCGACGGAGTGGCGCTGCCGTCCGTGGCGGTCGTCGTCTCGTCGAGGCCGGTGGCCTTCACGCCGATCATCACCGCGAGCCCGCCGAGGACGCCGATCGCCACGGCCACGCCCACGAGGGCGAGCAGCCCCATGAGCACGGGGCGGTCCTTCTCGGAGTCCATGGAGACCTTTCGACGGTGGCGGGCGCCACCATTGTCTGCGATGCCCGGTGGCATGGCCAACCGGCGCCGGCGCCGCCGCCCGCGGTGCTGCACAGGGTCCACCGCCCGGCAGGCAGGATGGGCCCATGCAGTCACCGTTGCGACACGGCCGCGCGGCCATCGGCACCACGATCGCGGGTGGCGCGCTCGCCGCGCTCTCCCAGGCACCCGAGCGTGCCTCACGCCTGCTCCGGCGCCGCTACCCGACCGTGGCGGTCACCGGGATGACCGGGGTCGGCAAGACCCGGCTCGCCGATCGGCTCTCCCGCCGCGCGAGCGCGCAGTCGTCGTACCCGGGCGGGCTCGACGTGGGCTCGGCGGTCATGGAGCGGCGTACGCGCCGGGACCCGCGGATGCGCGGCTACCGGTTCCGGGTGGTGCCCGGGGAGAACGCCGCGACCCGCCTCGGCGCGCTCGACGAGGTCTTCCACGACGAGCCCGTCGACGGCGTGCTGCACGTCGTCGCGAACGGCCACGCCACCCCGCGGCGCACGGGCGGGACGAGCGGCACCGCCGCCGCGACGCGTGAGGAGCAGCTGGCCGCGGAGCTGGAGGACTGGTCGATCACCGCCCACCGGATCGCGAGCATGGCCGTGCGCCGCGAGCGTCCGACGTGGCTGGTCATCGCGGTGACGAAGGCCGACCTGTTCGCCGACGACATCGAGGCTGCCGTCGACTACTACTCCCCCGGCAGCGGCTCTCCGTTCGGCGACAAGCTCGACGAGCTGCGCGCCCTCGCGGGCGGCGCCAAGCTCTCGATCGACGTGCTCCCGGTCTGCGCGCAGGGCGGGGACCGGAAGTCGCCGATGCCCGAGAAGGCGGCCACCGGGCTGCTCGACCGGCTCGAGCTGCGGCTGGCCCAGCTGTCCGGGCACGTCTGAGCCGGCCGCGCGACGTGCGACCAGGCCGACAGGCACTCCTGCTCGTCTTCGCGGCGTACGTCGTCGCGCTGGCGTGGGCGGCCCTCGTGATGCCCGAGCGGGTGCCCTCACACTTCGACGGCTCCGGGCAGGCGGACGGGTGGTCCTCGCGCACCTCGGTGATCGTGTTCTGGACTGTCACCGGGTTGGTCGTGCTGCTCGGCGTGCCGGCGTTGGGCAGGCTCGCCACCGCGGGCGACGGGACCTGGGTGAACATGCCGCAGTGCTCGAAGGACTACTGGTTCGCCCCTGAGCGACGGGCCGAGTTCCGGGTCCGCCTCGCCGACGACATGGACGGCTTCGCCGCCCTGACCGCCCTGCTGCTGGTCACGATGCTCGTGGTCACGACGTGGGTCGGCTCGTCGGGTCGCGACGGTGTGCCGTGGTGGGTCCTCGCCCTGGCGCTCAGCCTCTACCTCGTCGCGGCGGGCGTCTGGACGGTGCGGCTCCTGCGGAAGTACCGGCCCCCCGCCCCGTCCTGACGGGCGAGCAGTCCGGACCAGCGGGCGGGGGCTGGTCACCACTACCGTCGCCCTCCACCGCGAGCTTGCTCGAGGCCTGTGGCTCACCCCACGGGGTCGACACCTGAGCGGCGCTCGCGCTCCGCGACGGCGTAGGCGTCGGTGCGGGAGTCGTAGGACCAGAAGTCGCGCAGCGCGACCGCGGTCAGCAGCACGCCGCCCACGCAGGCAGCGCCTCCGCTGACGATCGCGCCGCGCACCGACCACGCGTCCGCCACGAAGCCGGCACGCGCCTCACCGACCATCGGTCCGACCGAGTAGGAGAGCATCTCGATCCCGGCGAGGCGCCCGCGCATCGTGTCGGGGATGGTCTGGTTCCACACCGTCGCCCGGAACACCGCGGAGACCATGTCGGCGGCGCCGGCGAGGGCCAGGAAGCCGCAGGCCAGCCAGAACGACGGCATCAGACCGGCCATCGCGATGAACCCGCCGTAGAGGCTGGCGGCGATGACGATGGCCCGACCGTGGTGGTGCACCCGTCCCACCCAGCCGCTGAGCGCGGTGGCGACGAGCGCCCCGACCGTCTCGGCGGAGTAGAGCAGCCCGAGCAGCTCGGGTCGCTCGAAGACCTCGTGGGCAAGCGCCGGGAACAGCACGACCGGGATGGCCAGCATCATCGCCGCGAGGTCGACGACATAGGTGCCCAGCAGGTCGCGGCGGCGCAGGGCGTAGGTCAGGCCCTCGTGGATGCCGCGCAGGCTGGGCGGGGTGGTGTCGCCGTCGTGGGGGTAGGGCCGCATCACCGCGAACAGCAGGGTGGCGACGGCGTAGCCGACCATCCCGACCAGGAAGCACCAGCCGACGCCGACGTAGGCGACGAGCAGACCCCCGATCAGCGGGCCCAGCAGCACGCCGAACTGCATGGCGAAGCTGCTCAGCGCGTTGGCGGCGGCGATCTGGTCGTGCCGCACGGTGCGGGGCTCGAGGGCCTCCCGCGAGGGTCGCTGCATCGAGCTGGCGGCGGCGTAGAACGCGGCGATCACGAAGATCAGCCACACCCGCGGCTCGTCGGAGAAGGCGTTCCACGCGAAGGCGGCCATCAGCACGACCTGCGCGACACCCGTCAGCACCAGCAGGCGGCGTCGGTCGACGTGGTCGGCCAGCGCGCCGCCGTACAGGCCGAAGACGACCAGGGGCCCCAGCTCGACGAGACCGACCAGGCCGACCATGAAGTTGGACCCGGTGAGGTCGTAGATCGCGAAGGGGACCGCGACGTAGGCGACCATGCTGCCGAGGTAGAACACGCTGCCCGCGGAGAAGAGCAGGCGGAAGTCGCGCGACTCCCGCAACGGGGTCACGTCCATGCGCATCGCGCGCACGCGATCTCTCCAGGTCACGAGAGAGGAGTGTCCCAGCCGAGGGGACTCGCCGACACGGGTTTTTCAGGGCAGGACGTCGACCTCGAAGCGCGGCACGGGGCCGTCGCGCTGCGCGCCGCAGGTGAGTCGCTGGCTGCCCTCGAGGATCCGGCGCACCCGCGCCCGGACCGTCCGGCCGTCGGCGTCGAGCGTCACCTGCGTCAGGTCGCCGTCGACGCGGGCCGCCGTCGGACGCACGTCGTCCCAGCCGCTGAGGTCGAGCCGACGGCGCACCTCGATCTCCGCTGCCTGCACCGGCATGGCCAGGTCGGACCGGCCGCGCAGGTGGTCGAGGTCGAGCCGGCCGCCGGCATGCGCGTCGGCGACGCGGAGCGCGGCCACGGGATCGAGGCGTCCGTAGTAGAGGCCCCGCGGCAGGACGAGCAGGTTGCCCGCGAACCGGTCACCACCGATGTGGGAGCACTCCCACACCGCATCTGCGTGCGCGCTCCCCGCCAGCGCCGCGGCGAGCGGCCGGCCCCTCTCGGCGCAGCACGCGTCGTGCCGGCCGTGGGTGCAGACCGCGAGGACCGGGTCGGCGTGCGGTTCGAGCCCCGGCGAGCGACCCGCGCCGAGGGCGGCCAGGTCGACGCCGCGGACGTCGTCGACCGTGTCGATGGTCGCGCTCTCGAGCCACGAGCCGGCCCCCGCGGCGCGAGCAGCGAAGACCCGCACGCCGGAGGTCGCCTCGGGTCGGCCGTGGCGGCGTACGAGCAGGACGCGGACGCGGTGGCGACGGCCCTGCTCGGCGAGGTGGGCGCCGAGGCCATCGGGGAGGCGGGCGTCACGGAGCGCGTCGGCGCCCCACGGCCCGGCGTGCTCGACGAGCAGGAAGGTGCGCACCGTCGACGCGCTGCCGGCGAGGTCGTCCCCGCGGGCCTGGCTCGCCACGGCGCAGCGGAAGGCCGTCACCGGACCACCTCGAGCAGGCCCTCCCGCACCAGCCGTCGGCACAGGACGAGCGCGCTCTCGGCGTCGAGCGGGAGGTCGCGCGGGGTCAGTCGGGACGCAGCGGCAACGACGTCAACGGCCTCCCGCAACCGGGCGGGCATCCGCAGGACGCGGTCGCCGAGCAGGAGTCGCAGGGTGTCGCCGTCGGGCACGACCTCGCACGGATGTCCGGTGCGCCTCCGCAGCACCGTCCCGGCCGAGAGCCCGCGACCGAGCGCCGCGCGGTCGAGCAGCGCCCCGGCCATCCGGGGCGGCCGAGCGCTGAGGAACCGCTCGGTCTGCGCCCGGGCCGCGGCGGGTGTGTCGAGGCGACGTAGGTCGTCCGCGACAGCAGCGAGGCGCCCCGCGAGCTCGGCGGCCAGCCGGTCGGGGTCGTCGAGGTAGCCCGCGGGCAGGTGCTCGTCGGACACGCCCTCGACGACCTCCGTCACGAGGCGCGAGACCAGGTGGCGCCAGGTCACCTGGTTGATGCCGATGGTGAGGTGGAGCGACACCGCCTCCTGCGCCCGGGCGGCGTGCGGAGTGCCGGTGGGGAGGTAGGCGACGACGCCCGGCTCGAGCAGCAGCTCTCCGGGACCACCCTCGCCGTGGATCTCCCAGAGCTTGGTGCCGTGGGTCTGCATCACGAAGACGTCGTGGGAGTCGGCGTGCACCGCGAAACCCTGGGCGCCGGGCGGGGTGAGGTAGGCGTTGGCCTGGCAGGGATGGCCGAGCTCGAGCTCGAGCTCGGCGACGAGGTCGGAGACCGGGGTCCAGTAGCGCTGGAGCCCCTGCAGCACGATCGTGGCGCCCTCGTCGTGCAGCCGCATCAGCTTCACCGGGTCGACGAGGCCGGTCAGCGGCTTGCCGGCGAGACTGCCTCCGCGGGTGAAGCGCGACTCGGCGAGGACCGTGCCGTCGTGCGCGACGCGGACCGCGGGCGTACGGATCGCCGTCTCGGTCAGCAGGTGGTCGACGTCGGCGAGCGAGAGCACGGCCTCGCCGAGCGCGGGGTCCGTGCGGTGGACGTGCACCGACGACGCCCAGACCTTGTCGATGAAGGTCTGGGCGTCACCGGTGAGCCGGTCGAGTGCGCTCAGAGGGAGGACCCGTCCGTGCCGTCGGCGTCCGTGGAGTCGCCGTCGGTGGAGTCGGTCGAGTCACCGTCGGTGCCGTCGGCGTCTGCGCCGTCCGTACCGTCCGCGTCGGTCGAGTCGCCGTCGGTGGAGTCGGTCGAGTCACCGTCCGTGCCGTCGGCGTCCGCAGGCCCGGCCGCGACGCCCGTGGGGTCGACGCCCTCGGTGGTGATCTCGTCGTCGCCGAGCGGGTTGTCGGGAGTGGTCGTCATGGTTCCTCCTCGAGTGGCCGCGACGGACGGTCCGCCCCGGGTCGTACGTCGAGTCTGGTGCTGCCCGCTCACACCGTCCCACACCCCAGAGGCGGGGTCAGGGGGTGCCTCCCGGGCTGTGGTCCTGCCCGGGAGCGGTGCGTGAGGGGCCTTCCCGGGCCTCGGAATCCCCCTCACACACCGCTACCGGGACCACGGCAGCCCGGGCGGTGCGTGAGGGGCCTTCCCGGGCCTCGGAATCCCCCTCACACACCGCTCCCGGGAGAGCGGCGGACCGAGCCGACGCCGTCCGCCGACACCTCGATGTCCACCGGCCGGCCGTGGGTGCCGAGCCCGGAGACGCGGGTCGCCCCGAAGGACCACGGCCGCACCGGGTCGACCTCGAGCCGGTCGCGGTCGGGCCGCAGGCCGAGGACCGATCCGACGAGGGAGACCGCGGACGCAGCCGACCAGGCCTGCGGACGACAGGCGGCGGGGTAGGGCAGTGGGGCGGGCTGCGCGGAGCGGGAGTCGCCGGCGAAGAGCTCCGGCGGCCGGCCGTCGAAGGCGGTCAGCGCGGCGAGCAGCGCGTCGGCCACGGGGGCCGTCTCCGCCCGCTGCTCCGCCGCCAGGCCGGCCAGGCAGATCGCGGTGTCGTGGGGCCAGACCGACCCGACGTGGTAGCCGGAGGGCGAGTAGCCCGCGGCCTGCGTGGAGAGGGTGCGGATGCCGAAGCCGGAGAGCATGTCTGGCCCGACGAGCCGGCGGGCGACGACGTCGACACCGTCGGGGTCGAGGATCCCGGTGCCGAGCAGGTGGCCGATGTTGCTGGTCAGCGAGACGACCGGACGCTTGTCGCGGTCGAGCGCGATCGCGGGGAACGCACCGAGTGCGTCCTCGACCCAGAAGCGCCGGGCGAACTCGCGGCGCAGCCGCTCCGCCCACTCGCGCCAGCGGTCGGCGCCGGGCCGGCCGAAGGCGTCCAGCAGCTCGGCACCGCGGACGGCGGCGGCGTACGCATAGCCCTGCACCTCCGCAAGCGCGAGCGGCGAGCTGGCCCGCGACCCGTCGCTGCGGCGGACGGCGTCGCCGGAGTCCTTCCAGCCCTGGTTGGACAGGCCGTGGCCGGACCGGTCGACGTACTCCAGGAGCCCGTCGCCGTCGGCGTCGCCGTGCTCGACCTGCCAGGCCAGCGCCCGCTCGAGGGCGGGCAGCAGCCGCTCGACCTCGTCGTCCGGCGCACCCCACCGCCACGCGTCGTGGAGCGTCAGCGCCCAGAGCGGGGTCGCGTCGATGGTGCCGTAGTAGACCGGCGGCAGGTGACGGTCCGCGCCGTCGTCCTCACCCAGGCTGAAGCCGGCCGAGCGGACCTCGTGCAGGATCTTGCCGGGCTCCTCCGCGGTGGTGTCGTCGGTGCGCGTGCCCTGCCGGTGGGCGAGCAGCCGCAGCGTCGACATCGCCAGGTCGGTGGTGACGGGCAGCAGCATCCGCGCGGTCCAGAGGCTGTCGCGCCCGAAGAGCGTGAGGAACCACGGAGCTCCCGCGCCGACGAACTCCTCCTCGACGCCGTCGGCACCGGGAGCAGCGAGCCGCAGCAGCCGCAGGTCGTCGAGGCAGCGCTCGAGGACCGGCGCAAGTCGCCGGTCGGCGCTGTCGACCTCGACCGCGCTCCAGCCGGCCTCGCGGCTCGGCGCGGTCACTGCGGCGCGGGCGTCGTCGAGGGTGAGCAGCAGCTCGTGCGTGACCGACTGGCCGGGAGGTACGACGACGTCCCAGGTGGCGCGCGCTCGCTCGCCCGTGCGGGTCGTGTGCGCACCCGGCAGTCGGAGCACCGCCCGCAACGAGTCCTGCTGCCAGGTCAGCACGTGGCCACCGACGCCCTCGGGCGCCACCTCGGCGGGTCCCGTGCCGGCCTTGACGCCGTCGAGCGGTGCCAGGTCGGCGGCGACCAGCAGGCCGAGCGTGCAGGTCACCGGCTCGGCCGCGGTGCTGGAGATCGTGTAGCGCTCGCGGACCAGTCCGGGTTCGACGTCGCGCCGGCGTTCGACGCGCACGGTCGGGTCGGGGCCGGGGTCGCCGAGGTGGCGCGGGACGGCGACGTACGTCGAGGTGTCGCCGCGGACGCCGTGCGTCCCCACCGGCGCCGGCTCGTGGCCGTCGACGTCGAGTCGGAGCAGGGACAGCACCCGTCGGTCGCCATGGAGCACGCCCTCCAGCCCGCTGCGTCGGGCGGTACCGCCGACCTGTCCGTCCGGTGCGGACCACACCTGCGTCGGGGCGGCGAGCGTGAGGGACAGGTCGTGGAGCCACGGCTGCTGCGGCGCCTCGTCGGGGAGCATCTGCGAGTCCTTCTGGTCGGGAGGAACGAAGGGGGACTAACGGAGGGGGGTGACACCGAGTGTGACGTGGGTTACGGTTTGAGCGCTCAAACATTTGAGCGCTCAAACACAGTACTGGCCAGCCGCCCGACTCGCCACCACCCCCGGCCCGACCCCCGGCCCGACCGCCGGCCCGACCGCCGTGCACCGCGCACTCGACCCAGGAGGAGGAACCGCGATGACACCCCCCGAGCCCGCCACCCTCGACTCCGTCGCGGCGCGCGCCGGAGTCTCGCGCCAGACCGTCTCCAACGTGCTGCACCACCCGGGCCGGGTCGCCGAGGGCACCCGCGAACGCGTGCTGACCGCGATCCGCGAGAGCGGCTACCGGCCGTCCCTGCCCGCCCGCCAGCTCGCCACGCGGCGCGCGCACGCCATCGCCGTACGCGCCGAGCGGCAGCAGGACGGCATCTCCGGGCTGGTCCTCGACGCGTTCTACCACGGGCTCGCGGAGGCCGGGCAGGACAACGGCCTGCGCGTGGTGCTCTACGCCCAGCCGGCGGACGAGGCCACCGAGGTGGCCATCATCGACGACCTGGTGCACACCGGCGCGGCCGACGCGGTGGTGCTCACCGCGACCAGCGCCGACGACCGGCGGCCCACCCACCTGACCGAGAGCGGTACGACGTTCTGCGCGTTCGGCCGACCCTGGGGCCACGACGACGAGCCGCACGACTGGGTCGACGTCGACGGCGCGGTCGGCACCGGCCTGGCCGTGGCGCACCTGCTCGCGCTCGGCCGCCGCCGTATCGCCTACCTCGGCTGGCCCGGTGACGGCTCCGAGCCCAGCACCGGCAGCGACCGCCGCCGCGGCTGGCTCGAGGCCGTCACCGAGGCCGGGCTCGACGCTCCCCCGGAGGCGCACAGCCTCAACGACGCCGCCGCGGCCGGGGCCGCCGTCGCCGCGCTGCTGGACCGCCCGGACGCACCCGACGCCATCGTCTGCGCGAGCGACACCCTCGCGCTCGGCGCGCACCGGGCCGCCGTGGCTGCGGCCGGCGCCGGCACCCCCGCGACGGTCGTCGGCTTCGACGCCACCCCCGTCGCGGCGGCGCTCGGCCTGGTCAGTGTCGCCCAGCCGATCGACCAGGTCGCCCACCTCTGCATCGACCTGCTGACCGGCCGCTTCCAGACCCCGGAGCGGCCGGCGCGAGGACTCCTCGTGCCACCCGTGCTGCACCTGCCCGCCTGACCCACACCCCGCCCCCTCAGATCCCCCGATGAAGGAGCTCCACATGTCGCCCACCCCCCGCCGTCGTCGTACGTCCCTCGTCGCCCTGGCCCTCGGCTCGTCGATCGCCCTCGCCGCCTGTGGCGGTGGCGGGTTCGAGGACGGGGGGTCCGACGAGCCGGCCACGTCCGGGGACGGTCCGGTCACGCTGCAGGTGCTCATCGGCTCGAGCGGCGACGCCGAGACCAAGGCCGTCGAGGACGCCGCGGCGGCCTGGGCCGAGGAGAGCGGCAACGAGGTCGAGGTCGTCGTCGCCAACGACCTCGCCCAGCAGCTCTCGCAGGGCTTCGCCGGGGGCAACCCGCCGGACCTCTTCTACGTCGACGCCGGCGTCTTCGGCGACTACGCCGAGGCCGGCAACCTCTACCCCTACATGGACCAGCTGGCCGACGCCGACGACTTCTACCCCAACCTCGTCGACTCGTTCACCCTCGACGACCAGGCCTACTGCGCACCCAAGGACTTCTCGACCCTCGCGCTCGAGATCAACACCGCGTCCTGGAAGAAGGCCGGGCTGACCGACGCCGACATCCCGACCACGTGGGAGGAGCTGCAGGCCGTCGCGAAGAAGCTGACCACACCCGACCAGGCCGGCCTCGTGCTCGGCCTCGGCCGTGACCGCGTCGGCGCGTTCCTCGTGCAGAACGGTGGCTTCTGGGTCGACGGCGAGGCCGGCGAGGCCACCGCCACCGAACCGAACAACGCCGAGGCGCTCGAGTACGTCCAGGGCATGCTCGAGGGCGGCGAGGCCGTGCTGGCACCGGACGTCGACGCCGGATGGGGCGGCGAGGCCTTCGGCACCCAGAAGGCCGCGATGACCATCGAGGGCAACTGGATCCGCGGCGCGATGGAGAACGACTACCCCGACGTCGACTACACCGTCGCCGAGCTGCCGGAGGGCCCGGCCGGCAAGGGCACCCTGCTCTTCACCCAGTGCTGGGGCATCGCCGCCGACTCGCCCAACCAGGAGGCGGCCGTGTCGTTCGTCGAGGCGATGACCACCCCCGAGCAGCAGCTCGAGAACGCCGACGCCTTCGGCGTGATGCCGAGCCGTGAGGCCGCCCAGGCCGACTACGTCGAGCAGTTCCCCCAGGACGCGCCGTTCATCGCCGGTGGCGACTACGGCCAGGGCCCCGTGAACCTGCCGGGCCTCGGCCCGGTCGTGGCCGACCTCGACTCGCAGCTCGAGCAGCTGAAGTCCGCCGACGTCACCTCGATCCTCGAGTCGTTCCAGAAGAACGCCGAGGCGGAGCTTCAGTGAGCCGAGACAGGAGCATCCGGCGCGGCCAGGCCGTGGCGGGGTGGACGTTCGTCTCCCCCACCCTGGTCGTGCTGGGGCTCTTCCTCGCGGTGCCGGTCCTGATGGCGCTGTGGGTGTCGTTCACCGACTGGAACGGTCGCGGCAGCCCGTTCGCCACCGGCATCGGATTCGTCGGCGCGGACAACTACCGCGAGCTGGTCGGCGAGCAGGGCGGCCTGACCCGGTCGGACTTCATGACGTCGCTGCGCAACAACTTCTTCTACGTGCTCCTCGTGGTGCCGTTGCAGACGGCGTTCGCGCTGTTCCTCGCCCTGGTCCTCAACCAGCGGATGCTCCGGGCGGTCGGCTTCTTCCGCACCGCCTTCTACTTCCCCTCGGTCGTCAGCTCGGTCGCCATCAGCCTGATCTTCCTGTTCCTCTTCAGCGGCGGCGGCGTGATCAACTCGCTGCTCGACGCGATCGGCGTCGACGGCCCGACCTGGTTCAACGACTCGCGCGGCCTGCTGCACCTCGTCGGTGACGGGCTCGGCCTGTGGAACGCCTCGGACCCGCCGGCCGCCCTGTCCGGCAACGGCGGGCTCGGCCTGTCGTGGTGGGAGTGGCTCGCCGGCCCGAGCGTCGCCCTGTCCGTCATCATCATGCTGGTCATCTGGACGACCGCCGGCACCTTCATGCTGATGTTCCTCGCCGCGCTGCAGGACCTCCCGACCGAGGTCGAGGAGGCCGCCCGCATCGACGGCGCCGGACGGTGGGGCGTGTTCCGCAACGTCACGCTGCCGCACCTGCGACCGACGATGCTCCTGGTGACGACCCTCGGCCTGATCGGCACGTGGCAGGTCTTCGACCAGGTGTACGTCATGACGCAGGGCGGGCCCGGCAAGACGACGCTCACCCCGGCGTACCTGTCGTACTCCTACGCGTTCGACAACCAGAAGTGGGGCGTCGCGGCGGCCATGGCGTTCGTCCTCTTCCTCATCATCTTCGCGATGACGACCTTCCAGCGGTTCCTGTTCCGCGACAAGGACGCGATCGCCACCAGGAGGGCGGAGAAGCGCACCAGGCGCGAGCGCGCCCGGGCCACCGCAGGAGGTGCGGCATGAGCACCCCGCGCATGGACACCCCCACCGCGAAGCCGATGGTCCGCGACCGCACCGCGCTCTGGCTGTTCCTCGGCTACGCCGTCCTGGTCTTCTTCTCCTTCATCTACCTCTACCCGTTCCTCGTCCAGGTGACGACGTCGGTCAAGGGCAACGCCGACGCCGTGGCCAACCCGTTGACGCCGGTGGCCGACCCCTTCACGCTCGGCGCCTTCCAGCGGCTCTTCGACACCGACTTCCCCCTGTGGTTCACCAACTCGGTGGTCGTCACCCTGGTCGTGACGGCGGGCCGGGTGTTCCTCTGCTCGCTCGCCGGCTACGCGCTCGCGCGGATCAGGTTCCGAGGTCGCGGGGCGGTCTTCACCGCGATCCTGGCCGTGATGGCCGTCCCGGGCGTCATCCTGCTGATCCCGAAGTTCCTCGTCCTCAACTACCTCGGGATCTACGACACCTACCCGGCGCTGGTGCTGCCCCTGCTGGTCGACGCCGCCGGCGTGTTCATCATGAAGCAGTTCTTCGAGACCATCCCGGAGTCGGTGGAGGAGGCGGCGCGCATCGACGGCGCCAGCACCTTCCGGACCTTCTGGTCGGTCGTGCTGCCGATGGCCCGCCCGGCGCTCATCACGCTGACGATCCTGTCGTTCCAGGGCTCGTGGAACGAGCTGCCGCACTTCATCGTGGCGAGCCAGGACCCCGACCTGTTCACCCTGACCAAGGGCGTCGCCACGCTGACCAGCGGTCAGCTCGGGTCGGGCAAGCAGTACCCGATCACCATGGCCGCGGCGCTGTTGATGACGATCCCGGTCGCCGTCGTCTTCTTCGTCTTCCAGAAGTACCTCGTGCGCGGAGGTACGGCCGGCGCGGAGAAGGGCTAGGGCCCTCGAGCTCCGGCGCCGGGCGGGGTCCGCCTCCTAGCACCCGCCCGGCGCCGGGACACACGCTCAGGCGGGCGGGCGCACCTCGTAGCGCGTCGTGCCCTTGACCTTGTCGTCACCGCAGGACTGGCGCCTCGACGGACCGGGGACGGCCACGATCTCGTCGTCGGGGTCGCCACCGGTCAGCACGTGCAGCTCGCGTGCCTGCTCGACACCGGTCCGGCCGGCCCGGCCGCGTACCCACGCGAGCGGCACCTCGCCCCGGTCGACGGCCTCGCACGCGGCGAGGGCGGTGGCCGTGTCGAGGCGGCCGAGGGTGAGACCGCTCGGCAGTGCGAGCAGGGTGCCGGAGAAGCGGTGCCCGCCGAGGTGCGTGGTCTCCCAGGTGCCGTCGGGCCACTCCTGGCCCAGCAGCCCGGCGATCGGCCTGCCGAGCTCGGCGCAGCACCGGTCGCGCTTGCCGTTGGTGCAGACCAGCCAGAGCGGTCCGTCGTACGCCGGCAGGCTCGCGAGGTCGAGGTCGAGGAGGTCCTCGGGCCGGTCGAGCACCGTGCCGCGGACGTCGTAGCCGCGCTCGGTGGCGGTGGCGTGGAAGACGCGCGTGCCGGGGCCGGCGCTGCCGTCGTACCTCCGGAGCAGGAACACCTTGAGGTCGAGGCGGCCGAGGTGGTCGCGCACGGCATCGGGCAGGCGGTTGTCGGTGACGGCCTCGCGGCCCCACGGGCCGGGACACTCGACGAGCAGGATCTCGGGGTCCGTGGGCGCGGTGCCGATGATCGGCTCCGCGTCCTCGACACTCGTGAAGGAGCAGCGGAAGTCGGGCACGTGCTCCAGTCTTGCCGACCGGGCCCGGGGAGGATCCGGCGGTCAGCACGTCGGGTCGTGCCGGAGCAGGTGGGCGCGGCTCAGATGAGGCCGCGCCGCCGGGCGACGGCCGCGGCCTCCGTGCGGGACGCGGCATCGAGCTTGCCGAGGATGTTGGAGACGTGGACCGAGACGGTCTTGGTGCTGATGAAGAGCTGCTTGCCGATCTCGCCGTTGCTGCGTCCCTCGGCCACGAGGGCGAGGATCTCCGACTCGCGCGGGGTCAGGCCCGGACCGCCGGTCGCGGTCGCCGGGGCGGACGCCGATCCCTGCGCGGTCAGCTCGGCCAGCAGCGGCTTGGCACCCATCGCGTGCGCGGCCTCGCGGGCGCGGTCGGCGGCCTCGCGTGCGCCGGCCGCGTCGCCACTCGCCCGCAGGACACCGGCCAGGCGCACCCGGGTCTGGGCGATCTCGGGGACGCTGCCGTAGGCGATGGCGGTGTCCTCGGCGAGGCGCCACGCCCCCACCAGCTCCTCGCTGGACGGCGGGTCGACCTGGGCGAGCCAGCGCCACCGGAGGTGCTCGGCGGTGCGGCGGGCGACCCACATGACGTACTCCGGGCCGCGGCTCGCCTCGTAGCGGGCGTAGAAGTCGATCACTCGTCCGCCGTCGGCCACGAGCCGCTCGACGCTCGCAGCCGCGACGTCCCGCTCGTCGGCGGACTGGTGAGCGGCGGCGCCTGCGAACGCACCGACGACGAGGGTGGCCAGCCGGAGCCGGGCCTGGAACCACTCGTGCCACAGGGGTACGACGCTGGCCAGCACGTCGTCGTACACCGCGAGCGCGGCCTCCGGATCGCCGGCGGCGGCCGCGCGCATCAGCTCCGCACTCCCAGCCGTGATCGCGGTGAGGCCGTCGTGGCCCCAGTGCTCGCGGAGCCGCTCGAGCCCCTTGCTGTGCGTGTCGCCGCGGATGCCGATGATGATCAGCATCTGGTGGGCGAAGTAGAGCCACTCGTAGACCATCGGCGGGTCCTGCCCGGTGACGTCGAGCAGGCGCCACGCCTCGTCGAGCCGGCCCTGGTGGGTCAGCGCGACCGCCAGCAGCAGACGCGACTCCGCGGGGTAGGGCGACCAGGTGAGCCCGCCGGTCTCACTGCGCTCGATCACCTCGCGGTAGACCTCGATGCCGCCGTCGAGGTCGCCGCGGTCGTGGCGGAGCCGGCCGAGGAAGTAGAGGGCACGGAGCTCCGGCTCGATGAGTCCTGCCGCCCGGGCGCGTTCGGCCGCCGCCCGCCAGCCGGCGCCGGCGTCGTCGCCCGCATCGGGGTCGAGGCCGGCCAGCGTGGTGTGCAGCTCGACCGCGAGGCTGGTGAGGTCGTTGCGCTCGGCGAGGTCGAGGGCCTCGAGCGCGGCCGCGCGCGCCTCGTCGGCGTGCCAGTTGCCGAGGGTCTCCGCGTGGACGAAGAGTGCCCGGGCCAGCAGCTTGGGCGGGCCGTCGCGCAGCAGGGCGACGGCCTCGGCCGCCGCCTCGTGCGGGGAGTCGGTCGTGTCGGTGAGCAGCAGCGCCGAGGCGAGCGCGGTCAGCAGCTGCCCGCGATCGAGCGCGGAGCCGTCGAGGGGAAGGGTGGCGAGCCGCGCGCGGAGCACCTTGACCGCCTTGGGCACCCGTCCGGCGGCGACGAGCGCCTCGGCGCAGCGGCGGGCGAGGGAGTGGGCGTCGACGTCGGGCACGGGCGTGCGTGAGGTGTCGATCAGCTCGAGGGCGTCGAGGAAGTGGGTGGCGGCCTCGGACGGACCACCGACGGCCAGCGCCTCCTCGCCTGCCTCGATCGAGGCACGGATGGCGACGGGCCGGTCGTCGGCGCGACGGGCGTGCTGGGCCAGCTCGGCCGCGGTGCCGGCGGCGCGGCCCTCGCCCAGCGCGGACACGAAGGCTGCGTGGAGCCGGGTCCGCTCGCCGGGCAGCAGGTCGTCGTAGACCGCCTCACCGAGCAGCGCGTGGCGGAAGGCGTACGTCCCGCCGCGCGACGCCACCAGCACGTGCGCCTCGACGGCGTTGCGGAGTGCGGACTCGAGCTCTGCGGACCCCAGGTCGGAGACGGCGGCCAGCAGCGCGTGGCTGACCTGGCGCCCCGCGACCGAGACCAGGCGGGTGACCGTGCGGGTGGTCTCGTCGAGCCGGTCGAGGTGGACGAGCAGGACGTCGGCGAGCTCACCGGGGACCTGCCCGGACCACGCGGCTCCCACGAGCTCCTCGATGAAGAAGGGGTTGCCCTCGGCGCGGTCGACGATCGAGACGTACTCCGCCTCCGACATGGTGGCCGGGTGCAGCGCGCGGACGAGAAGGCGTACGTCGTCGTCGGCGAGGGGCTCGACCTGGAGCCGGTCGACGCCGCGGAGCCGCATCCACTCGGCGACCTGGCGGCGGAGCGGGTGGCGGCGGTGGAGGTCGTCGGAGCGGTAGGACACGACCAGGGAGACGCCCGGGGCCGGGCGGGAGAACAGATAGCTGAGCATGTCGCGCGTCGACTCGTCGGCCCAGTGGGCGTCCTCCACGACGACGAGGACAGGCGCGTGCTCGGCGACGGCGGCGAGGAGGTCGCCGAACGCGTCGTAGACGTTGCCGCGGTCGAGGGCCTGGTCGCCCGACGCGGTCTCGCTGCTGCGGATCCGGCGGCCCGGCTGGAGGCGGGCGAGGGTGGGGTGCTGCTCGAGGACGCGCGCGGCGACATCGGGCTGGTCGGCCATCACGCGGCCGAGGATCTCGGAGAAGGGGAGGTAGGGCAGGGAGCTGTCGGCGAGGTCGAGGCAGTGACCGGCGACCACGTGCCAGTCGGCCTCGATGGCGGCGTCGCGCAGCGCCATCAGCACGCGGGTCTTCCCGACCCCCGCGTCGCCGGCGACCAGCATCGCGCGCACCGCCTGCTCGGCGGGCGTGGCGCCCCCGGACACACGAATGCCGAGCTGGGAGCTCAGCTGCTCCAGCTCGGCATCGCGTCCGATGAGATCGGTGGTCCTCAGCGCCGGCACGGACGACATTGTGTCGTGCCGCTCCGACACCTCGGCGCCGATCGCGCCGCGCGTCACTTCGGCGTGGTGGCGACGTCGGTGCGGCGGATCCAGCGACGGGCCCGGTAGTCGTGGCGGACCTTGTCCTGGCGGTACTTGACTTCGGCACCCAGGAAGCTGTCGGTGGTGAACATGTGCTTCTCCTCTTCTCGGTCGGTCCCGTGGTGGACCGTGAGTAGAGAGTGCGTCGCTGAGGTAGGCCCGGACATCGGGCACGTGCCCTATCTACGCGTGGCTGCCTACCTCAGATCGGTGCCTGGGCGGCGTACGACGGGTGTCTGAGGTAGCTGCCCGCCCGCGGGGCGTACGTCCTCCACACCCCTCCCCGATAGTCCGCTGCAACAAGCCGGTGCTCGAGGTGCTGCAAGCGGCTGTTCGCAGCGGACTATCCAGACGGGTGTGGGTGGACTACCCGACGACGGGACGTCCGGCCTGCCAGACCCCCGCCACGAGGGGGACGCCCGGGCGATAGGCGAGGTGGACGTACGACGGCGCGTCGAGGAGGACGAGGTCGGCCACCCTGCCGGGGGCGAGCACGCCGACGTCGTCGCGGTCGAGGGCGGTCGCGCCCATCGCGGTCGCGGCGTGCAGCGCCTCGGCCGGGCTCATCCGCATCTCCCGGACGGCGAGCGCGATGCACAGGGCCATCGACGAGGTGAAGCACGAGCCCGGGTTGCAGTCGCTCGCCAGCGCGACCCGCACGCCGGCGTCGAGCAGGCGGCGAGCGTCGGGATAGGGCTGCCGGGTGGAGAACTCCACGCCCGGCAGGAGCGTGGCGATGGTCCGTGAGTCCCTGAGCGACTCGACGTCGAGGTCGGAGAGGAAGGTGCAGTGGTCGACGGCGACCAGGCCGAGCTCGCAGGCCAGCTGCACGCCCCCGCCGTACGTCAGCTGGTTGGCGTGGAGCCGTCCGCGCAGGCCGCTGTCGGACCCCGCGGCCAGGATGGTGCGCGCCTGGTCGACGTCGAAGGCGCCGTCCTCGCAGAACACGTCGATCCAGCGGGCGTGCGGCGCCGCGGCCGCCAGCATCGGCCCGGTGACGAGGTCGACGTAGTCCTCCGGGGTGGTGCCTGTCGGGACGACGTGGGCGCCGAGGAACGTGGTCTCGTCGGTGAACTGGCGCGCCACCGCGAGACTGCGCGCCTCGTCGTGGACCGACAACCCGTAGCCGCTCTTGATCTCCAGCGTGGTGGTGCCCTGGGCCCGCATCTCGGCGACGAGGTGGGCGACGTGCGAGGTGAGCTGCTCGTCGCTGGCGGCGCGGGTCTTCGCGACGGTGCCGCGGATCCCGCCAGCGGTGTAGGGCTCGCCGGTCATCCGGGCCTCGAACTCGGCCGAGCGGTCGCCGGCGAAGACGAGGTGGCTGTGGCTGTCGACGAAGCCGGGGATGACCGCACGCCCGCCGGCGTCGACCCGCACGTCGGCGTCGGGTGCGTCCCCGGCCGCACCCACCCACGCGACCCGGGTGCCCTCGACGACGACCGCGGCATCGCGGACCAGGCCCAGCAGCCCGCCCTGCTCGGCGCGCGCCGGGTCGTTGGTGACGAGCTCACCGATGCCGGTGATCAGTGTGGTGTTCATCAAAGGTCCTCCCAGATCCGGCCGATGACGCCGTCGAGCTCGCGGCCGATGGCGGCCCGGTCGCCGTCCTCGACGATCCACTGGCCGTCGGCCATGACGCGGCGTACGTCCTCGGCGGCGGCAGCGAAGACGACGGTGTTCTCGTCGCCTCCGGTGCCCGCGGTGCGGACGGACGCCGGGTCGAGCACGACGAGGTCGGCGCGGTGCCCCACGGCGATCGCGCCCGCGTCGTCCCAGCCGAGCGAGGCGTGGCCGTCGGTGGTGCCCGCGGTCAACAGCTCGGCGGCCGTCCAGTGGCCGCGCCGCTGGGTGGCGAGCCGCTCGTCGAGCTCGACGGCACGCATCTCCTCGAAGGGGTCGATCACCGCGTGGCTGTCGGAGCCCAGGGTCAGCCGGGCGCCGGCGTCGTGGAGCCGACGGGACGGGCCGATGCCGTCGCCGAGGTCGCGCTCGGTGGTCGGGCAGAAGCTCGTGTAGGAGCCGGCTGCGCCGACGACGGCGATGTCGTCGTCAGTGAGATGGGTGGCGTGCACGAGTGACGTCATCGGGCCGAGGACACCGTGGTCGGCGAGCAGCCGCGTCGGGGTGACGCCGTACGCCTCGAGGCACCCGTCGTTCTCGGCGACCTGCTCGGAGAGGTGGACGTGCAGCGGGTTGCCCGCGGCTGCCAGCACGACGTCGGCCAGCACGGTGTCGGGCACGGCGCGCACGGAGTGGACCGCGAAGCCCGCCCGCGCGTGCGCCGGCAGCTCCCGCCCGAGGCAGCGGGTGGTCCAGCCGCGGACGGTGCCGTCGCTGTAGCGGACCTGGGCACCCAGGGGCGCCGCCCCGAAGCCGGACGAGAGGTAGAGCGTGTCCAGCAGCGTGATCCGGATCCCCGCCTCGCGCGCCGCCTGCGCGAGCGCGAGCCCCATCTCGTTGGGGTCGTCGTAGGGCGTGCCGTCGGGCTGGTGGTGGAGGTAGTGGAACTCCCCGACGCAGGTGGTGCCGGTGGCCGCCATCTCGCGGTACGTCGCCCGCGCGAGGGCGAGGTAGGTGTCCGGGTCGAGCCGCGCGGCGACGTCGTACATCCGGTCGCGCCAGGTCCAGAACGTCCCGCGCTCGCGTTGGGTGCGCCCGCGCAGGGCGCGGTGGAAGGCGTGGCTGTGGGTGTTGGCGAGACCGGGCACGACGAGCCCGCGGACGGGGATAGCCCGCGGCGGGTCGGACTCCGGGGTGACCGAGGTGAAGCGCCCGTTCTCGACCTCGACCAGCACGTCGTCGCGGAAGGCGTCGCCGAGCCACGCACGCTCGAGGAGGTACGCCGTCACGCGGGCGCCCCGGAACCCGCCAGCTCGGCCAGCACGTCGGCGAGCGCCTCGACGCCGGCGAGGCAGTCGGCGGTCTCGGCGTGCTCGTCGGGTGAGTGGGAGATGCCGGTGGGGTTGCGGACGAAGACCATCGCGGTCGGGATGCCGGCGTCGGACAGGATGCCGGCGTCGTGGCCGGCCTGGGTCGCGATGACCGGCCAGTCGCCGAGCGCCGCCAGGCGGGCCGCGAGACCTGCGTCGAAGGCGACCGACCCGGACACCGACTCCCGGGTCACGACCAGCGAGGTGCCGTCGCGGCCGGCGCGGTCGTCGGCCTGCCGCTCGACCTCCGCGACGAGCGAGGCGAGGGCGTCGTCGGACGACGCGCGGGCGTCGAGCCACGCGGTCACCAGTGATGGCACGGCGTTGGTGCCGTTGGGCTCCACCGCGACGCGGCCGAAGGTCGCGCGCTGGCCGGCGAGCCGCGCCTGCTTGTTGGCGGCGAGCGCGGTCATCGCGTAGGTGAGCATCGGGTCACGCCGGTCCTCCATCCGCGTCGTGCCGGCGTGGTTGGCCTGGCCGGCGAAGTCGAAGCGCCAGCGCCCGTGCGGCCAGATCTCGCTCGCCAGCCCGACGGCGACATCACGGTCGACGAGGTCGCGGCCCTGCTCGACGTGCAGCTCGACGAAGGTGCCGACCCGGTCGAGGGAGAGCAGCGCGGCGGACGGGTCGAGCCCGGCGGCGGCGACCGCGTCGGCGAGGAAGACCCCGTCCCGGTCGCGAAGCTCGCGCGCCTGGTCCCAGGTGGTCGCGCCCGTCACGAGCCGCGAGCCCAGGCAGGCCCGGCCGAAGCGCGATCCCTCCTCCTCGACGAAGACGCCGATCCCGATCGGACGCGACGGCGAGAAGCCCCGGTCACGCAGGGTGTCGACGGCCGCGAGTGCGGACGCGACACCGAGCGGGCCGTCGTAGGCACCGCCGTCGAGGACCGAGTCGAGGTGCGAGCCGGTGAGGACCCCCGGGCCCGTCGTGGCGTCGGACTCCCACCACGCCACCTGGTTGCCGATGCCGTCGGTCTCGACGGCCAGGCCGCGCGCGGCGCACTCCTCGGCGAACCACGACCGCAGCTCGGTCTCGGCGGAGGCCCAGGGCTGGCGGAAGTAGCCGCCGGACGAGGCCGAGCGGCCCACCGGCGCGAGGTCGCGCCACATCTCCTCGAAGTGTCCGGTGACCATGCCCGCAGTCCATCGAAGTCCCGGAGCCCGGTCAACGCACGCCGACGGCAAGTCGTCTCGGATCCCAGACGATCGGCGGACCACCGCATACGTCAGGGGAATCTCCGGTTCGCACCGGAGGTCCTCGTGACGCTCGCTCGAGATGATGGGCCCATGGAGTTCCGTGAGGTCGTACGCCGTCGTCGGATGATCCGCCGCTACGGGCCGCAGCCGGTGGACCCGGCCGCGGTCGACCGGATGCTCGCGCACGCGCAACGCGCGCCCAACGCCGGTTTCAGCCAGGGCTGGGCGTTCCTCGTGCTCGACACGCGGACGGACGTCGACCTGTTCTGGTGGTCGACCGGCGCGCACTCCCGGCCCAGCACCGCCTGGCTCGAGGGGATGCGGACGGCGCCCGTCGTGATCGTCCCGCTCGCCTGCAAGGACGCCTACCTCGACCGCTACGCCGAGCCCGACAAGGGCTGGACCGACCGGAGCGAGGACCACTGGCCGATCCCCTACTGGTACGTCGACAGCGGGATGGCGGCGCTGCTGATCCTCCAGACCGCGGTCGACGAAGGGCTCGGCGCCTGCTTCTTCGGCATCCCGGGCGACTACGTCGACGACCTGCGGTCCGCGTTCAGCATCCCGGCCGACCACACGCCGATCGGGGCGATCACCGTGGGGCACCGGATCGAGGACACCGGTTCGCGGGGATCGCCGGACCGCCGCGAACGGCGGACGAACGTGGTCCACCGCGGCCAGTGGGGCACTACGGTCAGCCCATGACCGCTCTGCCCGTCGAGGCGCGCGCGGTGCGGGCCCTGCAGGCGCTGGTCCGCATCCCCACCGTCTCCGACCGCGACCCTGCGCGCGTCGACGCGGAGGCCTTCGACCGGCTGCTCGCCGAGCTTGCCGTCCAGTTCCCGCTGCTGCACGAGCGGCTGTCGCTCACCATCGTCGGCACCCACGGGCTGCTCCTGCACTGGCCCGGCGCCAGCGCCGAGCGACCGGTGGTGCTGATGGCCCACCTCGACGTCGTACCCGTCGACGCCGAGGCACCCTGGCAGCACGACCCGTTCGGCGGCGAGATCCATGAATCCCCCACCGGACCGGCGATCTGGGGCCGCGGGACCCTCGACGACAAGGGCTGCGTGGTCGGCATCTGCGACGCGGTCGAGTCCCTGCTCGAGGCCGGCCACACGCCGGCGCAGGACGTCTGGCTGTCCTTCGGCTGCGACGAGGAGGTCAGTGGCACCGCCGCCGTCGAGGCGGTCGAGGTGCTGCGCGGCCGCGGCGTCACGCCGTGGCTGGTGGTCGACGAAGGTGGCGCGATCGCGAGCGGCGCGTTCCCCGGCGTCAAGGCGCCGCTGGGAGTCATCGGCGTGACCGAGAAGGGCACGACCTCGCTGGAGCTCGTCGCCGAGGGACGTGGCGGGCACGCCTCGACGCCGGCGAGGAACGGCCCGACCGCCCGGATCGCCCGCGCCATCCTGCGGATCGAGAAGTCGCCGTTCCCCGCCTCCGCCCCGGCCCCGACGCTCGAGCTGATGCGGAGGATCGCCCCGCACGTGCCGCTCCCGCTGCGCCCGCTGCTGGGTCGCGCCGACCAGATCGCGCCGGTCGTCACCCGCGCCCTCGTGGCGGCCGGACCGGAGGCCGCGGCCATGACGCGTACGACGGTCGCGACCACGACGCTCAGCGGGTCGCCCGCCCTCAACGTGATCGCCTCGACCGCCAAGGCAGGACTCAACATCCGGGTGATGGTCGGCGACACGGTCGCCGGCGTCGTCGAGCACGTCCGCAAGGCCGTCGCCGACGACTCGATCCGGATCGACGTCATCGAGTCCGGCGAGCCCTCCCCCGTCTCGCCGATGGACGAGGCCTTCGAGCTGCTCGAGGCGTGCATCGGCGAGGTCTTCCCGGAGGCCGTGCCCACCCCCTACGTGATGATGGCGGCCACCGACTCGCGCCACTTCACCGCGATCAGCGACCACGTCTACCGCTTCGCGCCCTTCCGGATGACCAAGGCCCAGCGCCAGGCGATCCACTCCTACGACGAGCACCTCGGCGTCGCCGACCTCCTCGACGGAGCCCACTGGTACCAGCTGCTGATCGAGAGGCTGCCTTCATGACGACCACCAGGCCACCGGCCCAGACCGCGGTGAAGGGACTCGCGGCCATCGTCGGCTTCCTGGTGATGGTCGAGTTCGCCAGCGGCATCCTGCAGGGCTACTACACGCCCATCTACCCGCAGATCGCCGAGCACCTCTCGATCGCCGAGGGCGACATCAACTGGTTCGAGGCCGCGCAGCTGATCGTCAGCGCCCTCTGCATCCCGCTCCTCGCCCGACTCGGCGACCTGATCGGCCACAAGAACGTCCTGCTCATCTCGACGGCCGTCACCGCGCTCGGCTCGTGGTGGCTGGCCTTCGCCCCGGGCTTCACGACCTTCCTCATCGGCTGGGCGATCCAGGGCGCGTACGTCGTCTGGCTCCCGCTGGAGATCGCGATCATCCACCGGCGCACCCGCGACTCCGGACGCCAGGAGCTGCTCACCCGCCGGGGCGCGGCGATCCTGGTCGGCTCCCTCGAGCTGGCCGTCATCGTCGGCGCGGTGACCAGCGGCCTGCTCGTCGACTCCCTCGACATGAACGTCCTGCTGGCGATGCCGGCCGTCGTCGTGACGGCCGTCTTCTTCGTCATCCTGGTCGGCATCGAGCAGGTGCCGGGCGAGGACAGCGGCGGCATCGACTGGACCGGCCTGGGGCTCATCACGCTCGCGCTCGGCATCCTGATGGGCGGCCTGGTCTGGCTCCGGCTCGACGGCGCGGGCTCTCCCTGGGGGTGGCTGACCATCGCGGTGTCCGCCGTGGCGTTCGCGTACTTCTGGCGCTTCGAGCAGCGCCACCCCGAGCCGATCGTCGACGTGAAGCTCCTGGCCAGCCCGGCTCAGTGGCCGGTGCAGGTCACGGCCTTCCTCTTCGGCATCCCGGTGCTCGGCGGCCAGATCCCGCTCTCGACCTACGCGCAGGCCGACCCCGCCGTGCGCGGCTACGGCCTCGGCGCGGACTCCGCCTTCATCTCCACGCTCATCGGGCTGTACGTCATCACGCTGGCGATCGGCGCCTTCACCCTCCCGCTCACCACCCGCCTGCTGGGCGGCGTACGTCGCGCTCTGGTCGTGGCGTGCCTCCTCGTCGGCACCGGCTACCTGCTCTGGCTGCCCTTCCACGACGAGACCTGGCAGGCGCTCATCAACATGGGGATCGCCGGCCTCGGCTCGGGGGCGCTCGTCGCCGCGCTGCCGGCGGCCGCCGCCGCAGCCGCGCCGCCGGAGCGCACCGGGATCGCGACCGGCATGACCAACGGCACCAAGACGGTCGGCGGCGCCATCGCGTCGGCGATCTTCGCCATCGCCCTCACCGCGACCGGCTCGCTGGACGCGACGGCCGAGAAGGTGGCACCCCTCAGCGGCTACCTGACGGTCTGGGCGGTCTGTGCCGGCGCCTCGTTCCTCGCCGCGCTCGCCCTGATGGCGGCGCCGAAGCACGCCTTCAGCGACGCGCCTGTCGCCCCCGTCGCACGCTGAGCTCGCGAGCGAGCGCCGGACGACATCCGGACGGGGCCACCGGTTGGCGCGCTCCGTATGACGTCCCGAGCGTCGCACCTCACTCCGTGCGCCCGGACTCCTCGGTCACCTCTCGAAGCCGCGCTGCGAGGTCTGTCGTGAGCACCCCGGGACGAAGACGCCACGACCACGTGGCGGCGGTGCCGGGCGTGTTCATCCGCGCTTCCGAGCCCAGCGCGAGCACGTCCTGCGCCTGCGCCATCGCCAGCCGGCACGGGGCTGCGTGCGCGAGCCGGATCATCGACCACGCGGGATCAGTCTCGGTGATGCCGGCCGCCCGCCAGGCGCCCTCCGCCTCCCGACGTCGCCGCGCCGGCAGGACGGACCACCAGCCGACGACCGTGTCGTTGTCATGCGTGCCGGTGTAGACGACCTGGTCGTGGCGGAGGTTCTCGGGCTCGTGGGACCGGTCCTCGCCGTCCGGGTCGAAGGCGAACTGCAGCACGGCCATCCCGGGGAATCCGAGGACGTCGCGGAGCTCCTCGACCGGGGCGTCGATGACCCCGAGGTCCTCGGCCAGCACCGGCAGTGGCCCCAGCGCCGCCGTCGCGGCGTCGAAGACGCCCCGCCCGGGACCCGGCTCCCAGGTGCCGTGCTCGGCCGTCGGGTGCCCAGCCGGAACGGCCCAGTAGGCCGCGAACCCTCGGAAGTGGTCGACCCGGACCAGGTCGTACAGCGAGAGGCTGCGGCGCAGCCGCTCCACCCACCACCGGTACCCGTCGGCGGCCATGGCGTCCCAGTCGTAGAGCGGGTTGCCCCAGAGCTGGCCGGTGTCGGTGAAGGCGTCCGGCGGGACGCCCGCGACGGCGTCGTCGCGGAACAGCTCGGGCCACGTCGCCGCGTCCGCGCTGCCGGCGGCGACGTAGATCGGGACATCGCCCATCACGCGTACGCCGTGGTCGGCGGCGAAGGACCGCAGCGCACCCCACTCCCGTTCGAAGCGCACCTGGTCGCCCAGGTCGCCGCCGTGGGCGGTCCACGAGCCGGTCCAGTACGCGTGCTGGCGGGCGAACTCCGCCACCTCGTCGTCGCTCACCGGTGCGTGGGGATCCTCGAGCAGGCCCGGCCACGCGGCGAAGGCCGACGGGGAGGCATACGGCGAGCCGTGCGCGTCGGGGACCGCGAGGGGCAGCACCTGCCAGACCGACTGGCCGGCGGCCGCCAGCCACCGCACGAAGTCGCGCGCCGGTTCACCGAGGCGCCCGCCCGGCAGGGAGGTGATGTGGAGCTGCACGCCGGCAGCTCGGTCGGGGATGACGGCCGTGTCCATCACCTCACCCTGCCACCGGTGCCGTCCTGGGAGCACCGCCTAGGGTGGAGCTACCGGAGGTGATCGTGATGCCCGACCTCGAACCGTCCGCCGGTGACACCGGCGCCGATCCTGCCCGCCGCCTGCCCGAGCGCGACGAACGGACCGGCAGGTCCGCCGCGGCCGCCCGCATGGCACACCAGTCGAGCTGGGTCGAGCAGCAGCTGCGCGTGGCGATGGAGCGCGGCGACTTCGACGACCTGCCCGGCTACGGCAAGCCGATCGAGGACCTCGGGGTCGAGCACGACCCCGACTGGTGGGTCAAGAAGCTCGTCGAGCGCGAGAACATCGCGATCCTGCCGCCGGCCCTCGCGCTCCGCAAGGAGGACGCCGAGCTCGACGGCCGGCTCGACCGGATCAACGTCGAGTCGGAGGTACGACGCGAGGTCGAGGACTTCAACGCGCGCGTCCGCACGGCGATCTACACGCCGCCGACCGGGCCTTCCGGGCCGCCGGTGATCACCCAACGCCGCGACGTCGAGGCCGAGGTCGTGGCCTGGCGCGAACGGCGTACGGCCCGGGTCGAGGCGCAGCGCGCAGCCCGGGAGGCGGCACGGGCGGCCGAGCCGCCGAAGCGCCCCTGGTGGCGCCGCCGCTCCCGCTGACCACCGGTCCTGACCGGGCGTTGCCTGAGCGGTGCGGCGGGTCGACACTCGGAGGATGGCCTCCGACCCGGTCACCGCGGTGACAGCGGCGCGGGGACGGCGCGACTGGCGCGCGGTCCACGCCGGACTCGCGGGGTCCCGCGACGCGCTGTCCACCAGCGACCTCCGTCTCCTGGCGGAGGCGGCCTGGTGGCTCGGCGACTCACCGGAGTCCATGGCGGTCTCCGAGGAGGTCTACCGTCGCCTGCTCGCCGAGGGCGAGACCGTCCAGGCGGCCGAGCGCGCGCTGCGACTGGCGCTCGAGTGGCTGACCCGGGGCGACCTCTCGGTGGGGATGGCATGGCTCGCCCGCGGCCGGCGGGTCATCTCGGGGCTGCCTCGCGGCGTGCTGCACGGCTACCTGCTCTACATCGACCACGCTGCCGACATGGACCTCACCGGCGATCCGGATGCCGCCGACGCAGCGGCGGCCGAGATCGCCGCCCTGGCCGAGGAGCACGACGAACCGACGTTGGGCAGCTTCGCGCTGGCGACGCGCGGCTTGGCCGCCGTGCGCCGCGGGCAGACGCGCCAGGGCTTCGCCGACCTCGACGAGGCGATGCTCCCGGTGCTTGCGGGGCGCGTCGACGCGATGTGGTCCGGCGACCTCTACTGCACGGTGATCCACCTCTGCGACGAGCTCGGCGACCTCGCACGGATGCGGGCGTGGACCGAGGCGTTGGCGCGGTGGTCGCAACCTCAGGGCAGGACCTTCCTGTACGCCCACGTGACCCGGATCCATGAGCTGCAGCTGCTGGTGGCCGAGGGCGCCTGGGAGGTCGTGGAGGCGGAGCTCGGCGCGCGCAGCGCCGACCTCGTCGGTGCGCATGGATGGCTGGCGGGAGAGGGCTACTACACGCTCGGGGAGGTACGCCGCCTGCGCGGCGACGCCGCCGGGGCCGCTCAGGCGTACGCGCTGGCTCGAGACCTCAATCACGACGCGCAGCCCGGGGCTGCCCTGCTGCTCCGCGCCGAAGGGCGCAGCAGCGAGGCACTGGCTGCGCTCCGGGTCGGCCTGGCCGACGCCACCCGTCTGGGCCGGGCACGCATGCTCCTGCCGGCGGTCGAGCTCGCCCTGGCGGAGGGCGAGGCGGCCTACGCGGGGACGCTGGTGACGGAGCTCGAGGCCACCGCCGCCTGGTTCGCCACACCCGGCCTCGTGGCACGCGCCGCGCAGGCCCGCGCGGCGTTGCTCGTGGCGCTGGGTCGGGCGGCAGAGGCGGTGGTCCTGCTGGAGCGCGCGGCGGCGGTCTGGCGCGAGCAGCGCCACCGCTACGCCACGGCCGCGGTTCACGAGGCACTGGCAGCCGCGCACCGGGTCGGGGGTGATCGGGACGCCGCCGACGCTGCGGCCGCCACCGCGCTCGCGATCTACCGACAGCTCGGCGCCGCTCCGGACGTCGCCCGGCTGACGGTCACCCGGGTGCGCCCGTGCGGGCTGACCGAGCGGGAGGTCGAGGTGCTCACAGCCGTCGCAACCGGTGCGACGAACCGCGAGGTCGCCTCGGCGCTGGCGATCAGCGAGAGGACCGTCGGTCGCCACCTCGCCAACATCTTCACCAAGACCGGCCTCGGCACGCGAACGGCCGCGGCGGCCTGGGCACGGGACAACGGACTCCTCTGAGTCGGACGCACCACGGGTGCCGGGTGGCATGGGTCGTCTGCCCGAAGCGGCCGTCGAGTGCGCGCTCCTACCGTCTCGAGAGAGCAGCACCGCACACCCATCCATCCACCAGGAGCCCGTCATGACCACCATCGAGACCACACCCGCCCCGACGCCCGACGCCGCCGATCCCGAGGAGGTGGCCGGCCGGGTCGTCGGCATCCTCAACGACGGTGCGATCTGCCTGCTCGCCAGCCTCGGTCACGAGCTCGGGCTCTTCGAGACCCTGACCGAGCTCCCGCCCGCCACCAGCACCCAGGTCGCCGACGCGGCGGGTCTCGACGAGCGCTACGTGCGCGAGTGGCTGGGCGGGATGGTGACGGCGGGCTTCGTGCAGTACGTCCCCGCCGACCACACCTACTACCTGTGCCCCGACCACGCGCCGTTCCTCACCGGCAGCGGACCCGACAACCTGGCGCGCACCATGCGGTTCATCTCACTCATGGGCCTCGTGCAGCCCAAGGTCGTGGAGGCCTTCCGGCGCGGCGGCGGCCTGTCCTACGACGACTACCCCGGCTTCCACCACCTGCAGGCCGCCGACAGCGCAGCCGTCAACGACGCCTCGCTCCTCGACACCATCATCCCGCTGGCCGGCGTGACCGACCGGCTCGAGCAGGGCATCGCAGTCGCGGACATCGGCTGCGGCGAGGGGCACGCGATCAACCTGCTCGCGCGCGCCTTCCCGCGCAGCACGTTCGTCGGCTACGACTTCAGCGACCAGGCCATCGTGACCGCCCGCGAGGAGGCCGCCGGGTGGGGCCTGACCAATGCCCGCTTCGAGGTGCTCGACGTCGCACGGCTCGCGGAGCAGTCGGCCTACGACCTCATCACGACCTTCGACGCGATCCACGACCAGGCTCACCCGGCCCGGGTGCTCGCCAACATCCGTGGCGCCCTGCGCCCCGACGGTCGCTACCTGATGGTGGACATCAAGGCCTCGAGCAACCTCGAGGACAACGTCGACCTCCCGTGGGCGTCCTTCCTGTACGCCGCCTCCACGGTCCACTGCATGTCCGTCTCGCTCGGCCAGGGCGGCGACGGCCTCGGCACCGTCTGGGGCATCCAGACCGCCGAGCGGATGCTGCGCGAAGCCGGCTTCGCTGACGTCGCCGTGCACGACCTGGAGGCCGACCCGTTCAACGCCTACTTCGTGGCGCGGCCCTGACGAGACCTTGCGCACGCAACCGCGAGACATCCGTCATATCGACGTGGGCACGGGCGGCGGTAGTTTGCGCACCATGTCACGAACTGCCAAGGACTTCTTCGCACCGCTCGCCGTCGGTGCCCCCGCACCGCTGCGCGAGATCCCGGCCCGGCCCAGCCGCGCGATCCACTTCTTCGACCCCGGCAACGAGAAGATGGCGGCCAAGGTGCCCGCCATGGTGGGCACCGTCGACGTGCTCCTGGGCAACCTCGAGGACGCTGTGAAGGCGGAGAACAAGGAGAGGTCGCGGCACGGCCTGGTCGACATCGCGCGGGCCACGAGCTTCGGACCGACGCAGCTCTGGACCCGGGTCAACTCGCTCGACAGCCCGTGGGGCCTCGACGACCTCGTCACCCTCGTCACCGAGATCGGCGACAAGCTCGACGTGATCATGGTGCCGAAGGTGCAGGGCGCCGAGGACATCCACTACGTCGACCGGCTGCTCGCCCAGCTCGAGGCGAAGGCCGGGCTGGAGCGGCCGATCCTCGTCCACGCGATCCTCGAGACCGCGCGCGGCGTGGCCAACATCGAGGAGATCTGTGCCGCCAGCCCGCGCATGCAGGGCCTCTCCCTCGGCCCGGCCGACCTCGCGGCCGACCGGCGGATGAAGACCACCCGCGTCGGCGGCGGCCACCCCGGCTACCTGGTCCGGCAGGACCCGCCGCGCGTCGACGGCCAGCCGCAGTACGACGCCGAGCGGACGTCGTACCAGCAGGACCTGTGGCACTACACGATCGCCCGGATGGTCGACGCGTGCGCGATGCACGGGATCTACCCCTACTACGGGCCGTTCGGGGACATCCTGGACACCGTCGCCTGCGAGGACCAGTTCCGCAACGCGTTCCTGCTCGGGTGCGTCGGCGCGTGGAGCCTGCACCCGGCACAGATCCAGATCGCGAACAAGGTCTTCTCGCCCAGCGTCGAGGACGTCGCGCACGCCCGCCGGGTGATCGCCGCGATGGGCGACGGCACCGGCGCGGTGATGATCGACGGCAAGATGGAGGACGACGCCTCGGTGAAGCAGTGCCAGGTGATGGTCGCGCTCGCCGAGGAGCTCGCCGCCATCGACCCCGAGCTGAGGAAGCAGTACGACGCGATCGAGGTGCAGGCATGACCGACTTCACCCCGCTCCGCTCCGTCCTCTACATGCCCGGCTCCAACGAGCGCGCGCTGGAGAAGGCGAAGACCATCGCGTGCGACGCCCTGATCCTCGACCTCGAGGACGCGGTGGCGCCGGAGGCCAAGCCGGCCGCTCGCGCGGCCGCGACCGCGGCTGCCGCGAGTGGGGACTACGGGCGGCGCACGGTGACGATCCGGGTCAACGGCATCGGCACCGAGTGGCACGAGGCCGACCTGGCGGCCGCCAGCCAGGCGGGACCCGACGCGATCGTCGTGCCGAAGGTCGACAGCGCCGAGCAGGTCGTCCGCCTGGTCGAGCTGATGGACGCGGCCGGCGCCCCGGACCACACCCGGCTCTGGGCGATGGTGGAGACCCCCCGCGCGATCCTCGACGTGCTCTCGATCGCACTCGCGTCCGAGCGGCTCGGCGCCTTCGTCCTCGGCACCAACGACCTCGTCAAGGAGCTGTACGCCGAGCACGTTCCCGGCCGCGCGCCGATCGTGCCCAGCCTCCACACCGTGCTGCTGGCCGGACGCGCCGCCGGCATCGCGGTGATCGACGGCGTCTACAACGACGTCAAGGACGCCGACGGGTTCCTCGCCGAGTGCGAGCAGGGCCGGCAGATGGGCTTCGACGGCAAGACGCTCATCCACCCCGGTCAGGTCGAGGGCGCCAACAGCGCCTTCGCCCCCAGCGAGGCCGCGGTCGAGGATGCGCGCGGCCTGATCGCGGCGTTCGAGGACGGCCGGGGCGCGGGCGTCGTGACCTACAACGGCAAGATGGTGGAGAGCCTCCACGTCGAGTCCGCGCGCCGCACCCTCTCGATCCACGAGGCGATCCGGTCGCTCGCCGCACAGTGACCCTCACCCCAAAGGGCGCGCCGACTTTCCTTTTCCTGTCACCAAGCGGCACAGTGAGGCGGCGCCGCCCAGAGTGGGAGGCTTCACAAGGAGGCAAAAACATGGTTGTCCTCGGACTGATCCTGCTCATCCTCGGGCTTCTTCTGCCCCAGAGCATCCTGGTCACGATCGGCATCATCTTGATCGTGGTCGGCCTGGTGCTCAACTTCGTCCCGATCGGCGGCTCCAGCCGTCGGGTCTTCTAGCACCGCACCACGGCACGTCATCAGGGCCTCGGACACCTCGGTGTCCGGGGCCCTGATCGATTTGCCACGCGCGTGCTGCGCGCCCGGCGCTCGGTCAGCCCCGGAGGAGCTGCCCGATCAACGCGTCCCCCAGCCACGTCTCGTACCGGGACTCCGACCACCCGCGCTCCACGACGAGCAGGTGGAAGACCTCGGGCAGGGTGAGCGCCAGGGTGAGGTCGAGAGCCGCAGCGGGCGTCAGGGACGGGCGGAGGTGCGACGCGAGCCCGTCGACCAGCGTGCGGATCTCCCGCTCGCGGGCGGCCAGGACGTTGCGCATCGTCTCCGCCATACGGGGATCCGACGCCGCCGCTTGCTGGTAGATCGCAACGACGTCCGAGCCGGCACGCAGCTGGCGCCGGTTGAGCTCGGCGAGCATCCGCAACCGCCGGGCCGGATCCGGCTCCTGCAGGTACGCCGCAGCGCGCGAGGTCGTCCCGGCCTCGCGCATCCAGAGCTCGGTGACCTTGTCCAGGATCCTCGCCTTCGACCCGAACGCCGAGTAGATCGTCTGCGCCGGGATGTCCGCCTCGACCGAGATCATCTGGATGGTGGTGGCGACGTAGCCGTGCTCGGCGAACAGCGCGCGGGCCACGCGCGCCACCTCGCGCTTCGTGCCCTCGGCCTGCCGCTTGCGGTGTCCAGCAGGTTCCTTGACAGCCACACCGTCAAAGTATCACTATGTTCGTCATAGTGTCACTATGACGAACAGGACGAGGAGTGTCATGGGCGAGACGATCGTGTACTACAAGCCCGGATGTCCCTTCGGCATCCGACTGCGCACCGCGCTGACCCTGCACCGGATCCCCCACCGCTCCGTGATGTTCCGGGACGACGAGGCGGGGGCCGCCCACGTACGCGAGGTGAACGACGGCAACGAGATCTCACCGACGGTGTGCGTCGCTGGCCGGTGGCTCACGAACCCGGGGTGGCGCGAGGTCCGGGACGCCTCGCCCGTCGTGCCATGAGCCCGGTGCGACTCTCCGTCGCCGCTGCCGTCGTGGTGATGCTCGCCGGCTGCGGCTCGGGGCCCTCGTCGACAGGGGCCGGAGCTTCCGACCGCACGCCAGTCTCGGCTGGCCCCGACGACCAGAATGCTCACGACCAGGATGCGCCGTTGGAAGGCACCTGGCACACGGAGCCGCTGTCAGTCGAACAGACCACGGCCACCCTGCGTCGCCACGGGCTCGGGCAGTGGGTCGCGGCCTACCAGCGCAACGCGCCCTTCTCCGGCGACACGGTGCTGACACTCACGATCGAGGCCGGCGCCTGGAACCTCTACGGACAGGGCGGGGACGGACCGGCAGAACCGATCGACTACGACGCGGAGTACGAGATCACCGGCGACACCGTCACGTTCCACCATTCCGACGGCTCGAACACGCACCGGTGGGCTGTCGAGGGAGACACCCTGCGCCTGGAGTTCGTGACCGGAACCATGCCGCCCTACCGAGGTATCCCGGACGAGGTGTTCCAGCGCGCCCTCTACATGACCCGGCCGTTCACCAGCCAGGAATGAGGTGGCGTGACAGGTGCGACGGCGAGGCTTCGCGCGCCCGGCGGCCACCGAGGCCGCGGCGCGACCTCGGTGGCAGGGCGATCACTCGTGCGGGTCGGGGACGTACGGCCCGCGCTCGCGGATGGTGTCCGCCGGCACCGTGTCGCGGGTCCACAGCGATCCGTCGGCCGCGGCGCGGAGGATGCCCATGCCGGCCACCTCGGTCTGCTTCGCGATCTTCCCGCTGCTGGCCTGGCCCATGTCGCCGCGCGCCTCGTAGAGCACCGACGCGGACCCGAGCAGGCCGTAGGCGTTCCGGGCGATACCGGGGAAGGGAGTGCTCGGGTAGCGCGTGATGTTGGCGTAGCCCTTGCCCTCCAGGGCGTCGAGCATCTCCGAGACCACCCTCTTCGAGTCCGTCACGACCCCCGCGAACTCGTCGCTGATGCCGAGGGCCTCCGCCTCCGCCTCCGCGTTCGGCCACATCACCGAACCGGTGATCATCCGGCCCTCGTCGTCGACGTAGGTCCCCTGGTGGTGGAAGTCCACGACCAGCCGCGGCTGCCGCTCGTCCCACAGCAGGCGCATCGCGATCGCCTCGGGCACCGGGTTGTTGGTGTCCGGACCGGGTTCGTAGGGGTGGTCGTAGGCACTGGAGGAGTAGGAGTGGTAGCGGTTGATGTCGTAGCCGCGGCCGGACTGGTAGAAGTCGCAGAAGTCCGGGCAGGAGGTGTCGAAGTTCTGCCGCCACGGCGTCGTGTTGCCGGCCAGGTCGGTGACGTCGGCGTCAAAACCGTCGACGTTGACACGTGGGACGATCGTGACGGTGAGCGAGTCCCTGATCGCCTCGGCCTGTGCGGACCCACCTGCGAGTCCACGGATGACGCTGACCATGCCGTTGGAGACGATGTACTCGTTGCCATGCTGGTTGGCGATGAACATGACGTCGGTGTCACCGTCGCCGATCGTCACGACCGGGATCTCCCGGCCGGTGTTGGAGGGCAGGGGTGCAGGGCTGAGGTCGAAGCTCCCCTTGGCGCTGCCCTCGATCGCCTCCAGGGTGCTCCAGAGCTGTTCGTAGCTGCGGATGGCGTTGGTGTTCTCCTGGCCCTGTGGCCACGGACCGCCCGGTGCGATGACCGGGTCGGCCGTCGCGGGTGGCAGCAGGACGAGGCTGAGTGGCAGGGCAGCGGCGGCCGCTGCAGCGGCGAGCAGGCGTGGACGGATCACGGAAAACCTCCCGATAGGTTCTGCATGGACTGAACTCCCATCCCACGCAGGCTTGCCCGGGGTGTCAACGCATCCCCGTCGGTAACCTCGGGCCGGCCCTCCAGGGGTCAGTCCCGCATCGGCACCCGGACTCCCCGCTCCTCGGCGACCTCGACCGCGCGGTCGTAGCCCGCGTCGACGTGGCGGATGACGCCCATGCCCGGGTCGTTGGTCAGCACCCGCTGGATCTTCTCCGCCGCGAGGTCGGTGCCGTCGGCGACCGTGACCTGACCGGCGTGGAGCGACCTGCCGATGCCGACGCCGCCGCCGTGGTGGAAGGAGACCCACGTCGCACCCGACGCGGTGTTGACCAGCGCGTTGAGGATCGCCCAGTCGGCGATGGCGTCGGAGCCGTCGAGCATCGCCTCGGTCTCGCGGTAGGGCGAGGCCACCGAGCCGCAGTCGAGGTGGTCGCGACCGATGACGACCGGCGCCTTCAGCTCCCCGCTCGCCACCATCTCGTTGAACTTCGCACCCGCCTTCGCGCGGTCGCCGTAGCCGAGCCAGCAGATCCGCGCCGGGAGGCCCTGGAACTGCACGCGCTCGGCCGCCATGTCGAGCCAGGCGTGGAGCCGGGCGTACTCCGGCCTCTCGTCAGCCGGGAACAGCTCCTTGATCGCACGGTCGGTGGCGTAGATGTCCTCGGGGTCGCCGGAGAGCGCTGCCCACCGGAACGGACCCTTGCCCTCGCAGAAGAGCGGACGGATGTAGGCCGGGACGAAGCCGGGGAACTCGAACGCCCGGTCGTAGCCGCCCTTGCGGGCCTCGTCGCGAATCGAGTTGCCGTAGTCGAAGACCTCGGCGCCGGCGTCCTGGAGCTCGACCATCGCGCGGACATGGCGGGCCATCGACTCCTGGCTGCGCTTGGTGAAGCCGCGCGGGTCGTCGGTGCGCTCGCGCTCCCAGTCGTCGTACGCCGTCCCGGCGGGCAGGTAGAACAGCGGGTCGTGGGCCGACGTCTGGTCGGTGGCGATGTCGACGAGCGGGCCGTCGCCGTTCTCGACGCGGTCGAGGTGGCGCTCGAGGAGCTCGGGCAGCAGGTCGGCGGCATTGCCGAGCACACCGATCGACAGGCCGCGGCGCTCCTCACGCGCCACCAGCGCCA
Organism: uncultured Actinomycetota bacterium; assembly: GCA_963791365.1. Classification (GTDB taxonomy): domain Bacteria; phylum Actinomycetota; class Actinomycetes; order Propionibacteriales; family Nocardioidaceae; genus Nocardioides. The sequence continues at coordinate 170,209 of CAWBSG010000017.1, read as the reverse complement.
GCTCGATCGCGTGGTCGAGGTCGCGGGCCTGGACGTCGAGGTAGCGCGTCTCGAGGCGGCGGTCGATGCGGTGCTGGTCGCACTCGATGCAGATCGCGACGCCGTCGTTCATCGTGACGGCCAGCGGCTGCGCGCCACCCATCCCCCCGAGCCCGGCAGTCACGGTGATCGTGCCGGCGAGGGTGCCGTCGAACTTCTTGTCCGCGATCGCGGCGAACGTCTCGAACGTGCCCTGCAGGATGCCCTGGGTGCCGATGTAGATCCATGAGCCGGCCGTCATCTGGCCGTACATCGTCAGCCCGAGGTCCTCGAGCCTGCGGAACTCCTCCCAGTCGGCCCAGTCGCCGACGAGGTTCGAGTTGGCGATCAGCACCCGCGGGGCCCACTCGTGCGTGCGCATCACGCCGACGGGCTTGCCCGACTGGACGAGCAGCGTCTCGTCGGCCTCGAGGTCGCGGAGCGTCCGCACCAGGGCGTCGTACGACGGCCAGTCCCGCGCCGCCTTGCCGGTGCCGCCGTAGACGACGAGGTCCTCGGGGCGCTCGGCGTTGTCGGGGTCGAGGTTGTTCATCAGCATCCGCAGCGGCGCCTCGGTCTGCCACGACTTCGCGGTCAGCTCGGTGCCGTGCGCGGCGTGGATGGGCAGGCGGGGGTTGGACGAGGCGTTCACTTCAGTTCTCCGATCACGGACTCGGCAGCGGCGAGGACCGCGCCGGACTGGACGAGACCGACGGCGGCCTCGATCTCGGGCGAGAGGTGGCGGTCGGGGCCGGGGCCCTCGATGCCGGACTGGCGGAGCAGGGCGACGACCGCAGCCGTCGCGGGCGAGGGGGTGAGCGGGGCGCGCAGGTCGAGCGCGCGGGCCGCGGTCAGCACCTCGACGGCGATCACGCGCGACAGGCCGTCGACGGAGGTGCGCAGCTTGCGTGCGGCGTTCCAGCCCATCGACACGTGGTCCTCCTGCATGGCGCTGGAGGGGATCGAGTCGACGGAGGCGGGGACGGCCAGGCGCTTGAGCTCGGAGACGATCGCGGCCTGGGTGTACTGCGCGATCATGTGGCCGCTGTCGACGCCGGGGTCGTCGGCGAGGAAGGGCGGCAGTCCGTGGCTGCGGGCCTTGTCGAGGAAGCGGTCGGTGCGGCGCTCGCTGATCGACGCCACGTCGGCAGCGACGATCGCGAGGAAGTCGAGGACGTAGCCGATCGGGGCGCCGTGGAAGTTGCCGTTGGACTCCACGGTGTCGCCGATCACGACCGGGTTGTCGATCGCGCTGGCCAGCTCACGGCCGGCGACCAGGGCCGCGTGCTCGACGGTGTCCCGCGCGGCGCCGTGGACCTGCGGCGAGCACCGCAGCGAGTAGGCGTCCTGGACGCGGTTGCACTCCACCGAGTTCCCTGGCCCGGTGCGGTGCGAGGCGACGACGCCCGAGTCGGCCATCATCGCGGTCAGGTTGGCCGCGGACAGGGCCTGGCCCGGGTGCGGCCGGATCGCGTGCAGCTCGGGCGCGAAGACCCGGTCGGTGCCGAGCTGGCCCTCGACACTCATCGCGGCGGCGATGTCGGCGGTGCGCAGCAGCATCCGCAGATCGGTGATCGCCATGACCAGCATCCCGAGCATGCCGTCGGTGCCGTTGATGAGGGCCAGGCCCTCCTTCGCGACCAGCTCGACGGGCTCGAGGCCGACCGCGGCGAGCGCGTCGGCGGCCGGCATCAGGGTGCCGTCGGCGTCGCGCACCTCGCCCTCCCCCATCAGCGCCAGCGCGCAGTGCGACAGCGGGGCGAGGTCGCCCGAGCAGCCGAGCGAGCCGTACTCCCGCACCACCGGGGTGATCCCGTGCGACAGCAGGCCGGCGAGCAGCTGAGCGGTCTCCCGTCGTACGCCGGTGTGTCCCGTCGCGAGCGTCGAGAGGCGCAGCAGCATCAGCCCGCGCACCACCTCCCGCTCGACCTCGGGTCCGGAGCCGGCAGCGTGCGAGCGCACCAGCGAGCGCTGGAGCTGGGCGCGCATCTCGGTGGGGATGTGGCGGGTGGCGAGGGCACCGAACCCGGTGCTCACGCCGTACGTCGGCGTCTCGGCCGCCGCGAGCATCTCGATGACGCCTCGGGCGCGGTCGATCGCGGTGAGCGCCTCGTCGGTCAGCTCGACCGCGGCACCGTCGCGGGCCACGCGCACGAGGTCGTCGAAGGAGACGGGACCGACCCCCACCTCGATGGCCTGCTCGCTCGTCTGCTCGCTGGTCTGACCGATCGTCCGGGTGCTCTGCATGAGGACCATCCAACTCCCGCAGGTGGTCGCTCGCCAGAGGCCACAGAGCACGCTGGTCTCGCATACGAGACAGGCAGGCCCACCCGAACGGGGGGGTCCGAGGCCGGGCGGCGTGTGGCACGGTGAACGTGCACGCGGCCCGTCGCGGTCGCAGGAGAGGGGTTCTTCCATGGGCACCACCGGACTGATCGTCATCATCGTCGTCGTGCTGGTCGTGGCGGCCGTCGCCGCCTGGCTGGTGACGAAGCAGCGCGAGAACAAGCAGCACGAGCACGCCCAGCACCTCCGGCAGGAGGCGCAGGAGCACGCCTCCGCCATCCCCCAGACGCAGGACCACGCGAAGGAGGCCGAGGCGAAGGCAGAGATCGCCCGGCTCGAGGCGGAGCGCGCGGCGCAGGAGGCGCAGGAGGCGCAGGTCGCCGCGACCCAGCAGGAGGCCGTGCACGAGGACCGCCTGCGGACCGCCGACGAGGTGGACCCGCGGGTCGACACCAGCGCAGACGACCACGCCGGCACCGAGACGGCGCGCGAGAGCGACACCGTGCGGACCGACGACCCGGGTGGCACGACGGGCGACACGCACCGCGCCTGACCCGGATCGCCCGCCACCTCTGGACACAGGGGCCAGTGCTGGAAGACTGGCCCCTCCCTGTCGACTCGAAAGAGGAACTTCGTGACCACGTTCATCGTCATCGCCGTCATCGTCCTGGTCGTGATCGGCGTCGTGGCGTACGTCATCCGCCAGCGGAACCGCGAGGCCAACATCGCTCGTGCCGACCAGCTGCGCAGCCAGGCCGCGACCCGGGCACAGAGCGCCCTGCCGCCCACCCAGGAGAGGGCCGCGGAGGCCCGGCGAAGGCCGAGGAGCCGCGAAGGCCGCGGAGGCGCGCGCGGTCGCCGACCGGGCGCAGGCGGAGGCGGACGAGGCACGCGTCGCCGCGGCGCAGGCCGAGGCGCAGCACGAGGGCCAGGTCCGCGCAGCCGACCGCCTCGACCCCCGGGTCAACCACAAGGCCGACGACTATGCGCCGCAGGTGGGCGGGACCGTCGACCAGCAGCCGACGCCGCCGGCCGAGGTCGGCGCCGAACAAGCCGACGACCCGAGCGACACGGGCGACCCTGGCCTCGACAGCGACAGCGACAGCGACAGGGACAGGGACAGCGACACCGGCACCGGCACCGGCGCCACCACTGGGGACTCGGGCGCTCCGGCCCTCCCGAAGCGCACGCGCGGCGCGCAGGAGATGCCGGGCAAGCCGATCGAGCAGACCGACACCGGCGGCGGCTGGTTCACCAAGGGCTCCGACCCCGGCAGCTCATGACCCGGCGTCCGTGAGCCAGGTCCCCGCCGCGACCCGCGCCCTGCGCGTCCTGCGGTTCCTGGCCACGCAGGCCGACCCGGTCCCGTTGGACCGGGTGATGCGCGCCTGCGACCTCCCGCGGAGCACGGCGTACCACCTGCTCAACACGATGATCGACGAGGGCTTCGTCGTGCACCTGCCCGACGACCACCGCTACGGCCTCGGCGTCGCGGCGTTCGAGGTCGGGAGCGGCTTCACCCGGCAGGAGCCGCTGGCGCGACTGGCCCGCCGCCCGCTCGCGGAGCTCGTCGACCGCACCGGGCACGGAGCCCACCTCGCGGTCCTCCACGGGCGCGACGTGCTCTACGTCATCGAGGAGCGCGCGCCCGGCCGCCCGCCGCTCGTCACCGACGTCGGCGTACGCCTGCCGGCGCACCTCACTGCGTCGGGACGCACGATCCTGGCCGCGCTGCCGGCCAGCCAGGTGCGTGCCCTCTACCCCGACCGCAGTGCGTTCGTGGACCGGCACGGCAAGGGGCCGGCCTCGCTGAGCGCGCTGCGCTCGCTCCTCTCCGAGACCCGGCAGCGCGGCCATGCGACCGAGGACGGCGAGGTGACCCCCGGCCTGCAGAGCGTCGCCGCGGCGGTGCTCGACCACAACGCGCACCCGGTGGCGGGGGTGGCCGTGACGTTCCCGAGCGACGACGTGGCCGACATGCCGGCGATCGCGGCGGCCGTCACCGCGACCGCGGCGCGCCTGACCCGCCGGGTCAGCGGCGGGGCAGCAGCCTCGCGTTGACGATGATCCGGGTGCGGTAGACCCCGGTGAGGTCGTTGCGGTCGCCGCAGGTGATGAGCACCAGCCGCGGCCTGCCCCGGTCGGAGAACAGCGCCGCCACGGCGCGGCGCGACATGTCCCTCACCCGGCGCACCCGCCTCACCTCGAATCGGCTCGAGCCGACGTGCACGCGATCGCCCGGCTCCAGCCTGCCCAGTCGGTCGAAGACGCCGGGGCCCTTCGACCAGGTGTGACCGGCCAGCACCGCGCTGCCGGACCGACCGGGGAGCACGCCGCTCCTCCAGCGGTAGACGTCCCGGACGCTCCGGCCGATGTCGAGCTGACCGGACCTCGTGACGCCGACGGGGATGACCCCGGCGTTGACGCCGATGGCGGGGATCCAGAGCCGACCGATGGCGGCCGCGGAGGCCCGCTCGCCGGCCGCCGGCCGCGCGTCGGCCGGCGCGGAGACGAGCACGGAGACCAGCACGGCGGCGATCGCCGGCAGCACCACCCAGCACCTGCGCATGCCCGAAGGCTACGCGCCGACCGTTGCCACGTGACCCGTGATGGGTGAAGGTCGTTGGACCCCCGACCCCGCAGCCGACACCGCCACGAGTCTCGAGGACCGCCGTGACCCAGCCGCACCGCCACGCGCACCGTGTGCTCATCTCCCTGCTGGCCTCGGGCGGGCTGGTGGTCGGCGGGGCGCTCTCGGCCGCACCCGGCGGCAGCGGCACGGGCGACCTGTCCTCGACGTACGACGCCCGGACGCGGCAGCGCGCCGAGGTCGTCGCGGAGGGCGCGCCGCACACGCACCCCGGGCAGGGCGGGACGGCGGTCGTCGACGCGGCGTCCGGCGGCGCCCTCGACGACGCCCTCGATGACGGGCACGGCCACGTGCACGACGACCCGACCACCAAGAACGCGATCAGCCGCAGTGGCGAGGCCAGCCAGGCACCCGACCGCACGACACCGGCGCAGCGCGAGGCGAGCCGCGCCACGGTGGCCGCGCAGCGCACCCTCCGCGAGCCGCGCCTGACCGGGGTCCCGCTGCGCAGCAAGCGCCGTCTCGTGCCGGAGAGCGGGTACGCCATGGCCGGCGGCTGCTACTCCCTCGGCGGGCAGCCGCTGACCTTCCAGGCCACCGGGCTCGGCAGCTACCTGCTCTACGCTCCCGACCGCACCTTCCTCGCGGGGGACGGCTCCGGCGGCGCCGTCTGGGCGGCCGCTCCGTCCCCGGACTCGGACTGGACGGTCAGCAAGGCCGGCCGCGGCCGCTTCACCTTCACCCTCGCCGACGGCCGCGCGCTGCGTCGTACGACCACTCGCTCCGGACCGGGCTTCGCCACCGGCGCCGCAGAGTCCTTCGCGCTGCGCCGGACCACCGGTTGCACGGCGTTCCCCGAGGTCGAGACCAACGTCGGCGGCCGCCCCTTCGGGGGCGTCACAGCGTTCCAGGAGGTGCGTGGCTACGTCGACCCGCACGTGCACGGCCAGACCCACGAGTTCCTCGGCGGCCGGGTCATCTGCAGCCCGCCCTTCCACGAGTACGGCGCCGCCGCCGCGCTCGTCGACTGCCCCGACCACCAGCTCGCCGACGGTCGCGGCGCAGTGCTCGAGGACGCGCTGGCCGACAGGACGCCCGGCAGTGGGCACGACCCGGTGGGCTGGCCGACCTTCTCCTACTGGCCCAACCCGCACTCGCTGACCCACCAGCAGGTCTACTACAAGTGGCTCGAGCGCTCGTGGCGCGCTGGGCTGCGGATCCACACCAGCCTGCTCACCGAGAACCACATCCTCTGCACGGTCTATCCGCTCAAGAAGAACTCGTGCGACGACCGCGACGCGGTGCGCCTGCAGGCGAAGGACATGCGGGCGATGCAGGACTACATCGACGCGCAGTACGGCGGCCCGGGCCGCGGGTGGTACCGGATCGTCACCGACCCGTTCGAGGCCCGCCGGGTCATCAACCAGGGCAAGCTCGCGGTGGTGATGGGCATGGAGACCTCGGTGCCGCTGGGCTGCAACGTCCAGCTCGGCAGGCCTACCTGCACCGAGGAGCAGATGCTTGCCGAGCTCGCCGAGATGAAGAAGCTCGGCGTCAGCCAGATGGAGCTGACCAACAAGTTCGACAACGCGTTCACCGGTGTCGCCGGCGACGCCGGGACGATCGGGCCGCTGACCAACAGCGCGAACTTCCTCAGCACCGGCTCGTTCCTCCGCATGCAGACCTGCCCGTCGAGCCATGCCCCCGGCACCGAGGACCGGCTCCAGTCGCCCAACCTCGGCGATCTGGGTGGGCCGGGCGGCGGGCAGCAGACGCCTCCCCTCGAGACGGCACAGCAGGACGCGATCTTCGGCGCGATCTGGAAGCTCTTCGGCGACGTCGGCGTGCAGCCGGCGCCGATCTACCCGGCCGGTCCGCACTGCAACCAGCTCGGCCTCAGCCCGCTCGGCAAGCGGCTCATCTCGGCGATGATCGACAGCCGGATCCTCTTCGACCCCGACCACATGAGCGTCGCCGGCCGCAACGCCGCGCTCGACTACCTCGAGCAGCAGCAGGCCGCCGGTCGGCCCGTCGGCGTGGTGTCGTCGCACTCGTGGTCGACTCCGGACGCCTATCCGCGGATCTACCGCCTGGGCGGCTTCGTCGCCCCGTATGCCGGCGACTCGACCGGCTTCGTGGAGAAGTGGCGCCAGCACCTCGGCTGGACGGACCGGCGCTTCTACTTCGGCTTCGGGTTCGGCTCGGACATGAACGGCTTCGGCGCCCAGGGCGACCCGCGCGGAGCCGACGCGCCCACCCCGGTGACGTACCCCTTCACCGGGCTCAACGGCGTCACGATCAGCCAGCAGCGCAGCGGGGAGCGGGTCTTCGACATCAACACCGACGGCGTCGCCCACTACGGGATGTACGCCGACTGGGTGGAGGACGTCGAGCACGTGGCCGGCGCCGACGGGGCCGCTCTCGCAACCGACCTGGGCCGGGGCGCCGAGGCCTATCTGCAGACCTGGGAGCGGTCGTGGGGCATCGCGCCCGACTCGTGCCGCAACCCGGCACTGCGGAGGTCGGTGCGCGCCTTCACCCGCGCCGCCGACACCGGGCTGCGCGCCCGCGCGCTGATGCGGCGCGTCGGCCAGCCGTGGCAGCGCCTCGGCCGCGAGTTCACCTACTGCGCGAGGACGCCGGGCAAGCAGCGGGTGCTGATGACGGTCGAGCTCTCCCGGGCCGGCAAGGTGGTGGGCGTACGCCGCGGCTGAGGTCTCGGCGGCGCGAGCTCGTACGGCACCCCCCGTCCTCTGGCCGGCTCACGCGGTGGTCGTCGGCGCGAGCTCGTTGGTGACGCCATGGGTGTCGCTCAGCTCGTCGGCAGCGACCGTCGCCTCGAACACCCCCGGCTCGATCACGGTCGCGCCCACGGCCTCGGCGCGGTCCGCGTCGTCCACGAGCAGCAGGACCCGGGCGCCGGCCGGCCCCGACGAGAGCACTCGGACCGGCAGTCCCTGCCACGTCGCGGTGATGACGACCTCGAAGAGCGCGCACTCCCCGGCCGGCACGGCAGCCACCCAGGTCTCGGGCCGCACCTGTTCCCAGCCCTCGGGACCGGTCTCGGCCCGCACGCTGAGCAGCACGCTGTCGCCGACGACGTCCGCGGCGAGCTCGGAGCCGCGCCACCGGGCACGGGGGCCCACCAGCGGGCTCCACGGACGCCACGCCTTCGCACCGCGCCATCCGCGCGCCGCGCCCTGGTAGGAGGACAGGCACCGCTGCTCGCCGTCGGCCCGGATCCGCCAGTACTCGGCGCCGAAGGAGTAGCGGGTGCGGCTCAGCTCCCACACCGGCACCACCGTGTCGGCGCGCAGGAAGCCGGTCGGGTAGAGCGGATCACGGTCGGCGCCCGGCGCCACGGGGTTGGCCAGCGTGGCCAGCGGAGGCAGCTCGAAGCGCACCACGTCGACGTACTCCTGCCCGCCGTCGAATCCGTACGCCGACAGCAGCCGGTCCGGAGTGTCGAGCGCGGCAGCGTCGGCGGCCAGCACCACGACGCCACCGACCTGGTCGTAGCCGTCGTCGACGATCGCGGTCCCCAGGCCGTGCGTCAGCAGCTTCTGCAGGACGGGGCGATCCGTCGCGGTCTCAGACATCGATCTCCCTCTCGCGTACGTCGACGACGCTCAGCTCGTCCGCCGGCACCTGTGCCGAGAAGCCGTTGTACTGGTCGCCTTCGAGTCCCAGTCTCGCAGCAACGGTGGGCGAGCCACCCAGGATCTCCGCACGGTCACCCGAGAGCGAGACGAGGCCGAACTCCTCCCCCCGCCAGGCCACGGTCACGACGACCTTGTAGTAGCGCTCCAGGGCCGCCTTGGGCACCTTGACCCACCTGCGTCCCTGCCGGTCCTCGCCCTCCCCGATGTTCGCCGGGACGTGACCGCCGTCGTCCGGCAGTCGCAGGTTGAGCCAGTCGGCGCCGGTCGCCACCACCGGATAGGTCGCCGACGCGTACACCGCGAACGTGCCGGGCGTCGGGAGCCCCATCAGCTGCCCTGCGGGATCCACGAGCCCTCACGCAGGACGGCCACCAGCCGCTGCGTCCCACTGTCGGTGACTTCCCACATCTCCGCACCCTCCCTGATCGTCACGGTCTCGCCCCTCGGCACGGCGTACTCCGGAATCACATCATCCGCGGCACTCGTGAAGCCGTTGCCCGTGAACGGCTGGTTCCAGTCGTCGTAGCCGGTGGGCGAGCCGGTCATGTCCTGGTTGCGCGGCACCTCGAAGTTGGGCTCGTCGGACTGGAACCGGATGACGTGCGTCGAGGCGTCGTCCGGCGCGTGATGGGTGTTGTCGTAGTCGAGCCGCAGCCCCTCGTTGATCTCGCGCGGGCTACCGAGGTGAGCGGTGTCGTCTGCGACGGTGACCGCACCCCGCACCTCGTCCGGCGCGTAGCGGTCGAGCACGTAGTTGTCCGCGTCACCCCACCTGAGCTCGCCGGTGTCCGCGTCGAAGTAGGGCTGGTCGACGACCTTCTGCATCACCGTGTCGCTGGTGGGTGCCGGGAAGTCGTCGCGCACCGAGCTGAGGGTGGCGCGCTCGGCGACGGTGAGGTCGGCGGACGGCTTGTTGATCAGGTCGTTCAGCTCGCCGCGCGAGATGCCGTGCGAGTCGAGGATGTCGTCGACGCGCGAGCTGCCGAGCTGGTCGGGGGAGAACGTCGTGTGGTGCGGGACGTCGTCCATCATCGAGTAGATGCGGCTGTTGCCGAGGTCGTCGAGGTGGCGCAGGTCGCCGAGGTCGTCGAGGTGGCGCAGCTTGCCGAGGTCGCCGAGTGCGTCGAGCCCGTCCATCGCGAACCTGCCGCCGCGCGTCGCGACGGCACCTGCCCCGCCGGTCGCGACGGCCGCGATCGCGTCGGGCACGAGGTGGCCGATGGCCCGGGCGGGATCGTCGGCCCAGGTGTCCCAGTCGAGCAGCGACTTGCCCAGCTCCTTGCCGAAGCCGATCGGGTCGGTGGTGAGCCCGGTGTAGATGCCCTGCGCCATGTCCCAGGCGTTCTCGGCGGAGAGCTCGTACTTCTTCATCAGCTCCTCGGGCGTGATGTCGCCCGTCGCGAGCTTGTAGGAGTCGATGACCATGTTGACGGGACTGAACGGCACCATCGTGAGCAGGTCCCAGACCGCCTCCCCGGCGCCCTCGAGGATGCCGCCGACGAACTTCAGGCCGGACTCCAGCCAGTTGGGCTCCTCCGGGGCGTCGGCGCAGCCGGCCTTCACCTGGCCGGCGCAGACGTGCGCGGCGTTGTCGAGGTCGGCCCGGGCGGAGGCCAGCTCCGCCAGCGCCTCCTGCTGGATCGGGTCGCCCCAGTCGTGGAACGGGACGGCCTGGTCGGTGCCGCCGCTGGCCCAGTAGGAGCGCATCCGGCCCAGGTAGGAGTCGTACTGGGTGCGCGCGCTCTGCGACTCCTGCTGGCCCCGCTCGTACTCCGTGCGCGCCCACTCGGCCCGCGACTGCGCGTCCTCGAGCTCCCCGGCGTACGTCGTCAGCCCGGCCGCGGCCTTCTTGAAGCCGTTGCCTGACGCGAACCAGCGGTCCGGCTCGAGGTCGTGCGCCTCACGGAACTCGTCGGCGGCCCGGCCGGTCCAGCCCGACACGTCGATCCTGGCCAACGCGTCGCCGGTGTCGTAGAAGAGCTGGCCCTTCTGCTCCATCGTCAGGGCCTTGGCGCGGATGTTGCCGGGATTTCCCTCGATCTCGAAGTCCGGCACCTCACATCACCTTGATCGCGGCGATCGTGCCCTTGAGCGCGGACAGGGCTTCATTGCCGGCCTTGTCGGTCTCGAAGTAGTTCATCGCGATCTTGCCGACCCGTCCGGCCATCTCCTCGACGTCCTGGCAGAGGTTGTTCACGCCCTCCTCCCAGCGCCCCTTGAACTCGTCGAGCGCGTCCCACACCACGTCGCTGCCGACATCACCCTTCGAGGGCACGAGGTCCTCGACGTCCTTGTCCTTGAAGAGCTGGAGCGTCTCGTTGAGCCCCTGGGCGGCCTTGCCCATGCTCTCGAGGTCCACCTCGTAGTCGTACGACGGCATGGCTCCTCGATTCCCCACGGCGGGACTCCTCAAACCGGATCCCGGTCAACCACGTGCGGGTGTGAGGATGGCAGCCCCGGGGTAGGAGGCCGATCACCACCGGGACACGAGGAGAGGAGGCGGCCGTGGCCGTCGGACTTGTCTACGCCGAGATGCAGGCAGCAGCGCAGGCCGTCGCCGAGGCGGTCGAGCCGCTGCAGACGACCCTGAGCGAACTCGGCGCGACGATCGAGAGCGAGGCCGGCTCGGGCTTCAAGGGGCAGGCCGCCGCCGGCTTCGGCGAGGCGATCAACGCGTGGTTCGACGTCGCGATCTCCCTGGGCCCGATCCTCGAGGGCTACAGCCAGAACCTGATGTACCTCGCCCAGGAGCACGCGACCAACGACGTCGCCCAGGCCGAGCGTGCGGGTCAGCTGTCAGACCGGCTCGGCGGGGGTGCCCGGTGAGCGAGCGCGGGCTGGTCGTGCACCAGGGATCCCTGTCGGCGATGGAGACCGCGCTCGCCGACGCGACGACGGCCATCACCACCCAGATCGACGAGGTCCTCGAGCAGGTCGAGAGGCTCACGCCCGGCTGGGACGAGACGAGCGACTCCCACGCCGCCCACCTCGAGCACCAGCAGAAGCTGCGCGACGGCGTCCTGAAGCTCACCGAGGCGCTGGACCAGGTCAGGACCAGGCTCGCGACCTACCGCGAGGACGCCCGCGAGATCGAGATCGAGAACGTCGCGATCGTGAACTGACGCGCCGGGAGGCGGCCCCGGTGCCGACCTACGATGCCTGCGTGGACCCGCTCACCTGGCTCGGCGCCGACGCCGTACGTCGCCTGCTGCCCAGCCTCGACGACCAGCTCGACCTGGTCGCCGAGACCTACCTCGCCGCCGCGCGAGGACGAGTCGAGCTCCCACCGAAGCCCGGGCTCCATCCCCGCGAGGACTCCTTCCTCAACGCCATGCCTGCCTGGTTGATGGACCGCGACGTGGTCGCGATGAAGTGGGTCGGCTCCTACCCCGCCAACCCCACCCGCGGGATTCCGGCCGTCACCGGACTGATCGTCGTCAACGACCCCGAGACCGGCGCGCCCGAGGTGGTGATGGACGCCGGGGAGATCACGGCCGTCCGGACGGCGATCGCCAGCGGAGTCGCCGTGCGCCACCTCGCCCACCCGGGCTGGAGTCGGGTGGCGATCCTCGGCTACGGCGCCCAGGGCAGGGCGCACGCCGCCGTGCTGCGCCACCTCCGACCCGATGCCGAGGTGGTCGCGTGGGGTCCGCGACTCGTCGACACGACCGACGGTGTCCGGGTCGCCGCCGATCCGCGAGACGCGGTCGACGGAGCCGACGTCGTGGTCACCAGCGGCCCCATGTCCCGGTCGAGCAGACCGACCATCGACGTGGACTGGCTCGCTGACGCCTGCCTGGTGCTGCCGGTGGACTACGACGCGCAGGTCCGGGCGGCGGTCTCGTCGGCCGCGGACTCCTTCCACGTCGACGACGTCGCCCAGTTCGAGTCGTTCCGCTCGCGCGGGTCCTTCGAGCACTGGGCGCAGCCCCACGGCTCGTTGGGGGACGCCCTCGCCGCTGAGCCCACTGGCCGCCTCCGGCTCGTGTGCAGCCTGGGGGTGGGCTCCATCGATGCCGTCATTGCCGGGGCCGTGCGCGACCGGGAGCGGGTGGAGCGGATCGGCGTGCCGCTGCCACGCTAGCGTCCGAGCAGTGCAGCGCCACATAGGCCGGTGGGGAAGTGTGTGGCCGCTCCCCATCTGCACCCCTCCCGGCCGACCGTAGTTTCATCCCCATGCCTACCGCTGAGCCCGCTGCGCCAGTACCCGATCTCGGCGGTCGCACGGCCCTGGTCACCGGTGGCGCGAGCGGCATCGGCGCCGCGGTGGCCTGCCGGCTCGCCGCTGCGGGCGCCCACGTGGTGGTCGCCGACGTCGACGAAGCGGGTGCGCGGGACGTGGCCGACCGGCTCGGTGGCGAGGCGTGGCACGTCGACCTCTCCGACCTCGCCGGCCTGCGGGAGCTGAGCCTCGACGTGGACATCGTGGTCAACAACGCCGGGGTGCAGCACGTCAGCCCCGTGCACGAGTTCGATCCCGACCGCTTCTCCTTCATCCTCCGGCTGATGCTCGAGGCACCGTTCCTGCTCACGCGCGCGGCCCTGCCCGCCATGTACGACCGCGGCTGGGGCCGCATCGTCAACGTCTCGAGCGCCCACGGGCTGCGCGCGAGCGCGTTCAAGGCGGCGTACGTCTCGGCCAAGCACGGGCTCGAGGGGTTCTCCAAGGTCGTGGCGCTCGAGGCCGCGGATCACGGGGTCACGAGCAACTGCATCAACCCGGGCTACGTCCGCACACCGCTGGTCGAGGAGCAGATCGCCGACCAGGCCCGGGTGCACGACCTCTCCGAGGAGGAGGTGCTCAGCCGGGTGCTGCTCAAGAACTCCGCCATCAAGCGCCTCATCGAGCCCGAGGAGGTGGCGGCGGCCGCGGCCTACCTGTGCTCGGCCGATGCTGCCTACATGACGGGCACCAACCTGGTGCTGGACGGCGGCTGGTCGGCGCGATGACGCCCTCCGGGGCGCGACCGACGCCGACGCCGGCGCCGGGCCGGCTGCCCGCCACCAGGGACGGCGCACTCGCGCTCACGCCGTCGTCGGTCACAATGCAGGACGTGACCGGAGCCGAGTTCCTCGACCTGCTGGCGCGCGAGGCGGCGCCGGTGGAGTTCGAGGCACCCGTGCTGGCGGCCCGTGCCGCGGGAGCCGACGGCGAGACACTGGCGGCGCTGGAGCACGCGAAGCGGCTCGCCCTGCAGGTCCGCGGAGTGCTGGAGTCGCGCCGGCGGCGCGAGGCCGAGCTGTCTGCGCTCTACGAGACCGCGAGCGACCTGGCGGCCCTGACCGACCTCGACGACCTGCTCGGCGCGATCGTGCGCCGCGCACGTGCGCTGCTGCAGAGCGACATGGCCTATCTCTCGCTGAACGACGACGAGCGGGGCGACACCTACATGCGGGTGACCGACGGCAGCACCTCGGCGGCGTTCCGCCAGGTGAGGCTGCCGATGGGAGCCGGGCTCGGTGGTCTCGTCGCCCAGACCGCGATGCCCTACGCGACGCCCTCCTACTTCGAGGACGAGCGCTTCGTGCACACCGGTGGCATCGACTCGGCGGTCGCCGACGAGGGCCTGAAGTCCATCCTGGGCGTGCCGCTGACCCTGGGCACCCGGGTGATCGGCGTGCTCTATGCAGCCAACCGCGACGTCCGCCCGTTCACCCGTGCCGACACCGCGCTCCTCGTCTCGTTGGCGGCCCACGCCGCGATCGCCATCGACAACGCCCGGCTGCTGGCGGAGACCCAGGCCGCGCTGGCCGAGCTCAAGGTGACGAGCGAGCAGCTCCGGATACGCAGCGAGAGCGTGGAGCGTGCCGCAGCCGCGCACGACCGGCTCACCGCTCTGCTGGTGCGCGGCGGCGGTGTCGACGACGTCCTGGCCGTCGTCGCGGAAGTGCTCGACGGCGACGTCACGGTGCTGGGCACGGCGAGCTCCGTCCTCGCCTCGACCCGCGCCGAGGTCGGTCTCGACGCCGAGGAGCGCGCCGTCTTCGCCGAGGCTGCGTCGTCCACCCGGACGGTGGACCGGGTCGGCCTCGCCGTGGCACCCGTCCTGGCGGGCACCGAGCTGCTCGGCAGCCTCGGGCTGCACCGCGCGACCCGCCTCGACGAGGCCGATCGACGCATCCTCGAGCGCGCGGCGCTGGTGACGGCCCTGCTGCTGCTGTTCCGGCGCAACGTCGCCGAGGCGGAGGGCCGGGTGCGCAGCGAGCTCCTGCAGGACCTGCTGACCGCCGCCCGCGACCCCGACGACCTGCGGGACAGGGCCAGGCGTCTCGGCGCGGACCTCGACCGCGACCACCTGGTCGTGGTGGCCGACGTCGTGGGCGACCGCGCCCGCATCGCCGAGGCGGCCACCCACCTGGCGGCGCGTGCCGATGGCTTCGCCGCCATGCATCGCGGCCGGCTCGTCCTGCTCCTGCCGGGTTCGGACCAGGACGCGGTGGCGAAGCTGGTCACCGGCGCGCTGCGTACCGTCTCGGACCCGTGGACCGCCGGCGCCGCCGGACCGGTCTCCGATCCCCGCGACGTCGCCGCCACGCACGACGAGGCCCGCCGGGTGACCGAGGCACTCCTGGCGCTCGGCCGCACCGGTGAGTGCGCCCGCGCCGAGGACCTCGGCTTCGTCGGCCTCGTCGTCGGGGGCGGGCCGGACGTGAGCGGGTTCGTCGAGAGTGTGCTCGGCCCCGTGATCGCCTACGACTCCGAGCGCGGCACCGCCCTGGTCGAGACCCTGGCTGCCTACTTCCGCCACGGCAACAACCTGGGGCGCACCAAGGACGACCTCCACGTCCACGTCAACACCGTGACCCAGCGGCTCGACCGCATCGGCGTCCTGCTCGGTGCCGACTGGCAGGAGCCGGACCGCCAGCTCGAGGTCCAGCTGGCGCTGCGTCTCCACCGTCTCTCCGACGCCTGAGCCGCCGGGCGCCGGCCCGGGCGGGTGCGTTGCGGTCTCGCCGCCGGGCGTGGACCCCTCAGTCCCGGCGGTTGGTGGAACGCGTCGAGCGGGTGCTGGCGAGGTGGGCCACCGTGCCCCAGATGCCGCGGCGGAACAGCAGCACGACGATCACGAAGACCGACCCCGTGACGATGCCGATCCCCTCGAATCCGGAGGAGGCCATGTAGTCCTCGAGCTGGACGATGAAGCCCGCCCCGACGGCGCCGCCCCACAGCGTGCCGATGCCTCCGAGGACGGTCATCAGCACGACCTTGCCGGACGTCGTCCAGTTGACCTCCTGGAGCGACACGAAGCCGTGGCTGACGGCGAAGAGACCCCCGGCGAGCCCGGCCAGGCCGGCCGACAGGACGAACGCGATGACCTTGTACTTCTCGACGTCGTAGCCGAGCGCGCGGGCGCGCGGGGAGTTGTCGCGGATGGCCACGAGCACGCGTCCGAACGGAGAGTGCACGATCCGCCAGGCCGCCCACACGCCGAGCAGGATCATCGGCAGCGCGGCGTAGTAGAAGTAGAACGCCTCCGTCTCGACCGCCTCGACGCCGAAGAACGACTTGGGCACGGCCTGGAGCCCGTTCTCGCCGCCGGTGACGCTGCGCCACTGGTTGGCGATGAAGTAGAGCATCTGGGCGAACGCCAGCGTCACCATCGCGAAGTAGATGCCCGTCGCGCGGACCGAGAGATAGCCGATGGGCACGGCGATCGCCATCGCGAACAGCATCCCGGCCAGGACGGCGAGCGGGAACGGCACGCCGTAGTGCACCGCCACCAGCCCCGTGGTGTAGGCCGAACCTCCCCAGAAGGCGGCGTGGCCGAAGGACAGCAGGCCGCAGTAGCCCAGCAGGATGTCCAGGGCTATCGCGAAGAGCGCCCAGCAGAGGATGTCCATCGCGATGGGCGGGTAGACGAACCACGGCAGCGCCAGGGCGACCGCCAGGCCGGCGGCGAGCAGCAACCACCGCAGCGGCGACCTGTGGGAGCCGGCTCGCCCGTCGGAGGGGAGGTCGACGTGTGCCGTGTCGGCATCGGACGTCAGGTTGCTCATCGGGCGGTTTCCTCTCGGCCGAACAGGCCGGCCGGGCGGACCAGCACGACGATTGCCATCAGGACGAAGATCAGGATCTGGGCGAAGGTCGGCGCATAGGCCTGGCCGAAGGCCTCGACGAGACCCACCAGGAAGCCGGCCACGACGGCGCCGAGGATCGAGCCGAGTCCGCCGATCACGACGACGGCGAACAAGATGATGATGAAGTTGCTGCCCATGTCAGCGGTGATCGCGCGGAAGGGTGCCGCCAGCACGCCGGCCAGGCCGGCGAGAGCGATGCCGAACCCGAAGACCGGTGTCACCCACCGCCCGACGTTGATGCCCAGCGCCTGCGCGAGGTCGGAGCGCTCGGTCGAGGCCCGCACGATCATGCCGATGCGGGTGCGGGTCATCAGCAGCCACACCAGCACGCAGACCAGCAGCGAGAAGAGGAAGACGAAGACCTGGTAGGTCGGCAGCCGCAGCGCGCCCAGCTCGATCTGGCCGCTGAGCACGTCAGGTCGGTCGTAGGGCAGGCCGGAGACGCCGTACCTCCGCTTGACCAGGTCGACGAGCAGCAGCGTGAGACCGAAGGTCAGCAGGAAGTTGTAGAGCGGGTCGAGCGCAAGGAGCCAGCGCACCAGCAGCCGCTCGAGGAGCACCCCGAAGGCGAACATGATCAGGGGTACGACGACGAGCGCCGGCCAGAAGCCCAGCCCGACCGTGTCGAGGAGGACCGCGGAGACCACCGCGCCGAGCATGTAGCACGCGCCGTGCGCGAAGTTCACGACGCCCAGGACGCCGAAGATGATGGCAAGGCCGAGCGCCGAGAGCGCGTAGAAGCTGCCGGCGGCGAGCCCCTGGATCGTGTACTGCAGGACTTCGTTCATGACTTCCTCGACGGCTGTGGGGAGACGGGTGACGAGCGGGTGGGCGTCCGGTGGACGCCCACCCGGGCATCGGTCACATCTCGCAGCCGGACTCCTCCACGGGGCGGAAGGCGTCGGCCGCCGGGATGGTCGCCACGATCTCCTCGTAGTCCCAGTCCTCCTCGACCTCGTCCGCGGCCTTGACCTTGGCGAGGTAGGCGTCGTGGATCACGCGGTGGTCCTCGGCGCGGACCTCACCGTTGCGGAGGAACACGTCGTCGGCCTGGAGCCCTTCGAGCTCCTCGACCACGGCGTCGGACTCATCGGTCTCGGCGCGCTGGACGGCTTCGAAGTACTGCAGGGCTGCGGAGTAGTTGGCCGCGTGGGCGAACGACGGGCGGGTGCCCGTCTCCTCGAGGAAGCGGTCGGCCCAGGCGCGAGCCTCGTCGTCCATGTTCCAGTACCACGCCTCGGTGAACTGGGTGCCGGCGAACTGCTCGACCCCCAGGGAGTGGATGTCGGTGATGAACATCAGGCCCACCGCGAGGCTGATGCCGCGGTCGGCGTAGCCACCCTCGTTGAACTGCTTGACGAGGTTGATGAGGTCACCGCCGGCCTGCATGGTGCCGATGACGTCGGGCTTCTTGGCGGCAGCCTTGGTCAGGAAGGTGGCGAAGTTGTCGTTGGGGAACGGCGTGGCGATCGTGCCGTCGACCGTGCCACCGGCCCCGTCCACCGCGGCGCTGAAGGACTTCTCCATGTCCTGGCCGAAGGCGTAGTCGGGGTAGATGATCTGCCAGTTCTTGCCGCCCCCCTCGGTCACCGCGGTGCCGGTGCCGTTGGCGAGCATGTACGTGTCGTAGGCCCAGTGGAAGGTGTACTTGTTGCACTGGGCGCCGGTGAGCTCGGTGGTCGCCGCGCCGACGTTGATGAAGAGCTTCTTCTTGAGCTTGGCCTGGTTGGCGACAGCGAGGGCGGCCGAGGAGGTCGGGACGTCGAGGATGACGTCGGCGTTCTCGCGGTCGTAGAGCTCCTGGGCCTTCGTGTTGGCCACGTCCGGCTCGTTCTGGTGGTCGGCCGAGACGACCTCGATGTTGTCGGTCACGGCGTCGTCGCCGTGCTCCTTCTTGAAGTCCGCGATGGCCATCTCGACGGCCTTGACGCTGTTGGGGCCCGAGAGGTCCTTGTAGACACCGGACTGGTCGTTGAGCACTGCCAGCACGATCGAGTCGTCGGAGATGGCGCCCTCGTCGGCACCGGGTCCTCCCTGGCCGCAGGCCGCGAGGAGCATCGCTCCTGCGGAGGCCACGGCCACCTTTGCCGCTGTGTTCCTCTTCATCTGTTCCTTCTCTCTGTGCGGGCTGACGTGTCCTGGATGGGGTTGATCCGGATCGGGCGTGGTGCGAGGACGAGGTGCTGGTTCACATCCCCAGGTGCTCGAGGAGCTCGGCCTGGCGCGAGGCGAACTCGGCGTTGTCCAGGCTCTCCACCACCGCCCCCTGGGCGAGCAGGTAGTGGCGGTCGGCGACGGTGGCGGCGAACTTCACGTTCTGCTCGATCAGCAGGATGGTGCCGCCGGACTCCTTGACCTGCCGGATGATGTCGCCGATCTGACGCACGATCACCGGGGCGAGCCCCTCGGTCGGCTCGTCGAGCAGCAGCATCCGGGCTCCGGTGCGGAGCACCCGCGCGATGGCGAGCATCTGCTGCTCGCCGCCGGAGAGGGTGGTGCCGCCGGCCTTGCGGCGATCGGCCAGCACCGGAAAGGCCTCGTAGACCTTCTCGATCGCCCAGGCGCGGTCGGAGACCACGGGGGGCAGGAGGAGGTTCTCCTCGACGGTCAGGCCGGCGTAGACCCCGCGGTCGTCCGGCACCCAGCCCAGCCCGGCGCGGGCGCGCTTGTGTGCGGGGGTGCGCATGATGTCGCGACCCTCGAGGAGCATCTCGCCGCTCACCTGGCGGTGCAGGCCCATCACGGACCGCAGCAGGGTGGTCTTGCCGGCCCCGTTGCGCCCCACCAGGGTGACGACCTCGCCCTCGGCGACCGTGAGGTTCACCCCGCGCAGCGCCTGCGCCTCGCCGTAGAACGCGTCCAGGCCCTTGATCTCCAGCATCGCCGTCTCAGGCATGGTCGGCCTCCCCGAGATAGGCGGTCACGACCCGGTCGTCGGTGCGGACCTCGTCGTAGGTCCCCTCGGCCAGGACGCTGCCCGCCTGGAGGACCGTGACCCGGTCCGCGAGGCTGCCCACGACGTGCATGTTGTGGTCGACGAACACGACCGTGCGACCTGCGGCGATGCGGCGTACGAGCTCGATGGTCCGGTCGATGTCCTCGACCCCCATGCCGGCCGTGGGCTCGTCGAGCAGGAGCACCCGGGGATCGAGCGCCGAGACGAGCGCCATCTCGAGCGCGCGCTTCTGTCCGTAGGCCAGGAGTCCGGCGGGGCGGTGTGCCATCGAGGTCAGGCCGACCTCGTCGACGAGCTCCTCCGCGCGGGGTCGGAACTTGTGCATCGAACGTTGGGAGCGCCAGAAGCTGTAGCCCTCGCGCGTCATCCCCTGCAGGGCGAGCTCCACGTGCTCGATGGGCGTGAGGTTCTCGAACAGGCTGGTGATCTGGAAGGAGCGGGCGACACCGAGGTGGGCGATCTGCTCGGGCTGCAGTCCGGTGATGTCCTTGCCGAAGAGGTGGATGCGGCCGGCGGAGACGCCCAGGAAGCCGCTCAGCAGGTTGAACAGCGTCGTCTTGCCCGCGCCGTTGGGACCGACGAGGGCGTGGATGCTTCCCTCGGCCACCGCGAGGTCCACCGTGTCGACGGCGCGGAAGCCCCGGAAGTCCTTGCACAGGCCGGAGGTCCGGAGAGCTGGTTGAGTCGCCACGAGGGCGACGCTAGGGAGGGTCGTGGGGTCCACCCAATGGTGGCCCGAGCCATAAAGAGCCCGGGCAGTGTGGTGTGGGCCACTACCCGGCACACCGACGTCTCGTCGATTACCAACCAGTAGGATCTTTCTCACCCGGGTGCCGCTGCCGCAGCCGGCCGGCGCGGCCTAGGCTCCGGTGCGTCACGCCCCCCACGAGGAGCAGCTCATGCAGATCTTCGCGATCGTCGTCTCGTTCGCCCTGACCGTCGCCGCCGTCGCGCTGCTCGTCCCCGCCGTGCGACGGATGCTGGGCGTGATCCGCAGCGGCCAGCCCGATGCGACCCGCGGCGCGAACCCGGCGGGTCGCGCGGTGACGATGCTCAAGGAGACGTTCCTCCACACCCGGATGCTCCAGTGGCACTGGGTCGGCATCATGCACTGGTTCGTCTACGCGGCGTTCCTGTTCCTCAGCACGGCCGTGCTGGCGGCGTACTTCCAGCTCTTCAAGCCCGACTTCGCCTGGCCGCTGATCGGCCACTGGTACCCCTACGAGTGGTTCAGCGAGCTCATCGGCCTGCTCAGCACGGTCGGCATCGTCTACCTGATCGTCTACCGGCAGAGGCACCACCCCCGGTCCGAGGGCCGCAGGAGCCGGTTCTTCGGCTCGAACTTCTGGCAGGCCTACTTCGTCGAGGCGCTCGCACTGCTCGAGGGCGGCGCGATCCTCTTCGTCCGCGCCGCCGAGTGGAAGCTCGACGAGGAGGTCGGCCGCAGCCACTACCCGATCGCGTCGTGGATCGGTGACGCGATCTACCCGTCGGGCGAGGACGCGCTGCACAACCTCATCTACGGCATCGCGACCTTCAAGATCGCGCTCGCGATGATCTGGCTGATGGTGATCGCGCGCAACATCACCATGGGCATCGCCTGGCACCGCTTCACCGCCTGGTTCAACATCTACTTCAAGCGTGAGGCCGACGGCAGCACCGCGCTCGGCGCCATGAAGCCGCTGACCTCCGACGGCAAGGCGATCACCCTCGATGACATCGACGACCTCGACGAGGACTCGGTGCTCGGCGTCGGCAAGGCCGAGGACTTCTCGTGGAAGGGCATCCTCGACTTCACGACCTGCACCGAGTGCGGCCGCTGCCAGTCGCAGTGTCCGGCCTGGAACACCGAGAAGCCGCTCTCGCCCAAGCTGCTGATCACCGCGCTGCGTGACCACACCTACGCCAAGCACGACGGCGACGAGGCACACGCGGAGCGTCAGCTCGTCGGTGTCGGCTCGAAGGGCGAGGACGCCGGCGCGGGCACCGACGTCCTCGACTACTTCTACAACCCTGCCGACGGCGACTTCGTCATCGACGCGGACGTGCTCTGGAGCTGTACGTCGTGCGGCGCCTGCGTCCAGCAGTGCCCGGTCGACATCGAGCACGTCGACCACATCATGGACATGCGGCGCTACCAGCTGCTGGTGGAGTCGAACTTCCCCGCCGAGCTCAACCAGCTCTTCAAGGGCCTGGAGAACAAGGGCAACCCGTGGAACATGTCGGCCTCGGCCCGCATGGACTGGGCCAAGGGCCTCGACTTCGACGTGCCGGTCGTCGGGGAGGACCTGGAGTCCCTCGAGTCGGTCGACTGGCTGTTCTGGGTCGGCTGCGCGGGTGCGTACGAGGACCGCGCGAAGAAGACGACCCGGGCGGTCGCCGAGCTGCTGGACATGGCCGGGATCTCCTTCGGCGTGCTCGGCAACGGCGAGACCTGCACGGGTGACCCGGCCCGTCGCGCCGGCAACGAGTTCGTCTTCCAGGGCCTCGCCCAGCAGAACGTCGAGACCTTCAAGGAGTACAAGGTCAAGAAGGTCGTCTCGACCTGCGCCCACTGCTTCAACACGCTGAAGAACGAGTACCAGGACTTCGGCATCGAGCTCGAGGTGGTCCACCACACCCAGCTGCTCAACCGCCTCGTGCGCGAGGGCAAGCTGACGCCCGTCAAGGACGGTGCGGGCGCCGCGAAGCGCTCGATCACCTATCACGACCCGTGTTACCTCGGTCGTCACAACCAGGTCTACACACCGCCGCGCGAGCTGCTGCAGGTGCTGCCCGGCGCCGAGTTCGTGGAGATGGAGCGCAACTCCGAGAAGTCCTTCTGCTGCGGCGCCGGTGGCGCGCGGATGTGGATGGAGGAGAACCTCGGTGAGCGGATCAACACGAACCGCACCCGCGAGGCCGTCGGCACCGGTGCCGACCAGATCGCCGTGGGCTGCCCGTTCTGCCGGGTGATGCTGTCCGACGGGCTGACGGCCCAGCAGGCCGCGGGCGAGGCCCGCGAGGAGGTCGAGGTCCTCGACGTCGCGCAGATGCTGCTCGCCTCGGTCAAGGGAGAGCAGGCGACCAAGGCCGCACCGGGCTCGTCGCCCGCCGCGGCTCCTGCCGCTGCCTCCGCCTCGTCGGCCGCGACGGACGTGGCCACCAAGGACGAGCCCGAGGCCGGTGACGTCACGGTCACCGACGACACCGTCACCGAGACCGCCGACGCCGGACCCGCAGCGAAGGCATCGGGCGGCTCGTCCCTCTTCGACACCCCGGCGCCCGAGCAGGCCAAGCCCGAGGAGAGCAAGCCCGCCGAGGCCAAGCCCGCCGAGAGCCCGGGCTCGCTGTTCGACACGCCCGCCCCCGAGGCCGAACCCGCTCCGGCCACCGGCGAGCAGGCCGAGTCCGCCGCCGCCGCCGGCAGAGGAGCAGCCGGCGTCGATCGACCTCGGCGGAGGCGGCTCGCTCTTCGACCTCGGTACGCCGGAGCCGGAGCCGACGCCTGCCGCGGAGGAGCCGGAGCAGTCGAAGGCCGAGCCCGAGCCAAAGCCCGGATCCGAGGCCGCGGCGCCCGCGGAGGCCGCGGAGGCCGCGGAGAAGCCGGCCGCCGACCTCGGCGGCGGTGGCTCGCTCTTCGACATCGCCGCCCCGGAGCCGACCGAGGCACCCGAACCCGTCAAGGAGCCGGAGCCGGAGCAGTCGAAGGCCGAGCCGGATCCGGAGCCCGAGCCGGAGCCGGTGCCGGAGCAGTCGAAGGCTGAGCCTGAGCCCGAGCCCGCCGACGAGCCCGAGCCCGAGCCCAGCGGTACGCCGGCGACGGACGTCGACCTGTCGAGCGTCGGGTCGCTGTTCGACATCGAGGCCCCCGCCACCCCAGCCGCCCCGGCGCCCCCGCACGACGAGCGACGAGACGGCCGTCCCGGCGACCGCTTCGTCGGACGTTGCCGAGGAGCCGGAGGCGGAGCCCGCGCCCGAGCCCGAGGACGAGCCCGCCGCAGCTCCCGGTGCCCCGCCGAGCGGGGCGGACCTGAGCCGCGCCGCGCTGTTCGCCGACCCCGACGAGGAGACGTCACCGGCGCCCGAGCCGGAGGCCGCCGCCACCGAGCCCGAGGACCGGGACCCGTCGGAGGACGACGACCCCGACACGATCCTCGATTCCGACGACTCCGACGCCGATTCCGACGCGAGGACGAGGACGAGGACGAGAAGAAGCCGGCGACCACGTCGGCGGATCCCCCGGACCAGTCCGCTCACACGCCGCGTACGGACGCCGACATCAGCGGCTCGGGTTCGCTCTTCGACCTCTGACTCGTCAGGGGTTGTTCCCGCCTGGCGTCACATCCGACGCCCCGTGACATCACTTTGGTGTTGACATGACGTCACCGTGATGTCACGATGATGCGTATGGACCTCACCCCGTACGTCGACACCCTGCGCCGCGACCTGGTCGCCGCGGCGGAGGCGGGCGGCGACGACCTCAAGCAGGCAGCCGAGCGGCTCGCCTACGCGCTCGACCCGAGTGCCCGGCTGGCCCTGATGGAGGCCATCTCCCACGCGGCCGCCGAGATCACCGCCGAGCTGCCCGACGGCAGCGTCGACGTACGACTCGACGGACGCGAGCTCGCCTTCGTCGTCGAGGTCGTGCCGCCGTCCGAGATGCCCGCTCCTCCCCCGCCACCGGCCCCGCCGGCTCCCCCCGAGGAGGAGGACGGCGACCTGGCCCGTGTCACGCTCCGGATCCCGGAGGCCGTCAAGGCCCGGGCCGAGGAGAAGGCGGCCGCCGCCGGGCAGAGCCTCAACACCTGGCTCGTCGGCATCGTGCGCAGCGCGACCAACGAGCACGCGATCAATGTCGACATCGACCTCAGCAGCGTCCCCTTCGTGGGCTACGACCCCTTCGCCGCCAACCGCAAGCAGGGCAACAACCGCCGGATGACCGGCTGGCTCTGACCGCCCGCCGTCACGACTGACGGCCCCTCCCCACCGCCCACAGCGGACCGGCACCTGCCGGGCCGGCGGGCGAACACACCCTCGACCCGACCGGAGACACCATGAGCAACCACCTGGACCTCGGCTTCGACACCCCCGAGCCGATCGTGCTGCACGTCGAGAACGGCCGCGGCCTCGTCGACGTGACCGCCACCGACACCACCGAGACCACCGTCCGCATCACCGGCGAGCGCGCCGAGGAGTTCGACGTGCGCGACCTGGCCGACGGAGTGGGCGCCCGTCGGATCGCGATCATCGCGCCGCATCGCAATGGTGGCTTCTTCGGCAAGGACGCCCGCGCCGAGATCCTCGTCGAGGTGCCGGTCGCCAGCGGCCTCAGCGCCAAGGTCGGGAGCAGCGACGTCGTCACCCACGGCAGGTTCTCCGACACCCGCGTCGACTCGGGCTCGGGGGACGTCTCCCTCGACGTCGTCGACGGCGACTGCACCGTCCAGTCCGGCTCCGGCGACCTGGTCGCCGAGCACCTCGCCGGCCCCGCCCGGATCAAGTCCGGCTCCGGCGACATCCGCGTCGTCCGCGCCGGCTCGGACCTGGTGATCACCACCGGCAGCGGCGACGTGCGCGTCGAGGAGTCGGCCGGCGAGCTGGCCGTCAAGACCGGGTCGGGCGACGCGCAGGTCGGCCAGGTCTCCGGCGAGGTCGTCTTCACCACCGGCTCCGGCGACCTGGTGATCGGCCGGACCGCGTCGGGCCGGATCACCGCCAAGACCGCGAGCGGCGACGTCAGCATCGGCGTCGCAGGAGGTACGCCGGTGTGGACCGACGTCCGCACCGCGAGCGGGCGACTCTCCTCCTCGCTGCCCGCCACGGGCGAGCCCGCCGAGGGCCAGTCCTTCCTCGAGGTCCGCGCCACCACCGCCTCGGGCGACGTCACCCTCCACCAGAGCTGAACCGACCACCAGTCCGACCCCACCACCAGCCCGAGCAGAAAGGAGCACGGCCATGCACGACTCACTCACCGACATCGAGCTCATCGCCCGCCACCGCATCGCCGAGCGCGTGCGCTACTCGCCCCGCGCCCCCAAGCGCCGCTGACCATCGGCCCGCCGTTCGCCCGAGGGTCAGGACCTCCTCGGGGTCCGCTCAGATCTGCGTGCGGTGGAAGCCCTGGAACGACCGGCTCGGCGTGGGGCCGCGCTGACCCTGGTAGCGCGAGCCGTACTTCTCCGAGCCGTAGGGGTGCTGGCTCGGCGAGGAGAGCCGGAAGAAGCAGAACTGGCCGATCTTCATGCCGGGGTAGAGCTTGATCGGCAGGGTCGCGACGTTGGCGAGCTCGAGGGTCACGTGGCCGGAGAAGCCGGGGTCGACGAAGCCGGCGGTCGCGTGCGTGAGCAGGCCGAGCCGGCCCAGCGACGACTTCCCCTCGACCCGTGCGGCGACGTCGTCGGGGAGGCTCACCACCTCGTACGTCGACCCGAGCACGAACTCCCCCGGGTGCAGGATGAACGGCTCGTCGCCCACCGGCTCGACCTCGCGGGTGAGGTCGGACTGGTCGGCCGCCGGGTCGATGTGGGGGTAGCGGTGGTTCTCGAAGACGCGGAAGAACCGGTCGAGCCGGACGTCGATGCTGGACGGCTGCAGCATCTGCGGGTCCCACGGGTCCAGCGCGATCCGGCCCTGGTCGATCTCGGCGATGATGTCGCGGTCAGAGAGCAGCACGCGGCCAACCTAGCCGCCGTTTTCCACGCGGAGGGAACGGGTCGCCACAATGGATCGGTGACCTTCCACCGCTACGTCGCCCTGGGCGACTCGTTCACCGAGGGAGTCGGCGATCCCGACCCGTCGCGCCCCAACGGCCTGCGCGGCTGGGCCGACCGCGTCGCCGAGGTCCTCGCGACGCAGACCGACGACTTCGGCTACGCGAACCTCGCCGTCCGGGGCCGCAAGCTCGCCCCCCTCGTCGCCGAGCAGCTCGACGCGGCCGTCGCCCTCGAGCCCGACCTGATCACGATCCACGGCGGCGGCAACGACGTACTCCGCCCGCGCGTCGACCTCGACGCCCTCGCAGCGACGTACGACGATGCGATCGCGCGGCTCAGCGCGACCGGGGCACGGGTGGTGATGTTCACGATCTTCGACCCGGGCGGTCGCGGGATCTACGGGCCCGTCCGCGGGCGGATGGCGATCTTCAACGAGTGGGTGCGTGAGATCGCCGAGCGGCACGACGCGACCATCGTCGACATGTGGCGGATGCGCGAGGTCGAGATCGAGGGCGCGATGGACACCGACCGGATGCACCTCAACTCCTTCGGGCACGCCTACATGGCCCGCGCCGTCCTCGACGCGATCGGGGTCGAGCACGCGCTCGAGCCCGTGACGATCGATCCCCTGCCCGTCCTCGCGCGCCGCCAGCAGTGGGCGGCCAACGCCCAGTGGACGCGCGAGTTCCTCGTGCCCTGGGTGCATCGCCGGCTCACCGGCCGCTCCTCCGGCGACACCGTCTCGGCCAAGCATCCCGGGCTGTCGAGGTTGCCGTAGGGGTCAGGTAGCCCCACTCCTATACTCTCTGGCGAGCCGTCCACCGACGGCATGCGGATGTAGCTCAGCTGGTAGAGCGCGACCTTCCCAAGGTCGATGTCGCGAGTTCGAATCTCGTCATCCGCTCCACTCCATTCTTCGTCAACCCGTTCGAGCGGTGCGTGAGGCGGATACTCGCCCGGCGGAACCCTCCTCACTCACCGCCCCCGCCAGCACCGTCGTACGAGCGGCGCGTGAGGCGGATTCTCGGCCACCGGAGTCCTCCTCACTCACCGCTCACAGATCTCAGCGCGCAACGCGTGGGGAACTTGCGTCGGATGGGGCCAGAGAGGACAGTGAGGCGTCCGCGTTTACTCGGATCGAAGGCCTTCCTCATGCCCGTGCTCCCCCGCCTCATCCCCCGC
This sequence comes from uncultured Actinomycetota bacterium, assembly GCA_963791365.1. Classification (GTDB taxonomy): domain Bacteria; phylum Actinomycetota; class Actinomycetes; order Propionibacteriales; family Nocardioidaceae; genus Nocardioides. The sequence continues at coordinate 142,741 of CAWBSG010000017.1, read as the reverse complement.
CTCATCGCCCACCGCATCGCCCATCGGATCGCCACCGAGGACGGGTCGCGCCCGCTGTGGCGGCACCCGGCCACCATCGGCGCGGCGGCGCTCGCGCTGACCCTCGGCGCCGTGCCGCTGCTCCCGGACGGCACCGACGAGCAGGGCGCGATCGCCCCGTCGGCGGAGAACCTACGACGGGTAGGCGCGGCAGGCGTCGGCGAGGTGACCCCCGAGATGCGGGCCGAGATCGAGCGCGTGGTCGCGGAGGGTGCGGGCTCCGAACGGGTCCAGGGACGTACGGCGACCGCGCGGGCGTCGGTGCGGTGCGCCACCTTCGACGGCCAGCGCTACTGCCTCGGGTTCGGGTGGACCAACCAGTCGCGCGACGAGCTGGCCGCCCGGCTCGAGACGCCGCCGGCCTTCGGCAGGGCCGCCGAGCGCACCGGCGACCTCGACGCGGACGGCGTACTGGCGCGCACGAGTGCCCGCGGCGCGAGGGCCCGCACCGACGCCGAGCGCGTGGAGCTCACCATGGCGGCGCAGTCCGTCGGCAAGGTCTGGATGCTGCGCCACGAGATCCAGGGCGTGGCGTTGCCGGAGGACTTCGCAGCGAGGCACCCCGAGGTCACCACGGCCACCGACGCCGGCATCGACGCCCGCGGCGGTTTCGGCGAGTCGTACCCGACGAAGGACAAGATCCTCACCAGCAAGGTCGCCCGGTCCCAGAGCCAGACCTACTGGTGCGGCCCCGCGACCATGCAGGCCATCGGCTGGAGCTCGCAGGAGAAGCGCAAGACCCAGGCCTACTGGGCCCGCCGCCTCGGCACGACGTCGGCCGGCACCGCGATCACCGACATGGTGCGCGTGATCAACAACCGGACCGACTACGACGACGCGACCGCCGCCGGCCCCTACGTCGTGCTCGACATCAGCGACTTCACCTTCAAGCAGTGGTACCGGCTGATGATGCGGCACGTGCACGACTACCAGGCGCCCGTCGTCCTCCACCCGGTGCTGCTCAAGCAGTACTACCCCTACCTCGACGACGACGCGAGCGGGCACTTCCAGGTCGGCCGCGGCTACGACCAGGACCCCGACGGCAACCGCAAGATCGGCTACTTCGAGCCATGGGACCAGTCGAGGTTCGACCCGAGCGAGCCGGCGATCGAGCGGGTGCAGTGGCGCAACGCCTACAAGTCCTACCGCGCCAACCTCGACCACTTCCAGCACAACATCGGCGTCTGAGGCGGCCGGCATGAGAGCTCGTACGACGTTCGCGCTGGCGTTGCTCGTCGCGCTGGCCGGCTGCGGGACCGGCGACGACGCACCGGCGCGGGTCCCCGACGGACCGAGCAGCACGAGCGAGCCGTCGAGCGAAGCGCCCGCCGGCGGCACCATCGACGCACCGACGGTCATCGAGCCGACCAGGGCGCTGCTGGGCTGGCAGGACAGCGGCCTTGCGGCCGGCACGCGCTACGTCCGCGGCCCCGCCTGGGAGGCCCTCGCTGACGAGGGCGGCACGACCGTCGAGCTGTCCGCGGACGGGCAGGGCATCGGCATCAGCGCCGGTCCGGGCCGGACGATCTCCGAGCTGCTGATGAGCGAGGACTGGGCGGTCGTGGTCCGGCAGGACAAGGCCGAGACCGACCCGAGCCAGGTCGACGTCGTCGACCTCGCGAGCGGGAAGCAGTCCTCGCTCGCCGGCCCGGTCCCGGCCAGCGGCGGATCGTGGGCGCTCACCGGCGGCGATCTCTACTACCCGACCTACGGCGACGACCGGGCGTACTGCCTGGCCACCAGCGCCCTGGCCGACAGCAACGGCGAGGACGGCTGGTGCGCACCGGACGGCACCGGCTTCTCGAACCTCACGGCGAGCGAGAACGGCGTCGGCATGATGACCTTCGACGACGCCCGCCCCGTCGCCTGCCGGACCGTCAACCTCCTGGACGGCAGCGGCCTGCCGCAACCCGTCGAGGGGCCGGCCGAGTGCATCGCGTGGGACGTCGCCGCCACCGTCGACGGCGCGGTGTGGTCGGAGGTCCCGAAGCCGCGCCGCCAGGAGGAGGCGCACTTCTACGCCTCTGCCGGCGGCACGTTCTTCGACCTCGGCCCGGGCACCACCGGCACCGCCGTCCCCTGCGGCGACTCGGTCTTCTTCGTCCGCGACCCGCAAGGACCCGACGAGCCGGCTCGACTGATGAGGTGGACCCCGCAGCACACGCTCGAGATCGCCTACGAGTCCGCGTCGTCGGGCAACGCGTTCCTCGGTGAGCCGGCCTGTGGTGGCGGCGTCCTCACCGTGCCGTCGTACGGCGAGGAGGGCGACGAGCTCGTGTGGGCACCGGTCGCCTGACGGGCGCGGCATAGGCTCGCTCGGTGAGCTTCACCGGATTCCCCGTCGCCGCGCTCGACTTCTACGACGACCTCGAGATGGACAACACCAAGTCGTTCTGGGAGGCGCACCGCGAGGTCTACAAGGAGTCGGTCGAGGCGCCGATGAAGGCACTGGTGGCCGCGCTCGAGCCGGAGTTCGGCCCCGCCAAGGTGTTCCGGCCCTATCGCGACGTGCGCTTCGCCAAGGACAAGACGCCCTACAAGACGCACCAGGGCGCCTTCGTGGCGGCCGGACCCTCGATGGGGTGGTACGTCGAGATCTCCGCGCGCGGCACCCGGGTCGGCAGCGGGTTCTACGAGGCAGGGGGCCCACGGCTGGCGGCGATCCGCGACGCGATGGCCGACGAGAAGACCGGCAAGGCACTCGACCGGTTGCTCAAGCGGCTGGAGAAGGACGGCTTCGAGATCGGCGGGGACCGACTCAAGACCTCGCCGCGCGGCTACGACGCCGACCACCCGCGCATCCACCTGCTGCGCTGCAAGCAGCTCTTCGCCAACAAGTCCTACGGCTTCGAGTCCGACGCCATCGACGCCGGCCTCCTCGACCGGGTGCGCGACGACTGGCAGGCGCTGCGCCCGCTGGTCAGCTGGCTGCGTGCGGCCTCGGACGACTGAGCCCTACTCGAACCACTCGTTCGTCGAGACCAGCGTCCGGAGCTGCGCCGCGTCCAGCGGCGGCGCAGGCGCCAGCGTGGGCGACTCCTTGCCGACGGCCGCATTGCAGGAAGTCGCCCACACCTCGAACCCGTAGCGCACCAGGTTCACACCGATGCAGGTGACGCCGTCGGCCAGGGTCGGGCCCCACGTCAGCAGCCACCCGCCGTTGTCGACGGCCTCACAGGTTCCGCCCAACCTCGCGGCGTCCGCCTCGCAGGGGGCGCGCGTCACGTCCGCGGCGAGCTCGAGCCCCACGTCGAGGGCCATACCGTCGACGAGGAGCTGGACCAGCTTGTCGTCCCGCTCGTCGACCCGGACCGACGGCTGGGAGATCCGATCCTCGAGGCCGAGGACCCGCTCCACCGTGGCCGGGATCTCGGCAGCCGACACGGACAGCATGACCGGCAGGCTCGTCGGTGGCGGCTCGGTGGGCGTCTCAGTCGGCGTCTCCGTCGGGGTCTCCGTCGGGGTCTCGGTCGCGGCTGGCTCGGTCGCGAGACCCGGGTCGGGCGCGCTGTCCGGACCGCCCTGGGGTACGACGGCCGCCAGCGTGCCGATGACGCCGATCACGGCCAGCGAGGCGACCGTCGTACCGATCCGGGCGCGGCGCTGGCGCGATCGACCGCGGGCGATGCCGCCACGGACGAGGCGGTCGACGTCCGGGGTGAGGTCGTCGCTGGCGCGGCGGAGCAGCTCGGTGACGCCTGAGTCGTGCGGGGACATGCTCATCTCCTAGGTTTCCAGCAGGTCGCGGAGGGACGGGCCCAGCACGGCGCGGAGCCGGTCGAGCGCACGGATCGTGCGGTTGCGCACGGCTCCCGGGCTCACCCCCAGCGCGTCCGCCGTGTCGGCCACCGAGATGTCCTCGAGGTAGCGCAGGACCAGGACCGCGCGGTCCATCGGCGCCAGCTCGTCGAGCGCCGCCCGCAGCGCGAGGCCGGTGGCGGCGTCTCCACGGCCGTCGCTGGTCTCGGGCAGGCGCTCGGTGGGTGTCTCGTGGTTGCTGCGTCGGCGCTGGGCGCTGATGTAGGTGCGGGTCAGCGTCGTGTGGGCGTAGGCGACCGGGTGCTCGATCGGTCCGCCCAGCCGGCGGTGCCACCGGACGTAGACCTTGGCCAGCGTGTCCTGGACGAGGTCCTCGGCGCGATGGGCGTCGCCGCACATCAGCCACGCGGCGCGGTAGAGCTGGGGGGTCCGCGCGACGGCGAACTCCTCGAACTCCTCGCTCGTGCGGGGCATGTCTCTCCCTGGGTGTGTCTCGGCGTCACATGGGAGACGCACGCGAGGGCCGGGTCGTCACACCAGACTAGGTAAAGACGCGGCGTGTTCGGCTCACGTTCACGCATACGACGTACGCGTGGGCGAGGCTGGCGCCATGTCCAAGAGACTGCTGCTGCTCCACATCGGTCCCGACCCGGTCGACCTCGCGGCGATGCACGAGGGCCTCGAGCTCGGTCGGATCGCCCTCCCGGACGTCGACCCCGAGCTCCTCGGCAATGCCGGCATCGAGATCCGGCGCATGCACAAGGCGGCCGGGCTCAAGCGCAAGCAGGTCGAGGGCGCCTGGGCGGCGGTGTGCCGCCGCGCCTGGAAGGCCAAGTCCGACGTGTTCGTCAGCGTCCCGTCGTTCTACGACGCGACCTCCGAGCAGGCGGCTCTCGCTCTCGACGGCACCGCCGGCTTCAAGGTCGTGCTCGTCGTGACGTGCGGCTTCACCGTCCAGCCGCCGGCCTCGTGGCTGTCGCTGGTCAAGGAGGACCGCGTCCACGTGCTGCCCGACACCCTGGGCGACGAGCAGCTCGCCGCCCAGGTCGCGCGGATCGCGCTCATCGAGGAGGAGGCCCGGCTGGACAAGCGCCTGGCCAAGATCTCGAAGCGGCGCAAGCAGGTCAACAAGCGCCTGGCCGCTTAGCCCCGTGAGCGCCGGCGGCGCTCAGTGCGGCTGCCAGGCGTCCTCGTCCTGGGTGAGGGCCGCGACGCTCTCGGCGAGCTTGCCGTCGGCGAGGTCCTGGATGGACACCTGCTCGAACACCGCGCGAAGCGAGCTGCGGGCGGCGATCCACACGTGCTGGAGCACCTGCGCCGAGTCGTCGTACGCGACCGCCTCGGGACGCAGGCCGTAGACCGAGACGAGCGGGCCGTCGACGGCGCGGATCACGTCGGCGACGGTGACGGAGCCCGGGTCGCGTGCGAAGCGCCAGCCGCCCGACTGTCCCCGCTGCGACACCACGACGTCGGCCCTGCGGAGGTCGGCCAGGATGGCCTGGAGGAAGCCGTGGGGAATGCCCTGCGCCTTGCCGAGCTGCTCGGCGCTGACGGCTGTTCCCTCTGTGCGCACCGCGATCTCGATCAGGGCCCGGAGGGCGTAGTCGGCCTTGGCGGATACGCGCATAGGTGCAGTTTGTCAGATATGTCGGGCAAGACACTGGGGCTTGATCCGCGGACCGCGCGACGACCTCAGGCGCGCGCCGCCTCGAGCTCCGTCTCGTCGAACAGGGCGGTCCTGGCGGCGCGCTCCTGCTTGACGGCCCAGACGATGCCGGAGACCCACAGCACGAAGACGACGGCGGCGGTGGCGGCGACGCCGACACCGGGGACGCCGACGGCCTCGAGGAGGGTCTTGGAGTTGGTGAGGATGATCAGGCCGCCGGCGGCGACGCCGAGGACGCGAGCGGCGAGGTGCTTGACCAGCCAGGCGGCGATCGGCGCGGCGATGACGCCGCCGGCGAGCAGCGCGCCTGCGTAGCCCCAGTTGATGTTGGCGGCGCCGAGGCCGATGAGGAAGCCGAGCGAGCCGCCGACGGCGACGACGAACTCGGAGGTGTCGATCGAGCCGACGACCTTGCGGGGCTCGAGGCGACCGCTGGAGAGCAGCGAGGTGGTGCCGACGGGGCCCCAGCCGCCGCCACCGACGGCGTCGAGGCAGCCCGCGACCAGGCCCATCGGGGCGAGGAACGCGGCCGACGGGCGAGCCTTGAAGCTCGGGCGGGCCCCACCGAGCCGCAGGAAGCGGTAGACGACGTAGGCGCCGAGGCTGAGCAGGATCACGGCGACGACCGGCTTGGCGACGGCGGCGTCGATGTTGGAGAGCAGCGTCGCGCCGATGAAGGCGCCGACGAAGCCGGGAAGGGCGAGGATCGACACGGTGCGCCAGTCGACGTTGCCGAGCTTGTGGTGCGAGGCACCGGAGACCAGCGACGTGCCGATCTCGGAGAAGTGGACGGCGGCCGAGGCCGCGGCGGGTGCGACACCGGCGGCGAGCAGCAGGGTCGAGGACGTCACGCCGTAGGCCATGCCCAGGGATCCGTCGATGAGCTGGGCGATGAGGCCCACGACCCCGAGAACGATGAGCTTGCGCATGTGCGCGCTCCTTCCAGGTGGGTGCGGCCCGCAACGGACCAAAGTCATGTGGGTGTTGTTTGTTCAGTGAAACAGTAGAGATACTGGATGCGGTAGGCAAGTCCGGTCAGCTCGCGACGCGTCCTTCCGCCCCCGCGCCTGTGACGCGCGACATCGGCCGTTCGTGTTGCGCGCCACCCGTCGGCGAGGCAGAATCTTGTTACCGGTCAGTAGACCGATCAGTAGCAGAGACCACAGACCGCTCGCACATGGACAGGTGGAAGCAGTGAGCCACTACAAGACCAACCTCCGCGACATCGAGTTCAACCTCTTCGAGGTGCTCGGCCGCGACGAGGTCCTCGGCACCGGACCGTTCGGCGAGGTCGACGGCGCGAGCGCCCGCGAGATCCTCCGCGAGGTCGAGCGCCTGTCCCGCGAGGACCTGGCGTCGTCGTACGAGGACAGCGACCGCTTCCCGCCGGTCTTCGACCCCGCCACCCACACCGCCCCCGTGCCCGAGTCCTTCAAGGCGTCCTACCAGGCGTGGATGGACTCGGAGTTCTGGCGCCTGCAGGTCTTCGAGGAGATGGGCGGCACGCCGGCTCCCTCGTCGCTGGTCTGGGCGATCGGCGAGATGGTGCTCGGCGCCAACGCCCCCGTGTGGATGTACGCCGCCGGGCCGGCGTTCGCCAACGTCGTCCACCGCAACGGCAACGACCGCGACAAGGCGGTCGCGCAGCACATGGTCGACCGCCAGTGGGGCTGCACGATGGTCCTCACCGAGCCCGACGCCGGCTCCGACGTCGGCGCGGGTCGCGCCAAGGCCGTCGCCAACGACGACGGCTCGTGGAACATCACCGGCGTCAAGCGCTTCATCACCAGCGCCACCCATGACATGAGCGAGAACATCATGCACCTCGTCCTCGCGCGCCCCGAGGGCGTCGAGGGCGCGGGCGGCCCGGGCACGAAGGGCCTCTCCCTCTTCTGGATGCCCGAGCACCACTTCGATCCCGAGACCGGTGAGCTCACCGGCGAGCGCAACGGGGTCTACGTCACCAACGTCGAGCACAAGATGGGCATCAAGGTCTCCAACACGTGCGAGGTCACCTTCGGCGACCCGCAGGTCGGTGGCGGCGAGGCCGCCAAGGGCTGGCTGCTCGGCGAGGTCCACGACGGCATCGCCCAGATGTTCCAGGTCATCGAGAACGCCCGGATGATGGTCGGCACCAAGGCCATCGCCACGCTCTCGACCGGCTACCTCAACGCGCTCGAGTTCGCCAAGGAGCGCGTGCAGGGCGCCGACCTGACGCAGGCCGCCGACAAGACCGCTCCCCGCGTGACGATCACCCACCACCCCGACGTACGCCGCTCGCTGATGACGCAGAAGTCGTTCGCCGAGGCGATGCGCGCGCTGGTGCTCTACACCGCGACCTGGCAGGACCAGGTGATGCTGGCCGAGCACGCCGGCACCGCCGACTCCGACGAGGCGCGCCTCGCGGCCGCGGTCAACGACCTGCTCCTCCCGATCGTGAAGGGCTACGGCTCCGAGCGCTCGTGGGTGCTGCTGGGCACCGAGTCGCTCCAGACGTTCGGCGGCTCGGGCTTCCTGCAGGAGTACCCGATCGAGCAGTACGTCCGCGACGCGAAGATCGACACGCTCTACGAGGGCACGACCGCGATCCAGGGCCAGGACTTCTTCTTCCGCAAGATCGTCAAGGACCAGGGCAAGGCGCTCGGCCACCTCGCGACGGAGATCGAAGGCTTCATCGCCTCCGAGGCCGGCAACGGGCGCCTCAAGAACGAGCGGGCGCTCCTCGCCACCGCGCTCGAGGACGCCAACGCGATCGTCGGGCACATGATCAACGACCTGATGAGCTCGCAGGACGAGCTGCGCAACATCTACAAGGTCGGGCTCAACACCTCGCGCCTGCTGATGGTGCTCGGCGACGTCGTGTGCGGCTGGCTGCTGCTGCGCCAGGCCGAGGTCGCCCTGCAGAAGCTGTCGGGCGAGGTGTCGGCGAAGGACAAGGCGTTCTACGAGGGCAAGGTCGCGGCCGCGCAGTTCTTCGCGCAGACCAACCTGCCGAAGATCAGTGCCGAGCGGGCCATCGCCGAGGGCATCGACCTCGACCTGATGGACCTCGACGAGGCGTCCTTCTGATCCTTCGGCTCTGCCTGTCCACCATGGGATGTCGCTGAATGGGCACTTGCCACGGTCAATTGACCGTGGCAAGTGCCCATTCGTCTGCATCCCATGGTGAACAGACCGGCGGGTGACAGGTGTCACGGCGACCTCGTGACACAACCGCCAGGACCGGAGCGGCGTACGCCGACAGGCTGGGGTCATGAAGTCACCCCACGTTCTCCTCCCCCGCTCCGCTGCTCCGAGCAACGCCGCGGGGACCCCGACGCCTCCCGTCGGGGTGGCTGCAGTGCGGGCCACCGGCCTCCGCAAGTCGTTCCGCGGCACCGACGGCACGCCCGTCGTCGCCGTCGACGACGTCGACCTGACCATCGAGCCGGGCGAGATCGTCGCCTTCCTCGGACCCAACGGCGCCGGGAAGACCACGACCGTCGACATGCTGCTCGGACTGACGACGCCCGACGCCGGCACGATCGAGGTCTACGGCACCGCACCCGCCGAGGCCGTCCGCGCGGGCCGGGTGTCCGCGGTGATGCAGACCGGCGGGCTGCTCAACGACTTCACCGTCGCCGAGACCGTGCAGGCGATCGCCGCTCTCCACGGACGACCGGACCGGGTCGACGTGGTCCTCGAGCGGGCGCGCCTGACGGAGATCGCCGGGCGCCGCGTCGAGGCGTGCTCGGGCGGCGAGCAGCAGCGGTTGAAGTTCGCCCTCGCCCTGGTGCCCGACCCCGCCCTCGTCATCCTCGACGAGCCGACCACCGGGATGGACGTCGGCGCCCGCCAGGCGTTCTGGGAGACCATGCGCGCCGACGCCGCGCTGGGCCGGACGATCGTCTTCGCCACCCACTACCTCGCGGAGGCCGACGAGTTCGCCGAGCGGACGGTCCTGATGAACCACGGCCGCATCGTCCACGACGCCGCGACCACCGACGTACGGGCGGCGTACGGCGGGCGCACCCTCACGTTCCGCCCGCCGGCCGACGTGGTCGGCGCCGACGGCATCGACCCGGCCTGGCTGGCGCGCGTGCGGCAGGTGCTCGAGCCCCTGGGCGTCGGCGACGTCGAGGTGTCCGCCGCCAGCCTGGAGGCCGCCTTCCTCGCCCTGACCTCGGAGCAGCCGAGCGACCTGACCGGAGCAGCACGATGAGCGCCGGCACCCCGACGATCGGGCGGACCGCCCCACGCCCCGCGATGGCGACGTACGCCCGGCTCGACCTGCGCCGCCAGCTCCGCGACCGCATCGGGATGTTCTTCATCATCGGCCTGCCCACCTTCATGTACCTCGTCTTCGGCCTCGGCTCGGACGACCCGGTCGGGAGCGGCAACGTCGGGATGTACGTGATGATCTCGATGGCCGCCTACGGGGCGGTGACCGCCACCACCGGAGTCGCCGGGAGCGCCGCGATGGAGCAGGTGATGGGCTGGGGCCGCCAGCTCGGCCTGACGCCGATGCGCCCGCTCGGCTTCGTCGCCGCCAAGGCCGCGGTCGCGATGACGGTGGCCGCGATGCCGGTGGCCCTGATCTTCGCGATCGGCGCGATCACCGGCGCCCGCGGGGACTGGACCGACTGGGCCCTCGCCGCGGCGGTCGTGTGGCTCGGGTCGGCGCTGTTCGCGATCTACGGCCTGGCGGTCTGCCTGGCCTTCCGCGGCTCGAACGCCCCCGGCATCGCGTCGGGGATGATCGTGGTGATGGCCTTCCTGGGCAATGTCTTCACGCCGATGAGCGGCTTCATGCTCGACCTCGGGCGTTTCACGCCGCTCTACGGGTACGTCGCCCTGGCGCGGTACCCGCTCACCGACGGGTGGCTGCCGGTCGGCGGCCGCGACGCGCTGTGGCTCCCGGTCGCTAACGTGCTCGCGTGGACGGTGATCTTCTCCCTGCTGGCGATGTGGGGCGTGCGCCGCAGCCGGGCGCGCACGTGAGCGGCGCACAGCTCCCCGCCAACCCCTGGGAGAAGTGGGGCTGGGCGTTCGCGTCCATCTGGCTGGTCTTCCTCGTCTACCCCGTCATCGCGGTCGCCGACGCCGACGTCCGGCCGGCGGTCAAGGTCGCCGGGATGCTGTGCATCCTCGGCTTCGCCGTCGCCAACGTCCTCGGCTACGCCAGCCACGGCCGGGCCTGGTTCTACCTCTGCGTGATGATCGGACTGGCGCTGGCCACCATCCCGATCATCGGGATCGGCGTCATCTCCTACACGCCCTATCTCGCCATGCTCTCCGCCCTCGAGCTGCCGCGACCCGCGTGGAAGTGGGCGGTCGGCTTCTGGGCGGTGGTCCCGCTGCTGTCGCTGCTGGGGATCGAGGAGTTCCCCACCTACTTCTTCCTCATGCTCTGGCCGATCATGCTCGGCGGGGTGATGCTGCGGATCTTCGGGGAGCGCGAGCAGATCGCCCACCGCGCGCAGGGCGAGCACGCCCTCGTCGCCGAGCGCGAGCGCGTCGCGCGCGACGTGCACGACGTGCTCGGTCACTCGCTGACGGCGTTGTCGGTGAAGGCCGAGCTGGCCGCGCGGCTCGTCGACATCGACCCGGCCCGCGCCAAGGAGGAGCTCGAGTCGATCCAGGCCACCGCCCGGCAGGCGCTCGCCGAGGTACGGGCCACGGTCGGCGGCCTGCGGGCCGGCAACCTCGAGGCCGAGCTGGCCGCGGCGCCCCACGTGCTCGCCGACGCCGGCATCTCGGCGACCGTCGTGGGCGACGTCGCCGACACCGACCCGCGACACCGGGCGCTGATGGCGTGGGTGCTGCGCGAGTCGGTCACCAACGTCGTACGCCACGCGCAGGCGCGGTCGGTCGTCATCGAGCTCGGCCCCGGCGGCATCACCGTCACCGACGACGGCGCCGGCTGCAGCGGTGCGGAGGGCAACGGGCTGCGCGGCATGCGCGAGCGGGTCGGCGGCGCCGGCGGGACCCTCGCCGTCACGCCCACGACCCCGGGGACCCGCGTACGGGTGACGCTGCCGTGATCCGTCTCCTGCTCGCCGACGACCAGGCGCTCGTGCGCGGCGCGCTGGCCGCGCTGCTCGACCTCGAGTCGGACCTCGAGGTGGTGGCCCAGGTGGGCCGCGGCGACGAGGTCGTCGAGGCGGCGCGGGCCTCGGCCGCCGACGTCTGCCTGCTCGACATCGAGATGCCCGGCCTCACCGGCATCGACGCCGCCGCGGCGCTGCGCCGGGAGCTGCCCGCCGTGCGTTCGCTGATCGTGACGACGTTCGGTCGGCCCGGCTACGTCCGCCGGGCGATCGAGGCCGGCGCCTCGGGCTTCGTCGTCAAGGACACCCCGGCCCGACAGCTCGCCGACGCCGTGCGCCGGGTCCACAGCGGGCTCCGGGTGATCGATCCCGACCTGGCCGCGGAGTCGCTGATCGACGGCCCGAGCCCGCTGACCGGTCGCGAGCGCGAGCTGCTGACGTACGCCCTCGACGGCTCACCCGTCGCAGCGATCGCCGCGCGGGTGCACCTGTCGGAGGGAACGGTCCGCAACCACCTGTCCGCGGCGATCGGCAAGACCGGGGCGACGACGCGCAGCGAGGCGGCCCGGATCGCGCAGGACCGCGGCTGGCTGTGAGCCGGCCGGCTCAGAGGTCGCGGCGCTCCTCCACGTGGGTGGTCTTCGAGCGCTGGTTGTTCATCACGAGCCCGAGCACGAGGGCCAGGACGCCGGCGATGACCAGGATCCACCCGACGGTGGTGGGCTCGACGACCTCTTGCAGCGAGTCCGGGAACTCGTTGATCGCGAACAGGATGATCAGGCCGAGGACGAGCAGCAGGATGCCGATACCGATTCCCATGACGACTCCTTTGTCGTGGCGCGGCCGGCTCGGGGCCGACCCTTCCCCGGAAGCGTAGGGCCGACCGACGTGCGAACGGCGCCACCCGCTCCCCCGAAGGGGTGAGGGGCGCCGTCCGACGGTCCGGCCACGGGTGGACCCCTACGCTCTCCCCCATGACCGACGCCGACCGCCTCGCCGCCCTCGTCGCCATCTGGTGGGAGGCGGTCGACTCGTTCACCCACGTCCTCGAGCACGTCGCCGACGACCAGTGGTCGGTGCCGACCGACCTGCCCGGGTGGGACGTGCACGCCGTCGCCGCCCACACCGCCCACCTCGAGTCGCTGCTCGCCGGGCGACGGCACGAGGAGGTCGACATCGGCGACGCCCCGCACGCGGTCGGGACGATGGGCCACTTCACCGAGCAGGGCGTCGTGGTCCGTCGCGACGAGACGCCCGACGCCATCATCACCGAGATCCGCGAGTCGACGACGGCCCGCCACACCCAGCTGCTGGCCGACCCGCCCACCGACGGCTCGGTCCCCGCGCCCGGCCTCTTCGGTGCGATCGGGTGGAGCACCAGCCTGCTCCTGCGCAACCGCCCGCTCGACGTGTGGATGCACGAGCAGGACGTACGCCGAGCGCTCGACATGCCGGGCAACCTCGACTCCGCGCCGGCGCTGCACGCTGCCGGCTACCTGTTGGAGAGCCTGCCCTTCATCGTCGCCAAGCGCGCGCAGGCACCTGCCGGCAGCGTCGTACGCCTCGAGGTGGACGGGCACGACCCCGTCGCAGCGGTCGTCGGCGAGGACGGCCGCGGCCGCGGCGCCACCGACGCCGACGGGCCGCCCGACGTCACGCTGGGCATGGACCGCGAGACGTTCATCGTGCTGGCCGGTGGTCGCCGGCCCGCGGAGCCCGGCGTCGTACGCATCGCGGGCGACACCGATCTCGGTGAGCGCGTCGTCGCGGCGCTGGGCGTCACGCCGTGAGCGCGGAGGCCTGGACGACCGACGACATCGGCGACCTCACCGGCCGCACAGCAGTCGTGACGGGTCCGACGCACGGTGGCCTGGGGTTCCACACCGCCCTCGAGCTCGCGCGGCACGGTGCCCGCGTCGCGCTGGCCGGTCGTACGCCGGCGAAGCTGGACGACGCTGCGGGGGCCATCACCGCCGAGGTCCCGGACGCCCGCCTCGAGACCGTGGTCGTCGACCTGTCCGACCTCGCCTCGGTGCGCGAGGGTGCCGCGGCGGCGGCAGCGCTCGGGCCGATCCACCTGCTCGTCAACAACGCCGGCATCATGGCGACACCGTTGCGCCACACCGTCGACGGGCTCGAGTCGCAGATGGCGACCAACCACTTCGGGCCGTTCCTGCTGACCGGGCTGCTCCTCGACCAGCTCCTCGCGTCGGGTGAGGGCCGGGTGGTCACGCTGTCGTCGCAGATGCACCGGGTGGCACGCTCCGCGCCGCTCGGCGACCCGCGGCAACGGCGGCGCTACAGCCGCTGGATGGTCTACGGCCAGACCAAGCTCGCCAACCTGCTCTTCACCCACGAGCTGGACCGGCGCCTGCGCCGCGCCGGTCTCCCCGTCTCCGCGCTCGCCGCCCATCCCGGGTTGGCCGGCACCCACCTCGTCGTCAACGGTCAGATGCGCGGCATCGAGGCCCGCGGCGCCGCGATCCTCGACGCCGCCGTCAAGGCCGTGTCGCAGTCCGCGGCTGCCGGCGCCTGGCCGACACTGATGGCGGCGACCGCCGACCTGCCGGGAGGGACGTACGTCGGACCCGGCGGGCCCGGCCAGGCCAGCGGTCGTCCCCGGATCGTCGGCTCGACGCCGCTCGCGCGCGACGAGATGGCGCAGCGGCGGCTCTGGGAGCTGAGCGAGGAGACCGTCGGGCTGACCTGGCCCTGAGGCTCGCCCACGCCGGGGGGTAGCTAGGGACGTTCTGGTAGGAAAAGCGGCCGCCCGACCACCCAGGTCGTCCCTAGCTACCCCCCGGGTTCAGGACCGGTCGCGGACCCGGACCAGACCGGCGAGGGTGCCGAGCCAGGCCGAGCCGTCGGGGCCGAGGGTGATGCGGGAACCGTCGCTGCCGGCCAGCAGCCCGGTCCCGGTGCGCACGCTCCACATGGTGCGGCCCGACTCGGCGTCGAGGGCGGTGAGGTACCACGCGCTCACCCCGGCCAGGGAGGGCCGCTTGGTCCAGGCGTAGACCAGCCCGTTGGGCCAGCTGGCCGTCGCGCCCGAGCTCGGGGACACCGCCTCGCTCGTCCACTGCACGACGCAGCCGCCGTCGACCAGGTCGACCCGGGCGATGCCGGGATCGCTCGTGAACCCGAGCAGGGTGCTGCGCGGCGAGGAGTAACCGTGGTTGTTGGCGACGACGACGCCGCGGCCCAGGGACGCGAGCGTGCTGTCGGTCGCGCCGTGGCCCTTCTCGAAGACCGGCTGCCGGCACAGGTCGGCGCCGGTGTCGCGCGCCAGGAAGACCACGCCCAGCCGGTCGTCGTGCTCGTCGGTGACGGCCACTGCGCCCTCGACGAGCACCGGCGCAGACCCGCTGCGGCCGGTGTGCTCGGTGCGCCACACGACGTGGGGCGTGCCGTCCGGACCGGCTGCGAGCCGTCGGAGCGCGTCGTCGGTGACGACGTACGCCCCGCCCTGGTCGACCGCGAGACCGTGCCGGACCGGCTCGGCCAGGTCGATGACGGCAACCCGACCCGAACCGGGCTCGACGGTGCCGACGAGGCCGTCGCGCGAGACCCACCACACCAGGCCCGACCAGTCGGGCGCGATGCCCACGACGCAGTCCCCGAACGGGATCCACGGCTTGAGGTCCCACGCGGTGGAGACCTCGAGCCCGCCCTCGCCCGAGCTGGCGCCGACCACCGACACGGCGCGACCGGCGGCGACGACGACGCGGTCACGGTCGTCGAGGTAGAACGCGTCGTCGGCGCAGGCCGGGTCGTCGGCGCCCTCGCCGAGGTCGTGGGTGTCGGTGGTGCGCATCGTCTCGGGGTCGACCAGGCGCAGCCGTGACCCGTCGGCGTCGGCGCACCGGGCGACGAGCAGCCCGTCGGCGGTGGGCGCCAGGTCGCCGCATCGCTGCTGTCCGAGCCACGCCGTCTCGACCTCGGGCTGCAGGCCGAGCGGGCCGGAACGCGCCGCCGGCGCACCGGCGGCGCGGTGCGGGTTCTGCGGGGCCTCCGTGGCGATCGGCCGCGGCGTGGCCGGGCGGCCGACGTACGCCGGGACGGCCCAGGCACCGGGTGCCGGCGGAATCGGCAGCCACCCGTCCGGGAGGGCGAGCGCACCGGCGATCATCACGGCGACCGTCGCCCCTACGACGCCTGCCGCGCGCGGCTCGAAGCGGAACCGGTCCTGCACCCACCACCGCACACGCGGCACGCACAGCAGCGCTGCGACGACGAGGAGGACGATCGGTCCCCAGGCCAGCCAGAGCAGGAGGAGCGCACCGACCAGCCAGACCACCGGGAGACCCTAGGCGAGCGGGTGCCCCTCACCGGGGAGGCTCGGCCGGTCGGGGTCGGTCGACCTCGTCAGTCGAGGGCGGCCCGCGGCGCGGTGACCGTCAGGTCGGCGTAGGCGCCGAAGCCCTCGGCCCCGCGCAGGAAGATGCGCGACGGGCGTGGCCGGGGAACCCGGGTCGGCGCCGGGTCGTAGGTCGCGATGGGGTCGGCCTCGGCGCGCGGGCGCACGACCAGCGGACCGCTGAACTGATCGAGGTCCTTGATCCGCCCCGCGACGTCCCAGGTCAGGTCTTCGTTCTTCTGCTTCCGCATCGCGGACTCCTTCATTCCCACACTGCGGCCCCCCACGGACCGCCTGCAAAAAGGGTAGGAGCCACCAGCGGGGGCGGCGGCGACTAGATGAACCCTTCGGGAAGTCTTCGGAACACGGTCCAGACCGCTGGTCCTCTCCCGTGGTATCCCGGGTCAGGCCTTGACGTCCGGGCCGACGCGTGGCCGATCCCGCGTCGAGCCGCCGAGGGCGCGATCGGTTGGCGTGCGGGCACACCAAGAACCGGCCCCCGCATCCACCCCCGGATCGATGATCGATCCAGGAGCACATGCAGGGGCCGGCCCGGGTACCTGTGTCGCGGCGACCTCTCCCCCAAGCGGTCGCCGCGACCTGGTCAGGCTGCCGGCGGTCGCACCGCCGGATTCAGCTCCACCCCGACTCGCGGTCGCGGGACGAACGGCTGCGCCGTGTCCACGCGGATCTCCAGCGACGCCCCTTCGGACCCCGGTCGCTGGTTCTGCCCCACTGCACCGACCCTGATCATCGGGTGCCTCCTGATGGTTGTCGCTGGTGTCATCCGTCTTCTCGATCCCCACGATCGATCAGCTCTTGGTAGAGAGGATGCTCCCAGTGTGCCCCTGATACATCCGTAGACCTACTGATGATCCCCAATCCATACCGAGGTCCAGTCCAGCGGATTCCGTGGCAATGATTGGCAAATCCGATGGAAACCGTCAGGCAGCGGCCCGTGCTTCGCTCTCCAGCTTGCGTCCGAGGAGGCGACGGGTCCGCCGGTCACCCGTCGCCATCTTGTAGAGGATGGCAAGTTGCTTCGGCGCGTTCTTGGCGTTCGTGGTGGCGAGCCACCCGTTGGGAAGGGACAGCCGGACGACCTTGTGCCAGGCCGAGTAGACCTGCGGAACCAGCGGTCGGGCGCAGTAGGCGAGGTCGTACTTGTCGAAGAGGGCCTGCACCTTCGGCGCCACCTCGGCGTAGCGGTTGGACGGCAGGTCCGGGAAGAGGTGGTGCTCGATCTGGTGCGAGAGGTTGCCGGACATCAGGTGCAGGAACTTCGAGCCCGAGATGTTGGCGCTGCCCAGCATCTGGCGGACGTACCACTCACCCTTCGTCTCGCCCTCGATCGAGCGCTTCTCGAAGGTCTCGACGCCCTCGGGGAAGTGGCCGCACATGATGATGCTGTGCGACCAGAGGTTGCGCACCACGTTGGCGGTCGCATTGGCGGCCAGGGTGGGCAGGAAGGAGCCGGTCGGGATCGACAGCACCGGGTGCACGACATAGTCCTTGGTGGCCTGCTTGCGGATCTTGCGCAGCACCTGCTTGGCGTTGGCCTTGAACTCGGCGCTGCGCTTCTCCTTCGGGATGGCCAGGTTGCGGCCGAGCTCCAGGTCGTAGGCGGCGATGCCGTACTCGAAGAAGCACGCGTTGATGAAGTTCCAGACCGGCTGCGCGAGATACATCGGCTGCCAGGTCTGGTCCTCGTCGACGCGCATGATGCCGTAGCCGAGGTCGTTGTCCTTGCCGATCACGTTGGTGTAGGTGTGGTGGACCTCGTTGTGGCTGTGCTTCCACTGCGCGGCGGGCGTGGCGGAGTCCCACTCCCACGTGCTGGAGTGGATCTTGGGGTCGCGCATCCAGTCCCACTGGCCGTGGAGGATGTTGTGGCCGATCTCCATGTTGTCGAGGATCTTCGAGATGCTCAGGCCGAGGGTGCCGAGCACCCAGGCCGGCGGGAACGCGCTGAAGAGCAGCACGGCGCGCGAGCCGAGCTCGATCTTGCGCTGGGTGTCGATGACGCGCCGGATGTACGCCGCGTCGCTGGCGCCGCGGTCGTCGAGCACCTCCTGGCGGATGGCGTCGAGCTCGATGCCGATCTGCTCGATGTCGGCCTCGGTGAGGTGCGCGATGGGGTTGTCCTGGCCGACGTGCGGCTTCTTCTGGATCGTGGTCATGTCGATCTCCTGGGGGTTGGGGAGGTCTGTCAGTGGTCGATGTGGCAGGGGCCGGCGGCGGCGTTGATGCAGGTCTGCACCTTGAGGTCGCCGGTCTCGCCGGGCACCGCAGTGGTGATCGCGCCGTTGCGCAGGTCGCGCACGCTGCCCTCGCGGAGCGGGATGACGCAGCCCATGCAGATGCCCATCCGGCAGCCGCTCGGCATCAACATGCCCGCCTCCTCGGCCGCGTCGAGGATCGGTGTGGCGCCGTCGAGGTCGATCGTGGTGCCGGAGGTGAAGGTCACGGTGCCGCCGTCGCCGGGCTCGACGCGGGCGGTGCGGAACTGCTCGGTGGTCAAGGTGATGCCCGCGGCCTCGTGGTGGACGGCGAGGGCGTCGAGCAGGCCGGCCGGTCCGCACGCGAGCGTGGTCCGCTCCGCGAGGTCGGGCACCAGGTCGGCGAGGTCGGCGACGTCGAGCACGCCGTGCTCGTCGTCGTACCTCGCGACGAGGCGGATCGCGCCGGCGGCGTCGAGCGCCTCGAGGTCGCGGATGAAGATGGAGTCGGGGTGGCTCGGTGCGACGTGGACGACCACGATGTCGTGGGCGGCGCTGCGGGCCGGGCGGAGCACGCCCTCGTCGGTGCTCGGGAACAGGTTGCGCAGCATCCCGATCACCGGGGTGATGCCGGAGCCCGCAGTGACCATGAGGAACGCGCCGCCGTCCGGCGGGAGGACGAACTCGCCGGCCGCCTGCTCGAGGTGCACGAGGGTGCCCGGCCGGGCGCGGTGGACGAGGTGGTTGCTGACCAGCCCGTCGGGCACGGCCTTGACCGTGATGGAGATCCGGCCGTCGCCGCGCGGACCGTGGGTCAGCGAGTACGCGCGCCACTGACGTACGCCGTCGACGTCGATCCCGATGCGGAGGTACTGGCCGGGCACGTGGCCGGCCCAGTCCGCGCCGGGACGGATCACGATGGTCGCCGCGTCGGCGGTCTCGGGCACGACGGACTCGATGCGGCCGCGGAGGTCGCCGCCCGAACGGAGCGGGGCGAAGAGGTCCATGAAGTCGGCCGGGAGGTACGGCGTCGTGGCCGCCTCCGCCACCCGCACCAGCTGGTGGCTCAGTCGCCGGCTCCGGCGGGCGCTGCCCGTGGGCGGCTCGAGAGTCGTGGTCATAGGTACCAAGGTGCCGGAGACGACCGCCGATTACCTGCCTGCCGCACGTGAATCCGGGCTAGACTCTTGTTCGCAGCGAACAATTATGACCTCTGGAGCCCCCATGCCAGCCCGAACTGTGCGCCCGACCACACAAACTCGGACCGTCGTCGGCCTCGACCCGGCCGTCACCGATGCCTTGCGCGCGCACCTGGCCGAGATCGCCGACGGCGCGGTCCTGACGATCGTCGAGGAGGTCCCCAGCTATGCCGGCGCGTGGAGCGGGCGGATGGGGGAGGTGATCCGCAACGCGGTGCAGCTCGCGCTCGGCGGGTTCCTCACCCTGGCGACGCGGCCGGACGCCGAGGCACCGAGGGCGCCGGCGATCGAGGGCGCCTACCAGCTCGGCCGTGGCGAGGCGCGGCAGGGGCGCACGGTCGAGGCGCTCCTCGCCGCCTACCGGATCGGCGCGCGGGCCTCGTGGCGCGACATGGCCGACGTGGCAGTCGAGGCGGGCGTCGACGCCAGCCAGCTCGCCCGGTTCGCCGAGCTGGTGTTCGCCTACATCGACGAGCTCTCCGCAGCGTCGGTGGCGGGCCACACCGACGAGCTCGAGAGCAGCGGCCGCATCCGGCAGCGCAACCTCGAGCGACTCGCGCGCGCCCTCCTGACCGGCGCCCCGGCCGACGCGGTCAACGCCGCCGCCGAGCGCGCCGGCTGGGACCCGCCCGCCGCGCTGACCGCTGTCGTCCTCCAGGAGTCGCAGGTCTCGCACGCGCTGACCGCGCTCGACCAGGCCACGCTCCAACCCACCGACGACGTGCCCGGCCTGCCCGAGGGGCACACGTCGTTGCTCGTGCCGAGCGCGGCGACGGACACCGCACGACGTGCCTTGCTCCGCGCCCTCCGCGGCACCGACGCCGTCGTCGGCCCGAGCGCGCCGTGGCTCGAGGTCGGCGGCTCGCACCGTCGGGCGCTGCGGTGCGCGGCCCTGGGCATCGAGGGACTGGTCGACACCGACGACCACCTGGCCGCGCTCGTGCTCGGAGCCGACGCCGACGCCCGCGCCGACCTGCGCGCCCGCGTGCTCGCCCCGCTCGCCGACCTGCGCCCCTCGACCGCCGAGAAGCTCACCGACACCCTCCGCAGCTGGCTGCTCCACCACGGACGCCGCGACGCGGTGGCCGAGGAGCTCTTCATCCACGCGCAGACCGTCCGCTACCGCGTCGCACAGCTGCGGGAGGTCTACGGCGACCGGCTCGAGGACCCGGCCTTCGTCCTCGACGCGACCCTCGCCCTGGCCTGAGATCTCGCCGCCAATTTGGCTACTCGAGCGGACATATAGTCGCTCGAGTCATGCCATGACGTGCGTCTAGCGTCCATGTGGGTCGACAAGTGCGCTCGAACGTCCATTTCGGTCGTCGAGCGTCCATTTGTCCGCTCGAGCAGTCCTGTGGTCGCTCGACAGCACTCCTGTCAGGGGCGCTCGTACGCCGCCTCGCCGGCGACCCAGGTCACGACGACGTGGTCGGCGAAGGTCCGCAGGGTGTCCGCGTGCGTGCGGTCGGAGGTGCCGGCGAGGGGATCGGCATCGAGGAGGACCAGGTCGGCGGGGTGGCCGACGGCGACGGTGCCCCAGCCGTCCGTCGAGGCGGCGAGGGCCTCGCGGGCCGTGATCGCCTGCTCGGGGTGCCACGGCTCGCGCTCGTCACCCGAACGGTGGACGGCGGCGGCGACCGCCAGCCACGGGTCGAGCGGGGAGACCGGGGCGTCGGAGCCGAGCACCACGTCGACGCCGTCGTCGAGCATCCAGCGCAGCGGGAAGCAGCGCTCGGCACGCCCGGGCCACAGCCGCTCGGTGACGTCGCGGTCGTCGAGCAGGTGCGCGGGCTGCACGCTGGCCCGGACGCCGAGGGAGGCGAGGCGGCGTACGTCGTCGCGGGTGGTGAGCTGGACGTGCTCGATGCCGCCGCGGGCGCCGGTGTCCTCGAAGGCGTCGAGCGCCTCGGTGACCGCGCGGTCGCCGATCGCGTGCACGGCGACGTCGAGCCCGCCCGCCGCGGCGCGGCCCAGGAGCGCGCGGAGCTCGGCGGGGGTCTGGTTGGGCTGGCCCGACTCGTTGCCGGGCACCGCCTTCTCGGCGTAGGGCTCGCAGCACCAGGCCGTCCGGGTGTTGAGCGAGCCGTCGCTGATGATCTTGAGCGGACCCATCGTCAGGCGCGGGTCGTCCGCGAGCGGGTCGCCGGAACGCAGCCCCCGGGCGAGCACGTCGTCGAGGCCGTCGGCGTAGCAGGCGTGCCGGATCCGCAGCAGGTCGGCGCCCGCCGACCACCGCTCGGCCCAGTCGGCGACGCCGCCGCTGAACTCGAGGTCGACCAGCCCGACGACGCCCTGCGCGGCCGCCGCCTCCATCGACCGGCGGTAGGCGTCGGGGCCGGTGCCGTCCGACCCCATCACCCCGGCCAGCCGGCCGTAGGCCTGGAACCACTCGCCCTCGCTCACCATGCTGTCGCGGGTCGAGAGCGCGAGCATGTGCAGGGCGATCGTGTTGAGCCACCCGTGGTGGCCGTCGCCGGCGATCAGCACGATCGGCTGGTCGGCCCCGATCGCGTCGAGGTCGGAGACCGTGGGGTTGTCCGGCCACGCCGTCGGCCGGTGGCCCCACCCGATCACGGGCAGGTCCGGCCACTCCTCGAGCCGCTCACGCACCCGGACGACGGCCTCCGCGCTGGACCGCACCGAGGCCAGGTCGAGGCGCGCCGACGCGAGCGTCCACTGGCCCAGGTGCACGTGCTGGTCCCAGAGCCCCGGCATCAGCCAGCGCCCCGCAGCGTCGTACGACTCCTCGTCCGCCCGCGTCGGGAGCGACGGACCGACCGCGGTCACCCGACCGCCCTCGAGGCGTACGTCGACCGGGCCGGGCACTCGCTCGGTGAGGGCCACGAGGCGCGCGTCGCGGATCAGCATGGCGCCACGGTAGGGCGTGCTGCGGCGGACCGGAGCAGCCGGGCGTCACCTAGAGTCGGCCCCATGGACTGGCGGGGGCCTGCGGTGGTGGTCGCGCTCCTGGTGATCGGCACCGGGAGCGGCTACGCCGCGTCCGCCGGAGCCCGCGACACGACCCTGGGCGCCGGCATCGCCGCCCCGGTCCCGGCGGAGCGACCGGAGATCCCCATCGAGGCGGACCGGCCGTTCGCCCAGGACCCCGACGACCCTGCCCTGACGGCGGGACTCCCGATGAGGACCGAGACGCGCGGCACCGGCAAGTTCGAGATCACCTTCCCCGCACCCGTCGGCTGGACCACCAACACCAACGCCACGAACGAGTGGAAGTGGAAGCGGCCCGGCACGTCCAACAACACCTACGTGATGCGGATCGAGCAGATCAACAGCCAGGACATCACCATCGAGGACGCGATCGACGTCCGGATCGAGCGCCTCGAGCGGGAGCAGGAGGACGTCGACATCCTCGACCGCGGGGCGGACTCACTGGAGTACACCTACCGCAGCAACGAGGGCAACGCCCGCCACAGCTTCATGCGCTGGCTCGACCTCGACCGGAGCGGCCAGGCCGACGTCGAGATCGTCGTGCACGGACGCGAACGCGACGTCCCCGGCACCCGCGACCTGATCCGGCGGGTGTCCGACGGCATGCGCGGCGCGAGCGGCGGCGTCGTCCAGCCCGGATGAGCGACGTCGTGGCGCGGCACCGTGGTCTAGGTTGGCCGCCGTGACCTGGCGGGGGCCGACTGTGCTGGTGCTGCTGCTGGCGCTCGGCGTCGGTGGCGGGTTCGGTGCGTCGTGGGCCCTCGGTGAGACCCCGACCGGCGGGGGAGAGGCGGCCCCGCTGGCCGCGTCGCCCAGCCTTCCCGTCGACCCGGTGCCCGAGCTGTTGCCCGATCCCGACTTCGACCCGCTCGAGCCCGGGATCAAGCTCGTCGACAAACGCGTCGGCACCGGTGACTTCGGCCTGTCGTTGCAGGTCCCGGCTGCCTGGCGGTTCACCACCAACTCCCTGACCGAGTGGCAGTGGCGCCCGCAGGACTTCCAGACCTTCGGCTACTACATGCGGGTCGAGCAGGTGATCAGCAACCGGCGCTCGATCGGCTGGACCCTCGAGCGCCGCATCGACGACCTCATCGAGGACGAGCAGTCGGTCACGATCCGCAGCCAGAGCGGCGGCAGCCTCCACTACACCTACGTCACCAGCAACCACCTGCGCCACGGGTTCCTCACGTGGCTCGACCTCACGGGCTCCGACAACGCGCAGGTCGAGATCGCCGTCACCGGACGCGCCGCCGACGTGCCGGGGATGTCCGAGCTCATCGGCCGCGTCGCGGACTCGATCACACTGGGACGCGACCAGGAGCCGGCCGGGGACGCGACCTAGAACCCGTAGGTCGTCACCGACGCCAGCACCCGGTTCGCCGTCCCACGGTCGTCGCTGGCGACCTGCACCCACAGCAGCCGGTTCGAGGTCAGCTGCACGACGCGCTCGGCCACGACGGCGGCTCCCGGACAGCCGCTGAAGAAGACCGTCATCGACTCGTCACCGTTGCGCAGGTCCTTGATCGGCTCGCCGCTGCTCTCGCAGGCGAAGTGCTGCGGGACGCGGGACGGCAGCTTCTCGCCCCGGAGCAGCCCGACGAAGACGCCGGGAGCCGGGTCGTCGAGGCCGTTCCAGCCGGGCCGCGACCCCGTGGCGATCGCGGGCTGCTCGGTCTGACCCTCGACCGGCGGGGTCCACTGCTCGGGGTCGACCTGGGCCGTCCACGACTCGGGCACCGTGACCGCGATCGTCCCGGTCGCGTCCTCCAGCGTGCGCTCCGAGGTCGACGACTGCTCCGCTGCCCACCCGATGCCGAAGCCGCCCGCCACAGCGACCACCCCGGCCACCAGCCACGGCAGGCGACGCCGTCGCGCGGGGGCGGGCGGCGGAGCGGAACCGCCCGTCCGGTCGGTCTCCGCGGCCCGCGCGGCCGTCTGGGTGGGTGCGGGCTCGGCCGGCACCCACGCCAGCGGCGCCTCCTCCACCTGCCCGCCGAGCGCCTCGACCAGCGCGGACGTGAAGGACTCCACGTCGTCGAAGCGGTTCGCGCGGTCCTTGGACAGCGCCTTGAGCACGACGGCCTCGGCCCCGGGGTTGCCGATGCCCATCGGCGGGGGCGGCGCCGGGTCCTCGGCGGCGGCCAGCGTCGTGTGGTGGAACGGCTGGCGGCCGGCGAGCAGGTAGTAGCCGAGCGCGGCGAGCGAGAACTGGTCGGCACGTGCGTCGAGCGCCTCGCCCTGCGCCTGCTCGGGAGCGACGTACGTCGGGGTGCCGCCGACCATCGTGAGCCGCGACGACATGTCCATCGCCTTGCCCAGCCCGAGGTCGCCCACCATCGCCACGACCTGGGCGCCGCGGGTGCTCTCGACCGTGCGGAACAAGACGTTGGCGGGCTTGACGTCGCGGTGCAGCACGCCGCGGTCGTGCAGCGCCGTGAGACCGCGACCCACCTGCCTGAGGACCGTGAGCGCCTGCGACGGCTCGAGGCCCGACAGCTCGAGCCGGTCGGCGAGCGTGCCCTGGTCGGCGTACGCCATCACGAGGTAGGGCCGCTCGTCGGGGAGCTCGCCGGCGTCGTAGACCGTCACCACGTGGGGCGACTCGACCTTGCGGAGGAAGCGACCCTCCTCGACGAAGCGCTGGCGGATGTGGAGATCCCCGGTCCAGTTGTCGGCGAGCACCTTGATCGCCACCGGCGAGTCGAGGTGCTCGTCGTAGGCGAGCCAGACGGTCGCGAAGGCCCCCGACCCGATGCGACGGCGCACCGGGTACCGACCGAGACGAGAGGGAACGGACACCCGGGCATTATCGTGCAGGGGTGAGTGAATCGGGGGACCACGGTGCCGGACTGACGCCGGACGACATCGACGACCTGGCGCGCGACGCGCGCGACGGCGACCGCGACGCGCTCGAGGCGCTGCTCACCGCGGTGCGCCCGCGGGTGCTCAACATCTGCCGTGGCGTGCTCCCCTACTCCGGCGACGCGGAGGACGCGTGCCAGGAGGCGATGCTCAACGTCGCCACCAAGATCCACACCTGGGGCGCGCGTGGTCGGTTCACCACGTGGCTGCACATCGTGGCCGTCAACAGCGCGCGGACGACGTACCGCCGGATGAAGAACCTGGCCACGCCGACCGACTTCGAGGACGGCGCGCACGACCGGCCCGACCCGCGCACCACCAGCGTCATCGCCGGCACCCGCCTCGACCTGCTCGAGGCGATGGAGACGATCGAGCGCGACCACCCGCAGTTCGTCGAGCCGCTGCTGCTGCGCGACGTCTACGGGCTGCCCTACGACGAGATCGCCGCGCTGGTCGACGCGCCGCTCGGCACCGTGAAGGCGCAGATCCACCACGGCCGCAAGCTCGCCCGGCCGCTGCTGCGAGGCGAGAGATGAGGTTGCGCCGGCAGCTCCCGCTGCTGGTGGCCGGCGCGGTGCTGCTGACCGGCTGCTCGTCCGAGGCGGACACGTCCGACGAGCTCACCACTCCGCCGGCCTCCCCGTCACCGGCCGCCACGAGCGGCACCGAGGCGGATGCGGTCGCCCCGACCTCGGCACCGGTGATCACCGCGCCGGTCGAGCAGGACCTCGACAGCGCCCTGTCGACGCCCGTCGAGGACAGCGTCTACCCGGCGGTCGGCGACCCGCGGATCGACGCGCTGCTCTACGACCTCGACCTGGGCTGGGACCCCGGGGCGCGGCGGCTGGAGGCCAGCGCGATCGTGACGTTCCGGGCGGCTCGCACGTCCAAGCGCTTCCAGCTCGACCTCGGGGCCGAGCTCACCGTCGGCCGGCTCGAGCTCGACGGGGAGAGCGTCGGCTTCGTTCGACGCGGCAAGAACCTGGTCATCAAGGCGCCGATCGAGGCCGACCAGCGCTACGAGCTCAGCCTCGACTACGTCGGCACACCCAGGCCGGCGCCCGCACCCACCACCCGACGCGACTTCTCCACGACCGGCTTCACCGTCACCGACACCGGTGAGGTGTGGACGATGCAGGAGCCCTACGGCGCCTACACGTGGTACCCCGTCAACGACCAGCCCGCCGACAAGGCGCTCTACGAGATCACCGTCCGCGCGCCGTCGCCGTGGACCGGCATCTCCAACGGGCAGCTCACCGAGCTGGTCACCGACGGCGAGACCACCACCAGCTCGTGGCAGCTCACCGAGCCCGCGTCGTCGTACCTCGTCACCCTCGCGATCGGCGACTACGCCCACAGCAGCAACACCTCCGCGGGGGGACTGCGCGTCGACTACTGGACGCCTCGCGGCATGGTGCGCGACCTGCAGAACCTGCAGACGGCCGCCGAGTCGGTGGACTGGATCGAGGGCAGGCTCGGCGCCTACCCCTTCGACTCCCTCGGCCTCGTCGTCACCGCGTCGATGAGCGCGATGGAGACCCAGACGATGATCACGCTGGGCAGCAACGACTACGTGCTCTCGCCGCAGGTGATCGCGCACGAGCTCGTGCACCAGTGGTACGGCGACCAGGTGTCGCCGGCCGACTGGAGCGACGTGTGGCTCAACGAGGGCATGACGATGCTCATGCAGTGGCTCTACGAGGACGAGCACGACATCCGCCCGCTGCGCGGGACGATCCGGGACGCCCGCGCGGCCGACCAGGGCCTCCGCGACGAGTACGGCCCGCCCGGGGCGTACGACCCGTTGCAGTTCGGCGGGTCGAACATCTACTACACGCCCGGCCTGATGTGGAACGAGCTCCGCCTCGAGCTCGGCGACGACGAGTTCTTCCGGATCGCCCGGTCCTGGCTGGAGCAGCACGACAACACGTCCGTCACCCGCGAGCAGATCTTCGCGCACTGGGAGACCGAGACGGGCCGCGAGCTCTCGGACTTCTTCGCCGCCTGGATCACCGGTCGCACCACGCCCGCGCCCGGGGCGCCGAAGGCCTGAGGCCCACCCCGTCTACCCTGCCCGCATGGGCCGCCTCTCCGCGCACGACCTCATCGACCTGGTGCTGGACGACGACTCGTGGACCTCGTGGGACTCCGCGCCGTCGCGCGACGGGATCAGCGAGGAGTACGCCGCCGAGCTGGCCGCCGCGGCCGAGAAGTCGGGCGTCGACGAGTCCGTGCTCACCGGCGAGGCGCGGCTGCGCGGCCGGCGGATCGGCGTGCTGGTCGGTGAGTTCGGCTTCCTGGCCGGGTCGATCGGACGCGCCTCCGCCGACCGGATCGTCGCCGGGATCGAGCGGGCGACCCGCGAGGGCCTGCCGCTGGTGGCGGCGCCGATCAGCGGCGGCACCCGGATGCAGGAGGGCACGCCCGCCTTCGTCCAGATGGTCCGGATCTCCGCCGCGGTGGCGGCACATCGCACGGCCGGGCTGCCCTACCTCGTCTACCTCCGCAACCCCACGACGGGCGGCGTGATGGCGTCGTGGGGCTCGCTCGGGCACGTGACCGTCGCCGAGCCCGGCGCGCTCGTCGGCTTCCTCGGCCCCCGGGTCTACGAGGCGCTCTACGGCAAGGCGTTCCCCGACGACGTACAGACCTCGGAGAACCTCTACGCCCACGGCATCATCGACGCGGTCCTGCCGCCCGACGAGATCGCCGACATCCTCGACCGGGCGCTGACGATCCTGATGGCCGCGCGCGAGGGCGTCGCGCCGGTGGCCGATCCGGGACAGGAGTCGGTGCCCGACGTCGACACGTGGGACTGCGTCACCCGGTCGCGCCGGCCGGACCGTCCGGGCGTACGCCGGCTGCTCCGCTACGGCGCCAGCGACGTCGTACCCCTCAACGGGACGGGGCAGGGCGAGCGCGACCCGGGCCTGCTGATCGCGCTGGCGAGGTTCGGCGAGGCGCCGTGCGTCTTCCTCGGCCAGGACCGGCGCGGCCAGACGACCGACCACCCGATGGGACCCGAGGCGCTGCGCGAGGCGCGACGCGGGATGCGGCTGGCGTCCGAGCTCGGCCTGCCGCTGGTGACGGTGATCGACACCCAGGGCGCCGCGCTGTCGGCCGACGCCGAGAACGGCGGCCTCGCCGGTGAGATCGCCCGATCGCTCGCCGACCTCGTCACGCTGGACGCGCCGACGCTGTGCCTGATGCTCGGCGAGGGCAACGGCGGTGGCGCGCTCGCCCTGCTGCCCGCCGACCGGGTCATCGCGGCGCAGCACGCCTGGCTCTCCCCGCTGCCCCCCGAGGGCGCGTCCGCGATCGTGCACCGCGACCTCTCCCACGCCGCCGAAATGGCGCGCGCCCAGCAGGTGCGGGCGATCGACCTCTACCGGCGCGGCATCGTCGACCGGATCGTGGCGGAGAAGCCCGACGCCGCCGACGAGCCGGAGGACTTCTGCCGCCGGGTCGCCGCGGTCCTCGAACACGAGCTCAGCGCCCTCCTCGCCGCCGGCCCGGGGTCCCCGGAGAAGCGGGCCCGCCGCTACGTGTGAGCGTGGGTCGGGGCGGTGCGTGAGGGGGATTCCGAACGCCTCGAATCCTCCTGACTCACCGCGCACCCGCGTGTCGCGCGACCGGGCGGTGCGTGAGGGGGATTCCGCCCTCGCGGAATCCTCCTGGCTCACCGCTTGTCGGCCGCCGCGTCCTCCTGGGCCTCGACCACCTCGGCCTCGGTGACGAGCTCCGGCTCCTCGGCGGGCGCCTCGTCCGCCTCAGGAGCGTCCGCCTCACGAGCGTCGGCCTCCGGAGCGTCGGCCTCCGGCTCGGTGGGTACGTCGGCCGCAGCAGGCTGCGCGGCGTCCGAGGCCTCGGGCTCGCCGGGCAGCGCGACGCCGGGGACCGTGCCGGTGAGGGTCGCGAGCATCTGGCGGACGTTGGAGAGCTGGGCGTTGATGCTGTCGCGGCGCTGGGCGGCGGCGGTGAGCTCGCGGTCGGACTCCGTCCGCACGCGGTCGGCCGTGGCCCGGGCCTCGGCGACCATCGTGGTCGAGCGCTCCTCGGCGTCCGACAGCATCCGCGCGATGCGGGCCTCGGCCTCGGAACGGCTGCGCTCGAGCGCCGCCTCGGCGTCGCGGTTGCGCGCGGTCATCGCGTCGAGCTCGGCCTGCGTGGCGGCCTGCTGGGCCTGGAACTCCGACGTCGCCTTCTGGCGCCGCTCGGCGAGGGTCGTCTCGAAGTCGGCGGCCGACTGGGCGGCCTTCGCGCGGGCGTCCTCGTGGAGGGCCTCGGCCTCGGAGCGGCGGGCGGAGGCGTCGCGCTCGGCCGCGTCGCGCTCGGAGTCGGCGGCGGTGCGCGCGTCGGCGACCAGACGGGCGGCCTCTGCCTCGGCGTCACGGCGCGTCTCCTCGGCGTAGCGGTCGGCCTCGGCGCGGACGACGCCTGCCTCGACCTCGGCGTCCTTGCGGAGCGCCTCGACCTCGCCGACGACGCGGTCGCGCACCTCCGCGGCCTCCGTCTCGGCGAGGGAGAGGATCTGGCCGACCCGGTCACCGAGATGGGCGTACGTCGGCAGCTCGGCCTCCTGCGTCTCGCGGGAGACCAGGGCCTCACGGGAGGTGCTCGCCTCGCTGCGGGCACGCTCGGCGTCGGCCTCGGCGGCCTGCAGGCGCGAGTGGAGGGCGGCAACCTCGGCCTGCGCCTGGCCCAGTGCCTTCTCGACCTCGGCGGGGTCGTAGCCGCGGCGCACGGTCGTGAACATCTCGTCAGGCATCGGGGGTCTCCTGTGCAGGGGTGGGGTGGGGGGCAGGGGTGGCGTGGTCGGGGGTGTCGGCGGCGAGCGCCTCCCGCTCGGGTACGGAGAGGGCCTCGATCACGCCGGAGAGCTGGCCGAGCTCTGCGGCGATGCCGTCGCGCCGCGTCTGCAGCTGGGCGATCTCGGCACGGGCCCGCTCGAGGGCCTGGCGCGCCGACTCGCGGAGCTGCTCGGCCTCGGCGCGACCGTCGGCGACGAGGGCGAGGGACTCCTCGCGGGCCCGGCGCCGGTCCTCGGCGGCCGTGGCGCGGCTGGTGGTGACCTCCTGGGCCACCAGGGCGCGGAGGCTGGCGGCGCCGGTCTCGGCCTCGGCCCGACGGCGCTCGAGGCGCTCCACCGCGCGCTCGGACTCGTCGGTGGCGTCGGCGATGATCCGCGCCGCGTCGGCCTCGGCCTGCTCGAGCGCGGTCCTCGCCTCGGCCTTCCGCTCGGACGCGAAGGCGCTGGCGTCCTGGGCTATCTCGTCGGCGCGTTGCTTGGCCTCGGCGAGCTCGAGGGCCATCCGGCCGTTGACCGCGGCGATGACGCCCTGCACGCGCTCACGCACGAGGCGTACGTGGTCGCCGGCGTCGCTGTGGGCCGCCTTGCGGATCGCGTCGGCCTCGGCGGCTGCACCCGACAGCACGGACTCGACGGTCGCGGTCGCCCACTCGGTCTGCTCGGCCGCGTGGCGCAGCTGTTCGTCGCTCTCGGCGCGGGCAGCGGCGAGGGTCTGCTCGGCGGCCTCGCGCAGCCGCTCGATCTCGGCGCCGGTCGTACGCCGCAGCTCCTCGGTGTGGAGCGCCGCCTCGTCCCGCATCCGGGCCGACTCGATGGAGGCGGAGGCGCGCAGCGACTCGGCCTCGGTGGTCGCGGAGGCGAGGTGCTGCTGGCCGGCGGCCCGCCCCTCCTCGACCAGGCGAGCGGCGGTCTCCTGCGCGCCGGCGATCGCGGCCTCGGTCTCGGCCTTCGCGGCCTCGAGCAGCGCGGACCTCTCGGTCGCCGCGCTGTCGCGGAGCTCCTGGGACTCGGCGCGGAGCACGATGGCGTCGTCCTGGGCCTGGGCGCGCAGCTGCTCGCCCTCGGCGCGAGCGGCCTCGACCTGCTCGTCGCGCGCGTTCTCGGCGGAGCTCATCAGCAGCGCCGCCTGCTCGTTGGCGTCGACCACGATGGTCGCCGCCTCCTCGGACGCCCCGGCGAGCACCTGCTCGGCCTGCTTGCGCGCCCGGCCGGCCTCGGCGCGGTCGGCCTCGCCCTCAGCGGCGAGCCGCCGAGCCTCCTCGCGCAGGAGTGCGAGGTCGGCCGTCAGGCGCTCGGCCTCGGCCCGGGCCTCGGCCTGCAGCTGGTCGGCCACCTGCTGCGCGCGCGCCAGCAGGGCGGCCGTCGAGGGCTCACCCGAGGAGGCCGTGGCGGCATCGAGGGCCATGTGCCCGCTCCCTTCGCACGCAATCCGAGAAGCACAGTGTGGCAGCGCCACGGCGTACCTGACAAAGGGGTCCACCGTTGGTTGCGCTGACAGCGAACCAAACTTGTCGGCGCGCTCGCCTGCAGGTGGAGTGCTCCCATGAAGCTCCTCGTGCTCGGCGGCACCCGATTCCTCTCCCGCGAGACGGCCACCCGGGCGGTGGCTCGCGGCTGGGACGTCACCTGCGCCTGTCGCGGCGAGTCCGGGCCGGTCCCCGACGGCGCGACGCACCTGCCGTGGGACCGCTCCGACGACGCACCTGCTGCCCTGGTCGACGGCGGCTGGGATGCCGTGGTCGACGTGACCCGGCTGCCCTCGCATGCCCGGCGTGCGGTGTCGGCAGCGCCGGACGCACACTGGGTCTTCGTCTCGACCGTGAGCGTCTACACCGACAGCTCGTCGCCGGCGATGGCGCCGCTGGCCGATCCGATCACGGAGGACGTCGACCTCGCCGTCGACCCCGAGGCCTACGGCGGCATGAAGGTCGCGTGCGAGCAGGCGGTGCAGGAGCTGGCGGCCACGTCCGTCATCGCCCGTCCCGGGCTCATCGTCGGTCCGGGCGATCCGACCGGGCGCTTCGCCTACTGGCCGCAGCGGCTGGCGCGCGGCGGAGAGGTGCTGGCGCCGGGAACGCCCGACGACGTGGTCCAGGTGATCGACGTGCGCGACCTGGCAACCTGGCTGCTCGGCCTGGCCGAGGCGCGTACGACCGGGGTCTTCGACGCCGTCGGCACGACGATGCCGTTCGGCGAGATGCTGGCCGGGCTGGCCGCGGGCGTGGGGTACCGAGCCCGACCTCACGTGGGTCGACCAGGACTTCCTCGAGGCGCACGGCGTCGCGCCGTGGGCCGGCGAGGGCTCGCTGCCGCTGTGGCTGCCGCGCCCGGAGCACGACGGCATGCTGGCGCACGACCCCGGCCCGGCCGAGGCGGCCGGGCTGCGGCTGCGGACACCCGCCGAGACCGCGCCGGGGTGCCTCGACTCCCCCGTCACCGCGTTGAGCGCCGAGCGCGAGGCCGAGCTCCTCGCCGCCTGGCACGCACGCTGACCGG
This sequence comes from uncultured Actinomycetota bacterium, assembly GCA_963791365.1. Lineage (GTDB taxonomy): Bacteria > Actinomycetota > Actinomycetes > Propionibacteriales > Nocardioidaceae > Nocardioides. Next base: position 110,356 of record CAWBSG010000017.1, on the reverse strand, counting down.
GCACTTCCTCGCGCTGAAATGCGCTGACCGGGCACTTCCTCGCGCTGTAGCGCGAGGAAGTGCCCGGTCGACCCGATCCAGCGCGAGGAAGTGCCCGGTCGGTCAGAAGAGCAGGGCGGTTCCCGGGTCGGAGAGCATCCCGGCGACGTCGGCGAGGAAGCGCGAGCCCTTCTCGCCGTCGATGTGGCGGTGGTCGAAGGACAGCGCCAGCGTGGTGACGTCGCGGACGACGATCTCGCCGGTCTCCTCGTCGACCCACGGCCGCTTGTTGATCGCACCGAAGCACAGGATCGCGGACTCGCCCGGGTTGATGATCGGGGTGCCGGCGTCGACGCCGAAGACGCCGACGTTGGTGATCGTGAACGTGCCGCCCGCCATCTCCGCCGGCTGCGTCCTGCCGTCGCGCGCCGTCGCCGTCAGCTGGCCGAGGGCCGCGGCCAGCTCGGTCATCGAGAGGCTGTCGGCGTCCTTGACGTTGGGCACGACCAGCCCGCGCGGGGTGGCCGCGGCGATGCCGAGGTTGACGTAGTGCTTGTAGACGACCTCCTGGGCGGCCTCGTCCCAGAAGGAGTTGATCTCCGGGGTGCGCTTCATCGCGAGGATGACGGCGCGGGCGAGGACGAGCAGCGGGCTGACCCGGGCGTCCTTGAACTCCGCGCGCTTCTTGAGCCGCGCCACGAGCTGCATCGCCGCCGTGACGTCGACCGTGATCCACTCGGTGACGTGCGGGCTGGTGAAGGCCGACTGGCTCATCGCCGTCGCCATCATCTTGCGCACGCCCTTGATCGGCTCGCGGGTCTCGCGCTCGCCGGGCGCCGCAGCGAAGGCGGCCGGGGCTGCAGTGGCCGGCGCGGCGGCCGCCGGGGCGGCCTGTGTCGCACCCGACGCGGCACCCTCGACGTCGTCACGGGTGATCGAGCCCGACGGCCCGGTGCCGGTCACGTTTGTGAGGTCGACGCCGAGGTCCTTGGCGAGCTTGCGCACGGGCGGCTTCGCCAGTGCGCGTACGTCGCTGGGCTCGGCCTGCGCGCTCGACGGGACGAGCGCCTCGGCGGGGGGCGCCGAGGGGGCGCGGCGCTGGTCGGTGGCCGGCACCGGCGACTCGTCGGCGGGCAGCACGTCCTGCGACTGGGCGCCACCGGGCGAGAACGCGCCCTGCACCTGGAGCTGGGTCTGGGCGCCGGCGTCGGTGCTCGGCGAGGCCGTGCCACGGCGGGCCCGGCGCATCGGGCCGCGGTCGGCCTTGATCCGGCCCACCAGCGACGCGCCCTCCATCGACCCGGACGCGGCCGGGTTGGAGAGGTCCATCTCGGTCAGGTCGGCCTGGGGAGCGGCGACCTCCTGGCCCGCCTTCTCGGCCATGCCGAGATAGGGGTCGGACTCGGTCTGCTCGGTCGGGGCGGCCGGGGCGGCCGGCTCCTCGCCCGCAGCACCGATCGAGATGATCGGGGTGCCGACGGCGACGGTCACGCCCTCCTCGACGAGGAGTGCGAGCACGGTGCCCTCGAACGGCGAGGGCAGCTCGACCAGCGACTTGGCGGTCTCGATCTCGACGATGACGTCGTTGATCTCGATCGTGTCGCCGACCTTGACCTTCCACGCCACGATCTCGGCCTCGGTGAGACCCTCACCGACGTCGGGCAACAGGAACTCGGACATCTCGATCCTTTCTGGCACCGGGTCTCGTGACGGTCGCTGCGCGACCTCCCCGACCGGTGCAGGACGTCAGTAGGCGAACGTGCGGTCGACGGCGTCGAGGACACGGTCGAGGTCGGGGAGGTACTCCTCCTCGATCCGCGACGGCGGGTAGGGCATGTCGAAGGCGCCGACCCGCAGGACCGGGGCCTCGAGGGAGTAGAAGCACTCCTCGGTGATGCGGGCCGCCACCTCGGAACCCATGCCGAGGTTGACGTGCGCCTCGTGGGTGACGACGCAACGACCCGTGCGGCGTACGGACTCGTAGACCGGGGCCATGTCGAGCGGCGACAGGGTGCGCAGGTCGATGACCTCGAGGTGGCGCCCCTCGGACTCGGCCGCCTCGGCGGCCTTCAGCGCCGTCTTCACGGTCGGGCCGTAGGCCAGCACCGTCGCGTCGCTGCCCGCGCGGACGACCCGCGAGGTGAACAGCGGCTGGGGCGTCGCCGACTCGTCGAGCTCGGCCTTGTCGGCGTGGTACTGCCGCTTCGGCTCGAGGAAGATGACCGGGTCGTCGTGGGCGATCGCCTGCTGGATCATCCAGTAGCCGTCGACCGGGTTGGAGCAGGCCACCACCTTGAGGCCGGGGGTGTGCGCGAACTGCGCCTCAGGGCTCTCCGAGTGGTGCTCGACCGCGCCGATGCCGCCGCCGAAGGGGATGCGGATGACGATCGGCATCTTCACCTTGCCCTGCGAGCGGTAGGTGTACTTGGCCACCTGGCACACGATCTGGTCGTAGGCCGGGTAGACGAAGCCGTCGAACTGGATCTCCACCACGGGGCGGTAGCCGCGCAGCGCCATGCCGACCGCCGTGCCGACGATGCCGGACTCGGCCAGCGGCGAGTCGATGACGCGGTCCTCCCCGAAGTCCTTCTGCAGGCCGTCGGTGATGCGGAAGACGCCGCCGAGCTTGCCGACGTCCTCGCCCATGAGCAGGACCTTGTCGTCGGCCTCCATCGCCTTGCGCAGGCCCTGGTTGAGGCCCTTGGCGAGAGTGATCTTCTGGGTGCTCATGCGTGCGACTCCTCAAAGGACTCGAGGTAGGCGGCGAAGCCGTCGCGCTGCGCGGCGATCTCGTCGGTCATCTCGCTGAAGACGTAGCCGAACTGGTCCATCGGCTTGGGGTCGGGCAACGCCTTGCAGCCCTCGCGGAGGTGGTGGCCGAGCGCCTTGGCCTCGGCGTCGAGGTCATCGAAGAACTGCTGGTCGACCAGGCCGTTGCGGCGCAGGTAGACCTTGAGGCGCTCGATCGGGTCCTTGAGCTTCCAGTGCTCGAGCTCGTCGTTGAGGCGGTAGCGCGTCGGGTCGTCGGTCGTGGTGTGCGCGCCCATCCGGTAGGTGTAGGCCTCGACGAACGACGGGCCGTTGCCCTCACGGGCGCGCTGCAGTGCGGCCTTGGTGACGGCGTACGTCGCCAGCACGTCGTTGCCGTCGACGCGGACGCCCGGGAAGCCGAATCCCAGCGCGCGCTGGTAGAGCGGGATGCGGGTCTGGCGCTCGATCGGCTCGGAGATGGCCCACTGGTTGTTCTGGCAGAAGAACACGACGGGCGCGTTGTAGGACGCCGCGAAGATGAACGCCTCGTTGACGTCGCCCTGCGAGGACGCGCCGTCGCCGAAGTGGGCGAGCACGGCCGAGTCGCGATCGGGGTCACCGGTGCCGACGACTCCGTCGCGCTGCATGCCCATCGCGTAGCCGGTGGCGTGGAGAGTCTGCGCGCCGATGACGATCGTGTAGAGACCGAAGTTGTTCTCGTTGGGGTCCCAGCCGCCCTGGTCGACGCCGCGGAACAGGCCGAGCAGCCGCAGCGGGTCGACGCCCTTGCAGTACGCGACGCCGTGCTCGCGGTAGGTCGGGAAGGCGTAGTCCTGGGGGCGCATCGCCCGGCCGGCGCCGATCTGCGCGGCCTCCTGGCCGAGCAGCTGCGCCCAGATGCCGAGCTCGCCGTGGCGCTGGAGGGCGGTGGCCTCGACGTCGATGCGTCGCGTCAGCACCATGTCGCGGTAGAGGCCACGCAGCTCCTCTGCAGAGAAGTCGTGGTCGAACTCGGGGTGGTGGACGCGCTCGCCCTCGGGCGTCAGCAGCTGGACGAGGTCGGGACCGCCGTCGGACTGGGAGGGTCCGAAGACCTCCACCAGGTCGGGGCCGAAGCTCACGGGATCGGACAACTCGGATTCTCCTCACAACAGCTAGCGGCAGTCACGGGATCGCCGGACGCCGACGGCTTGCAGGGGTGGTCGCCGGCGTGTGTGACCACGACCACATGGTGGGCCAAACGTAACGGCCGCAGCCTGTCAGCACCAATCAGGAGGAGCCCGTTCGGGCCGTTCTGGCGCGGATCGGACATGGATGAGCCGGCGCCGACGGACTCGTGGGTGACCCGTCGACGCCGGCTCGCCTCCATTGGGGGTGGAGGCTCCGGGCGGCAGAGACCGCTACCCGGCGGGGGAGGTCGTCGGGTGCTTCCCGATCAGCAGGACGCGGTCGGATCCTGGCGCGGTGCGTGGCGCCCCACGTGGCCCGAGACGGGTCGCGATCACTCAGTCAGTCCTTCTGCGATACGGATGAGTGGTGAGCCGGAGCGCTGTCGCCCGACGCGGAAGCCCGCGGCCCCACGGCCGACATCCCGCCTGCCGCGAGTCCGATCGCGAGCAGGACGAGTGCAAAGCGGCGCATCACGTCGGGATGCCGCTAGCGGCGAGTTGCTGGCACTGATGCCCGTCTCGGAGAATTCAGACATGGAGTTCCCCTCGTTGCTTGCCGTGGATGAAATGACCGGCGCCCCATAGCCGTCGACCACCGCACGTGCCATCGCCCCCCAAAGGCGACCGACACTGCACTTGCTTGAGCAAGCCACTCTCGCCTCGTCACGCGCTGCGCAACACCCTCTGCGCCAAGGTGCACGGGCTAACTGCACGAGGCCTTGACGGAGTCTCGGGGTATCTGGCTCGATAACGCGCTCCCTGGACCAGACCGATCCGTCGGCGCACAGGCGAGCCAGCGCCGGCGGGTCCGTGGGTGACCCGCCGACGCCGGCTCCCTCCATGGGGGGTGGAGGCTTGGGTGGCAGGTCTGCCGACCCGGATTGAGGCCGCCACCTGTCAGGGTCGCGCCTCGGACGGGGCCGCGGCAGGGTCTGTGTGAAGTCAGGGGCTACCTGTTGCCCACCTTGACCGAACCTGCACCGGGCGGCCAGAGCAGCGGGGCGTGCGTCACGCACCGGACCAGACCGCATCGCCCGGTCGCTGCCGTCGTCGGCGCACGACAGACCGGCGCCGACGGACTCGTGGGTACCCGTCGGCGCCGGCGGCCTCCGTGTGGGCGGAGGCGTCGTGGGGCCAGGCTGGGCCTGGCGACCGCGTCAGCCCGTGCCGCGGAGACCGGTGTCGGGCAGGACGCCCGGCGCCTGGCAGCGCCGCGGGAGCCGGGTCCGCTCGAGCTGCCGGGAGCCGGCCTTCAGGACGACGGCGGCGCGCGGGCCGCCCCGGGCGACGACGGTCTTCCTGCCCAGCGAGCGCACGACGTGGCGGTGCATCTTCGTGCCGACGCGGAGGTAGTAGAAGACCGCGCGACCCGACCGGTTGACCAGGCGGGCACGCACCGTGCCCTGGCAGGTCGTCCGGACCCGACCGACGGCCTTGCCGAACGACTGCTCGCCCAGGACCTCGGCCTCCTCGCAGACCGTGACGGTCTCGCTGTCGGTCGTGGCGTCCGCGGACTCGTGGGCGACGTTGGAGTGGTCGGCGCACGGTCCGTCGCCGACGCCGAGCACCAGCGACGACGTACGCACGAGGACGCGGTGGTCGGGTGCGGCCCACACGTCGTCCCAGTCGAGGGTGCCGAGCGCCACCGCGGCGGCGCCGTCGGCGGCGTTGGAGACGGTGGTCAGCTCGTCGGTCTTCTGGTCGACGGCATAGTCGGACTGCGCGGCGGCGCTGCTCGAGCCGGCGGGCCGGGCGAGATCCGGCTGGGGCGTGGCCTCCCATGCCACGGTCACCGTGGTCACGGCGGGACCGGTCGGGGCGCTGCCCGGGCTGCACGAGTAGGCGAAGGAGCTGGCACCGTTCGGGAGCGTCACCTGCAGGCCCGCGGCCGGCGACTCGTCGGCGGCAGAGATCGTGCACGCGCCGGCACCCGCGAGCTCGGCGGCCAGTCCGGCGAGCACGGGCTCGCCGGGGTTGGCGACGCCCAGCGTGCCGGCGACCTCGAAGCCCGACCGCGCGGGCGGGCCCAGCGCGATCACCCCGACGGCGTACCGCACCGTGGCCGTTCCGCCCACCGGCGCCTGCGCGTTGTTGCGGTCGACCGCGTTGAAGACCTGCCAGGCGTAGTCGACGTCGTAGGTCGCGCTCACCGTGTTGGTGACCACCGGCGACGCGTCGTCGTCGGCGGCGGACGCGGCGGTCGGGACCGCGACGAGCGGCAGCACCAGCGCGAGCGCGGCGAGGCGGCGGGTGCGCCGGGCCGTGCCTACGGAGGCACCGGTCGTCGGCGAGCCGAAGAGAGTTCCCACAATCGTCCCCTGTCGAGCGCCCGGACGGATCCGGGGGACCGTCCTCCCCACGAGTCGGTCTTCGAGGTGCAACAGTGGGGCACCGACACGCCCTCCGGACACGGCTAGGCCGAAACGCAGGGCTACCTACAGAGGTCCTTGATCGAAATCACCGACCTCGGCGCCACACGTCCAGTCAACTGTCCCGTCAGTCCCGTCCGTGCGGTGTCGTCCAGCCCGATTCGTCGGGTCCCGCCGCGACGACCTGCGTCGGATTGATGTCGGTGTGGACGTCGTAGTAGTGCCGCTTGATCTGGTCGAAGTCGACCTCGTCGCCGAAGCCCGGCGTCTGGAACAGGTCGCGGGCGTAGGCCCACAGGTGCGGCATCTCGGTCAGCTTGTTGCGGTTGCACTTGAAGTGCCCGTGGTAGACCGCGTCGAAGCGCACCAGGGTGGTGAACAGGCGTACGTCGGCCTCGGTGATGCGGTCGCCCATCAGGTAGCGCCGGTCGCCGAGGCGCTCCTCGAGCCAGTCCATCGCGGTCCACAGCCGCTCGTAGGCGTCGTCGTACGCCTCCTGCGAGCCGGCGAAGCCGCAGCGGTAGACGCCGTTGTTGACCTCGGTGAAGACGCGCTTCATCACCGCCTCCATCTCCTCGCGGAGGTCGGGGGGCCACAGGTCGGGGGCGTCGGGGCGGCGGTGGTCGCGCCACTCGAAGAAGAGGTCGTGGGTGATCTGCGGGAAGTCGTTGGTGACGACCTGGCCCGTCGCAACGTCGACGACCGCCGGCACGGTGATGCCGCGCGGGTAGTCCGGGTCGCGGGCGACGTAGGCCTGCTGGAGGCGCTCGATGCCGAGCACCGGGTCGACGCCACCCTGGTCGAGGTCGAATTTCCAGCTCCTGGCGTCGTGCGTCGGGCCGGGCGCGCCCCAGGAGATGACGTCCTCGAGGCCGAGCAGGCTGCGGACGATCACGGAGCGGTGCGCCCACGGGCAGGCGCGGGCGGCGACGAGGCGGTAGCGACCGGGCTCCGCGGACCAGACCGGCACGTCGCGCGGACTGTCCCTGGACCCGCTCGGGAACTGCTCGTCGAGCGGGTCGGCCGAGGCCTCGCCGGCGAGGATCCGGTCAGGGAGGTAGGACATGTCGCGCTCGAAGGGCTTGCCCTGGATGGAGTAGGTCGCAGTGTCGTTCACACTTCAACCATACGAGGGCGCCCGTCGTCGTACGGTCGAGGGCGTGCACGCCACCTTCGCGACCAGCGATCCCCACGGCCACCTGTCCGAGCTGACGGCGGCGCTGCAGGAGGCGGGGCTCGTCGACGGCGAGTCGCGCTGGTGCGGCGGCGAGGCCCGGCTGTGGGTGCTCGGCGACCTCGTCGACCGTGGCCCCGACGGGCTCGGCGTGATCGCGCTCGTACGCCGGCTCGTCGAGGAGGCCGCGGCCGTCGGCGGGGCGGTGCTCCCGGTGCTCGGCAACCACGAGGTCATCGCGCTGGGGATGCGACGCTTCGGCGATGCCCTGGTGGTGCACCGCGGGGTGCACCGGACCTTCTCCTCGATCTGGGCGCGCAACGGCGGGCTCGCCACCGACCAGGCGGGCATCGACGACGGGCTGTTCGCCTGGCTGGCCGGCCTGCCGGCCATCGCCCGCGACGGCGAGCACCTGCTGATGCACTCCGACACCACCAGCTACCTCGAGTGGGGCGACTCGGTCGAGGCGATCAACGACGCCGTGCGCGCGATCCTGGCCGACGACGACCCGGTCGCGTGGTTCGACGTGCTGGTGAGCCTGGGCCGGCGCCACGAGTTCGCCGGGAGCGCGGGCCCCCTCGCCGCCCGACGGATGCTCCGCGCGCTCGGCGGCGAGCGGATCGTGCACGGCCACAGCATCATCGGCGACCTCTTCGACGAGCGGTTCGACTCCTACGACGAGCCGCGCCTCTACTGCGACGGGCTCGCGCTCGACGTCGACGGAGGGATCTACGAGGGCGGTCCGTGCCTGGTCGCCCGCCTGCCTGGCCCCGCGCCGGGGTAGTCCAGTGAGGGATGGCTGTCCGGAGGCCTCGGCGACAGCCACTTCTCACTGGACTACCCCGCGTCCGTCTGCAAAGAAGTGTTTGCAAATGGTTCTTTGCAGTCCTAGCCTGTCGTCATGTCCTCGTCCATCACCCCCGACATCGCCGGGCTCCGCGCGCTCAGCCACCCGATCCGGCTGCGCATGCTGACCCTGCTGCGCGGCGAGGGGCCGGCAACGGCCACCACGCTGGCGGCCCGCCTCGACCTCAACACCGGCGCCACGTCGTACCACCTCCGCCAGCTCGCCCAGCACGGCTTCATCGAGGAGGACACCGAGCGCGGCAACGCCCGTGACCGCTGGTGGCGCGCGGCCCACGAGAGCACGCGCACCGACTTCCGCGAGCAGGGCATCGTCGACAGCGACGTCGAGGCCTACCTGACGACCGTCGCGCTGATGTACGCCGACCGGATGCGCGCGGCCGTGTCGGAGATGCCGTTCCTCCCCGAGGCGTGGCAGTCTCCCGGCACCCTGAGCGACTGGGAGGTGCGGGTGACCCCGGCGCAGGCGGAGGCACTGCTGCGGACGCTGGTCACCGCGATCGAGCAGGTCGAGGAGTCCGACGACCCGGACGCCGCACCGTTCGTGGTCAACCTCAACGCGTTCCCGCGCCCGGGCCAGCAGTGGGGGCGGCAGTGGGGCGAGCAGGCGTGAGCACCCGCGGGCCGCTCGTCGGCGCGCTGGTGGCCGAGGGCATCTCCGTCGTCGGCACCCGCGTCTCGATGATCGCGATCCCGTGGTTCGTGCTCTCGACGACCGGGTCGGCCACCCAGACCGGCCTCGTCGCCGCAGCCGAGATCACGCCGCTCGTGGTCTTCAAGGCGCTCGGCGGGCCGCTGCTCGACCGGGTCGGGCCGCGGCGGGTCACCCTGGCGTGCGACCTGCTGTCCGCGTGCGTCGTCGCCTCGATCCCGCTGCTGCACGGCCTGGGGATGCTCAGCTTCTCGATGCTGCTCGTGATCGTCGCCGTGGCCGGCGCGCTGCGTGGCCCGGGCGACGCGGGCAAGACCGCGATGATGCCGGAGATCGCGCGCACCGCCGACTGGTCCCTCGAGCGCGTCTCGGGACTCGCCGCCGCCGTCGAACGCACCTCGACGATGGCCGGGGCGGCGCTGGCCGGCCTGATGGTGGCCACCGTCGGCGCGGCCAACGCGCTCTACCTCGACGCCGCGTCGTTCCTCGTCTCCTTCGTCGTCCTCGGCATCGCCACCACCGGGCTCGGACGGCCCGTCCAGCCCGAGCCGGACGTCGCGGCGACGTCGTACGGCCAGGAGCTGCGGCAGGGCTGGGACTTCATGCGCACCGAGCCGGTGCTGATCGCGCTCTCCGCGATGGTCGCCGTGACCAACCTCGTCGACCAGGCATGGGTCGCGGTCCTCGCGCCGGTCTGGGCCAAGGAGTCCGGCGCCGGCGTGGCCGTCCTCGGCACGCTCTTCGCCGTGATGAGCGGGGCCTCGGTGCTGGGCGCCCTGACGGCGGCGCGGTGGGGCGAGACGCTGCCGCGCTACCGGACGTACGTCGTCGCGTTCCTCGTCTGCGGCGCGCCGCGCTTCGTCGTGATGGCGCTCGAGTCGCCGCTGTGGGCGGTCTTCGCGGTGACCTTCGTCGCTGGAGTCGCCTCGGGCTTCCTCAACCCGATCCTCGGCGCGGTGATCCTCGAGCGGATCCCGGCGCCGCTGCTCGGGCGCGTCTCGTCGCTCAACACCGCGATCTGCTGGTCGCTGATGCCGCTGGGCGGCGTGCTCGGCGGGCTCGCGGTCGCCGGGCTCGGCCTGTCACCGGCGCTGCTGGTCGCTGGCGCGGCGTACTTCGTGACGACGATGGCGCCGACGCGGGTGCCGTCCTTCCGCCGGATGGACCGCGCCCCGGCGGTGTCCGAGCCTGCCTCGAGCGGTGCGTGAGGAGGGTTCCGCAGCCCGGGAATCCCCCTCACACACCGCCCGAAGGATCACGGGGCGAAGCGGGCGGCCACCTCGACGACCCGGTCGAAGGCCTCGGTCTCGCCGATGCTGACGCGTACGCCGTCGCCGGCGAACGGGCGGACCGAGATCCCGAGCTCGCCGCAGGCCGCGGCGAAGTCGAGCGCGCGGTCGCCCAGCGGGAGCCACACGAAGTTGCCCTGCGCGTCGGGCAGCTCCCAGCCCACCTCGCGCAGCCTGGCGACCAGGTCGGCGCGGCGCGCGACGAGGTCCTCGACGCGCTCGAACAGCTCGTCGGCCGCGGCCAGCGAGGCGATCGCGGCCGCCTGTGCGACGTGGCTGACGCCGAAGGGCAGGGAGACCGCGCGGAGCGCGCCGGCCAGCGGCGCCGGCGCGACGGCGTACCCGACCCGGAAGCCGGCGAGCCCGTAGGCCTTGGAGAAGGTGCGGGTGAGCACGACGTTGGCGTGGCGGCGGTAGGTCGCGACGCCGTCGATCGCGTCGTCCATCCGCACGAACTCGAGGTAGGCCTCGTCGACGACGACCACCACGTGCGAGGGGATCTTCGCGATGAACGCGTCGAGGTCCGTCTGCGTGACGGCCGGTCCGGTCGGGTTGTTGGGCGTGCAGACGATGACCACCTTGGTGCGGTCGGTGACCGCCGCCGCCATCGCGTCGAGGTCGTGGCGGCCGTCGGCCGTGAGGGGCACCTGCACGCTCGTCGCCCCGCCGGCGGTGACGGCGATGGGGTAGGCCTCGAACGATCGCCAGGCGTAGACGACCTCGTCGCCAGGCTCGCAGAACGCGTTGACCAGCTGGTAGATCAGGCCCACCGACCCGGTCGCCGCCGCCAGGTCCGCGACCGGCACGCCCATCGCCTCGCCCAGGGCCGCGTAGAGGGCCGTGCTGCCCATGTCGGGGTAGCGGTTCATCGACGCCGCGGCCTCGGTCGCGGCCTCCAGCACGCCCGGCAGCGGCGGGTAGGGGTTCTCGTTGGACGACAGCTTGTAGGACGTCACGCCGTCGCGCGGGACGGGCGGCTTGCCGGCGACGTACGCAGGGATGGCGAGCACGTTGGGCCGGGGCTGGGGAGTGGCGGGCATGCCCCGACCTTAGTGAGCCGGTCTGCGGCCCTGCCACGGCCTCAGGACGGGGAGCAGCAGCACCCCGATCACGAAGCCGATCCCCGCGCCGAGGACGTTGTCGACGATGTCGGTGACGTCGCACGCGCGGTCGATGCGGGCGAGCTGGAGCTGGGTGAGCTCGATCGCGAAGCTGTACGCCGCCAGTGCGGCGAGGCCGAGCGGAGCGAGCACCACGCCCGACCACCAGCGCCCGACGGCCAGCACGAGGAACAGCCCGGCAGGCACGAAGAGCAGCACGTTGAGGGCGCGCTGGTCGAGGCCGAACACCTCGAAGGCGGCGCCCGACGGACCGCCGTAGTCCCACGAGCACGACTCGCTCCGATCCTCCGCCGGGACGATCCCGACGTCCGCACGCGTGGGCACCAGGGTGACCAGCGCGATCGCGACCAGCGACCAGGACAGGCCGGCGACGGCCACCGCGGAGACCATGCCGAGCCGCGAGCGGGTGGCCAGCACGACGAGCGCCGCGACGACCAGGGCAGCCAGGGCGGCCAGGGCCATCACGCCCGTCCCGCCGATGCTGACCACGCCGGCGAGGTTAGCCCGTGGCGCCGGTTGGCTACGCTCGCCCCATGCGCTTCGTGACGTGGTTGTTGACCTACGCCGCCGGGCTCGCCGTGGCGGCCTGGCTGCTCGACGGGATCTTCTTCGACGGCCCCGCCAACGGCCAGGCCGAGATCCAGGAGAAGGTCGTGCCGCTCTTCGTGGTGGCGCTGATCCTCGGGCTCGTCTCGACCTTCGTCGAGCCGGTCATCAAGCTGATCTCGCTGCCGTTCATCATCCTCACGCTCGGCTTCCTGCTGCTCGTCATCAACGCGCTGATGCTGATGCTGACGGCCCGGCTCGCCGACGCCTTCGACCTCGGCTTCCACGTCGACGGCTTCTGGAACGCGCTCGTGGGAGCCGTGATCGTCACGATCGTGGGCTGGGGCGTCCGGACGGCGCTGCCCACCCGGGACTGATGCGGGTGCCGGCACTTCCCCCGCCCCGCGAGCCGGGCACCTATCGCATCGCCCTGGTCTGCCTGGGCAACATCTGCCGCTCCCCCACCGCGCACGTCGTGCTCGAGCAGCGACTGGCCGACGCCGGGCTCGCCGACCGCGTCGAGGTCGCCTCGTCGGGCACCGGCGGCTGGCACGTCGGCCACCCGATGGACCGTCGCGCGGCCGCGACCCTGACGGTCGCCGGCTACGACCCGACGCGGCACCGAGCGCGGCAGTACGACGCGACGTGGCCCGAGGCGTACGACCTGGTGCTCGTGATGGACGAGGCCAACCTCGCGGACGTCGGCGGACGCACGGGGCGCCTCGGTCTCTTCCGCGACCTCGATCCCGTCGATCCTGGTGGCGAGGTGCCGGACCCGTACTACGGTGGGGCCGACGGCTTCGAGGAGGTGCTGGCGATGGTCGAGCGCACGAGCGACGCGATCGTGCGCGCCCTCCCCGACACGCTCGCCGCACCCGCAGAGGACCACGCCTGATGGCTCGCCAGCCACTGGTCGCCAGGCGCGCCGAGGAGCTCCTCGGCTCGTCGGTGGTCGCGACCTCGCCCGTCGCCGGCGGCGACATCGCCACCGCCACCCGGCTGCGGCTCTCGTCCGGGCAGACCGCCCTGATGAAGACGCTGCCGCACGCACCGGAGGGGTTCTTCGAGGCCGAGGCAGCGGGCCTGCGCTGGCTGTCCGCGGTCGAGGACGGCGTACCCGTCCCCGAGGTGCTCGCCGCGGCGAGCGACTGCGTGATCCTGGCGTGGGTCGAGCAGGGCTCGAAGACGCCGGCCGAGGCGGCCGCGACGTTCGGCCAGCAGCTGGCCCGCACGCACGCCGCCGGCGCCGACGACTGGGGCCTGGACCACGACGGCTTCATCGGCCGGCTGCCGCTGCCCAACAAGACGGCCGGATCGTGGGCCGAGTTCTACGCGATCCGCCGGCTGCTCCCCTACCTCAAGCTGGCCCGCGACCGCGGCGCCATCACCGACGGCGACGCGATGCTCGTCGAGTCGGTCGTCGGCCGCCTCAGCGAGCTCGTCCCCGACGAGCCGCCGTCCCGGCTGCACGGCGACCTCTGGAACGGCAACTGCCTCTGGGGGCACGACCTCGCCATCCACGTCATCGACCCGGCGGCCTACGGCGGCCACCGCGAGGTCGACCTGGCGATGCTCCACCTCTTCGGCCTCACCCACCTGCCGCGGGTGGTGGCGGCCTACGACGAGGCGCACCCGCTCGCCGACGGGTGGGAGGACCGGCTCGGCCTCCACCAGCTCTTCCCCCTGCTCGTGCACGCCTGCATGTTCGGCGGCAGCTACGGCGCCCGCGCCGGGACGATCGCGGCGCGCTACGCCTGATCGTCAGCGCGGCAGCACGCCGAGGTCGACCAGCAGGGCAACGGGCAGCGGTCCCCGGCCGCGCCCGAGCAGTACCTCGTAGTCGCCCGGGCCCTCGCCCGGATCGAAGAGGACGCCTGCCACCCTGCCGTCCACCTCGACGGGCAGGAGCCCGACGCTGCCGATCGTCGGCGCAACCTCCGCGGCCTGCCCGGCGACCGCCGCCAGGTCATCGCGGGCGAGGAACGCACCGCATCCCGCGTCGATCGTCACGCGCCTGCCCGGGACCGGTAGGTCGATCCACGACGTCACTGCCGACGGGTCGCCCACCACGGCCACGGCTCCCTGCAGCTCATCGCCGCGTGGTGTCGTGCGCCGGAGCACGGCCAGCTCCACTCGCAGGGCGTTGCCACGAAGGTCGAGCTGGAGCGGCCGGCCGAGCCACTCCACCGACACGGGGTCGCAGACCATGATCGAGCCGCCGGGCGCCTCCAGCGGGCGGGTGGTCAGCCGCTCGACGACCACCTCGCCCCCACCGGCGGTGCGCACGACCTGTCCGTAGGGCAGCAGCTCGGACGTCGTCATACCGGATCGGAGGCGCGGAGGGCGCGGAGCGTCCTCCAGCTCCTCCTCCGGACTCAGTGGACTCGGGTCGGCGCCCCAGTCCGCCGGCAGGCCGGCCGCCTCCTTCGAGTGCGCCACCACCCCCCGGAGGAACTCGAGGTTCTCGTCCTCCCACGCGGTCGCGTCGCCCATGTCCGTCCCCCGTCACCCGGTGCCGCCAGCTGTGGCAGGCACCCTACGAGCGCCAGACCGGACCGCGCAGAGGAATCGAGGGACGCCGATCTCAGCCCCGTCTCAGGCGCTGCTGGCATCCTTGCCACCGTGACCGACCCCAAGTCCCGCGTGCTGGTCGTCGACGACGACCGCGCGGTGCGCGACTCGCTGCGCCGGTCGCTGGAGTTCAACGGCTACGACGTCGTGCTCGCAGCGGACGGCGCCGAGGGCCTGGTCGCCGTCGGCGCCCAGCACCCCGACGTCGTGGTGATCGACGTGATGATGCCGCGGCTCGACGGGATCGAGACCACGCGGGCCCTGCGCGCCGCCGGCAACGACGTACCGATCCTCGTCCTCACCGCACGCGACGCGGTCGGCGACCGGGTCGAGGGCCTCGACGCCGGCGCCGACGACTACCTCACCAAGCCGTTCGCGCTCGAGGAGCTCCTCGCGCGGCTGCGCGCGCTGCTGCGCCGCGTCGTGCCCGACGCGGACGGCGACGGCGAGGTGCTGACCTTCGCCGACCTCACGATGGACGTGTCGAGCCGCGACGTCGCCCGCGGCGGCCGGCCGATCGAGCTGACCCGCACCGAGTTCACCCTGCTCGAGATGTTCCTGCGACGCCCGCGCCGCGTGCTCGACCGCTCGTTCATCCTCGAGGAGGTGTGGGG
This sequence comes from uncultured Actinomycetota bacterium, assembly GCA_963791365.1. Taxonomy (GTDB): domain Bacteria; phylum Actinomycetota; class Actinomycetes; order Propionibacteriales; family Nocardioidaceae; genus Nocardioides. The sequence continues at coordinate 95,257 of CAWBSG010000017.1, read as the reverse complement.
CTACGACTTCCCGACGAGCGCCAACTCGCTCGAGGTCTACGTCGGCTACCTGCGCCGCAAGACCGAGGCCGAGGGCGAATCGAGGCTGATCCAGACCGTGCGCGGCGTCGGCTACGTGCTGAAGGAGACATGACCACCCCCCGGATGAGGCCCGACGCGGCCCTCGCGCAGGGGCGGTGGCACTACCGTCGGTCGCTGGCGTCGCGCGTCGCGGTCCTCACCACCCTCGCGCTCGGGGTGTCGATCGCGATCCTGTCGCTGACGGCGTACGTCGTGATGCGCCAGCAGCTGATGAGCTCGCTCGACCAGTCGCTCCTCAACCGCGCGCACAAGGCGACCACCGTCTCCGCGCTGTCCCGGCTCACCGTCCAGGGCATCCCGCCGTGGATGCTCGGCGCGGCGGACGTGCGGATCATCTTCGTCAACGAGGACGGCGCCTCCGGCACCGACATCCCGCACTTCGAGCTCGGCAAGCCCGAGTACGACGTGATGACCGGGCAGCGCGAGTCCTCGGTCCGCACGCTCGTGACCGAGGAGGGTGAGCGCTTCCGGGTCGCCACCGTCAAGGCCGGCGGCGGCCAGGCGCTCATCCTGGCGCAACCGCTCACGCCCAACGACCAGACGCTCGGCAAGCTCGGCGGCGTCCTGTTCGTCTTCGGTGCGCTCGGCGTGCTCGCCGCCCTGCTGGCCGGCTGGCTGGTGGCCCGCAACGGGCTGCGTCCCGTACGCCGGCTCACGCACGCGGTCGAGCGGATCGCGGAGACCGAGGACCTCCGACCACTGCGGATCGAGGGCGACGACGAGGTCGCGCGCCTCGCGACCGCCTTCAACCAGATGCTGCTGGCGCTCGGCGCCTCACGCGACCGCCAGCGCCGCCTCGTCGCCGACGCGAGCCACGAGCTGCGTACGCCGCTCACGTCGCTGCGCACCAACCTCGACCTGCTCCGCCAGGCCGAGGGCAACGGTCACGGAGAGGGGGCGCTGCCGGCACAGGCGCGGCTCGAGCTGCTCGACGACGTGCGCGGCCAGATCGAGGAGCTCAGCGCGCTCGTCGGCGACCTCGTCGAGCTGGCCCGCGACGAGCCGATGACCCACGTCGTCGCGCAGGTCGACCTGGCCGACGTGGTGGAGCGGGCCGTGACCCGCGTACGGCGACGTGCGCAGGGCATCGCCTTCGACGTCGCGACCGAGCCGTGGGTCGTGGTCGGCGACTCCAGCAGCCTCGAGCGCGTGGTGACGAACCTGCTCGACAACGCCGCCAAGTGGAGCCCGTCCCACGGCACGGTCACGGTCCGGCTCACAGGTGGCGTGCTCGTCGTCGACGACCAGGGCGCCGGCGTCGCCGAGGCCGACCGACCCCACATCTTCGAGCGCTTCTTCCGGTCCGAGGAGTCGCGCGCGATGCCCGGCTCCGGCCTCGGCCTGGCGATCGTGCGGCAGGTGGTCGACCGCCACGGCGGTCGGGTCGAGGTGTCGCAGGCGCCGGACGGCGGAGCTCGCTTCACGCTGTGGCTGCCCGGCGTGGCCGCTGTAACGCCGGGTTAGGTGCTGTACCCACCCCCTTGCTTCATGGTGGGTACAGGCACTAACCCGGCGTTACAACGGGTCAGGAACGTCGAAGACGCGCAGCAGCCGCTCGGCCTTCCACTCCGACTCGGCCCACTCCTCGTCGACGTCGGACCGCACCGTGATCCCCCCGCCGGTCCCGAGTCGCCAGGTGCCGCTGCCGTCGGTCGTCAGCGAGCGGATGACGACGCCGAGGTCGGCCGGGCCGTCGCCGCTGACCCACCCGAACGCGCCGGCGTACGCCCCGCGCGGCGTCGACTCGACCTCACCGATGATCTCCATGGTGCGGAGCTTGGGCGCGCCCGTCATCGAGCCTGCCGGGAAGAGCGCACGCAGGGCGCCGACGGTCGTGACGTCGTCGCGCAGCCGGCCGCGCACCGTCGAGACGAGCTGGTGCACCGAGGCGTACGACTCGACCTGCATCAGCGCCGGCACCTCCACCGATCCGACCTCGCAGACCATCGACAGGTCGTTGCGGAGCAGGTCGACGATCATCAGGTTCTCCGCGCGGGTCTTGGGTTCGGTGGCGAGGCGCTCGCGCAGGTCGTCGTCCTCCTCCGGGGTCGCACCGCGGGGGGTGGTGCCCTTGATCGGCTTGGTCTCGAGGTGCCGGTCGGCGGTCACGAGGGCGTACCTCTCGGGCGAGCTCGACAGCAGCCACGCCCGCGCGCCGTCGACGTCGTGCTGGAGGAACCCGCTGTACGGCGCTGGGTTGAGCTCGCGCAGCCGGAGGTACGCCGTCACCGGGTCGAGGTCGGACTCGATCGAGCGGCGGTGGGTGAGGTTGACCTCGTAGGAGTTGCCCGCGTGGAGCTGCTCCTGGACGCGCGCGAAGGCGGCGACGTACGCGCTCGGGGCCGTCGACACGCCCGAGGAGCGGGAACTGGGAGGGCGAGTCGGACTCTTGGAGGGGGTTGCAACGGCCTCCAAGAGTCGGAGTCCCCGCACGTGCGGGGACTCCGACAGCAGAGGAGCAGCGTGCTCGAACACCCGCACCGCGGCGGGCCGCATCCAGACCGCGTCGGGGAGGGTGGGGTCGCTGGCAGCCGGGAGGTCGGTGCGGGAGGCGTAGCCGAGGTAGCCGAACCACTGCTCGCCGGCGCCGATCCGCTCCTCGAGGACGGTGAAGACGTCGTCGCCGACCACCGAGGACGACCCGCCGGTGTGCAGGCGCACCTCCCGCCGGGCCGCCGACCACGACAACGACTCGTCGTCGGCGTCGAGCCAGCCGATGATCGAGCGGCGGCCCGACCACTCGCGCGCGCCGCCGCCGTCGAGCCAGAAGCAGCGCCGGTGCTCGGCGGCGACCTCGAGGAAGAAGGAGACCGGATCCGTCACGACAGGAAGTTCCTCACCAGAGCGGCACCGTGCGTCGACAGGATCGACTCCGGGTGGAACTGCACGCCCTCGAGCGGCAGGTCGCGGTGGCGCACGCCCATCACGACGCCGTCCTCGCTCCACGCGGTCGCGACGAGGTCGGGGCCCAGCGCGACCGCGCCGAGCGAGTGGTAGCGCACGGCCGCGAAGCCCTGGGGCAGCCCGGCGAACACGCCCGCGCCGTCGTGGCGGATGGCGGCGACGTCCCCGTGCGCGGGCACGAGCCGCGACACCTCCCCGCCGTACGTCGTGACGAGGCCCTGCATGCCGAGGCACACGCCGAGCACCGGTCGCGTCCCGGCCAGCAGCACCGTCCTCCCGACCGCGAAGTCGACGGGCGACGCCGGGTGGCCGGGGCCGGGCGACAGCACGACGTGGGAGTGGCGCAGCACGTCGGAGGACGTCACCTCGTCGTGCTGGACGACGCGCGGCAGCACGCCGGTCACCGCGGCGACGAGGTGCACCAGGTTCCACGTGTAGGAGTCGTGGTGGTCGACCACGATCACGTCCGGCGTCACGCGCCAGACAGTAGTGCTACTGCCTCAGCGCGCGGCAGGTGTCGGCGACCGGCTGCTCGGCCTTCTCGCGGCACGCGTCGAAGGCCGCGAGCTTGCCCATCAGCAGGTCGACCTCGGGCTTGCGTCTCGGGCTGGTGAAGGCGTTGCGCCTCTCCCAGCGCTTCGCCCGGTAGCTGTAGTACTCGTAGCCCCACGACGTCCTGCGCCGCCGCGGATCGAGGTCGAGCCGCACCAGCAGCGCGCGTCGGCTGCGCACGGCGGTGTAGGACGGGATCCGGTCGAGCTCGCTGCCGCTGAACGCCGCGTCCGGGTCGCCACCGGTGAGGGTCTGCTGCGTGTGCTCGAGGAAGGCGTACGACTGCCGCACCAGGCCAGGCTGCGCGAACGTCGGCACGAGCGAGAGCCCGCTGCGGTAGGGCGTCGGCGCCAGCCCGGCGAGCTCCTCGAAGGTCGGCGCGAGGTCGATGTTGCTGGTGACCTCCTTGCGCTGCCCCGGGACGACGCCGGGCCCGGTGACGAGCAGCGGGACCCGCACGTCGGTGTCGTACGCCGTCCCCTTGCCGCGACCGAGCCCCAGCTGGGCGAGGTGGAAGCCGTTGTCGGAGGTGAGCACGACGTAGGTGTCGGGGCCGACCGCCCGCAGGATCCTCGTCACCAGCCGGTCGGCGGACTGCGACATCCGCGCGCGGTCGCGCAGGTCACGGACGGCTGCCGCCCTCGACAGCGTCCGGCCGGTGTTCCAGGCGCGGGCGCGCGTGCCGTCGGCCTTGCGGGGGCGGTTGTCCTTGCGGGGGTCGCCGAAGCCCGGCAGGTCGGCGACGGTGAGCTTGCGGCACGCCACCCGCCCGCAGCCGCGGTCGCCCCCTCGGTCGCGGAACATCGGCGGGAAGAGCGGGTCACCGGGGTAGTGCCCCTCGGGCTGCGTGCGGCTGTGGGGCGCGTAGAGCGAGACCTCGAGGAAGTACGGCGCACCCGCGGCCTCGCCCCTGGCCAGGAAGTCCATCGCCAGGTCGCCGATCACCGTGCCGGCGTACGCCTTGTCCTTGGCGCGGTCGCTCGCGCTCGCGGGCGGCGCGTCGTGGCGGACCAGCCTCATCCGCTGGTCGACGACCGACGTGCTCACGAAGTCCCAGCCGTCGTAGGCCGAGCCGAAGACGGTGTTGAAGCTCGACCAGCCCGGCACCACCGGCGGCAGGGCGCGGCCGGGCGCCCACTCGTACTCGTTGAGGAACTTGCCGACGAACCCGGTCGTGTAGCCCGCCTCCTGCAGCCGCACGTTGAAGGCACGCTCGGGGTTGCCGTGGGTGGCGAAGGCCGGCCAGCCACCGAGCATCGACTGGCCCTGGTTGCTCGTGTTGGTGAGGACGCCGGTCTGGTGCGGGTACTGCCCGGTGAAGAAGCTCGAGCGCGACACGCAGCACAGGGAGTCGGTGACGAAGGAATGCGGGTACGACGCGCCCGTGCGGCGCATCCGCTGCACCGACCGCATCGTCTGCACGAGGTCCATCGAGAAGTCGTCGAGCATCACCACGACGACGTTGGGCCGCGCGTCCGCGCTCGCCGCCGGCGCCGCGACGGCCGGCGCCGGCGCGCTCGCGGTCCCCCACGCAGCCGCTCCGGTCACCAGCGCCAGCAGGCACAGGGCCACCCGGACTCGTCCCACGTGCTGCATGTGTCCCCCCGTTCCGACCAATGTCTATCAGACGTCTTCACTATCCCGCGCCCGCCCCGCCCCTGGTATCTAGGGACGTTCTGGTAGGCCAACGGCCCTTCCGACCACCCAGGTCGTCCCTAGATACCCCGGGGGGCCCAGGTCGTCCCTAGATACCAGAGCGGGGCGGCTCAGCTGAGCAGGTCGCGCACCGCCGTGTGGAGGAGGTCGTAGCCGTTCTCGGTGAGGATGGACTCGGCGTGGAACTGGATGCCTCGGTAGTGCGGGCCGATCACGGCGTGGATGTCGCCGGTCGCCTCGTCGGCCTCCACACGCACGCCATCGCGCACGGCGGCGTCCGGGAGCCCGGCGGCCGGCACCCGGCCGACGAAGGTGTTGTAGAAGCCGACGCGCTCCGTGCGGCCGTCGAGCCGCACCGGCGACTGCGTGCCCTGGAAGACGACGTCCTTGTAGGCGAGGTCGAGCCCGAGCCGCTCGCACAACGTCTGGTGACCGAGGCACACCGCGAGGAACGGCTGGCCGGAGGCGAGCAGGTCGTCGACGGCCCGGCGGAACGCCGCGATCTTCGGGTGGTCGCCCTCGCGCGGGTCTCCCGGCCCGGGGCCGACGATCACGAGGTCGGCGCCGTCGAAGGCGCCCGCCGCGTAGTCCTCGTGCCGCACCACCCGCGCCGTCATGCCGAAGACGCCGAGCACGTGGACGAGCATGTTCACGAAGTCGTCCTCGCCGTGCAGGATCACCGCCTGCTTGCCCGCCAGCGACGGGTCGGCGGGCTCGCCGGCCTGGTCGGTCAGCCAGAAGCGGGACAGCCGCTGGTTGCGCGACCCCAGCGCCAGTACGACGTCCTCGTCCCGCGCGAGCTCGGCGATGTCCGCGCCGTCGGAGGTCGCCGCCGGCGCCAGGCCGAAGGCGCTGAGGATGCCGCCGGCCTTGGCCCGGGTCTCGGCGACCTCGTAGGCCGCCTCGGAGTCGCGGACCAGCGTCGCGCCCGCGGTCACCTTCAGCTCGCCGGCGGGCGAGACGTCGGCGGTGCGGATCAGGATCGGGCTGTCCATCGTCGGGGTGCCGTCGGGCGAGCGGCCGAAGAGCGCCAGCGCCGCGCCGTAGTAGCCGCGACCCTCGGGCTCGTAGTCGGCGATCAACCGGCAGGCGTTCTCGACCGGCGCGCCCGTCACCGTCGCGGCGTACATGGTGTCGCGCAGGATCTCGCGGTGGTCGCGGTCGGAGCGCCCGGCCAGGAGGTACTCGGTGTGGATCAGGTGCGTCATCGGCTTGAGGAACGGACCGAGCACCTGGCCGCCCTCGTGGCAGATGTCGCACATCATCTTGAGCTCCTCGTCGACGACCATGAAGAGCTCGAAGACCTCCTTCTCGTCGGCGAGGAAGTCCAGCAGCCGGTCCTTGAGCGCGTCGCCGTGACCGCCCACGCGGAAGGTGCCGGAGATCGGGTTCATCCGGACGTCACCGGAGCGCACCGACACGTGCCGCTCGGGGCTCGCGCCGATGAGGAACCGGTCGCCGGTGAAGAAGCAGAACGTCCAGTACGCACCGCGCTCGCGCTCCATCAACCGGCGCAGCACGGTGAGCGCCTTCGTCGCGTCCCAGTCGGCGAGGACCGCGCGGTAGTGCCGGCCGATGACGAGGTTGGCGCCCTCGCCCTGGCCGATCTCGTCGCGGATGATCGCCTCGACGACCTTGCCGTAGTCGTCGTCGGACGTCGCGAACCCGCCGCGGTCGGCGAGCTCGACGGGCACGTCGGGCAGCACGGCGAGCAGGTCGTCGACCGACACCTCGTGCTCGACCTCGAGGTCGACGACCGTCAGCGGGGTGCCGTCGTCGATCGCCGCGAAACCGCGCTCGCGCACCTGCCGGAACGGCACCGCGACCAGCCGGTCGGCGCTGCGGCCCGGCTCCGGCGCGCCCGTCTCCAGCGGGATGTCGAGGAGGGAGGCCACCTCGTGCGGCGTGCCGCCGACCAGGCCCGCGGTCGGCGCGGCCTTGCGCCGGATGACCGCCCACGCGCCGTACCCCTGGACCTGCTCCAGGAGGTCGGCGACGGACGGCGTCTCGGTCATGGCAGAGACCCTACGGCCGGGCCTCGGCGCGGCGGCCGGGCGTCTCAGCCGCATCGACCGGGCGGGCGGGTCAGGCCGGTGCGCGGTAGCGCGGGAAGAACGTGCCCTCCGGAGCCCCCGCCGCGTCGCACGCCCGCCCGTAGGCGGCCCGGTCGCCCACGACCTGGATCCCGACGAACGGCACGACCCCGGACGGGTCGAAGGCCCGCTTGTAGCGGAAGATCCCGTCCCCCGGCTCGTAGCCGCCGCCCAGGACGTACGCCGACAGCCCGGCGTCGGCGGCGTGGTCGATCACGTCGTGCTTGAGCAGGTCGTTGGGCGACATCGGGAACGCCTCGCGACGCGTGCCGCCGAGGAAGGAGTAGCAGTGGCGGTCGCCGACGAGCACCAGCTCGGTCGAGACCAGGGCGCCGTCCTCGTCGCGCGTGTCCGCGACCCAGAAGCTGCCGGGCAGCACCTCGCCGAGGCGGCGGAAGAACGCCTCGTCGAAGCGGTAGAACTCGCCCGCGGCGCGACGGTCCATCGTCGCGGCGTAGACGTCGGCGAAACCGGCGACGTCGCCGAAGTCCGGGCCGACGGTCGTGGTGAGTCCGTGGCGACGGGCCTTCTTCACGTTCTTGCGGACCTTGTGCTCGTAGCGGCGCCACCGCTCCTCGGCGTCGGGGCCGAGGCCGACCACGACGTTGTCGGCGAGGGTCACGGCGCGTACGCCGTCGGGCGAGGGCGCCTCGGCGGCTGCCGGTCCGACCACCGAGCCGCGGACGAAGGCGGCGAGCACGTGCGTGTCGCGCATCCAGGCCAGGCACGCGTCCCAGAACGCGGAGAGATCGGGCTGACCGGCCACGAAGGGGCCGCCGTAGCCGTAGGGGGACGTGCCGTCACGCCACGGCGGCCCGTCGCCGAGCGCCGCGGCGAGGTCGTGCGGCAGCCCGCGCAGCAGCAACGGCAGCAACACCTGCCCCCCGTCGTCCTCCCAGCACGCCGCCAGCGACTCGTGGTCGGGGCCCGCGAGGAGCGCACCGAAGCCGGGGTGGGCGAAGGGTTCGCGTCCGGTCGCGGACCAGGTCGCACGCCAGCGCTCGGATCCCTGCTCCTCGACGTGGAGGCTCACGCGGTCGGGTCCGTCGCGAGGGCCCGCTCGAACGCCGCGACGACGTCGCCGAGGTCGCTCGCGTCGACGTCCTGGTGGACCGGGAAGTTGATGATGTGCCGCGCCAGGTCGACCATCCCCGCGAAGCCCGCGAGCGGCTCGATGAGGGTGTGGTAGAGGCTGACCATGCCGATGCCCTCGGCGTTCATCGCGTGGTAGACCGCGTCGCGGCCCGGTCCGAGGACGCGGACCGGCAGGGTCTGCGGCGACTCGTCGTCGCGCAGCTCGGGCCACATGAGCTCGAAGTCGGTGCCGTGCCCGGGCAGGTCGCGCAGCCGCGCGCTGAGCTCGGTGAACACGCGGCGGCGGGCCCGGGCGATCCCGGCCGCGTCGACGTCGAGCACCTCGCGGGCCAGCTCGGGCGCCGTCTCCTCCTGACCGGTGAGCCAGGCGGTGTCGCGGTAGACCATCTGCCCGCCGCGCGCCTCGGGCATCGCGAACATCTTGTGCAGCGAGTAGGCCAGCACGTCGCCGGTGCGGCCGGCCGGCCCGCCCATCATCGCGGTGAACCAGCCGTGCGCGAGGTCCTCGACCAGCAGGCAGCCGTGGCGGTCGGCGATCTCGCGCGTCTCCACCAGCCCGGGCTGCACCCGGCCGAAGTAGTGGATGACGACGATGACGTCGATCCGCTCGGCCGCGCAGGCAGCCTCGATCACGGCCGGGTCGTAGGACAGGTCCGGTCCGAGGTCGTAGAAGCGTGGGGTGAGACCGAGCTGGTCGACGGGGTCGAAGACGCCGCTGCCCTCGTGGGGCGACCAGCCGATGAAGGCCGGCAGCAGCACGGTGCGGCTCTCGCCCCGCCAGGTCGAGTCCTGGCGGAACAGGTCGGCCATGCCCTCGCGGGCGGAGCCGTAGAACAGGCTGGGCGTCCGCAGCCGGCTGCGGTCGCTCGCGGTCTTGGGGATGGCGGCGCTCATGCGTCCTCCCGGAGGTCGACGACTCGGTGGGATCTCAGCCGGAGCGACTGGACCAGTGGGGTGGCGTCCGGCAGGTCGAGGCCGTCGGGGAGGACGGCGAAGCGCCGCGACAGCCGCGGGAACAGGTGGCGCACGACGGCGTGGCCGTCGGCGTCGTCGAACGACTCGGGGGTGAAGCACCGCAGCACGTCGTCGCCGAGCACGCCGAAACGGGTCGCGGCGCCTGCGGGGTCGACGACCGCGTCGGTGAAGCCGTAGGCGCGGTGCCGGGCCAGCACCGCGTGGAGGTCGGCCACCTGTACGTCGTCGCGCGCGGCGCGAGGCTCCAGCGGAGCACCCCACCAGGTCGTGCGGGAGGTCTCCTCGAAGCCGAGCCGGTCGTAGAGGCGGCGGGCCGGCTCGTTGGTCTCGAAGACGTCGAGCTCCATCGCGTCCAGGTGCGGCTCGGAGCGGAGGTAGTGGGCGACGAGCGCGGCCGCGACGCGGCGCCCGCGCGCTGCCGGCTCGACGGCGACGTAGGAGAGGAAGCCCGTCGTGTCGTCGGCAGCCTTGAGCTCGGCGTACCCCAGCCGCTCGCCGTCCTCGGCGAGCGCGACGAGGAAGCGGGTGGTCGGGAACGAGCCCGGGTGGTCGAGCACGGTGCGCCACCAGTCGACGATGCCGGCCTGGGCGGCCACGAGGTAGGGCAGCAGCGCGTCGTCGAAGGAGGCGCGCACCAGGTCGGCCACCCAGGGCAGGTCGGCGCCGACGGCGGGCCGGACCGTCACGTCGCCGGCGCTCACCGGGCCGCCCCGGCGCCCTGCCGGCGCCGCTCGTCGTCGAGGTTGAGCATCGTCGACTCGGGGTCGGCGACCACCCCGCTGCGGGAGAAGACCCCCCGGACCGTGCGGGCGACGATCGTGAGGTCCTGCCACGGCGTCAGCCGCTCGACGTAGTCGACGTCGAGCGCGAGCCGCTGGTCCCACGACACGAGGTTGCGGCCGGCGACCTGCGCGAGACCGGTGATGCCCGGTCGGACGTCGAGGCGGCGCCGCTCGCGGTCGGTGAAGAACTCGGTGTAGCGCACGAGCAGCGGGCGCGGCCCGACGATGCTCATGTCGCCCTTGAGCACGTTGACGAGCTCGGGGAGCTCGTCGAGGCTCGTCATCCGCAGCCAGGTGCCGAACGGCGTGAGCCGCTGTGCGTCGGGCAGCAGCTCGCCGTCGGGCCCGCGCTCGTCGGTCATCGTGCGGAACTTCACCATCGTGAAGGGCTCGCCGTGACGGCCGGGCCGCTCCTGCCGGAACAGCACGGGCGAGCCGAGCCGCCTGCGGACCTGCGTCGCCAGGACGGCCATCGGCGCGGCGAGGACGGCGAGCGCCGATCCGGCGACGAGCACGTCCGTCGCGCGCTTGGTGCGCTGCCAGGGATGCCGGCTGCGGGCCGCGGTCTCGAGGACGTCGACGAACCGGTCCGCCCCGACCCGGAGGGACAGCTCCGCGTCGTAGTGACGCGCACCGCGACGCCCCATCTCCTCGCGCTCGTCGACGGGGAGGTCGCGCATCCGGCGTACGGCGTCGGCGAGCGCCGCCGGGTCCTCAGGCGTGAAGACCAGCCCGGCACCCGCACGCGCGACGATGTCGGCCGCGTCGCCCCGCACGCCCATCAGGACGGGACGTCCGGCGTGGAGGTAGGCCTGGGTCTTGGACGGGATGGTGATCTCGAAGAGCGGGTCGTCGCGGAGGTGGACGAGCAGCGCGTCGGCCGCCGCCAGCACCTCGCCGATCTCGTGGATCGGGCGACGCGGGAGGAACTCGACGTTGCCCAGGCCCTCGGTCGCGGCCCTCGCGCGGAGCCGGTCGACGTCGATCCCGGTGCCGATCAGGACGAAGCGGACACCCGGCTCGTCGGCCAGCAGGGCGGCCGCGTCGAGCACGGTGTCGAGTCCCTGCGCCGGTCCCATCGTGCCGGCGAAGACCACGGTGAAGTCGTCGCCGAGGTCGAGCGCCGCGCGGGCGCCGCCACGCTCCGGCAGCTCGATCTGTGCCTCGTCGCACCAGTTCTCGATGACGCTCACCTTGTCGGCCCGCACCCCGCGGCCGAGCAGTCGCTCCTGGAAGCCGGGCGACAGCACGACCACGTGCTGCGCGAGGGCGTACGTCGCATCCATCACGCGTCCCACGGCGTCGAGGATGCGGCCCTGGGGCAGCATGCCGGTCGCCGCGAGGGTGTCGGGCCACAGGTCCTGCACGTCGTAGACGAACGGCACCCCGCGCACGAGCCGCGCGACCGCTGCCGGCAGCGCCACGGTGCCCGGCGGGTGGTAGACGTACACGACGTCGGGACGCCGCCCCGTCAGCATCTTCAGGGCCGCGGTGGAGGCGAAGCTCGCGTAGTTGAGGACGCGCTTGAGCGCGGACGAGTCGTGGGAGGGGTAGAGCGGGACCCGGTGGACGACGATCCCGTCGACGACCTCGCGCTGGTAGGGCCGGATCCGGTAGCCGTCGTAGACGCGGCCCCCGGGATAGTTGGGGAACCCGGTGACGACCTCGACCTCGTGCCCACGGCGCCGGAGCTCCCGGGCGAACAGCTGGCCCTTGAACGTGGGCTCGGGGTCGAACCACTGCGTCACCATCCACACCCGCATGGCGACGACCCTAGCTGCGGGCCGCACCGGGTCCGAAACCGCTGCAGCGCCCGCGCGGGCACCCCCGGCTCACAGCCGGCGCTGCCCCCGTGCGGCCACGACGTAGAAGAGGACGCAGTTCACCACGCTGGCCAGGAGCATGCCGATCATGACGGTCGCGACGTCGCCGCTGGAGACCGTGACACCGAGCGCGCAGGCGACGGTGCCGAGGTAGGCGACCCGCAGGGTCAGCAGCGTCCGCCACCGCCGATAGCTCGTCAGCAGCGCCACGGGACCCGAGGCGAACGCCCACATCACGAGCTCGAGGGTGGCCCAGATCAGGACGGCCCTGCTGGCGGACCACGTGTCGCCGAGCAGCTCGCGCCCGGCGCTGTCGGGGATGAGGAACAGGACGCCGCCCCACAGCGCGACGACGATGCTCATCACGACCGCCTGGCCGGCGGCGAGGCGCAACCGGTTGTTGCCGAGCAGCCGCGCCATCTCGGGGAGCAGCACGACCTGGAGGGCGGAGAAGAGCGTCGAGAGCGGGCCCAGCAACGTCCCGGCGCCGCGGACCGCGGCCACGTCGTCGAGGGACAGGTAGTGCGCCACCACCGACGCCAGGACCAGCGGTGCGACCGCGGACAGCACCGCGTCCGGGCCGAGCAGCCGCAGGTCGGGCGCGTGGTCGGCGACCCAGCGGGTGCGCAGGACCAGGCTCTGGCGCAGGGGCACCGCCAGCGCCACGAGCGCGGGCAGGGCGCCGAGGAGGAGCCACGCGCAGGCCATCACGAGCACGCTGATCGACGCACCCAGGACGCTCGCGCAGAGCAGCACCAGGGTGACGGCGAACCACAGCCCGTCGCTGACCACGGCGAGCCCGACGCGCTGCTGCGCGATCGCGTCGTAGCGCAGCAGGTCCTGCGGGTAGATCACGAGGGCCGCGACCAGCACGACGTAGTACGCCGGGTGGTCGTCGACGCCGACGGCGACGCCGAGGGCGGTGCCGACGACCAGGACGAGGAGGGCACCGAGGAGCGAGACGGCCAGCGGAGGGGGCCGCCGCACGGTGGCCGCGAGGGCGGTGAGGGTGCCGAGCGAGGCGCGCTGGACGGCCAGGCCGAAGACGAAGAGCGCGTACGCCAGCGACACCGCGCCGAACTCCTCGACGCTCGCGACGCGGGCGACCGCCACCAGGAAGACGGCGTTCGAGACACTGGAGAGTCCCTGGTCGATCACGCCGAGACCGACCCTGTGCACGCCCTTCATCGGGACCGCGTCACACCGTGGGCGAGCTCGGCGGAGACCAGGTCGAGGTACGCCGTCGCCCGGTCCCGCGCGGTCGGCCACCCGGCTGCCACCCGGCGTCCGGCCTCGACCCGCCGCTCCCGCTCGGCGTCGTCGGACAGAGCGGCCACCAGACCGGCGGCCAGCGAGGACGGATCGGTCGGCTCGACGTACCACGCTGCGTCACCGGCGACCTCGCGCACGAAGGGGCGGTCCGACGCGACGAGCGCCCGGCCCGTGCGCAGGGCCTCCAGGGGCGTCACCGAGAAGCACTCGTTGAGGCTGGGGAACACCACGCCCGTGCAGGCGGCGTACAGCGCCGGCACCTGCGCAACGGTGAGCGGACCGACGTTGGTGCTCGCGGCCCGGGTGGCCGGGTCGAGCTGCTCCCACTCGGCGTCGGTGAGGGTCAGCGCGAAGCGGACCTCGGGCCCGCCGCCCTCGGCGACGATGCGCTGGGCGGCGCCGAGCACCCCGAGGTTCTTGTGGGGGTAGGCGCGGGTCGGGTACGCGAAGACCGCGGCGCCGTCGGCGAGCTCGACGCCGGCGGGCAGGGTCGGCTGCTGGTTCGGGTCGTCGAAGACCCCGTTGAGGACGTTGGGCACCACCCGCAGGCGTGACTCGTCGATGCCCCACCTCTCGTGCAGGGCGGCCGTGACGTGCGCGGACTCGGCGACGATCCGGTCGGCCCGGACGAAGATCCGCCGGGAGACGCGCCGCCGGAGGGCGTGGACCAGGCTCGGCCGGAGGCCGTGGATGCCCGCGAACTCGGGGAACACGCTCGTCACGTCGGCGCACCCGACGAGGATGCGGCGCGCGCGCCGGGCGCCGTAGGCGGGGCCGAACACGGTGAAGGCCACGTCGAACCCGGGGCGGCGCGGCCGTCGGCGCAGCCGCGCGAGCGGGCGTCCGTCGACCACGTCGACCCGGAGGCCGGCGCCGCGCGTGGTGCTGTTGGCCACGACCTGCTCGGACGCCTCGACGACGACGTCGTCGAGCCAGGGCCAGCGTTCGCGCGACGTCGGGTCGGCGCTGAGCCGGCTCAGCTCGTCGAGGAAGGACGCACCGACCTGGAGGCCCCCGCCGACGACGAGGTTCGCCATGTCGATGAGCACCCGGTCGCTAGGCATCGCGGGTCGTGGACCCCTCGGCGTCGCGAGGAGCCGGTGCGGCGTCTGCCTCGCGCGGCTCGCGCACGCGGAAGACGAGCAGCAGGCCGAGCATGATCCAGAGCATCGAGCCCTCCCGGTTGCCGGTCAGCGACGGCATGCCGAGGGAGGAGCCGGCGACCAGGAGCACGACGGCCGCGGCCAGGAGCCGTTCGTCGCGGGGCAGCGACGAACGGAGGCGGAGCCACTGCACCGCGAGCGCTGCGTGGACGAGCAGCACGAGGACGGCGCCGACCCCGCCGGCGACGATGATCGCCTCGATCCAGGTGGAGTCGTACGACACCGACAGCCCGCGCGCGCCCACGCCGAACAGCGGGTGCTCGTCCAGCACGAGCTTGCCCAGCTCGAGCAGGCCACCGGGCTCGATCACCGTCTCGCCGTCCTTGGTGACCGGCACGGACGCGCCCCCGCCGGCGCCCGCGCCGAAACGGCCCGAGCTCATCGTGTAGATCCACGAGTCGCCGGCGTCGATGCTGGCGGCGTACCAGCCCAGTGTCCCGGCCGTCCCCCAGTCGCCGAGCCAGCCGCGGGTCCCGACGACGATGGATCCCACGACCGTCACGAACGCGCTCGCCGCGAGCAGGAGCCGGTCACGGCGGCCGAGGAGCACCAGCACCACGGTGATGGCCAGGCCGCCCACCATGAAGATCTTGGACTGGGTCATGAGTCCGCCGAGCATGACCAGCACCCAGCAGGGCAGCCAGGTCGCGCGTGAGCCGGCTTGCCCGGCGTTGACCAGGTGGACGAGGCAGAACGCGGCGAGGCAGTAGGCGACGCCCGCCTCGGCGGGCTGGTTGAACACGCCCGAGAAGCGGCCGTTGGTGGCCGCGAGCTCGGCGACGCTCTCACCGGCCCCGGCAGCGCTCCAGAACCAGTCGAGCAACGGCAGCCGGTCGAGCCCGACGTAGGAGCTGAGGACGGCCACGACGCTGTTCAGCGACAGGGCACCGACCATCACCCACGAGGCCAGGCGGATCAGCTCGCGCGCGGGCGCCAGCTGGAGCCAGCACGCGGTGACGGTCAGCGTCGCCAGCGGGAGCAGTGCGTTGTCGAGCCCCGCGACGAGGGAGCCGGCGGCCACCGGCATCCGGCTGTCGACCGCGAACGACGCGATCGCGGCGACGGCGACGTAGAGGCTCCACGGCACCATCACGAACCATCCCGGCCGCAGCCAGTGCCACGGCCCGCGGACGACCAGCGGCGCGACCGCGGCCGAGCCGTAGAGGGCCGCCTGTTCCGTGCGGATGCCGCTGACGAGGTAGGGACCGAAGATGCACGCCACGGTCACGACCACCCACCAGCGCACCCACTGCGGAGTGGTCGACCGGTCGGTGTCGGTGATCATCGCGTCGGTCATCTCCTCGGCGGTCCGGGGTGACGGGCTCATGCGTCGCTGCCTTCCCCCGTGCGGACGCCGGCCCAGCTGTGGTGGCGGCGGTGGGTGGACAGGATGAAGCCCACGGCGCGCCGCGAGCAGTCGCCGATCCGGTAGTCGTCGGGCACCCGCGAGGCGCGGTCGTCGTCGGAGACGGCGAACCGCACGGCCTCCACGACGTTGGCCGCGTCGAGGCCGGTCATCAGGATCGAGGCGGTGTCGAGCGCCTCCGGGCGCTCGATCGAGTCGCGCAGCGTCACGGCCGGGAAGTCGAGGAGCGAGGACTCCTCGGAGATCGTCCCCGAGTCGGACAGGACGCACCACGCCTGCTGCTGGAGCTTGTTGTAGTCGAGGAAGCCGAGGGGGTCGTGGAAGGTGATCCCGTCGGTCGACCGGCCGAGCGCGTCGAGCCGCTTGCGGGTGCGCGGGTGCGTGGACACGAGCACCGGAAGGCCCGTCTCGGCCACCACGCCCTCGAGGCAGTCGAGCAGCAGGTTGAGGCGCTCGGGGGCGTCGACGTTCTCCTCGCGGTGCGCGCTGACCAGGACGTAGCCCTGCGGCGAGAGTCCGAGCCGCTCGACCGCGTCGGAGGCATCGATGGCCCCGGCGTGCGCCGCGAGCACCTCCTTCATCGGCGAGCCGGTCTTGAGGATCCGGCGCGGGTGCAGGCCCTCGGCGAGCAGGTTGCGGCGGGCGTGCTCGGTGTAGACGAGGTTGAAGTCGGCGACGTGGTCGACGAGGCGCCGGTTGGTCTCCTCGGGGACGTTCTCGTCGAAGCAGCGGTTGCCGGCCTCCATGTGGTAGACGGGGATCCGCATCCGCTTGGCCATCACGGCCGCCAGGCAGCTGTTGGTGTCGCCGAGCACCAGCACCGCGTCGGGGCGCTCCTCGAGCAGCACCTGCTCGGTCTTGATCAGCACCTCCCCGAGCACGCGGCCCAGGCTGCTGGTGTCCACGTCGAGCAGGTGGTCGGGCGCGCGGAGGCCGAGCTCGGCGAAGAAGATCTCGTTGAGGTTGTGGTCGTAGTTCTGCCCGGTGTGCACCAGCACGTGGTCCACCGTGCGGTCGAGCAGCTTGATCGTCTCGGACAACCGGATGATCTCCGGCCGGGTCCCGACGACGGTCATCACCTTGGTCATGGGGCCTCCTGAGGTGCCGTCGGCACGACTGGCTCGTGGATGGTGTCGGGGGCGTCGGGGTCGAACAGGGAGTCGGTCCAGAAGAGCGTGGTCAGCACGCCCTCGCCGGTGTTGGTGATGTCGTGCGACCACATGGTCGGCATGTCGACCACCACCGGATCCTCGCCGGACACCGGCAGCTCCACCACCTCCTCGTGGAACATCCGGCGCAGCCGGATCACTGCCTCGCCGTCGAGGACGACGAAGCGCTCGATCTTGTGCAGGTGGTAGTGGACGCCGCGGGTCACGCCCGGCACCGTGGTCGACACGAAGGTCTGGCCGCCACTGCCGTGGGTGCGCACGGTCTCGACCAGCCGGCCGCGCTGGTCGGTGCGGGGCGTCAGGGCGAGGGGGTAGTGCGCCGGGAAGAGAGCCGCGCGATAGGTGTTGAAGAGGTCGCGCTCGAAGTCGTCGGCCATCGCCGGCACGTCGGCGCTCGGGACGTACGTCGTGTGGAACCGCTGCAGCGTGTCCCAGACCTGCTGCACCGAGGTGGGGTGGGCTGCGGGGCGGACGGTCGCGGGCGAGTCCGGGGCAAGGGCGTCGAGCAGCGCCTGCGCCGCCCCTTGTGCGTGCAGCAGCTCGATCGGGCGGTCCGCGATCTCGGGGACGTCGCCCGACACGACCCGGTCGACGAAGGTCGCGACGAACGAGTTGTAGCCCGGTCGCCCGTGCTCGCCGAAGAGGTTGGGGAGCAGCACGTCGACGAAGCGGCCGCCGGTGCGGTCGGCGGCCTCGCGCAGCACGTCGGCCGCGCGCGCCTTGCCGTCGGCGTACGCCGTCTGGTTGCCGACCTGCACCGAGTTGGCGAAGACGACGCTCACCCCGTCGGTGGGTGCCAGCGCGTCGGCCAGGTCACGGGCCAGCCCGACGTTGACCTCGACGAGCTCCTCGTCGCTCGCGCGGTTCACTCCGGCCACGTGCACCACCGCGTCCACTCCGGCCACGAGGTCCGGCAGGCGGTGCCAGTCGGCACGACCCACGGCGACCACCTCGTGGTCGGTGGTGGCGTGGACCCGGCAGCGCAGGTGCCAGCCGAGGAAGCCCTCGGCGCCCGTCAGCAGGATCCTCACGCGCGCAGCTCGGGGTCGGCGGCGATCTCGGGGATGGTGCGGAGCAGGGCAACGGTCTGGTCGACGTCGAGCGAGGGCACCGAGTCGGACGCGTAGTCGACGGTCGTGTCGATCCCCTCCTCGCCCTCCGAGAAGTACTTCTCGTACTGCAGGCCGCGGTCGTCGAGCGGCACGCGGAAGTAGTCGCCCTGGTCGGTCGCCTTCGCGATCTCCTCGCGGGTCAGCAGCGTCTCGTGCAGCTTCTCGCCGTGGCGGGTGCCGATGTGGTGCACCTCCGGCTCGTCCTGGCCGAAGAGCCGTCCGACTGCGGTCGCCAGCGTCGCCACCGTGGTGGCCGACGCCTTCCGGACGAACAGGTCGCCGGGCTCGGCGTGCTCGAAGGCGTGCTTGACGAGGTCGACGGAGTCGGCGAGCGACATGAGGAAGCGAGTCATCCGGGGGTCGGTGACCGTGAGCGGGCGGCCCTCCTTGAGCAGCTGGATGAAGGCCGGGATCACCGAGCCGCGGGAGTACATGACGTTGCCGTAGCGCGTGACCGAGACGGTCATCTCGGACTCCGGGTGGTTGCGGGCGAAGGCCTGCGCGGTCTTCTCCATCAGGGCCTTGGACATGCCCATCGCGTTGACCGGGTAGACGGCCTTGTCGGTGCTGAGCAGCACGACCGACCGGACGCCCGCGGCCGCGGCCGCCTCGATGACGTTGTGGCTGCCGACGACGTTGGTCTTGACCGCCTGCTGCGGGAAGAACTCGCACGACGGGACCTGCTTGAGAGCCGCCGCGTGGAAGACGAAGTCGGCGTCGAGGACGGCCGTCCGGACGCTGTCGATGTCGCGGACGTCGCCGAGGAGGAAGCGCACGCGCTCGTCGTTGAACGCGCGGCGCATCATGTCCTGCTTGGCCTCGTCGCGGCTGAACACGTTGATCCGCGCCGCGCCGTCGTCGAGCAGGTGCCGCGCCATGACCGAGCCGAACGAGCCGGTGCCACCGGTGATGGTGACGGTCCGGCCGGCGACGCCGCCCCCGGTCGGGGCGGAGGACGGTGCTGAGGTCACGAGGACTTCCCTTCCAGGAATGCGTGGACGTGGGTGAGGACCCGACCGAACTGCTCGTCGCTGAGCGCCGACCCGCTCGGCAGCGAGAGACCGGTGCGGAAGAACCGCTCCGACGTGCCGTTGGCGTAGGACGGACAGCTCGCGAAGACCGGCTGGAGGTGCATGGGCTTCCACAGCGGCCGGGCCTCGATGTCGTCCTCGGCGAGGTGCGAGCGCAGGTCCTCGGCCGACCAGCCGGCGACGTCGGGGTCGACCACGACCGAGGTGAGCCAGAAGTTGTCGTGGTCGCCGCCGAGTGGGGCGTCGCGACCGTCGTCACCACCGAAGAGGCTGACGCCGGGGACGTCGGCGAACACCTCGGCGTAGCGGCGACGCCAGCCGCGGCGGCGCTCGAGCATCGAGGGGAGGCGCTCCAGCTGGGCACGGCCCACGGCCGCGAGCAGGTTGGAGAGCCGGTAGTTGTAGCCCACGTCGACGTGCTCGTAGTGGACGACCGGCTGGCGCGCCTGCGTGGCGAGGTAGCGGGTCCGCGCGGCCATGTCCGGGTCGTCGCAGAGGAGCGCGCCGCCGCCGGAGGTCGTCATGATCTTGTTGCCGTTGAACGACACGATCGACGCGATGCCGTCCTGGCCGGCGCGCCGGCCGTCCCGGGAGGCGCCGAGCGACTCGGCGGCGTCGACGAGCACGGGCACGCCGTGGCCGGCTGCCGCCTCCTCGATGGCCCGGTGGTCGGCCACCTTGCCGATGAGGTCGACAGGCACCACGGCGGCGACCTCCGCCCCGCGGCGTACCTGGTCGTCGAGGGCCTTCGCGAGGAGCGAGGGATCGACGTTGCCGGTCTCGTCGGAGTCGACGAAGACAGGGGTGGCGCCGGTGTAGGTGATGGCGTTGGCCGTCGCGGCGAAGGTCATGGAGGACGTGATCACCACGGTGCCCGGACGGGCACCCAGCTGCAGCAGTCCGAGGTGCAGCGCGGCGCTCCCGGACGAGAGCGCGACGGCGTGCTCGCGGCCGGTGAAGGCAGCGAGCTCCTCCTCGAAGCCGTCGACCTCCGGCCCGAGCGGGGCGACCCAGCCCGAGCGCAGGGCCCGCAGGAGCGCGTCCTCCTCGGCCTGCGTCACGTCCGGTGACGACAGGTAGATGCGTTCGCTCACTGCTCGCCCGCCGTCAGGGTCAGATCGCGGAGCTCGGCGGGGGCGATCGGCGGGACCGAGACCGACCGGATCATCGGGTGCTCGGTCGCCACGGCGGTCTCCTCCTCGGAGAAGAGGACCTCGTGCAGCTTCTCGCCCGGTCGCAGGCCGCTGAAGACGATCTCGATCCCCCGCGCCCGGGACAGCGAGATCATCCGGTGCGCGACGTCGAGGATCCGCACGGGCTCGCCCATCTCCAGCACCATCACGGCACCCGCGTCACCCATCGCGCCGGCCTGCACGACGAGCTCGCACGCCTCCGGGATGGTCATGAAGTAGCGGGTGACGTCGGGGTGGGTGACCGTGATCGGTCCCCCCGCGGCGATCTGGGTGTTGAAGGTGTGCAGCATCGAGCCGCGCGACCCGAGGACGTTGCCGAAGCGGACCGACATGTACGGCAGTCCGGTGCTGAGGGCCTGCCACGCCGTGAGCTGCTCGGCGATCCGCTTGGTCGAGCCCAGGACGCTCGTGGCGTCGGCGGCCTTGTCGGTGGAGATGTTGACGAACCGCTCGACGCCGGCGTCGGCCGACAGCTCGAGCAGGTTGAGGGTGCCGACCACGTTGGTCTTCCAGCCCTCCAGCGGGAACCGCTCGAGCATCGGGAGGTGCTTCAGCGCCGCGGCGTGGAAGACGATCTCGGGGTGGTAGTCGGCGAAGATCGCGGCCAGGCTGGCCTTGTCCCGGATGTCGGCGAGCACCGTCTCCGGGGAGTCCAGCAGGCCGTGGCCGTAGATCGAGAGCTGGACGGCGTGCAGCGCGGACTCGTCGCGGTCGAGCATGATCAGCTGCGACGGGCCGAACTTGTGGAGCTGGCGGGCCAGCTCCGACCCGATCGAGCCGCCGGCGCCGGTGATGAGCACCCGCTTGCCGGTGAGGTAGCCGGCGATCGAGGAGAGGTCGGTGGTGATCTGGTGCCGGCCGAGGACGTCGCTGATGTCGACGGGCCGGATGTCGGCGGGCCGGACCTGGCCGCCCGAGAGCTCGCCGAGGCGCGGGAGGACGAAGACGTCGAGCCCGGCGTCCGCGGCCTGGCGCTGCACCCGGTCGACGAGGTCGCCGGAGGCACCCGGCACGGCCAGCACGACCGCGGCGGCGTCCAGGTCGGAGGCGGCCTCGGCCAGTGAGGCGCCGGCGCCGACGACCGGGATGCCCTGGATGCGCAGGTGGCGCTTGCCGGGATTGTCGTCGAGGAAGCCGACGGGGCGGAAGCGGAGGGTGCGGTCGGTGCGAAGCAGGCTGAGCACCTGGCGACCGGCGTCGCCCGCGCCGTAGATGAGGACGGCGCGGCTCGACTCGTCGTCCGTGCCGCTGCCGCGGTAGCGCACCGCGCGGTAGAGCCAGCGGCCGGCCGCGGCACCGACGAGCGCGACCGGCGGGGCCAGGACCGGCAGGCTGCGGGGCAGGGCGTCGTTCAGCAGCGGTGTCGTGACGACGGTGATCGCCGCGACCCCGAGGAAGTGCAGCGCGAGGCCGAACGCCTCGTCGAAGGACCCCACCAGGAACCGGCCGCGGTAGAACTTCGTGACCACGCCGATGCCGACCAGCAGCACCCACGAGATGGCGAGGTAGCGGAGCACCGACTCCCACTGGACCTCGTTGATCCGGAACGAGTAGCGGAACCCGATGACGAAGGCGGCGCCGAGGGTCCAGCAGACGATGTCCCACACCGCCAGCGCACCACGTCGCACCACCCCGTTGGACAACATGCCAGGCTCCCCGTCCACCGCCGAAAAAGATCCTCCCGATGCTAACGCCTCGACCCGGTCACCGCCCGATCGGCGTAGCGGCCACGCCCGATGGCCTACAGTCACCGACGGCCGGAGGTGGAGCCCGAGAGCCCGGCCGCAGGAGGGAGCCCCGTGCCGGTCGACGCAGTCACCCTCCGCCTCCTCGGACCTGGTCCGGCCGACCGGGTCGCGGCGTGGATCGACGCGCTGGGCCGCGTGCCCGCAGGCCGGCGGGCCCTCGTCGTCGACGACCGCGACGCGCACCCCGATCTCGACAGCTGGTGCGCGGACGCCGGCGTCGAGACCGCCGACGGCACCGTCGACGGGGTCCTCGTGACCGCGTCGGCGGCCGACCTCCCGGCGCCCGGCGCCCTGCACCGGCTCGTGGCCGCGGTCGCGGAGTCCGGCACGCCGCTGCAGTCCCGCGTGCTGCCCTACGGCGCCACGGCCGACGAGCCCGCCCCGGTCGTGTGCGTCGCCGTCCCGGCCGGCAGCGAGCCGCCCGCGGACGCCACCGACGTACGACGCCTCGAGTCAGCAGCCGTCTTCACCGACCGGCGCCCCGACGGCAGGCGCGCCCCCGACCGGCAGGTCGCCGCCAACCCGCCGTACGGGCACCCGGCGGCCCTGCCCGCCACCAGCCTCCACCTCCTCCTCCGGCAGACCGGCCTGCCCGTGCCGGCGCTGCCGGACGGGTTGGAGGAGCGGCCGTTCCTGACGGTGCTCACCCGCACCCAGGGGACACGACTGCTGTGCCTGGAGGAGACACTCACCTGCCTGGCCGGTCAGTCCTCGCGCGACTTCGAGGTGGTCCTCGCCTGCCACCGGGTGGCCCCCGAGGCGCTCGCCGCGGTCGGCGAGGTCGTCGCGGCGACGCCGGACTGGCTGCGCGAGCGGGTGCGGGTGCTGGAGGTCGAGCGTCCCGGCCGTTCCGCGCCGCTCAACGCCGCCCTCGACCTCGCACGCGGCCGCTACGCCGTGATGCTCGACGACGACGACGCCGTGGCGACCGACTGGGTGGCCGCCTTCGCGGCCGCGGAGGCGGAAGCGCCCGGCACCGTGCTCCGGTCGGTCGCGCTGGCCCAGGACGTCCGACCGGTCCCGGTGACCGATCGCGACGGGGACCGCGGCCCGGCGCCGGTCGACGTGGGCCCCGCCCACCGGGTCTGGCCGGACCGGTTCAGCCTGGCCGACCACCTGTGGGACAACGCGTCGCCGCCCATGACCTTCGCCGTGCCCCGCGGCGTGTTCGCCGACCTGGGTCGGCGCTTCGACGAGTCCCTCGACACCACCGAGGACTGGGACTTCCTGCTGCGCGCGGCGATCCTCACCGGCGTGACCAGCACGACGCGGTGACGGCGGCGTACCGCGTGTGGACCACGCAGGAGGGCTCGCGGCACCTCCACGACGAGACGCACTGGGCGCAGGGGCGCGAGGCGCTGCTGCGCGGTGTCGACGAGCAGGTCGCACTGCTGCCGCCGGGCGCCGCACAGGGGGTGCGCGACCTGCGGCAGGCGCTCGAGGACGAGCGGGCTGAGAAGTTCCGCTTCGCCGGCCTCAACGAGCAGGCGGCCGCGGACCTCGTCACGGTCAACGAGGCGGTCGTCGCGCTGCGCGCCCGGGTCGCGGAGCTGGAGGAGCGGCTGGCCCGGCAGCGTCGTCGCCGCCAGGAGAAGCAGGACCGGACCCTAGACTGACGCGTCGGTCACCCCGGCCGCACCACCCCGACCACGCGGAGCCCTCGACCCGATGCCCCAGCACGCGCCCGCCGCCGACGCGGCGCGCCGTCCCCGGCGGGCGCTGACGGCACTCGAGGAGTGGCACGACGCGCGACCGCGGGCGTCGATCGCCACCGCGCGCGGCTGGTGGTGGGGAGCCTTCGTGGTGGCGAGCTTCGTGTGGATGTCGAACCCGACCGTGTTCCTCGTGACCTACTACACCGCGCTCACGGATGCGCGCGACTGGGCACTGGTCGTGATGGTGGTGAGCCTGCCGTTCCTGCGCCTGCCGAGGATCCCCTGGCCGTGGGTGCTCTTCCTCGTCCTGGGGGTGCTCTCACGGTTCTGGACGATCAACGACCTCCACACCTACATCACCAACACCGTCTACCTGCAGATCTCGGCCATCGCGGTGATCGTGGCGTCGAACTGCGGGCCGCGCCTGGTCTGCTGGTGCATGGGCCTGGGAGGGGTCGCCGTCGGGGTGCTGTCGATCCACGCCTACCGGCTCGAGGTCCCCGGCGCGTCCTACGGCGGCGTGAACGGCGCGGGCGAGGGAGTGACCGTCTTCGCCGGCATCGGCACCAGCGAGAACATCCTCGCCTACACGATCGTCCTCGCACTGGCGGCGACGCTCGCCCTCGGCCTGCCCGAGCGGCGGGGCGCGCGAGCCGCGTGGCTGGCCGTGCTGGCGTTCGAGGCCACGATCCTCTGGCTCGCGGGGTCCGGGACCGGCTACTTCACGGCCCTCGCCGTCGCGCTGACCGCGCTGCTCGCCCTCGTGTGGTCCCGGACCGGTCGCGAGCGTCACCGGCTCCTGCTGGCGGCGACCGGTGCGCTCGCGGTGGCGGCCGTCCTCACGGTCGTGGTCGTCACCACGCTGCTCGGCAAGGAGCTGTCGACCTTCTCCGGACGGGTGCCGTTCTGGAAGGCCACCATCGAGGTGTCGCTCGAGACCGCGCCCTGGTTCGGCTCGGGGTTCGGCGCGGTGTGGGAGCACCCGTGGGACCCCACTCCACCGAACGACCTCGCGCTCGAGATCTACGAGCGGGCGGGCTTCCCGCTCCCCCACGGCCACAACTTCTTCGTCGACGTGCTCCCCGAGCTCGGCCTGGTCGGCATCCTGGTGGCGCTGGCGATGGTGGCGTACGCCGTCCGCGAGGTGCGGCGGTGCGGCGTTGGCGCTCGCTCGAGCGACCCGGTGACCGGTCGGCTGATCCTGTTCGTGCTGGTGGCGCTGCTCGTCTCCGGCATCACCGAGCCGATGCTGACCGTGCCGATCGGCTGGTGGTCGTTCATCCTCGTCGTGGCGCTGCCCCGGCAGGGCTTGCGGTTCAACCGGTGGCCGGCCCTCCGCTCGCGGGGCGCCCGGAGCCGGGGGCGTCGGGTCGCCACCTGACGCGTCGGTCGCCCGACGCGTCAGTCGAGCTGGGTCGCGATCCACTCCTGCAGCCCGGCGACGCCGTCGCGCAGGCTCACCCGCGGCTGCCAGTCGAGCGTGCGGAGGGTGTCGTCGATCGTGCAGGAGGCGTGCCGGACGTCGCCGTCGCGGTACTGGCCGGTGATGTGGGGCTCCGGAGCGGAGTGGTAGCGGGCGATCTCGCGGGCCAGGTCGCCGATCGTGGTGCGTACGCCGCTGCCGACGTCGACCGTGCGCATGTGGTCGGCGGGCTGGTGCGCGATCGCGGCCACGAGGGCGCTCACGACGTCGTCGATGTGGACGAAGTCGCGGGTGATGTCGCCGTCCTCGTAGAGCGGGATCGACTCGCCCTCACGGGCCAGCCGCGAGAACAGGGAGACGATGCCGGTGTAGGGGTTGGAGAGCGACTGGCGCGGACCGTAGACGTTCTGCAGGCGCAGCACCGACAGGCGGGTGTCGTGCGAGCCGGTCCAGGCCGACAGGATCTGCTCCTGCGCCAGCTTGGTCGCGCCGTAGACGTTGATCGGGTTCGGGTGGGTGCCGGCCACCGTGTTGGGCACGTGCGCAGCGCCGTCGCCGTGGTCCCACGTGCCGGCCTCGAGCTGGGCGTGCGTGCGCAGGCCGGGCTGGAAGGTCGAGCCGTCGGCGTTGCGCCACACGCCCTCGCCGTAGACGGCGCGGGAGCTGGTCAGCACGAAGTGGCCCGGCACGTGGCCGGCCCGGGTGAGGGCGTCGAGCAGCTGCGTCGTGCCGACGACGTTCACCATGCCGTGACGGGTGCTCTCCGACAGCGACTGCGCGGTGCCGGTCTCGGCGGCGAGGTGGACCACCGTGTCGGGTCGGAGGTCGGCCACGACGGCGTCGAGGTCATCGGCGCTCGTGACGTCACCGACGCGGAGGTCGACGGAGTCCGGCAGGTCGGCCGGCGGCTGCGAGCCCGGGTGGACCTGCGGGTGCAGGTTGTCGAGGACGACCCACTGCTCCGCGGAGTCGGCGAGCTCGCGCGCCAGCGTCGTACCGATGAAGCCGGCGCCGCCCGTGACGAGGACGCGGCCTCCTGCCTGCTGCGATGACGACATGGGGACACCCTAGAAGTCGCCGGCCGAAACCCGGATGTCGCGGGGTGCGCCCGCTGACACACTCCTCGCCATGAGCCAGGGGTCGCGGTCACACCTGCGCGGCCTGCTCCAGGTCGGCGCGGCCAGCGTCCTGTGGGGCACCGGCGGGCTCGCGGTGCAGCTGATCCGCGAGCACGAGGCGCTGTCGCCGGTGACGATCAGCGCCTGGCGGATGGCGATCGCCGCGGTCGTCCTGCTCGTCGCCCTCGTCGCGCGGCGTCGGGGCGCCGAGCTCGTGTCGCTGGCGCGGACGCATCCGCGGCAGCTGCTCGCCATCGGCGCCGGGACCGCGGCGTACCAGGGCTTCTACTTCGTCTCGGTCACCCAGGTGGGCGTCGCGGTCTCGACGGTCGTGAGCCTTGGCCTGGCGCCCGTGCTGCTCACCCTCGCCGAGTCCGCGCGCGACCGCCGCGCCCCCGCGCCGTCGCGGCTCGCCGTGCTCGGGGCCGCCCTCGTCGGGCTGGTCCTGGTCAGCGTCGCCGGGCACGAGTCGTCGACCGGCCCGGCCCCGGTGGCCGGCGTGCTGCTCGCGGTGGCGTCCGGGACGACGTACGCCCTCACGACGGTGGCGGGCGGCTCGGTCAGTCGTACGTCGTCGCCGCTGGTGCTGACCAGCGCGATGACCCTCGTCGGGGCGGCCGTCCTCCTGCCGTGCCTCGCCGTCGTCGACGGGCCGCGCGTCACCTCCGACCCGGCGGCGCTGGCGTGGCTGGCGCTACCTCGGCGTGCTGACGATGGCGCTCGCCTACGTCCTGCTCTACTCCGGCCTGCGGGTGGTCGCGCCGAGCACCGCCGTCACCGCCAGCCTCGTCGAACCCGTGACGGCCGCCGTCGTGGCCGCGGTCGTGCTCGGCGAGACCCTCGGCCCGGTCGCCGCCGTCGGCATCGTGCTCGTGCTCGGCGCGGTCGCCGGGCTGGGTCGCCCGGCCGCCGCCGCGGGACCGGTGCTGCCGGACGCACACCTCGACTGAGGGTTGGCCCCCCGGCGCGGCTCACCTCGCGTCGGGCGGGTACCTCACCTCGACGCGCACCCAGTCGACGAACATGCTGGGTCGCTCGCCGCCGGGCACGGCGTGCTCCGGCGCGACGTCCTTGTTGGACAGCCGCAGGTGGAACGGCAGGAGGTTGCCGGGCACGCGGCGCAGGTCGGGCGAGGTGCCGACGGAGTACGCCTGGTTGCCGAGGCCGTCCCGCGCGGAGAAGGACACCTGCTCGCCGCCGACGGTGAAGACCGCGTCGTACTCCCAGTAGGCGTCCCACGGCCCGGACCCCTCGGCAAAGTGGTCGCTGACGCCGAGCAGCTCGGGGGTCAGGCCGGCGATGCCGCACTCGTCCACGCCGTTGTCGAGGCTCTCGTCGTAGCAGAGGTGGGACGCCACCTGCGCGCCCGCCGGCTTCAGCGGCCCGTAGCTCTCGATCACGTCGATCTCGCGCGGGTCGAGGGGGGTGGGGTGCTGCACCCACAGCGCCGTGTAGTTGCTGCCGGTGTCCGGCATCAGCAGGCTCGCCGAGACCTTCACCTCGGTGCCGGCCGGCAGGACCCACCCGGGAGTGGATCGCAGCTGGGCGAGGCCGGCGACGTCGAGCTGGCCGAGCCCGTTCTGGAGCGCGCCGTCCCAGCCGGTCATCACGTGCCAGTGCTCCGGTGGCGCACCGGCCGGGCCGTCGAAGCCGTCCTGGAACAGGACCTCCCATCCCCACGTCGGGGCGGGGGCGGACTCGACCTGGTCACCGCGGGCGATGGTCGCCTGCGCGGGACCGGTCAGCGGGCACAGGGCCGCGAGGATCGTCCCCGCGAGCACCGCCGATCGTCGGACAGCCTGCCGAGATGTGCGCCGGGACATCAGCCTCCCCATGATCGTGTGGTCGTGCCGGACGAGTGGGCGATGCTACGAGCCGTCGCGACCACCCCCGGCGGCCGGGTCAGCCGACGGTCGTCAGCAGCTGGGTGGCACGCGTGAGCACGACGTAGAGGGTGGCGCGACCCGTGGCCGACTCGTCCTCGATCTCCTGCGGCGAGACCACCACGATGCCGTCGAACTCCAGGCCCTTGGTGTCGAGGCCGGTCAGTACGACGACGCGGTCCTCGCCGCTGGGCGTGACGCTCGAGTCGACGGCCGCTCGGGCCCCGGCCGCGTCGGACGCCAGCTCGGGCCACGACGCCAGCCAGGCGTTCACCTCGGAACGACGGGCCACGGGTACGACGATGCCGACGGTGCCCTGCACGCGACCGGCCGTCGTCACGACCGCCTCCCGGACGGCGGCCTCGAGGTCGTCGACCGGACCGACGACCAGCGGCTCCTCGCCCGTGCGGCGTACGGCCTCGGGGAGGTCGGCGTCGAGGCCGACGCGGCCGGCGTAGTCGGCGGCGAAGGCATAGATCTCGGCGGAGTTGCGGTAGTTGGTCGAGAGGTGGAACTCGTGGAGCTCCTTGCCATCGAGGGCCTCGACGCGGGCGCGGGCAGCCTCGGGGGCATCGGGCCACGACGACTGCGCCGGGTCGCCGACGACGGTCCAGCTCGCGGCGCGGCCGCGGCGACCGACCATCCGCCACTGCATCGGCGTGAGGTCCTGCGCCTCGTCGATGAGGACGTGGGCGTAGCCGTCGTCCTCGATGCGGTGGGTCGGGGCCGACCAGGCCAGTCCGCCGGGGGCGTACTCGCGCTCGGAGATCGTGGTGAGCTCCTGCAGGTCGACGCCACCCTCGAGCAGGCCGGTCTCGTCGAGGTCGCGCTCGTCGTCGGTGCGCTGCGGCACGTCGCCGAGGGCGTAGCGCAGCTCGTCGAGCAGCGGCACGTCCTCGATCGACAGGTCGCCCGCGGCCCACGACTTGGCGAGCAGCAGCTGCTCCTCGCGGCCGAGGACGCCATCGCCGACCCGCGACAGGAACTCGGGGTCGCGCAGCCAGCCGAACACGGTCCTCGCGTCGAGTGGCGGCCACCAGGCCGACGCGAACTCGACGAAGCCGGCGTGACCGAGCATGTCGTCGTCGAAGGCCTCGCGGCCGCGCTCGCGGCCGCGCTCGCCCTGCACCTGACGCCACATCGCGTCGAGCAACGTCCGCGCGACCCGGGGCAGCTGGCGGTTGCGGCGGCCCTGCGACATCAGCTGGCGGCGCAGCCGGCCGAGCAGGCCGGGGTCGAGCACGATCGTGTCGTCGCGCCAGTAGATGCGGAAGCTGGTCGGGGCGCCGGGCGCGTGCTGGCGAGACGTACGCCGCATCAGCTCCGCCATCCGGGTCGCGCCCTTGATGTCGGCCACCGCCGGCTCGTCGTGCCTGGTCGCGCGGACGCCGCCGACGACCTCGCCGAGCGAGCGCAGCGCGACCGCGGTCTCGCCGAGGCTCGGGAGCACGCGCTCGATGTAGCGCATGAAGACGCCGCTCGGGCCGACGACGAGCACGCCGCCGCCCTCGTAGCGACGTCGGTCGGAGAAGAGCAGGAAGGCCGCGCGGTGCAGCGCGACGACGGTCTTGCCGGTGCCGGGGCCGCCGGAGATCGACACGACACCCTTGCCCGGCGCGCGGATCGCCTGGTCCTGCTCGGCCTGGATGGTGGCGACGATGGAGTGCATCGACCGGTCGCGGGCGCGGGAGAGCTGCGCCATCAGGGCGCCCTCGCCGATGATCGGCAGGTCGGTCCCTGAACGGTTGAGCGCCTCGACGTCGAGGAGCTCGTCCTCGACCCCGATGACCGTGCGGTGGAGCGAACGCAGCACCCGGCGGCGTACGACGCCCTGCGGGGTCGCGGCCGTCGCCTGGTAGAACACCGCGGCGGCCGGCGCGCGCCAGTCGATCAGCAGCACGTCGCGCTCGGCGTTGCGGACGCCGATGCGCCCGATGTAGCGCGGCAGCACGTCGATCGACGGGTCGAGGTCCAGCCGGCCGAAGACCAGTCCCTCGTGGGCGGCGTCGAGCTGGGCGATCCGCTTGGCGGCCTGGAAGACCATCGCGTCGCGCTCGACGAGACCGCCCTCGTGCTCCAGCTTGCCGCGCTGGTGCCCCTCGGCGGCCAGCGCCTTGGCGTTGCGGGTGGACGCGTCGAGCTGGACGTAGACCTCGTCGACGTAGTCCTGCTCCGTCGCGATCTCCCGCGCTTCGAGCTCCTCGCTCAAGTGCTGCTCCTCATCCCCCGATGAATCACTGCCCACGCTCAGGACAGACCGACAAGCCTAGCGCCGGACTGCCCTTCGCACTCATTTGGCGTGGAACTCGTGACGCCCCGTCCCCGAGGCCGTCGGGCGCGCTACCTCCCGCGCGACAGGAAGGCGGTCATCGCCTCGCGGGCCTCGTCGCTGCCGAACAGCCGCGCGCTGGTGGTGGCCATCTCGTCGCCGAGCGCGTCGATGCGCGCGACGAGGTCGCGGTTGAGGATCCGCTTGGACTCGCGCAACCCCTGGGCCGCGCCGGTGGCCAGGCTCGCGCAGATCGCGGCGACCTCGTCGTCGAGCCGGTCCGCGGGCACCGCCTTCGTCACCAGCCCGTACGCCGCCGCCTCGGCGCCGCTGAACACCTCGCCTCCCAGCGTGGTGAGCGCAGCCGCCCGGGGGTTCATCCGCTGGTGGACGGTGAGGCTGATGATCGCGGCGGCCAGGCCGAGCTTGACCTCGGTCAGGGCGAAGGTCGCCTCCTCGGCGCTCACCGCGATGTCGGCCGCGGCGACGATGCCGATGCCGCCGGCCCGCACCGCGCCGAGGTTCTTGGTGACGACCGGCTTGTCGAGGGTGACGATCAGCCGCTGCAGCTCGACGATCCTGCGGGCACCGACCTCCATGCCCTCCGTCGTGGCCTCGGACAGGTCCGCGCCCGAGCAGAAGACCTTGCCGCCGCTCTCCACCAGCACCACGCGTACACCCTCGTCCGCACCCGCCCGCTCGAGGTGCGCGACCAGCTCGGTGACGAGCTGGCGGCTCAGCGCGTTGCGGTTCGCCGGGCTGTCGAGGGTGATGGTCGCGACGGCGTCGGAGACGGCGTAGTGGACCAGCTCTGGTGACGGGGTGGCGGCCGGATCGGTCATGCCGGTCATCCTGCCGCACGGCCCGGCCACCATCCCGGGGGGTAGTCCAGTGGGAGATGGTCGTCCGGATGGCCGTTCGACAGCCAGAAGTCACTGGACTACCCCGGCCACGGACCATCCGGACGGCCCGCGGCTCCGAACACCGCCCATGCAGACCATCGCCCCGCACGGCCGCACCCGCATGCTGCTGCACGCGGCGTACGGCGTCCTCGCGACACTCGTCGGACTCGCAGCCGGCCACCTGGTGGCCGCGCTCACCGTCCCCGCCGCCTCCCCTGTGCTGGCGGTCGGCTCCACGGTCATCGACCTGACGCCGACGCCGCTCAAGGAGTGGGCGATCAGGCAGTTCGGCAGCGCCGACAAGGCCGTGCTCGTGGGCTCGGTGGTCGTCGTCGTGCTGCTGCTGGCCGCGATCGCCGGGGTGGTCGCCGACCGCCGCGAGACGGTCGGCCTGGTCATCCTCGTGGGCCTCGCCGGCGTCGCCGGCGTGCTCGCAGTCCTGCGTCCCGGTTCCGGGCCGCTGGACGTCGTACCTGCCCTGGTCGCCGCGGTCGTGGCTGCCACCTCGCTGTGGTGGCTGCACCGCGTCAGCGACCGGGGCCACGATCGGTCGTCGCCGGGGGGCGACGGTCCGACCCGGCGCGGGGTCGTGCTGGCAACCGGTGGCCTCGCCGCGGCCGCAGTGACCATGGGGGCACTCGGCCGCTGGGTGACGTCGTACCGCCTCGGCGGGACCGACATCGCGCTGCCGACTGCCACCGACCCCGCGCCGTCCTTCCCCGAGGGCCTGGAGGCGCAGTACGACGGCATCAGCCCGCTGCGCACCCCCAACGCCGACTTCTACCGGGTCGACACCCGGCTGAGCGTTCCCGCCGTCGACGTCGACTCGTGGACCCTCACCATCGACGGCGACGTCGACCAGGAGGTCACGCTGACCTTCGCCGAGCTCGCCGAGATGACGACCGTCGAGCGCGACATCACCCTCACCTGCGTCTCCAACGAGGTGGGCGGCCCCTACGTCGGCGGTGCCCGCTGGCTCGGCGTACCCCTCAAGGACGTGCTCGCCAAGGCGGGCATCGACTCCACCAAGGCCAACCAGATCCTCTCCACCGACGTCGACGGGATGACGATCTCGACCCCGCTCGACGTGGCCCTCGACGGCCGCGACGCGCTCATCGCGATCGGCATGAACGGCGAGCCCCTGCCGCGCGAGCACGGCTTCCCGGCGCGGATGGTCGTGCCCGGGCTCTACGGCTTCGTCAGCGCGTGCAAGTGGATCACCAAGATGACCCTCACGACGTACGACGCCGAGCAGGCGTACTGGACCGAGCGCGACTGGGCGATCGACGCCCCCATCAAGATCTCGAGCCGGATCGACACCCCCAAGCCGCTGTCGAGCAGCAAGGCCGGCACGGTCATCGTCGGCGGCATCGCCTGGGCCCAGCACGTCGGCATCGACAAGGTCGAGGTCCGCATCGACGGCGAGGGCTGGAAGCAGGCGAAGCTCGGCCCGCAGGTCACCGACGACTACTGGCGCCAGTGGTACTTCGAGTGGGACGCCGAGCCCGGCCAGCACTTCATCGCCTGCCGCGCGACGAACAAGGACGGCGACGTCCAGACCGACGTGCGCGCACGGCCGTTTCCCGAGGGGTCGAGCGGCCTCCAGGAGATCTCCGTCAACGTCGGCTGACCACCTGGTCGCTGCTCGTCGAGCGGTGTGTGGCGCGGGTTCTGAGCCTCCGGAACCCGCGCCACTCACCGCTCGACGAGATTTCGGCCGAATTTCTGGCCGATTCCTCGATCCAGCACCCATCCGCCGACGCGGCGGTGCCGAACACATCTCGACAGCGGGCCCCACGGCCCCACCGAACCTGAACCAACCGAAAGGCACCGCGATGAACACCAAGATCCGCACCCGCACCATGGGCCTCGCCGCCCTCGCCATGACCGCCACGCTGGGTCTCTCTGCCTGTGGCAGCGACGACGCCTCCACCAGCGCGTCGGACGACACGACCAGCTCCTCGACCCCCTCGGAGACCCCGTCGGAGTCGGAGACCCCGTCCACGGAGCCGGTGGCTGACGGCCCGTTCGGTCCCGGCTGCGCCGGCGTCCCCACCTCCGGTGAGGGTTCGGTCGAGGGCATGGCCGACGACCCGGTCGCCACCGCCGCCTCGAACAACCCGCTGCTGACGACGCTCGTCGCCGCGGTGACCGAGGCCGGTCTGGTCGACACGCTCAACTCGGCCGAGAACCTGACGGTCTTCGCGCCCACCGACGACGCGTTCGCCGCGATCCCGAAGAAGGACCTCAACGCGCTCCTCGCCGACAAGGAGGCCCTCACCGCCGTGCTCACGCACCACGTCATCGGCGAGCGCCTCTCCCCCGAGGACGTCGCGGGTGACCAGGAGACCCTGGCCGGCGACATGCTGACCGTCGAGGGCTCCGGCGAGGACTTCACCATCGGTGACGCCTCGGTCGTCTGCGGCAACGTGCAGACCGCCAACGCCACCGTCTACGTCGTCGACCAGGTCCTGATGCCGCAGAGCTGATCGTCTCCGGACGACAGATAAGCAAGGATGCTGACGTGGACCACGTGAGGCCCGTACCGGACGGGGCGCCCGAGCAGGGCGCCCCGTCCGGGGGCGACGCACGACGACTGGCCGACCTTCTCGGGAAGGCAGCCGTGGGCGACCAGGTCGCCTTCGCGACGTTCTACGACGCGACGTCCGCCCGGGCGTACGGACTGGCGCTGCGCGTGATGCGCAACCCGGCCCACGCCGAGGAGGTCACCCAGGAGGCCTACCTCGACGCCTGGCGCTCGAGCGCCCGCTACGACGCCGCCCGCGGAAGCGCGGCCGGCTGGCTGCTCACCATCGTGCACCGCAAGGCCGTCGACCGGGTCCGCTCGGTCGAGGCGGCCACCGCCCGCGACGAGACGTGGAACCGCGAGACGCGGCCCACCGACCACGACCAGACCGCCGAGGCCGCACACGCCTCCCTGGACGCCACCCGCGTCCGCAACGCGGTCGCCACCCTCACCGACGTCCAACGCCAGGCTGTGGAGCTCACCTACTTCGGTGGCTACACGCACACGGAGGTCGCCACCCTGCTCGACGTCCCGTTGGGCACAGCCAAGACACGAATACGCGACGGACTGATCCGTCTACGAGACCTGATGGGAGTCACCTCATGAGCGATCTCCACAAGCTCACAGGGGCTTATGCCGTCGATGCCCTCGACGACCTCGAGCGGGCGCGCTTCGAGCAGCACCTCGCGACGTGCGAGGACTGCCGTGCCGAGGTGGCCGAGCTGCGCGAGACGGCAGCCCTGCTGGCCGAGACCGTCGCCACCGCTCCGCCCGCCTCGCTGCGCGAGTCGGTCCTGGCGGGCGTCGCGCAGGTTCGCCCCCTTCCTCCCGAGGTCCCGATCGCCACGTCCACGCACCGCCGCGCCGTCGAGCCGGCTGGGCGGGGGCGGAGCTGGATGCCCTTTCTGGTCGCGGCGGCATTCGCGCTGATCGTCGGGATCGGCGCCGCCGTGGTGCAGCCGTGGGAATCCGACGACGCGCCCGGCCGGTTGACAGCCGCCGAGGTGCTCGACGCTCCCGACGCCGAGCAGGTCTTCCTCGACCTGGGCGACGCGGGCCGCGCCACCGTGACCCGCTCCAAGGCACGCGACCGGGCCGTGATCCAGACCGAGGACATGGTCGCGGCTCCCGAGGGCAAGGACTACGAGCTGTGGCTCATGTCCCCGGACGGGGTCTTCACCTCCGCCGGCCTGATGCCCGACGCCGCCGACCAGACGATCGTGCTCGAGGGCGCGGCCGCCGACGCGGCCGCGGTCGGCATCACGGTCGAGCCGGACGGAGGGTCGGACAAGCCGACGACCGAGCCCATCGCCCTGTTCGACCTGACGGAATCGGCGTGACCAGGTCGTCGACGCGCCGGATCGCAGTCGTCGGATCCGGCGTGGCCGGGCTGACGGCCGCGCACGTCGCGTCGCGCACCGCCCACGTCACCCTCTTCGAGGCCGACGCCCGACTGGGCGGCCACGCCGACACGCACCGGGTGGCGACACCCGACGGCGAGCTGGCCATCGACACCGGGTTCATCGTGCACAACCGCCGCACCTACCCGACGCTGCTCCGCCTGTTCGCCGAGCTCGGCATCGAGACGCAGCCCAGCGAGATGTCGCTGTCCGTGAGCGACGCGGGCACCGGAGTGGAGTACGCCGGCGCGCTGGGCGCGCGCGGGCTGTTCGCGCAGCGCTCGTCGCTGACCTCGCGCGCCCACTGGCGAATGTTGCTCGAGATCCCCCGGTTCCACCGCCGGGCCCGCGCCGTGCTCGCTGCCGACGACACCGGCTCCGACCAGACGTTGCGCGCGTTCCTCGACGAGGGCGGCTTCACGCCCGGCTTCGTCCGCCACTTCATGGAGCCGCTCGTGGCGGCCGTGTGGTCGTGCGAGCCCGCCACCTCCCTGGACTACCCCGCCCGCTACCTGTTCACCTTCCTCGAGCACCACGGCATGCTCGGCGTCTTCGGCTCCCCCGAGTGGCGCACCGTCACCGGTGGGTCCGGCACCTATGTGGCCGCCGTGGCCGCCGGTCTCGACGACGTACGCCTCGACACCAAGGTGACGTCGATCCGTGAGACCGCCGACGGGGTCGAGGTCACCGACGGCAGCGGCACCACGACCGCCTTCGACGCCGTCGTCGTCGCGACGCACCCGGCCCAGGCGCTCGGCATGCTCGAGTCGCCGAGCGACCTCCAGCGCGACGTGCTGTCCGCCCTGCCCTACAGCAGCAACGCGGCCCTGCTCCACACCGACATCTCGCTGCTCCCCGAGGCCCGCAACGCCCGGGCGTCGTGGAACTTCTTGCGCCCCGACTCCGCGAGCAGCGGCGTCACGGTCACCTATGACCTCACCCGCCTCCAGCGGCTGCCGACCGACACCCACTACCTCGTCACCCTCGGCGGCGAGGACCTCGTCGATCCGGCGACCGTGATCGACCGGATGGAGTACGAGCACCCGCTCTACACGCCGGAGTCCGTCGCCGCGTCGCGCCGACTGCCGGCGATCGACACCGACCGGATCGCGTTCGCCGGCGCCTACCACGGCTGGGGGTTCCACGAGGACGGCGCGCGCTCCGGCCTGGCTGCCGCCACGCGCCTCGGTCTCCCCTGGACCCCTACCGCCCGGGTGCTGCCGCGGCCCGGACGCTTCGAGACGACGATCCGGCACACCCGCCGGACGCCGTTCAAGCGGACCTTCGAGCACTCCTCGACCTTCTGGCTCGTCGACCTCGACGACCTCCCCGACCACGGCGTGCTCGCGCGCTTCGAGGCGCGCGACCACCTCGGCAGCCCCGAGCGGACGCTGCGACAGAACGTCGAGGCGTTCCTCGAGCTGCACGACGTGCACCTCGGCGGCGGCGGCACGATCCTGATGGCAGCGAACCCGCGCTCGCTCGGTCACTCGTTCAACCCGATCAGCGTCTTCTGGTGCTTCGACGACGACGGCCGGCAGGCCGGCGTGGTGGTCGAGGTGCACAACACCTACGGCGACCGCCACGCCTACTTCGTCGTCCCCGACGAGCAGGGTCGAGCCACGACCGACAAGGCGATGTACGTCTCGCCCTTCCACGGCGTCGACGGCACGTACGACGTCGCGGTGCCGATCCCCACCGACCGGCTGCACGTCGCGGTGACGCTGCGCGGCCACAGCGGGTCCGCGGCAGGCGACGACGCCCCCTTCAGCGCCAGCCTCACCGGCGCCCGCAGCGACCTCCCCGTCCGCAAGACCCTCGGCGCCGCCCTGCGCGGCAGCACGCTGATCCGGGCCCACGGCATCTGGCTGTGGGCGCGGCGACTGCCGATCCGACCACGCCCCACACACCGACAGGAGGGCGTCCGATGACCCTCGAGAAGAACCAGCCCCGTCAGTCCACGGAGTCGGGCACGCAGGGCGTGCCCGCCCTCGAGCCGCTGCGCGGCGGACCTCGCACCGCGATCTCCGCCGCCGTCGCCCGGCGTCTGTTCCGCGCCGCCGTCTCCCGCCTGGCGGTGACCGTGGTCGAGGAGCCGACCGGGCGCCGACTCGGCCAGGGCGGCCCGACCATGCGCCTGCACCGTCCCGACGAGTTCTACGCGCGCCTCGGACGCGACGGCCTCATCGGCTTCGGCGAGGCGTACATGACCGGCGCCTGGGACGCCGAGGACCTGGCCGGTTTCCTCACCGTGCCCGCCGCCCGGATCGCCACCCTGATCCCGGACTCGCTGCAGAAGCTGCGTGCCTTCGTCACGCCGCGCCTGCCCGGGCACCATCGCGGCACCGAGGCCAACACCCAGGCGAACATCTCGCACCACTACGACCTGTCGAACGACCTGTTCGCGCTCTTCCTCGACGAGACGCTCAGCTATTCGTCTGCTCTCTTCGACACCTCCTCCACTCCCGCCGGCCCCGGCCCGGGCTCCGTCGGTGACCACCTGGTCGCCACTCCACCAGAGGCCACCGACAGCGCCGACCCGCTCGTCCACAGCCCCGACTTCGCCGACGCGCAGGGCCGCAAGATCGAGCGCCTGCTCGACGAGGCCGGCGTCACCGACGGCAGCCGCGTGCTCGAGATCGGCACCGGTTGGGGCGAGCTCGCGATCCGCGCCGCTCGCCGCGGCGCGACGGTCCACTCGATCACGCTCTCGGTCGAGCAGCTCGAGCTGGCGGAGGAGCGGATCGCGGCGGCCGGCTTCGCCGAGAGGGTCACCGTCGCGCTGATGGACTACCGCGCGCTCGGCGCCGACGGAGCGACGTACGACGCCGTGCTGTCCGTCGAGATGATCGAGGCGGTGGGCCACGAGTTCTGGGGCACGTACTTCCGCACGATCGACCAGGTGCTCGCACCCGGCGGCCGCGTCGCGATCCAGGCGATCACGATGCCGCACGACCGGATGCTGGCGACCAGTGGCGGCCAGACCTGGATCAACAAGTACATCTTCCCCGGCGGCTTCCTGCCGAGCGTCGAGGTGATCGACCAGATCACCCGTGACGAGACGACCATCCGGCTCACCGGCCAGCTCGAGATGGGCGACCACTACGCCGAGACGCTGCGCCGGTGGGACCGCCGCTTCCTCGGGCAGCGCGACGCGGTGCTGGCGCTGGGCTTCGACGAGATGTTCATGCGGGTGTGGCACTTCTACCTCGCCTACTCGCAAGCCGGCTTCGCCAGTGGTTACATCAACGTCTCGCAGCTGACGTTCACGAGGGAGACCCGGTGACCCAGACCACCCCGCGCCCGACCGCGACGCGGACGGGGGTCGCGGACCGGCTCGCGGACGCCGTCCGGCCCTTCATCGGTGGCGACCTGCCGGTCCGGCTGGAGGCCTGGGACGGATCCGTCGCCGGACCCGAGGCCGCACCCCTCGTCGTGCTGCGCTCCCCGGACGCCCTGCGTCGACTGCTCTGGCACCCGGGTGAGCTCGGTGCCGCGCAGGCCTACGTCACCGGCGAGCTCGACGTCCCCGAGCAGGACGGCTGGACCCTCGGGTCCGCACTGGCGCACGCCTTCGCCGTCGGCGCCGAGCGCGGCCTGTCCGGAGCACGCCGGTCGCCGCGCGCGATGGTCGAGGCGATCCGCACCGCCGCCGACCTCGGCGCGCTCGGTCGTCCTCCGGCGGCGCCGGCGTCACAGGCGAGGATCAAGGGTCGGCTGCACAGCCTGGCGCGCGACCGCTCGTCGATCAGCCACCACTACGACCTGTCCAACGAGTTCTACTCCCTCATCCTCGAGCCGCAGATGGCGTACAGCTGCGGCTACCACGTGTCGCCCGACGTCCCGCTCGAGGAGGCGCAGCGCGCCAAGCTCGACCTCGTCTGCACCAAGCTCGGCCTCGAGCCGGGGACGAGGATGCTCGACGTCGGCTGTGGCTGGGGCTCGCTCTCGCTGCACGCGGCCGAGCACTTCGGCGCTCAGGTCACCGGCGTCACGATCGCCGCGGAGCAGAAGAAGTTCATCGACGCCCGGATCGCCGAGCGCGGCTTGCAGGACCGGGTCGAGATCCGGCTGCAGGACTACCGCGAGGTGCCCGAGCGCGACCACTTCGACGCCGTCGGCTCCCTCGAGATGGGTGAGCACGTCGGCGCCGCCAACTACGCGACGTACGTCGAGGTGCTGCGCCGTGCGGTGCGTCCCGGCGGCAGGGTGCTGGTGCAGCAGATGTCGCGCCAGGGCGCCGGCGGCGGCAAGCACCCCGGCGGCGGCCCCTTCATCGAGTCCTTCATCGCACCCGACATGACCATGCGACCGGTCGGCGAGACCGTCGGACTCATCGAGGCCGGCGGGCTCGAGGTGCGCGACGTCCACGCGATGCGCGAGCACTACGTGCTGACCGTCGCCGGCTGGCTGGAGAACTTCGAGGCCAACCTGCCGCGCCTGCGCGCGCTCGTCGGCGAGGAGGTCGTCCGCGTCTGGCGGCTCTACCTCGTCGGTGGCGCCCTCGCCTTCCGCGACGGCCGGATGGGCGTCGACCAGATCCTCGCGGTGCGCCCCGGGGCAGAGCACGACCTGCCGGCGGTCCGCACATGGTGACCGCGCTGCTCATCGGACTGGCCGCGATCGCCGCGGTCATGGGGGTGACGGTCGCCGTCAGTCGCTCCGTGGGCCGGGTCGCGGTCGTCGACGTCGCGTGGGGGCTGATGTTCGTCGCCGTCGCGATCGCGATGGCGCTCCTCTCCCCCGACTGGCACTCGCTCCTGCTCGCCGGCCTGGTCACGGTGTGGGGTGGCCGCCTGGCGTGGCACATCGGACGCCGCTCGCGAGGCAAGGGCGAGGACCCGCGGTACGCGGAGATGCTGGGAGACGGCGGATTCGGGGAGGCCGTGCGCCGGGTCTTCCTGGTGCAGGCGGTCGTCGCCTTCATCATCTCCCTCCCCCTGATGGTGGCCGGGACGTATGACGTGCGCTGGACCTGGCTCGTCGGGGTCGGGCTCGCCGTCTGGCTGGTCGGTTTCCTCTTCGAGGTCGTCGGCGACGCCCAGCTCGCTGCCTACAAGGCCACGCCCAAGGACTCTCGCCCACAGATCCTGGACACCGGGCTCTGGGGCTGGACCCGACACCCCAACTACTTCGGCGACGCCTGCGTCTGGTGGGGGATCTGGCTGGCCGGCGCCCTGGCGACCGGCTGGCTGCCGGGCCTGCTGACGATCGTCGCCCCCGCGGCGATGACGTACTTCATCCGCAACGTCACCGGCGCCAAGCTGCTCGAGAAGACGATGTCGCAGCGGCCCGGCTGGGACGAGTACGCCGCCCGCGTCCCGCTGTTCTTCCCCCGCCCGCCGCGGGGCTGACCGGGCCGACACACCGCGCCCGCCCTGTGATCCGGCGCCCGGCTGGGGTAGAACCTGCGAGTGCCCGGTCACGATCCCCTCGATGCTGCCGTCGAGCAGATGCTCGCGGGGGACGACGGTGCGTTCCGCACGGTCTACCGGGCGGTCCAGCCTCCGCTGCTGCGCTACCTGTCGGTGCTGGTCGGCCTCCGCGACGCCGAGGACGTGGCGAGCGAGGCGTGGGCGCAGGCGTTCCGCGACCTCGACCGCTTCTCGGGTGACGCCGACGGATTCCGCGGGTGGATCACCACGATCGGTCGCAACCGGGCCCTCGACCACCTGCGCCGCTCGCGGCGCCGGCCGATCGACGAGCGGACGGTCGAGGAGCACGTCGACCTCCTCGACGACGCCGACGTCGAGGGCGACACGCTCGGGCACATCCATTCACAGGCCGCGCTGGCCCTGGTCGCGGCGCTCCCGCGCGACCAGGCGGAGGCCATCATGCTGCGCACCGTCCTCGGCTTCGACGCGGTGACCGCGGGGCAGATCCTCGGCAAGTCGCCGGGTGCGGTTCGAGCGGCGTCCTTCCGCGGGCTCCGACGGCTCGCGAAACTGATCGACCGCGACCCGTAACGCTCACCCTTCCTGCGGCGCTGAACGCAGTGAGATGAGCAGCCGCGACCGCCACCTGTCCCGCCGCGAAGCCGAGCGACTGCTCGACGACCCCGCGGCGCACGACAGCGCCCTGGGCACGCTGCTGGCAGCGGCGGGGGCTTCGGCACAGCCGCACGCACTCCGCCGTGAGGACGCCACCGCCGCGGCCTTCCACCGCACCGCGATGGTCCCCTCGCCGGGCACCACGAGCATCCTGGTCCCCACCCCTCGACGTGGCGGTCGCGCCGCCACCCGCGCCGTCGTCGCCACCGGGGTCGTCGTCGCGCTGGCATCGGGCGGCTTCGCGCTCGCAGGTTCCGCCTACCTGCCCCATGTCCCCGGCCTTCCCGGCCTTCCCGGCCTCCCGGCCAAGCCTCGGACCAGTCCTCCGACCGGGCCACCGAGTCCGTCACCCGGAGCCCGGAGCCGTCGGAGACCTCGAGCTCCTCCACGACCCCCGAGGGCCAGACGACCGGGACGGGCGGTCCGGAGACCGGTCGGTCCGGGAAGCCCGGGTCCCCCACCACCTCGGCATCGTCCTCGGCGCCGAGCCCCGCCCCGAACCTGGAGGGCCTGTGCCGCGCCTTCCAGGCCACCGACCACTCCGCCAACGGGTCGTCCCTCGACAGCGCCGCCTTCGCCGCGCTGGCCGGCGCGGCCATCGCGGCCGACGCCGCCGACGTGGCGACCTACTGCGTCGGCCTCATCGGCGAGCCGAAGCCCACCGGCAAGCCGACGTCCAAGCCGACCCCGACGTCCAAGCCGACCCCGACGTCCAAGCCCACCGGCAAGCCGACGTCGAAGCCCACCCCGACCTCCAAGCCCACCGGCAAGCCGGGCTCCGCGCCGGGCAAGCCGACGGTCCAGCCGTCCCCGACCGACAAGGGAGGCGGCAAGACACCCTGATTGTCCGGTCCGTGATGGGACCGGAGCGGCCGCGTTCCGCGGGCCTGCACCCGTCGCAACCGTATTCACCACCCCCCCTCGAATACGGAGATCTCCCCGAATCCCAACCGCGACGGGCTCCGGCCCCCAACGCACCGCAGCGGCACGGCTTCCCCCCGGGGCCGTGCCGCTGCCCTTTCCCGGCACTTCTTCCCGGTCCTTCTACCCGGTCCTTCTACCCGCACGTGCGTCCCGGCTAGGTTCGCTCCCATGAACGCCTCGCCGCTGTCCGCACGCGAGGACACCAACCGCCGGATGCTGCGCGCCCGCGACGAGATGGACCGTCGCTACGCCGAGCCCCTCGACGTACCCACGCTGGCGGCCATCGCGCACCTGTCCGCCTCCCAGTTCGGACGGGTCTTCAAGGACGTCTACGGCGAGACCCCGCACCGCTACCTCCAGCGCCGACGGGTCGAACGGGCCATGACGCTGCTGCGCCAGACCGACCGCCCGGTCACGGACGTCGCGTGGGACGTGGGCTTCGCGAGCCTCGGCACCTTCAGCCGGACCTTCAGCAACATCGTCGGGCTCTCCCCGACCGAGTTCCGCGCCCGGCACGCACCCGTGGCCGTGCCGTCGTGCTTCATCGCGGCATGGACCCGCCCGCGCTCGGCACCGGCCTCGTCGGGGACGGTCCCCCTCACGACAGCGATTTCGGAGAAGCGGACCGAGGTGGACACTCACTAGCGTCCTCGTCATGACCACCAACCACATCACCTCCCTGCACATCCGCAGCGTGCCCGTGCTCGACCAGGACGAGGCGCTCGACTTCTACACGACCCACCTGGGCTTCGAGGTGCGCGACGACATCGACCTCGGCTTCATGCGCTGGCTGACGGTCGGCGTCCCCGGGCAGGACACCTCGATCCTCCTCGAGATGGTGGGCGGGCCGCAGCACGACGAGTCCACCGCGGCCCAGGTCCGCGACCTCGTCACCAAGGGCGCGCTCGGCGGCGTCTTCCTGATCAGCAACGACGTCCACGCGACGTTCGCCGCGCTCCGGGACGCCGGCGTCGAGATCACCCAGGAGCCGGTGGAGCAGCCCTATGGGACCGACTTCGGCATCCGCGACCCGTTCGGCAACCACGTCCGCATCAGCCAGCCCGGCTCCTGACCCGCGGAGGAAGACACCCGATGAGCTATCCACCACCTCTGTACGACGGCGACTCGGGGGAGGTCTCCGCGCACGTCGTCCGGGCGGGGATCGAGCCCGCGGCGACCTACCCCAACGGCAACAAGGTGTTCTACCTCGCGCAGGGCACCGAGACGCAGGGGACGTTCGGCCTCTACCGGTGGGAGTTCGCCGGCCCGCCGAGCGGCCCGGGCGCACACTTCCACCGCACGATCACCGAGTCGTTCTACGTCCTCGAGGGCACCGTGACGATCTACGACGGCGCCGCCTGGGTGCGGTGCGTCGCAGGCGACTTCGCCCACGCGCCGGCGGGCGGGATCCACGGCTTCCGCAACGAGGACGGCCCGGCGAAGATGCTGCTCCACTTCGCTCCGGGCGCCCCGCGGGAGGCCTACTTCGAGGGCCTCGCGGCCGGCATGGGCCACCTCGAGGGCGACGCGTACGACGCGTTCATGCGCGAGCACGACAACACCTGGCTCTGACGCGCGTCGGCCGCGACGGCAGTTTCGGGACTCGGGAATCCGCGGGTACCGTCGCTGGTGTTGTTCGCCCGGCCAGGCGCTTCTGGCGTCTCGGGTGGGTGTGCCGATCTTTGATCCCGCCGCCACCGAGCGGCCGGAAGGGTGCGTCTTGTCGAGGTTGTCGTTGTTCCTGTCCGTCCTGTGCCTGCTCGGCACTGCTGCGGGAGGGAGCGCCTCGGCTGCCGCGCCGACGGGGGCGGTGGCCGCGGTCGATCGGCCCGTTGCGCAGGACCTGGCGCTGGCGGGCTCGCTGCCGACGGAGCTCGAGCGACGCCGCTGGAAGGCTCCGCAG
This sequence comes from uncultured Actinomycetota bacterium, assembly GCA_963791365.1. Taxonomy (GTDB): domain Bacteria; phylum Actinomycetota; class Actinomycetes; order Propionibacteriales; family Nocardioidaceae; genus Nocardioides. The sequence goes on along the minus strand of CAWBSG010000017.1, from coordinate 51,188 downwards.
GGCCCGTTCTTCAACGATCCTCGCCGCAAGAAGGGCTACTTCAGGATCGAGCGCAAGGTCATCCAGACGATCCGCCACACCCCCCGGGGATCGACGATCCGGATCGGTGTCTACTCCTTCGACCGCATGCCGGTGGCGCGAGCGCTGGTCGCCGCCCACCGTCGCGGCGTCAAGGTGCAGATGCTGCTCAACGACCACCAGTACACCCGCGCCATGCGCGTCATCCGCCGCGAGATCGGCACCAAGCGCCGTGCCGACAGCTTCATCTTCCGCTGCGCGGCGGGGTGCCGCACCACGCAGAACCGTTTCAACAACCTGCACTCGAAGTTCTACCTCTTCTCCCGCGCCGGCAGGTCCCAGGACGTGGTCGCGGTGGGCTCGGCGAACATGATGCTCAACGCGGCGATCCACCAGTGGAACGACCTCTACTTCACCTCGGGCGACCACGAGCTGTACCGCCAGTTCGTGGGGCTGTTCGACGACATGGCCAACGACCACGACACGCGCCGGCCGCCGCAGTTCTTCTGCGGCACGGCCCAGGGGCCGGCGTGCGACGACTCGGTGGACAAGCACACGGTGTGGGCCTATCCCAAGCCGTCGGGGCCGCGCAACGACGTCGCCCTCGACACGCTCGCGAAGGTGCGGTGCCTGACCCCGAACGCCGACGGCAGCACGACCCGCACCCGGCTCGCCCTGTCGATGCACACCATGCGCGGGCGCCGCGGTGACTACCTCGCCGCGGCCATCCGCGACAAGTACGCCGAGGGGTGCAAGGTCCGGGTCAGCTACGGCCTCATCGGCTACCACACCAAGAAGATCATCGGTGCTCCGACGAAGCGGGGGCGGATCCCGCTGCGCTCCACGGGGCTCGACTACAACCCCGACGACAACTACGACCTCAACAAGGACGGCAAGGACGACCTGATCCTCAACTTCTACTCGCACCAGAAGTACCTGACCATCCAGGGCACCTACAACGGTGTGCCGAACTCGCACCTGGTGGTCACCGGCTCGTCGAACTGGGCCAGCCTGAGCCCCGGCAACGACGAGGTCAGGATGTCCGTGCGCGGGAAGAAGCTGACCCGCAAGTACGTCCGCAACTTCAACTACCAGTGGCGCAAGAAGCGCAACTCGCGCAACGCCTACACCACGACCTACACCACCTTCCGCGTCCCGACGACGGTCCTCGGACCCGACGGCACGCCGCGGCGGACCTTCGTCACCGAGCGGCGCCGGGTCGTGACCATCGAGCGGGATCCCTACCGTCGCGGGCCCTACTGGGAGTCGGACTGAGGGCGGTCACGAGCCCGGACGGATGACGTGGTCGGCGAGGCTGGCCGGCGCCTGGATGCAGTAGGAGTCGGTCAGCAGCTCGGCCAGCTCCTGCCAGTCGGTGTCGTCGTCGAGCAGCATCCCGATGACGTTGCCGCCCCAGCCGGACCGGAAGTAGGGGTCGCCCAGGTGCTCGAAGGCTGCGACCTCGTCGGGCTCGCCGCGGAAGGTGATCCGGAAGACCTGGTCCTCGCCGCCGAAGACGTGCGCGACCGTCGCGCTCCCGACCCGCCAGCGGGTGCCGGTCCACGCGGCCTCCTGCTCGCACCGCGGCAGCCGGCCGAGCACGGCGTCGATCCTCCGCACCCACTCCTCCGGCACGAGCGGACGGTCTGCGAGGGCCACGGCACGATCCTGCCACCCCGCGCCGACAGCCGCGATCAGTAGGACTTCGGCAGCCCCAGGCTGTGCATCGCGACGAAGTTGAGGATCATCTCCCGGCTCACCGGCGCGATCCGCCCCGCACGCGCGGCCACGAGCAGGCCGGCCATGCCGTACTCCTGCGTGATGCCGTTGCCGCCGTGCGTCTGCACGGCCGCGTCGACGGCGTGGACGGCCGCCTCGGCAGCGGCGTACTTCGCCATGTTGGCCGCCTCGCCCGCCGCCATGTCGTCGCCCGCGTCGACCAGGGCGGCCGCCTTCTGGGTCATCAGCCGGGCCAGCTCGGTCTCGATGTGCGCCATCGCGAGCGGGTGGGCGATGGCCTGGTGGGAGCCGATCGGGGCCTTGAAGACCGTGCGCTCCTGGGCGTACGCCGACGCCTTCTCCAGCGCGTGCCGGGCGAGGCCGGTCGAGAAGGAAGCCGCCATGATGCGCTCGGGGTTGAGCCCGGCGAACAGCTGCACCAGCCCGCCATCCTCGTCACCGACCAGCGCGTCGGCGGGGAGCCGGACGTCGTCGATGAAGACCTGGAACTGCTTCTCCGGACTGACGATCTCCATCGGGATCGCGGTGAACTCGAAGCCGGCGGAGTCCGTCGGCACCACGAACAGGCAGGGCTTGAGCTTGCCGGTCCTCGCGTCCTCGGCGCGGGCGACCACGAGGACGTTGGAGGCCTCGTCGACGCCGGAGATGTAGACCTTCTGGCCCGTGAGCACCCACTCGTCGCCGTCGCGGCGCGCGGTGGTGGTGATGTTGTGGGAGTTGGTGCCGGCATCGGGCTCGGTGATCGCGAACGCCATCGTCGCGGTGCCGTCGCAGATGCCGGGCAGCCAGCGCTGCTGCTGCTCCTCGGTCCCGTAGCGCGCGATCACGGTGCCGCAGATGGCCGGGCTGACGACCATCATCAGCAGCGGGCAGCCCTGCGCGGCGAGCTCCTCGCAGACCGCGGCGACGTCGCCGATGCCGCCGCCCCCGCCGCCGTGCTCCTCCGGGATGTTGACGCCGAGGTAGCCCGCCCTGGCGATCTCCAGCCACAGCTCGGTCGTCTTCTCGCCGGCGCGGGCGCGCTCGACGAACCACTCACGTCCGTAGCCCTTGGCGAGCCTGGACACCTGCCGGCGCAGCTCGATGCGCTCGTCGGACTCGGTGAAGCCGGTCATCTCATTCCCCTGATTCCTCGACCACTGCCAGGACCTCCCCGGCGGCGACCTGCGCACCGGGCTCGACGTTGATCTCGCTCACCGTGCCGGCGTGCGGCGCGGACACGGTGTGCTGCATCTTCATCGCCTCCAGGACGAGGACGACGTCGCCCGCCTCGACCGTTGCGCCCGCCTCGACCGCGACCCTGACGACCGTCCCGGGCATCGGCGCGAGCAGTGACCCGCTCGCGACCGCGTCGGCGGGGTCGATGAAGCGGGGCAGCAGGCGCAGCCGCTCCCGGATGGTGCTGTCGTTGTCGAGGAAGACCTCGCCCGAGTCGTCGACGTGCACGTCGAAGCGCATCCGGTGGCCGTTGACCATCAGCACGACGAGGCCGGGGTCCGCGGAGACGACCGTCCAGTCCTCGGTGGGGTGGGCGAAGCCGTCGCGAGTGGCGTACCACTCGGCCACCACGGTCTCGTCGCGCCCGGGCACCTCGAACGACGTGCGCTGGGGCTGCGAGACGACGTTGCGCCAGCCCGGTGGCACGCCGTGCTGCACGCGGCGTTCGCCGGCATCGCGGACGGCGACGGCGATCGCTGCCACGAACGGCCCCAGCTCGGTGTCGCCCACGGGCACACCACCGATGGGGTGGTCGCCCGCGAGCTGCTGCTCGAGGGTGGTGGTCGTCATCGTGCCGGCGACCACCTCGTCCACGTGCAGCAGCGTCTCGAGCAGGTCACGGTTGGTGACCGGCCCGTGCAGCCGCGACCGGCGCAGCGCGTGCCCGAGCGCCCGCAGCGCGGACGGCCGGTCCGCGGCCCACACGATGACCTTCGCCAGCATCGCGTCGTAGTGCGTGGAGACCTCGCTGCCGTCGGCGTACCCAGCATCGACGCGTACGCCGTGGCGCGGCAGGAGGTCGAAGGCGACGTCGTGCGGGACCTGCAGCCGCGAGAAGCGTCCGCTCTGCGGGGTGGCGGCGGCATCGGGGGTCTCGGCGTAGAGCCGGACCTCGATCGCGTGGCCGCTCGGCTGGGGCGTGGTCTCGGTGCCGATCACCTCGAGCAGGGTGCGCCCCTCGGCGATGCCGATCTGGGCGGCGACGAGGTCGATGCCGGTGACGCACTCGGTGACCGGGTGCTCGACCTGCAGGCGGGTGTTCATCTCCAGGAACCAGAACCGCTCGCCGTCGGGGTCGTAGAGGAACTCGACCGTGCCGGCGCTGACGTAGCCCACCGCGCGGCCGGCGGCGACGGCCGCCTCGTGCATCGCGAGGCGGACATCGTCGGGCAGACCGGGCGCGGGCGCCTCCTCGAGCACCTTCTGGTGGCGGCGCTGCAGCGAGCAGTCACGGTCGCCCACGGCCAGCCCGTTGCCATGGGTGTCGAACAGGATCTGCACCTCGACGTGTCGCCCGGACTCGACGTAGGGCTCGACGAAGACGGTGCCGTCGCCGAAGGCCGACGCGGCCTCGGCTGCCGCGCTCTCGACCTCCGCGTCGAGGTCCTCGAGGCGGCGGACGACCCGCATGCCGCGGCCACCGCCGCCCGCACTTGCCTTGACGAGCAGCGGCAGGTCGGCGGTGGTGGGCCGCTCGGGCGCCTCCAGGACCGGTACGCCGGCCGCCCGCATGAGGTCCTTGGCGCGGATCTTCGAGCCCATCGCCTCGATCGCGTCGGGCGGCGGTCCGAGCCAGACGAGACCGGCGTCCTGCACGGCACGGGCGAAGTCGGCGTTCTCGCTGAGGAAGCCGTAGCCCGGGTGGACGGCCTGGCCGCCCACGGCCCGGATCGAGTGGATCACCCGCTCGGCGTCGAGGTAGGTCTCGGCGGGCGTGCTGCCCGGCAGGCGGGTCGCCACGTCGGCCTCGTCGACGTACGGCAACCCCGCGTCGGGATCGGAGTAGAGGGCCTGGCTCTCGATGCCCAGGCGGCGGCAGGTGGCGAAGACGCGGCTGGCGATCTCGCCGCGGTTGGCGACGGCAACTCGGCTGATCACGTCCGGAACACCCCGTATCCCTCGGCGCCACGGATCGTGGTGTTGGCGATGACGCTGAGGCAGATCGCCAGCACCGTGCGGGTGTCGCGCGGGTCGATGACGCCGTCGTCGTACAACATCCCGGACAGGAAGTAGGGCAGCGACTGCTCCTCGACGGAGGCCTCGACGTAGTCCTTGACGCCCTGGAAGCCCTCGGCGTCGAACGGTCTCGCCCTTGGACTCAGCGGACTGCTGGGCGACGATCTCGAGGACGCCGGCGAGCTGCGCCGGTCCCATCACGGCGCTCTTGGCGCTGGGCCAGGTGAAGAGGAAGCGCGGGTCGAAGGCGCGGCCGTTCATGCCGTAGTTGCCGGCGCCGTAGGACGCTCCCATGATCACGCTGAGGTGCGGGACGGTGGAGTTGGAGACGGCGTTGATCATCTGGGCGCCGTGCTTGATGATCCCGCCCTGCTCGTAGTCCTTGCCGACCATGTAGCCGGTGGTGTTGTGCAGGAACAGCAGCGGGGTGTCCGCCTGGTTGGCGAGCTGGATGAACTGCGTCGCCTTCTGCGCTTCCTGCGAGAACAGCACGCCCTGCGCGTTGGCGAGGATGCCGATCGGGTGGCCGTGCAGCTGCGCCCAGCCGGTGACGAGGGACGTGCCGTAGAGCGGCTTGAACTCGTCGAACGGTCGACCGTTGTGGGCGCTCGTGCCGTCGACGATGCGGACGATCACCTCGCGCGGGTCGAACGGCTCCTTGAGGTCGGTCGGGATGAGGTCGAGGAGGGTCTCGGGGTCGGCGTCCGGCTCGGCCCATCCCCCGTTGGTCGAGGAAGGACGAAGTTCTGTCACGAGACCGCCCGGGTTTCGCGACGGTCGCTGCGCGACCTCCTCAACCAGCTGTGGTTTCCGCCGGTTCAGCCGGGCGACGATCCGGCGCCCGATCCGGATCGCGTCGTGCTCGTCCTCGGCGAGGTAGTCGGCGAGCCCGGACACCCGGGCGTGCATCTCGGCGCCACCGAGCGACTCGTCGTCGGACTCCTCACCGGTCGCCATCTTCACCAGCGGCGGCCCACCGAGGAACACCTTGGCGCCGCCGCGGACGAACACGGTGTAGTCGCTCATGCCGGGGACGTAGGCCCCGCCGGCGGTCGAGTTGCCGAAGACCAGCGCGATCGTCGGCTGCTTGCGTGCCGAGGACCTCGTCAGGTCGCGGAAGAGCCGACCTCCCGGGATGAAGATCTCCTTCTGCGTCGGCAGGTCGGCGCCGCCGGACTCGACCAGCGAGATGGTGGGCAGGTGGTTCTCCTCCGCGATCTGCGCGGCCCGGAAGGCCTTCTTCACCGTCCAGGGGTTGGAGGCGCCGCCCTTCACGGTCGGGTCGTTGGCACTGATCATGCACTCGACGCCCTCGACCACGCCGATCCCGGTGACCAGCGACGCGCCGACGGTGAAGTCGGAGCCCCAGCCCGCCAGCGGCGACAGCTCGAGGAAGGCCGACCCGGGGTCGACGAGCAGCTCGATCCGCTCGCGCGCCGTGAGCTTGCCGCGCGCGTGGTGGCGCTCGACGTACTTCTCACCGCCACCGGCCACCGCGACGGCGTGCTGCGCGTCGAGGTCGGCGAGCTTCTCCAGCATGGCCTCGCGGTTAGACACCTTCCACCACCGCCTTCATCCGCTCCAGAGTGGTGCGCATGCCCTTCTGGTTCGTACGCCGACGCAGCGGGCCGAGCACGAGCCAGTAGATCCGCGTCGGGAGGTTCGCGCCCAGCCGGAAGTACTCCGTGACCAGGGTCCCGCCGTCCTTCGGCTCGAGCCGGTAGCCCCAGTTGTTGACGTTCAGGTCGTCGGTGCCGACGGCGAACTCGAAGACCTGCTCCGGCTCGCACGCGGTCACGCGGCACAGGCTCCAGTAGGTCGGACCCACGCCGTTGCGCTTCACGTGACCCTTGAAGTAGGCGCCCACCTCGGGGCCGGTCGAGCCGCGGGTCCACCGCGCCTCGAAGGTCTCCGGGCTGAACTCCCCGATCCGGGTGACGTCGCTGACGAGGTCCCACACGGCGGCCGGCGGGGCGTCCATCCAGACGGACACCTCGTCACCGAACGAGGGCAGCAGGTTGATCATCGGTAGTCCTTCTCTGTCGTGGTCATGACGCATAACCCATGAGCTTCGCCGTCAGGTCGCGCAGCACCTCGTCGGCACCGCCCCCGATCGGCAGGATCCGGGCGTCGCGGTAGTTCCGCTCCACCTCGGTGCCGTGCATGTATCCCGTGCCACCGAAGAGCTGGACCGCGCGGTCGCAGACGTACGCCGCGCAGTCCACCGCGGTCTGCTTGGCCAGGCACGCCTCGGCGACCACCTGCTCGCCCGCGACGTGGCGGGCGGCGACGTGGCGCGTGTAGGTGCGCGCGACCTCGACGTGGCGGCGCATCTCGACGAGCGTGTGCTGGACCGACTGGTGGTCGACCAGCGGCCGGCCGAACGTCTGCCGCTCCCGGGCGTACGCCGCCGCGAGGTCGAGCGAGCGCGCCGCGATGCCGTAGCCGTGGACGGCCAGCGCGATCCGCTCGACCACGAACTGGTCGGCGATCTGCCCGAACCCGGAGCCCTCCTCGCCGACCAGGTTGGCCGCCGGCACCCGGCAGCCGACGAACGACAGCTCGGCGGTGTCGGAGCAGTGCCAGCCCATCTTCCGCAGCGAACGGTCGACCGTGAAGCCGGGCGTGCCCTTCTCGACCACCAGCAGCGAGATGCCTGCGTGGCCGGGGCCGCCGGTGCGCACGGCCACGGTGACGAAGTCGGCGCGGACGCCGGAGGTGATGAAGGTCTTGGCGCCGTCGACGACGTAGTGGTCACCGTCACGCGTCGCGGTGGTCCGCAGCCGGGCGACGTCGGACCCGCCGCCGGGCTCGGTGATCGCGAGCGACCCGATCAGCTCACCGGCCAGGGTGGGCCGGACGAAGCGGCCGACGAGGTCCGCGTTGCCCGAGGCGGCGATGTGGGGCAGCGCGATGCCGCTCGTGAAGAGGCCCGCCATCAACCCGCTCGACGCACCGGCCTCGAACATCGCCTCCTGCATCGCCACCGAGTCGAGGAGGTCGCCGCCGCTCCCGCCGACCGACTCGGGGAAGGCGACGCCGATCAGACCGAGGTCGCCCGCCCTGCGGTGGAGGGCGCGCGGGATCTCGCCCGCGTCCTCCCACTCCTGCAGGTGCGGCGCGACCTCACGTCGGACGAGCTCGGTCGCCGTCGTGCGCAGGGCGTCGCGCTCGGCACTCATGTCAGGGAGTCCTCGATGGACACGTGCCGCGACCGCAGCCACTCCCCGAGCCCCTTGGCCTGCGGGTCGAAGCGGGCCGAGGCGGCGACGCCGTCGCCGAGCAGGCCGTGGACGACCAGGTTCACCGCGCCGAGGTGCGGCAGCAGCCAGACCTCCACGTCGAGCCCGTCGGCCTCGGGGAGGAGCGTCGGGATCCCACGCGGCGACAACAGCTTGAACAGCCACTGCACGCGGGCGTCGTACACCTCCGCGGAGACGCCGTCGTGGGCCACCCAGAGCCCGACGTTGGCGTCGCCGCCCTTGTCGCCGGAGCGGGCGTGGACGAACGTGCCGAGCGGCAGGCGACGGGTGAGGACGTCCTTCTTGCCGGGGTACGGCGACGGGCGGGCGCCCGGCGCCTCGCCCTGGGGCACGCCGACGCCGGGGTCGGCGACGACCTCGCGGGTGCCGTCGGCGTGGACCACGGTGTGGGTGACGGCGGCGCGGTCGACGTACGCCGCCCGGTAGATGCCGAACGGGGTGGCCGCGGCGGGCGGGGCCGTCATCGTGAAGCCGGGGTAGGAGGCGAGCGCGAGCTCGACGACCGCGGAGGTGAAGGCGCGGCCGACCGGGTCGGGCGACGGGTCCTTGACCGTGCAGCGCAGCAGGGTCGAGGCGGACTCCTCGGTGGGCGCGTCGGCCGGCGGTGCGGTGACCTCGGACCAGACGACCTCGGCAGCGGTGAGACGGCTGCCGACCTGCTCGCGCACCCAGGCGGCCTTGGCCTCGACGTCGAGTCCGGTGAGGACGAGCTCGATGCCGTTGCGCCAGCCGCCGAGCTCGTTGACGCAGACCTTGAGCTGCTCGGGCGGCGCCTCGCCGGCGACGTTCGTGATGGCGACGCGGTCATCGGCCTCCTGCTCGAGGCGGAGCGCGTCGAGGTGGACCGTGACGTCGGGGCCGAGGTAGCGGGTGGACTGGATCTCGTAGACGAGCTGTGCGGTGACGGTGTCGACCGTGACGGCGCCGCCGGTGCCGGCGTGCTTGGTGATGACGCTCGACCCGTCGGCGGCGACCTCGGCGATCGGGAAGCCGAGCGGCCGGTCGCGGTGCGGCAGGTCGAGGAAGCCGCTGAAGTTGCCCCCCGTCGCCTGGGTGCCGCACTCGATGACGTGGCCGGCGACGACCGCGCCCGCCAGCTCGTCGTACGACGTCGGGCCCCAGCCGTGGTGCGCGACGGCCGGTCCGACGACGAGGGACGCGTCGGTGACGCGGCCGGTGACGACGATGTCGGCGCCGCCGGTCAACGCCGCGGCGATGCCGAAGCCGCCGAGGTAGGCGTTGGCAGTGAGCGCGCCGGCGAGCTCCAGGTGGCGCACGTCGTCGCCCTCGACGTGGGCGATCGCGGGGTCGAGCCCCAGCCCGCGGGCGACCTCGCGGAGACTGTCGGCGAGGCCGGCGGGGTTGAGCCCGCCGGCGTTGGCGACGATCTTCACGCCACTCTCCAGCGCGAGGCCGAGGCAGTCCTCCACCTGGCGGACGAACGTGCGGGCGTAGCCGAGGCTCGGGTCCTTGAGCTGGTCCCTGCCGAGGATGAGCATCGTCAGCTCGGCGAGGTAGTCGCCGGTGAGCACGTCGAGGCCCTGCCCGTCCTCGTTGGCGCCCTCGAGCATCTCGCGCATCGCGCTCAGGCGGTCGCCGTAGAAGCCGGAGCAGTTGCCGATCCTCAGTGCTGGTCGGGTGGGGGGCGCGCTCATCGGGTGGCCCTCCCCTCGCCCGGCCGGCCCGCGAAGGCCTGGGCGATGTCGAGCCAACGGTCGACGTCGGGGCCGGTGGCGACGAGATCGGTGTCGGCGCGGTGCACCCGCTGGGTGACCAGGCGGCAGAAGTCGCCGGCACTGCCGGTCAGGGTCTGCGCGGCGTCCTCCGGACCCCAGCTCCACACGTCGTCGGACGGCGAGACCAGGTCGATCCGGAACTCCTCGGCCGGGGCGTCGAGTCCGTGGACCCCGAAGGCGAAGTTGCGGGTGCGGACGCCCAGGTGGGCGACGTGGCGGATCCGGTCGGTGTCCTCGACCGGCACACCGAGGCCCTCGTGGACGTCGAGGCTGTGCGCCCACGTCTCCATCAGCCGTGCGGTCGCCATCGACGTGGCCGACATCGGCGGGCCGAACCACGGCATCTTCTGGCCCGAGGGGTACGCCGCGAGGGCCGCGTGGAGATCGGAGCGGGCCGATCGCCATCGCTCGAGCACGCCCTCCCCACGGGCGAGCGCCCGGGCCTCCTGGTCCACGAAGCCCTCCGGGTCGGCGATCGCGCCGAGCACGACGGCGTCCCAGGCGTCCTTGTCGGTGGCGGCCTTGAGCGCCACGTCGTCGGTCCACAGCAGGTGCGCGACCTGGGTCGCGACGTCCCAGCCGGCGGCGGGCGTCGGGGTGCGCCAGCCGGCGTCGTCGAGGTCGCGGACGACCGCGTCGAGCCGGTCGCCCTCGGCGGTGAGGTCGGCGAGCACCTGGGTGAGCACGTCAGTCATCGGAGAGCTCCTTGTCGAGCACGTCGGCCCACTCGCGCAGGATGCGGCGACGTCTCGCCGAGTCGTCGGAGATGGTCGAGGCCAGCCCGAGGCCGCGGACCAGGTCGAGGGTCGCCTGGACGAGCTCGCGCACGCCCGGCCGTGACTCGTCGGCCCCCAGCGCAGCGGCCGTCATCCGGTGCGCCTCGCGGCCGACCCGCTGCTCGAGCGGGCCCACCGCGGCGAGCAGCGTCTCGTCGGTGCGGGCCGCGACCCAGAGCTCGAGCGCGGCGGCGAACACCGGCGAGGCGAAGTGGTCGCCGAGCATGGTGACGACCGCGCGGGTGCGCTTGCCGCCGGCCGGCAGCGCGGCGACCGCCCGCGCCAGCTCCTCCCCGCGGCGCTCGGTGAGGTGCTCGACGGCCGCGACGACGAGGTCGTTCTTGGTCGGGAAGTGGTGCAGCTGCGCGCCCCGGCTGACACCCGCCCGCTCGGAGACGAGGGTGGTGGAGGTGCCGGCGAAGCCGCGCTCGACCAGCAGGTCGACCGTCGCCTCCATCAGCCGGGCCCGCATCGCACGGGTCCGGTCGGCCTGCGGCACGCGGGTCGCGTGGGCCTGTGACGTCACGGCGCCAGCCTGCCGTCGTACAAACAAACAGTCAAGCCTGCCTTTTTGTCCCCCCGGGCTCTGGGTATCTAGGGACGAAGTGGTAGGCGGAACCCCCGTTTCACCCACCATTTCGTCCCTAGATACCCAGCCGGGGGCGGGACGGGGCGGGCGGGACGGGACGGGCGGGCAGCCGTCAGTCGAGGCGGGCCACCAGCGGCAGCCTGGAGCGCGCCGACAGCCCCACGACGGCGGCCGTCAGGAGCGGCAGCGCCACCACGATCGCGAGGATCAGCAGCCAGGGGATCGCGAGGAACGGGCCGTCCGGCGCGAAGCCCGAGCTCCCGACGCCCGACGGTCAGCGGCCGCGAGATCGCGACGCCGGGGATGAAGCCCACCCCCGCGCCGAGGACCGCACCGACGAACCCGATGACGAGGGCGTACGCCGCTGCGACCCGTCGCCGGGCACGAGGAGCCGCGCCCACCGCGGACAGCGTGGCCAGGTCGGGCCGCGCGTCGGAGAGGGCGAGGAAGGTGGCGGTGAGAGTGCCACCGAGCATCAGCACGCCGCCGAGGGCGCCGAGCACCAGCAGGATGATGAGCGCCTCGTCGGAGCGCTGGTAGCCGCGCTCGACGTAGACGTACGTGCCCTGCACGGCTCCCTGGACGGCCTCCTTGATGCGCGTCTCGGTGGCCGGGGAGAGGTCGCCGGTCAGGCGGAGGCTGACGGTGGTGACGTCGAGCCCCAGCTGCTCGGCCATCGCGGACGGCACCACTGCCTGCGCCGGAGCGGCACCCGCGACCGACTGGTCCCACGGAACCAGCAGGGCCCCGACCACGTCGCTCGACTCGACCTCCGGCTCGGTGCCGTCCTCGCGCCAGGTCTCCTGACGGACGGTGACGTCGGCGGCGGTGTCCGCGTCCGTGGTGAACAGGACGGCCCGGCCGTCCGCCAGTGCGGCGTCCACCGCGACCGCGGTCTCCCCCGCGATCCCGAGCTCGTCCGCACCGTCGGCCACCGCCACGGTGGGGCCGTAGCTCATGAGGCCGTAGACCTGGGACTCCAGCTCGCGCGGTGGTTGGACCATGGTCGTGGTGTAGCCGGCCGGGTCATAGAAGTCCTGCACCCCGCGGAGTGCGCGGACACCGACGTCCGGATCGGTCGATCGGACCGTCTCCTGGATGCGGGCCCACGTCTCCACCGGGTCGGGCGGCTCCTCGCCGGGCAGCACGTCCGGCCCCCAGGAGACGTAGCCGGTGCCAAGGACGGCCTGCGGGGTGTACGTCATCTCGTTCTGCTTCTCGTCGCTCGCGTTGGCGATGCCGAGGGCGACGACGCCGGCGACCGTCGCGGCGACCGCAGCGACGGCCGGGACCGTGCGGGTGCGGTGGCGCGCGGCGTCGCGGGCGGCGTACCTCGCCGTCAGCGGCAGCCGGCCCGACAGGCGCGCCACGGCGGACACCACGACCGGGACCACCAGGATCATGCCGAGCACCGAGACGACGGCCGAGGCAGCGATCCAGAGGGAGCCGTTGCTGTTGTCGGAGGTGACGGCGCCGTACGCCGACGCGGCGATGCCGACGCCGAGCAGCAGCAGGCCGACGACGGGTGTCGAGGCGCGCGGGAGTCGATCGCCGCGGCGCCCGGCCAGCACGGCGACGACGTCCTGCCGGCTGGCGAGCCAGGCGGGTACGACGGAGGCGAGCACCGCGGCGACCAGCCCGAAGGCGGCGATCGCACCGAGGTAGAGCCACGGCAGCTCGAACGGGCCGAACCACTCCCCCTGGAACCGCTGCACCAGTGGGAGCAGTGCCCAGCCGGCTGCGATGCCCAGCACCAGCCCGATGCCCGAGGCCACCAGGCCGAGGACGACCCCGCTGCCCAGGATGACGCGCCGGGACTGGGCCGGCGTGCCGCCCGAGGCCGCGATCAGCGCGAGGGTGCGGGCGTGACGGCGCGCGCCGACGGCGAAGGCCGGGCCGGCCAGGAGGACGACCTCGATCAGGGCCATCACGATGATGAGGGCGACGATCGCGAAGACCTCGTCCTGCCCGCTGTCGTAGCCCATCTGCTCGGCCATCGACGCGACGTCGGGCGGGTCGGCCAGCACGGCGCGCGAGGTGACCACGCCGCCGATCTCGTTGAGCTCACGGACCGTCGACCACGTCACCGCGCCGCCGGCGTCGACGAGCCACTCGTGGCGGTTGGTCGACCCGTCGGCGAGGTCGTCGACGGAGCCCAGCACCGCCGGCATCGTGCGGTCGGTCGCGTCGCGACCGGCGCCCGCGATGACGAGCGTGCGGCCGGCGACCTCCAGCTCGTCTCCCAGCCCGAACCCCTTCTCGAGCATCGCGCCATTCACCACGACCTCTCCGGCGGCCTCGGGCAGGTGGCCGGCCTCGAGGTCGAAGAGCCCGGCCGCGAGCGGGTCGGACAGGTCGATGCCGGTCGTCGAGAACTCGATCACCCGGTCGCCGAGCCGGGCACGCGACCACCCGTTCGTGATCGGGAGCAGGCGGGCATCCTCGCCCAGCACCGCGCGTACGTCCGTCGCGGTGACCGGGTCCTCGTAGTCGGACTCGCCGAGGAACATCCACTCCCCGTTGATCGGGTCGGGGACCTGCACCACGCGCCCGCGACCCTCGGTCAGCACGCGCGCATCGGCGGCGCCGAGGGTGCGGTCGGCGCCCTCGATCCCGGAGACGTCAGCGGTCTTGATGATCACCGCCGCCGCGCTCACCGCCAGCACCGGCAGGCTGATCATCACCAGGACGAGGATGCTGCGGCCCTTGTGGCGCAGCGCGTCGCGCCAGGCGATCAGGAGGGCAGGGCGCCAGCCGGTCACCGTGCGGCCTCGTCGGCGAGAAGCGCCTCGGGCTCGTCGGAACCGGTCTCGTCGACGATGACGCCGTCGCGCAGGAAGACCACGCGATCCGCCCAGGCGGCGTGGCGCGCCTCGTGCGTCACCATCACGCCCGCGGCGCCCGCGTCGCAGCGCGCGCGGAGCAGCCTGAGGATCTCCTCACCGGTGTCGGTGTCGAGCGCCCCGGTCGGCTCGTCGGCCAGGATCAACCGGCGCTCCCCGACGATCGCGCGGGCGATCGCGACGCGCTGCTGCTGGCCGCCCGACATCTCGTCCGGGAAGCGGTCGGCCAGGTCGGCGATGCCGACCTCCTCGAGCGCGACCATGGCGAGCCGGCGGGCGACCCTGGCCTTCTCGCCGTCGAGCTCGCGGGGCAGCGCGACGTTCTCGGCGGCGGTCAGCGCGGGGATCAGGTTGAAGTCCTGGAACACGTAGCCCACCGACGTACGCCGGATGCGCGCGCGCCCGGCGTTGTCGAGCGAGGCCAGGTCGGTGCCCTCGATCCACACCGAGCCGGACGTGGGGGCGTCGAGGCCGCCCGCGAGGGTCAGCAGGGTCGACTTGCCGGAGCCGGACGGGCCCATCACCGCGACGAGCTCGCCGGGGTGGGCGCGGAAGGTGACGCTGCGCAGCGCGTGCACCTCGGTGGCGCCCTCGCCGTGGATGCGGGAGACGGCGGCGAGGTGGAGGACGGCGTTCATCGGCTCGCCCCCTCGGTCGTCGGCGCGCTCGCGCCGTGGCGTACGTCGCCTCGCTCAACGGCCGCGCGACGCAGCCGCGCCTCGCAGTGGTCGAGCCAGCGCACCTCGGCCTCGGCGTCGAAGACGAGCGAGTCGAGGACCAGGCTCCAGGCCAGGTCGGCGGGCTCGGCGGGAGCCGCGGCACGCCCGGTGCGCTTGAGGCGGGTGTAGTCCTGGAGGGAGGCCATGGTGGCGCTGCGCTGGCGCTGGATGATCGCGCCGACGTCGACGCCGGGGAGGGTCACCGCGATGGCGAGCTTGATCGCGAGCTCGTCACGCGGGGGCTGGGAGCGAGGCACCGGGGTGGCGAACCACTCCGACACCTCGCTCCGCCCGGCCTCGGTGGCGCGGTAGCTGACCTGGCGCTCACTGGCGGCCTGGTCGCCCTGGTCGGTCCGGTCCGGCTCGTCGGCACCCCCGTGCCCGACGACCTCGACCAGTCCGTCCCGCTCGAGCCGGGTCAGGGTCGTGTAGACCTGCCCGATGTTGAGCGGCCAGGTCTCCCCCGTGCGCTGCTCGAACTCCGCCCTCAGCTGGTAGCCGTACATCGGCCCCTGCTCGAGGATCGCCAGCATCGCCTGCCGGATCGACATCCGTGCCTCCGTGGTCCGTCCATCGCCCCCGTGAGCGATGGATACCGGGTATGTATACCACGTATGCATGGGCTCGCGTCCACGTCGCGCACCCCGGACTTGAAGGGTGAGTCGGACACTTGTAGGCCTTTGCAACCCCCTCCAGGTGTCGGAGTCCCCGCACGTGCGGGGACTCCGACAGGGGAGATGACCGTCAGACGGCGGCGACGGTCAGCACGACGCGCGCCCGCTCCGCGGGAGCGAGCCAGCGTCGGCGGGCGCGGAGGAGCTTCCAGGTCGACCAGGCGAGGAAGGGGACGGCCACGGCCGGGGGCAGCCAGGCCCACTGGCCGGTCGAGATGGTCGTGAAGACCATCCCGGTCAGGGTGGTGACGAGCGAGAGCTTGCCGGCGTACGCCGCCATCGACGCGTGGGGGGCCGGCGTCGCGCGCGGCGAGGAGAGATCGACGGCGTACGGGCGCGCGGATCGACCAGGTCAGCACGATCGCGAGGACCTGCACGAGCACGACCAGCCAGCACGACAGCACGGCGGCGCCGACGACGAGCGGCGGCATCCCGTTGCGCAGCAGGGCCAGGACCACGGTCACGCCGGACACCATCGCCATGCACTCGGCGATCACGAGGGCGCGTACGTCGAACACGTCCGCGGCGGACACCGGGAGGGTCTCGCGCCACACCATGCCCTTGCCGTCGAGGCACCACGCGTTGACGCCGAAGAGCAGCGCCGCGCCGCTCGCGGTCAGTCCCGGCAGCAGCATGACGGAGCTCCACTGGAGGCCGGCGACGAGCGCGACCAGACCGGGACCGATCCCGAGGACCATCAGGCCGCGGCGCATGCCCACCGAGCGCCAGACCGACCCTCGGTCGAGCCGGCGCAGGAGTGCGCGTTCGGGCGAGCCCCAGCGCGGCTCCGGCGCGTGGCGGGCCTCGTGGACCCCGGACTGGACGCGCAGCTCCTCTCGCGGCGGCAGCCCGAGGGCCCAGGCGGCGGGCCGGGCGCCGACGACGACGCCGGCCACTGCGAGCGCCAGCAGGACGACGACGGCCAGCGGCCAGCTCGTGGTCCGGGCCGTCTCGGCGAGCCACGTCGTCGGCAGCGAACGCACCAGCGGCCCGAGCGCGCCCGCGAGGTGCAGCCCGGCGAGGACGACGACGACCACACCACTGATGACGCGGACCACGACGACGCCGTGGGTCGTTCGACGTACGCCCTCCGCCGTCCAGCCGATGGCCTGGCCGAGCGCCGTCGCGGCGAGCACCCAGGCGAGCACCACCAGCTGCGCGCCGAGCAACCGCTCGGTCGGGGTGACGAGCGCGGTGACGGCGAGAAGGGTCCACATCTGGACGAGCCAGGCGAGGTTGAGCGGGGCCAGCAGCAGGGCGCCGAGGTGCTCGGTGGCCGGGCTGACCGGGTGGATCGCCACCTCGCCGCGCGACAGCAGCTCACGGCCGCCGCCGCTGCCCATCGCTGCGCCCGTGGCGAGCAGCAGGAAGCCGGCGAAGGCGCCGCCGAGGTTGCCCTCCAGCGCGGAGACCGCTCGATCGAGGGCGGAGGACCCCGAGGCGTTCAGGTCGAAGGAGCTCGGCGCGAGCGCGAAGCCCGCGGTCAGCCCGAGGACGACGACCAGGCCGACGACCGAGGCGGCGCGCCGGCGTACGGTCCGCGCTCGGAACGCGACGAGGTGGCCGGTGTCGCGCGCGGCGTCGAGCCAGCCCGGGTCAGTCGAGGAGGGCACGGTAGGCCTCGCCGGTGAGCTCCGCGGCCTGCATCGCGGCGACCCGGTTGCCGCCGCGCAGCACGACCGCGGTGCCGCAGGCCTCGAGGGCCAGGTCGCGCAGGTGGGTCGAGAGGAGGACGCAGGCGCCGCGGGCGCGGGCGTCGGCGACGACCTCGAGGGTGGCCTCGACACCGAGCGGGTCGACCCCGTCGAAGGGCTCGTCGAGCAGCAGCACGGCCGGCTCGTGGAGCGCAGCGAGCACGACGCTGAGGCGGCGGCTCATCCCGTGGCTGAAGCCGCCGACCACCCGGTGCGCGACGTCGCCGAGCTCGAAGCGTTCGAGCAGGTCGCGGCCGCGCTCCTCCCAGTCGTCCATCCGGCGCAGCCGGGCGCTGAGCTGCAGGTGCTCCCACGGCGTGGCCCGCGGCACGAGGCCGCCGACGTCGGGGCAGTAGCCGACGACCCGCTTCACGCCGAGCGCGTCGGTCGCGGCGTCGTGGCCGGCGACGGTGACCTCGCCGGCGGTCGGCGGGACGACTCCGGCGAGGACCTTCATGGTCGTCGACTTGCCCGCCCCGTTGCGTCCCAGCAGTGCGGTCGCCTGGCCGTTGTCCGCGGTCAGGTCGACGCCCGACACGGCCTCGACGTCGCCGAAGCGGACGTGGAGGTCGCGGACGACGACCGCGGGAGGGGGCTGGTCCACCGGACCAGTCTTCCCGAGTTGTCGCGGGAGCACAGCCGAATCGGCATCGCCACCGGTCCAGACGGCCAGCTCGCAGGAACCGGGACGGGCGCACCATGGAAGAACTCGGGACGCGGCGGAACCCAGGACGGCGTTGGCGAGTCGTTGTGGTCATCCGGAGAGGAGGCCCCGATGGATGCAGACACTGTGACCCTCGGACGGCCGTGGGCAGCGGACAACCACCCGCCCCTGCGCGACGTGTTCGACGTGAGCTACCGCCGCCTGGTCGTGCAGCTGTACGGCGTGACCGGCAGCATGGACGAGGCGGAGGACCTGGTGCAGGAGGCGTTCGTCCGGGCCGCCGCCGCCGGGCGTCGCTTCGACCATGTCGAGAACCCGGAGGCATGGCTGCGCACGACGGCGATCAACCAGCACCGCAGTCGGTGGCGCAAGCTGCGCAACGGCCAGCGGGCGCGCGCACGCATGCTGCCTCCGCGCGACCCCGAGGCCCTCGAGTCACACCTGGTGATCATCACGGCGCTCCGCGCCCTTCCGGAGACCCAGCGGCAGGTGATCGCGCTGCACTACCTCGCGGACCTGCCCGTCGACACGATCGCCGAGGAGCTCGGCATCCCACCCGGCACGGTGAAGTCCCGACTGAGCCGGGGTCGCGACGCGCTCGCGGCCCATCTCGCCCACGCCGAAGGAGGCGTCGACCATGTCTGAGCGACTTCTGGAGGCACTCCGCGAGGACGCCGAGCAGCACGCCCGGGTCCCCGCCTTCGAGACCATCGAGGCCGCCGGTCGCCGGCGGCGGCTGCGGCGCCACGCCGCGATGGGCGCCGTGGCGGCCTGCGCGCTCGGCGTTGGCGGACTCGTGTCCACGACGTACGGGGACGCCACTGCGCCGCAACCGGCCGAGGATCGCGACGAGACCTCGCTCGTGACGCCCTATCCGGTGATGACGAACACCACGCTGGAGGCGGGCACCTACGAGCTCGCCCCCTCCAGGGACACCTCGCTGCCGACCGTCCGGTTCACCCTCCCCGCAGGGTGGAACTCGTGGCTCGGCCCGAACCGCTTTGCAGGCCTGGACGACGCCGCGACGGTCGCGGGCACGTCCAACGGGGAGCTGCTGGTGGGGGATCCGGAGTGGGCGCTCGGCGTGGTCGCGCTGGACGTGGCATGGATGGCCCAGTCGGGATGCACCATGACGGACCTGAGGGGTGCCGACGCGGCGGCACTCGTGCGGGCGCTCACCGCCGTCCCGCGCCTGACGGTGGCCTCGGGTCCCGAGAGCACGGTCCGTTTCGGCCATCCCGCGGTGCACCTGCGGCTGCGGGAGGACGCCGGCCGCGACATGTGCCCGCAGGACACCGTGGTCACCACCCCCGAGGCCACCGTCCGCTACCTCGGGCGCGGCACCACCATCGACGCCTGGGTCGTCGACGTGGACGGTCGACCGTTGCTGCTCTGGGCCGCGTGGACCGCCCGGACCCCGCACGACGAGGTGCAGGACCTGCTCGGCGTCGTCGACACCATCGAGCTGCAGGAGCGCTGACTCGGAAGGTTCAGGCGGGGAAGGACTCGCCCTTCGCCGCGAGGTCGCGGAGGTACGCCGTAGGACGGAAGCGGTCGCCGTACGCCTCGGCCAGCTCGTCGGCGCGGGCGAGGAACGCGTCCAGGCCGACCGGGCCGACACCGTGGCCGGTCTCGTCGAGCGCCTGCCAGCCGGTCATGAACTGGGCGGCGCCGCCGGTGAGGGCCGGGAAGCCGATGCCCATGATCGAGCCGATGTTGGCCGCCGCGGCGGACGTGATGACGCCCTCCTCGAAGCACCTCGCCGTCTCGAGCGCCTCGATGAAGAGCATCCGGTCGCGCACGTCGCGGATCGGGACCTGCTGCTCGGCGACGGGGAACGTCGCGGCGAGCCCGGGCCACAGCGTCGTACGCCGACCGGAGTCGTCGTAGTCGTAGAAGCCGGCGCCCTCGAGGCGCGACGGGCGGCCGAGTTCGATCATCGTGGCGATGACCTCGCCGGCCGGGTAGTCGCCCAGGTCGATGCCGTCGCGGGCGGCGGCCTCCTCGGTGGCCGTGCGGATCTTGGCCATCAGCTCCATGTTGAGCTCGTCGCTGATCTGCAGCGGCCCGACCGGGAAGCCGGCCGAGGTCGCGGCCCGCTCGAGCGAGACCGGGTGCACGCCCTCGGCGAGCATGGTCAGGCCCTCGTTGATCTGGGTGCCGATGACCCGCGAGGTGTAGAAGCCGCGCGCGTCGTTGACCACGATCGGCGTCTTGCGGATCTGCTGGACGACGTCGTACGCCTTGGCGAGCGCCACGTCGGACGTCTCCTCGCCGCGGATGATCTCGACGAGCGGCATCTTGTCGACCGGGCTGAAGAAGTGCAGGCCGATGAAGTCGGCCGGACGGTCGATGCCGGCGGCGAGCTCGGTGATCGGCAGCGTCGAGGTGTTCGAGCACAGCAGCGCGTCGTCGTCGACGAAGGGCGCCACCTCGGCGAACACCTTCGCCTTGAGCGAGGGGTCCTCGAAGACGGCCTCGATCACCAGGTCGCAGCCTGCGAGGTCCTCGGGCGAGGCGGTCGGCGTGATCCGCGCGAGCAGCTCGTCCGCCTTCCCCGGCGTGAGCTTGCCGCGCTCGATGCCCTTGGCGTTGAGCTTCTCGGTGTAGGCCCTGCCCTTCTCGGCCGCCTCCAGCGAGACGTCCTTGAGCACGACCTGCATGCCGGCACGGGCACACGAGTACGCGATGCCGGCGCCCATCATCCCGGCGCCGATCACGCCGACCCTGGTGGCCTGCCAGCGCTCGATGCCCTGGGGGCGGAGCGACCCGGAGTTGATCGCCTGCAGGTCGAAGAAGAAAGCCTGGATCATGTTCTTGGACTGCTGGCTGACGACGAGGTTGGTGAAGTAGCGGCTCTCGATGCGCGAGGCGGTGTCGAAGTCGACCTGCGCACCCTCGACGGCAGCGCTCATGATGGCGCGCGGGGCGGGGTAGACCGCGCCCTTGGTCTGCTTGCGCAGCAGCGCCGGAAAGGCCGGCAGGAACTGCGCCAGCGCCGGGGTCTTGGGGGTGCCGCCGGGCATCGTGTAGCCGGCGCGGTCCCACGGGTTCCGCGCCGCGTCCTCGTCGTCGCGGTGCTCGAGGATCCACGCCTTCGCGGCGGGCACGAGCTCCTCGCGGGTCGGCAGCACCTCGTCGACCAGCCCCTTGGCGAGCGCGCCCTGAGGGTCGAACTGCGTGCCCGGCATGAGCACGTCCATCAGCGCGGACTGGAGTCCCAGCATGCGTACGACGCGGGTGACCCCGCCGCCGCCGGGCAGCAGGCCGAGCGTCGACTCGGGCAGCCCGATCTTGACCGAGCGGTCGTCGACGGCGATGCGCCGGTTGGCCGCCAGCGCGATCTCGAGGCCGCCGCCGAGCGCGGCGCCGTTGATCGCCGCCACGACCGGGCGCGGGAAGGTCTCCAGCTTGCGGAGGCTCGCCTTGACGGCCTCGCCCATCGCGAAGATCTCGTCGGCGTCGTCGGCCGTCGCCTTCACCATGCTCTTGAGGTTGCCGCCGGCGAAGAAGGTCTTCTTCGCGCTGGCCAGCACCACGCCGGTGACGTCGCCCTGCTCGTCGTACAGCCGCTGCACGGCGGCCTCCATGGACGACTGGTAGAGCTCGTTCATGGTGTTGGCGCTGGCCGTCGGGTCGTCGAGGGTCAGCGTGACGATGCCGTCGGCGTCGCGGTCGTAGCGGACCGCGCTGTGCTGGTCCGTGCGGGGAGTGTCGGTCTCAGTCATGGATGGGTTCTCCTTCGCGCCACCCGTGGTGGCGGCACATTGCGCGTTCAGGTGGTTGCCGGCTGCGATGTGCCGCCACCATCGGCGGCGGCCCGGCGGGGGTGGCGGCAGATTGCGCGCACAGCGCGTCGCGCGCTGCGATGTGCCGCCACCATCAGGGGACGGAGTTAGACGAGCTCGACGATGGTCGCGATGCCCATCCCGCCGCCGACGCAGAGCGTGGCCAGGCCGCGCTTGAGGTCACGGCGGGCGAGCTCGTCGACGAGGGTGCCGAGGATCATCGCGCCGGTGGCGCCGAGCGGGTGGCCCATCGCGATGGCACCACCGTTGACGTTGGTGATCTCGTGGCTGATGCCGAGGTCGCGCATGAAGCGCATGGCGACGGCGGCGAAGGCCTCGTTGATCTCGAAGAGGTCGATGTCCTCGACCTCGAGGCCGGCCTTCGCGAGGGCCTTGCGCGCAGCGGGGGCCGGGCCGGTGAGCATGATCGTGGGGTCGGCCCCCGACACGGCGGTCGAGATGATCCGGGCGCGTGGCGTGAGGCCGAGCGACGCGCCCACCTCCTCGGAGCCGATCGCCATCACGGCGGCACCGTCGACGATGCCCGAGGAGTTGCCGGCGTGGTGGACGTGGTCGATCGCGGGGATCCAGTGGTACTTCTCGAGCGCGACGTCGTCGAAGCCGGCGTCCTTGCCGATCGCGGCGAACGACGGCTTGAGGCCGGCGAGGCCCTCGACCGAGGTGTCGGGGCGAACGGTCTCGTCGCGGTCGAGGACGGTGACGCCGCTGAGGTCCTTGACGGGGATGACGGCGCCGTCGAAGTAGCCGTTGGCCCACGCCTTCGCAGCACGGTGGTGGGACTCGGCGGCGTACGCGTCGACGTCCTCGCGGCCCCAGCCCTCGATCGTGGCGATCAGGTCGGCGCCGATGCCCTGCGGCACGAAGCCCGTCTGGAGCGCAGTGGCCGGGTCCATCGCCCAGGCGCCGCCGTCGCTGCCCATCGGCACGCGGCTCATCGACTCGACGCCGCCGGCGAGGATCAGGTCCTCGAAGCCGGAGCGCACGCGCTGCGCGGCCTGGTTGACCGCCTCCAGACCGGAGGCGCAGAAGCGGTTGAGCTGCACGCCCGCCACGGTCTCGGGATAGCCGGCCTTGAGGGCGGCGGTCTTGGCGATGTCGCCGCCCTGGTCGCCGATCGGGGTCACGACGCCGAGCACGACGTCGTCGACACGGGCCGGGTCGAGCGTGGGGTTGCGGGTCGTGAGCTCGTCGAGGAGTCCGACGACGAGGTCGACGGGCTTGACCTCGTGCAGCGAGCCGACGGCCTTGCCGCGGCCACGAGGAGTCCGGAGGTGGTCGTAGACGAATGCTTCTGCCATGCCTGCGATTGTGACACCATTACTGTCACAGTCCAACAGGTGTGGTGGGCGTCACCGAGGAGGATGTGTGGAGACCGAGCTGCTCACGCTCGACGAGCTGACCGAGCGCACCGGGGTGAGCGCACGCAACGTGCGCTTCTATGCCTCTCGCGGCCTGGTCCCCGCTCCGGTGCGCCGCGGCCGCTCGGGCTACTACGGCCCCGACCACGTCGCCCGCCTCGAGCTGGTGCGCGAGCTGCAGGGCCACGGCTTCACGCTGGCGGCGATCGAGAAGTACGTCGACGCCATCCCCGACACGGCCACCCCGTCCGACATCGCGCTCCACCTCTCCCTCCTCACGCCGGTCACCGGCGACCGCGACGTCGACGTGCCCGGCGGCCTGTCCGGGATGGGCATCTCGCCCGAGGCAGCGCAGGCCGTCGCCGAGGTGTACGCCGACCACGGACGGCAGGTCGCCGAGCAGCTCTCGGAGATCGTCCGCACCATGGTGTGGCCGCAGTTCCGGGAGGCCGGCTACACCGCCGAGCAGCTCCGCGAGTTCATCCACCGGCTCAAGCCGCTCACCATCGCCGGCCTGGTCGCGGCCTACGAGCAGGCGATCGACCAGAGCCAGGCGACGTACGACGGCAAGCGCGCGACCGGGCACTGACCGCCCATCCGGGTGACGGAGAGCGACACGCCGACCGGTGGACTGGGAGTCTGGGGGGGTGCCCGACTCCCTGACCGGCGGTCCCCTGGTCTACCTCGTCCTCGGACTCTGCCTGCTGCTGGCGATCGTCCTGCCCCAGGTGACCCGGAGGATCGCGCTGTCCCCGCCGATGGTGCTGGTCGCGGTGGGCATGGCGGTCGGGATGCTGCCGGCCGCCGGCATGGTCAGCCTCGATCCGACCGACCACCGCGACCTCGTCACGCACGTCACCGAGTTCACCGTGATCATCTCGCTGATGGGCGTCGGCCTGGCCATCGAGCGGACCCTCGACCTGCGGTCGTGGCGGTCGTGGCGGACCTGGTCCCCGGTCTGGCGCCTGCTCGCGGTCACCATGCCGCTGACCATCCTCGGCGTGGCGGTCCTCGGCTGGTGGGTCGCCGGGCTGGCCCCCGCCGTCGCCCTCCTGCTCGGCGCCGTGCTCGCCCCGACCGACCCGGTGCTGGCCTCCGACGTCCAGGTGGGCGAGCCGATCACCGAGGACGTCGACGAGCGGAGCGAGGAGGAGCGCGAGAGCCCCGACGAGGACGACGACATCCGCTTCTCGCTGACGGCCGAGGCGGGCCTCAACGACGGCCTCGCCTTCCCGTTCGTTCACCTGGCCCTGCTGCTCATCGCCGGCGGCTTCACCGTGGCCGACGTCGGCACCTGGATCGGCTGGTACGTGGTGGGCAAGATCGTCCTGGGCACCGCTGTCGGCCTCGCGATCGGCTGGCTGCTGGGCCGGCAGGCGTTCCACTCCCGCAGCGACAACCTCCGCCTCGCCGACCACGGCGAGCCGCTGCTCGCGCTCGCCGCGCTGCTGACGGCGTACGGCGCCGCGGAGCTCGTCGGCGGCTACGGCTTCATCGCGGTCTTCGCCTGCGCCATGCGCGTACGGGCCTCCGAACGCGGACACTCCTACCAGCGTGCGATGCACGGCGTCGTCGAGCGGCTCGAGCGGTTGATGACGCTGCTCGTCCTGCTCGTGCTCGGCATGGCGATGACCCGCGGCCTGCTCGACCACCTGGACTGGCGCGGGATCGTGGTCGCCCTGGCGCTGGTCCTGGTGGTCCGACCGCTCGTCGGGTACGCCTCGCTGGCCGTCCTGGCGCGCGACGTGGACCGGGAGGGCGGCCTCGACCGCGGCGAGATGTGGGCGGTCGCGTTCTTCGGCGTCAGGGGCATCGGCTCCCTCTACTACCTCGGCTACGCGGTCAGCCACGAGCAGGTGCCCGACGAGCCGTGGCTGTGGTCGACCGTGGCCTTCACCGTGATCGTGTCCGTGCTGCTGCACGGGGTCACCGCGACCCCGGCGATGTCGCGGCTCGACGCCCGCCGCGGCAAGACCTCCGCGCAGAAATGAGCCGCGGCGTGGCGCCGACTGACAGCATGGCTCCATGAGCACCGTCCTCGTCACCGGCGCGACCGGCTTCATCGGCCGCCGCCTCGTCCCCGCACTGATCGACGCCGGGCACGACGTGCGCGCGATGACGCGGCGCCCGGAGACGTACGACGGCCCGGGCGAGGCGGTCGGTGCCGACGTGATGGACGCCGACTCGCTGCGACCGGCGCTCGACGGCGTGGACGTGGCGATCTACCTCGTGCACTCGCTCGACGACCCCGACTTCGAGCGCAAGGACGCCGACGCCGCGCGCAACTTCAGCGCCGCCGCGAAGGCCGCCGGGCTCAGCCAGATCGTCTACATGGGCGGGCTCGGCGACGAGGACCAGGAGCTCTCCGCGCACCTTCGCTCGCGCCGCGAGGTCGAGGGCCTGCTCGGCACGGACGGTGTGCCGGTCACCGTGCTGCGGGCCGCGATCGTGGTCGGCCACGGCGGCATCTCCTGGGAGCTCACCCGCCAGCTGGTCAAGAACCTGCCGGCGATGGTGGTGCCCAAGTGGGTCGGCACCCGCACCCAGCCGATCTCCATCGACGACGTGGTCCGCTACCTCGCCGGCGTGGTCGGCCAGGACGAGGCGCTGGACCGGGTCTTCGAGATCGGCGGCCCGGACCAGCTGACCTACCGCGAGATGCTGCAGGGCGTCGCGCTCGCGATGAACGGCCGCAAGCTCCCGATCGTCGTCCTCCCGCTGCTCACGCCCGGCCTGTCGTCGCGCTGGCTCGCCCTGGTCACCGACGTCGACGTCACCACCGGTCGCAACCTGATCGACTCGATGTCCACCGAGGTCGTCGTCACGGACACCTCGATCCGCGACATCGTGCCGGGCGAGCCGCAGACCTACGAGGAGGCCGTCCGCCGGGCGCTCGAGGAGCGGTCGAGGGAACTGGCGTAGCAGGGGCAGCGGGGGCAGGTCCGGACCCTCAGCCCCCGGCCAGCCGGTCGGCGGCCTCCTCGGCCATCGACCGCAAGGCGTTCTCCCCGAGCTCGAGCCCGACCGACTCCACGAACACCGTCACGTCGTCGGCGACGAAGAAGTAGCCGTAGGCGAAGTTGCCAGCCGTGCCGTCCTCGAACGCCGGGTCCGTCAGCAGGACCGCCGAGG
This sequence comes from uncultured Actinomycetota bacterium, assembly GCA_963791365.1. Taxonomy (GTDB): domain Bacteria; phylum Actinomycetota; class Actinomycetes; order Propionibacteriales; family Nocardioidaceae; genus Nocardioides. Next base: position 24,999 of record CAWBSG010000017.1, on the reverse strand, counting down.
TCCCCGGGCCGTCCTGGGGCACCACCACCGGGTCGACGTCGAGGTTGTACGCGCGCCCGGTGTGGTCGTCGATCTCGGAGGTCGCAGCCGGCTCGAGCGTGACCTGCACGGACAGGCCGGTGGACCCCTCCTTCCAGGCACAGAAGGCGCTGGGGCCCTCGGTCAGCGGCTCCTGGAACTCGTAGGGGGTCCCGAAGATGGTCGTCTCGCCTTCCATCAGCTCGTCGAGGTAGGCCGGGTCCCACAGGGCACACGCATCGCCGACCGGCGGCTCGGAGTCGCCGGGATCCGGCGAGGGCTCCTCCTCGGAGTCCTGCGCGCCGGGCTCCTGCTCGGACGCCGCGCCCGTGGGATCGGCCGTCGCCTCGTCGTCGCTGCTGCCTGCACAGCCGGCGAGCAGGAACACGAGTGGTGTGGCGACGGCGATCAGGACGGTCCTCATGGCCCCACGCTCCCAGCCGCAGGAGGACGCTGCCATGGTCCGTTGGTGGTAGTGGTCGGTAGCGTGAACGGATGCCCCGTGCCGCGGACGCCGCAGACCTGTCCCGGGTCTGGGACCTGGTCGCCCTGGTCCGCGAGGCGAGGAGCACCGACGAGATCATCGCGATCACCCACCGCGGACTGCTCGAGCTGCTGCCCTGCGACTCGGTGTCCTTCACCTGGGTCGCTCCCGGGCAGCTGCACTCGTCCACCCACCCCTCGCCGGGGAAGGCGGTGCTCGAGCGCTTCGAGCCGATGCTGGCGAGCCGGTGGCGTGAGAACCCCCTGGCCGAGCACTTCCGGCGCACCGCTGACTCCCGACCCCTCACGTGGGCCGACGTCACCGACGTCGAGGTGTGGCGGGCTTCGGCGTTCTTCTCCGACTTCTACGTCCCCCTGGGGGTGTGGGACCAGCTGGGCATCCGGATCCCCAGCCCGCCCGGCGCGGTGGGCGGACTGGTGGCCAACAGCACCGGCACGTTCACCGAGCGAGACCGCGCCGTGCTCGGACTCGTGGGCGGTCACATCGCTCACCACCTGCACGTCGTGGGAGACCAGGGCTCCGTCGATCGTGGGCTCCATCGTGCCGGGTGGGACATCGTCAGCGTCGATCACGACCAGCGGGTGGTGGCGGCGGGAGGAAGGACAGCCGTCGCGGTGGGTTGTCGCCCGGGCGAGCCGCTGCCGATCGAGCTCGCCGGACTCCTCGAGGTCGCGCCCGGCGGGGTGGACGGGAGCACGATGCCACCCGGCGAGCCTCGCTCACTGGAGACCGCCGCCGGACCCGTCGTCGCCTTCGTCGTGCCGGGGTGGCCCGGACCGCACACGGTGTTCCTGCGCGCCGAGCGCCCGGGCAGCCGACCTCGCGAGACTCCTGCCCTGTTGCTGGAGCAGGGCCTCACGACCCGGCAGGGCGACGTCGCACTCTTGCTGGCCGACGGTCAGAGCAACCAGAGGATCGCCTCGCTGCTCGGGATCAGCATCGGCACCGTCAAGAAGCACTGCCAGCAGGTCTTCGTGGCCCTCGACGTCGACAACCGCGCTGCCGCCGCGGCCGCCCTCGTCCGACTGATCGGTTGACGCGCTCTCGGGAGGGCTCAGAAGAGGAGCGGGAGCAGGAACAGCATCGACAGCGACCACGTGATGTGGGTCAGGATCGGCGCGAGGATCCCGCCGCTCGCCCGCCGCTCGAGGCCGCAGACCGTGCCGAGCAGGATGGCGGCGAAGGCGAGCATCACGTTGCCGGTCGCGAGGGTCGCCACGACGTAGGCGAGCGTCGTCCAGAGGACCGGGTGCTTCGGGATCGCGGCGTACATCGCTCCCCGGAAGAACAGCTCCTCGGCGATGCCGTTGAAGAACGTGATGACCGCCAGCACCGTCAGCGAGCCCTCGTCGGCGTACTCCAGGACGGAGGAGACGTACGACGCCAGGGGTGGGATCTCGCGCACCACGAGCGAGCCGAGGACGAAGATCCCGACCAGCACCAGGCCGAGCAGGATCGGCGCGAGGATCGGCCGGACGAAGACCTCGTTGCCGCGCGCCATCCGGCCCAGGTGGAGGCGACCGGACAGGAACGCACCGGCGGCCCAGACCCCGGCCAGCACCACTGCCGCGACGTAGAAGAGGTTGCGTCCCGGCTCGAGCCGCAGCGACCAGCCGAGCACACCGGCGCCGACGAGCACCACGACCGCGGCGACGACCTGGCGCCGCCGGAACGCGGCGTCGGAGTCGCGCTGGTCGCGCGGGACGACGTCCCACAGCGATCGCTGGATGAAGGTGCGCACGACGACAAGCCTAGGCAGACGCCAGGAGCCCGAGCTCCCGGGACAATCCCCGTGAGGTCAGCGACCGCGGCTGAACGACGACGCGCTGTGCGCGCGAGCGCCGGTCGAGGTGCCGGCGGACTGGCCGCCGCCACCGGAGCGACGCCGGCGGTTGCCGCCACCACCCTGCCCCTGGCCGCCACCCTGGCCGCCACCCTGGCCGCCGCCGGAGCGACGACGCTGGCCGCCGCCCGTGGAGCCGGAGCCGGGCGTCTCGCTGGTGTACGACGTCGGGTTGCCGCGACGCGACTTGCCGCCGGTCTGGCCGGTGCTGCGGGCGCGCTTGCGCTGGGCGTTGGCGCCGTTGGAGCGGCCACCGCCGCCCGTGGACGCCGGGACCTCGACGACGAGCCCACCGGGCGTGCTGCGCACACCGGGGGCGAGCTGCTCGAGCATCGCGTGACCGGGGCCGTGGACCTTCGTGGTGGTCGGCTTGATGCCGGCCAGCCGCGTCAGGTCGCGCACGTCGCGCTGCTGCTCGTCGGTCATCAGGGTGATCACGGTGCCCTCGGCGCCGGCGCGGGCCGTACGACCGGAACGGTGCAGGTAGGCCTTGTGCTCGGTCGGCGGGTCGGCGTGGATCACGAGCGCCACGTCGTCGACGTGGATCCCGCGCGCGGCGATGTCGGTCGCGACCAGCGTGGTGGCGGTGCCGGAGTGGAACGCCTCCATGTTGCGGGTGCGGGCGTTCTGCGACAGGTTGCCGTGGAGGTCGACGGTCGGCACGCCGCTCTTGTTGAGCTGGCGGGCCAGCGCCTTGGCGCCGTGCTTGGTGCGGGTGAAGACGACCGTGCGACCGGGAGCGCTGGTCAGGTCGACGAGCACCGGCACCCGCTGCTCGCGGCTGAGGTGCAGCACGTGGTGGTGCATCGTGGCGACCGGCGACTGGGCCGAGTCGGCCTCGTGGGTCTTGGGCTGGTCGAGGTAGCGCTTGACCAGGACGTCGATCGCCTTGTCGAGGGTCGCGGAGAACAGCATCCGCTGGCCCTGGCGCGGCGTCTTGTCCATGATCCGGCGCACGCCGGGCAGGAAGCCGAGGTCGGCCATGTGGTCGGCCTCGTCGAGGATGGTGACCTCGATGGCGGACAGGTCGGCGTAGCCCTGGCCCATGAGGTCCTCGAGCCGGCCGGGACAGGCGATGACGATGTCGACGCCCTTCTTCAGCGCCGTGGTCTGCGGGTTCTGGCCGACGCCGCCGTAGACGACGACGGACGACAGCCCGGCGGCCCTGGCCAGCGGCTGCAGGGCGGCGTGGATCTGGCCGACGAGCTCGCGGGTCGGGGCCAGGATCAGCGCGCGCGGCTTGCGCGGCATGGCCGGCAGCTTGCTCGCGTCGAGGCGGGCGACCAGCGGGAGGAGGAAGGCGTACGTCTTGCCGGAGCCGGTGCGGCCTCGGCCGAGGACGTCGCGGCCGGCGAGGCTGTCGGGCAGCGTCGCGGCCTGGATGGGAGTGGGGGTGGTGATGCCCTGCTGCTCCAGGATCTGGGCAAGCGAAGCGGGCACGCCGAGTTCGGCGAAGTTCATGTGAGTTGCTTTCGGTTGGCGTCTCGCCACCGTGAGCCGCGGTATGTGCTGCGGCGTACGTGCCTCAAGTGCTGAGGAAGGGTGTCGCGTTCGAGCGACGACCTGCGCCCGGGGCAAGACCGGCCGGGCGACTGTGGCTCCACACTAGCGGGACGGGTGGTGTCCGCGTGAATCCGCTCGTACGTGGGCTGGGTCTCAGCAGACCGCGCTGCGCCGCTCGAGCAGCACCGTGTCGCGCCACTCTCCGTCGAGCCGGGCGATGCGCGTGCGCACCGCCAGGGTCCGGTAGCCGGCCGAGTGGTGCAGCGCCAGGCTGACGCGGTTCTCGGGGAAGATCGAGGTCTGGAGCGTCCACAGTCCCGCCCGGTCCGCCTCGGTGACCTGCGTGTGCAGGAGCGCCTTGCCGACGCCGCGTCCGCGAGCCGCGGCGGTGACGTAGACGGAGCTCTCGCCCACACCGGAGTAGCACTCGCGGCTCGACACCGCGGTGATGGCGGTCCAGCCGACCACCCGGCCCTCGAGCTCGGCGACCCACGACGCACCCGGCAGCCAGCGCGACCGCATCTGCTCCGCGGTGGGCACCTGGGTCTCGAAGGTGGCGTTGCGGGTCGCGAGACCCTCGGCGTAGATCGCCAGCACGGCCGGGAGATCGGCATCCGCGGTCGGCCGCGTCGTGACGTCCGCGGGGAGGTCGTCCGGGCAGCACGGCGCCGAGGAGAGCGTCCCCATGACCACGTCAGCGGCGTGCGGGAGCCCCGTGCAGCAGGCGGCATTGACCGAGACCATGCTCGAGGTGCCGACCTTGTCGACCACGACGAAGCCGACCTTGCGCAACAGCTCGACGTGGTGCGAGCAGGTGGACTGGCTCACCCCCAGCGCGGCGGCCAGGTCCCCGACGCGCATGGCCGCCGTGGGTGACGTCGAGAGCGTGTGCAGCAACCGCACCCGGGTGGCATCGGCCAGCACGGCGAACCACTCCGCGTAGTGCTCGGCCTCCGCCTTGTCCAGCACGGCGGCTGCGCGATCGGTCGTCATGGGACCAGCGTACCTTGCCTTCATCGACGCATGTCGATACAGTCGTTCCATCGACGCCTGTCGATCAACCGACCGGACACCCCCTGACCCCAGGAGATCACCATGACGCACCCCGTCGTCATCATCGGCGCAGGCCCCATCGGGCTGGCCGCCGCCGCCCACGCCGCTGAGCGGCGGATGCCCTATGTCGTCCTCGAAGCCGGCGCCGATGCCGGTGCGGCGGTGGGCGAATGGGCGCACGTCCGGCTCTTCTCCTCGTGGGCCGAGCTCATCGATCCCGCCGCCCGCCGACTCCTCGACGCGGCCGGGGGATGGACGGCGCCCGACGACGGCGCCTACCCCACCGGCGGCGAGTGGCGCTCCGCCTACCTCCAGCCGCTGGCCGACCTCCTCGACGCCCGCGCCGGGGGCGAGATCCGGTACGCCCACCGGGTGGTCGGCGTGGGGCGCGCGGGTCGCGACCTCCTGGTCGACTCGGGACGCGAGAACGAGCCGTTCGCCGTGCACGTGGAAGGTCCGGCGGGTCACGACCGGCTGCTCGGCCGAGCCGTCGTCGATGCCTCCGGCACGTGGACCCGGCCGAACCCGCTCGGCGCGGACGGCTACCCGGCGCTCGGCGAGACCGCGCACGCCTCGCGCATCACCTACGGCATCCCCGACTTCGCCGACCCGGGCGTCGCCGCACGGTACGCAGGAAGGCACGTCGCCCTCGCCGGCAAGGGCGCCTCGGCCCAGGGCGTGCTGGTCGGGCTGTCCCGGCTGGCCCGTTCGGACTCGGCCACGAGGGTCTCCTGGCTGCTGCGCCGAGCGGCCGTGGGCGACGCCTTCGGAGGCGGGGACAACGACCAGCTCGAGGAGCGGGGCAAGCTCGGCCAGGAGGCGAAGGCGGCCGCCTCCGGCGGCCTCGTCACCCACGTGACCCAGTTCCGTGCCGCGTCGGTCACCACCCAGGACGACGGCCGCCTGAGCATCACCTCGGTCGACGGCCAGCGGGTGGGCGACGTCGACGAGATCATCGTCGTCACGGGCTTCCGCCCCGACTTCGGCTTCCTCACCGAGGTCCGTCTCGACCTCGACCCGGCACTCGGGTCCGCCCGGGTGCTGGCCGACCAGATCCACCCCGACCACCACAGCTGCGGCGATGTGGCACCGCACGGTCACCGGGAGCTCGGCCAGCCCGAGCAGGACCTCTTCCTGGTCGGGATGAAGTCCTACGGCAGGGCTCCGTCCTTCCTGGCCATGACCGGCTTCGAGCAGGTCCGCTCGGTCATCGCGGCGCTGGACGGCGACCTCGAGGCCGCCGACCGTGTCGAGCTGGTGCTGCCCGAGACCGGCGTGTGCAACGGCGCGGGCGCCTTCGACGACCCCGATGCCGTCGCGGCGACCTCCGGTGGCGGGGGTTGCTGCGGTCCGGCTGCCACCGAGCCGGCTCTCGTGGTGCTCGGTCGCCCCGGTCAGTGACCCTCACGGCGGCCGGCGCCCTGGACGCGCCGGGGCTGCGGCGGGTGGTGGCCGTGCTCAGCACGGTGCAGATCGTGTCGTGGGGCGTGCTCTACTACGCCTTCGCGACCCTGCAGTCCTCCATCACGGCCGACACCGGATGGTCGGGCGTGGCGGTCACCGGCGCCTTCTCGCTGGCCCAGCTCATCTCGGGAGGCGTCGGCGTCTGGGTGGGCCGCCACATCGACGCGTTCGGGCCGCGTCGGGTGATGACCGCCTCCTCCGTGCTCGCCGTGCCGGGGATGGTTGCGGTGGCGCTGGCACCCACGCTCTGGGTCTTCTACCTGGGCTGGGCCGTGACCGGCGTGGCCATGGCCGGCTGCCTCTACCCGCCGGCCTTCGCCGCGCTGACCCACTGGGGCGGGGCCCGACGCGTCCGCGCGCTCACCACCCTGACGCTGGTCGCGGGGCTCGCCAGCACCGTGTTCGCCCCCCTGGCCTCGGTCCTCGACGACGCCCTCGGGTGGCGACAGGCCTACCTCGTGCTCCTCGGCGGCCTGGCTCTCCTCACCTGGCCCCTGCACTGGTGGGGCCTGGACCACCCGTGGCGCCCGACGAGCGCAGCACTCCCCGCCCTCAGCCTCCCCGGCGACCGGTCCCCGCCCGACGACGGTCCCCAGCGGGGTCGACGTCGCTGCCGTGGCTCGCAGCAGGTCGTTCCTGCTGCTCACGGCCGCGAACGCGCTCACGGCGCTTGCTGTCTTCGCGGTCGTGATCAACCTCGTGCCGATGCTGGTCGAGCAGGGCATGAGCCGCAACGTCGCGGCACTCGCGCTCGGACTGGGCGGCGTCGGGCAGGTGCTGGGACGTCTCGGCTACGCCCGGCTCGCCGCGGCCACGTCGGTGACCTCGCGCGGGGTCATCGTCCTGGCCGGGGTCGGGGTCACCACTGCGGCGCTCGCGCTCGCCCCGGCCTCCAGCGGCCTGCTCATCGGGATCGGCATGGCGCTGGGGCTGGCGCGCGGCATCTACACGCTCGTGCAGGCCACCGCGATCACCGACCGGTGGGGGCCAGGCTCCTACGGCACGCTCAACGGCATCCTCACCGCGCCGGCGCTGGTCGCCGCGGCAGCGGCCCCGTTCGCGGGCGCCCTCCTGGCCGACGTGCTCGGCTCGTACGCCGACGCCTTCCTGGTGCTGGCCGGGCTGGCCGGGCTCGCCGCGGCCCTGATGGCGTACGCCGCTCCGGGCGAGGCGGTGGCGACCGGGCGTCGCGGGGTGGCCTGAGCGTCGCTCGGCTCCGCGCCCGGCGCCGTCAGCCCTCGGCCACCACCGAGGCGGGCAGCTCGAGGTCGGGCACCAGGTCCCTCAGCAGCTCACGGACGCGGACGTCGATGTCGGCGATGATGCCGCGCACGGTGGCCTCGTCCTGGCCGCCCGGGTCGGCGATCGGCCAGTCCACGTAGCGGACTCCCGGGACGTAGGGGCACTCCTCGCCGCAGCCCAGCGTGATCGCGACCGTCGACGCCTCGATGGTCTCGCGAGTCAGCATGGTGGGGGTCTCGGCAGACGTGTCCAGGCCCAGCTTCTCCAGCGCCTCGGCCACCTCGGGGTGGATGTGCTCCCCGGGCTGGGTGCCCGCCGACAGCGCCACCACGCGCCCACCGGCATAGTGCTCGGCGAGCACCCGGCTGATCACGGAGCGGCCCCCGTTGCGGATGCAGGCGAACACGACCTGCGGGGTGTCCGTGGCGGGACTGGATGCGGGACTGGATGCGGTCATCGCGTTGCTCCTGGGTCGGACGTGGCCGGGGCGAGGGTCGAGGGGTCGGGGTCGCGGAAGAAGCGGCGGGCCCACAGGCTGACGTAGACCAGGGCCACCAGCGCGGGGACCTCGATCAGCGGTCCGACCACTCCCGCGAGGGCCTGGCCGGAGGTGACACCGAAGACGCCGATCGCCACCGCGATCGCGAGCTCGAAGTTGTTGCCCGCGGCGGTGAACGAGACCGCCGTCGCACGCGGGTAGTCGAACCCCAGCCCCCGCGACAACAGCATCGAGCCGCCCCACATGAGCGCGAAGTAGGCCAGCAGCGGGAGGGCGATGCGCGCCACGTCGAGGGGCTGGCTGGTGATGGTGTCGCCCTGCAGCGCGAACAGCAGGACGATGGTGAACAGCAGGCCGTAGAGCGCGGCGGGCCCGATCCGCGGCAGGAACGCCGACTCGTACCACTCGCGTCCCTTCGTGCGCTCGCCGAGCGTGCGGGTCAGGAAGCCGGCGAGCAGCGGGATGCCGAGGAAGACGAGCACGGACTTCGCGATCCCCCACACCGACACCTCGAGCGCCGTCTGCTCGAGGCCGAGCCAGCCGGGCAGCACCTGGAGGTAGAAGTAGCCGAGGAAGGCGAACGCGAGGATCTGGAACACGGCGTTGATCGCGACCAGGATGGCGGCCGCCTCGCGGTCACCGCAGGCCAGGTCGTTCCAGATCAGGACCATGGCGATGCACCTGGCGAGGCCGACGATGATCAGGCCCGTGCGGTACTCGGGGAGGTCGGGCAGGAGCAGCCAGGCGAGGGCGAACATCAGCGCCGGACCGAGCACCCAGTTGAGCAGGATCGAGGCGCCCAGCATGCGCGTGTCGCTCGTGACGTGCCCCAGCTCGTCGTAGCGCACCTTCGCCAGGACGGGGTACATCATGATCAGCAGGCCGATGGCGATCGGCAGCGAGACCGAGCCGACCTCGACCGCGGCGAGCGCGTCGTCGAGACCCTCGACCAGTCGGCCGAGCAGCAGACCGACCGCCATCGCGACGCCGATCCAGACCGGCAGGAACCGGTCGAGGGTGGACAGGCGCTGCAGGACCGGGTCGGTCGTCGCCGGCCCGGCAGCCTCGTCGACGATGTCGCTCATGCGCGTGCCCCCGACAGGGCGGCCGCCGGGGCGGCGGTGAACAGGCTGGCCAGTGCCTCCATCGCCTCGGGGCGAGCGATGTAGTAGACCCACGTGCCGCGCTTCTCGCGGTGGAGGAGCCCGGTGTCGTGGAGCACCTTGAGGTGGTGGCTGATGGTGGGCTGGGACAGGTCGAAGTAGGGGAGCAGGTCGCACACGCAGGCCTCGCCGCCCTCGTGGGAGAGAATGAGGGACAGCAGCCGCAGCCGGGCAGGCTCGGCGATCGCCTTCAGCATCGGCGCGACACCGGCCGCCTGGTCCGCGGTGATGGGTTCGCGAGCGAGGGGGACGCAGCACTCGAGTCCGTCGACGACGGACGAAGTGCACGGGTCGGATGACTTCGACATGCGTCTATGTTGACAGATGTCGATACGGTGCGCCACCCGCCACGTGGCTGGCCCTCAAGACCAGTGGAGGACGCCGTCGTCCAGCTTCGCTCTGCGCATCCTCACCGCGTCGTAGAGGTAGTTCTGCCGCAGCGCCCAGGGCGCGACCGTGCCCTGGCGAGGCAGGGTGTGCGCGAGGCGCTGGACGTAGCCCGCGTCGAGGTCCATCAGTGGCACCTCGGCGACCGACGGGTCGCGCACCGGCACGACACTCCGGGTGCCGGTGGAGCGGAGCCGCCTCAGCAGCCGGACGACGTACTCCCCGACGAGGTCGGCCTTGAGCGTCCACGAGGCGTTGGTGTAGCCGATCGTGAACGCGAAGTTCGGCACGCCCGACAGCATCATCGCCCGGTAGGCCATGGTCTCGTGCGGCTTGATCGGCTGGCCGTCGACGACCAGCTCGGCGCCGCCGAAGATCTGGAGGTTGAGGCCGGTCGCGGTCACGACGACGTCGGCCTCGAGGTGCGCGCCCGACGCGAGCTCGACGCCGGTCTCGGTGAAGCCCGTGACCTGGTCGGTGACGACCGAGGCCGAGCCGTCCTTGATGGCCGCGAACAGGTCGCCGTCGGGCACCAGGCACATCCGCTGGTCCCACGGGTCGTACGCCGGCTTGAAGTGCGTGTCGACGGCGTAGCCGGGCGGCAGCTGCGCGACGTTGGTCGTGCGGACCACCTTCCGCACGAGGCCGGGGCGCGCGCGGCTGATCCGGTAGAGACCGGCCTGGAGCGCGATGTTCTTCCAGCGCGTGAGGGCGTAGGACCGCTCCTCTCCGACGAGCCTGGTGAGCCGGCCCTTGATCGAGTCGTTGCCCGGCACCGAGATGACGTAGGTCGGCGAGCGCTGCAGCATCGTCACGTGGCTCGCGCCGCCGGCGGCCATCGCCGGGACGAGCGTGACGGCGGTCGCGCCCGACCCGATGACCACCACCTGCTTGTCGGCGTAGTCGAGGCCGTCGGGCCAGTGCTGCGGGTGGACGACCTCCCCCCGGAACCGCTCGCGGCCGGCGAGCTCGGGGGCGTGGCCCTCGTCGTAGTCGTAGTAGCCGCTGCACGCCCAGAGGAAGTCGGCGGTGATCGTGCGGCTCTCGCCGTCGACCTCGGCCGTGACCGTCCACCGCGCCGTCGTCGAGTCCCACGCCGCCGACACGACGTGGTGGCCGTAGCGGATGTGCTCGTCGACGCCGTAGTCACGGGCGGTGTCACGCACGTAGTCGAGGATCGATTCGCCGTCGGCGAGCGAGACCTCGCCGCGCCACGGCCGGAAGCGGTAGCCGAGGGTGTGCATGTCGGAGTCCGAGCGCACCCCGGGGTAGCGGAACAGGTCCCAGGTGCCGCCGCTGGCCGCGCGGCGCTCGAGGACGAGGTACGACGTCCCGGGCAGGTCCTTGACCAGGTGGGCCGCCGCGCCGATGCCCGACAGCCCGGCCCCGATGATCAGCACGTCGACGTGCTCGGCCTTCGTCATGCCCTCCAATGTAGGTCGCTCCGGGCCGGATGTAACTATGAGTTACACCTCATGCCCGGGCGTACAGCTCGACGAACCGGCCGAGCAGCCGCACCGGCTCGGTGACCATCGCCTCCCGCGCGGCGGCCTTGAGCGACTCCTGCTCGTGGGGCTGGTAGTAGCCGTGCGCGCTGTAGGCGTCGACGCGGTCGCAGAGGGCCACGGCGTCGAGCTCGGGGTGGAACTGGGTGGCGTAGACGTGGCGGCCGAGGCGGAAGGCGTGCACCGGGCAGGTGGCGGTCGAGGCGAGCAGCACGGCGTCCTCGGGCAGCCGGGAGACCGCCTCCTTGTGACCGAGGAACGCGGTGAACTCGGCCGGCAGCGTGCCGAAGAGCGGGTCGGCACGACCCTCGCCGGTGAGGCGGACCGGCAGTGCGCCGATCGGCTCTCCCCAGGTGCGGTCGACGACGCCGCCGCCGAGTCCGCCGAGCACCCCGATGCCGTAGCAGGCGCCGAGGAAGGGGAAGTCCTCGGCGACGACGCGCACGGCGAGGTCGCGCAGGTCGGCCTCGGCCCGGCGCTGCGCCGCGGGCTTCGACTCCTCGGGGTCGGAGACGTTGAAGGGCCCGCCGCCCAGCACGATGCCGGACCAGTCGGCGAGGTCGACCTCGCCGAGCGGCCCCTGCTCGAGACGCACCCGCACCAGCTCGTCGGGCCGCAGGCCGGAGCCGGCGAGCACGGCGTCGTACTCCTGCTGGGCGACGGCGTCCTCGGCGCGGGTGCCGAGGAAGAGGAAGGGGCGCATCCGCTAAGTCTGGACCGCGGCCCCGGAGTCGATCAGGGCGCCCACGTCCCCGATGCCCCACGCCGTCAGCACCTCGTGGGTGTGCTCGCCGGGAAGCGCGGGCGGCGCACCGAGGCCGTGCGCGCGATGTCGATGCGTCGCATGAATGCCACGTCGTCGAAGCCGCTGCGCGTAGTCGATGAACCGCGCCAGAGCGTCAGACCGGGCCGGGTTGCCGGTGATCCGCGGGTGCAGCCCGATCGACATCATCCGACCGACGTCGTCACCGTCGTTGCGCAGCCGGTCCAGGCTGGCCTTCGCGTACTCGAAGAAGTGCTCCGGGCTGCCGTACCCCGTGCCCATGATGTACCGCGCGTCGTTGATCACCAGCGAGTACGGGACGACCAGGTGGTCCCTGCCGGCGATCTCGGTCCAGTACGGGATGTCCTCGTTGTAGGTGTCCGAGTCGTAGGTGAAGCCGCCCTCCTCGACGACGAGGTCGCGGGTGTTGACGCTCATCTCGCGGCAGTACCAACCCTCGGGGCGCGTCCCGGTCGTCCGCTCGATGGACGCGATGGCGAGCCTGATGGCCTCACGCTCCTCGTCGCGGTTCATCTCGTAGTGGTTGCTCCACCGGTAGCCGTGGCCCGCAGCCTCGTCGCCACGGCGCCGGAGCTTGTCGGCCACGTCCGGGTTGCGCTCGAGCGCCACGGCGGCGGCGAAGAAGGTGACCGGGAACGTCGGCTGCGTCGAAGATGCGGAACAACCGCCAGATCCCGGCCCGTGAGCCGTACTCGTACATCGACTCCACCGCCAGGTCGCGCTGGTCGTCCACGGCGAAGGGCAGCTCGTACATGCCGTCGTTCATGCCGTCGCCCATGGCGAAGGTCTTCTCCGACCCCTCCTCATAGTTGACGACGATCTGCACGGCGACCTTGGCATCGTCCTGCCAGCGCACGCGAGGCGGGTGCTCGCCGTAGCCGACGAGCTCGCGTCGGCGGTCCGGGGACGTCGTCGATGTCGGTGTTGCGGTAGAACTGCGGGTCCATGCGTCATGGCGGGATCCTCCTGGGGGTGTCGGGTGGGGTGGTGCGTGGTGCGGTGGGGTCAGTCGAGGCCGGCGAGGTGCCGCGCTCCGTCGACGACGAGCAGCTGGCCGTTGACGTAGGACGCCTGCGGGCTGGCCAGGAACTGGTAGATGTAGGCGATGTCCTCGGGCGTGCCGACCCGCCCGGCCGGTATCTTCGTGGCCGCGAGGGCGACACCGTCGGCCCCGAGCGAGTTGACAGGGTCGAGCGCCTGCGGGGTGCGGATGACACCTGGAGCCACCGCGTTGGCCGTGATGCCGTCGGGTCCGAACTCGACTGCGAGCGACCTCACCAGGCCCGACCAGTCCGGCCTTTGCGGCGGCGTAGTGCGAGTGCTGCGGCCAGGCCGAGACGTTGCCCGCGACCGACGACGTGGCGATCAGCCGGCCGTACCCGGCCCGCTGCATGTGCGGCAGCGCTGCTCGGAAGCAGCGCCACGCCCCGTTGAGGTCGACGTCGAGCACGTGGTTCCATGCGTCGTCGTCGAGGTCCTCCAGCTCCACCTTGCGGGCGATGCCGGCGTTGGCCACGACGATGTGCATCCCGCCGAGCTCGTCCACCGCCTGCTCGACGAGCGGCGTCGACGTCGGCCGTGCTGCAGACGTCGACTGCAGCGACCACTGCCCGTCGGCCGGCCCTCTCGACCGCCTCGCGGACCGGATCGATGTCGTGTCCGTCCGGTGGATACCAGGCGAGCGCGACGTCGGCGCCCGCCTCGGCGAAGACACGTGCGGTGGCAGCGCCGATGCCGGAAGCGGCCCCGGTGACGAGGGCGACGCGGCCGTGCAGGTCGAACATGTGAGCTCCTGTCATCAGTCGGTGACCGTCGGCGCGTCGCGCGCCGCGGAAGAGGAAAGCGGGAGGGCGCGCCCGAAGGCGCCACCGGCTTGCATGTCGTCGACGTGCTGCTCGGAGTACCCGAGCAGCTCGCGCATGACCACCGTCCCGTGTTCGTCGCGGTAGGGCGCCCGTCGGTGAGTACTCGGCTCCGTACCGACCTTGGCCGCCGTGCGGACTTGGACGATGGTGCCGAAGTGGGGGTGCTCGGTGCGGACGAGCATTTCCCGCGCGGTGGTGTGCGGGTCCGCCAGCGCCTCTTCGACGGTGTTGACCGGTCCGCAGGGCACCCCGCCCTCGCGCAGGCCTGAGCAACCACTCCTCGGTGCCGCGCTGGAGGAAGACCGCTTCCAGCGTTGCCAGCAGCTCGTCGGCGTGCTCGCGGCGACCCGCGAACGTCGCCAGCCGCGGGTCCTCGAGGAGGTCCGGCCGCCCCACCGCCACCGCGAGCCGCTGCCAGAACTTCTCCTTCGGGCACGCGACCACCAACCAGCCGTCCGCCGTCGGGAAGGCCTGGAACGGCACCAGAGACGGATGCGCCGAGTGGTGGGTACGGGACGGGATCGAAGTCGCTGTTCAACGACCATGCGGCCGGGTAGGTCAGCATCGAGAGCGCAGTGTCGAACAGACTGACGTCGCAGTCCGCCCCGACACCATCGCGTCGGGCCGCGTGCACGGCCGCCAGGACCGAGACGGCCGCTACGAGGCCGCCGCTGTAGTCCACCAGCGACAGACCCGACTTCGTCGGCGGCCCGTCGGGCTCACCGGTGAGATCCATCCATCCCGCGATCCCCTGCAGGACATAGTCGTATCCGGGTTCGGCACTTCGCGGCCCCGTCATCCCGAACCCGCTGAGCGAGCAGCAGACGATGGCCGGGTTGAGGTGCTTGAGGTCGTCGTATCGGATCTTGAGCTTGGCCGGCACGTCACCTCGCAAGTTCGAGAACACCACGTCCGCCACGGCGACGAGGTCCTCGAAGACCTTGCGACCGGCCGGGTTCGCGATGTCCAAGCTGATGCTGCGCTTGTTCCGGTTGAACACCTCGAAGAACAGGCTGTCCTCCCCGCGCTGCTCGGGAACGACGTAGCGCCCGACGTCGCCGCCAGAGGACGGATCCTCGATCTTGATGACGTCCGCACCCAGGTCGGCCAGGTGAACCGTCCCGAACGGACCGGCGCCGTACTGCTCCAGCGAGATGACGACGATGTCCTCCAGCGGCTTCATGCCGGGAGTCCTGCCATCGACTGGGGGACGGACGCGGCGCTGCGCCGGCGGGCCAGCGCGGCGGTGCGCACCATCTCGTTGCCGACGATCATCAGACCCTCGTCGACTCCCATGCCGGGTTTGGCCAGGACCTGGTCGGCGCCGCACGCCATCGCGAGATGAGCGCTCACCCGTCCCGAGACGTCGGTCTCGTTGCACGTGCCCCCGCAGTAGGCGGCGAAGCCGCTGCGGCGCACGTGCAGCAGGGCCTCGACCGTGTTGTTGATGCCCCCGAGGTCGGGAGTCTTGACGTGGATGACGTCGGCGGCCTCGGCCTCGACGAACACGTCGATGTCCTCCAGGGTGTTGCACCACTCATCGACGACCAGGTCGACGTGGACCCCGCGACGAGCAAGGGTCGTGCGAAGCTCGGCGTACACCTCGACCTGGGCGTCACGGCTGCCCGCGTCGATCGGGTGCTCGATCCGCAGGTCGAAGGGCGCGGCCAGGTCGGCGAGCCGGCCCAGGTAGTCGGCGACGCGACCGACGTCTCCGTCGAACGCCAGCCCGATCGTCCCGTAGGTGTCGAGGTGCAGCCGCGGGATGTAGTCCGGTCGGGCGCGGGTGGCCAGGATCCGCTCGCTGAGCCACGCCACGTACTCCGCCAGGAGCCCGCCGTCGTGGCCGAGGATGGTCCCGACGTGATTCACCAGACCATGAGGGAGGACGTCCACCTCCTTGAGGACCATCTTGTCCACGTTGAGGTGGCGGTCGTCGCCGGTCTGGGCGTACAGCGGCACCGGGACCAGGTCGACCCCGGTGGCGTACTCGTCCCGCACGACCTCGGCCATCGTGACCCCGGCGGCCAGCGCGGTCGCGTGCAACAGCGCCTGGGTCACGCCGTACCGGACGGCGGTGCTCAGCAGACGATCATCCACCAGCTGGCTGTCGACCTCCTCGGCCAGCCGCCGGAAGCCTTCCACCGACCGCCCGACCAGCAGCGGCGCCACCCGGTCACGGATCTCCGCCGATCGCCTCGAGGGCGTGGAACACCGGGGCCCGGCCTCCCGCGCCGGAGTACTGCACCTCGGCGCAGTCCCCGAGCGCGACCTGCCCGTCGGAGAGGACCAGCAGCACCGAGACCGCCTCGCCCGCCTCACGGACGTCGCGGAAGCCGGGCGTGAGCGGTCGACCCGTGTAGAGGAAGCCGTCTCGTTCTGCACCAGCCCTGACCGCCGCCTGATCGTCGCGGTAGAAGCCCGTGCGGACCGGCTCGCACAGGACGTCGACGATCTTCACAGCATCACGTCCCCACCGTTGGGGCCCAGGGTCTGACCGACGTAGTAGGCCCCTCCTGCCGAGGCGAGCAGCACCGCAGTGGGCGTGACCTCGTCGACCGTGCCGAAGCGGCCGATGGGAAGCTCCGCGAGCTTCGCGGCACGCCACTGCTCCGTCTCGGAGTCCAGGAGAGGGGTGAGGATCGGACCTGGTGCGATCGCGTTGACCAGTACGCCGCGACCCGCGACCTCGCGCGCGAGCGACTTGGTGAGGCCGATGACCCCGGCCTTGCTGGCTGCATAGTGCGCAACCGACGCGCCGCCGATCTGGCCGAGCTGCGAAGCGATGTTGATGATCCGCCCGCTGCCGTGCTCCAGCATCTGACCAATCAGCGCGCGCGTGCAGAGGAAGGTCCCCCGCAGGTTCACGCCGACCACCTTGTCCCAGGCCTCGACGGACATGTTCTCGAGGAGGGACTCGGTGAAGATCCCGGCGTTGTTGACGAGCACGTCCACGCGGCCGAAGCGCGTCGAGCACCTCGTCGGCCATCGCCTGGACCGACGACTGGTCGGCGACGTCCGCCTGTACGTACAAGACGCCGTGCTCGTGCTGTGCGAGCCGCTCGAGCAGCTCGGCGACGGCATCGTGCTCGACGAGGTCCACGACTGCGACGTCCGCGCCCTCCGCTGCGAAGGCCAGCGCGATGCCCGCCCCGATGCCGGACGCGGCACCCGTCACCACGGCGACGACGCCGTCGAGACGGCCCGTCGCGGACCCGTCGACGCTCACGGTGTGACCCCTTCGGTTGCACCCGTCCGGTCGGATGCGCCCTGTGACCAGACCTCGGAGACGTCGCTTCCCTCGGCGAGGTCGAAACGGTGGCTCATCAGCACCATCGACGCGTCGTGCTGCGCCCGATCGTCGCTGGCGACGCAGTCCGTGGGGATGACGACGTAGTAGTTGCTGAACATCGCGTCGCGCGCGGTCGACTCGACGCAGCCCTCGGTCGTGCAGCCGCCGACCACCACGGTGGCGATCCCGTTGCTGCGCAGCAGCAGGTCGAGGTTGGTTCCCCAGAATGCGCTCGACCGATACTTGCGCACCACCGCCTCCTCCCCCATCGGGGCCAGCTCCGGCACGAACTGGTGTCCGGGCGTGCCCGGAACGGTGTAGCGAAGGGGCTCCTCGCCCTGTCGGGCATCGGAGTGCATGCGCAGGTTGAAGCGGATCTGGGACGGGGAGTCGCTCATCCGTCCGGGGAGCGCCGTGTTCTGGACGTGCACGACCAGCACTCCGCGCCTACGTGCGGCATCGAGGAGCGTACGCAGCCTGGGCACGCTCTCCTGGTACATCGTGAGATCGACGCCCATCCTGCCGAACGCGCCGGCCGAGTCGATGAAGTCGTGCTGCATGTCGATGAGCACGAGCGCGGTGTGCTCCGGCGCGACCAGCTCGTCGAGCTCGGTGTAGACCTGCTTGCCGTCGACCGTGATCACGGGACTCTCCACTCTGTGGTTCGGCGGGATGGGTGCTCGCAGCTGGTCGCGAGCGCATCGCCTCGCCGGCCCGGCCTCGAGCGACCGGTGCCACGAGGCGCGTCGGCCTGGGCACGGGCGTCCAGTCCCGTCGCCACTTCGGCGTGCGACCGGACGCCCGCTCGTGCTACGGGGTGACTTCGCTGACGAAGCTCGCGACGCCGTCCTGGACCTCGATGATCGTCACGGACTTGGTCGGCTTGCGGCTCTCACCTTCGTAGCTGATCGTCCCGGTGACGGCCTCCAGCTCGGAGGTCTCTGCGAGAGCATCGCGGATCGCCTCGGGGGAGGCGTCATCAGCCCGCTCGATGGCGTCGGCGATCAGGTTCATCGTGTCGTAGCCGAGCGCGGCGAACGCGTTCTCCGGGCCCGAGCCGTACTCCTCGGTGTAGGCATCCACGAAGGAGGACACGACCTCGGCGTCGCTGTCGAGGGACACGTGGGTGGAGAAGTAGACGTCGTCGGCGTTCTCTCCGGCGACGTCCGTCAGCAGCGGGGTGTCGTAGCCGTCACCGGACAGGATGGGCTGGGTCAGTCCGGCGGCGCGGATCTGCTGGGTGATGATGCCTGCCTCGTTCGGGATGGCCGAGACGAACAGCACGTCCGGCTGCTCCGGCAGCGCCTGCAGCCGTGCGATCTGCGCGGAGTAGTCGGTGTCTCCCGACTGGTAGCTGTCCTCCAGGACGATCTCGCCGCCGTCCTCGGTCCAGCGCTCCTGGAAGAAGCTCGACAGCGCCGTCGTGAAGTCGTAGGCCTGGTCCACCAGCACCCAAGCCGTCTGGGCGTCGAGCTCCGTCCTTGGCATAGTCCGCGATGGCGTAGGCCTGTGCGTCGTCGCCGAAGGGGACCATGAAGAAGTGGTCGCCCACCTGCTCGGGCAGCGTGGGGAGCGTGGCCCCGGAGACCACGAACGGGATCTCGTGACGACTGCGCGATCGGTCCCGCAGCGAGAGCGAACGTCGAGTCGTTGATCCCACCCAGAGCCACGGCCCCGTCGTTGTCGATCAGCTCGGAGACCACGTTGGTCACGGTGGTCTGGTCCGAGGCCCCGTCGACGTGCGCGACCTCGATCTTGCGGCCCAGGAGTCCGCCGGCGGCGTTGATCTGGTCAGCAGCCAGCTGGAACCCCTTCAGGCCCGGCTCGTCGATGGAGGCCTGAGACCCGGTGACGCTGTACACGGCACCGATGACGATCGGATCGTCCGAGCCGCCTTCCCCGCCGCCTCCGCCGTCACCTCCCGAGCAGGCTGACAGCAACAGGGACAAACCTGAGGCGGCGGCGAGTGCGTTGACGATTGCACGGTTCATGGTCGTTCTCCTAGGGGTGAGGTGATTCATGAGCCTGTCGGGGGCGCGGAGGCCGGCCTGTCAGGGTCCGAGGGAGTGGGGCTCGACCGTCGGCGGGCGAGCCAGAGGGATGGACGCAGTTCGTTCGTGCCGAGGAGTCCCTGCCGGCGGAACACCATGAACGCGATGAGCCCGCCGGCGATCACGAGCTGCGAGGCGCCGGCCAGGTCCAAGGCCCGCTCGAGGTCGCGCAGCACGACCGGAACGATGGTCATGACGGCTGCACCGACGACCGAGCCCGTGACGCTCCCCATGCCGCCGACGACGAGCATGATGACGATCGAGGAACGTGATGTCGAACGAATAGGTCTTGGGAGTGACAGCCGTCACCTGGTGCGCCAGGAGCGAGCCGCCGACACCGGCGAAGAACGCGCTCACCACGAATGCGATGAACCGGACGCGGAACACCCGGACACCACGGCTGGCGGCCGCCATCGGGTCGTCGCGCACGGCCACCATCGCACGCCCGAACGGCGAGTAGGCCAACCTCCAGATGACGAAGACGGTGAACGCCGCCCAGCCGAAGGCCCACCACAGGGTGGTCAGCGGCTGAAGGCCGCTGAGCCCACGCGCGCCTCGCGTCACGCTCTGCCAGTTGATCGCGATCCCCTGGACCACGACGAGCAGGCCGATCGTCGCGACCGATAGGTAGTGCCCGCGCAGTCGCAACACCACCAGTCCGATCGGCAGGGCGAGCAGTGCCGCCAGCAGTCCCCCGATCACGGTGGCCACCACGAAGGGGAGGGCGAACCCCTGCAGCCACTGAGGTGCGTCGGCGAGCTGCAGGGCCTTGATGGTCACCGGCATGGTGAGCAGTGCCGCGCTGTATCCCCCGACAGCCATGAAAGCCGCGTGCCCGAGGGAGAAGTCACCGGTGAAGCCGTTCGGGAGGTTGAGGCTCACGGTGAGCACCACGTAGATGCCCATGAGCTGCACGATCCGCAGGTAGAAGTTGTTGAGGGTCTGGTCCGCGACGCCCAGGCCGATGACCAGCAGGGCGAGCCCGAGGACGAGCGGCACGTGCCGACGCATGTCAGGCCCTCTCGATCTCGGACTTGCCGAACAGCCCGTGGGGCCGGACGAGCAGCACGACCAGCAGGAGGCCGAAGACGAATGCGTCGCGGAAGCCGGAGAACTCGCGGGGGCAGGAAGCCGACGAAGCCGATCTCGGCGACCCCGAGGATGAACCCACCGACGACCGCACCGCGGATGGAGCCGATCCCACCGATGACCACGGCCACGAAGGCCTTCAGTCCGGGCAGGAACCCCATGAACGGGTCATAGATGCCGTAGCGACCGGCCCAGAGGAAGCCCGCGATGCCCGCGAGCGCGGACCCGATGATGAACGCGGCACCGATGACGTAGTTGACGTTGATCCCGATCAAGCCGGGCTGCCTTGAGGTTCTCGCTCGAAGCCCGCATCGCCATGCCGGTGATCGACCGGTTGATGTACAGGCCGAGAGCGACCATCAGCGCCAGGACGAGCAGGAAGGTCAGGATGTCCAGCCGGGTGAGCCTGATTCCCGCCACCGTGATGCTGCTGGTGAGGTCACCGGGGAGCCGGAACGACCTGGGCTGCGGGCTCATGGCGATGACCGTGCTGTTCTGGATCAGCCGGCTGACGCCCAGCGAGGTGATGAGCATCGCCACCTCTGGCGCACCGCGTAGCGGTTTGTAGGCGGTCCTCTCCACCAGCAGGCCGAACAGGCCGATGACCACGGTCGGAACCAGGACGGCGAGCAGGATCGGCATGAAGCTGCCGCCGATCATCACCGCAGCCAGGTAGGCGCCGAGCATCATCATGTCGCCGTGGGCGAAGTTGATGAGGCGCAGGATGCCGTAGACCATCGTGAGGCCGATGGCGAGGAGAGCGTAGATGCTGCCAAGGGCCATGCCGTTGACGAGCTGTTGCGCAACATAGGTCATCTGTTCAGTCCAAACCTAGGTAGGCCGTGCGGAGCTGCGGGTCCTTGAGCAGGTCCGATGCCTTGCCCTGCACGGTGACCGTTCCGGTCTCCAGGACGTAGGCACGGTCGGAGATCCGCAGCGCTTCGTTGGCGTTCTGTTCGACGAGCAGGATGGTCACGCCCTGATCGCGCAGCTCGACCACGACGTCGAAGATCTGTGCGACGAGCAGCGGTGCGAGACCGAGCGAGGGTTCGTCCAGCAGGAGCAGCTCCGGTCGACTCATGAGCGAACGGCCGATGGCCAGCATCTGCTGCTCGCCGCCGCTCAGCGTCCCTGCCTTCTGGGTCCGGCGATCGCCGAGCACCGGGAACATGTCGTACATCCGGTCCAGGTCGGACTTGATGCCCGACGGAGTCCTTGCGGTTGTACGCCCCGAGTCGCAGGTTCTCCGCGATCGTCAGGCGACCGAAGACCATCCGGCCCTCGGGAGACTGCGAGATGCCCTGCCGAACCACCATGTCGGGTTGGAGGCGGGCGAGGTCCTGGCCCTTGAAGGTGACCGATCCGCTGACGGCCTTCAGTGCGCCGGAGATCGTCCGGAGCGTGGTCGTCTTGCCGGCTCCGTTGCCGCCGACGACGGTGACGATCTCCCCTTCACTGACTGTGAGGTCCACGCCGCGCAGGGCCGCGATCTTGCCGTAGGAGACATGTAGGTCACGTACCTCAAGCATCGCTTGCCCCCGCTCCGAGGTAGGCCTCGATCACCGCAGGGTGCTGGCGGATGTACGAGGGTTCGCCCTCGGCGATCACGCGGCCGTAGTTGAGCACCTGGATGCGCTGGCAGATCGTCATGATGAAGTGGACGTTGTGCTCGATCAGCATGATCGTCATTCCGAACTCGCGGTGGATCCGCTGGATGAGGGTCAGCAGCTCGCGCGTCTCGGTCGGATTCATGCCGGCCGCGGGCTCGTCGAGAAGCAGCAGCTTGGGCGACATGGCCACCGCGCAGGCGATCTCGAGTCGGCGCTGAGCACCGTAGGGCAGTCCGTCCGCGGACACGTCCCTGACGTCGTGCAGCTGCAGGAGCGTCAGCAGCTCGTTCGCCCGATCGTCCGACCGCCGCTGCGACGCCCTGTATCCCGGGGTGTTGAGGACCGTCTGCCACAACGAGGGCGACTCGTGGAGCTGCAGGGCGAGCCGGACGTTGTCCAGCACGCTCAGGCTACGGAAGTTGCGGATGTTCTGGAACGTGCGCGCCAACCCGGCTTCCGCCAGCTGGTGGGGCTTGGCTGACGTGGTGTCCCGGCCCTGGAACCGCATGGTGCCCGAGGTCGGGGCCACCCATCCCGTGAGCACGTTGAAAAGCGTGGTCTTCCCGGCGCCGTTCGGCCCGATCACGCCCAGCAGGTCTCCCTGGTCGACCTGGACGTCGTAGTCGGACAGCGCCTTGAGACCGCCGAACGTTCGGCTGACGCCTACCGCCTCGAGCAGGGGCGTCGCCTGGCCTGCGCCGCGCGGAGCGTCCTGCTGGCTGATCCCCGCCATGACGTCCTCCGGATGCTCGGTTCCCGAGCGGGTTCGCTCGGCAGGCAGAACATACACACTGATACGTCACACTGTCTACCACTTGTATATTGGACGTGCGAGACTGCCACTTCAGAGGTCAGCGTCATTCCGACAACCGTCCGAACGGTGTACCTTCCACTCAGCCGAATGTGGCTCACAGACGAAGGGGCACCCCATTGGCCACCGTGAGGGCCAGCGACCTGGCCTACGAGACGCTCCAGGCGATGATCCTTGACCTACGACTCGCACCTGGGACGTTCCTCAACGAGCAGGCCATCGCCAATGACATCGGCATGGGTCGGGTCCCCGTCCGCGAGGCGCTGGCGCGGTTGGCCAAGGACCGCTTCATCACCGTTCTTCCGCGACGCGGAACCGTGGTGACGCCGTTGATGCTCGACGATGTGCTGGACATGTTCGAGGCCCGCGAGGCCATCGAGTGCGGCGTCGCCTACATCGCCGCAACCCGCGCATCATCGGCCGATCTGGAACAGCTGAAGGAGCTGGCCGCCACGGTCGATGCGTCACGTGTCATCGCCAACCACGAGCAGTTCCTGGTCGACGACCACGCGGTGCACACGTTCCTCGTGCACATGGTGCGCAACCCGCTGCTGCAGGACGCCGCAGACATTCTCCTGCTGCACGCCCTGCGGTTCTGGCGCCTCTACTGGAGCACCCGTCCCCCCCAGACCGAAGCGATGCTTTCCCACTCTGCGCTCGTCGACGCACTAGAGAGCCGCGACCCGGCGCGAGCCGAGGAAGCCATGCGGACCCACCTCCACGCGTCGCGCCAGATCGTCCAGCTGCTGTTCTGACCCACCGACACCGAAGGAGGGCAGACGTGGAACAGATCCACCGACCGCTGGCCCGCAGCTACCTGTACGTCCCCGGTGACCGGGCGGACAGGCTGGCCGGCGCACCCGGACGCGGACCGGACGCGGTCATTGCCGACCTGGAGGACGCCGTAGCCGCCGAGCACACTGACGACGCCATCGACATCGTGCGGGCGTGGCTCGAAGCCTCCGCAGGCGACAAGGTCCAGCGGTGGGTACGCGTCGAACCCGGCGAACGAGGTCTGGATCAGATCCGGTCCGTGTTCCGCCCCGCTCTGAGTGGCATCTGCCTCGCCAAGGTAGGTGGACCAGAGATCGTCCATCGCGCTGCCCGGCTGCTCGACGCACTCGAGCAGGAGGCAGGCCTCACGGCCCGTCCGACTGCCCTGATGCCCCTGATCGAGTCCGCAGAGGGCGTCCAACGGCTGGCGGGGATCGCCGCCTCCCCGCGCGTCGAGAAGCTGCAGCTCGGTGAGCTGGACCTCTCCGCCGACCTCGGTCTCGAGCCCGGGGAGGACGAGGTGGAGCTGGCGCCCTACCGGGCCATGGTCGTGCTGGCCTCTGCGGCCGCACGCCTGCTACCACCGGTCGGCCCGCTGTCGCCCGAGTACCGAGACCTGGTGCAGCTGGAGTCCTCCACGCAACGACTCAGACGCGCCGGCTTCGTCGGGCGAGCAGCCATCCATCCCGCACAGCTTCCGATCATCCACGCGACCTTCACCGTCACCGCCCAGGAGGTCTCGGAGGCACGCAGCGTGCTCACCAGCTTCGAGGCCGCTCGCGCCGAGGGATCCGGGGTGTTCGTCGGTGCCGACGGTCGCATGGTGGACGAGGCCGTCGTCCGAAGATCTCGCCGGATGCTCAGCATCGCGGCACTACAGCAAGGAGAACCATGATGAACGCGATCGTCGGCTGGCAAGGGCGATTCTTCGAGGACTTCACCGTTGGTGACGTCTATCAGCACAGCTTGGGACGCACCGTCACCGACACCGACAACGCATGGTTCACCCTCCTGACCCAGAACACCGCTCCGCTGCACGTTGACCAGCACTATGCGAGCCAGACCGAGTTCGGCAGGGCACTGATCAACTCGGCATTCACGCTCGCCCTGGTCACCGGTCAGTCGGTGTCCGACATCTCGCAGAACGTCATGGCGAACCTCGGGTGGGACAACGTGCAGCTTCCACACCCGCTGTTCGAGGGCGACACGGTCTACTCAACGTCCGCCGTGCTGCAGACCCGGGAGTCTGTCAGTCGGCCCCACGTCGGCATCGTGACGGTGCACACCACCGGGTACAACCAGGACGGCACGCCGGTCATCACCTTCGACCGGACCGTCATGGTCTACCGCCGTGGGCACGCGCCTGAGATTCCCCGCGTGACGCCGCCGACTGCACGTGACCGGGTGCCGGGGTAGCAGGACGAGGCGCGCCTTCTCCCGGTGATCGAGTAGCCGGCGAGGAACGAGCGGGCGTATCGAGATTCAGGCCTGCGTCGCGGCCCCGTCGGCCACGAGCGCATCCACGTCGTCGATCCCCCATG
>CAWBSG010000016.1:0-3854 GCA_963791365.1 uncultured Actinomycetota bacterium | reverse complement strand
GAGCGCTCACTCACAAGTTCTCCTCCTCCGCGAGTAAAGGTCAGCCGTCGCACCACGCCTGTATCAGTCGACAGAACCATCGGACCGGAGGACCGCACCATGACCGCTCACGCCTTCCCTGCCTCACACCGACGAGCACTGGTCGCCACCCTCATCACCCTGGCTGCCAGCACCGCGTGCGGGTCGTCGGCAGGAGTCGAGGGCACGGACGCCACGTCGGCCACCCCGACCTCCGAGACGCCGGTCGCGACCACGACTCCCAGCTCCGAGGCGGAAGTGGCCCCGATCGAAGGCACCTGGAGCACCGCCACGCTCCAGCGGGCCGCCTTCCGGAAGGCCCTGCCCAAGCAGGGCCTCGGCGCCCACTCCGAGGCCTTCGTGTCCGAGCTCGGGACGACAGTGGAGCTGACGCTCGAGATCGGTGCAGGCTTCTGGACCCTCTACGCCGGCATGGACGACGCGGCCCGGACCGTGACCGACCGGGGGACCTATGAGCTGAAGGGCAAGCGCGTGCTGGTACGCCCCAACTCGGGCGGCGAGAACCTCTTCGGCTGGCACATCGACGGCGAGGAGCTCGCACTCGAGCTCGTCTCGACGACCGAGCCGCCGTACGACGGGGTGCCGGCGGAGACCTACCAGCGTGGCTTCTACACCACCAGCGAGTTCATCAGGGAGACCTCATGAAGACATCAGGGACCCTCGCCGCGGCCCTCGTGCTCAGCCTCGGTGCGTGCACGTCCGGGGCCGACGGCGAGCCGGTGGGCAGCGGGTCCTCGCAGCCTGCGGCTGCGACGGCGTCCCCTGCCGACTTCGCTGCCGTCGAGTGCCCCGCGGACGTCTCGTCGGTCGTGGTCGGGGAGGTCACCTGCGGCTACCTCACCGTGCCGGAGGACCGAGCCGCACCGGGTCGAGAGGTCCGCATCTTCGTGGCCCGCATCGAGCCGCCGGAGGTCCTGCACGACGACCCCATGCTGGTCGCAGGCACCGACCTCGCCGCCCTCCCCAACTACGGCGGGGTCGCTCCGCTGGCTCAGCGGGTCGGTCGCGAGGTGATCATGATGGACACGCGTGGGGTCGGTCATTCCGAGCCCAGCCTCGCCTGCCCCGAGGTCGACGAGACCCGGGCGACCGTGCTGTCCACCGCCACCGACGACGAACAGACCAGACAGGTCTTCCTCGATGCTGTGGCCTCGTGTCACGCACGCCTCACGTCCGACGGCGTCGACCCGGCCGCCTACCACCTGTCCGAGATGGCCGCCGACGCCGAGGCGCTCCGCGTCGCCCTGGAGATCGACGAGTGGAACGTGGCCACCTACGGCACGGCCTCCCGCATCGCGCTGGAGATGGTGCGCCAGGACCCCGACCACCTGCGATCGGTGCTGCTCGACTCGCCCGAGGTGCCCGGCACCGACCCCCGGGCCGTGGCCGTCGACGGCACCCGCGCCAGCCTGGCCGCCGTCATGGCGGAGTGCACCGCGGACAACCGGTGCGCCCGGGCCTACCCCGACGCGAGCACTCTGGTGGACCGCGCCCTGGCCGGGCTGGCCACCGAGCCGGTCACCATCGAGATGACCGCTGCGGGACCGGACCCGGCTCAGGTCTACGTCGACGACGCCCTGCTGCTGAGGATGCTGCGCGGCATGCTCTCCGACGGCGGCAGCAGCGGGTCGTTCATGCAGCCGGGCGCGATGCCGGCGATCCTGGACGGTGCCGTGTCGGGACGGCTGGAGGAGCTCGCGGACACCCTCGCCACGACCGTCGCCGGATCCCCGCCCTACTGCCTGGGCTACCTGCCCAAGTGCTTGCCGCAGCACCTGGCCAGCCTCGGCACCGCCTACTCCGTGCTGTGCCACGACATCGACCCCTTCCACGACGCCGCCACCACGCGCGACGTGCTGGACGGCTCCGACGACGGGTTCGCCACGGCGTACGGCAACAGCCCCTACCTCGACGTCTGTGACGCCTGGCCGGTCGGGGGCGACGACTCCCAGGCAGAGGTGGTCGACAGCCCCGTGGCGTCGGACGTCCCAGTGTTGGCGCTGCTGGGCGCGTTCTCGCCGTACTCGCCCAAGGCCGTGGCGATGGAGGGCCTGGCCGGCCTGTCCAGCGCGACTGTCGTGGTCGACCCGGCGGGTGGACACAACGTGATGGGGTCCGACTGCCTCGTCTCGATCCGGGGCGCCTGGCTCGACGACCTCGACCTGACCAGCCGGGAGCAGGGCTGCCTCGCGGACCGGGCGACCGACTGGGTCACCGACCTGGCCGAGCTCGGGGCGCGCCCGACCCCCGACGACCCCAGTCCCGCGCCCGACCCGGCAGGCCACTCGATCGGTGAGCTCGAGGGTGTGTGGGAGGCCAACCTCTCCCGCGCGGAGATCGGTCGCGCTCTGGCCGCTGGCGGGTTCGACGGGCTCGCGCAGAAGTTCTTCGCCTCCGAGGAGATCCAGCCCGAGGGCGTCCGGATCCGCACCACGTTCCGCGACGGTCTCTTCACGCAGGCCTACCGCGGCTCGGACGGCGCCTGGCAGGTGGGCTGGGAAGCCACGATGTCCATCACCGGCAACCGCGTCGAGATCACCGACGAGGCGGCCGGCAGCACCGACACCCTGCGTTGGCAGGTCAAGGACGGGCGGGTCGAGTTCCGCCCGATCGCGACGACCCTCGGTCTGTACAACGGCATCCCCCAGATGTCCTACTTGTGGGCGTACTTCGCCGCCGATGCCCACCGGCGCACAGAGTGATCGGGGAGGTGCGAAGGGACCGTGGACGCGGACGAGGATTTCAGGTGGTTGTTCGTCAACGACTACCCCTCGGTGGTGCGCACCACCTACCTCGTGCTGCACGACCACGCCCGGGCCGAGGAGATCGCCCAGGACGCGTTCGTCCAGCTCCTGCGTCACTGGTCGAAGGTCAGCACGTACGACTCCCCGTCCGCCTGGTTGCGTCGCGTCGCCATCCGCCTGGCGGTGAAGGAGTCGCAGCGTGACCAGAGGCGACTCGTGCTGACCCGCCGCGTCGAGGAGACACCGTCCGCGCCTTCGACGACGCGCGTGTCAGAGGTCGACGAGGAGCTGATCGCCGCCATACGCACGCTGTCGCCGCAACAGCGCTCGGTGGTGGTGCTCTTCTACTACGAGGACCGTCCGATGGACCAGATCGCCGACATCCTCGGCTGCACCCCCGCCACCGGATGGGTCCACCTGCACAAGGCCCGCAAGCGACTCGGTGCGCTGCTCGACACGGAGGTGCACAGCGATGTCGATTGACCAGCGCCTCCGCAACGGCCTGCACCCGGTGGGATCCGACCCCGGACCCGACACCCTGGCGGCCCTGCGACGCGTGGAGCAACGGGCCGGGAGGCAGGCGCGTACGGCCCGGGTGGCCACCGGTGCACTGATCGCCGCGGTGATCCTGCTGGTGATCGGCGTCGGCGTCGGCCTCCAGCGGCAGGGCAGCTCCGACACGGATACCTTGGTCGCCACTGCCCCGGCCGAACAGCGGCTGATCGGCACCTATGTCGTGGACGTCGGCGACTCGCGGGTCGGGCGCGAGGAGGGACTGGTCGGTCGGTGGATCGTCTCGCTGGAGGTCGACGGAGTGCTCGAGCTCCGGCCACCGCCCGGCTACAACGGCGCGACCACGGGTGCCGCCTACCGCGTGCAGGGGGATCAGTTGCGCACCGACGCGCTGTTCGAGCCCGGCTGCCAGGCAACCAACGGCTACGTGGGGACCTACACCTGGGTGCTCGCCGAGGACGTGCTGACGTTCACGGTGGCGGACGACGACTGCGCCGCACGCCGGATCCTCTTCACCGCGCAGGCCTGGGACCTCGTGCCCTGAGCGGTGCGCACGAG
>CAWBSG010000015.1:0-185085 GCA_963791365.1 uncultured Actinomycetota bacterium | reverse complement strand
GAGCGGTACGCCGCCAGCGACCTCGTCTGGTCGCGCGAGCCCAACCTGTTCGTCGCCGCCGAGCTCGCCGACCTCCCGCCCGGGACGGCGGTCGACCTCGCGGCCGGCGAGGGCCGGAACGCGATCTGGCTCGCGTCACGCGGGTGGTCGGCGACCGCGGTCGACTTCTCGCAGGTCGCGCTCGACAAGGGTGCGCGGCTGGCCGAAGGGCTCGACGTCACGTGGATCTGCGCCGACGCGACGACCTGGCACCCGCCCGAGCCGGTCGACCTCGTCGTGGTCGCCTACTTCCAGGTGCCTGCCGAGGCCCGCCGGCGAGCCGTGCGCGGGGCAGCGACGATGCTGCGCCCCGGCGGCACGCTGCTGCTCGTCGCCCACGACTCGACCAACATCGCCGAGGGCACCGGCGGCCCGCAGGACCCCCTGGTCCTGATGACCGCCGAGGACGTCCTCGCCGACCTCGCGGGGCTCGAGGTCGACGTGGTGCGCGCGGAGCGCGTCGCCCGGGAGGTCAGGTCGGCCGACGAGCACGGCGGCGAGGAACGGCGTACGGCCTGGGACTGCCTGGTGCGGGTCGTGCGCCGCTGAGCGGTGCGTGAGGAGGATTCGCCGCAGCGCGGTGCGTGAGGAGGATTCCGGGAGCGGGGAATCCTCGTGGCTCACCGCTCGTCGGTGGTCGAGGACTCCGTGGACTCCGTGGCCTCCGTGGACTCGCGGGTCACCGGCTCGTCACCGTAGACCCCGGCGTCCTTGGCGGCCTGCGCCTTGCGGAGCTGCTTGACCAGGCTGAAGCCGATGACGACGACCGCGAGGATCATGAAGATCCACACCGCGAAGCCGAGCGGGCCCGCCTTCACCTCGGCGGGGTCGGGGGTCGTGTCCGTGAGGACGATCAGCAGGTCGAGCATGCCCCTAGTCTCCCACTTCGACGTCAGGGAGCGGGCGTCGGGATGCCGGCGAACAGGTCGTCCTCCGGGAGCACGCTCTCCACCGTCGAGGCGACGAGCTCGTAGTCCTCGGTCGGCCAGGTCTTCTGCTGGATCTCGCGCGGGATGGCGAACCAGAAGCCGTCGGGGTCGATCTGCGTCGCGTGGGCCAGCAGGGCCTGGTCGCGGACGCCGAAGTAGTCGCCGCACGGGACCTTGGTGGTGATCCGGTCGTCCCAGTCGGGCTCGCGCTCCCACTTCTCGAGGCGCTCGGCGTAGGGCGACTCGAGGTCGTGGGCGAGCATCGCCTGGTGGAGCGCGTTGGTCTTCTCCCAGCTCCAGCCGTGGTGGTAGTAGAGCTTCATCGGCTGCCACGGCGCCCCGGCGTCGGGGTACTGCTCGGGGTCGCCGGCGGCGTGGAAGGCGGCGACGGAGACCTCGTGGCAGCGGATGTGGTCCGGGTGCGGATAGCCGCCGCGCTCGTCGTACGTCGTCACGACGTGCGGTCGGAACTCGCGGATCAGCCTCACGAGGCGCTCGGCCGACTCCTCCAGCGGGACGAGCGCGAAGCAGCCCTCCGGCAGCGGCGGCCTGGGGTCGCCCTCGGGCCAGCCGGAGTCGACGAAGCCGAGCCAGTCCTGCCGGATGCCGAGGATGTCGCGGGCGCGGTGCATCTCCTCGCGGCGGATCTCGGTGATGTTCTCCCGGACCTCGGGACGGTCCATCTTCTCGTTGAGGACCGAGCCGCGCTCGCCACCGGTGCAGGTGACGACGTGGACGTCGACGCCCTCGGCGACGTACTTGGCGGTGGAGGCGGCGCCCTTGCTCGACTCGTCGTCGGGATGGGCGTGGACGTGCATGAGCCGGAGGCCGGTGCGCGGGGTGCCTTCTGGGGGCGAGTCTGCGGGGGGCTGGGCCATGGTCTTCAGTCTAGGAGCAGCCACTTAGTGTTCTCACCGTGACCACCGACCTCGCCGATCGCTACGGCACCCCCTCGCGGTGGCGCCGTCCTGCGGCAGTCGCGCTGGCCGCGACCCTCGCCGTGGTCGGCCTCGGGTGGCTCGGCTGGACGGTGTGGTTCCACACCAACCCCGACGTCACCTCCGACCTCGTGTCCTTCGAGGTCACGAGCGACCACGAGACGCGGGCGCGGCTCGACGTACGCCTCGGCGAGGACGACGTCGAGGCCAGCTGCCGGCTGCGGGCGTTCGCCGAGGACCACACGCCGGTCGGTGAGCTGGCCTTCACGCCCGTCGCCGGGACCAACGAGGTCGTGATCCGCACCGAGCGACGCGCCACCACGGTGGAGAAGCTGGGCTGCACCGCCGACGGTCAACCGCGCCCGCGCTGAGCCCGCCCGACGGCGTACGACCTGCGTTTTCGCGTGGGTGTTGCTAATCTGGATGTTCTGCCCGTCCCGGGTGCGCTGGTCCATGTGATGACCGCGCCGACCCCGATCGGACGGAAGACGAACCATCGACCCGCTCCGGGTGCGCTGGGGCACACCCCCACACCGACACAGCATCCGAGCAATCCACAGCACGACACGCGAAGCAGGAGCAACGACATGACCGACCAGGGCACCGTCTGGCTGACCCAGGAGGCCTACGACAAGCTGCAGGCCGAGCTCGACGACCTCAAGGGCCCCAAGCGCCAGGAGATCATCGAGAAGATCGCCGCTGCGCGCGACGAGGGCGACCTCAAGGAGAACAGCGGCTACCACGCGGCCAAGGAGGACCAGGGCAAGCAGGAGGGCAGGATCCGTCAGCTCGAGGACATGCTGCGCCGCGCCGAGGTGGGCGAGACGCCCGCCAACGACGGCGTGGTCGAGCCCGGCATGGTCGTGACCGTCGACTTCGGCGGTGGCGACACGGAGAAGTTCCTCCTCGGTGCCCGCGAGAACCTCATCGAGGG
The DNA here is from genome assembly GCA_963791365.1 of uncultured Actinomycetota bacterium. Classification (GTDB taxonomy): domain Bacteria; phylum Actinomycetota; class Actinomycetes; order Propionibacteriales; family Nocardioidaceae; genus Nocardioides. The sequence continues at coordinate 182,245 of CAWBSG010000015.1, read as the reverse complement.
CGACGACCTCGACGTCTACTCCCCCCAGTCCGCGATGGGTGCGGCGATCAACGGCGGCTCGAAGGGCGACAAGGTGTCCTACACCGCGCCCAACGGCAAGGAGCTCGCCGTCACGATCGTCGACGCGGTGCCCTACCGCGCCTGAGTACCGGCTCTGTGTGGAGCGGTGCGTGAGGGGGATTCTCCGACTGGGAAATCCTCCTCACGCACCGCTTCCCTGCGTTTGGGGGCGTGTCCCGGCGCGAGCGGTGCGTGAGGAGGATTCGCGCGGCTCACAATCCCCCTCACACACCGCTCGAAGGGGGCCAAGGGTGACGTACGCCGCTCAGTCGGCGACGCGGTAGCCCCGCTCGCGGAGCCGCTGCATCAGGTGCTCGGCGTGCGCCTCGCCGCGGGTCTCGAGCTGGATGCGCACCTCGACCTCGTTGAGGGTCAGCGACGGGGAGATGCGCTCGTGGGCGACCTCGAGGACGTTCGCGCCCTCGGCGCCCACCTCGGCGAGCAGCGAGGCGAGGCCGCCGGGGAGGTCGGGGATGCAGACGCGGAGGTAGAGGTAGCGACCGCCGGCGGCGAGGCCGTGCCGGATCACCTTGCTCAGCAGCAGCGGGTCGATGTTGCCGCCGGACAGCACGGCGACGGCCGGCGTCTCGAAGCCGTCCGGGTTGTCGAGCAGCGCGGCGACCGCGGCCGCGCCCGCCGGTTCGACGACCTGCTTGGCGCGCTCCACCAGCGCGAGCAGCGCCTGTGACAGAGACTCCTCCGAGACCGTGACGATGTCGTCGACGTGGTCGCGCACCGCGGCGAAGGTGATGTCGCCGGGCCGGCCGACCGCGATGCCGTCGGCCATGGTGCTCATCGACGCCAGCGGCACGGGCTCGCCGGCGGCCAGGGATCCGGGGTACGCCGCGGCGCCCTCGGCCTGCACGCCCACCACGCGTACGTCGGGGCGCAGGGCCTTGACCGCGATCGCCACCCCGGCCAGCAGGCCCCCGCCGCCGGTCGGCACCAGCACCGTGCGTACGTCCGGCGCCTGCTCGAGCACCTCGAGCCCGAGGGTGCCCTGCCCCGCGACGATGTCGACGTGGTCGAACGGGTGGATCAGCACGGCACCGGTCTCGTCGGCGAAGGCGCGGGCCGCGACGAGCGAGTCCTCGAGGTAGCGGCCCTCGAAGACCACGTCGGCGCCGTAGCCGCGGGTGGCCTTCTCCTTGGGGATCGGCGCCCCCTCCGGCATGAAGACCGTCGAGGAGATGCCCAGGGTGGCAGCAGCGAGCGCGACGCCCTGGGCGTGGTTGCCGGCCGACGCCGCCACGACCCCGTGCGCGCGCTCCTCGGCGGTCAGCCGCGAGATGCGGACGTAGGCGCCTCGGGCCTTGAAGGAGCCGGTGCGCTGGAGGTTCTCGCACTTGAGCGAGACCCGCCCACCGACGAGTGCCGAGAGCCAGCGCGACTCCTCCATCGGCGTGGTCACCGTGATGCCCTCCAGGAGCTCGCGCGCGGCCACGATGTCGGCCAGGTTCACCCGTTCGGTCATGACCGTTCCTTCTCGTCCTCGGAGGCGGCGTCGTTGGTGTCGTCGGGGGCGTCGGGACCGGCCAGCGGGCCGTCGTCCTTCGGCGTGCTGGCGGACGGGTACCCATCGGGCGCCAGGTCCTCGTCCAGCGATTCGTCGGGGTCGTCCTCGCCGATGTCGGTGTAGTGCGCCAGGTGCTGGGCGACGGCGTTGCCGGCCGCGGCCAGCGGCACGGCGATGAGCGCGCCCGCGATGCCCGCCACGAGCACGCCGCAGCCGATCGCGATGATCACGCCGAGCGGGTGGAGGGAGACGAAGCGGCCCATCAGGAAGGGCTGCAGCACATGGCCCTCGAACTGCTGCACTGCGATCACCCCGGCCAGCATCAGCAGCGCCGTCACCGGTCCCTGGTCGACGAGGGCCACCAGGATCGCGACGAGGCCGGCGATCGTGGCACCGATCATCGGCACGAACGCGCCGAGGAAGACCAGCACACCGATGGCGACGACGAAGGGCACGCCGAGGAAGTACGCCACGAGCATGATGCCGATCGCGTCGGCAAGGGCGACCAGCACCGTCGCCCGGACGAACTGCGTCAGCGAGACCCAGGCGACCCGACCCGAGGCGTCGACCCGCTCGCGCGCGGCGCGGGGCGCGAGCCGGACGAGCCAGGCCCAGATCCGGTCGCCGTCGGCCATGAAGAAGTAGGAGGAGAACAGGACGATGAAGAACCCGGCGACGACATGCCCGACGGCGGTGCCGACCTCGGTCAGTCGGGTGACCATGCCGTTGGCGCCGGTGCTGTCGGTCACCGCGCCCTGGACGCCCTCGATGTAGGCGTCGAGCTGGGAGTCCGAGACGTGCAGCGGCCCGTTGCGCAGCCACTCGCGCACCTGGTCGAGGCCCGCCACCACGGAGTCGGCGAGGTCGCTCGCGCCCTGCGCGACCTGCTGGCCGACGAAGGTGAGGAGGAGCGCGACCGTCCCGATGCCGAGCACCATCACGATGCCGGCGGCGGGACCGCGCGGCATCCCGATCCGGCGGAGCAGGTTGACCAGCGGCACGGCCAGCGCGGCGAGCAGCAGCGAGATGGCGAGCGGCAGGGTGATCACGGCGAAGAACCGCAACGTCCACAGCAGGCCGAGCGTCGCGACGACGATCACGATCAGGCGCCACGACCACGCGGCGGCGAGGTCGAGGCCCCACGGCACCTGCGCCCGGCTGAAGTTCGACGGCCCTGTCGTGAAGGCGGGCTCGACCCGTCGCTCGGCGCGCAGCTGCGCCCACTGGCCGAGGATGCGCTCGGTGAGGCGGTCCTCGTCGCGCGCGAGCGCGGCGAAGAGTCGCCGCCGACCCGACTCGTCGGTGTCGTCCGACTCGTCCCGCTCACCGTACGGGTGCTGCTCGCTCACGTCGGTCACGCTACTCAGTACCCACCTTCTGCAGGCGCCCGACCAGCCGGTGCGCCGCGACTGGGTGGTCCGCGGCCAGGAGACCGGCCGCAGCCAGGACGTAGTCGTGGTCCACGACCACCACCGGGTCGCGCGGCAGCTGCCACCCGCCCTCGAAGGCGTCCCCGGTCGCGGGCTCGAGCACCCGGCGTACGGCGTCGGGGCCGCCGTGCCGCAGCACCCCACCCGAGCCGACCAGCAGGTCGACCTCGCGGAGGTCTTTGCCGCTGCGCTCGACGACCCGCCCCTCGGGGCTCACCACGACCTTGCTGCGCCCGGCGTGCCGCTCGAGCGCGATCCGGACGGCAGCCGACGCGATGTCGAGGTCGGCCTCCCGTTCGGCGGCTGAGTCGGGGAGGTAGTCGGGGTGCTCGCGACGGCGTACGGCGGCGGCGTGCAGGTCGGCGCGCCCGGCGGCCTCGACCGTCGACACCGCCGACCACCGCATCCCGAGGTCACCCTCGACGGTGCGCGTCACCGGGGTCGTGGCGACCACCTCGCGGGCCAGCCCGCTGTCCTCGGGGTCGAGCTCGACCACGCTGTGCACGTCGGTCGTCGCGCCGCCGACGTCGACGACGACCACGTTGCCGCCGCCCGGGTGCCGGTCGCCGAGGCCGCGCGCGAGCAGCTCGACGCCGGTGAGCACCACGTCGGGCGTCGCGCCGCGCACGAGGTCGGTGAAGCTCCGGCCGCGCGAGTCCGTACGACTGCTGAGGTGCTTGCCGCCGATCACGTGGCTCAGGAACATCTCGCGGATCGCAGCGCGGGCGCCGTCGGGTGCCAGGACGCCGATCCTCGGGACCACGTTGTCGGCGAGCACGTGGGGCGTGCCGGCGAGGACCTCGGCGACGGCGTCGCGCGCATCGGCGTTGCAGGCCACGACGACTGGCCGGTCCCAGTGCAGAGCAGCCAGTCCCGACGCGGCCGTCACGACGGCCTCGGTGTTGCCGCCGTCGGTGCCTCCGGTGAGCAGCACGATGTCGGCCTCGGCCCGGTGGAGGGCCTCGCCGTCGAGTCCACCGTCCGACATCGGGAGCACGGCCACGACCTTGCCGCCGCTCGACAGCGCGACCCGACGGCCGGCCTCCGCGGTGACCAGCTCCTCGTTGCCGATGACCGCGATCCGCAGCCCGCCGCCGGCGCTCGAGCAGGCGAGCACGTCGGCGTCGAGGGCGGCGGGGTGCCGCCCGGCCAGCGCGCTCATGCAGGCGTCGTACCCGTCGAGGACGTCGCCATGCCCGGCGCCGTCCGGGAGGGTGGTCGCGTGGCTCGCGGTGGCGAGGAGATCACCCGTGTCGAGGTCGACCAGGGCCGCCTTGGTGAAGGTCGAGCCGAAGTCGACGCAGACGACGCCGTGGGTCACCCCAGGGCCCGGTCCAGGTCGGCGACCAGGTCGTCGACGCTCTCGATGCCGACGCTGAGCCGGACCAGGTCGGCCGGCACCTCGAGGTCGGTGCCGGCGACGCTGGCGTGGGTCATCTTCCCGGGGTGCTCGATGAGCGACTCGACGCCGCCGAGCGACTCACCGAGGGTGAAGACGTCGGCACGCTCGCACACCGCGAGCGCCTGCTCGAGGCCGCCGGCCACGCGGAACGAGATCATCCCGCCGAAGCGCTTCATCTGGCGGGACGCGACCTCGTGGCCCGGGTGCGCGACGAGGCCGGGGTAGATCACCTCGGTGACCCGGGGGTCGCCGTCGAGGAACTCCACGACCTTCTCGGCGTTGTCGCAGTGGCGGTCCATGCGGACGCCGAGCGTCTTGAGGCCGCGGTGGGTGAGGAACGCGTCGAACGGACCGGCCACCGCACCCATGGCGTTCTGGTGGAAGCCGATCTTGTCGGCGAGGTCGAGGTCGCGCACGACGACCGCTCCCCCGACGACGTCGCTGTGCCCGCCGACGTACTTCGTCGTCGAGTGCACGACGACGTCCGCGCCGAGGGTGAGCGGCTGCTGGAGGTAGGGCGAGGCGAAGGTGTTGTCGACGACGAGCAGGGCGCCGGCGTCGTGGGCGACCGTCGCGAGCGCCTCGATGTCACCGATGGTGAGCATCGGGTTGGTGGGCGTCTCGACCCAGACCAGCTTGGTGCGGCCGGGCTCGATCGCCGCGGCCACCGCGTCGGTGTCGGCGACGGGCGCCGCGCTGTAGGCGGTGCCCCAGAGCCTCGCGACCTTGTCGAAGAGGCGGAACGTGCCGCCGTAGGCGTCGTCGGGGATGACCACGTGGTCGCCGGGAGCGCTGAGCGCGCGGATGATGGCGTCCTCGGCGGCCAGGCCGGAGGCGAAGGCGAACCCCTTCTCGCCGTCCTCGACGGCCGCGAGAGCGCCCTCGAGCGCCGTACGCGTGGGGTTGGCGGAGCGGCTGTACTCGTAGCCGCCGCGCAGGCCGCCGACGCCGTCCTGCTTGTAGGTGCTGCTGGCGTAGATGGGCGGGTTGACCGCCCCGGTCATCGGGTCGGGCTCGTAGCCGGCGTGGATCGCACGCGTCTCGAACCCGGTCTTGTTGGCACGTTCCTGGGTCACCTGTCGAGCCTAGACCCACTCCTCGGCAGCCCAGACAGCGGAACGGCCGCCACCCCGACGGGGTGGCGGCCGTTCCTGTCCGATGAGTCACCAGGTGCTGACGCTCAGTCGCCAGTGGAGCTGGCTCCGTTGGGAGCCGAGACGTCCGAGCCGTGACCGGCGCGGCTGGCCGTGACGCCGGCGACCGGGGCGCGTGCTGCCCAGGTGCCCACGGCGAAGCCGCCGGCAGCGCTCGTGGTGTAGCTGATGAACGCACCCCACGGAGCGGCCTTCGCGGCTCCTCCCTGCATGCCGTCGGAGATGGCAGAGAAGGTCATGGAACTCTTGCTCTTCTCGAAGACGCACAGGTGACCGGGCGAGGCGTTGGGCGCGGCGTTGGTGCCGGAGCAGCCGACAGGCAGGATGCCGCCAGACGGGATGTAGTGGACCGTGGGGGCCGAGGCGAACGAGAAGCCCCAGTTCATCGGCTGGGAGTACGTCCCCGACGCGCTGGTGGACTCCAGGACGTAGACACCGCGCAAGAGCGCCGGGTACGGCGCATACTTGGCGTCCGACTCGGCCTTGGAGTAGCTCGAACCGGCGGCGCTGTACTTCGCGTCCGCCTCCGCCTTGGAGTAGGTCTCCGCCTTGGAGTAGGTCTCCGCCCTGGAGTACGTCTCGGCCTTGCTGTAGCCCGAGCCGGCGGTCTCGTAGGACCCCTTCGGCTGGAACCTCGCCTTGGTCTGCTTCTTGGTGTAGAAGCTCTTCTGCGCGAGCGGCTTGAGGTTCTTCTTCCAGATCTTCTTCCAGTTGGTGGCGACAGCAGAGCTGACCTCGGCACCGGCAGGCGTGACGGCCATCAGGCCACCGCCGACCAGGACACCGAGGAGGAGGGCAACCAGGGCCCGACGCACCGATCGATGGGACGACATGTGTGTTCCTTTCCTCGTGACGAGCTGATGGCCCCACCGTCCTCCTGCCCGTCGCCCCGCGCATCCGTGGCTGTACGACGACTAGACCGCGTAATTCCACCGATGCCCCGCCCGCCGCGAAGGGCTTGTCCGCCGGGGGAGGATGGGGGCATGTTCGGATTCGGCAAGCCCGCCACCCTGCCCGCGCCCGACCAGGCCATGCCCGGCCGTGAGCAGTCGATGTGGTCGCTCGGGGAGCACGTCGTCCTCCACACCCCCGTCGTCACCGACGAGGTCCCGGCCGGCCACGAGGTCGCCGTCCTCGGCCTCGGCTGCTTCTGGGGCGCCGAGGAGATCTACTGGCAGGTGCCCGGCGTCTGGTCGACCTCCGTCGGCTACGCCGGCGGCAGCACGCCGCACCCGACCTACGAGGAGGTGTGCAGCGGCCACACGGGCCACACCGAGGCGATCCGCGTCGTCTTCGACCCGTCGGTGGTGTCGTACGCCGACCTGCTCAAGAGGTTCTTCGAGATCCACGACCCGACCCAGGGCATGCGCCAGGGCAACGACGTCGGCACGCAGTACCGCTCCGCGATCTACTGGACCACCCCGGAGCAGGAGCAGACCGCGCGCGAGCTGACCCAGGCGTACGGCGACGAGCTGGCCCGCCGCGATCTCGGCGAGATCACCACCGAGATCCGCCCCGCCAGCGAGACGCCGTACTTCTACGCCGAGGACGCCCACCAGCAGTACCTCGCCAAGAACCCCTTCGGCTACCGCTGCCACGCCAACACGGGAGTGAAGTTCCCCGAGACGTCCTGACGGGCGCTCGCAGGAGGCGCACCCGTCGACGCTGATCACCCTGGATCGGTGCGTCCGAGGCCCTCGGGTCTGCACGGAGTCCCGCTCCAGGGCGATCCGCTCGCTCCGGGGAGCCTGCCTAGACCGGCTGGCTCAGGTCATTGAGCATCGGGCCCCACACGAGGATCCTAGGAGTCTCACCACTCGTGAGCGCCAAGGAACGCGCAGCACCGAACAACTGGGGGCACACCGTGAGATCTACCTACAGATTCCTGGCCTTCGCCATTGCGGCACTCGTCGTCGTCCAGGCCGGCGCGATCGCGTGGGCCTTCTTCGGCCTCACCAACGAGATCGACCAGAACGGGCTGGTGATCAACAAGGCCTGCCTGGAGAGCGAAGCCGGCTGCGGTGGCGGGTTCACCGCCGAGTTCGGGTTCGCGATCCACATGTTCTTCAACGGACTGGTCCTGATCCCGTTGACGACCCTGGCCCTGCTGGTCGTGTCCTTCTTCGCGAAGGTCCCCGGCGGCGTGATGCTCGCCGGCATCCTCTTCGTGCTCGTCCTCCTGCAGGTGATCGTGCTGCCGATGCTCTCTCGCGAAGTCGGCTCGGGCTTCGGCGCGCTGCACGGCGTCAACGCCCTGGTGCTCATGGGGGTCGCCATCATGGCCGGTCAGCGCGCCACGACGGCGGCTCCGGTGGACGGCGACCGCGTCGCCGCCTGAAGGTGGTGGCGTCGTTCAGCCGCTGGCGGCTGTGGCTGGCGGCTGCGGCCACGGCTGCCCTCGTGCTGCCCCTGGGATGGTTCTGGCAGGCCAGCCTGCTGCCCGACAGCTACGACATGTCGACCATGGGCTACCCGGACTGGGGCGGTGGCCCCCGGGGCCACCATGACCACCAAGCCGGCGCACCGGTGGCTTCGCTCACCGCAGACCCCGACACGCGTGCCGACGTCCGCGAAACGGTCACCGCGCGCCGGGAACCCGACGGTGGCTACACGGTCAACGGCACGTCCCCCGGCCCTCTCCTCGAGGCCACCGTCGGCGACCTGGTCGAGGTGACCCTGGTCAACGAGAACATCACCGAGGGCACCACGCTCCACTGGCACGGTGTCGACGTGCCCAACGCCGCCGACGGCGTCGCCGGCGTCACCCAGGACGCGGTCGGGCCCGGCGAGGAGTTCGTCTACCGGTTCGTCGTGGAGCAGGCGGGCACCTTCTGGTACCACTCCCACCAGCTCTCCCACGAGCAGGTACGCCGCGGCCTCCTCGGCGGCCTGGTCGTGCACCCCTCCGAGCTCGACCCCGACGAACAGCAGCAGGTCGCCGTCCTCCACGAGTACGAGTCCGGCCCCTCGCTGAACGGGACGGCCGGGGTCACCACGGTCGACGCCGAACCGGGCCAGCGGGTCCGGGTGCGGGTCGTCAACACCGACAACGGGGAGACCAAGGCCTGGGTGACCGGCGCGTCCTACCAGGTCGTCGCCGTGGACGGCGCCGACCTCAACGAACCCGGACAGGTCGAGGACCGGAGCATCTCCATCCCGGCCGGCGGCCGCGTGGACCTCGGCCTGGTCGTCCCCGAGGGCGGAGCCCGCGTCGACTTCGGCGGCACGACGGCGCTGGTGCTCGGCGGCGACCCCACCGACGGGAGCCAGGCGTCGCCGCCGGTGGCCGAGGTCGACCTGCTCTCATACGGCGAGCCGTCCGACCTCGGCTTCGACCCGGATCGGGCCGACCGGCACTTCGACTACCGCATCGGCAAGCGACCCGGCTTCCTCGACGGTCGGCCGGGGATGTGGTGGACCATCAACGGCCACCTCTTCCCCGACGTGCCCATGTTCATGGTCGAGGAGGGCGACGTCGTGGTCTTCAACATCGCCAACAGCAGCGACGACGCACACCCGATGCACCTGCACGGCCACCACGCAGTGGTGCTTTCCCGCAACGGCGAGCCCGCGACCGGTTCACCGTGGTGGGTGGACTCCCTCGAGGTCAAGACAGGTGAGTCGTTCGAGATCGCCTTCCTCGCCGACAATCCCGGGCTCTGGATGGACCACTGCCACAATCTGCCCCACGCCGCCGAGGGCTTGGTCGCGCACCTGATGTACGACGGCGTCTCGTCGTCGTTCGTGGTCGGCGGGAACCGTCACAACCAACCCGAGTGAGCGGCCGCACGCGGCTGACGCACTTCTCGGCAGGGCCTGTCGATCCCGTACGGGTTCGTCCGTCAGAGTGTCGGAGGGCCGCACGGGGCGGCCCGGAACCGAGGAGCACCCATGACCACCTACGCCATCTACTTCATGCAGCAGTGGGTCGGCGACCACCCCGCGGAGTGGTACCAGTCGCGGGTGGAGCCGTCCTCGGCCGTCGTCCGTGACATGGAGGCGGCGGGCGTCCTGGTGTTCGCCGGTGGCCTCGTCGAGGACATGTCGCTGGCGTTCAGCGCCGACGGCACCAGCGGGGAGATGCTGGTGACCGACGGTCCCTACACCGAGGTGACCGAGCACCTCGGCGGTATCACCGTCATCCGGGTGGAGACGATCGAGGAGGCCCGGGAGTGGGCCGCCAGGATCGCCGAGGGCTGCGGGTGGCCGCAGGAGGTCCGCGAGGTCAGGTAGGTCCTAGCGGGCCACCCAGTCGGTGAAGCTGCGCGGCTCGCCGAGCCAGTCGCGCCTCGTGTTGCTGCCGTTCGGGCGCGATCCGGCGACGCTTACGGCGACCCGGACCTCGTCCGGCGAGCCGAGGGTGTCGCGGGCGATCCGCATCCGGACCTGCTCGGTGTCGTAGTCGATCCGCATCCGGTAGGAGCCCTCGACCGGTTCGCCCCACTTCTTGTTCGCGAAGCCGTCGGTGTGGAGCAGCGCGTAGTCGGTGCCGACGAAGTAGCCGCCGGCGAAGACGTACTCGGGGCCGGGGTCGGTCGGGTCGGTGTCGATGAACACCGCTCCCGACGAACCGGAGCGGAAGGACTCCCGCAGGTCTGTGTGGGTCGTGGTCACGACCACGTTGCGCCCGCCGTGCCGGACCTCCACGGACCGGAGGTCGACCCCGTGGCCGAGGTCCTGTGGGTCCGAGATGCCGATGCCGTCGGCGTTGGCCGGCGCGAGCTGGGTCAGGGCGAGGGCCGCGATCGTCAGGGTCGCGGCGCTCAGGATGGTCGTACGCATGGTGCTTTCCGTTTCTCGTGTGTGGTGCAGCGGGTCGTCCCGGTGCACCCTGAGGACGCGGGAGCACCGCCGAAGGTTGCATCTGTTGCGACTCCGTCTGACATGATCCCCCTCTCGATGGCACACACCGACGACCGAGGAGGGGACGTGGCCTCCCCACGGCACACCTTCCCGACGATCGCCTCCTGGCTCGTGCACGCCTACACGGCGTCGGGGCTCGTCCTGGCGTTCCTCGCCGTCGTGGCGGTGATGGAGGGCGACACCACGCGGTGCCTGTGGCTCTTCCTGGCCACCATGGTCGTCGACGGCACCGACGGCATGCTCGCGCGCTGGGTCCAGGTGAAGCGGCACGTCCCGTGGTTCGACGGCGCTCTGCTCGACAACATCGTCGACTACATCACCTACGCGTTCCTCCCGATGGTGCTGCTGTGGAGCACCGGGCTCCTCGGCGACGGCGCCTCGGCGAAGGTGCTCGCGGTGGTGCCGCTGCTGGCGTCGGCGTACCAGTTCTGCCGGGTCGACGCGAAGACCGACGACCACCTGTTCCTCGGCTTCCCGAGCTACTGGAACATCGCCGCCTTCTACATCATCGTGCTCGACATGTCGCCCACGGCCGCCGCGATCGTGCTGCTGGTGTGTGCCGTGCTCGTGTTCGTCCCCATCGGCTACGTCTACCCCTCGCGCACCACCACGCTGCAGGCGCCGACGCTGGTGCTGACCTGCCTCTGGCTGGTCAGCTATGCCGTGCTGCTCGTGCAGGCACCCGACCCGAGCGTGGTCTGGCTCGCGATCTCGGTGGCCTACGTCGGCTACTACGTCGCACTGAGCCTCTACCTGACGGCTCGTCGCGGCCACCCCGCCATCGCCTGACTAGCGCCCGACCTGGAGGCGTACGTCGACCGCGTCGCCGAGGCCGATCGCCTCGGCCCGGCGCACGGCGTCCTTCACCGGCAGAAACCAGGTCTCCTCGCGGGGGAACATCGAGGTGGTGAACTCGGTGTCGCCGATCCATGCCCGCACGGGCACGACGCCCCAGTAGACGACCTCCGCCTTGACCTCGTCGACGAGGTCCGCGGCGTCGAGCGGGAGCGGCACGAAGTAGTAGGGCGCGGGCCCGCGCCACTCGACCACGTCACCGCTGAACACGAGCTCCATGCGGGCAGTCTTGCAAACAGAGGAGCGGGCGAGAGCTCTCGCTCGCGCCCGCTCCTTCCACCGTGCCCCTGTTGCGCGGTGGCTCCCCCCTGGAGGGTCTGAGTCAGCCCTGGGTCAGGTCGTCATCCCAGTGCTGCCACTGCCGCCACGACGTCGACGAGGCCGTAGCCCTTGTCGTACGACGTGGTGCCGAGCGGGCCGGACTGGTAGCCCGCCCCGTCGGTGTACTTGTAGGCGGACACCTTCAGCGCCCGCTCGATGTCGGCGGGGGTCGCGGAGGGCTTCGCCTGGAACAGCTGCGCGACGATGCCCGCGATGTGCGGTGCAGCCATCGACGTGCCGCTGATCGTGTTGAAGGTGCCGATGTCGAGCGGCCCGGGGCCGTTGCGCGGGTCGAGGCCGGTCGAGCAGATCGCCAGGTAGAGGCGGCACGACGAGGTGATGTTCTCGCCCGGCGCCGAGATGTCCGGCCACGTCGAGGCGTCCGAGGACAGGCCGCGCGAGCTGTAGTCGGACACGGTGCCGTCGCGTGTGCCGGTGTCCTGGTCGTAGAACGACGCCACCGAGAGGATTCCGCCGGTCGGGTCCTGGCCGGGCGGGTTGGTGAGGCTCTCCGAGCCGTCGCCGCCGTCGTTGCCGGCCGCCCAGACGGTCACCACGCCCTGGGCCGCGAGGGCCCGCTGGAGCTTGACCGTGGCGGACTCGGGGTCGAACTCACCGCCGCCGACGGGGCCGTAGGAGTTGTTGGTGACCTTGATCGGCGGGCAGGTCGAGGCCGGGATGCCGGCGCCGCACGGTGCGGCGTGGTTCTCGAGCACCCAGTTGAGCGCCGAGTCGGCGCCGAGGATCACGAGGCCGGCACCGGTCGAGATCGACACGAGCTTGGCACCGGGAGCGGCGCCCCGGAGCTTGCCTCCGTCGGTCAGCGTGGTCGGGCGACCGGCCACGATGCCGTTGACGTGGGTGCCGTGACCGCCGAGCGACAGCGTGTCGGTGTCGACGACGTTCGGCAGCTTCTGGACCGAGCACGTCTCGGTCAGCGGCTCGCAGAGCGCCTTCAGGTTGGCCACGACGGCGGACGAGCCGTCGGCCTCCTTGAAGTAGGGGTGGGTCGGGTCGACGCCCGAGTCGATGACCGCGACGCTGACGCCCTTGCCCGTCAGCGGGCTGCCGTCGGCGCCGGTCAGCGTCGAGGCCGCCTCGGCACCCCGGGTCGCGGTGTTGGAGGTCTCCTGGAAGAACTCGATGGGCTGCGCGCCGCCCTCGACGTACGTCACTCCGCTCTGCGTCCGGACCGCCGAGATCTGCGACGTGGTCGCGTTGGCGACGACGACGCCGATGGTCCTGAACTCTCCCTTCGTGGCCATGCCGGTCGCGGCGACCGCCCGGCGGGCCGCGGTGATGCTCGTCCCGTGCACCAGGACGGTGGTCCTTCCGGTCAGGCTCGAGAGCTGGCCGGCGAGGTGGTCGGAGACGTTGGCGCGTTGCGGGGCGCCGGTCACGGCTGCCGTGGCGGTGCCGCCGGTGCCGAGTGCCGCTGAGGCGGCGAGGATGCTCGCCGTGCAGGCGAGCGCGGTCGTGAGTCGCACGTGGATCCCTCCCGAGGGGTATGAGGTGTTGCCTGCTCAACGACGCACCGTGCGCCAGGTCACGCTCGCGACGTTGATCGGTGCCCGAGCGGCCGCGGATTGCCCCCCGGGGGATGATGTGAGGCATGACCGAGCTCCCACGCAAGGCCGCCGCCCGCACGGCACGCCTCGCGGCGCTGCCCCTGGGGTACGCCGGACGGCAGGCGATGGGTTTCGGCAAGCGCCTCGGTGGCCGGCCGGCCGACGTGGTGCTGGGCGAGATGCAGCAGCGCACGGCCGAGCAGCTGTTCCGCACCCTGGGCGAGCTCAAGGGTGGGGCGATGAAGTTCGGCCAGGCCCTCAGCGTGCTGGAGTCCGCGCTGCCCGAGGAGCTCGCCGCTCCCTACCGCGAGCACCTGACCGCCCTGCAGGACTCCGCTCCCCCGATGCCGACCGCGACCGTGCGCCAGCAGCTGACGGCGTACCTCGGAGACGACTGGCGCGAGCGACTGGTCTGGCTCGACGGCGCACCGACGGCCGCCGCCTCGATCGGCCAGGTCCACCGCGGTCGATGGGTCGACCACGCCCGGGACGACGGTGCCGAGCGCGACGTCGCGGTCAAGGTGCAGTACCCCGGTGCCGGCGAGGCGCTGATGTCCGACCTGCGCCAGATCGCCCGGGTCGCCCGCAGCATCGCGCCGGTCTTCCCCGGGCTCGACATCAAGCCACTCGTCGCCGAGCTGCAGGCGCGTGCGGCCGACGAGCTCGACTACGCGCTGGAGGCGGAGGCGCAGGCGGCGTACGCCGAGGCGTTCGCCGACCACCCCGACATCGTGGTGCCCGCCGTGGTGTCGGTGGGCAAGCAGGTGCTGGTGACCGAGTGGCTCGACTCCCCGTACTCGCTGGCCCACGTCATCCGCGAGGGGACGCAGGAGGAGCGGGACCACTACGGCGAGCTGTTCGTGCGGTTCCTGTTCGAGGGTCCCCGGCTGACCGGCATGCTGCACGCCGACCCGCACCCCGGCAACTTCCGCATCCTTCCTGCGTCCGACGGCGGCCTCGGCCGGATGGGCGTCCTGGACTTCGGCGCCGTCGCCCGCCTCGAGGGCGGCACCATGCCGCCGGCGACCGGCCGCCTGCTGCGCATCGCCCTCGAGGCCGACGAGGAGTCGCTCGTCGCCGGGCTGCGCGAGGAGGGATTCATCAAGGAGAAGATCGAGGTCGACCCGGCCCTGGTCCTGTCCTACCTCGCCCCGTTCGTCGAGCCCGCCGCGCAGGACCGCTTCACCTTCACGCGTGAGTGGATGCGCGAGCAGTTCGAGCGGGTCAACGACCCGAAGTCGGAGGCGTTCACGCTCGCGCTCAAGCTCAACCTCCCGACGTCCTACCTCCTCATCCACCGCACGTGGATCGGGGCCATCGGCATGCTGAGCCAGCTCAACGCGACCGCACCCTTCCGCGAGATCCTCGAGGAGTCCCTGCCGGGCTTCGCCGACGCCTGAGGCTCGTCCTTCCCGGGGTAGTCCAGTGAGTTCTGGCTGTCCCGCCCGGGTAGTCCAGTGGGTTCTGGCTGTCGGACGGCCCCCGCGGCGACCAGACGTCACTGGACTACCCCGGCGTGAGCCGCCGCGCTGGCACGATGAGGACATGGACTCCGCAGCCGCCCTCGCCCGCTGGCACGCCGTCGTCGAGAGCCGCGACCCGGCCGGGCTCCCGGCACTCATCGCGGAGGACGCGGTCTTCCGCAGCCCTGCCGTGCACACGCCGCAGGCCGGCCGCGACACCGTCGTGGGCTACCTGACCGCCGCGTTCACGGTGCTCGGGCCGGCCCTGACGTACGAGCGGGAGTGGCTCGGCGAGGACTCGGCGGTGCTCCAGTTCCGCACGGAGGTCGGCGGTCTCGACGTCTCGGGCGTCGACATGATCACGTGGGACGCGGACGGGCAGATCGTCGACTTCACCGTCATGGTCCGTCCCGCCAGGGCACTCCAGGGCGTGATCGAGCACATGGGTGCCGAGCTGCTGAGGATGCTGGAGGCCGCGGGGACATAGGGCCAGCGCCCGTCTGTCCACCATGGGATGTCGGCGGACATGCACTTCCCCATGTCAATTGACCCCGGGCAGTGCTGGTTGATCGACATCCCATGGTGAACAGGCGGGGGTCAGACCCAGAAGCCGCGGCCGCCGTGGAAGTCACCGAAGTGCTCACGGTACGACGCACCGGGCCCGCGCGAGCCGAGGTAGGACCCGACCACCGCGGCACCGAGGTCGTCGAGCTCGGGGCTGACCATCCGGCCGTCGACCCGACGCGCCATCGAGTCGATGAAGCGCGCCAGGCCGGGGTCCTCGCCGAGGCGGAAGAACGTCACCTGCGCGCCGAGCCGCGCGGCCGCGTCGAGCTCGCGGACCGAGTGGGCGATCGTCCGCGGGTGCGGCGGGTAGGAGAACCACACCTCGCCGTCGGGCTCGAGGTGCGCGGTCGGCTCGCCGTCGGTGACGACCAGCAGCACCGGCTGGGCGTTGGGGTGCTTGCGGAAGAACCGGTTGGCGAGGAGCAGGCCGTGGTGGAGGTTGGTGCCCTTGTCCCAGCGAGCGTCCAGCCCGGTGAGCTCCTCGACCTCCATCACCTGGGCGTGCCGGCCGAACGCGATCAGCTGGAGGTCGTCGCCGCGGAACCGCGAGCGCACGAGCTGGTGGAGGGCGAGGGCGGTGCGCTTCATCGGCACCCACCGCCCGTCCATCGCCATCGAGAACGACGTGTCCACGAGCAGCGCGACCGCCGCCTGCGTGCGGGCCTCGGTGTCGACCACCTCGATGTCGTCGACCTGAATGCGCACCGGAGACGAGCCGCCCTGCCGGAGCACCGCGTTGGTGATGGTGCGGGGCACGTCCCACGGCTCGGTGTCGCCGAACTCCCACTGCCGGCTCGCACCGGACGGCTCGCCCGCCAGCCCTGTCGTACGCGTCTCGCGGGCGCCGGAGCGTCCGCTCATGCGGTCGGCGACATCGCGCAGCAGTGCCTTGCCGAGCTGGCGCATCGCCCGCGGCGAGAGCCGGAGCTCACCGTCGGAACCGCGCTTGAGGTAGCCGCTGTCGCGCAGCGCCCGCTCGAGCTCCTGCAGGGTCCGCGCCGCCACCGCCGCCTCCGGACCGAGCTGGCCGGCGAGCGCGTCGAGGTCGACGTCGTCGAGCCGCGCGCCCGGGTGGGACTGGGCGAGCTGGTCGGACAGGCGGTCGAGCTGGGCGAGGTCCTGGAGCGCGCCGGTGCCGTCGCCCAGACCCATCCCCTGATCACCCTCGAAGCTCTCCGACCCCGACCAGTCCTCCCCGGGCCGCAGGGCCTGGAGGTTGGCGTCCATCCGGGTCAGCTGTTCCGTCAGCTGGGGCGAGCCGAAGGCCTGCTGCGACAGCTCCATCAGCTCCTGGCGCTGCTCCTCGGTCATCGAGTTGAGCATCCGCTGCGCGGCCGCCGCCCGTTGGGCGAGCGAGTCGAGCAGCTCGTCGATGCTCTCGGGGTTCTCGGGGAAGAAGTCGCCGTGCCTGTCCATGAAGTCCTGGAAGGCCTCGTCGACAGCGGCAGTGTCCTCGCTGGACCCGTCGGACCGCGCATGCTTCTCGAGCAGGTCGTTGAGGTCCGCCAGCATCTCGGCCACCGCCGCCCGGTCCTCGTCGGTGGCGCCCTCGAGCGCCTCCTTCATGCCGGCGAACCGCTGGTCGAGCAGCTCGCGGCCGAGCAGGTCCTTGATCTGCTCGTAGGCGTCGCGCGCCTCCGGGGACTGCCAGTCGTACGACGCCAGCTCGCTCACCGCGGCCGCCGTGGACGGCGAGAGGTTCTCCATCACCATCTCGCGGAAGTCGCGGTCCTCCTCCGACATCGTGATGTCGCGGGCGAGTTGTCCCCGCTCGGCCAGGACGGCCTTGTCGAGGAGCTCGCGCACCTCCTGCATGGTGCCGTCGAGGTTGTTGCGCTGCAGGAGGTCGCGCCGCCGCTGGGCGACCTGGCGCTGCAGCTCGTCGAGGCCGGTCTGGTCGGGGCTGCCACGCCGTAGGTATTCGCGCATCGCACTCTCGGGCGAGTAGCCGGCCATCACGTCCTGGCCGATCGCGTCGAGCGCGTCGGCGAGGTCGACCGGCGGCGCGAGCGGGTCGCCGCCGTCGTACTTCGTGAAGCGGCTCACCGCGGCACCTTCCCGATCCACTTGCAGAGCCAGACGTCGTCCGGCCACGGGCCGTCGTCGGGGGTCCGCTCCCGCACCTCGAAGCCGTGGCTGCCGTAGAACGCGAAGGCCTGCTCGTTGCCGTCGACCACCTCGAGCCACAGCTCGTCGCCCTCGACGCGCGACTCGATCTCGGCCAGCAACCGGCTGCCGATGCCGCGGCCGTGGTGGTCCGGGTGGACGTAGAGCTTCCACATCACCTCACGGTCGCCGCTGACGTGCGGGAAGTCGCGGTAGGACCGCGACAGCCGGCCGATCGTGGCGAGCGCGACGACCTGTCCGTCGACCTCGGCGACGAGGTGCTCGTTGGTCTGCATCGACCGGGTGAACACCGCGGGGGTCCACCACTCGTCGATCATCCGCCGGGCGTACGCCGCGTCGATCGGACCGTAGGTCGGTGGCACGACGGCGCGGCCCAGCGCGACGAGGGCCGGAATGTCCTCGAGGGTGCCGGCACGGAGCGTGACGAGGGTGGCCTCACCCATAGACGGTCTCCCCGGCGTCGGTGTCCTTGCCGATCTTGCGGGCCAGGTAGAGGCCCTCGAGCGCGAGCTCGATGGCGGCCGCGCGCTCGCCGTCGTTCGTCGCGCCGAGTCGGTCGCACACCGCGTCGTAGAGGTCCGACTCCCCCAGCACCGGCAGGCCGGCGAGGAAGTCGCGCGCACCCACGCGGGCACCCGTGCTCACCATCGCCCCCTCCTCGATGGCCTCGACCAGCAGCCGCAGGTCGATCCCGGCGAGATGGGCACGGACGGTCTCGGCGACGGCGGTGCGGAGCAGGTGCGTGAGCACCTCGGCCTCACGGCCCTCCTCGCCGGTCTCGAACTCGATCTTCCCGCCGAGCACGTCGACCGCGGTCTCGAGGTCGACGACCCGGGCCACCGGCCCGTCCTCGCCCTGCGTGGTCGCCCGGTGCAGCGCTGCGGCCGCGATGGTCTCCGCGCCGGCGATCGCGAAACGGGCGCTCACGCCCGAGCGTTGGTCGACCGCCTGCGACTCGCGGAGGTTGCGGGTGAAGCGCGCGAGCACCTCGACCAGGTAGTCGGGCACCTCGGCGACGAGGTCGGCCTCCTGCTCGATGACGGCGATCTCCTCCTCGACCTCGCGGGGGTAGTGGGTGCGGATCTCGGCGCCGAACCGGTCCTTCAGCGGAGTGATGATCCGGCCGCGGTTCGTGTAGTCCTCGGGGTTCGCGCTGGCGACGACGAGCACGTCGAGCGGCAGCCGGAGGATGTAGCCGCGGATCTGGATGTCGCGCTCCTCCATCACGTTGAGCATCGCGACCTGGATCCGCTCG
This sequence comes from uncultured Actinomycetota bacterium, assembly GCA_963791365.1. Classification (GTDB taxonomy): domain Bacteria; phylum Actinomycetota; class Actinomycetes; order Propionibacteriales; family Nocardioidaceae; genus Nocardioides. The sequence goes on along the minus strand of CAWBSG010000015.1, from coordinate 163,664 downwards.
GCGAGGTCGGGCAGCTCGTTGATCGCGACGATGCCGCGGTGACTGCGCGGGATCAGTCCGAAGTGGATGGTCTCGGGGTCGCCGAGATGACGTCCCTCCGCCACCTTCATCGGGTCGACGTCGCCGATCAGGTCGGCGACCGACGTGTCCGGCGTCGCCAGCTTCTCGGCGTACCTGTCGTCGCGGTGGCGCCACGAGATGCGGAGGTCGTCGCCGTACTTCGCCGCCGCCTGCTGCGACGTGACGGTGATCGGCTCGTAGGGGTGCTCGCCGAGCTCGGAGCCGGAGATCACCGGGGTCCACTCGTCGAGGAGGCCGACCAGCGAGCGCAGCAGCCGGGTCTTGCCCTGGCCGCGCTCGCCGAGCAGCACGATGTCGTGGCCGGCGAGGAGTGCGCGCTCGACTTGCGGGACGACGGTCTCGGAGAAGCCGTGCAGACCGGGCCACGGGTCCTCCCCGGAGCGCAACCGGGCGAGCAGGTTGTCGCGGAGCTCCTCACGGAGCGTCTTCAGCTCGTGGCCGCTGGCGCGGAGCTGGCCGAGGGTGCTGGCTTCGGGGTGCTCGGTGTTCGGGTCGGTCACGTCATCCACGCTAGACCGGGCCGTCAACGTCGGCTGCGCTCGAACCCGCCCCTCCCGGGGTAGTCCAGTGAGATGTGGCTGTCCCGAGCCCGCTCCCGCGACCGTTCGTCACTGGACTACCCCCGAATTGGCGGGTTGGGGGCTCCCGCACAGGGCAGGATGGCCGCATGTCCCTGCTGCTGCCCGTCCTGATGCTCGTGCTGATCGGGGCCGCCTTCTGGGCGGGCCGGATGTCCGTGGGCGCCGGCACCACGCCGGCCCTCGCCCCGCCAGCAGCCCCTCGAGAGCTCGCCGAGCGCGACGCCTTCATCGAGCAGCTGCGGGAGACGGCGTGGCAGCACCGCGACGTCTCCCCCGAGCTCTCCACGATCATCATCGACGAGATCACGACCCACCACCGCCGCCTCTCCAGCGGCCCCGACGCCTGAGGACCACCATGTCGACGAACAAGATCGCCGGCCGGGCCGGCGCACTGCGCAAGGCGTCCGGCGGGGTCATCCTGCTGCTGGTCCTCGGGGTCGGGACGCTGATCTTCGTGCGACCGACCACGGTCTCGACCGGCCCCGACCAGGTGGCCCTGCACTACAGCGACGGGGCCTTCACCCCGCGTCGGTTCAAGGACTGCGTGTCGAGCTCGACCCGGGCCTGGGACGGGCCGGGCGACAAGCACTACTCGTACCCGAAGAGCCAGCGCAACTACGTCTTCGGCGACGGCGGCGACCGGCCGATGGTGACCTTCGTCAGCAAGGACGGCATCGAGATGAGCGTCGACGGGGTCGCGGCGTTCCTGCTCAACACCGACTGCAAGACGCTGCAGAAGTTCCACGACCTCATCGGCAACCGCTACGCCGCCTACATGGACACCACCGACGGCAACGGCTCCGCCGGGTGGCTGCAGATGCTGAGCGTCTACATCAGCCGACCGCTGGAGACCGCCATCGACCGCGCCAGCCAGAACTACACCTACACCGAGCTCTACACCGACCCCGCCGTCAAGGCGCAGTGGGAGCAGGAGGTGCTGGAGCAGATGCCCGAGCTGGTGGGCCGTCAGATCGACGGCGACGAGGAGTTCTTCACCGACTTCGCCATCACCCTGCAGAAGCCCGTGCCGCCGGAGTCGGTGAAGGCCGCACTCGTGGCGCAGCAGGAGGCCGTGGCCCGCGCCAAGGCCAAGGAGGCCGAGGCCGCCGCCCAGGTCAAGGCCGCCCAGGCGCAGATCGAGGTCGAGAAGGCCGAGGCCGCCAAGATCGCCGAACGGATCGCGGTGCTCGGACGCGACGGCTACCTCAAGCAGTACGCCATCGACCACGGGCTCAACCCCTATCAGCCGACGACCGGCGGCCTGATCACCAACTCCGGGCCGTAGAGGTCGTCCGCCGCGACCGTCGGGACCTTCGACCCTGCCCGCATGTGCGTGGCCGGGAGACGCTGGAGGTCCAGCTGAAGGAGGTCGCCATGCCCATCCCCCACGACCTGTCCCGCGAGGACTGCTCACGCCTGCTCACCGCGGGCGTCGCCGGCCGCGTGGCGATCGGCACGCCCACCGGTCCCCACATCATCCCGGTCAACTACGCCGTCGACGGCGCGCCCGGCCAGGAGTCGGTCCTCCTCCGCACGACGGCGTACAGCCTCCTCGGCACCTACGGTCGCGACGCCCAGGCCTGCTTCGAGGTCGACCAGTTCGACTACGAGCTCAAGCGTGGCTGGAGCGTGACGGTCCGGGGACGTGCGAGCTTCGTCGACGACCACGAGGAGCTGCGCGAGATCGCCCGGACCTGGCAACCCCGCCCCTGGGCGGAGGGCCAGCGCAACCTCGTCGTACGCATCCCGTGGACCGAGGTGACCGGGCGCCAGCTCGGCGGCGGATGGGACCCGTGGCAGCACCTGCCCGTCCGCCGGATGGCCTGAAGCCGCACCGGACCACACTGGTCCACACTGGGGCCGTGACCACCCCCCACCAGGCAGACCTCGGTGCCGACGCCCGGCTGCTGCTCGAGGCCGTGACCGCGATCTCCAGCGACCTCGACCTCGCCAGCGTGCTGACGCGCATCGTCGAGGCCGCGACCGCGCTGACCGACGCCCGCTACGGCGCACTGGGCGTGATCGGGCTCGACGGCGAGCTGGTGGAGTTCGTCACCACGGGGATCGACGAGCATGCCCGCCAGCTCATCGGGGACCTGCCCCACGGCCGCGGCATCCTCGGCGTCATCATCGAGGACCCCTCCGGGCTGCGCCTGGCCGACCTCTCGGCCCATCCCTCCTCGGTGGGCTTCCCGCCCAACCACCCGCCGATGACCTCCTTCCTCGGCATGCCGGTGCGGATCCGCGGCACCGTGTTCGGCAACCTCTACCTCACCGAGAAGGCCGGCGGGGGCCCCTTCACCGAGGCCGACGAGAGCCTCGTCGAGGAGCTCGCCCGGACCGCCGGCTACGTCATCAGCAACGCCCGCTCCTTCGCGCTGAGCGAGCGGCGCCGCCAGTGGCTGGAGGCTTCCGCCGAGCTCGCCGAGCTGTTCCAGCCCCCGGTCGACCTGTCCACCGCGCTGCACCACATCGTGTCCACCGCCCGTCAGGTCTCCCGGGCCCGCGCCGTCACCCTGTGGTCCTCCCTCGGCGCGCAGCACGACACCGTGAGCGTGGCTCCCGACGTCGACGGCGACTGGGTCCGCGGGGTGCTCGAACGAGCCCACTCGGCTCCCGAGCTCCAGCAGGCCGTCACCGCACCGGTCGTCACCACCCACGTCGACGGCGTGCCCCTCGTCGTGGTGCCGCTGCGCTCCCACCTCGCGCCCGTGAGCGCCCTCGTCGCCGTCACCGACCCGGAGTCCGGTCTCCTCGACGTGCAGGAGCGCGACCTGTTCGCCGCGTTCGCCGACCAGGTCGCGCTGTCGCTCGACCGCACCCAGGCTCTGGCCGACCGCCAGGAGCTGGCCGTGATCTCCGACCGCGAGCGGATCGCTCGCGACCTCCACGACATCGTCATCCAGCGGCTCTTCGCCACCGGGCTCCAGCTCCAGGGCGTCGCCGCCATGGCCGGTGACGGCGCGGTCACGGACCGGCTCGACAAGTCGGTGGCGGATCTCGACGACACCATCAAGGCCATCCGGGGCACGATCTTCGAGCTCCAGGACCGCAGCGGAAGCTCGCTGCGGGCCGGGATCCGCCGCCTGGTCAAGGAGTACGTCCCGGTGCTGGGCTTCAGCCCGGTCGTGCGCACGTCCGGACCGGTCGACACCCTCGTCGCGCCCGCCCTCGGGGCCCAGCTGCTGGCGGTGCTGCGCGAGGCAGTCTCCAACGTCGCGCGCCACGCAGCGGCCGACAGCACGGAGGTCGACGTCGCGGTCCATGACGGGCAGCTCGAGCTGCGTGTCGCCGACGACGGGGTGGGTCTGCCGGCCCAGGTCCTCGAGAGTGGGCTGCGCAACGCACGACGTCGCGCCGACGACCTCGGCGGGACCCTGGACGTCTCCCCGCTCGGCGATCACGGCACCGTCCTGGTCTGGCGCGTCCCGCTCGGCTGACTCGCAGCCGGGCAGGGACGCAGGAAGGCCCGACGCCGGTGACGGCGTCGGGCCTCCGGGGCCTGCTGGTCAGCGCAGGACCGGGTGATCCTCCACCACGGCCATGCGGTTCCACCAGTGACCCAGCCCCCACGTGGTGCCGGCCGCGCCGAGGGCGAGGACCGCCATCACGATCACGCCGACGAGGTGGTCGTCGACGATCGGGTTGTTCTCCAGCGGGAGCGACGCGGCGTACATGAACGTGTACATCAGCGCGCCGGCCGCGGTGCCGAGCCGCATGGCCACACCGAGCAGCAGCGTCACACCGATGCCGAGCAGGCCGAGCATGAACAGCCAGTCGACCCAGGCGTGCCCGGCCAGACCGGTGAAGAACCCGTGGAAGGGGTTGTCCGCCGGGACCGCGAAGCTCAGGTACCCCTCGGTCGGGCTGCCGCCGTTGATCCAGGCCGCCGGACCGAACCTGTCCAGAGCACCGTCCTGGTCGTAGCCGGTGTGGAAGCCGAGGGCGAAGAGCTTGTCGAGGAAGGCCCACAGGAAGGTGATCCCGAAGGCGATCCGCAAGGTGGCCAAGGCCCGGGCGAACCAGGGGCCGTGGTCATGATCGATCGGAGCCTGAACTGCATCGGTCTCGTCGTGGTGACGGTGGAGGACGCTCATCGTCATCCCCTCCTTCGGTGGTGTGTCTGCTGGGTCACCACCAGAGTCGCGCGAGACGAGCAGCGGGGTCAGGGTCAGCGGTCCCCTTCCCGAAGGACCTAGGTCCCCCTCGGTCCCGACGAGGGCCCGAGGAGCTTGGACGCCAGCACGGCGGCCTGCGTACGCCGTTCGAGACCGAGCTTGGCCAGGATGCTCGAGACGTAGTTCTTCACGGTCTTCTCCGCGAGGAACATCTGCTCGGCGATCTGACGGTTGGTGAGGCCCTCGGCGATGTGGCCGAGCAGGATCCGCTCCTGGTCGGTGAGCGACGACAGCTCGTCGGGCGTGCCGGGGCCGTTGCGGATCCGGTCGAGCACGGTCTCCGTCATGGCCGGATCGATGAGCGACCTGCCCGAGGCGACGTGTCGCACGGCAGCGACCAGGTCGGAGCTGCGGATCTCCTTGAGGACGTAGCCGGCCGCCCCGGCCATGATCGCTGCGAACAGCGCCTCGTCGTCGTCGTACGACGTCAGGATCAGGGCGTTGATCGAGGGGTCCACCGCTCGCACGGAGCGGCACACCTCGATGCCCGAACCGTCGGGCAGGCGTGCGTCGAGGACCGCGACGTCCGGGCGCAGGGCGGGGATCCTCGCCGTCGCCTCGATCGCGCTGGCGGACTCGCCCACGACCTCGATGTCGTCCTGCTGCTCGAGCAGGAAGCGCAGCCCCTCACGCACGACGTCGTGGTCGTCGAGCAGGTAGACACGGATCGGGTCGGTCATGGGCCCATTGCACCAGACCCGGGGCACGACCGGTCTGGACCGTCTGGTTCGAGGACCCCGACGGCAACGTGCTCTGCCTGCACGAGCAGGCCTGAGCTGGCGGCGTACGACCTCAGACGTCGGTGGCGCCGTCGATCGACTGGCGGATGAGGTCCGCGTGCCCGGCGTGACGGGCGTACTCCTCGACCATGTGCACCAGCACCCAGCGGATGGTGGCGGTGTCGCCCTTCGCCGGGTCCCGCCTGCGCGCGACGTGGCGGCCGAGGTCGGGATCGGCGGCCAGCGCCGCGTCGAGGCAGGCATCGGAGCGGGCGATGGCATCGGCGAGCAGCGCGTCGAGCTCGGCGTGCGGCGTGCCGGCGGCGCTGTGCCAGTCCCAGTCGGGGTCGTCGTCCCACGGCGCGGTGTCCCACGGCGGTGACGGCTCGTTGCCGGCGAGGTTGTAGGAGAACCAGTAGTCCTCCACGAAGGCGAGATGCTTGAGCATTCCCCCGAGCGTCAGGTCGCTCGGCGCGAGCGGTTGGTCGAGCTGGGCTGCGGTGAGCCCGCTCGCCTGGAGCCGGATCGTGCCGCGGTAGTGGTCGATGAAGGTGCGCAGCATCCCGACCTCGTCGTTGCTGAAGCCGGGCTCGGGCCGCTCGATCGTCATGCCCCGCACCGTAGTGCGTGGCCCGCAAGAAGGCAGGGCCCTCGCCCCGCAGCTTGCAGCCCGCAGGACGCGCACCGTGTCCCCCTAGGCTGGGACGCGTGCCAGGCTCCCCGTCAGCGCTCCAGCCGCCCTGTCCCTGCGGCACCGGAGCGACGTACGACTGAGCGTGGTCGGTCCGCGTCACGCTGCCCACGCGACGTGACGCTCAGGTGCCGCGGGGCGTTTCGGACGGCGGCGGGGTGGACTCGGCCGGTCCCGGCTCCCAGATCACCTGCACCTTCTCGAAGCCCTTGTGCCGCTGCATCCGGGCATAGAGGGCGTACGCCTCCCGGTCCGCGTCGGTCAGCTGCACGTTGTCGGTGAAGGGCGTCAGCAGCGCGCGCGGCCACAGCCGCCGTGCCGCCACGACGTTGATCTCCATCGCGAGGACTGCCATCACGGCGCCGATCCAGAGGAAGCCGATCAGGCCGAGGACGAGGCCGAACGTCTTGGTCATCGACGACGTGTCGACCAGCACGTTGTCGACGTACGCCGCTCCGGCGATCTGGAGCAGCTGCCACATCACCGCGAGCGTGTAGCCGCCGGGGGCCGCGCGCCGGAACGAGTGCTGGCCGGTCGCGGCGTAGCGGAAGAGGAGGGTCAAGAAGGTGCCGACGACCGCGACGGTCAGCACCGGCAGGAACACCTTGAGGCCCTGGCCGAGCACATCGGTGAAGACGTCCGTGGTGCTCGCGATCGTCGAGACCACCGACACTGCCAGCAAGGAGAAGCCTGCCGTGACCAGCAGGACGAGGGTCTTGAGGCGGGCGTAGACGGGATTCGGCCTGCTGTTGCGCGGCACCGACCAGGCCACGTGCTGGGTGTTCTGCAACGCCTGGCCGAGCCCCATCGCGCCGTAGAGGGCGGCGAGGGCACCGACGGCGACACCGGCGAACGAGCCCTGCAGCCCGTCGGGACGACCGAGCTCGTCGCCGATGATCGGGAACTGGGCGAGGGCGGAGTCGAGGATCGACTCCTGCCAGTTGGGCTCTCCGCGCAGGATGATCCCGAGGATCGAGGTGCCGAGCAGCATCAGCGGGAAGATCGCGATGAAGGCGTAGTAGGTCAGCGCCGACGCGAGGTAGGGCCCCTGGTCGTCGAAGTACTTGTAGAGGACCGCCAGCGGGAAGCCGAGGACGGGATGACGGCGCTGGAACGCATCGACTGACGAGACCGCTCCCACGTGAGGGAGGCTACCGGTCACCACCAGCCGAGCAGGTCACCACCGAGTCGCACCACGAAGCCGGACACCACCACCAGGAAGAACGCCCGGACGAACCTCGCGCCCCGCGCCATCGCCAGTCGCGCGCCGAGGTAGCCGCCGACGATGTTGGCCGCCGCCATCGGCAACGCCAGCTGCCAGATCACCGCGCCCTGCGGGACGAAGACCACCAGCGCGGCGAGGTTGGTCGCCCAGTTGGCGAGCTTGGCCTTCGCCGAGGCCTCCAGGAAGTTGTAGCCGAGCAGCCCGACGAGGGCGAAGACGAGGAACGACCCGGTGCCGGGGCCGATCGCGCCGTCGTAGAAGCCGATGGTGAGCCCGGTCATCAACACCGCGGTGAGGTGCTGGCCGCCGTGGAACCGCAGGCTGGTCAGGTCGCCGACGCTGGGCTTGAACCAGACGTAACCGCCGACCAGGACCAGCACGACCAGGATGATCGGGTCGAAGGCACTGCGCGGCAGCAGCGAGGCCACGAGCGCACCACCGGTCGACCCGACGAAGGCGGCGAGCATCAGCGGCAGGAACGTCCGCGGGTCGGGGCGGATGCGCCGGACGTACGTCGCCGCGCTGATGGATGTGCCACAGAAGGACGCCAGCTTGTTGGTGGCTGCGATCTGCACCACCGATGCGCCCGGCAGGCCGACGAGCAGCGCGGGGAGCTGCACCAGCCCACCGCCGCCGACCACGGCGTCGACGAAGCCCGCGACCAGCGCTGCGAGGACGAGGAAGAGGATGACCTCGAACGACAGGTCGCCCACGTCAGCTCGACGTGTTGCCGGTGCCGTCGTCGCGGACGAACTCCCGCACCACGACGGCGTCGTAGCCCTCCGGCATCAGCGCGCCCAGGCCGGGGCAGATGAACTGCTGCGACTGGTCGGTCACCATCGTCGCGGCCGAACAGCTGACCTTCGCGACGACATCGCCCTTCGTCGAGAACACCATCTCGAAGATCGCCGCACGCTCCTCGTCCGACAGGTTCGTGATCGTCCCCTTCACCTCGGGGGTCTCGACCTCGTCGCCGTTGATCGAGCGCTTGACCGCGGTGAGCTCCCAGCCCTTCTCGACGGCGAAGCCGTTCCACTCGAAGGTCTTGCCGACCTCGACCTCGACCGGGTCGGTGCTCGCGTTGACGTCGCCGTCGCCGCACGCGGTGAGCGCACCGAGGCAGGCCAGCACGGTCAGGGCGCCGGCAGCGAACCTGGCGTGGCGGGTCACGAGGCGGCCACGAAGGTGAGCAGGTCCTGGCGGGTGAGCACGCCGATCGGCTTGCCGTCCTCGTGCACCAGGACGGCGTCGGCCTTCTCCAGCAGGGAGACGGCGTCGCCGGCGGCTTCCGTGGAGCCGATGGTCGGCAGCGCGACGGACATGTGGTCCTCCACGCGGTCGGTCATCTTGGCGGCTCCGGTGAACAGCGCCTCGAGGAGGGTGCGCTCCGAGACCGACCCCGCGACCTCCGCGGCCACGATCGGCGGCTCGGCCATGACGACGGGCATCTGGCTGACGCCGTACTCCTTCAGGATGTGGACGGCCTCGGCGATCGTCTCGCCGGGGTGGGTGTGCACGAGGTCGGGCAGCGTGCCGGACTTGCCCCGCAGCACCTCGCCGACGGTGCGGTGGTCGGCCTCCGCGCCGGTGGCGAAGCCGTACTGGCCGAGCCAGTCGTCGTTGAAGACCTTGGTGAGGTAGCCGCGACCCGAGTCGGGGAGCAGGACCACGATCACGGCGTCCGTCCGCCCCTCGGCGGCGAGCTCCTGGGCCAGCTGGCGCGCCGCGAAGGCCGCCATCCCGGCCGAGCCGCCGACGAGCATGGCCTCCTCGCGCGCCAGGCGGCGGGTGAAGGCGAAGGAGTCGGCGTCGGAGACCTCGATGACACGGTCCGCGACGGTGCGGTCGTAGGTGTCGGGCCAGAAGTCCTCGCCGACGCCCTCGACGAGGTACGGGCGGCCGCTGCCGCCGGAGTAGACCGACCCGGCCGGGTCGGCGCCGATCACCTGCACTGACGGGTTCTGCTCCTTGAGGTAGCGCCCGACGCCGCTGATCGTGCCGCCCGTGCCCATGCCGGTGACGAAGTGGGTGATCTTCCCGTCCGTCTGCTCCCAGATCTCCGGACCGGTGGTCTCGTAGTGGGAGCGAGGATTGTGGGGGTTGGAGTACTGGTCCGGCTTCCACGCGCCCGGCTCCTTGGAGAGCCGGTCGCTGACGTTGTAGTAGGAGTCCGGGTGCTCGGGCGCGACGGCGGTCGGGCAGACCACGACCTCGGCGCCGTAGGCCTTGAGCACGTTGCGCTTGTCCTCGCTGACCTTGTCGGGGCACACGAAGACGCACGTGTAGCCCTTCTGCTGGGCCACCATCGCGAGCCCGACGCCGGTGTTGCCGGAGGTCGGCTCGACGATCGTGCCGCCGGGCTGGAGCGCGCCGGACTGCTCGGCGGCCTCGATCATCCGGCTGGCGATGCGGTCCTTCACCGACCCGCCGGGGTTGAGGTACTCCACCTTGGCGAGGACCAGCGGGCCGTTCTCGACGCCCCCCTCGAGGTCCAGGGTCCGGCCGAGCCGGACGAGCGGGGTGTTGCCGATCAGGTCGAGGAGCGAGTTCACGTACTGCACCCGGTCAATCTAACGACCTACCGCTCCGTAACATGGAATCGTGGGGGCAACCGGAGCAGCACGCAAGCTGGCATCAGCGGCCGCGCTGGGCGGCGGTGGACTCTCCGTGCTCGGCGGCGGGCTCTACGGCGTCCTGGTGCTCGAGGCGAAGATCGCGCGCAAGATGATCGGCAACGCGACCGAGGCCGCCCTCGACTCGACCGGGTGGTACGGCCGCGGCCGGCCCGGTCCGGCGATCCGCATCGCGCTGCTCGGCGACTCCAGCGCCGCCGGCTACGGCGTCGAGCGCGTCGAGGACACCACCGGCGCACACCTGGCGACCGGTGTGGCCGCGCAGGCCGACCGCCGTGTGCACCTGCGGTCCTTCGCCCGGGTCGGTGCGATGTCGAGCGCGCTCGCCGACCAGGCCGACGCGGCGATCGGCACCCACCCCGACCTCGCCGTCGTGCTCATCGGGGCCAACGACGTCACCCACACGGTGCTCCCCTCGGCCTCCGTCCGCCACCTCGCCGAGGGCGTACGCCGCCTGCGCGAGGCCGGCATCGCCGTGGTCGTGGGCACGTGCCCCGACCTCGGCACGATCCGGCCGATCCCGCCCCCGCTGAAGCAGGTGGCGCGGGAGTGGTCGCGCCGGCTCGCTGCGGCGCAGACCATCACGGTCGTGGAGAACGGCGGGCGCTCGGTCTCGCTCGGCGACGTCCTCGGCCCGGAGTTCGACGCGGCCCCGGCCGTGCTGTTCGGCCCCGACCGGTTCCACCCGTCGGCCGACGGCTACCGCCAGCTGGCCTCGGTCCTCATCCCGTCGTGCCTGGCTGCGCTCGACCTGCTCCCCGACGACGAGTCCCTGCCCGAGCCGCGACGCCGCGAGGGGATCCTCCCGGTGGCCGCCGCTGCCGTGCGTGCAGCGCGTACGCCCGGCACCGAGGTGGACGGCACCGAGGTCGGCGGCAACCAGCGCGGCCTGCGCGGACGCTGGGTCGAGCTGCGGCACCGCCGCCGTCGTCCCGCCACCGACGCCGAGTCGCCGGGCGAGCACGAGGACCACGAGGACCACGCCTCCGACCTCGATCCCTCCGAGAGCGGTGCGTGAGGCGTATTCCGGACGTCCGGAATCCCCCAGGGGCACCGCTCGCAGTGCGGGACACGTGTCGTGCGCGTCGAGCGGTGCGTGAGGCGGCCTCGGCGCACCCCGAATCCGCCTCACGCACCTCTCGAGTGCACGTCCCCGGAAATGCACGCCGGCCCGTCCGAGTACAGCTCGGACGGGCCGGCGGAGCTCAGCTGATCAGGTGATCAGTCGCCACGCAGGATCGCGAGGATGCGGAGCAGGTTGGTGTAGATCCACACGAGGCTGACGGTCAGGCCGAAGGCCGCGCGCCAGGACTCGCGGTCCGGAAGACCGGCGGCGACGCCCTTCTCGACGAAGTCGAAGTCGAGGATGAGCATCAGGACACCGAGGACGAGTCCGGCGAGGGCGAAGGCGAAGCCGAGGCCACCCATGCCGTAGAGGCCGGTGTTGATCCCGAAGAAGCTCAGGGCCAGCGAGAGCAGGCCCAGGCCCACCATGCCGAACATGGCGGCCACGACTCCGCGGCGGAACTTGTCGCCGACCTTGATGTCGAGCACCTTGTAGGCCGCCAGCGTGCCGGCGAACGCACCGAACGTGCCGATGACCGCGCTGGTCACCACACCGTCGAACTGGGCCTCGAACACCTTGCTGATCGCACCGAGCGCCACACCCTCGGCGGCCGCGAACGCCAGCACCAGGGCCGGGCTGATCACGCGCTTGAAGGAGTTCACCAGGGCCAGCAGGAAGGCGCCGCCCGCACCGAGGCCGGCCAGCGTGAGGGCACGCGACGCGGCGGCGTTCGTCTCGGCGTCGGTGCCGGAGAAGTCGCCGATCCACCACCACGTGATGATGGCCGTCACGAAGACGAGGCCGACGGACAGGGCAGTCTTCTGGATCACCGAGTCGACGGTCATCCGGCCGCCATCGGCACCGTCGACCTGACCGGGGGCACCGGTGCCCCAGGTGGACGGGTCGCTGGTCGCGTCACCGTAGCCGGGGTAGGACTGGCCCCCACCGGCGTACGTCTGGTTCGACGAGGGTCGGTTGAACTCCTCGGAACGGCTGAAAACGGGGTTGTTGCTCTTCATGGTCTCTCCTTGGAGGCCGCCCCCGCACCAGCGGGGGGTTTCGACGTCGTCGCGGTGACGGCGCCTGTCATGTCACACCACTCTAGCCGGGGTGACACCTGATCAAACGTGCACGGCGGGTCCTCTGTTCCCGTCACAGCAACTTCTCAGGTTGCTGCTCGGCGTACGCGGAGCGGGGCCGGAGGTGGTCGGCCCCGTCGCTACCGAGTGGCAGTCTGGGGTGATGAGCACCGACCTGCCCCGGCCCGTGCGGATCTTCACGCCCACCGACCTGGAGACGGCCGACCCGACGCTCGGCATGCAGCGCGCGCTGGCCTTCGAGCTGCCGCTCCTGTGGGCCGGCCAGGTCGAGACCGAGCCGGGCGCCGTGTCGGGTTGGCACCACCACGAGCGCAACGAGTCGAGCCTCTACGTCGTCCGCGGAGTGCTGCGGCTCGAGTTCGAGGGCCACGAGGGCCACCTCGATGCCGGTCCGGGCGACTTCGTGCACGTCCCGGCATGGACCGTGCACCGCGAGTCGAACCCGACCGGCGAGCCGTCCCTGGCGGTCATCGCCCGGGTGGGCGGGGGCATCCCGACCGTGAACGTTGACGGACCGAGCACGCTGGACGGTTAACCCGTTGCGGCGCCGTCCCGGCCCTGCCTACCGTGCAGGGAGCCGGAGAGACCGGCCACCGCCCAAGCGACGTCCCCAGGAGAGAGGCACCGAGATGCGAGCAGCGCACGCTCCCGTCCGCATCCACCTCCTCGAAGGGACCCCGCGTGCCGCCACGCTCTCTCAACCTGGGCATCCTCGCCCACGTCGACGCCGGTAAGACCACCCTCACCGAACGTCTCCTGCACCTCGCCGGGGTGATCGACGAGCCGGGCTCGGTCGATGCCGGCACCACCCGCACCGACAGCCTCGCGCTCGAGCGCCGGCGCGGCATCACGATCAAGGCCGCGGTCGTGGGCTTCCGGCTCGGCGACGTCGACGTCAACGTCGTCGACACCCCGGGCCACCCCGACTTCATCGCCGAGGTCGAGCGCGTCCTCGGCGTGCTGGACGGCGCCGTGCTGGTGCTGTCCGCCGTCGAGGGGGTGCAGCCGCAGTCCCGCATCCTGATGCGCGCGCTGCAGCGACTCGGCGTGCCGACCCTCATCTTCGTCAACAAGATCGACCGCACGGGCGCCGACGTGGACGCTGTGCTCGACGCGGTCCGACGCCGGCTGACGCCCGACGTCCTGCCGATGGGGACGGCCGCCGGGCTCGGCTCCCGGACCGCGACGTTCACCGCCCACTCCTCCGGCGACCACGCCTTCCACGAGCGCGAGACCGTCGCGCTCGCCGAGCACGACGACGCATTGCTGGCGTCGTACGTCGAGGGGCGGGGCCGCACCCCCGAGCAGCTCATGGCCCTGGTCGCCGCGCAGACCCGCTCGGCCACGCTGCACCCGGTGTTCGCCGGGTCGGCGGCGACCGGGGCAGGCGTCCCCGACCTGGTGCACGCCATCGCCACGCTGCTGCGCGACGCCGAGCCCGACACGGGAGGCGTGGCCTCGGGCCGGGTGTTCAAGGTCGAGCGGGGCGAGTCCGGCGACAAGGTCGCCTACGTCCGGATGTTCTCCGGGCAGGTCCACGTACGCCAGCGCCTCGAGCTGCCCGACGGCCGGACCGGGAAGGTCATGGGAGTCCAGGTGCTCCGCGACGGGCTGTGGGTGCGGGCCGCGGCCGTGGGCGCCGGTCAGGTCGCGCGGCTGGTCGGGCTGGGCGAGGTGCGGGTCGGTGACGGCTTCGGCACGTCGAGCCGGGCCGAGGACCACCACTTCCCGCCGCCGACGCTGGAGTCGTCGGTGCGGGCGTGCGACCCGGCGCAGGAGCCCGCGCTCCGCACGGCGCTGGCCCAGCTGGCCGACCAGGACCCCCTCATCGCCGCGCGGACCGACGAGGACGGCCACGCCACCGTCTCCCTCTACGGCCGCGTCCAGCAGGAGGTGATCGCCTCGACGCTGTCCGACGAGCACGGCATCGAGGTCGAGTTCTCCGAGGCGAGCGTGCTCCACGTCGAGCGGCTGCGCCGGGTCGGCACGGCCGTGGAGCGGTTCAACACCCCGACCAACCCCTACTGGGCGACGATCGGGCTCCGGCTGGCTCCCGCCGCGAAGGGCACGGGGGTCGTGTTCGACCTGGACGTCCCGCTCCGCGACCTGCCCCTGTTCCTCTTCAAGTCCGTCGAGCACTTCACGTCCGTCATGGCCGAGCACGTCGCCCGCGCCCTGTCCCGCGGTCCGTCCGGCTGGGAGGTGACCGACTGCCGGGCGACCCTCATCGAGGTCGGCTACGCCTCGTGGGACGGACCGCCCTCGAAGCGCGGCCCGCTGCCCACCGCGCTGGACTTCCGCAAGCTCACCCCGATCGTCGTACGCCAGGCGCTGGCACGTGCGACGACGCAGGTGTGCGAGCCGGTGCTGCGGGTGGCGCTGGAGGTGCCCACCCACGACGCCCCGCAGCTGCTGCGACTGCTCGGCCGGTGGGGCACGGAGGTCACCGGCCAGACCGCGACCGCCGACCTCACCCGCGTCGACGCGCGGCTCCTGGCGTCCCGGCTGCACGACCTCCAGCACCAGCTGCCGGACCTCACCGGCGGCGAGGGCGTGCTCGAGGCGACGTTCGACGGCTACCAGCCGGTCCGTGGTCGCGCACCGGTCCGGAGGTCGTGAGGTCGCGGTGCCCCGGCTGGGGTTCGAACCCAGACTGTGCGGTTTTTAAGACCGCTTCCTCTACCGGTTGGGATACCGGGGCGTGCCCCTCAGTCTGTCAGCGCGCGAGCGCGTTCGAAGACCGCGTCGGTCATCTCCCGGGTCAGCCGCCCGGTGTAGGTGTTGTGCGGCGAGGGGTGGTAGCAGCCGATGAGCGTCGTGTCGCCGAGCGCCAGCTCGACGCCGTGGCCGAACTTCGGCCGCTTCGCCGGAGCCGGCGCACCCGCCGCCACCAGCGAACGGACGGCACCGTCCCAGCCGAACGCGCCCAGGGCGACGACGGCGCGGACACTCGGGAGGAGGGCCAGCTCGGCGGCGATCCAGGGTGCGCAGGTGTCACGCTCGGTCGCGGTCGGCTTGTTCTCCGGCGGCGCGCAGCGCACCGTCGCGACCATCCGGGCGTCGATGAGCCGCTGGCCGTCTCCCGCGTGCTCGCTGGTGGCCTGGCTCGCCCACCCGGTCCGGTGCAGGCTCGCGAACAACCAGTCGGCGCTCGGGTCGCCGGTGAAGATCCGCCCGGTCCGGTTGCCGCCGTTGGCCGCCGGGGCGAGCCCCACGATGAGCAGCGACGGCTCGGGATCACCCCAGCCGTTGATCGGCCGGCCCCAGTAGGGCTGGTCGGCGAACGAGGCCCGCTTCTCGATCGCGACGTCCTCGCGCCACGTCACGAGCCGCGGGCACGCCGAGCACACGCTCACCCGGGCGTCGAGCTCGGCGAGGGTGTCGGCGGCAGCGAGACGGCGTACGTCGTCCGGGTCGCGGGCGACGGGGGTCCCGGGACCTGCGGGGTCGTCGGGCCAGCCGGTGCCGGGAGGGACCGGGCTGGCGAAGTCACCGCCGACGATCGGGTGCGGGAGGCCCATCAGCCGCTCCGTCACCTGATCGCGGCGGCGATGCCGTGGAGGATGTCGGCCTCGGAGACGACGTGATCGGGCACCGGCACGCGGGCCAGGATCCGGCTCCAGATGAGGGCTCCGGCGCCGATCACGTCCGCACGCCCCGGGTGCATGTAGGGCAGCGCCCGTCGCTCGGCGACCGGCATCGCGACCAGCCGGTCGATGAAGGCGGCGGCACTCGCGTTCGAGAGCACCGCCCCGTCGAAGCCGTCGCGGTCGTAGGTGCGGAGCGCCAGGACGCCACAGGCGAGCGTCTTGATCGTGCCCGAGGTGCCGATCACCGCACGTGCGCGGTCGAGCGGGATCCCCGAGCGGTCGAGGTGCCGGTCGACGTCGGCGACGCAGGCAGCGAGCTCGGCGACCGTCGGGGGGTCGCCGTGCAGGTGGCGCTCGTGCAGGCGCACCGACCCGATGTCCATCGAGACCGCCCGGCGGTCGTCGCCCTCGCCGAGCACCAGCTCGGTCGAGCCCCCGCCGATGTCGACGACGAGTACGGGCTCCGGCGGCATCGGCGACTGAGCGGCAATGGCACCGGCGAAGACGAGCGCGGCCTCCTCGTCGCCGGACAACACCTCGGGCTCGACGCCGAGTCGGCGGCGTACGCCCTCGGCGAAGACCGCCGCGTTGCTCGCGTCACGGGTCGCCGATGTCGCGCAGAAGCGGAGGCGGTCGCGATCCACGTCGTGGTCGCGGATCATCGCGCCGATCTCGTCGATCGCGGCGAACGTGCGCTCCAGCGCCTCGTCGGCGAGCCTCCCGGTCTGGTCGACTCCCTGGCCGAGCCGGACGACACGCGAGTCGCGGAGCACGACGTCGAGGGTGCCGTCGCCGCGTCTGCTGCCGATCAGGACCTTGATCGAGTTGGTTCCGCAGTCGATCGCCGCCACGAGGTGCTCGTCTCCGGACATGAGGGTCATTGTGCCGACCGGGCACTTCCTCGCGCTGAGCGGTGCCGACCGGGCACTTCCTCGCGCTGAGCGGTGCCGACCGGGCACTTCCTCGCGCTGGGTGGACCTCGCTACCGCGAGGAAGTGCCCGGTCACGTCTGCAGCGCGAGGAAGTGCCCGGTCCGTCTGCAGCGCGAGGAAGTGCCCGGTCGGGCGTCTGCAGCGCGAGGAAGTGCCCGGTCAGGGGTCGACGGTGACGCACGGACCGGATTCCCACCACTCGCCGAGGGCGTCGAGCACCTCGTCGCCGAGCGGGTTCACGCCACGGCCCATCGCCAGCGACTGCGCGGCGAGCACGTGGAGGCACTTGACCCGGTCGGGCATGCCGCCGGCCGAGATGCCGTCGATCTCGGGCACGTGGAGCCCGGCCCGCTCCCCCACCTCGGCGCGGAACGCGAGGTAGCGCTCGTGGGCGGCACGGTAGGCAGCGGCGAGCTCCTCGTCGGTGCCGAGCCGCGCCTCCATCTCCTTCATCACGTGGGAGCCCTCGAGCGTGCCGATGCGCGAGGCGGCGCGCGGGCAGGTGAGGTAGAAGGTCGTCGGGAACGGCGAGCCGTCGGGCAGCCGGGGCTCGGTCGTCACCACGTCGGGGTTGCCGCAGGGACACCGGTGGCCGATCGCGTCGATCCCGCGCGGCTTGCGCTCGAGCTGGGCGCGGATCGCCTCGACGTCGGCGGGGTCGATGGGGGTGGATTCACTCACTGCTTCGTCCCGTCGACGAGGTCGACCGGCTCCTCCCCGGGCGGCGGTGGGTTGCCGGCCAGCTCCATGGACTCCCACGCGGCCGTCCACCACGCCTTCGGCACGGTCTTGATCACCTCGGACGGGTCGTTGAGGGAGGCCTGCGCCTCGAGCGGCAGGCCGTCGGCGCCGATGACCTCGAAGCCGGACTCGCCGGGCATCAGGTAGCCGAAGCGGGCGCGCGCCTGCGCCTTGACGTACGCCGGGTCGTCCCAGCGCTGCTTCTCCCGCTCCAGGTCGCCGATGCTCACCTCGCGCTCGGCGATCTGCGACTTCAGGTCACCGATGTGCGCCCGCTGCTGGAGGTAGGCGCGCAGCGACGACGCGTAGGACACTGTCAGCACGGCGAGGACCAGCACCAGCACGGCTGCGCGACCGGTGAAGCGGGGTCGCTTCACGCCCCGCTGCGGCGCACTGCGCACGGCCGCGGTGCTGCCGGTGTCGGCGCCCGTCGCGAGCGGCGTACGCGTCGCGGGCGTGCGCGGTCGAGCTGCGCGGTCGCCGGGACGAGTGGTGCTGCCCTGCCTCGGTCCGCGTGATCCGTTGCCGCTGGGCCCACCGCGTGACGTACGACGCTGGGAAGGCATGCCGGACAGTCTGCCCCGTTCAGCCGCCGAATCGCGGGAAGGCACCCCGACCGGCATAGCGAGCCGCGTCACCGAGCTCGTCCTCGATGCGCAGCAGCTGGTTGTACTTCGCGACGCGGTCGGAACGGGCCGGCGCACCGGTCTTGATCTGGCCGCAGTTGGTGGCCACGGCGAGGTCGGCGATGGTGGTGTCCTCGGTCTCGCCCGAGCGGTGGCTCATCATGTTGCGGAAGCCGGCGCGGTGGGCGAGCTCGACCGCGTCGAGGGTCTCGGTGAGCGAGCCGATCTGGTTGACCTTCACCAGCATCGAGTTGGCCTGGCCGCCGTCGATGCCGCGCTGGAGACGCTCGACGTTGGTGACGAACAGGTCGTCGCCGACGATCTGGATCTTGGAGCCCAGGCTGTCGGTCATCGCCTTCCAGCCGTCCCAGTCGTCCTCGTCGAGCGGGTCCTCGATGGAGACGATGGGGTAGTTGGCGACGAGGTCGGCGTAGTAGTCGACCATCTGGTCGGTCTTCAGCTTCTTCCCCTCGAAGGTGTACTTGCCCTTGTCGTGGAACTCGCTGGCCGCGACGTCCATCGCGAGGGCGATGTCCTTGCCCAGCGCGAAGCCCGCGACCTTGACGGCCTCGGCGATCAGGTCGAGGGCCGCGCGGTTGGAGTCGAGGTTGGGCGCGAAGCCGCCCTCGTCCCCGAGACCGGTCGAGAGACCCTTCTTCTTCAGCACCGACTTGAGCGCGTGGTAGACCTCGGCGCCCTGCTGGAGCGCCTCCGCGAAGGTGGCGGCACCGATGGGGGCGATCATGAACTCCTGCACGTCGACGTTGGAGTCGGCGTGGGAGCCGCCGTTGACGATGTTCATCATCGGCACCGGCAGGAGGTGGGCGTTGGGGCCGCCGACGTAGCGGAACAGCGGGAGGCCGGAGGACTCGGCCGCGGCCTTCGCCGTGGCGAGCGAGACGCCGAGGATCGCGTTGGCGCCGAGCTTGGCCTTGTTGTGGGTGCCGTCGAGGTCGAGCATGGTTTGGTCGACGAGGCGCTGGTCGTCGGCGTCGAGGCCGATCACGGCGCCGGAGATCTTGTCGACCACGCCGGCGACGGCCTTCTGCACGCCCTTGCCGAGGTAGCGCTTGCCACCGTCGCGCAGCTCGACCGCCTCGAAGGCGCCGGTGGACGCACCGCTGGGCACGGCCGCGCGACCGAACGCGCCGTCCTCGAGGAGGACCTCCACCTCGACGGTGGGGTTGCCGCGAGAATCGAGGATCTCGCGGGCGCCTACTGCGGCGATGATCGACATGGAGTGCTCCTGTGGGGGACGTTCGAGGGACGACCGCCAGCCTAGCCACGTCGGGGCCGTACGTCGCCGGGGTGTCCGCGGACCTGACTACGGTGAGCGCGATGTCCACCGCCGCCGACCACTTCACCGCCTTCGTCGACCGGATCGCCGGCGACGTGGCGGCGATGCCGGTGTCGGCGCACGAGATGGCGGGGCTCGCCGGGCTGTCGCGCTCGCAGTTCGAGCGCGTCGCCCGGGCCGTCGCCGGTGAGTCACCGGCACGGTTCCGCGGGCGGATCCTGCTCGAGCGGGCGGCGTACCTCATGCTCGCGACCGACCGCACCATCCTCGACATCGCGCTCGACAGCGGCTTCACCACCCACGAGGCC
The DNA here is from genome assembly GCA_963791365.1 of uncultured Actinomycetota bacterium. Taxonomy (GTDB): domain Bacteria; phylum Actinomycetota; class Actinomycetes; order Propionibacteriales; family Nocardioidaceae; genus Nocardioides. The sequence continues at coordinate 143,896 of CAWBSG010000015.1, read as the reverse complement.
TTCACGCGGGCGTTCAGACGCGAGCACGGCGTGCTGCCGTCGGTGTGGCGTGCCGACCCGACGTCGTTCCGGATCGACGCGCCCGGCGACGTGCACTTCCACCCACCTGCTGGCCTCCGGCTGCCCGCGCGGCACAGGATGGACAGCGTGGACCTGGTCGTGGAGATGGTGGAGCACCACGTGTGGCTCGTCGGCGAGCTCGTCGACCGTGCCCGCCTGGTCTCCGACGACGACCTCGACCGGCCCTCCGAGCGCTCCATCGAGGGTCTCGACGGCGCGACCCTGCGCTGGGCGCTGTCGCGGCTGATCGGCCAGATGGAGATGTGGAACGCGGCGGTCCACGAGGGTGACTACGACTTCGCGGTGGAGGAGCGCGAGTCGCCCACATCGATGCGCCGCCGTCTCGACCGCGTCGGGCCGGAGTTCGTCGACAACGTCTCCCTCCTCGCGGCGACCGGGCGCTTCGACGAGACCTTCGTCGAGGCCTTCTCCCCCACGCCGCACGTGCTGTCCTACGGCGCGATGGTGGCGCACGTGCTCACCTTCGCCGCCCACCACCGGCTGCTCGCGCTCTCGCGGCTGCGTGAGTGCGGGATCTCCGACCTCGGCTTCGGCGACCCCAAGCACTGGTTCGCGACGGGCCGACGCTGACGAGGTGAAGATGCGGCTCTCGATCAAGCGCGCGACTCCCGGCCGGGGCAACGTGGCGGGTGTCGAGAGGAGACACCATGTCCATGAAGACCCCCTTCCGAGAGCCGTTGACCCCGATCGAGCCCGGCCCGCGGGTCCTTCCCGAACCCAGGCGCCGGGGCGAGGAGGGCGGTGGCGAGTGCGGCGTGTGCACCGGCTTCGCGGCCGACGCGGTCTGGAGCGACGCGCTCTTCTCGCTGCACCCGCCGCGCACGTGCAGCCTGCCCGGCACGCTCTGGCTGGCGAGCAGGGAGCACGTCGACTCCTTCCGCGACCTCTCGCCCGCGGCCGCCGCCGCGCTCGGCCCGCTGCTGGCGCGGGTGGAGACCGCGATGCTCGCCGAGCCGGACGTCGTACGCGTCCACGTCTACCGCTGGGGCGACGGTGGCGCCCACTTCCACCTGTGGCTGATGCCGCGGCCCCTGGGCATGCTCGAGGCCACCGGGATGATGCTGCCGCTGTGGGAGGACGCGCTCCCCAACGTCAGCGACGACGAGTGTCGGACGGCCGCGGAGCGCGTCGTGGCCCGGCTGGAGGTCTGAGGTGACCACGCCGCCCGCGCTCGCCCGCCGGCTCGGCACCGGCGACGCCGTGGTGGTCGGGCTGGGCGCGATGCTGGGCGCGGGCGTCTTCGTCGCCTTCACGCCCGCGGCGGAGGCCGCCGGACGGGGACTGCTGGTGGGCCTCGGGATCGCTGCCGTCATCGCGTTCTGCAACGCGGTCGCGTCCGCCCAGCTGGCGACGTCGTACCCCTCCTCCGGCGGCACCTACCTCTTCGGCCGGGAGGTGCTCGGCCCCTGGTGGGGGTTCCTCGCGGGCTGGGGCTTCGTCGTCGGCAAGACCGCGTCGTGCGCCGCGATGGCGATGACGTTCGCGGCGTACGCCCTGCCCGCCGGCGGTGGGTGGCAGCGCGGGCTCGCGGCGGCGGCCGTCGTGGTCTTCACCGGGCTCAACCTGCGCGGCATCACCCGCACCGCCACGGCCGCGAAGGTGCTGCTCGCGGCGACGCTCCTGGTGCTGGTCGGGTTCCTGGTCCTGGCCGGGACCGGCGACGCGCCCGTGGTCGACCCGCTCGGGTCCACCGGTGGTCCGTGGGGCGTGCTCCAGGCGGCGGGGCTGCTGTTCTTCGCCTTCGCCGGCTACGCCCGCATCGCCACGCTGGCCGAGGAGGTGCGCCGCCCCGAGCAGCTCGGCCGCGCGATCCTCGTCGCGCTCGGCACGGCCGTCGTCCTCTACCTGCTCGTCGCCCTGGCGCTCGTCGAGGTGCTGGGGGCCGCCCTGCCGACCACGACGACCCCGGTCGCCGCGGCCACGAGGGCGCTCGGGGCCGACTGGGCGGAGCCGCTGGTCCGGATCGGCGCCGCCGCGGCGGCTCTCGGCGCGCTGCTCGCGCTCCTCGCCGGCGTGGGTCGTACGACGCTCGCGATGGCCCGCGAGCACGACCTGCCCGCGGTCCTGGCGTCCGTCGACCCGCGCCACGAGGTGCCCGACCGGGCGCAGGTCGCGATCGGCGCCGCCGTCGTGGTGCTGGTGCTCGCCGTCGACCTGCGAGGGGCGATCGGCTTCTCGTCCTTCGGTGTGCTCGTCTACTACGCCGTCGCGAACCTGTCCGCCCTCCGTCAGCCGCCCGAGCAGCGTCGCTGGCCGCGCGCGCTGCAGGTCCTCGGCCTCGTCGGCTGCCTCGTGCTGGCCGCCGCACTGCCGCCGTGGTCGGTCGTCGCCGGCCTCGCGGTCTTCGCCGTCGGGGCCGTCGGCCGGCTGGTCAGCCGTCGCTAGACGGCAAGGAACCGGCGGCCTTCTCGGCTGCCTTCTCGGCTGCCTTGGCCGCGGAGTACAACGCCATCACCTCGTCGACGGTGGTGGCGACCGCGTCGCCGAAGACGTGCGGGTTGCGGCGCTCCATCTTGGCCGTCACGCCGCGAGCGACGTCGTCCAGCGTGAAGTCGCCGGCCTCCTCGGCGATGACCGCGTGGATCACCACCTGCAGCAGCAGGTCGCCGAGCTCGTCGCACAGCGCGGCCGGGTCGCCCGACTCGATCGCCTCGACGACCTCCTCCGCCTCCTCCCGCACGTAGGGGATCAGCGAGGTGTGGGTCTGCTCCCGCTTCCACGGGCACTCCCGCGCCAGGACGCGCATCTGGTCGGCGAAGGCCTCCATCGGCGAACCCTCCGACGAGGCAGTCATCGAGAAGGTCAGCCGCAGCGGTGGGTCGTCGGCAGCGTCTTCGCGAAGGCCGGGTCCGGCCGGTCGGCCAGCCCGGACTTCGCGGTCTCGCCGACGGCCACGGACGTGTTGGTGTCGACCGGCTGGAGGATGCCGTCGACGTTCGCCAGTCCGTAGCGGGGGTCGACGTCGACGCCGTTGGCGTCGGGCCACTGGTTGAAGACGTCGAGGCCGGCCTGCGTGACCTGGTCGGTGGTCGCGTCGGAGATGCCCTGCTCGTCGAGGACGATCGTGCCGATCTGGTCGACGATGTCCTGCGCGTAGGCCGGCGTCGAGGTGAGGCGCACGTAGTCGGCGCGGACCTCCTCGGGCAGCGTCCTGGCGGTGCCCTGCTCCTGCGCGACGTCGTTGCGGTAGGTCGAGCCCGCCGTGATGCCGTAGTCGTCGGCGAGCTGCTCGGCCTGCGAGCGCAGCGTCAGCAGCTGGACGACGTACTGGCGCACGAAGCTCATCGCCACCGGCGACTCGAACTGCTCGCCGACCGCCGTGCAGTAGTGCGAGGTGGCGGTGTCGATGTCACGGACGGTGAGCACCTCGTCACCGACGTCGACCGCCACACCCGGGGTGGCGCTGCCGCACCCGGTGAGCAGCAGCCCGGCAACACCCATCGTCGCGGCCGTCATCAGGCGGGTCTTGCTCACGAGTCGCTCCTCGAGGTCTCTGCAGGGGTCGGTGCTGGCTGCGCGACGATCTCGTCGATCACGCCGCGGGCCCATTCAAGCAGGGCCACGCCGGCCACCGGACGCACGGGGAACCCGGCGGTCTGCGGCCGCGGCACCAGGATCGTACGCACCGGCGCCTTGACGACGCTGCGCGGATGCAGCCGCTGGAGTCGTACGACGCGCGAGTCGGGGAGGTCGACCGGCGCGAACCTGACGTACTTGCCCGACAGCGTCACCTCCTTCACGCCGACCTGGCGGCACCGGGCCCGGAACAGCGCCACGAACAGGAGGGACTGCACGACCTCGGGCGGCTCGCCGTAGCGGTCGACGAGCTCGGCGCGGACCTCGTCGACGTCGGCGTCGGAACGCACCTCGGCGAGGCGCTTGTAGATCTCGAGGCGCAGCCGCTCGCTGGGGATGTAGTCGTGCGGCAGGTGCGCGTCGACGGGGAGCTCGATGCGGACCTCGGCGAGCTCCTCCTCGTTGCCGCCCTTGAACTCGGCGACCGCCTCCCCGACCAGCCGGACGTAGAGGTCGAAGCCGACGTCGGCGATGTGGCCGGACTGCTCGCCCCCGAGCAGGTTGCCCGCTCCGCGGATCTCGAGGTCCTTCATCGCGATCGCCATGCCGCCGCCGAGGTCGGAGTGCTGGGCCAGCGTCGCGAGGCGCTCGTGCGCGGTCTCGGTGAGCGGCTTCTCGGCCGGGTAGAGGAAGTAGGCGTAGGCGCGCTCGCGGGAGCGGCCGACGCGACCGCGCAGCTGGTGCAGCTGCGAGAGGCCGAGGGTGTCGGAGCGCTCGATGATCATCGTGTTGGCGTTCGAGACGTCGAGACCGCTCTCGACGATGGTCGTGCAGACCAGCACGTCGAAGCGCTTCTCCCAGAAGTCGAGCATCACCTGCTCGAGCGCGTGCTCGCCCATCTGGCCGTGGGCCGTCGCGACCCGCGCCTCGGGCACCAGCTCGCGGATCCGGGCGGCGGCCTTCTCGATCGACTGCACCCGGTTGTGGATGTAGAAGACCTGGCCCTCGCGCAGCAGCTCGCGACGCACGGCCGCCACGACCTGGCGGTCCTCGTAGGCGCCGACGTAGGTGAGGACCGGGTGGCGCTCCTCGGGCGGAGTGGTGATCGTCGACATCTCGCGGATGCCCGTGACCGCCATCTCGAGCGTGCGCGGGATCGGTGTCGCACTCATCGACAGCACGTCGACGGACGTGCGCATCCGCTTCATCTGCTCCTTGTGCTCGACACCGAAGCGCTGCTCCTCGTCGACGATGATCAGGCCGAGGTCCTTGACCGCGATGTCGGGGTTGAGCAGGCGGTGGGTGCCGACCACGATGTCGACCGTCCCGTCGGCCAGACCGGCGACGACCTCCTTGGCCTCCTTGTCGGTCTGGAAGCGCGAGAGCCCCTTGATGACGACGGGGAAGCCGGTCATCCGCTCGGAGAACGTCGACAGGTGCTGGGTGACGAGCAGCGTCGTCGGGACGAGCACGGCGACCTGCTTGCCGTCCTGCACGGCCTTGAACGCCGCCCGCACCGCGATCTCGGTCTTGCCGTAGCCGACGTCGCCGCAGACGAGGCGGTCCATCGGGACGACCTGGCGCATGTCGGCCTTGACCTCGTCGACGGTGGTGAGCTGGTCGACGGTCTCGGTGAACGGGAACGCGTCCTCGAGCTCGCGCTGCCACGGGGTGTCGGGGCCGTAGGCGTGGCCCTTGGTCGCCTGCCGGGCGGCGTAGAGCTTGATGAGCTCGGCCGCGATCTCACGGACCGCGCGGCGCGCCCTGTTCTTGCGCTTGGTCCAGTCGCCGCCACCGAGCCGGTCGAGGCTGGGGTTCTCGCCCCCGACGTAGCGGGTGACCTGGTCGAGGGTGTCGGCCGGGACGTAGAGCATGTCGTTGGGGCCGCCGCGCTTGCTGGCGCCGTACTCCAGGACGAGGTACTCGCGGACCGCGCCGCCGATCTCGCGCTGCTTCATCTCCACGAAGCGACCGACGCCGTGCTGCTCGTGCACGACGTAGTCGCCGGCCTTCAGCTCGAGCGGGTCGATCTGCTTCTTGCGGCGCGTCGGCATCCGGCGCATGTCGCGCGTCGAGGTCTTCTGGCCCGAGAGGTCGTCGCCGGTGACGATCGCGACCTTGGCCTGGTCGTCGACGAGGCCGTGCACCACGCTGCCGCAGGTGACCGTGACGACGCCGGCGTCCGCGGTCCCGCCCTCCTCGACCAGCCTGGCGGCGATGTCGTGCTCGCCGAGCAGCTCGACGAAGCGCTGCGCGGGTCCGTGGCCGGCGTGCACGACGACCACGTCGAGGCCGCGGTCCACCCACTCGCGGATGTCGGTGACGGCCTGATCGAGGTCACCGCGGTAGGCCTCGGCGGGGTGCAGCGGCAACGTGAGCGACTCGTCGTCGATCTCGTCGAGCCCGAAGGGGCTCACGGCCCACCACGCGTGCCCGAGACCGAGCGCGTGGAGGCGGATGTCGGCGATCTCGCGGTACGACGCGGCGCCCAGGTCGATCGGAGCGGTGCCGCCGCCGGCGGCAGCGGCCCACGACGCACCCAGGAACTCCTCACTCGTCGCGACGAGGTCGTGCGCGCGACTGCGGGCCCGCTCGGGGTCGAGGACCAGCACGGTCGTGCCGGCGGGCATCAGGTCGACGAGCAGCTCCATCTCGTCGACGAGGACCGGCGCGAGCGACTCCATGCCCTCGACCGCGATGCCGGCGGCCATCTTGTCGGTGAGCTCGAGCAGCTGCGGGTGCGCCCGGCCGAGCTCGGCGGCGCGGCGGCGCACGTCCTCGGTCAGCAGCAGCTCGCGGCACGGCGGCGCCCACAGGCGCCGCACCGTCTCGAGCGTGCGCTGGTCGGCCACCGCGAAGGCGCGGATCTCCTCCACGTCGTCGCCCCAGAACTCGACGCGCAGCGGGTGCTCCTCGGTGGGCGGGAAGACGTCGACGATGCCGCCGCGCACCGCGAACTCCCCGCGCCGCTCGACCATGTCGACGCGGGTGTACGCCGCCTCGGCGAGGCCACGGACGACGTCCTCCAGCGCGCAGGTGTCGCCGGGCGCCAGCTCGACCGGCTCGATGTCGGCCAGGCCCGGGACCTGCGGCTGGAGGAGGCTGCGGATCGGGGCGACGACGACCTTCAGCGGCCCGTTGGCCGCGTCGATGCCTGGGTGCCGCAGCCGGCGCAGGACCGCGAGGCGGCGACCGACGGTGTCGCTGCGCGGGCTGAGCCGTTCGTGGGGCAGCGTCTCCCAGCTCGGGTAGTACGCGACGGCGTCGGGGTCGACGAGGTCGGCGAGCTCCTCGACCAGGTCCTCGGCCTCCCGCGAGGTGGCGGTGACCGCGAGCACCGTGCGACCACGCTGGACCAGGCCGTGCACCATGAACGGCCGGACGGCCCCGGGGCCGGTCAGGTCGAGGGCGTTGCGCACGGCGGCGTCGGCCAGCGCACCGGCGAGCGTGGGCGCGGCGACGACGCGTTCGGCGACGGCGAGGAGCGGCGTGGACGACACGGGATCCCTCCGACTGGGATGGGGCGCATGCAGAAGGACCCCCGTCCGGAAGAACGGGGGGAGGTGATAAGTCTACTGGGGTGGGGGTTTGCCCCACGCGTCACGGGGGTAGCAGGCAGACTCCACCTGACGTCAGCTGCAAAGACTTCTTCTCGAGAGGAACAACGGGGACATGCGCATCACTCGACTCGTGGCCGGTTCGGTCACCGCAGGACTGCTCGGCCTCACGCCGATCGCCGTCGCCGCACCCAGCCAGGCCACGGTCGTCGTCGCGACGGCCACTGTCGCCACGCCCAGCGAGACCAGGCTGGTCTACGGCGACGACTTCTACGTCAACGTCGACGTCGACGGCACGGACGGGAGGAGCCCGCGCGGCTCGACCACCCTGATGGCCATGGAGTCCGGCTCCACTGCGTGGGTCCCTGTTGCCACCAACGACAGCGCGTACTCGTCGTTCTACGACGTCAAGCCGCGCGCCGGCACGATGTACAAGGTGGTCTACAACGGCTACACGGCCACCGCGACCTACGAGGACACCTACACCGCCAGCGAGTCGGCGACCTTCACGGTGCAGGTCGCCCGCAAGATCACGTACCCCTCGTCGGGCTTCGTGATCAAGGGCAAGGTGACGCCGAAGTACGCCAAGAAGAAGATCGTCATCAAGGTCTCGAGGAAGCAGAACAAGGGCTACAAGTCCTTCAAGAAGATCAAGACCAACGCGAAGGGCAAGTACAAGATCACGCTGCCCCGCCGCGGCGGCACCTGGTACTGGAGCTTCGTCGTCAAGGGCGACGGGAAGTACCTCGCCAACGGCTTCGTCTGGAAGACCTTCGTCGGCTGACCCGACACCTCGTGCACCGGCCCGGCAGACCTCGTCTGCCGGGCCGGCGTCGTTCCCGGGCGCGGGCTCCCCGTGTGACAGTGGAGGCATGACCCGTACGCCGCGCCTCGCCGCGCTCGTCGCCACGAGCCTGGTCGCGACGGGGGCCTGCGGTGTCGGCTCGCCGACGCCGCCGCCGACATCGGACGACCCGCGGCCCACGGACGCCCTCGTCTCCGGCCGAGCCGGCGACGACGTCGCCGAGGAGCTCGCCCCGGCGCTCGCGGGCACGCCCCGGCGGCCCGCCACCCCGGCGGAGGCGGCGGCGATGGTGACCGCCGCGCAGCGAGTCATCCGCGCCGGCTCACCTGACCCCGAGCTGCTCGCCGCGGCCGGGCACACCGCGCAGCTCGCGGTCCGCGAGATCGCGGTACGTCGCTCATGGCTGCCCCGCGTGCTCGACGGGCTCGGTGCGGGCAACCGGGCGTGGGTACGCGCCAACGTCGCCGCCAGGCGCGAGCTGCGCTCGATGCACCCGAGCGCGAGCGCCGAGCTCGCGGACGAGCTGCCCGCGTGGCGGATCGTCGCGCCCGCGAGCGCCGCGACGCTGATGCGCAGCTATCGCGCGGCCGAACGGCGCTTCGGCGTCGACTGGGAGTACCTCGCCGCGATCAACATGGTGGAGACGGCGTTCGGCCGGATCCGCGGAACCTCCGTCGCCGGGGCACAGGGGCCGATGCAGTTCATCCCGACGACGTGGGACATCTACGGCGCGGGCGGCGACATCAATGACCCGCACGACGCGATCCTCGCCGCGGGACGCCTGCTACGGGCCAACGGCTTCGCGCGCGACAGGGGCGCCGCGCTGTGGCGCTACAACAACTCGTGGGCCTACGTCCGCGCGATCACGCACCACGCCGAGGTGATGCGCAGCGGCCCGCGCCAGCTCCACGGCTACCTCGCCTGGCAGGTCTACTACCTGACCGAGGTCGGGAGCGTGTGGCTCCCCGAGGGCTACGACCGCCAGCGGCCGGTGCCGGTGCGGGCGTACGTCGCTGCCCACCCGGAGCGGCTGCCCTAGCCCGTCGGGCGGAGGTCAGGTCGGCGGCGGCCCGGCGTCGACCTCGGCCTGCGAGCGCAGGATGCAGAACTGGTTGCCTTCCGGATCGGCGAAGACGACCCACCCGGTCCCGGGGCCGTACTGGCCGCGCTGGTCGGAGACCTCGGTCGCGCCGAGTTCGCGCACGCGCTCGATCTCCTCGTCACGGCTGCCCTCGCGAGGACGCAGGTCGAAGTGGATCCGCTTGGCCGGCAGCTCCGCATCGGGCACCTCGAGGAAGAGGATCGTGTGCCCGGTCGCGGGGTCGTGGATCTCACACTCCTCGTGACCGGGCTCGTTGGGGTCGCCGTCCAGGTCGACGTAGCCCAGCAGCGCCTTCCACCACTGGGAGAGCTCGTAGGCGTCGTGGCAGTCGACGGTCGTGTGCGAGACGAAGGAGGTCATCGGGGGTCACTCCGTTCCGTGCCGGCGCACGAAGTCGATGATCGCGTCGGCCAGCTCGGGACGGCAGACGATGAGGTCGGGCAGCGAGGTGTCGTCCTCGTTGTAGACGATCGGCGAGCCGTCGACCCGGCTGCAGTGCAGGCCGGCGGCGCGGGCCACCACGACGGGGGCGGCGTTGTCCCACTGGTACTGGCCGCCGGCGTGGACGTAGGCGTCGGCGACGTCGCGCACCACGGCCATCACCTTGACGCCGGCGCTGCCCATCGGCACCAGCTCGGCGTCGAGCTCGGCCGCGAGCGCCTCGACGAAGGCGGGCGGGCGGCTGCGCGACACCGCGATGCGCGGCCGTGTCGACGTACGCGCGGGCAGCACGCTCGGCCGCCCCGTGCTGAACGTCTCGCCCAGCGCGGGCTGCGCGACGGCGCCCGCGACGAGGTCGCCGTCCTCCCACAGCGCGACGTGCACGGCCCAGTCGTCGCGCGGCGGCTCGGAGAACTCGCGGGTGCCGTCGAGGGGGTCGATGATCCACACCCGCCGCGCGGTCAGCCGCGACTTGTCGTCGGCGGCCTCCTCGGACAGCACCGAGTCGCCGGCGCGGTGCACGGTGAGGACCCGGTCGAGCTCGGCCTGCGCGGCGGCGTCGCCGGCGTCCTTGAGGTCCTTGCCCTCGAGGCCGTTGGCCTGCGCCCCGGCGCGTACGTCGAGCAGGACCGCACCGGCACGTTCGGCCGCCCAGGCGGCGAAGGCGTGGTCGTCGAGGGTGGTGGGATCGATCATGATCGCCAGCCTATCGACGCGTGCCGGGCCCGCACCGCCGGGAGGAGCAGCACGCGGGCGTGGACCACCCGAAGCCGGCTGGTCCAGCTGGCGCAGCATCGCCACCGCTGCGATCTGGGTCCCGGCACCGAGCTTCGAGCGCAGCACGCGCACGTGGCTGCGCACGGTGCCGTCCGCCACCTCCATGATCCTGGCGACCTCCTTGACCCGGTGGCCAGAGGCCAGCAGCTCGAGCACCACGCGCTGCTGCGCGGACAGGCTCTCGATGAGGGACCTGACCGTTCGGCGTCGCTCGAGGTCCTGGCTCCACGAGGCGCGGAGCTCGCGCCGGTCCGCCGGATCGAGAGCCGTCCCTCCCGAGCGGATGTGCTCCACGACGTCGGCCAGCTCGGGCAGCGACTGGACCCAGGCGATGTCGAGCAGGTCGTCGTCCGCGGCACCGCCCCACTCCACCGCCCCGCTGCGTGACGTGACCACCAGGACGTGCGTCTGCCCGCCCGCCACCACGCGCGCGATGTCGTCGACCGCGCCGCTGTCGAGGCCGTCCAGGATCACCACGAGCAGGCCCCGCTCGACGGGTGGGGTCGCCGGCAGCGTCGCGGGCCCGTGGACCACCGACTCCCAGGGCCGCGCCTCCGCGTCGGTGCCGGTCGACCTGAGGGCGGCCGCGACCGCCTGCGCCACCAACAGGTGTGGTGAGACCACACGAGTGGGGCCAGCAACGCCCATCACGCCTCCCTCGCAATGCCGACCGCGCCACCTTGGTCTCCCTGGCCGGGTGGTGACCTCACCCCGTCCGAAGTGCACCGGAATTGGGGACAGCCAGCGGCCCGGAGCAGCGGTGCCTGACGCGTTCTCCGCAGCGTTCTGGCACGACCTTTGACGCAGCCTTGAGGGACGCTAGCAGCGCGCTGGACGAACCGGACCAGACCAGGTTTGCCGCATATTGGGTACGCCCCACACAATCGATGGACACCCCCACTCTGCCGGTTCCATCCTCGTGACGGGAACCGGATCGAGTCATCGTTTCGAAGTCAGTGCGGGGGCAGTATGCGCAGACAGGCGCATGGGGATGATGGACGCACCAGCGTGGGGACGCTCGGCGTGGGCGTCCTGGCCTTCGCCGTCCTGGCGTGGACCAGCTGGGGCGGGGTGCCGTCGATGGACGCCACCGCGCCGGATGCGCGCACGTTGGCCGATGGTGTTGTCAGCGGTGTCTTCATCGCGGGCGCCGTGCTGGCGGCCGTCATGGGCTGGCGGCGGCACGCCCAGGCGCGTGCGGGACGTGTCGTCGCCGTCGGAGCACTGATCGCGGCCCAGGCGCTGCTGGTCGCGCTTCCGGCCATCGCCAATCCGCCACCTCGCGTCGACATCGAGCTCGCATTCCTCATCGGCATCTGCGCTGCCGTGCTGGTGGGCGTGCTGAACGCCATGACCAGGCTGCGCGCCAACCGTGCGGTGGCCGACGACGTGTTCGCCGTGGGTCTCGGGATGGGCTTCCTCGCAGCCGGGCACCTCCTGATCCTCATCCCGCAGGGCGTCACGATCGCGGGCCCGATGCAGACGCTCCTGGGTCTCTTCCTCGTCACCCATGTGATGGTCGCGATCCTGGTCGTGGCCCACGGCGTGCTGACGATGCCGATGGCGCAGCTGGTCGTGGCAACCGTCACCGTCGTGGCGGCCGGGATGCTCGTGATCATCGGTGGCGGGCAGGGGACGGCGTGGGACACCGTCGTGTCCCTGGCCCTGGCCGCGGTGGGCGCGGCATGGCTCGCCACCGCGTGGGCATGCCTGCACCGGGGCGTCGACCGCGCCGCCACCCGGCGGCAGCAGGAGCTCGACCTCTTGCTGCAGGCCAGCATCCGCAACCAGCGCGAGCAGCTCCACGAGCTGCGCAGCACGCTCGCGGGCCTGGTCAACGGCTCGGAGATGCTCGAGCACGCGGAGATCGCGATCGAGGCGCGGCTGCGCATGTGGGAGTCCGTACGTCGCGAGCTCGCCCGGATGCAGCGCCTGCTCTCGGACGAGACCCAGCCCGTCGCCCCCATCGACCTCGACGAGGCGCTCGTGGTGATCCTCGAGCTGCAGCGGCTCAAGGGCCGCGACGTCGAGCTCCACACCACGGGTGACACCGTCCAGGCGCAGGCGCGGTACGACTCGCTCGCGGAGGTCGTCAACATCCTGCTCGACAACGCCTCCGCTCACGGCGGCACGGACAGCAGCGTGGTCGAGGTCGTCCGTCGCGACGACGGGACGGTCGACATCCTGGTCACCGACCACGGCAACGGCATCCCCGACCACGAGCGGGAACGCATCTTCCACTGGGGCGAGCGCGGCCCCGGATCCGAGGGCGAAGGGATCGGGCTCAACCTTGCCCAGCGCCTCGTGGCCGAGGACGGCGGATCGCTGCGACTCACCGAGACGAACGGCAATGGTTCGTCCTTCATCATCTCGCTGCCCGTGCCCCGGCGCTCCACCGAGAACGACCTGGCAGACGAGGACGGTCATGGCTCCTGGCGCCTCTCGGGCTGACCACCGCGTCCTCATCATCGACGACCACCTGCTGTTCGCCGAGTCCCTCGAGCTGGCGCTGTCGGTGGAGGGGTACGACGTACGCCGGCTGGAGCTGCCGGTCGACGGCGGGTCGATGGCCACGCTGCGCTCGCTGGCGCTGCGCGCGAACCCGCGCACCGTGCTCCTCGACCTCGACCTCGGACGGTTCGGCGACGGGATGAACCTGATCGGACCGCTCGCGCGAGCCAACATCAACGTCGTCGTCCTGACCGCCTCGGAGGACGTCGGGCGATGGGGCGGCTGCATGCGCCTCGGAGCCCGCAAGGTGCTGCCCAAGAGCGGTGCCCTCCGGCAGGCGCTGGCGACGGTTCGACGCCTCCACGTCGGACTCCCGGTCACGACCCGCGACGAGCTCGAGAGCCTGCTCGCCGAGTGGTCGCACCACCGGCAGGCCGAGGACGACCTCCGGCGTCGTCTCGACCTCCTGACCCCGCGCGAGCGCCAGGTGCTCGGTTCGCTCATCGAGGGACGGACAGTGCGGGCCATCTCGGAGCAGAGCGTGGTCTCGGAGGCCACGGTCCGCACCCAGGTCAAGTCGATCCTGGCCAAGCTCGAGGTCTCCTCGCAGCTGGCGGCTGTCGGTCTGGCCAACCAGGTCGGCTGGCGGCACGGCGCATGAGCGGACCAGCGGGGTGAGCGGCATCGGCGGCGTCCGCGCCTTCTCACGGGGAGCCCCGGCGGGTGGAAACCTCCACGAGATGTCGGACTCCCTGGGCCGCCGGGGTCCCGACGCGTCCGCGTCCTGGGTCGGCAGGGGCATCGGCCTGACACACACGCTCCTGGCTCTCGACGAGGACCGGCACGCCCCACAGCCGATCCACTCCGCCGACCAGCGGTGGGTGCTCGCCCTCGATGGCGCGGTCGACAACCACGAGAGCCTGCGGTCCCAGCTCGACTACCCGTTCCGCACCCGGGGCGACGCCGAGGTCGTCGTGGCGGGCCTGGCCCTGGAGGGGATCAGCTTCGTGCAGCGGCTGCACGGGGTGTTCTCCATCGTGGCCCACGACCTGCGCGCGGACACCACGCACCTCGTGCGTGACCGCCTCGGCATCCTGCCGCTCTACTACCGCCACGTCCCGGGCGGCGTCGCGTTCGGGTCGGACGTCAAGGCGCTCCTCGCCCTCGGGCCGGCTCCCGAGGTGGACGAGCGGAGCCTCGACGCCTACCTGGCCACGGGGGTGGTCGCCACCCCCGACACCCTCTTTCGAGGAATCAAGAAGGTCAGGCCCGGCCACCGCATCTCCCTCATGCCCAAGGGGCATCTCGAGGAGGTTCGCTACTGGACGCTCCCCGAGGGCGATCCCGACGGGGCGTGGTCGATCGGCGACGCGATCGAGGCTGTCGGTGACGGTGTCCGCGAAGCCGTGCGTGCCACCCTCGCGGGGCAGGAGGCGGTGGGTGTGCACCTGTCGGGGACCCTGGCCGGGAGCATCGTCGCGGCGGAGGCGCAACAGCTGGGCGACGTCCCCGTGCACACCTTCCACGTCGATCTCGCCGAGCAGCCGGGCAACCACGCCGCGTGGGCGCGCCATGTCAGCCACCTCCTGGGCGCTGAGCACCACGAGGTGACGGTGCGAGCACTCGACTTCGAGGACCTCTGGGGGCACGCCACGTGGCACAGGGAGGCTCCACTCACGCACCCGGCCGACGTGGCTGTGCTCGAGCTCTCGCGCGCAGCACGCGACCAGGTGCAGGTCGTGCTGTCCGACGACGGGAGCGACGAGCTCTTCGGCACACACCCGCGGCACCGGGTGGCACGGCGGCTGGCCGAGCGGTCCGCGGTGCTGCCCGCTCCGGTCCTGTCTCTCATGGCCGGCCCGGCCGAGCGCCGGATGGGCGCTGTCTTCACCTCCGCGGAGCGACGGCGACTGCTGGGCACCGATCCGCCGGGCGAACGACGGCTGCCCCCGACCCTCGGCACGGACCCCGCCGACCGTCAGTCGCGCCACGACGTGCAGCACTGGCTTCCCGACCACCTCCTCGAACGCCGCGACGCCCTGGCGGTGGCAGCCCCCGTCGTATGGCGTCCCGCGTTGCTCGACCACCACCTGGTCGAGCTGGCGTTCCGACTTCCGCACGCAGTCAGGTCCAGCCCCGGGATGCCGCTGCGGTTGCTCACGGAGGTGGCCCGCCCGCTCCTGCCGCACGAGGTCGTCGACCGCAGGCCCACCAGGTCAGAGGTCCCGTGGGACTCCTGGTTCCGCCGCGGCCTGCGCCAGACGGCACGGGACCGCCTGAGCGACAGCGGCTCGTGGGTGAGCACCGTGCTCGATCAGGCCTCGGTCCTGGAGCTCCTGGCCAGGCACGACAGGACCGGTCACGA
The DNA here is from genome assembly GCA_963791365.1 of uncultured Actinomycetota bacterium. Taxonomy (GTDB): domain Bacteria; phylum Actinomycetota; class Actinomycetes; order Propionibacteriales; family Nocardioidaceae; genus Nocardioides. Next base: position 128,801 of record CAWBSG010000015.1, on the reverse strand, counting down.
CGACACCCGCCTGTGGACGCTGCTGGCCCTCGAGAGGTGGCACGAGTGCTTCTTCAGCACGACCACGACCCTGCCGCGGCCTCGCCGCTCACCTGAGTCGGCCGCCGCGCACGTGCGACGTCCCTGACCTCACCCGCACCACGGTGCCTGGATGAGCTGCGGCGGTCGAGGTGGGGGATCCTCGACCGCCGCCACTGGTTCGTGTCGCCCCGTGGTGGCACGGAGTTGGGGATCTCCGCCACCGTCGTTGTCAGAGGCCCTCCCAAGGAACCCTTGCGAGTCCGCCGAACCAGCGACCTGCTCCCCCATGAGAGTAGGTCCGCAGCTCGTCGTCGCCCATCCCACCGAGTGGGTAATCTGCGACGCCCTCGAGACCTCACCCCGCACCCGGCCTGCACGGCTTTCGCTGATTTGCGGCATGCCACCCCACGGCGCCGTTCCTAGGCTCGCACCCACGAGGGCAGTCGGGGTGCCCGTGGGGAACGCTGGGGAGAGGTCACTGGCATGACGCAGATCATCGTCGGCGCGATCGAGCAACAGGCGGTGCCGTCGGTCCCGCGTGTGCCGCGTCCGCGCCAGCGGGACCGGGCCGCACCCGCGGGGTGCCTGCCGGTCCCGGCCGTCACCGTCGTCCCTCCCGTGCTGTCGCCCCGACGAGGCACCAGCACCCTCGCCACGGCGCTCGACGCGGCTCTTGCACTGGCCCTCGCCGGCGCTGCTGCGGCCCTCGGCCACCTGAGCGTCCTCGTCGCAGCCGCAGCTGCGGCGACCTGGCCGATGCTTCTTCTCGCCACCGGCCACTACCGTCGCCCCGGACTCGGCGTGAGCCGGCTGACGCAGCCGCTGCGAGCACTGGGGACCGGCCTTCGCGCCGTCGTGCTCGCGCTCGCGCTGTCCTCCCTGCTCGTGGACGTCGACACCTTCGGCCTCGTCACCCTGGTGGCGGTCTTCAGCGTCGCGAGCGCGGTCACCTCCGTGACGGGTGTCGGCAGGTCCCGACCGCGCGTCGTGCTCGCTGGACGACCACGCGACGTCCGCGAGGCGCTGGCCGAGCTGCGAAGGGCCAGCGGCCACGAGGTCGTCGCGGCCTGCCTGACCCGGTCGTCCAAGGTCTCGCTCGGCGACCTGCCGACGTACCTCGGCTTCGAGGCCACCTCGGCCGTCGCCGCCCACCACCGCGCGGACGCGCTCGTCGTCCTCCCGGGAGCACGTCTCACGCATGCCCAGGTGCGTCGCCTGCACTGGTCCCTCGCCGGCGTGGGGGCCGACCTCTACCTCGGCACCGGGCTCCTCGACGTGGAGCCGCACCGCACCCGGGTGGTCTCCGCAGCAGGTGTCGACATGCTGCACGTGACATCGCCGGTGCTGCACGGACCGCGTCGCCTCCTCAAGGACGTCGTCGAGCGCTCGCTCGCCCTCGTGGTGCTCGTGGCGGCCCTTCCGCTCCTGGCCCTCCTGTGCCTCGCGATCCGGCGTGAGACTCCCGGCCCCGCCCTGTTCCGGCAGGAACGCATCGGACGCGACAACGCGCCGTTCACCATGTTCAAGCTGCGCTCGATGGGAGTGGAGGCCGAGGACGAACGATCCGGGCTCGCGGCGTACGACGAGGGCAACGGTGTCCTGTTCAAGATCCACCTCGACCCGCGGATCACCCCGCTGGGGCAGTGGCTGCGCCGGTACTCGCTCGACGAGCTTCCCCAGCTGTGGAACGTCGTGCGCGGTGACATGTCGCTGGTCGGGCCGCGCCCTGCGTTGCCGTGCGAAGTGACCCGCTACGACGTCGACCCGCAGCGACGCCTCGTCGTGAAGCCCGGGGTGACCGGGCTGTGGCAGGTGTCCGGACGCTCTGACCTCAGCTGGGAGGAGTCGGTCCGGCTCGACCTGAGGTACGTCGACAACTGGTCGCTGCGGTTGGACCTCTCGATCCTGGCCCGCACGCTGCAGGCAGTCGTGGGGCACCGCGGTGCCTATTGAGGATCGCACCCCGTCATGGATGCCGGACGTGCGCCGACGGTGGATCGGGTCGTGCCCTCCCGGGTGAGCCGCGGGGGCGCGTGACGTGCCGACCGCACCGCTCGACCCTGTCGCGCTCCGGGTGGCGGCTCGGTCCCAGGCCAAGTCGCTCGGCCGTCTCACGTTCCTGATCCGGTCGAGCGTGTCGCTGGCGTGGCATGCCGGGCCTCGCGCACTGACGGCCCTCGTCCTCCTCCAGGTGGTGTCGGCGGCCGCCCTGGGCCTGCAGGTGGTCGCCGTGCAGAGGCTGCTCTCGGCCGTGCTCGCACCGGGTGGGGCTGCCGACCTCGGCGCGACGGCAGGTCCGGTGCTCATGCTCGCCGGACTGACCGCCCTGGGTGCCGTGACAGGAGCGGTGCAGACGCAGCTGCAGCGCGTGCTCGGCGAGATGGTCGTCAGGAGAATGTGGACCCGCGTCCTGCGGGTGGCCACCGGCGTCGACCTGCGGCACTTCGAGTCGCCGGAGTTCTACGACCACCTCAGCCGCGTCCAGGGCAACGCGGTGGCCCGTCCCTACCAGGTGACCCAGGGACTGCTGTCGGCGGCCGGGGCCGCCGTGGCGGGCCTCGGACTGGCGTTGGCACTGGCCAGCTTCTCCCCCGCCCTCCTGGGCCTCGCCCTCCTGGGCGGCATCCCACTGCTGCTGACGAGTCGGCGCGAGTCCCGCCTCGAGTTCGACTTCTCGGTCGCACAGGCCACGGCCATCCGTCGGCGCGCGTACCTCGTGCTCCTGCAGACCGGACGCGACGAGGCGAAGGAGGTGCGCGCCTTCGGTCTCGGGACGTGGCTGTGCGCCGAGTTCGAGGCCCTCTACGAGCACTACCTCGGGGACCTGCGTCGTCATGCGGTCCGGCGAGGCCTCATCAACCTGGTGGGCCAGCTCGGTGCGGCGTTCGTATTGGGCGGGACCCTGTTGCTCCTCGTCTGGCTCATCTCGAGGGGGGCCATCGACGTGCCGGACGCCGGCGCGGCGGTCCTCGCCATCCGGATGCTGGCGACGCAGGTGCAGGCGCTGCTGCGCAGCGTGCAGCTGATCTTCGAGTCCGGGCTGTTCCTCGACGACCTCGACTCGTTCCTCGAGCTGGGCATGCCTGCGCTGGAGCAGTCGCACGGGTCGGACGCACCCGCCTCGTTCGACACCATCCGCGTCGACGACGTGCACTTCGGCTATCCCGGGACGTCGGTCGAAGCGCTGCGTGGCGTGGACCTCGAGCTCCGTGCGGGCGAGATCGTCGCACTGGTGGGTGAGAACGGGTCGGGGAAGTCGACGTTGGCAAAGCTCCTTGCCGGGCTCTACCAGCCCGATGGCGGACGGATCTCCTGGGACGGCACCGACATCTCCCGTTTCCGCCCGGCCAGCCTCCGCGAGCAGGTGAGCGTGACGTTCCAGGACTTCGTCCACTACGCCTTCAGCGGCACGGACAACATCGCCGTGGGAAGGATCGATCGACCCGCCACCCCGGAACAGGTGCGGGCGGCGGCACGCGCCTCCGGGGCCGAGGGGGTGCTCGACGCGCTCCCCCACGGTTTCGACACGCTCCTGTCCCGGCTCTTCGTGGGCGGGATCGATCTCTCCGGCGGCCAGTGGCAGCGCGTCGCCCTCGCTCGGACCTTCTTCCGGGACGCCCCACTCGTCATCCTCGACGAGCCCAGCGCCTCCCTCGATCCACGTGCCGAGCACGCGTTGTTCGCGACGTTGCGTGACGTGCTCGCCGGGCGCACCGCACTGTTCATCTCGCACCGGTACGCCACGGTCAGGGGCGCCGACCGGATCATCGTCCTGGACGCCGGGACGGTGGTCGAGGAGGGGACGCACGACGAGCTGATCGAGGCGGGTGGGCACTACGCCGACCTCTACCGTCTCCAGTCGCACACCGACATCGCCGGCGCACCGCAGCCGACCCCCTGAGCGCGCAACGCGTCGAGCAGCTGCGAGGACAGGTCCGTCCGGAACGGGGGGCCCCAGGGAACGTCGGCGACGAACACCGGGACCCGCCCGCCGAGGTCGACCATCTGGTCGAACTGCGCTGCGAGCATGCGCTCGTCACGGATCCCCAGGATCCGGGGGAAGCTGAGCAGGCTCATCGCAGCCGCCGTGGGCCGGAGACGCGTCAGCGTCAGCTCCGAGCGGTCGCGGCGCGGGCGGGGAATCACCATCGCAGCCAGGGGCACGCCTTCCTCGGTGGCTGCCGGCACGCTCAGCGCACGCCGGTCGTCGGCCGTGAGGCGGTCCGACACCCCCTCCGCGAACTCGTCCGAGAGACCGGCTGCTGCCGCTCGCAGACGAAGCTCGGTGGCTCCGAGGGCACACGCATCGAGGCCGTCCGCACGGCGGCCGAGCCGCAGCACGTCGTCGGTGACCAGCAGCCCACCGTCGCGGCACATGAGGGTGGCGAGCGTGGTCTTGCCCATGCCCGAGGACCCGATGAAGGCCACCGCCCGGCCGCCCACGTCCACTGCGCTCGCGTGCAGGACCATCTCGCCCCGCAGCATCAGCAGGAAGGCGAGGACGGTTCCGCCGACGATGACGGCTCCCATGGCTTCGGGGACTCCGTCGACCATATGCAGGGTGACGTGCCCGGCACGGCCGTCGACCACGACGTCGCAGGTCGACTCGAAGCTGAGCAGGTGACTGCCGTCCGCGCGGCGCACGAAGCTCGCGGTCAGGCCGGACTCCGTGGACCACTGGGCGGTCAGGTGTCCAGTGGGGACCCGGGTCGTGGCGGGCACCGGGTGACCGAGGTCGACGCGCACGTCGGCGCCGTCCGCGGCCCTGGGCCGACGAGCGTGCAGGTCGACCTGGGTCTGGAGGTCGAGCCCGTGGAGCCGGCACTCCCAGCCGTGCTCCTCGCCGCCTCCCGGGGCGTTCGGGCCGGTCATGACCGGATGCTCTCGACGGGAGCGAAGTCGGCGGAGCCGACGTCGAGGCTCACCCCGCCGACCTCGAGCCACGCGTGGGCCCTGACCCGGCCGTCGTGCTTGGCCACTCCGATGCGCAGGACCGGGTCGAGGCGACGCACGAGGCAGCCGCCGACCAGGGCGAGTCGCAAGCAGCTGTCGCCGAACGGCCAGTGCCGCAGCGCACGACGCGCACACCTGAGCCGTCGTCGAGCCCAGCGCGGGACGATGACCGGGCCTGCACCGTCGACCTCCCGCTGCCCGCTGGTGTCCAGGGGGACACCGAGCAGCCGCGAGAGGCGCGGGAGCCGGAGCAGGCGCAGTCCGCACTCGACGACCACGGCGAGCGCGAGTGCGGCCGCGGTGAGCGCGATGTCGACCGGACCGTGACCACCGAGCCTGGCTGCGCGCCCCCTCATCGTGCGGACCCGGTGTGCGCGGACGCCGAGCTCAGCCACGCCGCGTGCAGCAGTGGTGTGGACATGGCGGAGGGAACCTCCGCGAGCCACTCGGCCGCGAGCACCTCCACGTCCACGAGCTGCGGGTCAACCCCGGTGCCGTCCCAGGACCGGGCGAAGGCCCGCGTCTCCTCCCCCATGAACGCTCGGTTGAAGTAGGCCTTGGTCCGTCGCTCGAGGACGGCGTCCGGAAGCAGGGCGCCGAACAGCTCTCGCATCGCGGCGGTGCGCGACACGAACCCCCACGTCCCCGCCGCCTCGGCCAGCGAGCGGACGAACGTGGCATCGAGCAGGGGCTCACGCAGGGACACCCCGTAGTCGGCAGCCAGCGTGGTGTAGTTGTGCGTCGCCATGGCCGCCGCTCGGCGGGTCAGCAGCCACTCGAGGGAGCCGGCTGTGGTGAGCGGCTCGCTCGCGAGGTCGGCCGACAGCAGCCGGTGGTGTCGCAGTCGCGTCTCGGGTGTGAGCCAGGGCTGCAACGCCGCCCGGTCGTACCGCACGCGTTCGCGCACCCGGCGGTAGGGCCGCGGCGCCAACGCGGAGCCCGCGACACGGAGGTCGCGGGGCCGGAGGGAGCGCGGATCGCGACGCCAGGTGCGGCTGACCCGGTAGCCACGGCGGCGGCCGAGCACCTCGTCGCCCCCTTCTCCTGTGAGGAGGGATCCGGAGCCACCGAGCCGGGCGAGGACAGCTGTCTTCAGGTGCAGCGCCACGGGCCAGATGAGTCCACGACGGCGCAGGGACGCCTGCGCCTCGCCCCCGAGCAGGTCGTTGCCGTGGCCGAACTCGAGCCGCACCCACTCGTCGAGCCCGAGGTGGGCGACGACCAGGTGCTGCCACTCCGACTCGTCCGACTCGGGAAGACCCGGGTACAGCTCGGTGACCGGGATCGGGTCCTGCAGCCCGTGCCTGCGCGCGAGGTCGGTCGCGACCGCCAGGACGGCGGAGGAGTCGCGGCCGCCGGAGAACGCCACGAAGCAGGGTGCCCGGACGAGCGCCGGCAGGATCGCCGCCTCGAGGGCAACCCTCGGGTCCCGTGGCCGGGGTCCGTCAGCGCCGGGGGCAGCCACACGTCCGTGGACCCAGCTCGCGACCACCTCGAAGTCGGTCGGTCGCCAGTAGCTGCCATCAGGCCGTGTCACCACCCGTGAGCCGTGCCGCGGCGCGGACAAGGGGTCAGGCTCAGGAGCCGAACCCGCCGCCACCGCCGCCGCCACCGCCGCCGGGGTTGCCCGGCCGCGTCTCCGGTATCCAGCTCAGGTGGTCCATGTTGCGGTGGGGCACGGCTCCTTGGGTGAGCTCGGTGACCGTGCCGATCCTGGTCAGGCTGGGTGCCTCGTACGACGTCATCGCTGCCCCGCTCGTTGTGCGTTCGATTCAGGCCGGATGACCTACCAGCAATCTAGGTCCGCGCTGCCACGGTGGTCATACCCAATAGTCAGGACGTCGCCGCGCGACCGGTCACACCACCAGGTCCTGCTCGACGAGCATCGCCACGAAGGTGTCGGTGTCTGCCGCCGCCTCTGTCGGACTGATACCGAACTCGCGCGCGAGCTCCGAGACCAGCCCGTCGCGATCCCGCTCGGTCCTCAGCAGCTGCAGCAGGAACGATCCGGTGCGGTTGCTCGCGAAGTAGCTCGAGCTGGCCAGGTCGAGCAGCACCGTCTCGCCGTCGATCTCTCGCATCACCAGGTCGGTGTCACGCAGTTTCATGTCCGCTCCTCATGTGATCGCCCCGGTCGACTGTCCACCACGTGCTCCGACCTCGACGAGCTCCGGCTCCCGAGCGCGTACGTCGACACGTGCGAGCTCGCGCAGCCGGGTCTTGACGACCTTCCCGTTCTGGTTCAGCGGCAGCTGGTCGAGGAGCCGGACCTCCTGCGGGACGAGGTGCTTGGCCAGCCGGGCGCGCAGGTGCGCCTCGATCTCGTCCACCGCGAGCTCGTGGCCGGGACGGAGGGTGGCGAAGAGCACGACCGCCTCCCCCGCCTCGATGTCCGGGCGCCCGACCGCGGCTGCCCCGGCGACGGCGCTGAGCTCCAGTGCCGCGTCCTCGACCTCATGGCTGGACACCCGGTAGCCCCAGGACTTGATGAAGTCGTCGCCACGGTCGACGACGTAGAGGAAGCCGTCCTCGTCCAGCCGCCCGAAGTCGCCCGTCCGGAGCTCGCCGTGGACGTACTTCTCGGCAGTGCCCTCGGCGTCCTGCCAGTAGCCCTGGGTGACGTTCGCGCCCCGGACGCGGATCTCGCCCACTGTCCCCGGCGGGAGCTCGACGCCGTCGTGTCCGGTGATGCGCAGGCGCACACCCGGGACGGCCTTGCCGACGGAACCGGGCTTCGACGTCAGCTGCTCCGGCGGCAGGAAGGCGAGCCGGGCAGTGGCCTCGGTCTGGCCGTACATGACGAACAGCCGCGCGTGCGGCTGCGCCTCCACCACGCGCTGGACGTGGGCCACGGGCAGCCGCCCGCCCGCCTGCTGGAGGTGTCGCAGTGACGGCAGGGGTCGTGACTCGAACGAGCTGGCCCGCAGGAGCAGCTGGTAGGACGACGGCACCCCCGCGAAGCCGGTGCACTCCTCCTCGGCGATGGCCTCGACGATCGTCTCGGGGAACGCCTGGGTCTCACAGATGACCAGGCTCGCCCCGGTGGCGAGGTGGGTGTGCAGGAGGGACGCTCCGAAGCAGTAGGAGAACGGCAGCACGACCAGCATCCGGTCGTCTCGACGCAGTCCGAGGTAGTCGATGATCGACGCGGTGTTGGCCACCACGTTGGCGTGGCTGACCATGACGGCACGGGGCCGGCTCGTCGTTCCCGAGGTGAAGACCAGCACAGCCGTGTCCGCGGCGGGACGTGCAGCAGGCAACGGGCAGTCGGCCTCGCCGGACAGCAGGTCCCGCACACCTGCACTGGTCCCGACCCGGCTCGCGGCCTCGATGACCGTCCCGTAGCGTCGCGCCAGCCTCTCGTCGACGAGCAGCGTCCCGCACCCGACGTGGGCCATCTTGTCGGCGACGTCTGCAGCGGTCAGCACAGGAGGGAGGGGCACCGCGGTGAGCCCGGCACGCAGGATGGCGAGGTAGCTCGCGACCCAGAACAACGAGTTGGCGCCGAGGAGGGCAACCCGCTCCCCGGGCTCGAGGCGCCAGGCCAGGAGCTGCTGCGCCTGGCACGCCACCGCGCGCCGCAGGTCGGCGTACGTGTGACGACCGCTTGCGTCGACGATGGCGATGTCGTCCGGGGCTCCTCGGGACAGCAGCAGCTCGCCTGCGTTCGCCGCCTGCGCCGCCTGCGCCGCCTCCCTCCATCTGCCCCCCTGCCCGGCCTCGCTCGGACGCGAAGGTCCTCCCGTCAACGTAGAGGCGTCCACCTCCCGCACTCATCACTGATTACGGGTATGTGCTCGGAGCACGTGCCCGGGCCAGGACCCCGTCGGGAGAGGGTGTGCTCGACCGGACAGGTGCCTCACGTCGGCGCGACGGTCGGGGATCGATGCATCGAGGACGGGTGGATGGGCAATCGCGTCGACGTCGTCATGGTCACGCACCGCAGCGCGGGGTACGTGCACCTGTCGCTGCCCCGCGTGCTGGAGACCCTCGGCCCGGACGACCGGATCTGGTTGTGGCACAACGGCGACGACGAGGCGACGCTCGAGGCGATCCGTCCCTACCGCGCGGACGCCCGGGTCGCGCGGTACCACCACAGTCGCGACAACGTTCGCCTGCGCCCTCCCACGAACTGGCTCTGGGACGGCTCCGACGCGCGCTTCGTCGCCAAGGTCGACGACGACTGCCTGGTCTCACCGGGCTGGTTGGACGTCTTCGTCGCCGCTCACGAGGACAACCCCGCCTTCGGTGTGGTCGGCAGCTGGCGTCACCCGGACGAGGAGTTCCGGCCGGACCTCGCGGCCGCGAAGATCCAGGAGTTCAACGGGGGGCACTCGCTGATGCGCAACCACTGGGTGCAGGGCAGCGGGTACGTCATGCCGCGGGCGCTCGTCACCACCCACGGGCTCCTGGCGCCGCACGAGTCGTTCAGCAGCTACTGCGTCCGGCTGGCCCGCGCGGGACGCGTCAACGGCTACTACTTCCCGTTCGTGCGCGAGGAGCACATGGACGACCCCCGGTCGGCGCACACCCTCATCCGCGACGACCGCGACCTGCTCGACCGGATGCCCCTCTCCGCGGCGGCCAACGGCGTCACCACCGTCGAGCAGTGGACGGCGCAGCTCGAGCGCAGTGCCGTGCTCCTCCAGACCGCGTCGCTCGACCTGCGCACCTACTCGGGGTGGCGCCGCAGGGCGAGGTCGCTCCGTCGACGCGTCCGCAACGCCACCGGACGTCGACGCCGCTGGTGACCACCGGAAGTCCTCTGGGTCGTCCGCGTCCCCGCGTAGTCGCCGACCCGTTGGTGCTCCGCCTCGACTGCGGTGAGGAAGTGCTCGAGCGAGGCCTCGTCCGAGCGCTGCCGGTGCGCCGGGCCTCGAGGCACTCGCCGCACCCGCGCCAGCGCGGCGCTGGCGGCACTGCGGCTCAGCACGCGCACGGTCTCCGTCGTGCTCGTCCGGACGGCGCGCGCCACCAGCCTCGCCGCACCGGTGCGCTGCCGGACGTCGGGCACCGGAGCCATCCGGTCGGTGAGTGCCAGGAGTCCGCGGACGGGCCACGGCACCCCCAGTCGCGCGTCGAGGTCGACCGGGAGCTCCGTGTGGAGCACCCGCCGCGCTCGGCGCGTCACGAGGCAGACCTGGCTCGTCGCCCGCCACTGCCGGGCTCGCGTCACGACCTCGTCCCAGTCGCTGACGTGCCGACTGAGACCGTCCACGTCGACCAGGTAGACGAGCTTGTTGGCTCCTGACTGGGCGGCGTGCAGGCACGCGTGCACGAACGTGTCGCACGGGTCGAGGGTCCACACCGTGGTCGGTCCGAGGGCCACGGGAACGCGTCGTTCGAGAAGCTCGGCCGTCGGGACCTCGAAGAGCCGCCGACGTGACGGCATGTTGGTGATCGACCAGTGCAGGTCGACGAGCGCACCCGGGGGGCTCACCCAGTGCATCTCACCAGGGGGATCCTTCGCGGCGAGCATGTCCTTGTGGTCGACGAGCAGCCACCCGGCCAGGTGGAGCCGGCGGCACACCTCGCGCAGCGACTCCGGCGCCACCAGCACGTCGACGTCGTTGTAGCTGCGCAGCCCGGGCACGGGATGAGCGACCTCGGAGAAGACGGGCCCCTTGAGGATGGCCCACGCGAGGCCGGCCAGCTCGCGCGACAGCTGCTCGATGGCCCCACATGCCTGCAGGTGCGTGGCCATGGCGCGGAGGCGATCTGCCTCCAGCGCTGCCAGGCCGGGGCGGGCGGAGCGGCCGAGGACGGACAGGGCGAGGGGCGCGACCCGGTGGAACCGGGCGGCCTCCACCAGCAGCTCGGTGGCGACCGGATCGAGCGCCGGCGGGCGCACCACCCCGGTGCAGACGTCGACCAACGCCCTGGAGACGGCGCGCGCCGCGACCTGCGCCCCCGGGACGGCGTACGAACCTCTCGGCGCGGAGCTGCGGGTCATCGGCGAGATCTCTACGCCCAGACCCTGTCGCGAGGCGCACGCGGCCCGGGCACGAGGTCCAGCACGGCGGGCGGGGTCAGCTTGGACACGCCGTGCGCCGCAGCGTGCTGGAGGTCCGCGGCCTTGAGGCTGTCGGCGTCCCGGGGCACACACAGGTCGCGCAGGCCCAGGTCCAGCGCGATGGTCAGCTGGTGGTCGTCGACGTGCTCGCCGTGCATCGCTCGACGGGGCACGAGGACCGGGAACTTGCCGCTCTCCAGGGCCATCAGCGCGATGCCGGTCCCGGCGTGCGCCACCACGACGTCCGCCTCCGCAATGGCGGAGGCCATCTCCGCCGACCGCACCGTCGCGCGCGCCTCGATGTCGAGCCCTCCGACATCGGTGGACCCGGTCTGCCAGAGCACCTCGGTGCCCTGCGGCACCAGTGGTGCGAGCCTGGCGAGGAGGCGACGGAAGCCGTACCCCTCCTGCGTGCCGACGCTGACCACCATCTTCCTGATCGGTCGCGGGGGCAGCTCGAACGACTCGTACAGGTCCCAGGGGGAGGCGAGGTACCTCCAGCGCCGGTTGTCCAGGGCGGTGGACTGGCTGAACGTGCGCACTCCTGGCATCAGGGCCAGCACCCGACCGGACACGGACGGAGCGTCGAACCGGGTCGCCGACTCGATGTAGACGGTCCTGATGTTGCGCACCCTGGCCTGCGGCAGCACCGCCAGCGCCAGGGCGGCTCCCGTGCTCACGACCAACGAGACGTCGTGCCGGTCGAAGAGGACTCGGCAGTGGGCCGCGTTGCGCATGACTGCTCCGAGGTCGCGGGGCGGGCACGGCTCGGCCCAGTGGACGACCTCGTGCGCGAGGAGCGACTCCGTCTGCGGAGTCCTCGGAGTCACCCACACCACGTCCGTGACCGCCAGGCGCGGGCGCAGGGTGTGGAGCTGCGTGATGTGGCCGCCGTCGTTGGCGACGAGGAGCACCGTCATGAGGACCGCCGTGTGCCGACCGAGCCCGGCGTCGCGATGCGGACGGCCATCTGAAAGTCCCCCCGTCAGGAGCCGGTCGGACGGCCGGCATCCTCAGATCCTCTGGAGCCGGGACCCGCGGAACCCCCACCGCACGGGCCCTTTCGCCAATATTGGTGACCATCAGCGAGGCCGGGCCATGGAGAACTCGATCTGGTGCGAGCGGAGGCCGCGGAGGGTGATGAGGAGGTGGTCCAGCTCGAGGACCGACCACTCCCGGTCGATGGCAGCACCGGACGCAGTCGTGTGCAGCGTCCGGTAGAGATCGACGGGCCGCCTGCGCAGCTCCGTCTCGAGCGTCCCCTCGAGGACGTGCTGGAGGTAGGCGTGCTGGACCCACGGCGGGGAACCGTTCTGGTAGGGGATGGACAGCCGGTTGCCGGCCGCCAGATCGGCGAAGGTCCGCCAGTCGAGCGACAGCAGGTGGTCGACCCGCCGACCGGACCACGACTCGACCGCGGCCACGGTCTCGCTCGCCGAGCGGGAGGTGAACGAGGCAGCCACTGCAGCGAGGTCCGGCAACGTCAGGACGCGCACGGCGGAGCCGTCCGGGTCGATCTCCACCAGCATCACGGCCTCGACCGACTGCACCCCGGTCAGCCAGACGATGTCCGCGGCGTCGTCCGGACGCGTGCCGAGCATCAGGATCGTCTCGCCCGGGGCGCTGGCCGGACGGTGGCCCAGTCCATCGAAGGCGCCGTCGATCCGGTCGACCCGGCCCAGCAGGCTGGCGTTGACCGCGACCGCCGCCAGCACCACGAGCAACGCGACGAGGGCCATGAGGCGGCACGCACGTCGCACGTGGCGGCGTACGGACGCCGTCGGCTGCATCGCACACCTCCCGCGGACACGTCGACGCTAGGGGGTGGGACGCGGCGCCTCATGCCCCAATCGGGGGAGTCCCGTGCGAGGGGTTCAGGAGTTGAAGCGCTGCTGCGTCTTCTCGAGGCCGTCGGTGATGAGCGACTCGACCGCGTCGGCGGCGTCGCCCACCTGGAAGGGCAGCTCCTTGCGCTCGACGGTGGAGTAGTTGGACAGCACGAAGTCGGCGACGTCCTGGCGCCCGGGCGGGCGCCCGATCCCGGCGCGGACGCGGTAGAAGTCGCCGGTGCCGAGCGAGGACCGCATCGACTTGAGGCCGTTGTGGCCGTTGTCGCCCCCGCCGAGCTTGACCCGCAGGGTGCCGAACGCGATGTCGAGCTCGTCGTGGATCGCGACGATGTGGTCGGGCGCGACCTTGTAGAACGTGGCGAGCGCCTTCACCGGGCCGCCCGACTCGTTCATGTAGCCGCGGCCACGGGCGAGGACGACGCGGGGACCGCCGATCGACAGCCGGCCCTCGACGACGTCGGCGCGACCGGTCTTGTGGGACCGGAAGCCGCTCCCCATCCGTGAGGCGAGCTCGTCGCCGACCAGGTAGCCGATGTTGTGGCGGTGCCCGGCGTAGCCCGGTCCGGGGTTGCCGAGGCCGACCACCAGCCATACCTCGGAGGTGGGTGCGTCGCTCACGACGTACATCCTTCCATCCGGTGACCGGGCGATTCCTCGCGCTGAAATGTGCTGACCGGGCGATTCCTCGCGTTGCAGCGCGAGGAATCGCCCGGTCGGTGCGTCCCAGGGCGAGGAATCGCCCGGTCAGCGAGTCACTCGGAGTCGGTCGACTCCTGGTCGCCGGACTCCTGCGCGGCGTCCTCGGCCTGAGCCTCGGTCTGCGCCTCGGCGATCTCGTCGTCGGACGCGTCGTGCTCGATGCCGGCCTCGGCCTCGGCCTCCTCCAGCTCGGCCTCGAGGGCCTCGGCGGACATCTGCTCGGTCACGTTGACGATCAGCAGCTCCTCGTCGGCGAGCAGCGTGGTGCCCGACGGGAGGTTGAGGTCCTTGGCGTGGATCAGGGTGCCGGCAGCGGCACCCTCGACCGAGACCTCGAAGTACTCGGGGATGTGCGTGGCCTCGGCCTCGACGGAGACGACCGAGTTCTCGGTGACGACCAGCGTGTCGGGAGCGGCGTCGCCCACGACGTGGATCGGGACGTCGACGTGGACCTTCTCGCCACGGCGGACGGCGACGAAGTCGAGGTGCTCGATGACGCGACGGATCGGGTCGACCTGGACGTCCTTGGTCAGCGCGAGCTGCTCCGAGCCGTCGATCTCGAGCGACAGGAGGGCGTTGGCGCCACCGTGCTTGAGGGCCATCATCGTCTGGTGGCCGGGCAGGATCACGTGCACGGGGTCGTTGCCGTGGCCGTAGATGACGGCGGGGATCTTGTCGTCGCGACGGATGCGGCGGGCGGCACCCTTGCCGAACTCGGTGCGGGCCTCTGCGGCGATCTTCTCGGGGGCAGACATGTGTTCTCCTCAGTTCTGACAGCTGTCGGTGGGGCCTGGCGGGCCGGAGACGACGAACGCCGCGCTCCGGATCGTGAGCGCGGCGCAGTGGACCTGACCGGCCCAGTCGATCACGGAGTCCCAGTCGTTCGATGGGCTCCCTCGCCGAGGCAACCCGTGAACTCTAGACCGGGCCGGGTGGCTGGGTCGAATCCCGGGTGCCCGGTCCGTGACCCTCCCCCTAGGGTGGCCCGGTGCCCCTGATGCTCCCCGAGGCGCGCGAGCGCGCCCTCCTGCTGACCGACGTCCACACGGTGCTCCACCTCGACCTCACCTCGACCGAGGACTTCGCGGTCGAGGCGACGATCTCGTTCGGCTGCACGCAGCCGGGGGCCTCGTCGTTCCTCGAGCTCAACGGCGGGAAGGACGTCACGGTCGACGGGCGCCCCGCGTCGTACGCCGACGGGCGCATCGCGCTGACCGACCTGGGCGCGACCAACGAGGTCCGCGTGAGCGCGCGGATGCCGTACGTCCACGACGGCGACGGGATGACCGAGACGATCGACCCCGCCGACGGCGAGCGCTACGTCTGCGCGCACACGTCGATGGACATCACCCAGAAGGTCATCCCCTGCTTCGACCAGCCAGACATCAAGTCGACGTTCGCGCTGTCGGTGACCGCTCCGTCGCACTGGACGGTGGTGGCCAACGGCGCGCTGGAGTCTCGTGAGGGCGACACCTGGCGCTTCACGACGACGCCGCCGTTCTCGTCGTACCTCTTCACCCTCGTCGGTGGCCCGTGGGTCTCGGTGACGTGGGACGAGCCCTACGCCCCGGCGCCCGGCGGCACGCTGCCGTTCGGCTGGCACGCGCGCGCGTCGCAGGAGCGCGAGCTGCGCCGCGACGCCGACGAGCTCAAGCGGATCACCAGCACCTGCTTCCAGCACTACACGTCGATCTTCGAGCCGGAGTACCCCTACGCCGACTTCCAGCAGGTCTTCGCGCCCGGGCTCAACTGGGGGGCGATGGAGTTCCCCGGCTGCGTGGTCTACCGCGACGAGGGGCTCACCCAGGGCACCCCGACCGAGCTGGAGCGCGAGTGGGTCGCTTCGACGATCGCCCACGAGATGGCTCACATGTGGTTCGGCGACCTCGTCACGATGAAGTGGTGGGAGGACTCCTGGCTCAACGAGTCGTTCGCCGACTTCATGGGGTACGACGTCGCCGGGGTCGCCGCGGGCTACACCGACGCCTGGACCTCGGCCGCCATCACCCGCAAGCCGACCGGCTACCGCGCCGACCGCCGCCGCTCGACCCACCCGATCGCCGAGGACACCGACAAGATCGTCGATGTCGACACTGCCTTCGCGAACTTCGACATGATCACCTACGCCAAGGGCAACGCCACCCTCGCCCAGCTCGGCCACTGGCTCGGCGAGGAGGACTTCCTCGCCGGGGTGAACCGTCACCTCACTGCGCATGCCTTCGGCAACGCCGACCTGGCGGACTTCCTCGACTCGCTCGACTCGGCCAGCGACCACGACGTCCGCGCCTGGGCCGAGCTCTGGCTGCGCTCGACCGGCTTCGACACGCTCGTCGTGACACGCGACGACTCCGGTGTTCCGGTGCTGACCCGGGAGGGCTCGCGGCCGCACCGCCTCACCGTGTCGGCGTACGACGACGCGATGCAGCTCGTCGGCTCCCGCGACGTGCAGCTCGACGACGAGCCGGTGCGGCTCGAGGAGTTCGCCGGTCGGGTCGTGGTGCCCAACTCCGGCGACGAGACGTTCGCCGTGATCCGTCCGGACGAGCAGTCGTGGGAGGCGATCACCGCCGGGCTCTCGGACGTGGAGTCGCACCTCACGCGGGCGATGCTGTGGTGGACCGCCGTCGACCTCTGCGAGTCGCAGGTGATCGGCGTCGAGGAGCTCATCGCGCTCGCCGACCGGCACCTGCGGCCCGAGACGCACCCGCTGGTGTTCGAGGGCGTGATGCGCAACCTCCAGACGATCACCCGCCGCTACGCCGAGCCCGGCGACGTGGCCGGCCACCTCGCCGTCGTCGCCGACATCGCCCGCGGTGCGACCGAGGGCGGCGACCCGAGGCTGGCGCCCGGCGCGTCCCGCGTGCTGGCTCGGCTCAGCGCCGACCGCGACCACCTCGTCGACTGGCTGGGCCAGGACGACGTCGACCCGAGCGTGCGCTGGGCGGCCGTCCAGCGGCTGGCCGAGCTCGGCGACCCCGCGCACATCGACACGGAGTCCGAGCGCGACCAGTCGGTCGCGGGCCATCACGCCGCGCTGACCGCGCGCGCCCTGGTGCCGACCGAGGAGTCCAAGGCCGAGATCTGGCAGCGGCTGATGAGCGGCGAGCTCAGCAACCACGACTTCGATGCGGTCGGCGGCGGCTTCTGGGGTTGGGAGCAGGCCGAGCTCGTCCGCCCCTACCTCACCCGTTACGTCACCGACGGCCTCGCCCTGGCCCGTCGGTCGGGGCAGGCGATGGGCGACGTGATCGGCGACGCCTTCCCGCGGCTGCCCCTCACCCCGGACGTACGCCGTGAGCTGCGGGCGGCCGTCGCCTCCGCGCTCGAGGAGGGCGATGTCCCCACGGTCCTCGCGCGGTCGTGGAACGACCACCTCGACGACCTGGACCGGACGCTGTAGGTGATTGTTGCGATCCCCGGGTACCCGGGGATGTTGGAGCCTCCAGTGCGAAGTTTCGGGGTGAAGGCTCCAGTTTCCCCGGGTACCCGGGGAAACTGCGGACCGCGAGCGACGCCCTACGCGTGCCCGTCGAACATCGAGGTGACCGACCCGTCCTCGAAGACCTCACGGATGGCGCGGGCGAGGAGGGGGGCGATCGAGAGCGTGGTGAGCTTGTCGAACTGCTGCTCCGGGGCGATCGGGAGCGTGTTGGTCACCACGACCTCCATCGCGGTGGAGTTCTTCAGGCTGTCGACGGCGGGGTCGGAGAGGATCGGGTGGGTCGCGGCGATGATGACGCCCGCGGCACCGGCCTCCATGCAGGCCTCCGCGGCCTTCACGATGGTGCCTCCGGTGTCGATCATGTCGTCGGTGAGGATGCAGATCTTCCCGGCGACCTCACCCACGACACGGTTGGCGACGACCTCGTTGGCCACGTCGGTGCGCCGGGACTTGTGGATGAATGCCAGCGGCGCGCCGCCGAGGCGGGCCGACCAGCGCTCGGCGACCTTGATCCGGCCGGCGTCCGGGGAGACGACCGCCAGCTCCTGGTCGCCGTACTTCTGCTTGACGTAGTCGGTGAGGATCGGCAGCGCCATCAGGTGGTCGACGGGGCCGTCGAAGAAGCCCTGGATCTGGTCGGCGTGCAGGTCGACGGTGATCAGCCGGTCGGCGCCGGCGGTCTTGAAGAGGTCGGCCATCAACCGGGCCGAGATCGGCTCGCGACCGCGATGCTTCTTGTCCTGGCGGGCATAGCCGTAGAACGGCATGACCACGGTGATCCGTTTCGCCGAGGCGCGCTTGAGCGCGTCGACCATGATGAGGTGCTCCATGATCCACTCGTTGATCGGAGCCGTGTGGCTCTGGATCACGAAGGCGTCGCACCCCCGCACGGACTCCTCGTAGCGGACGTAGAGCTCGCCGTTGGCGAAGGCCCGCGCGTCCTGCGGCACGAGCCCGCACTCCAGGAGCTCGGCGACCTCCTCGGCGAGCTCGGGGTAGGCCCGTCCGCTGAAGACCATCAGGTTCTTCTCGGTGGTCCGCTTCATTCCGGTCACGCGTCGCGCTCCTGCGATCGAGGGGTTCGGAGGTGCTGGACAGGATTCTCACCCACGACGGGCTCATCCCCAACCCCGGGTCACCCCTCGGTCGACTCCAGCCGTTCACGCGCGCCACGCGCCGCGTCCGCCTGCGCCGTGCCCGCCCGTCGCGACTCGGTCCAGCCCTCGAGGTTGCGCTGCGCGGAGCCGCTCACGGCGAGCGCGCCCGGCGGCACGTTGCGACGTACGACGGTGCCGCCGGCGGTGCCCGCGCCGTCCCCGATCGTCACCGGCGCGACGAAGGTGTTGTTCGACCCGGTCTTGGCGTGGCGCCCGATGGTCGTGCGGTGCTTGGCCACGCCGTCGTAGTTCGCGAAGATGGTGCCGGCGCCGATGTTGGTGCCCTCACCGATCTCCGCGTCGCCGACGTACGACAGGTGCGGGACCTTGGCGCCGTCGCCGACCCGGACGTTCTTGGTCTCCACGAACGTGCCGATCTTGCCGCCGACGCCGAGCTGGGTGCCGGGGCGGAGGTAGGCGAACGGCCCGACGCTCGCGCGGTCGCCGACGACGGCGAGCTCGCCATGGGTGCGTACGACGCGGGCGCCGGCGCCGATCTCGCAGTCCTTCAGCGTGGTGTCGGGGCCGACGACGGCGTCCTCGCGCACGACGGTCGCGCCGAGGAGCTGCGTTCCGGGGAGGATCGTCGCGTCCGGCTCGATGACCACGTCGGCCTCGATCCACGTCGTCGCCGGATCCATCACGGTCACGCCGTCCTTCATCCAGCGGGTCACGATGCGGCGGTTGAGCTCCTTGCCGAGCTCGGCGAGCTGCGCGCGGTCGTTGGCGCCCTCGGTCTGCGCGACGTCGTCGATGAGGTGCGCGCCGACCGTGAGCCCGTCCTCGCGGGCCAACCCGACGGCGTCGGTCAGGTAGTACTCGCCCTTGGCGTTGTCGTTGGTGATCCGCGGGAGCGCGGAGACCAGGAACTCCGCGTCGAAGGCGAGGATCCCGGAGTTGATCTCGTCGATCGCCTGCTGCTCCGGCGTCGCCTCCTTCTCCTCCACGATCGCCTCGACGTCGCCCTCCGCGTTGCGGATGATCCGGCCGTAGCCGAACGGGTTCGGCACCCGACCGCTCAGGATGCTCACTGCCCGCTGCGCGGCCTCGTGCTCGGTGGCGAACGCCCGCAGCGACTCGCCCTCCAGCAACGGGGTGTCGCCGGCGGCCACGATCACGGTGCCGGTGGTCGTGCCCACGGCGTCCATCGCGATGCGTACGGCGTGTCCGGTGCCCTCCTGCTTCTCCTGGACCGCCAGCACCACCGACGGCAGCAGCCCGGTGATGTGCGGGCCGACCTGCTCGCGCTGGTGACCGACGACCGCGACGACGCTCGTCGGCTCCACGGCCTCCACGGCACGCAGGACGTGGCCGATCATGGAGCGCCCGGCGATCGGGTGCAGCACCTTCATGGTCTTCGACTTCATGCGGGTGCCGCCGCCGGCGGCGAGGACGATGACGGTGAGGTTGTCCATGGGCGAAGTGTGTCACCGGGGACCGTGGGGTGGTGCACGGCGTCGGGGCACGAAAGAGGTCGGCGGGCCGCACCGACGCGCCCGCGGCCATTGACCCCACGCCGGATAGGTAGGAAAGTAACCAACTACCTTGTCATGCCGTTGCTCATTTACGGCGCCGTGAAAGAAACCGCTGGAGGACACCATGCAGCTCGGGATGCTGGTCGGAGCACGACGGAGAGCGACGGGGGTGGCGCTCGTACTGATGGCGCTCGTCCTGACGACGCTGGGGATCCGGCCGCCGGACGCCCACGCCACCCCGGCCGACGACGGCTGGGTCGAGTCGACGCTCGCGTCGATGACCCTCGAGGAGAAGGTGGGTCAGCTCTTCATGACCCACGCCTACGGCACCACCGCCGACACCCAGGCCCCGGGTGACGTGGCCGCCAACCAGAAGCTCTACGGCGTCGACAACGCGGCGCAGCTGATCGAGAAGTACCGGATCGGCGGCGTCATCTACTTCGCCTGGACCAACAGCGTGCAGAACCCCACCCAGATCGCGACGCTGTCCAACGGCGTGCAGGACGCGGCGCTGGCCCAGCCGTCGAAGGTCCCCTCGCTGGTCGGCATCGACCAGGAGGGCGGCATCGTCGCCCGCGTCGGTCCGCCGATGACCCAGCTCCCCGGCAACATGGCCCTCGGCGCCGGCCGGAGCACCGCCGACGCGGAGCGGGCCGCAGCCATCAACGGCGACGAGCTCGCCGCGATGGGCGTCAACTGGAACTTCGCGCCGGTGGCCGACGTCAACGTCAACCCGGCCAACCCCGTCATCGGGGTCCGGTCCTTCGGCGAGGATCCCGGACTCGTCGCCCGGATGACGGCCGCTCAGACCCGCGGCTACACCGCAGCCGGCGTCGCGGGCGCTGCCAAGCACTTCCCCGGCCACGGCGACACGGCGACCGACAGCCACACCGGCCTGCCGGTGGTCGACCACACCCGCGAGGAGTGGGAGCGCCTCGACCGGCCGCCCTTCCAGGCGGCGATCGACGCGGGCGTGCCCGCGATCATGACCGCGCACATCTCCGTCCCGGCGCTCGACCCGTCCGGAGACCCCGCCACCCTGTCCGAGCCGATCATCACCGGCATCCTCCGCGAGGAGATGGGCTACGACGGCGTGGTCATCACCGACGCCCTCGACATGGCCGGCGCCAGCGCCACGTACGGCAACGATCGCGTCCCCGTGCTGGCCCTGAAGGCGGGCGTCGACATGCTGCTGATGCCGCCCGAGTTCGACAAGGCCTACAACGCCGTGCTCGGCGCGGTCGCATCGGGCGAGCTGACCGAGGAGCGCATCGACACCTCCGTCCGACGGATCCTCACGCTCAAGCATGACCTCGGCATCGTCGACGACCCGTACGTCGAGCCGGCCGCCGTGTCGACCCGCGTCGGCACTCCGGCGCACCTCGCCGCGATGCAGGAGATCACCGACCGCACCACGACCCTGGTCCGCAACAAGAAGGTGCTGCCGCTCTCGCCGGCCGAGTCCGGACGCGACGTCCTCGTGACCGGGTGGGGTGTGAGCACGACAGCGTCGGTCGCCTCGAAGCTCGAGGCCCGAGGCTTCGACACCACGGTGCGCGAGACCGGGCTCAACCCCGACCAGGCCAAGGTCGACGCCGCCGCTGCCGAAGCCCGCGAGCACGACGTCGTCGTCGTGCTCACCAACCGCGCGGGCCTGACCGGGAACGTGGGACAGGCGAAGCTGGTGAACGCCCTGATGGGGACCAAGACGCCCGTCGTGGCCGTGGCCGTGCGCGACCCGTACGACGTGAACCGGTTCCGCAAGGTCGACGGCTACCTCGCCACGTACTCCTACACCCCGGCCGCCGTGGACTCCCTCGTCCGCGTGCTCGTCGGCGAGCTCGACCCCCGCGGGCGACTGCCCGTGACGATCCCCCGGCTCGGCGCGAGCCCGCGGGCGCTCTACCCCTACGGATTCGGACTGGAGTACTGAGATGGCACACGGACTTCCTCGACGCAGCCTCCTGCGGGGCGCCGCCGCCGCAGGCGTCGCCGGGTCGCTCGCCGCCGCGACAACCTCGGCCGGGGCGACCGCCACGGCAGCAACGCGTCGCACCCCCGGACCGGGCGCGCGCGTGCTCACCGGCTTCGACACGCTCGCCCGCGACGGCTACCGGATGGTGGCCGGCCAGCGGGTGGGCCTGATCTCCAACCCCACCGGCGTGGTCGACGACCTGCGCCACGAGGTCGACGTGATGGCGGCCGACGACCGGGTCGACCTCGTGGCCGCCTTCGGCCCCGAGCACGGGTTCCGCGGGAGCGCCGACGCGGGCGCGTCGGAGCCCGGCGGCCCCGACCCGCGTACCGGGATCCCGGTCTACGACACCTACACGAAGACGCCGGCACAGATCGCCGACCAGTTCCGCCAGGCGGGTGTCGAGACGGTGATGTTCGACATCCAGGACGTCGGCGCGCGGTTCTACACCTACATCTGGACGATGTACGACTGCATGGTCGCGGCCTCGCTGGCCGGGGTGCGGTTCATGGTGCTCGACCGGCCCAACCCGATCAGCGCCACGGCAGCACACGGACCGGTGATGCACCCCCAGCACCAGAGCTTCGTCGGGCGCCGCGCGATCAGCCAGCAGCACGGCATGACCGTCGGCGAGATGGCGCACCTCTTCAACGCCGAGTTCCTCCCCGAGGACCCCGGCGCGCACGGGCCGGTCGAGCTGTCGGTGTCGAAGATGGCACGCTGGCGGCGCGACATGTACGCCGAGCAGACCGGGCAGCCCTGGGTGATGCCCTCGCCCAACATGCCGCGCGTCGAGACTGCCGTGGTGTACCCCGGCACCTGCCTCTTCGAGGCGACGAACCTGTCGGAGGGACGAGGGACCACGCGCCCGTTCGAGCTCATCGGGGCGCCCTTCGTCGACCATCGCTGGGCCGCGGCCCTCAACGACCTCGGGCTCACCGGGGTCGACTTCCGCGAGGCGTACTTCACGCCGCTCACCTCCAAGCAGGCCGGCAAGACCTGCGGCGGGGTGCAGCTCCACGTGACCGACCGGGACTCCTTCGATGCGATCAGGACGGCGATCGCGATGATCGTCACCGGCCGGCGGCTCTACCCCGGCGACTGGGCCTGGCGCGAGACCAAGGCGCCGTACTGGATCGACAAGCTGTCCGGCGACGAGAACGTGCGGCTCGCGATCGACGGCGGGGCCGACACCGACGAGGTCGTCGCCGTGTGGCAGCAGGACCTGGCCGAGTTCCGCGCGACGCGGGCGCGACACCTCCTCTACCCGGGCCGACCGTGATGAGGCGGACGAGAGCTGTGCACGTGCTCACGGCCGGGCTGCTCGCCGCGGGCACCCTCGCGACCATCACGCCCAGCGGGGCGGCCGGGACCACGACCGCCTCGGCGGCCGACGGGCGACGAGGCCCGCACGAGCCGCACAAGGCGGCCCGCAGGGCGTCGATGGACACGCAGGTGACCCCCGACGACCTGCGCTACGAGCATCACCTGCTCCGGACCGGCACGGCGCGTCAGGCACACCTGCTCGCCGAGCCGCTGGCCCAGATGTCGACCGACCTTCGCGCCTTCCTCGAACCCTCTCCGTCGCGGCCGTTGTACGCCGGCGGAGTGGTCCTCGCGTCCCGCCACGGCGTCGTGGCCGTCCACGACGCGGCCGGCAAGGCGCTGCGCTATGCCGCCGACCGGACCGAGCTGCCGGCCGAGCAGCAGGTGGACGTGCGGCCGGACACCATCTTCGACCTGGCCTCGGTGACCAAGACGTTCACCACCCTCGCGGTGATGCAGCAGGTGGAGGCCGGTCGGGTCGCCCTCGACGAGTCGGTCGCGACGTACCTGCCGGCCTTCGCCGCGAACGGCAAGGACGACGTGACGGTCCGCCACCTGCTGACCCACACGGGCGGGCTGCCCTCCTGGCTCCCGCTCTACAGCGCCTACCCCACCGTCGAGGAGCGGCTCGCGGCGGTCCTCGCCGTCAAGCCCCGCACCGAGCCGGGGACGGCGTACGTCTACTCCGACCTCGGCCTCATCACGCTGGGCATGCTGGTCGAGGAGGTCACCGGCCGATCGCTCGACACCGTGATCGCCGACGACATCACCGGCCCGCTGGGGATGACCGACACCATGTTCAACCCGCCGGCCGCGCTCCTGGACCGGATCGCCGCGACCGAGGCCGAGCCCTGGGCCGGTCGCGGGATGGTCCGCGGCGAGGTGCACGACGAGAACGCCTGGTCGCTGGGCGGGGTCGCGGGTCACGCCGGCCTCTTCTCGACGGCGCGGGACCTCGGGCTGCTGGCGCGCACGCTGCTCAACGGTGGGCGCTACGGCCGGGTCCGCATCCTCGACGAGGCGACCGTCCGCGCGATGATCGCCAACGAGAACAGCGAGTTCCCCGCCAACGCGCACGGGCTGGGGTTCGAGCTCGACCAGCCGTGGTACATGGACGCGCTGTCCAGCCCGGTCACCTTCGGGCACACCGGCTTCACCGGCACCTCCATGGTCATCGACCCGCTCTCGGACTCGTTCGTGATCCTGCTGACCAACCGCGTGCACCCCACGCGCGACTGGGGCGGCAACAACCCGGCTCGTCGCGCGGTCGCCCGCGACCTCGCCCGGGCGATCGCCGTCCGGCCCCTCGAGGGACGGACGGCCTGGTTCTCCGGCATCGGTGACTCCCGCACGGCGACCCTGACGACGCCTGCACTGTCGGGGCGACGGTTGTCGTTCGGGCTGTGGTTCGACACCGAGGCCGGCTACGACGTGCTCGCCGTCGAGACCTCCGCCGACGGAGGCGAGACCTGGACGGCGCTCCCCGTGACGCTCGCCGACGCGGAGGAGCCGCTCACGGACGGCACCGTGTCCGGATTCGGTGGCCGGGAGTGGCACGAGGCGGAGGCGACGCTGCCCGACGCGGACGCGGTGCTGGTGCGCTGGCGCTATGCCAGCGACGCGGCCAACCAGGGTCGCGGCGTGTACGTCGACCGGGTCCGCGTGGACGGCAAGCGGCTCGGGGAGGAGCAGCTCAGCCCCGACGGGTGGGACCTCTCGGAGAACTGACCAGGTCCGCGTGCACGGCCGGTGCGGTCACCCCGAGCGACACCAGCGCCAGCCAGGCGGCGCCGGCGGCAGGCCGCTCGGCCGTGCATGGGGTCCCGAACCGGCGTGCGGCGAGCCCGTGGAGGACCCCGGCCCGCACGGGTCCGGGTGTGGCGAGGAGGGCGCCGGCGAGCACCACTGGTCCGGACGCCACCGGCCGGACCGCTTCGACCGAGGCCAGCAGCCCGGCCACTCCTCGGTGCACGATGTCGACGGCGGTCGGGTCGCCGCGGCCCGCCTGGTCGGTGACGACCGGCGCCAGTCGGCCGAGCGCGGCGGGCGCGACGGCGTACGCCTCGGCGATGACGTCCTGGACGGTGTACGGCGCAGGGCGTCCGACCAGTCGCTCGAGCAGGGGGCCGGTGAGCGCCGTGGTCGGGCCTCGGCCGTCGAGGTCGGCGACCGCGGCCACCAGCGCCTCGCGTGCCAGCCAGACCGCCGAGCCGACGTCGCCGAGCAGCCAGCCCGCGCCGTCCGCCTGGCGCACCACGCGCCGCTCGACCACCGCCGCGGCTGCGGCGCCGGTGCCGCCGACGAGCACGACCCCGCCCGGCTCGGCGGATCCCGCGGCGAAGGCCGTGAGGAGGTCGGTGACGACGACGGGCTCGCCCGCGAGGCCGAGGCCCTGCCACGCGGCGCCGGCCTGGCGGCGTACGCCCTCGTGCCCGGCCGCACCCGCTCCGGCCACTCCGAGCACGCCGGCGCGCACGGCGGAGCGGTCGCACTCCCCCAGCGCGATGGTCATCGCCTGCACGAGCCGCTCGACGGGGTCCCCTCCGCTGGAGCGTTGGTTGAGCCCGTCGGCGGCGCCGGTGCCGACGGTGCGGCCGCGCGTGTCGGCCACCAGGCACCGCGTGGACGTACCACCGGCGTCGACTCCCATGACCAGGTCCACGGCGACACGGTAACAACTCGTCGTAGGTCATTGCCGTCGTCGCGACCTTGTGGGTAACTTTCCTACATGCCCGATCCCGCGTTGGACACCTCGGTCCGGATCCGCGCCCTGCTGCCGTCCCTGGCCCCGGCAGAGCGACGCGTCGCCGACCGCGTCCTCGGGGACCCGGCCGCGGTCTCCGCCTCCACCATCACCGCGCTGGCCCGGGAGTGCGGGACCTCGGAGACCACCGTCATCCGGTTCTGTCGAGCGGTCGGGTTCACCGGCTACCCGGCCCTGCGTCTCGCACTGGCGGCCGAGGGTGGCCGCAACGGCCCCGGCGACGGGCGCGACCTCGCCGGTGACATCGTGGCCGACGACGAGCTCGACAAGGTCGTGGCCAAGATCGCCTTCGCCGACGCACGCGCCGTCGAGGAGACGGCCGAGCAGCTCGATCTCGATGCCCTCCACGCCGTCATCGAGGCCCTCGTCCGGGCGCGGCGGGTCGACGTGTACGGCGTGGGCGCCAGCGGCTTCGTCGCCCTGGACCTCCAGCAGAAGCTCCACCGGATCGGCCGGGTGTCGTTCGCCTGGGCCGACCCGCACATGGCCCTCACCAGCGCCGCGCTGCTGACGGAGAACGACGCTGCCGTCGCGATCTCGCACTCCGGCGCCACGCAGGACACCATCGAGGCCCTGGAGACCGCCCGGCGCAGCGGTGCCACCACGGTGGCGGTGACGAACTTCCCGCGCTCACCACTCGCTGCCCTCGGCGACCACGTCCTGACCACCGCCGCCCGGGAGACCACCTTCCGCTCCGGCGCGACCGCCAGCCGGCTGGCCCAGCTCACCGTCATCGACTGCGTCTTCGTCGGCGTCGCACAGCGCACCTACGAGACCAGTCAGCGAGCCCTCGAGCTCACCCACGCCGCGGTGAGCAACCGCCGGACCGACCGGAGGGGGACCCGGTGACCACCACCCGCCGGCCCGGCGGCGCTCCCGCGCCCGTGGAGGCGCCCACCGAGCGCCGCCACCCGCACACCTCGGAGCTGGACCTGCTGCCGACCGCCGACCTGCTCCGGTTGATCAACGAGGAGGACGCGTCCGTCGTCCCCGCGGTGGCGGCCGCCCTCCCCGCGGTCGAGGCCGCCGTCGAGCTCGCCGTCGCGGCGCTGCGTGCCGGCGGCTCCGTGCACTACTTCGGCGCCGGCAGCTCCGGCCGGATCGCCGCCATGGACGCCGCCGAGCTGCCCCCCACCTTCGGGGTGCTCCCCGACCGGGTGGTCGCCCACCACGCCGGTGGGGCCGCCGCGCTCGACAGGGCGCTCGAGGACGTCGAGGACGACGAGACCCGAGGCGCAGCCGATGCCCAGGGGCTGCGGGCCGGCGACCTCGCCGTCGGACTCACCGCCAGCGGCCGTACGCCGTACGTCGCCGGCGCGCTCGCGCAGGCCCGCCGCTCCGGCGCGCCGACGGTCCTGATCAGCTCCCACCCGCAGGCATCAGCCGCGGCACTCGCCGACGTGCACATCTGCGTCGACACCGGCCCGGAGGTGCTGACCGGGTCCACCCGGATGAAGGCCGGGACCGCGCAGAAGCTGGTGCTCAACGCCTTCTCCACCGCGGTCATGGTCCGACTGGGCCGCACCTACTCCAACCTGATGACCGGCGTGGTCGCCAAGAACGCCAAGCTGCACGGCCGGATGGTCCTCATCCTCGCGCAGGCCAGCGGGGCCGACCTCGACACCTGTGCGGACGTGCTGGCCGAGTGCGGTGACGACCTCCGCGTGGCGATGGTCCGGCTGCTCGGCGGCGTGCCTCCGGAACGGGCCCGCGCGGCCCTGGCGGCGAGCGACGGAGTCGTGCGGGCCGCGCTCCACCACCTCGACGAGATTCCGGACGAGCCGGGACACACCCCCCTCCCCACTCCCTGACGGGACCTGTGAAAGGAACGCACATGTTGACGCGGTCGAACCTCCAGATGGTTGCTGCCGGACTCGGCGTCGCCCTGCTGGCGGCGTGCGCGCCGTCCACTGACGCCTCGGGCGGAGGTGACGACGACGGCACCACCCTCGAGGTGTGGTCCTGGCGGACCGAGGACGTCGACGAGTACGAGAAGATCTTCGACGCCTACGAGGCCGAGCACGAGGGCGTGACGGTCGAGTTCAAGCCCTACGTCGCCACCGAGTACAACACCATCCTCTCCACCGGCCTGAGCGCCGAGGGCGGGCCGGACGTGGCACAGCTGCGCGCCTACGGCGGCGTGCAGCCGCTGTGCGAGGCCGGACAGCTCGTCGACCTCGAGAGCGAGGACGTCGACACCTCGGCCATCCCCGACGACGTGCTCGACGGCGCGCGGTGCGAGAGCGACGGCGGCCTCTACGGCGTGCCGTTCGCCAGCCAGGCCCTGGTCGTCTACTACAACAAGGCGATCTTCGAGGAGCACGGACTGGAGGAGCCCGCCACCTGGGAGGAGCTGATGCAGGTCAGTGAGACGCTCCAGGACGCCGACGTCACGCCGTACGCCGTCACCGGGAAGGACACCTGGGTGCTGCCCATGCTCCACGACCTGTTCGCCGCACCCCGCTACGGCGGGCCGGAGTTCGAGCAGGCGCTGCAGAGCGGCGACGCGGACTTCACCGACCCCGACTACGTGGCCTCGATCGAGACCATGGACGAGGTGACGCCCTACTTCCCCGAGGACGTGGTCGGCGTGGACTACGCGACCGCGCAGACGCTCTTCACCAGCGAGAAGGCCGCGATGTACCCGGGTGGCTCCTTCGAGCTCGCGTTCTTCCAGCAGCAGAACCCCGACCTCGAGATGGGCGTCTTCGCCGTGCCGCCGCCCCCCGGATCCGTGATCGAGGGCTCCCTCACCCCCGGGTGGGTCGACGCGTCGTTCGGGGTCAACAGCGCCTCGCCGGACCAGGAGGAGGCGGTGGAGCTGGTGCGCTGGATGGCGACGCCGGAGTTCGGCCAGATGGTCAGCGACGAGCTCAAGCAGCTCAACCCGGCCGAGGGAGTCACGCCCAGCGACCCGCTGCTGCAGGAGATCTCCGCGCTCCGCAACGACTCCCCCACCCCCTATCTGCTGCTGCAGGACTTCCGCTACGGCGAGCCGACCGGGACCGACCTGATCGCCGCCGGTCTGCAGTCGATGCTGCTCGGTGACGCGACCGCACCGGAGGTGGCCGCCGACCTCCAGAAGGGCGTCGCTCAGTGGTTCGAGCCCGACGCGTGAGCCCACGGCGGGGTCGGGGCGTGACCACCCGACGCCCGGCCCCGCCCCTCCCCGTCCTCGCAGCCTTCCTGGCACCGGCGCTGATCCTCTACAGCGTCTTCGTGGTCTACCCGCTCGTCTCGGCGCTGCAGTACAGCCTGTTCGTGTGGACCGGAACGGTGCGACGCGGCTTCGTCGGCGTGGACAACTTCGTCGCGCTGTTCACGACGTTCCCCCTCGACGAGAAGCTGCTGGACGCGTTCGGGCACAACGTCGTGTTCTTCCTCGGCACGATGCTGATCCAGAACACGCTCGGCCTGACCTTCGCCGTCCTCCTCTACAAGCGGCGGGTCACCAAGCGGATCTTCCAGACCCTGTTCACGTTGCCCTACCTCGTGAGCCCCCTCGTGGTGGGCTACCTCTGGGTCCTGATGCTCCGCCCGCAGTTCGGCGTGCTGAATGCGGCGTTCGACGCGGTCGGGCTCGAGTCGATGTCCCAGCCGTGGCTGGGCGACCCGGACACCGCGCTGCCGGTGGTCATCCTGATCAACGCGTGGCAGTGGGTGGGCTTCCCGATGCTGCTCTTCGGAGCCGCGCTGGCGAGCATCCCCGAGGAGTACGAAGCCGCGGCGCGCGTGGACGGCGCCTCGACCTGGCAGGCCTTCAGCCGCATCACGTTGCCGCTGCTGACCCCAGCCGTCGGCACGGTGACCGTGCTGACCTTCATCGGCTCCTTCAACCTCTTCGCCCTGGCCTACGCCGTCGGCGGATCGCAGGGTGACCCAGCGGGCGCGATCGACGTCCTCGGACTGGTGTTCTACCGCACCGCCTTCGAGGGCGGAGTGAACGCGATCGGGCTCTCCTCCGCCCTCGCTGTCGGGATGTTCGTGTTCATCTTCGGCATCGCGCTGGTCGCGAACAGCTACCTGCGCCGCAAGGAGGCGGAGCTGTCATGACGACCCTTGCGCCGACCCGTCCTGCCACGGCCAGTCCCCCGCCGGCCCAGACCCGGCGGACGACGGGCACCGGGTGGCGCCGCATCGCCGTGCTGGTCCTGCTGACCTGCTACGCCGTCGTCGCGGTGGGTCCCCTGCTGTTCATGCTGCTCAACTCCTTCCGCCCGAGCGCCGAGATCTTCAACGATCCACTGGGTCTGCCCACCGAGCTCTACCTCGGCAACTACGTCGAGGCCTGGCGAGAGGCCCACTTCGCCACGTACTTCTCCAACTCGGTCCTCGTCGTCGTGGCCGGGGTCGTCCTGTGCACGGTCGTCTCGGCGTTGGCGGCCTATCCGCTGGCCCGGTACGACTTCCGTGGCAACGGCGTGCTGACGGCGTACTTCATCGCCGGCCTGACCCTGCCGATCGAGCTCGCCGTGGTCCCGATCTTCTACCTGCTCGGCTCCATCGGCATGGTCGACTCCCGCCTCGGCCTGGTCCTGGTGTACGCCGCGACGGGCATCCCGTTCTCGGTGTTCATCCTGGCGGCGTTCTTCCGCGGCCTGCCCCGCGAGCTCGAGGAGGCCGCCCGCCTCGACGGCGCCGGCGAGCTCCGGATCTTCGCGCGGGTGATGCTGCCGCTGGTCAAGCCCGCCATCGCGACGGTCGTCATCTTCCAGTTCGTGCAGCTCTGGAACGACTTCTTCTTCCCCCTCGTCCTGCTGCGGACCACGGAGAAGTACACCCTCCCCGTCGGGCTCACCCACTTCTTCGGCGAGTACCAGACCGACTGGGGTGCCGTCTTCGCCGGGCTGGTGATCACCACTGCCCCGCTCGTCGTGCTCTTCTTGTTCCTCACCCGGCAGATCGTGTCGGGCCTGGTCGGCGGGATGGGGAAGTAGCGCCCCAGCTCACCTACAGAGGGAGCCAGGGGTCGACGAGGTCGGCCCGATGTCCGGAGGTCGGGCCGTCGAGAGGACCGCGCATGCAGCAGCTGGACGACAAGGTCGCCGCCGTCACCGGGGCGGGTTCCGGCATCGGGCGGGCGCTGGCGCTCGAGCTCGCCGGGCGGGGCTGCCGGCTCGCGCTGTCCGATGTCGACGTCGCGGGACTGGCCGAGACCGAGCGACTCCTGGAGGGCCGGGCGCGTGCCCTGACCACGTCGACGGTCGATGTGGCCGACGAGGCCGCCGTGCTCGCCTGGGCCGACCGGGTGGTGGCCGACCACGGCCGGGCCAACCTGGTGTTCAACAACGCGGGTGTCGCGCTGTCGGGCACCGTCGCGGCCCTCTCCACCGACGACTACCGCTGGATCATGGGCATCAACTTCTGGGGCGTCGTCCACGGCACCAAGGCATTCCTCCCCCATCTCGAGGCGTCGGGCGAGGGCCACGTCGTCAACATCTCCAGCGTCTTCGGGCTCACGGCACAGCCGCTCATGAGCGGCTACAACGCCAGCAAGTACGCCGTACGCGGCTTCACCGAGTCGCTGCGCCAGGACCTCGAGCTGACCGACTCGTGCGTGAGCGCGACGTGCGTCCACCCCGGTGGGATCAAGACCAACATCGCCCGCGCCGCGCGGACCGACGCCAGCACCGCGAACGCGTTGGGCAAGCCGTCGGACGCCGCGACCCGCGAGTTCGAGAAGTCCTTCATCACCTCGGCCGCGAGGGCCGCCGAGGTCATCGTCGAGGGCGTCCGGAAGGACAGGCGGCGCGTGCTGATCGGTCCCGACGCCCGCGCGCTCGACGTGCTGGGGCGGGTGGCCCCCGCCGGCTACCAGCGCCTCATCACCGGCGTCGTCCGCAGGCGGGCGCGCCGATGAGCACCCGGGTCGCCCCGGCCGCGAGGCTGTACGCCCCGGTCACCCGCGTCGGCTGCTCCGCTCGGCCCGACGCCAGTGGACAACTGGCTCCCCGGGATGGAGTCGAACCATCGTCGCTAGTCCTGATTCAAAGTCAGGCGGGCCCTGCCGGCAGACCAACCGGGGAATGTGCCTCAATCCTAGGGCCCGCCTCGGGCGGGGCTGCCACTTGACCGGCAGACCAACCGGGGAATGTGCCTCAATCCTAGGGCCCGCCTCGGGTAGGACTGCCAAGGGCGACTGCCGCAGGTCGATCTCCACGACACATCCACACGCCTCGGGGCGATCCCCGATGCCCGGGGAAGTATGAGCCCGCTAGCGTGGCGGACGTGACGGGGGAACTGACAGGTCCAGGGCAGGTCATCACGACAGCCGGGCTCACCAAGCACTACGGCACGGTCCACGCGCTGACGGACCTCACGGTCGAGGTCGGGGCGGGCGTGACCGGCCTCGTGGGTGCCAACGGCGCCGGCAAGTCGACGCTCATCAAGATCCTGCTCGGGCTGCTCGAGCCGACGAGCGGGCACGCCAGCGTCCTGGGGCACGACATCGAGCACGCCGGGCAGGAGATCCGGCGCCTGGTCGGCTACATGCCCGAGCACGACTGCCTGCCGCCCGACGTCAGCGCCAGCGACTTCATCGTCCACATGGCGCGGATGTCGGGGCTCGGTGCCTCCGCGGCGCGCGAGCGGGCGGCCGACGTGCTGCGGCACGTGGGGCTGGACGAGGAGCGCTACCGGCCGATGGGCGGCTACTCCACCGGCATGAAGCAGCGCGCCAAGCTCGCCCAGGCGCTCGCCCACGACCCGCAGCTGGTCTTCCTCGACGAGCCGACCAACGGTCTCGACCCGGCAGCCCGCAACGACATGCTCCGCCTGGTGCAGCGCATCGGCAGCGACTTCGGTATCGCCGTCCTCGTCACGTCCCACCTGCTCGGCGAGCTCGAGCAGGTCAGCGACCACGTGATCGTGCTCGACGCCGGTCACCTGCGGCGCTCGAGCGCCACCGGCGACTTCCTGGCGAAGACCGGCAGCCTGCTCGTCGAGGTCGTCGGCACCGAGACCGAGCGTGACCGGCTCGGCGAGGCTCTGGCCCAGCGCGGCCTGACCTGTCGTCCGCGCGGCGCGATGGTCGCGATCGACCCACCACCTCCCGAGCTGGCCGCCGAGGGCGTCGCCCACGACCTGATCCGCGACGTCGCGGCCGAGCTCGGTCTCGGCCTGGTGCGGCTCCAGCCCGACCGACTCCACCTCGAGGACGTCTTCCTGGACGGAGGCGCACGTGTCTGACAACAGCCGCCCCGGCGTCATCCACGACCTCGGCTACCGCCACTACGACGGCGTACGCGAGGGCACCGCGACCATCGCGCGCACCCTCTTCGTCACCGGCCTGCTCCACGCCTACGGCCTGGGCCGCTCCGGCAAGTCGAAGGTGATGCCCTTCATCCTGCTCGCGATGTCGGTGCTGCCGGCGCTGATCGTGGTCGGTGTCGTCGTGCTCACCGGCCTGACGTCGCTGCCGGTCTCCTACGCCGACTACACCAACCAGACCCAGCTGCTGGTGAGCCTCTTCGCCGCCGCGCAGGCTCCGGTGCTGTTCTCGCGTGACCTGCGGCACCGCTCGATCGTGCTCTACCTCGCCCGCCCGCTCGCCGCCCACGTCTTCGCCCTCGTGCGGTGGCTGTCGCTGAGCGTCGCGGTGTGGCTCTTCATGTCGGTCCCGACGCTCCTGCTCTACCTCGGAGCGATGCTCTCCGGCCTCGACAAGAGCGACCAGACGACCTCCCTGCTCAAGGCGATCGCGCTGCAGGTCCTGCTGGCGATGCTCATCGCCGGCATCGCGGGGCTGATCTCGTCAGTGTCCCTGCGTCGCGGCTTCGCGGTCGTCGGGTCGGTGATGGCACTGATCGTGCTCGCCGGCGTGATCACCGCCGTCCAGGCGATCTCGGCCGAGCAGGACGCCGACTCCGCGTCGACCGCCGCCGGGTTGTTCTCGCCCTGGTCGCTCTACAGCGGCCTCGCCGACGCGTGGGATGCGGGCATCGAGACGTTCGTGCCGGTCGACGGCGCCTGGGCACTGGCGTACGCCATCGTCGCGCTGCTGCTCGTCGCCGGCACGCTCCTCGGGCTGGTCGCCCGCTTCCAGAAGGTGGGTTCGCGATGAGCAACCTGGTCCTCGACTCCGCCTCGCGCTGGTTCGGCAACGTCGTCGCGGTCAACGACGTCTCGCTCAACATCGGGCCGGGCGTCACCGGCCTGCTCGGCCCCAACGGTGCCGGCAAGACGACGCTGCTGGCGATGATGGCGGGCTTCCTCGCCCCGTCCGCCGGGCACGTGACCCTCGACGGCCAGCCGGTGTGGCGCAACACCGAGATCTACCGCCAGATCGGGCTCGTCCCCGAGCGCGAGCTCAGCTTCGGCTACCTCACCGGCCGCCAGCTCGTCCGGGCCAACGCCGACCTGCACCGCCTACCCGACGCGGCCGAGGCCACCGAGCGGATCCTGGCCGAGGTCGACATGGTCGAGCCCGCCTCGCGTCGCCTCGACACCTACTCCAAGGGCATGCGGCAGCGGGTGAAGATCGCCGCCGCGCTCGTGCACCAGCCGTCCGTGCTGCTGCTCGACGAGCCCTTCAACGGCGTCGACCCCCGCCAGCGGATGCACCTGATGGACCTGCTGCGCAGCCTCGGCGACGAGGGCCGCACGGTGCTCTTCAGCTCGCACATCCTCGAGGAGGTCGAGCGACTGGCCCGCCACATCGAGGTCGTGGTCTCCGGACGGCATGCCGCCTCCGGCGACTTCGGCGCGATCCGCCGGCTGATGACCGACCGGCCGGTGCAGTACGCCGTCCAGTCCAGCGACAACCGCGCGCTCGGGGCGATCCTGATGGCGCAGGAGTCCGTGCGCGCGGTCAGCCTGCGCGCCGACCACCTCGACGTCCAGGTCGACGACCTGGGCAGCTTCGCCGTCGGCCTCCCCGGGCTGGCCAAGCAGCACGACGTGACCCTCTTCGAGCTCTCTCCCAGCGACGAGTCGCTGGAGAGCGTGTTCGCCTACCTGGTGGCCCGATGATCAACACGACCATTGCCAAGCTCGCCCTGCAGGCACTGCTGGGCCGTCGCCGCTTCTACCTGCTGCTCGCCTTCCCGGCGCTGCTGATCGGCCTGGTCGGCCTGATCACCGCGCTGACCGACGGCGACGCCGCGTGGGAGATCCTGCCCGGCCTGGGCTACCCGCTCGTCCTGCCGCTGGTAGCGATCCTTGCCGCCTCGTCGGTGCTCGGACCCGAGGTCGACGACGGCTCGATCGTCTACCTGCTCTCCAAGCCGGTCAGCCGCTACGCCGTCGCGATCAGCAAGTGGCTGGTGGCGCTCGGCGCGACCCTGACGGCCGGCGCCCTGCCGATCCTCGTTGCCTCGCTCATCACCGGCGACAGCACCCGGGCGCTCGCACTCTTCGTGGGTGCCGTGGTGGCCGGCACGACGTACTCCGCACTCTTCGTGGCGGTCTCCGCGGTCAACCGGCACGCGGTGATCGCGTCGCTGATGTTCGTGCTGATCTGGGAGAGCCTGCTCGGCAACCTCTTCACCGGCATCGCCTGGCTGAGCGTCAGCCAGTGGGGCCTCCGGATCGGCCACGCGATCTCCGACGAGCTGCCCGACCCGGCCAACCTGCCGTGGGCGATCGGTGCCAGCGTCGTCGTGACCCTGGTCAGCGTGTGGTTCGCCGGCGACCGGCTGCGGTCCTTCTCGCTCCGCGGCGAGGACTGAGCGCCCGGATCACCCACGCGGACTAGGATTTGAGGCGTGGACCTGCCTGTCATGCCGCCCGTGCAGCCGATGCTCGCCAAGAGCGTCAGCGGGGTGCCCGATCCGGCCAGGCACGGCGGGCTGAGCTTCGAGCCGAAGTGGGACGGCTTCCGCTGCCTGGTCTTCAAGGACGGCGACGAGGTCGAGCTGGCGAGCCGCAACACCAAGCCGCTCACCCGCTACTTCCCCGAGGTCGTCGCGGCCTGTCGCGAGCAGCTCCCCGACCGCATCGTGCTCGACGGCGAGATCTTCGTGGGCCTGCAGGGGCCGGAGGGCTGGCGGCTGGAGTTCGAGACCCTGCAGGAGCGGATCCATCCCGCGGCCAGCCGCGTCGACAAGCTGGCCGTCGAGACGCCCGCCGGTTTCGTGGCGTTCGACCTGCTGGCGCTCGGCGACGAGTCCTTCATGGACCGCCCGCTCACCGAGCGGCGTGCCGCCCTCGTCGGGGCGCTCGGCCACCTCGACGGCACCGGCCCGTGCTTCCTGACCCGCACCACCGAGGACGCGGCCGAGGCCGAGCGGTGGTTCGAGGAGTTCGAGGGCGCGGGGCTCGACGGTGTCGTCGCCAAGCCGCTCGGGGCGGCGTACGAGCCCAACAAGCGCACCATGCTCAAGATCAAGCACGAGCGCACGGCCGACGTCGTCCTCGCCGGCTACCGCGAGCACAAGACGTCGACGCCCGAGGAGCCGTTGATCGGCTCGCTGCTGCTCGGGTTGTACGACGACGACGGCGAGCTCCAGCACATCGGCGTCTCGGCCAGCTTCACCGCGGCGAAGCGCGCCGCGCTGTGGCAGGAGCTGCAGCCCCTGGTCTGCGAGATCGCCGACCACCCGTGGGGCCGGTGGAACGAGTTCCTGACCGCCAATCCCGACCGCGTCCCCGGCACCCAGAGCCGGTGGAGCGCGGGCAAGGACCTCGGGTTCACCGCACTGCGCCCGGAGCGGGTGCTCGAGGTGAAGTACGACCACATGGAGGGCCGGCGGTTCCGCCACACCGCGCACTTCAAGAGGTGGCGCACCGACCGGGACCCCGAGAGCTGCGGATACGGTCAGCTCGACGAACCAGCCGGCTACGACCTCACCCGAATCCTGAGCACTGACACCGGAGGCGCACCATGAGCGAGACCCCCACCCCGCACGACTCTCACCACGACGAGTCCAGCCACGACGAGTCCATCCACGACGGCCACGGCACCTACGACGTGGTGCTGCTCGTCGAGCAGGCCCTCTCCTCCGCCGACGCCACGCAGATCCGCTCCCTCCACTCGGAGATCGAGGACCAGGTCGTCTACCACGTGCTGCTCCCCCTCGAGGACGCAGCGGCACGGATCGAGGCC
This sequence comes from uncultured Actinomycetota bacterium, assembly GCA_963791365.1. Classification (GTDB taxonomy): domain Bacteria; phylum Actinomycetota; class Actinomycetes; order Propionibacteriales; family Nocardioidaceae; genus Nocardioides. The sequence continues at coordinate 92,082 of CAWBSG010000015.1, read as the reverse complement.
TCGCTCGGCACCCTCGGCGCCGGCGACCTGATGGCCGCGCCGGCGCTCGCGATGAACGACGTCGACATCGAGGCGCTGCGCAAGGAGTGCGAGGAGAACTCCTCCTCCGAGCTCCAGCAGACCCTCGCCGCGATCAGGGCCGCCGGCGGCCAGGCCACCGGCAAGGTCACCTCCGAGCCGCCGGTCGACGCGCTCGCCGCCCTGGTCTCCACGGTCGACGCCCGCGAGGCGATCATCCTCACCCGTCCGCACGTCGTGGCGGAGTTCTTCCACGTCGACTGGACCTCGCGGGCCCGCCGCAAGCTCGGCGTACCCGTCCTCCACCTCATCGAGCACGAGAACTTCGACGAGCAGGCCGGCGCCGGCGAGGGCGTCAGCGGCCTCTGAGGCCTGAGCCTCCGCGAGCTCGTCAGGCTCTTCCTGACCGTGTCGGGGGAACGTCAGCGGCGGGTGACGCGGCGTACGACGGCGCGGCGCAGGATCGCGACGGCCTCGCGCCCACCGACGGCGGGCGCGTCGCCGGCCGAGCGCCGCTACGCGCCTCGGCGAGGTCGCGACGCAGCTGCTGCACGGTGCCGCGCTGGGCGTCGCGGGCCTCGCGGCCGGCGAGCGTGGCCTCGGCCTTGGCGTGGTCGAAGGTGAGGGCCACCGCGTCGGCGTACCGCGCGTTGTAGTCGTCGTGGATCCGGTCGAGCGACGCGAGGGTGCCGGCGTCCTGGGGAGCGGCCGTCAGCGCACCGAGGAGCTCCCAGACCTCCTCCGCCGTGTCGCGGAGCCAGTCAGGGGTGCGGACGTCGTCCCAGGTGAGCTGCGACTTGCGCATCGACGGCTCGATGAAGTCGTCGACGGCGTGGTGCCCGGTGGAGGTGAGGTCGGTGTTGAGGTCGAGCTCGAGCTGCTGCTGCACCGGCGCGAGCGCGGAGCGCCAGTCGGCGAGCAGGTCGGCGTACCTCACGAACGACCGCTTCCGGCCGCGGCCGGCGCGCTCGGTGAGCAGGGCCGCGTGGACCCAGCCGGCGACGTTGGAGGTCTCCTTCGTCAGCCGGAGGTCGTCGGACTGGCTCGAGAGGTAGGCGATGTCGCGGGAGCCGACGACCTCGGCCGGGTGCCGCAGCGCGGTGAGCCAGCGCAGGTCGGCGCCGAGCTCGGCGCTGACGCCCTCCCACACCTCGGCGAACCAGAAGGCGTGCGGGTCCTTGACGACGATCTGCGCGCCACCTCGTTCGGGTGCCTGCAGCTGGCCCGCGAGCCACTCGCGCAGCTCGGCGCTCGGGACGCCCGAGGCGACGTAGGCCGCCACCAGGTCGACCGCCGCCGGCCTGCTGTCGATGTTGAAGAGCGCGAGCTCCTTGAGGTGGCGCTTGTGGAAGTCGATGACCCACTGCGGCTCGTAGAACCCACGCGGGTTCGTCTCCGACGCCTCGACCTCGGGCTGCGGCACGTGGAGACCGAGCCGCTTCAGGGTGCCCGCCAGCGAGCTGGTGCCGCTGCGACCCGAACCGGAGACGAGGACCAGTGGGGTGGTGGACGTCGGCATGCGGGTCACCCTATCGGCCGGTTCGGCTCCCCCTAGGATCGTGGTGGACGGCTCCGCGAGACAGGACTGAGGCGCACGTGGCACTGGGCGACAAGGTGAGGTCGGTGGTGCGGCGCGCGCGCCGCGACGGTCCGCTCGACGTCGTCTTCGTCCTCTTCAACGCCGACGGCATGGGCGGGACGGCGCGGTCGGGGATCGAGCAGGCCAACGCGCTCCTCGCGCTCGGTGAGGGCCACCGGGTCCGCATCGTCAGCGTCTGGCGGAGCGGCGAGCAGACCCACTACCCGCTGGCCGACGGTCTCGAGGTCACCTACCTCGTCGACGTACGCCGGGGGCGGGCCACCGCGGTCTCCGGCCGGCACGCCGACGAGCTGGCCGAGCGCGAATCGGTGATCGTGCCGCGCAGCTGGGACGCGCACTACAACGGGCTCACCGATGCCACGATGCGCGAGGTGCTCGGCTCGATGGAGGCCGACGTGCTGGTCACCACCACACCCGAGCTGCTGGCCGTCGTCGCCCAGCTGGCGCCGGCCCACGTCGCGCTCGTGCACCAGGAGCACCGCGCCTCCTCGGCCCGGGTCAACGACCTCGGCGCGCTGCTCGAGTTCGCCCCGCGCGCCGACATCGTGGTGTCGCTGACCGAGTCGATGTCACGCTGGCTCGCGGGCCGCCTCGGCGGCGCCGCGCCCGAGCTGCAGGTCATCCCCAACCCGCTGCCCGGCACGCCGCAGGCGCGCTCGCCTCTCGACCAGAAGCGCTTCGTCACCGCCGGCCGGCTCGCACCGGAGAAGCAGTTCGAGCACCTCGTCGACGCGTTCTGGCGGATCCACGAGGAGATCCCCGGCTGGACGCTGACCATCTGGGGCGACGGACCTCGGGCCGACAACCTCGCCGCCCAGGTGCGCAAGCTCGGCCTCGAGGACCGCGTACTGCTCCCGGGCAGCACCACCGACCTCGCCGCCGAGTGGGCGAGGGCGAGCGTCGCCGTGCTCGCGTCGCGCGGCGAGGGCTACCCCCTCGTGCTGCAGGAGGCGATGTCGGCCGGCGTCCCGCCGGTGTCGTACGACTGCCCGTCCGGCCCGCGGGAGATGATCACCCACGACGTCGACGGCCTGCTCGTGCCGCCCGCCTCGAAGGCCGCGATGGCCGCCGCGATGCTGCGGATCGCCACCGACGACGACCTGCGCTCGCGCCTCGGGACCGCGGCCCTCGTCCGCTCCGAGCGCTGGGACGGCCAGCGGCTGGCCCGGCAGTGGGTCGGCACCTTCCGGCAGGCGGTCGAGCGTCGCGCCGATCCGCTCGCCCCCCGCCGGGTGCTGCACGGCCTGCGCCCGGGACCGCTGGGCGACCTCCCCGAGACCACGTCGGCGGCGGGTATCACGCCCGCCGAGGCGCGTACCACGACCCTGCGGGTGCTCACCTCCGCCGCCGCCGCCGCTGGGGACGGGTGGTTCGTGATGCCGGCACGCGGCCTCGATCCGCACCCGGTCGTCGTCGTACCGTCGTCCCGCCGTGCCGACTTCCTGACTGCCCTTGCCGCCGGCGACGTGCCCGACTGGCTGTCGGTCCGCGAGCCCGCCGAGCGCGGGTGGCCGGAGCGGCGCGGCACCGTCGCGGCGATGACCGACGAGCTGTCGCGCACGCGCACCGCCGCGCTCTTCGTGGAGCCGTGGCCGATGCGCGGCGGGCACGACGGCGTGCTCGGTGAGGGCGTCGAGGTCGGCGTGCAGTTCTGGGAGGAGTCACCCGACGGCGACCTGTTCGCCCCGGGGCTGAACCGCTTCGGCGACCGGGTCCCGGCCGGCACCCCGCGCACCACGGTCGGCGTCGAGGGCGTCGACGTACCCACGCTCGAGATGATGGCGCTGCCCACGGTCGACGACGTCCGCTTCGACGTCGACGTCGTCTACACCTGGGTCGACGGCGACGACGAGGAGTGGCTGGCCGCGCGCGAGCGACGCATCGTCGAGACGGGCGGAACGCCCAGCGAGCGCGCTGGCGGCGCGCAGCGCTACACGAGCCGTGACGAGCTGCGCTACTCGATGCGGAGCCTCCACCTGTTCGCGCCGTGGGTGCGCCGGATCCACCTCGTCACCGCCGGCCAGGTGCCGAGGTGGCTCGACACCTCCCACGACCGGATCCGGGTCGTCGACCACCGCGACGTCCTGCCCGCGTCAGCGCTGCCGACCTTCAGCTCCCACGCCATCGAGACGCGGCTCCACGCCGTCCCCGACCTGGCCGACCACTTCATCTACGTCAACGACGACGTCTTCCTCGGTCGCCCCCGGCGACCCGAGCACTTCTTCTCCCCCGGCGGGCAGTACGCCGCCTTCGTCGCCGACCACCGCGCCGTCGGCCTGCCCGGCACCGACGACCGCCCCTACCTGACGGCCGCCCTCAACAACCGCCGGGTGCTCACCGACGCCTTCGGGGTCGCGCTGACGCAGACCATGATGCACAGCCCGCACCCGCAGCGGCGGACCACTCTCGACGAGATCGCGGCGCGGTTCCCCGACGAGGTCCAGCGCACCACCGATGCGCCGTTCCGGTCGGGCACCGACCTCTCGCTGCTGTCGTCCTTCGCGCAGAACTACGGCCTGATCACCGGCCAGGCCTTCCGTGCGGGCGCCCGCCACGGCTACGTCGACCTCGGCCACCAGCAGCTGCCCGTCCAGCTCAAGCAGATGCTCAAGCGCGACCGGGACTTCTTCTGCGTCGCCGACAACCTGCTCTCCGCCTTCGACGACGACCGCGCCGACCGGCTGCTCCACGAGTTCCTCGAGCAGTACTTCCCGATCCCGGCGCCCTGGGAGCTCGGCTGACCTTCCGTCCGTCCGCTGCTGCTGCTGCCTGTTCACCATGGGATGTCGACGAACATGCACTTCCCCGGGTCAATTGACATGGGGAAGTGCCTACTCACCGACATCCCATGGTGAACAGACGCGCCAGCGACCAGCCCAGCGAAGCTCAGTCGGGGATCCGGTTGCCGTCGGCGTCCCAGTGCGCCTCGACCTTCTTCGACGGCTGCACGCGCGGGGGCTCGCCGGGCATCTTCGGGTGGTCGGGCGGGAAGTTGAGCTCGACGGGGTGCTCGTCCCAGAGGTCGAGGAGCGGCTGGAGGGAGTGGTGGACGTCGTCGATCGTCGCCCACGGATCACCGTCGGAGGCGAGCCGCTCGGGAACGGTGAACAGGTTGAGGCCGGCCGGGGAGGTGAGTCCGGCGAGCTCGTCCCACGTGACCGGCGTCGAGACGGGCGCGCCCGCGATCGGACGCAGGGAGTACGCCGACGCGATCGTGCGGTCACGGGTGTTCTGGTTGAAGTCGACGAAGATCCGCTCCCCGCGCTCCTCCTTCCACCAGGCGGTGGTCACGCCGTCGTCGCGCTTCTCGAGCTCGCGGCCGAACGCGATGGCCGCGTGGCGCACCGCCGCGAAGTCCCACTGCGGCTCGATCCGCACGTAGACGTGGATCCCGCGGTTGCCGGAGGTCTTCGCGAATCCGGTCATGCCGAGGTCAGCGAGCAGGTCGCGTGCCACGCCAGCGACGCGTACGGCGTCGCCGAAGGTGGTGCCCGGCTGCGGGTCGAGGTCGATCCGCAGCTCGTCGGGGTGGTCGACGTCGGAGCGCCGCACCGGCCAGGGGTGGAAGGTCAGCGTGCCCATGTGGGCACACCACACCGGCACCGCGATCTCCGTGGGGCAGATCTCCTCGGCCGTCCGGCCGGACGGGAAGGTGATCTCGACGGACTCGAGGTAGTCGGGAGCACCCTTCGGGACGCGTTTCTGGTAGAACGCGTCGGCGTCGCGGTCCTGCGGTCCGGTCGCGAGCTTCATGCCCTCCCGGACCCCGGAGGTCCAGCGCTCGAGGGCGGTCGGCCGGTCGCGCAGGGCGCGCATCAGGCCGTCCTCGACGCTCGCGAAGTACTCCGCGACCATCAGCTTGGTCACCTCGCCGGTCGACCCGGTCGCCTCGTAGATCACCCGGTCGGGCGAGGAGACGCGGACCTCGCGCCCTCCGGCTGGCACCATCACCGGCTTCGCGGCAGCCATCAGAGGGCGCGCACCCGGTTGTTGCGCGCGTTGTGCTCGAGCTCGACGAGGCCCAACGCCTCCAGCAGCGGCGGGAGGTACATCCCGAACCGGCCGCGGTAGCCCTTGCGCTGGCCGTACCACCCGCCCGCGGGGTTGTCCGCCGAGCGGCCCCACGCCTCGACGGTGCCCTCGGCGGGCTCCTTCTTCTCGTCGGCGGCGCCCAGCGGCATCCAGTCGCCGTGGTCGCGCAGCATCGCATGCAGGTCGTCGATCGCCGAGGCGAGGTAGGTGAGCTTCGTGGTGCCGACCTGGCAGACCAGGAGGCCCGCCTCGTCGTCGCGGTGCATCGTGTAGGCGGACGTGCCGGGAGCGGTCGTCAGCTGCCAGGGGTCCTCGGGAGTTCCGGTGCCGGTCATGCCTCGCAACCTAGCCCTTCGGTCCGACCTTCCGTGGCCTCGTACGCTGGAGCCATGGCCTACGACGTGCAGAAGACCGACGAGCAGTGGCGCGAGGAGCTGAGCCCGGAGGAGTACGCCGTCCTGCGGCAGGCGGGCACCGAGCGCGCGTTCACCGGCGAGTACACCGACACCGAGACCGAGGGCACCTACTCGTGCAAGGCGTGCGGGTCGGAGCTGTTCACCAGCGACACGAAGTTCCACTCCGGCTGCGGCTGGCCGAGCTTCTACCAGCCGATGACCGACACGGTGGAGTACATCGAGGACAACTCCGCCGGCATGAAGCGCGTGGAGGTGCGCTGCGCGACGTGCGGCTCCCACCTCGGCCACGTCTTCCCCGACGGCTTCGGCACGCCGACCGGCGACCGCTACTGCATCAATTCCGTCAGCATCACGCTCAAGGAGAAGTGAGCTATCTAGGGACGTTCTGGTAGGCAGTTCGACCGATCCACCTACCAGTTCGTCCCTAGATACCCAGCCTCACTCGGCCGGCTCGAGGGCGGAGCCGATCCGCACCAGCCCGTCGCCCCACGTCGCGTCGGCCCAGTCCTGGATCGAGCCGTCGTCGAAGACCACCTGGGCGTCGAGGGAGTCGGGCGCGAACGACCCGCTGGTCAGCAGCTGGTCGCCGAGCGCGCCCTGGAGCTCCTGGTTGATCGCGTTGAGGTCGGCGTCGGTCTTCTCGACCGTCGTGACGCAGAGCATCCCGCCCCAGGTCTTGCGCAGCTCGGCCTCGGCCGCCTCGGCGTCCCCGGTGACGGCCACGTTGATGGTGTTGCCGGTCAGCCACGAGGTGGCGTACGACGGCAGCGCGGAGGCCGCGGCCAGGGTGGCGTCGAGGTCCTCGGGGGTCGCCATCGAGGTGTCGGTGGTGGTCGCGTCGTCGCACGCCGCCGCAAGCGGGTCGTCCTGGGGCTCGGCCACCGCGTCGTAGAGCGCGGCCGGGATCGCGTCGGTCACGGTGAAGGTGGTGCCGTCGTAGGTGCCGGTGAGGGAGTACGAACCCCACCTCACCCCCGACGCCTCCTCGAAGCCGACGTCGCCCCAGTCGAAGTCCGCGACCGCCGGCCCGCCGCACTGCGGCGGGTACGACTCGGCGACGGCACCGAGGCACAGCTCGGGGCCGTCTCCGGAGTCGAGGACCGTGACCAGGCCGTGGGTGCGCACCGGCCCGTCCGGGACGGGCGTGGGAGCGGCCGTCGACGACGGCTCACCGGAGCCTGCGGGGTCGACGGCCTTCGTGTCGCCCTCGTTGCCGCAGGCGGCGAGCGCGGTGACGGACAGGACGAGGGCGAGGGCCAGGCGGGAGTACGTCATGGTGATCCGACGCTACTGCCCTGCCGGCCGTTCCCGGTCGACCTGCGACGGCCGGGTCGCGCTCGGGGAGCCGGTTGGCAGGTCAGGGCAGTCGGGCGATGAGGTCCGCAGGTGTGACCCGGGCGCCGGTGTAGAACGGCACCTCCTCGCGCACGTGCCGGCGGGCGTCGGAGGCGCGGAGGTCACGCATCAGGTCGACGATGCGGTGCAGCTCGTCGGCCTCGAAGGCGAGCATCCACTCGTAGTCACCCAGCGCGAACGACGCGACCGTGTTGGCGCGTACGTCGGCGTAGCCGCGCGCCTGCTGGCCGTGCTGGGCGAGCATCCGGCGGCGCTCGGCGTCGTCGAGGAGGTACCACTCGTAGGAACGCACGAAGGGGTAGACGCAGATGTGCGCGCGCGGCTCCTCGTCGGCGAGGAACGCGGGGATGTGCGACTTGTTGAACTCGGCCGGGCGGTGCAGCGCCATCTGCGACCAGACCGGCTCGAGCCGGCCGCCGAACGACGTGCGGCGGAAGGCGTTGTAGGCCGCCTGGAGCTGCTCGGAGTCGGCGGCGTGCCACCAGACCATCAGGTCGGCGTCGGCGCGCAGGCCGCTCACGTCGTAGAGCCCGCGCACCACCACGTCCTGCTCGGCGAGCACCTCGAAGAGCGCCTCGACGTCGGTGGCCTCCGCGGCGCGGTCCGCGTCGCCCAGCACGTCGCGGAGCCGGAACACCGACCACATCGTGTAGCGGATGGTGTCGTTGAGCTCCTTGGTGCGGGTGGCGTTGGTCTTGTCGGTGCTCATGGGTTCATTGTGCCTGCGTGAGCGAGGCCACAGCGCGGCGGGCGGACCCGATGACGGCGGGCACGCCGACCCCGTCGTACGCCGCCCCGCACAGGGCGAGCCCGGGCTGGTCGGCGACCGCGGCGCGGATGCGTACGACCCGGTCGAGGTGGCCGACCGCGTACTGCGGCAGCGCGCCGCCCCACCGCTGCACGTGGGTGTCGACCGGCCGGGCGGTGACGCCGGCGAGCGCGGCGAGGTCGGCGAGCGAGACCCGCACCAGTCCCTCGTCGGTCGCCTGCAGCGTCGCCTCCTCGCGGTGCCGGCCGAGCGAGGTCCGCAGCACGACGACGTCGGGGTCGAGGTCGCGCACCCAGGCCCACTTGGCGAAGGAGAAGGTGGCGGCCTTGATCGCGCGCTGCTCGACGGGCGGCACCAGGAAGCCCGACCTGTCGAAGAGGGCGTCCGGCACGTCCTGGGCGCGGAAGGCGAGCGTCACGACCGCCACGCTGGCCGACTCGATCGCCGCGAGATCGACCGCCGCGCCCGGAGCGACGTCCGTGAGGAGGCGGGCGGTCGGCCCGGCAGGCGTCGCCAGCACGACGGCGTGCGCCTCGACGGTCTCCGGGTGGGTGGTCGCGCCGACGGTGAGTGCCCAGCCCGAGCCCGTACGCCGGAGCGCGCGGACCGTCGCCGAGGTCCGCGCCTCGAAGCGGCCGCCGTCCAGCACGAGCCCGGGCAGGCGACCCATCCCGCCGGGCAGGGTCGCGAAGACCGGGGCGGTCGACACCGGGACGGCGCCCGCCTGGTCGAGCAGCGCGCCGCGGCGGGCCATCGCGAGCAGCTGCGGCACCGCGGCGGCGGCCGAGATGCGGCGGGCGTGGCCGGCGTAGACGCCTCCGAGCAGCGGCTCGACGAGCCGCTCGACGACCTCGTCACCGAGCCGGGCCGCGACGAGGTCGCCGACGGACACGTCGTCGGTGACCTCGGTCGGGGTCTCGGCGGACGCGCGGGTCAGTCCGTCAGGGCTGAGCACTCCGCTGGCCGCGAGCTGGTCGAGGTCGAGGGGCACGCCCATCAGCGACCGCGGCAGCGACCGCAGCGCCCCGCGCGACCAGACTCCCGACGTCGCCGCGGTCGGGTGGACCACGTCGGCGCCGACCTCGGCCGCGAGCTCCAGGCCCTCGGGCCGGCGGGCGAGCATCGCCTCGGCGCCGACGTCGACGGTGAGCCCGGCGACCTCGGCGCTGCGGAGCTTGCCGCCGAGCCGCGGTGACGCCTCGAGCAGCAGTACGTCGCGTCCGGACGCGGCGAGCCCGCGGGCGGCGACCAGCCCCGCGACTCCCCCGCCGACGACCAGCACGTCCCACGCCACGCGGTCAGCCTAGGCTGCGGGGTGTGGACGCCAATGTGAGCACTGACCGGATCGCCGTGCTGATCGACGCCGAGAACACGAGGGCGGCCTACGCCGACGAGGTGCTCAGCGAGGTCGCGAAGTACGGCAACCCGACGATCAAGCGGGTCTACGGCGACTGGACCAACTCGCACCTGTCGCCCTGGGCGCGCCGGCTCAACAGCCTCGGCCTCCGGGCGATGCACCAGAACGCCTTCACCAAGAGCAAGAACTCCTCCGACCTGGCCCTCGTGATCGACGCGATGGACCTGCTCTACGACGACAACGTCGAGGCCTTCGCGCTCGTGACGAGCGACAGCGACTTCACCAGCCTGGCCCACCGGCTGCGCGAGTCGGGCAAGACCGTCTACGTGCTCGGCGAGAACAAGGCGCCCGACGCACTGAAGAACGCCTGCGACAAGTTCATCGACCTCGAAGTGGTGCAGGACGAGAAGAAGACCGACGGCGACGAGCTGCCCGACGAGGACGACGAGACCCCCGCCCCGACGATCAACCTGCAGAGCGCACTGACGCGAGCCCTCAACGCCGTGGCGGACGACGAGGGCTGGGCCACCCTGGGGACGCTCGGCAACCAGCTGACCCGGACCTACCCGTCCTTCGACGCCCGCTCGTTCGGCAACAGCGGCACCCGGCTGAGCACGCTCGTCACCGACCAGCCCTACCTCGAGACCTCGGGATCCGGCAACGCCATGCGCGTGCGGCGCAAGGGCGCAGCCAAGGAGGCGGCCAAGGGGGCGACCAAGGGGGCGGCGTCGAAGGCTGCTCCCCAGGCCGCGGCGTCGGCCGCGCCCGCCGTGGAGCCGACGGTGAAGAAGCGCACGACGAAGAGGGCCGCGCAGAAGAAGCCCTGACGCATCACAGTTCCGTCACGACCGGAACCGGCCTCGCCGGGGGCGGCGTCCGACGGTCATGACCACTCGCACCCGCGCCGTCGGCGTCCTCACCGCGATCACCATGACGGTCCTGATGGCCGCCTGCTCGACCTCCGGCAGCGACAGTGGCTCGGACGCCGACTCGCCCACGGCCTCCTTCGACAGCGAGTCGGGCGGCGGCGCCGGTGGCACCGGCTCCGCGCCCGGCGAGGCACCGAACGCGGCGAGCCGCGACCTCGCGGGCGCCGACGACACCGGCTCGTCGCCGGGATCGGCCGGCACGCCGCAGATGGAGCGCGCGGTCATCTCCAGCGGGACCGTGTCGCTGTCCAGCAAGGACGTCGCCGAGACCCGGCAGCAGGTGCAGCGGATCGTCGACGCGCAGGGCGGCGACATCACCGAGGAGAACACCGAGACCGACGACGAAGGCGACACGTCGTACGCCCGCTTCGTGATCCGGGTGCCGAGCCCGAGGTTCAGCGAGGCGATGTCGGCGCTCGAGCAGGTGGACGGCGTGGTCGCGTCCAACCGCGGCTCCGAGGACGTCACCACCCAGGTCATCGACAACGACGTCCGCGTCCGGGCGCAGGAGGCCAGCCTCAAGCGCGTCGAGCTGCTGCTCGCGGAGGCGACGTCGCTCAAGAACCTCATCTGGATCGAGTCGCAGCTCACCACCCGTCAGGCCGAGCTCGACTCGCTGAAGTCGCAGCAGTCCTGGCTGACCGACCAGACCTCGCTCTCGACGATCACCGTCGACATCTCGAAGAAGAAGGCCAAGGTCGAGAAGTCGGACGACGAGACCCCCGCCGGTTTCCTCACGGGTCTCCGCGGCGGCATGAAGGCCCTCGGCGGCACCTTCGCCGCGGTCGCCACGATCGTCGGCGCGCTGCTGCCCTTCGCGGTCGTCGCCCTCGTGGTCGGCGTGCCGGTCTGGCTCGTCGTACGCCGTCGCCGGGTCGCGCGTCCGCTGCCCGCACCGGCCGAGACACCGACCGCGTAGCCGGTGACGCCGATCAGCTCGCGTGCACGAACTCGGTCAGCGCAGTGAGCTGATCGGGGTTCGTCGACGGGATGACCCCGTGGCCGAGGTTGAAGATGTGCCCCTTGGCCGCGCGTCCGGCCTCGATGACCGCCTTGGCCCGCGCCGTCATCACCTCGGTCGGCGCGAAGACCAGCGTCGGGTCGAGGTTGCCCTGCACGACCTTGTCGCCGACGAGCGGGATGGCCTGCTCCAACGGCGTACGCCAGTCGACGCCGACCACGTCGGCACCCGCCTCCCCCATCAGGCCGAGCAGGTTGCTGGTGCCGACACCGAAGTGGATGCGCGGCACGCCGAGCTGCCCGGCGGCAGCCAGGACCCGCTCGGAGTGCGGCATCACCGACGCGCGGTAGTCGGCCGGGGTGAGCGCGCCGGCCCACGAGTCGAAGAGCTGGACGGCGGACGCGCCTGCCTCGACCTGGATGCGGAGGTACGCCGCCGCGATGCCGGCGATCTTGCGCATCAGCGCGTCCCACACGTCGGGCGCGCCGAACATCATCGCCTTCGTCAGAGCGTGCTCCTTCGACGGACCACCCTCCACGAGGTAGGACGCGACGGTGAAGGGCGCGCCGGCGAAGCCGATGAGCGGCGTCGCGCCGAGCTCGGCGACGAGCTGGCGCACGGCCCGGGAGATGTAGGGGACGTGCTCGGGCGTCAGGTCGGGGATCGCCTCGACGTCGGCGAGCGTGCGCACCGGTGACGCGACGACGGGCCCGACGCCGGGCACGATGTCGAGGTCGACGCCGACCGCCTTCAGCGGCAGCACGATGTCGGAGAAGAAGATGGCGGCGTCGACGCCGTAGCGGCGTACGGGCTGCAGGGTGATCTCGGTGACGAGGTCGGCGTCCATGCAGGACTCGAGCATCCCGATGCCCTCACGGAGCTTCAGGTACTCCGGCAGCGATCGACCCGCCTGACGCATGTACCAGACGGGGGTGTGCGACGGCGTCCCGCCGCGTGCGGCCACCAGGAACGGGCTCTCGGACAGGCCGGGGTGGGGAGCGGTGGAGGCGTCGATCACTGCCCAATCTTCGCAGGTCAGGCGGCGTGGCGGCACATCGGCGGAGCGCACGGCTGGCCTAGTCTGGGCGAATGGTGGCCCGTCACGAGACCCACCCGAGCAGTGCTGCCGGGGCTGGGCCTGCGGAGTTCCGCGCGGCTGTGGAGTCGATGCGGCAGGCCACGCTGCGCCCGGAGGTCTTCTGCGAGGAGATGCCTGCGCCGCAGCGCATCGCACCGTGGTCGTCGGCCCTCAGCGGCGACGTCACCGTCGACGACGAGGACCTCGGCACCGGGCGGCTGATCCTGCTGCACGACCCCGCGGGCAACGACGCGTGGGACGGCACCTACCGCTGCGTGGCCTACGCCCGCGCCGACATCGACCCCGAGCTCGGCGCCGACCCGATGCTCGCCGCGGTCGGCTGGTCGTGGCTCACCGAGGCCCTCGAGGCACACGGCGCCGCGTTCGGCGCCGCCTCCGGGACCGTCACGTGCGTCACCACCGAGAGCTTCGGCGGGATGGCCGACGAGCCCGGCACGGCCCAGGTCGAGATCCGGGCGTCATGGACGCCGACCGTCGGTGACGACGGCCTCGACATGACCGCGCACGTCGAGGCGTGGGGCGAGCTGATGTGCACCGCCGTGGGGTTGCCGCCGGTGCCCGAGGGCGTGACAGCGATCCCGAGCCGGCGCGGTCAGCGCGGCACCTGAGCATGGCCGAGAGCCCCGAGTCGGAGAACCCCGAGACCGAGCCCGAGCCCGAGCCCGAGGTGCCGGAGGCGCCGCCCGCTCCCCTCCTGGTGCTCCGCGACGGCCTCCCGGAGGTCGTCGACACCGACGACGGGCTGGCCGAGGCGAGCGCCGCGCTGGCCGCCGGCACCGGGCCCGTGGCCATCGACGCCGAGCGCGCGTCGGGCTACCGCTACTCCAACCGGGCCTACCTCATCCAGCTGCGCCGCGAGGGCGCCGGCACCTGGCTGGTCGACCCGATCGAGATGACGACGCTCGCCCCGCTCCAGGAGGCGCTGGCCGGGTCCGAGTGGATCCTGCACGCCGCCACCCAGGACCTGCCCTGCCTGCGCGAGGTCGGCCTGACCCCGACCAGCCTCTTCGACACCGAGCTGGCCGGCCGCCTCCTCGGCTATCCCCGCGTGGGGCTGGCCACGCTCGTCGAGACCGTCCTCGGCCAGCGGATGCGCAAGGAGCACTCCGCTGCCGACTGGTCGACGCGCCCCCTGCCCCAGCCCTGGCTGGAGTACGCCGCCCTCGACGTCGAGGTCCTCCTCGAGCTGCGGGCCCACATCGCCGCCGAGCTCGAGGAGTCCGGCAAGGCCGAGTGGGCCCGCCAGGAGTTCGACCACCTGCTCGGCTTCGAGCCGGCCGTGCGGGTCGACGCGTGGCGACGTACGTCCGGCGTGCACCGGCTGCGCGGGCGCCGCGCGCTCGGCGCGGCGCGCGCCCTGTGGGAGGCGCGGGACGCCATCGCGGCGGAGCGCGACGTGACGCCCGGCCGCATCCTTCCCGACTCCGCGATCGTGGTCGCCGCCACCGCGCTGCCGACCGACCGCCGCGCCCTGCTGGCGACCCAGGGGTTCCACGGTCGCGGCGCCGGCCGCTACGCCGCGACCTGGGTCGAGGCGCTCCAGCGCGTGCGGGAGATGACCGAGGACGAGCTGCCGTCGCGCGCGCCGCGCGGGGACGGTCCCCCGCACCCGCGCACCTGGGCGGATCGCGAGCCCGTGGCCGACCGCCGCTTCCGGGCGGCGCGCGAGTCGATGCTCAACCTCGCCGAGGTGCACCGCCTGCCGGTCGAGAACCTGCTGACCCCCGACTACCTGCGGCGGCTGATGTGGGCGCCGCCGGCGACCCGCGACCCGGCCGAGCTCGCCGACGCGGTCCGCACGCAGCTGGCGGCGTACGGCGCGCGGCCGTGGCAGGCCGAGCTGGTCACCGGCGCCCTGGTCGGCGCGATCCTCGGCGCCGACGTCGAGCCGGAGGACGAACCCGCGCCGGAGTAGCTACTCCGTGGGTGACTCCGTGGGTGACTCGGCGGGCGGCTCCGTCGGCGACTCGGTCTCCTCCGGCGACAGGATCGCCTGTGACGCCTGGTCGATCTGCTCGGTGGTCAGGTCGAGGTCGAGCACGCCCGGCGCCGTGACGAGGCGCTCGAGCAGCGGCGTCACCGCCTCGACCAGCTCGACGCGCTGGTCGATGAACGGGGGCACCACCATGTAGCGGATGCTCGCGTTGAAGACCGCCGAGCTGGCCGGCTCGTCCCCGGGCGCGAGGAAGTCGTCGGACGCCGCGACCTGGGTGTTGGCGGGCACGATGTAGCCGGTCGCGGCGACCGTGGCGATCGCGGCGTCGGAGACGGCGTACGCGATGAAGTCGGCCGCGTCGTTGGTCACCTCGGAGTCGGCGGAGAGGCAGAGTCCGCTGATGTCACCGACCGTCGCCCGCGACTCGATGGTCGGCATCGGGAGCACGTCGAAGTCGAGGTCCTCGGCGTCGCGCAGCTGCGGCACGAGGTTGCGGAAGCCCGCGATCATCGCGAGCTCACCGCGCTTGAACAGCTGGACGGGCGTGGCCCGTGCGAGCTGCGCGTTGGTGGGGGTGATCGTCGGGTCGCGCAGGATGCGGAGCGTCTGGTCCAGCGCCTCGCGGGTCGAGTCGTCGCTGAAGTCGAGCGACGTGGGTTCGCGGTCGTCGTCGAAGACCTGGCCGTCGCCGGAGTAGATGAAGGGTGCAAGTCCCTGGAGCGTCGGGTCGATCCAGACGCCCCGCCGGTCGCCGCGGCGGGAGGCGAAGCGCGCCGCGGCCTCGAACTGGGCCAGCGTCCAGCGGTCGCGCACGCCCTCGTCGTTGGCAGTCGGCACGTCGAGGAGGCGGCGCTCCATCTTGTCGAAGTCGACGAGGTCGGTGTTGTAGTAGATGACCATCGGGGACACGGAGTACGCCATGCACTGGAGCTCGTCGTCCATCGCGAAGGCGTCGACCGCGTCGCGCGAGAACCGGTCGCCGAAGTCGACGCCCCGCTCGTCGAGCAGCAGGCTCACCGGCTGGAGCGCTCCGGTGTCGGCGAGCTGGCCGAGGTCGATGCGCGAGGTGAGGAAGGCGTCGGGTGCGTCGCCGGCGAGCACCTCCTCGAGCGCGGACTCGTGGTCCGGCCACGACTTCAGGGTGACCTGACGGGTGGTCGCCGAGGCGTTGAAGGAGTCGACGACGCTCTGGAACGCCGCGACCTCCTCCTCGGTGCCGTAGGCGCCGAAGGTGATCTTGCGCGGCTTCTCGGTCGGCTGCGCCGTCCGGGTCGGCGAGGTGTCGGGATCGGGGTCGGGCTGGGCGTCCCCGGTGCATGCGGCCAGCGACAACGCGACCGTCAACGCACAGGCGGCGAGGGCGCCGCGGCGTGGCGACGAAGGGCGGACAAGCACGGGGGAACCCTACGGGAGAGGCCACGCCGGGCTTCGGCCACGTCGCGGAAGCTCGTCTCGTCCAGCGCGGCACCCTCACGGCGTACGTCGTCGAGCCGGGGGGAAGCCCGTCCAGAGGTGTATGAGTGCGCCGGACCGGGAGCGCCTCACGGCGCGTGGCCGCTCGTAGCGGCTGATTTCGGGACCCGGGGCTGCCACAGCCCGACGCACTCAGGACCCATTGTAATTCCTCACCCCAGCGAGTGCTCGATTTCCACGTGTCCGGCGGCCTCGAGCTGCTCGGACAGCGCGAGCATCCGGGTGATCTCGTCGTGGGTCGCCTCGCCCAGGCTCGCGCGTCCGGCGGCGACGATGCGGGCGAAGGCGGCGGCCCGGAACAGCGTCACCGCGAAGTCTCCGCGGGCGATGCCGCGCAGCACGTCGTCGACCATGTGCCGCAGCTCGTCGGGACCGGGCGGGTCGGCCACCCCGGCCACCACGCGCGCGACGTCGACGCGGCGGTGGCCGGCGTCGTACTCCCCCGCGACCTGCTCCGGGGCGGCGTGCACCCACGAGCGGAGGAGGAACAGCCGCCACAGGCTGCCGGCGAGCGTGTCGGCGGGCGCGCCCGACCAGACCTCGGCGAGCGTCTCGAGGCCCTCGGTCTCGGCGAGGTGGACGATGCGCTCGGCCACCTGCGGGTCGTCGGACTCGCGGGCCCCGCGCACCAGGATCGTGGCCGCGAGGTCGCCGGCCTCGCGGATCTTGGCGGGGTCGGCGCCGCCGACGATCTCGGCGAAGAAGCCGTCACCCGGCGTCATCGGTCGGTGGTGGATGCGGCCGGTCACGCGCAGCAGCCTAGGGCGCGGCGCCCATCACCTTGCGGATGCGCTGGTCGCTGACCTTGTCGCGCGTGCCGAGCTGCTGGGCGAAGAGCGAGACGCGGTACTCCTCGAGGAGCCAGCGCGAGTCGCGGAGGTGCTGCGGGACCGCCTGGCCGTCGGGCAGGGCAGCGACGGCGTGCAGCCACGCACCCTGCACGCCGGAGAGCTGGTCCTGGAGCTCGCGGTCGCGGGCGACCTGACCGTCCAGGCGTTCGCGGCGATGGGTGACGGCGGCCAGGTAGCGCGGGTAGTCGCGCAGCCGGGAGACGCCCGCGTGGCCGACGAAGCCGGGCTCCATCAGTCGCGCCACCTGGGCGCGCATGTCGGTCATCGCCGGCAGCGTCATGAGGTCCGCGCGACCGGAGATCGCGCGGTCGGTGGCGCGCCACGCCTCGAGGACGCGCATCACGTCGTGCACCGCGGCACCCATCCCCACGGCGACTGCGTCGCGTGCTGCCGCCACCACGGCGTCGTACGTCGCCTCGTCCCGCACCGCGGGCCGCGCGTCGACGACCTCGCCGACGATCGCGGCGCGCACGTCGGCGAGCAGGTCGGCGACACTCGGGTAGGGCGATCCGACGAGGGCGAGCTTCGCGCGCTGGTCGAGCCCCGCGGCGGCCAGCACGTCGTCGACCGGGTCGGGCGGACCGAGCGCGAGCAGCACGAGCCGGCGTACGCCGAGGCGGTGGTGGGCCGCAGCGACGTCGGCGGTGGCGAGCACCTGCAGCCCGACGGTCCGGCCCTCGTCCACCAGCGCCGGGAAGCCGCGCACCTCGTGACCGGCGCGGCGCTGGACGAAGGACTCCTCGATCGTGCCGAACGTCCAGGCGGTCTGGCCCGTCGCCGTGACGCCGGAGTCCGAAGCGACGTCTGCCATCGCCTGCTCGAAGGTCGGCCGCAGGGGTTCCTTGAGCGCGTCGAGGTCCTTGCCGCGGCCGGCCTCGCCGCCCTCCTCGGTCAGCACGCGATAGGTCGGCCGGAGGTGCGTCGGCACCTTGGACCAGTCCCACGAGTCGCGGTCGATGACGAGGCTGCGGGTGCTGCGGGCGAAGCGCTCGAGCGCGTCGAGCAGCGGCTCGGCGCCGGGCGGCGTGGCCGCGAGGAACTCGCGCGCGGTGTTGGGCGCGGGCACCATCGCGACACGGAGGTTCTTGGGCAGCGAGCGGATGAGCTCGGTGACCAGCTCCTCGCGCAGCCCCGGCACGAGCCAGGAGAAGTCGTCGGCCTCGACGCGGTTGAGGGTCGCGACGGGTACGTCGATCGTGAGGCCGTCGTCGACCGCGCCGGGCTCGAAGTGATAGCTGATCGGGAAGGTCAGCCCCGCCTCCTCGCTGTCCTGCCACTGCGTCGGGAAGTCGTGGGCGCGCACCTCGCCGGCGGTGTCGTGGGTGAGCATCGCCGGGTCGAAGGTGAGCAGGTCGGGCCGCTTCTGCCGCGCCCGTTTCCACCACTGGTCGAAGTGCTGGCCGCTGACGACGTCGGAGCCCACGCGCGCGTCGTAGAACTCGAAGAGGGTCTCCTCGTCGACCACGATGTCACGGCGCCGCGCGCGGTGCTCGAGCTCCTCGGCCTCCTCGAGCAGCCGGGCGTTCTCGGCGAGGAACCGGTGGCGCGAGTCCCACTCGCCCTGCACGAGCGCGTGGCGGATGAAGAGCTCACGGGCGAGCGGGGCGTCGATCCTGCCGTAGGACACGAGGCGGTCCGCGACCAGCGGTACGCCGTACAGCGTGACGCGCTCGCGGGCCATCACGGCGGCCCGCTTGCGCGACCAGTGCGGCTCGGAGTAGGTCCGCCGGACCAGGTGGGAGCCGAGCCGCTCGGCCCACTCCGGGTTGATCGCGGCGTTCTGCCGGGCCCACAGGCGGGACGTCTCGACGAGCTCGGCGCTCATCAGGAAGCCCGGGTTGCGCCCCTTCAGCACGCTGCCGGGGAAGATCGCGAAGCGGGCGTTGCGGGCGCCGAGGTACTCCCGCAGCGGCCGCCGCTCGCCGGGCTTCGCCTTGTCCCGCTCCTCCAGCGCGCCGACGTGGCTGAGCAGGCCGGACAGCAGGGCCTGGTGGATGCCGTCCTCGTCGGGGTTGTCCGACGGGTGCCCGACGTCGAGCTTCATCTCCTTGGCGACCTGCCGCAGCTGGGACTCGTAGTCCTGCCACTCGCGGATCCGCATGTAGTTGAGGTGCTCGCGCTTGCACATCCGGCGGAAGGCGCTCGACGACAGCTCCTTCTGCTGCTGCTTGACGTGGCGCCACAGGTTGAGCCAGGTGAGGAAGTCGCTGGACTCGTGCTTGAAGCGGGCGTGGAGCTGGTCGGCCTGCGGCCGCTGCTCCTCCGGTCGCTCCCGGGGGTCCTGGATGGAGAGTGCGGCGGCGATCACCAGCACCTCGCGGACGCACCCGAGGCGCTCGGCCTCGAGGATCATCCGGCCGAGCCGCGGGTCGATGGGCAGCCGGGCCAGGCGCTTGCCGACCGCGGTGAGGCGTACGCCCCCGCCACCGCCCCGCCCGTCCTCGACCAGGGGGTGCTCGCGATCGCGCCGAGCTCCTCCAGCAGGTCGGTGCCGGCCTTGACGTTGCGGCGGTCGGGCGGCTCGACGAACGGGAAGCGGGCGATGTCGCCGAGACGGAGCGAGGCCATCTGGAGGATGACGCTGGCCAGGTTGGTCCGCAGGATCTCGGGGTCGGTGAACTCGGGGCGCCCCTCGAAGTCCTCCTCCGAGTAGAGCCGGATCGCGATGCCGTCGGAGACGCGCCCGCAGCGGCCGGAGCGCTGGTTGGCCGACGCCTGGCTGATCGGCTCGATCGGCAGCCGCTGCACCTTGGTGCGCACCGAGTAGCGGCTGATCCGCGCGACGCCCGTGTCGACGACGTACGCGATGCCGGGCACCGTCAGCGACGTCTCGGCGACGTTGGTGGCGAGCACGACGCGGCGCACGGTGGACGGGTGGCTGGAGAAGACCTTGTGCTGGTCGGCGGCGCTGAGGCGGGAGTAGAGCGGCACGATCTCGAGGCGGTCGCTCTTCAGGGCGTCGAACGCGTCGGCGGTGTCGCGGATCTCGCGCTCGCCGGGCAGGAACACCAGCACGTCGCCCGGCCCCTCGGCCGACAGCTCGCGCACCGCCTCGACGATCGCCTCGGTCTGGTCGCGCTGGACCGGCTCCCCCTCCTCGTCGCGCTCTGCTTCTTCGGTCCCTGAGGAGGCGAGGGACGAGCCGTCTCGAAGGGCCAGGAGTGGTCGGTAGCGGACCTCGACTGGATACGTACGACCCGACACCTCGACGACCGGCGCGTCGAAGTGGGCGGCGAAACGGTCGACGTCGATGGTGGCGCTCGTGATGACGACCTTGAGGTCGGGCCGGCGCGGCAGGAGACGCTTGAGGTAGCCGAGGAGGAAGTCGATGTTGAGGCTGCGCTCGTGGGCCTCGTCGATGATGAGCGTGTCGTAGGCGCGGAGGTCGCGGTCGCGCTGGAGCTCGGCGAGCAGGATGCCGTCGGTCATCAGCTTCACCCGGCCGGCCTTCGACGTGCGGTCGGTGAAGCGGACCTGGTAGCCCACGACGTCACCGAGCTCGGTGCCGAGCTCGTCGGCGATCCGCTCGGCCACCGAGCGGGCCGCGATCCGGCGCGGCTGGGTGTGGCCGATGAGCGTGCCGCCGCCCGACGGGCCGAGCCCGCGGCCGAGCTCGAGGCAGATCTTGGGCAGCTGCGTGGTCTTCCCCGACCCGGTCTCGCCGGCCACGATCACGACCTGGTGGTCACGGATGGCCGCGGCGATGTCGTCGCGGCGGGCCGAGACCGGGAGCTCGGCGGGATAGGTGATCTTCACAACGGGCGCCATTCTTCCGCACCGCCGGAAGCGATCTTCACCGCCGGGCCCACCCCGGTCGTCGCACTACCTCAGCTGTTGGAGCCCTGGTCCTCGGGCGGGGTCGTGGGCGACACCTGACCGGGTACGTCGCGGGGGCCGCCGCGCGTGCCGCCACGGCCGTCGAACCCCGGCCCGCCGCGGTCGTCGCGGCGCTGCACCCAGCCCCGGTCGAACCGGTCACCCCGGTCGTCGTGCGTGATCGCCTGCACCGCTGTCAGGCCGAGGCCGCCGATGATGACCCCGGCCAGGGCGGAGGCGATCAGCGCCGCGAGGCCGTAGGTCCGGTTGCCGTCCGAGGACCGCAGGCTGCGGAACCGCTCGCGGATGCCGCGCCGAGCCACCGGTGCGGGCGCCGGGGCGGCCGGGTCGGCCGCCTCGTTCGTCGCGGGGGCGGGCGTCAGGCCCTCGGGGCGTACGGGCTGGGTCTCGTCCTGCGCGGGGTTGCGGGGCGTGTCGTCGCTCATGGGGAGAGCGTGCGCCCGGCGCCTGTGGGAGACCTGTGAGGGACCCCTGAGATCGCCCAGACTCGGGTGTCGAGCGATGTCGAGAACCCCGCCGCGGCTCCGTCCCCGGGGTGGACGCGGCCACAATGGGTCGCACCGGACAAGGAGACCGAGATGCCGAAGTACCTCATCCTCAAGCACTACCGCGGCACCCCCGCCACCGTGAACGACGTCCCGATGGACCGGTGGACGCCCGAGGAGGTGGACGCGCACATGACGTTCATGGACGACTTCGGCAAGCGGCTGGAGGCCGACGGCGAGCTCGTCGACGCCCAGGCGCTGTCGACCGAGGGCGCGTTCGTCCGCGGTGACGAGCAGGGCCAGCCGATCACCGACGGCCCGTTCGCCGAGACCAAGGACCTCATCGCCGGCTGGTACGTCGTCGACGTCGACGGCTGGGACCGCGCGATCGCGCTCGCCGGCGAGCTGTCGCTGGCACCGGGAGCCGGCGGCAGGCCGATCCACGAGTGGCTCGAGGTGCGCCCCTTCTACGGCGCGCCGACGGCGACCGACGACTGACCCCGCCCATGACGGTGGAGGCCTTCGACGAGGCGGTGCTGCGACCGCTCGTGCCCGCGGTCATCGGGGTCCTCGTCCGCCGCGGAGCCGACTTCGCGGCGGCCGAGGACGCCGTCCAGGACGCGCTCGTCGAAGCGGTGCGGACCTGGCCGGACGACCCTCCGCGCGACCCGAAGGGCTGGCTGGTCACGGTCGCGTGGCGGCGGTTCCTGGACGGCGTACGGTCCGGGGCCGCGCGGCAGCGCCGCGAGGAGGCGGTCGACGCCGAGCCGGACGCCGGGGCGACCGGGGCCGCCGACGACACGCTGCGCGTGTTCTTCCTGTGCGCGCACCCGGCGCTCACCCCGGCGTCCGCGGTGGCCCTGACGTTGCGGGCGGTCGCCGGCCTGACGACGCGGCAGGTGGCCCAGGCCTACCTCGTGCCGGAAGCGACCATGGCGCAGCGGATCAGCCGCGCGAAGCGGACGGTGTCGGGCGAGTCGTTCGACCGGCCGGGCGACCTCGCGACCGTGCGGCGCGTGCTCTACCTCGTCTTCAACGAGGGCTACTCCGGCGATGTCGACCTCGCCGCCGAGGCGATCCGACTGACGCGGGAGCTCGCGTCGTTGCGGTCCGACCCCGAGACCGACGGGCTGCTCGCGCTGATGCTGCTCCACCACGCGCGCCGGCCCGCGCGGCTCCGCGCCGACGGCACGCTCGTGCCGCTCGCCGAGCAGGACCGCACCGTGTGGGACACCCGCCTCGTCGCCGAGGGCGTGGCCGTCCTCCAGGCGGCCCTCGCCCGTCGGCAGCGCGGCGAGTTCCAGCTGCAGGCCGCGATCGCCGCCCTGCACGCCGACGCCTCGACCGCGGCGGAGACCGACTGGGTGCAGGTCGTGCAGTGGTACGACGAGCTGCTGGCGCTGACCGGCAGCCCGGTCGTGCGGCTCAACCGGGCGGTGGCCGTGGGCGAGGCCGACGGAGCCCGGGCCGGGCTCGCCGCGCTGACCGAGGTCGACCCCGCCCTGCCGCGCCACCGCGCCGTGGCGGCGTACCTCCACGAGAAGGACGGCGACACGGCCGCCGCGGCGAGGCTCTACGCCGAGGCGGCCGCGCTCGCGACGAGCACCGCCGAGCGGACGCACCTGACCAGGCAGGCGGCCCGGCTCAACGGGCCGTCGAAGCCGCGCTGACCCGCTTCTGGTCCGGACAGGAACCTCACAGGAACTCCACAGCAATCAGGGGCAGGATGCTGCCCATGCAGCAGCTCACCCGCCCCGACGGCTCCCCCGTGCGCGTGCTCGTCGTCGACGACGAGGTCAACATCGCCGAGCTCCTCGCGATGGCCCTGCGCTACGAGGGGTGGGACCTGCAGATGGCCCACACGGGCACCGACGCGGTCGCCACGGCCCGCGACTTCCGGCCCGACGCCGTGGTGCTCGACATCATGCTGCCGGACTTCGACGGGCTCGAGGTGCTGCGCCGGATGCGCGCCGACGGCAGCGACGTACCCGTCCTCTTCCTCACCGCCAAGGACGCCGTCGAGGACCGGATCGCCGGCCTGACCGCGGGCGGCGACGACTACGTCACCAAGCCGTTCTCGCTCGAGGAGGTCGTGGCCCGGCTGCGCGGGCTGATCCGGCGCGGCGGCACCGCCGCCCAGGCCGACGCCGGCAACGTGCTCGCCGTCGGCGACCTCACCCTCGACGAGGACAGCCACGAGGTGCACCGCGCCGGCGATGAGATCAGCCTGACCGCGACGGAGTTCGAACTGCTGCGCTTCCTGATGCGCAACCCGCGGCGGGTGCTCAGCAAGACGCAGATCCTCGACCGCGTGTGGCAGTACGACTTCGGCGGGCAGGCCAACGTCGTCGAGCTCTACATCTCCTACCTCCGCAAGAAGATCGACGCCGGCCGCGAGCCGATGATCCACACGATGCGCGGCGCGGGCTACGTCCTGAAGCCGGCGCCGTGAACCGCTTCCGGTCGCTGACGGCGCGGCTGGTGGCAGTCGCCGTCGCACTGGTCGCCCTCGTGTCGATCCTGATCGCGGGCGCCACCGTGCTGGTGATGCAGTCCTACCTCACGCACCAGCTCGACGAGCGGGTCGCCTCGGCGGCGCAGGCGATGGCCCGCGGTCCCGGCCGCGGCCCCGGGCCGGACTACGGCAACCTCGGCCCCGGTGCCCTCGTCATCGGCTTCGACAGGACCGGCGGCCGGGGCGGTGCGATCCTGGGCGAGGGCTTCGAGGGTGACGAGGCGCTGTCGGAGTCGCAGGTCGAGAAGATCCTCGCCACCGACGCGGACGCACGCACCCTGGAGGTCCCCGGCCACGGCACGTTCCGCATCACGTCGGTCGGCACCGGCGACGCCCGCGGGATCGTCGGTCTGCCGTCGGCCGACGTGGACGACTCCGTGGGCCAGCTCGCCTCCGTGGCGGCGGTCCTCGCGCTCGGTGGCATCGCGTGCGCCGGCCTCGTCGGCCTCGTCGTCGTACGCCGCCAGCTCGCGCCGCTCCGCGAGGTCGCGGCCACCGCGCACCGCGTCTCCGAGCTCCCGCTCGCCTCGGGCGAGATCGAGATGACCGAACGGGTGCCGGGCCGCCTCGCCGACGAGCGCACCGAGGTCGGGCAGGTCGGCGCCGCCCTCAACACGATGCTCGACCACGTCGAGGCCTCTCTCGGCCAGCGCCATCGCAGCGAGCAGCAGGTGCGCCAGTTCGTCGCGGACGCCTCGCACGAGCTGCGGACGCCCCTGGCGACAATCGCGGGCTACACCGAGCTCGCGCGCCGGCGGCCGGAGACGGCCAGCACCGCGCTCGACAAGGTGGAGACCGAGTCCGCTCGGATGACCGGCCTGGTGGAGGACCTGCTCCTGCTCGCCCGCCTCGACGCCGGGCGGCCGCTCGCGTGCGAGCCCGTCGACCTCTCCCGCCTGCTCCTCGAGGCGGTCAACGACGCGCGCGTCGTCGACTCCGACCACCACTGGCGGCTGTCCCTGCCGGACGCGCCGCTGAGTGTCTCGGGCGACGAGGCGCGGCTGCACCAGGTCGTCACCAACCTGCTGACCAACGCCCGCAAGTACACCCCCGCCGGCAGCACCGTCACGGTGACCGGCACCGACCGGGGGTTCACCGTGCACGACGACGGTCCGGGCTTCCCGCCGGAGCTCGCACCCCGCGCGTTCGAGCGCTTCGTCCGCGGCGACGTCGCCCGCACCCGTGCCGGCGGCGCTGGCCTCGGCCTCTCGCTCGTCGAGGCGATCGTCGCCGCCCACGGCGGGTCGGTCGCCCTCGCGACGAGACCGGGCGACACCACCGTCACCGTCCACCTCCCCCGCTGACCGGGCACTTCCTCGCGCTCACGAGCGCCGACCGGGCACTTCCTCGCGCTCACGCGCGCCGAGCGGTCACTTCCTCGCGCTGTGGCTCGGTCCCAGCGCGAGGAAGTGCCCGGTCGGCCACCTCCAGCGCGAGGAAGTGCCCGCTCACCTAGGTTGGAGCCATGGAGCCCGGGATCCCGATCCGTTGCGAGATGACGAAGTGGGGCGACCGCCCCCACTGGGAGTTCGACGGCATCCACCTCGGTTCCGACGAGCACGGCGAGTGGCTCGGCTTCCCGCAGGGGACGATCAACACCCGGCCCGGGCTCGAGCTCGTCTCGCAGGCCGCCTGCGTGACGCTCGTGCCGCTCGAGGGGTGGTACGCCGCCACGTTCCACGCGCCCGGCATCTGGTGCGACCTCTACGTCGACATCGCCACGCCCGGCACGTGGGACGGGACCGTGCTCCGTGCCGTCGACCTGGACCTCGACGTGATCCGGATGGCCGACCCGCTCCCGGCGGTGGTCTACGCCGCCGCCGCGGAGGCGGGCCGGGTGGCGGGCGAGATCTTCGTCGACGACGAGGACGAGTTCGCCGAGCACCAGGTGGCCTACGGCTATCCCGCTGACGTGATCGAGCGGGCGCAGGCGAGCTGCGACGCGGTCCTGTCGGACGTGCGCGCCGGGCGGGCGCCGTACGACGGCACGCACCAGCGCTGGATGAGCGAGCTCAGTCGCCGGACAGCTTCTTCATAGCGCGCCGCTCGGCGCGGGTCATCGCCCGGAACGGGCCGACGAGGCGCGGACCGGCGAGCCGGTTCTCCAGCTTGCGCGCCTCGCGCCTCAGCGGCTGGGCGACGTACTCCCCCAGGATCACGCCGGATGCCAGCGCGATCGCGACCGAGATCGCGGTCATCAGCGCGAGGATGCCCTGCGAGACGAAGAAGCCGCCGTCGGCGAGGAACGTCAGTCCGCGATAGATCGACAGACCCGGCAGGAACGGCACGATCGCCGGCACCGCGACCACGAGCGGCGGCACCCGCACCCGCCCAGCCACCGCGTACGCGACGAGGCCGACGAAGAAGGCGGCGACGCCCGCAGCGGCGGCCCGCCCGAAGCCGCTGAGCTCGACGTTGTGGGCGATGAACGCGGCCACGGCGGTGATCAGGCCGACCGGCAGGACGGCACGACGAGGCGCGTAGCAGGCCACGCTGAAGGCCGCCGAGGACACCGCGGCACCGGCGAGCACGACAGGCAGGTCGGTGTCGCCGAGCCGTCCGGGGATGAGCTGGTCGAGCGGGATGCCGGCGCCGTCGGTGACCGAGATGCCCAGCGCGACGCCGGCGATGATGCCGGCGGTCGCCATCATCGCCTCGATGAGCCGCGCACTGGCGGTGAGGTAGAAGCCGGTGAGGGCGTCCTGGACGGCGCCCATCAGGCCGATGCCGGCGAGCAGCAGGATGATGTTGGCCGTCACCACCAGCGACGGGTCGACGTTGATCGGGGTCGCCGCCACTCCCGCCGCGAGGACCGTCGCGATGGCACCGCCGGCCACCTGCATGTAGAAGAACGGCAGCCGACGCCGCGCCATCAGGATCTGGACCCGGTCGATCAGCACCGCCGCCAGCGCGGCGACCGCCGACACCACCACGCCGCCGCCGAGGAAGACGCCGACAGCGGCGGCCATCACCGCCCAGGCGATCGTCACGGCCCACCGCGGGAACGCGTGGCCGAGCGAGACGATCGTCGCCATCCGCGACCGCGCGAGGTAGAGGTCGGCCCGGTCGCTCAACAGGTCGCGCACCAGGTGGTCGACCGCCGTCAGGTCCTCGTAGTCGATGTCGCGCTGCTGCACGTGCCGCATGATCAGCACGGGTACGTCGTCGACGGACCGCTGGTAGCTCATCGACAGCGCCGTGAAGGTCACGTCGATCTCGGCCTGGCGCAGCCCGAGGTGGTCGGCGACCGAGCGCATCGTCGCGGTGACGTCGGCGGCACCGGCTCCCGAGGACAGCAGCATCTCGCCGATCCGCAGGCAGAGGTCCATCGTGAGGTGGACCTCGCGGGCCTGCTCCGCTGCCTGCTCGCGGGCCTGCTCCGCTGCCTGCTCGGCTGCCTGCTCGTCGTCGCGGTCGTCGTACCCGGCGAGCTCGTCGTGCTGGTCCACGACAGCCATGCTCGCACCGACCCCGGTCCGCCGATCAGAGGGGTGATCCACCCCCGTCCCGTCCTCCCTAGAGTTGGTCCATGCGCATCGACTTCCACGCATCGCCCGAGCCGACGCTCGGCGTGGAGTGGGAGCTGATGCTCGTCGACCGCGTGAGCCGCGACCTGGTCAGCATCGGCTCCGAGGTGCACGAGCTCGCCGGCGGGCGGCTCGACGACCCGAGCCGGCTGCACAAGGAGCTGCTGCGCAACACCGTCGAGATCGTGACCGGGATCTGCGACACGGTCGGCGAGGCGGTGACCGACCTCCGCGACACCCTGACCGTGGTCGCGCCGGCCGCCCGCGAGCTCGGCGTCGACCTGCTCGGTGCCGGGTCGCACCCCTTCGCCGACTGGTCGCACCAGCAGCTGACCGAGGGCCACCGCTACGCCGAGCTGATCAACCGGACACAGTGGTGGGGCCGCCAGATGCTGATCTGGGGCGTCCACGTGCACGTCGGCATGCCCGAGCGCGACCGGGTGATGCCGGTGCTGGCGTCGATGCTGACGACGTACCCCCACCTCCTCGCCCTCTCGGCCAGCTCGCCGATCTGGGCCGGCCAGGACACCGGCTACGCCTCCAACCGGGCGCTGATGTTCCAGCAGCTCCCGACCGCCGGGCTCCCGTTCACGTTCGACACGTGGCACGAGTTCGAGAAGTGCATCGACGACCAGACCACCACCGGGATCATCGACTCGATGTCGGACGTGCGCTGGGACCTGCGCCCGGCGCCGCACCTCGGCACCCTCGAGCACCGCGTCTGCGACGGCATGTCCGACCTCGGCGAGATCGCCGCACTCACCGCGCTGGTCCACTGCCTGGTCGTCGACCTCGACACCCGGCTGGCCGACGGGCAGACGCTGCCGACGATGCCGCCGTGGCAGGTGCAGGAGAACAAGTGGCGCGCGGCGCGCTACGGCCTCGAGGCCATCGTCATCCTCGACGACCGCAACCGCGAGCGGCTGGTGACCGACGACCTCGACGACCTGCTCGAGCGCCTCACGCCGGTCGCCCGCCGGCTCGGCTGCGAGGCGGAGCTGCGCACGGTCGCCGACATCCCGAGGCGCGGCGCGTCCTACCAGCGCCAGCGCGCCGTCGCCAGGGAGTCGGGCGGCGACCTCGTCGCCGTCGTCGACGCGCTGGTCGCCGAGCTCGACCACTCGCTGACCGGCTGACGGCTGAGACGTCCGCCCCTCTCCCTTGTGGCGGTCGTCACCGGGACGAGAGGATGCCCGGACGCCCTCACGTGGGGGAAGTGGCGGAGGAGAACCCAGTGGTCAACCCGATCGACCCGACTGCGACCGGCTTCCTGCTGGCGGAGAACCGCAACATGCCGATGCACGTCGGCGGTCTCCAGCTCTTCGAGAAGCCCGAGGGCGCGGGCCGCGGCTACGTCCGCGAGATGTACGAGCAGATGCGCGACGTCGAGCAGGTCGCCCCGCTCTTCCTGAAGCACCCGCACCGCTCCGCGCGTACGGCGGGACAGCTGGTGTGGCAGCCCGACGAGCAGTTCGACATCGAGCACCACGTCCGGCACAGCGCGCTGCCCAAGCCCGGCCGGATCCGCGAGCTGCTCGAGCTCTGCTCGCGGCTGCACAGCACCCGTTTGGCGTGGGAGCGACCGCTGTGGGAGGCCACCGTCATCGAGGGCCTGCGCGACGGCCGGGTCGCGATGTACACCAAGACCCACCACGCCCTCGTCGACGGCGTCTCGGCGATGCGGCTGCTCGCCAGCGTGCTCTCGACCGACCCCGACGAGCGCAACATGCCCGCCCCGTGGGCGATGCGCCCGCGCAAGCCCCGCGAGGAGGAGCCCCGCGACGGCGGCGCGTCTCTCTCCGACGTCTCGGCCACCACCCTGCGTACGGCGCTCGCGCTGGCGTCCGAGGCCGCCGGGATGCCCGGCGCGCTGATCCGCACCCTCAACAAGAGCGTGCGCAACGAGACCTCCGCGCTCTCGCTCTACGCACCCCGCACGATCCTCAACCAGAACATCACCGGCTCGCGCCGCTTCGCCGCGCAGGACTGGCCGGTCGAGCGGCTGCGCGCCGTCGGGAAGGCCACCGGCACGACGATCAACGACGTCGTCCTGGCGATGGTCAGCGGCGCGATGCGCACCTACCTCGCCGAGCTCGACGCGCTGCCCGACACGACGCTGGTGTCGATGGTCCCGGTCGGGCTCAACGCCAAGCAGTCCGGGCTCGCCTCGGCCGAGGGCGGCAACGCCGTCGGGTCGGTCATGGTGCAGCTCGGCACGCACCTGCCCGACCCGGCTCAACGGCTGTCGGCCATCCACCACTCGATGAGGGACGGCAAGGAGGTCCTCTCGTCGATGACCCCCGCGCAGATCCTCGCGATGAGCGCCCTCGGCCAGGCGCCGGCCATCCTCGGCCCGGCCCTGCGGATGTCGGGCGTCGTGCGGCCGCCGTACAACCTGATCGTCAGCAACGTCCCCGGACCGCGCACCACCCACTACTGGAACGGCGCCAGGCTCACCGGCACCTACCCCCTGTCGATCCCGATCAACGGGATGGCGCTCAACATCACCTGCACGTCGTACGACGGCAAGATGTGCTTCGGCCTCACCGGCTGCCGCCGCACCGTCCCCCACCTGCAGGTGCTGCTGCAGTACCTCGACGACGAGCTGAAGGCGCTCGAGAGGGCCGCCGGCATCTGAACCTCACCGCTGGTCGAGGAACGGCGAAGCCCTGTCACGAGACCCCACCCGGTCATCGCGCGGGTCTCGCGACGGTCGCTGCGCGACCTCCTCAACCAGCGATGTGCAGGCCTCCGCCCACCTGCGCCGCGACGGCCGACAGGCGGGCGCGGGTGATGTCGGCGACGGTGGCGAGGCCGGCGAGGCGGGCGTTGGAGCCCTCGCGGGTCGGCTCGGTCGAGTTGATGCTGATGCAGCGCCGGGTGCCGCCGTCGGCGAGGTTGGCGAGGGCGACGGCGTGGCCGGTGGTGCCGCTGCCGGCGAAGGGGTCGAGCACCACGACGTCGGCCGGGACCGTGGACAGGATCCGGCGGACCAGGCCGGTCGGCTTGGGCGACTCGAAGACGTGCCCGACGAGAGCCTTGAGCTCCGCGACCGCGGTGTCCGTCGAGCCGATCTCCTCGGCCAGCCAGATGGTGCGCAGCTTCTTGCGTCGGCCACCCTCGCGCTCGAGCCAGTCGCGCTGGAAGATGTCGACCCGCTCGCCGGTGCGGCCGCGGATCACCCGGCACTCGAGGTCGTCCGGGCGCTCGTCGACCAACGGCCTGGACCAGCGCCACACGGCCGGACGTCCGTCGCCGAAGACCGGCGTCAGCGCCCGGCTCCCGTCGAACGACGTGGTCGCGACGCGTCCGGAGACCGGGTCGCCGTGCAGCTCGAAGTGCAGGGTGGGCGCGGTGAGCGGGTTGAACTTCTTGTTGGTGTTGCGCAGCGGCAGGTAGCGGAAGCGACGCCCGTCGGGCGAGGTCAGCGGGAAGTCGGCCGCATCGACGGACTCGGTCGAGCTGCCCTCCACGACGCAGGACGGCAGGTGTCGTGCGTACGCCAGCACGTACTCGTGGCTGGTCGCGAACCCGCGGCCGAGCTGGCGGCCCTTCGGGTTGAGGTTGACCACGATCTGCGCGAGGAAGTTGGCCTCACCGAAGACCTCGTCCATCAGCAACCGCAGGTGGGCCGCCTCGTTGTCGTCGATGCTGACGAAGACCGCGCCGTGCGGGGCCAGCACCTCGCGGACCGCCTCGAGCCGTGGACGCATCATCGCCCGCCAGGCCGCGTGCCGACCGGCGAACGGATCGGCGTGCGAGCCGTCGCGGAAGCGGTCGGCGTACGCGAAGTCGTTTCCGGTGTTGTAGGGCGGGTCGGTGTAGACGACGTCGACCGAGCCGGGCGCCAGCCGGGGCAGGACGTCGAGGTTGTCGCCGGCGTGGAAGGAGTTCCAGGGCTCGGCGGGCACGTCGGCAGCCTAAGCCCGGCGGATGCGTCGTCCGGGACGCGCTGATCCCAATTTTCCCATCTGTCCCACCCCCTCCTTTACTCTGGAGCGCGTGTCCCACCTTCCTCGCCGTCCCGCACGCCACCAGACCGGCAGCCGCGCCCTGACGCTCGCGACGGCAGGCGTGCTCGTCGCCGGCCTCTGCGTCGGCCTCGGCGTCGGCCCGTCGGTGGCGAGCGACCGCGACGGCGCGTCGCAGCGTGAGGGTTTCGGCACCACGAGCACCAGCGGCTACCGCGGACGCAACCAGACCTCGGACGGCAAGCCGGGCGTCGTGGTCGGTCCGCCCGTCAACCTGCGCGGGCGCGCCGCGGTGGTCACCAACGAGGCGGCGTACGAGATCGCGCCGGGCGTCACGCTCCGCGAGTGGGACCAGGTCGACGGCCGGCAGCCGGTCGGGCAGGTCAAGATCAACCTGGTGACGGTCAACCTCGACGCACCCAACCTGAGCTTCGGGCCGCTGACCGCCAACTTCGTCACCACGCGTCGCACGGTCAGCCAGCTCGGCCGGTGGGGCGGGGCACTCACCGCCGTCAACGGCGACTTCTTCGACATCGGCCGCACCGAGGGCGCGCTGGGCGTGACGGTCGACCCGGCGGAGGGTCTCCTCAACGGCTCGCGCGACGGGTGGATCCCGGGCGTGAACTCCAGCCTGTGGTTCGACGCGTCCGGCCCGCACGTCAGCCCGCTCAGCATCCAGTACCGGATCCGCCAGGTGCCCGGTGTCATCGTCAACGGCTTCAACCACCCGCGCGTGCCGAAGGGCAGGGTCGGCATCTTCACGCACGAGTGGAACCGCACCAAGGGCTACCTGGTCACCGACGGCAAGAAGCGTGCCCGCGAGGTCGTGCTCCGCAAGAACCGGGTGGTCTCCAACAAGCCGACGCTGTCCAACGGGCTGAAGATCCGCTCGAAGGACCGGGTGCTCATCGGCGCCGGCCGGGCCGCCGCGCAGCTCAAGTCGCTGAAGAAGGGCCAGAAGGTCACCGTCGCCCGGCGCGTCGAGGGTGGCCGCCCGACGGCAGCGATCAGCGGAGACCGTCCCCTGCTGGTCAACGGCGTGCGCACCGTCGTCAACAACACGATCGCCCACCCGCGCACCGCGGTCGGCATCGACGCCGACGGCCGCCGCCTCCACATCCTCGTCGTCGACGGCCGATCGGCGACCAGCCGCGGCTACACGATGGTCGAGCTCGCCGACTTCATGACCGCGCTCGGCGTCGAGAACGCCATCAACCTCGACGGCGGCGGGTCGTCGGCGATGTACACCCGCAACGGGACCGGCGCGATGGGCGTGGTCAACGAGCCCTCCGACGGCGGTGAGCGCAAGGTCGCCAACGGCTTCGGGCTGATGTACGCCGGCGAGCTCCCGCCGGTGGTGCAGCTGCTCCCCACCCCGACGCCGACACCGCCGCCGACCACGCCGACCACACCGCCGCCGACCTGATGGCGGGCGGCCTCGCTCAGGCGTTCGGGACGGTGAAGACGACCACGTAGGTCATCGGCGCGAAGCACTGCACGGTGCTCTTCGGCAGCTTCGGCGCGACCTCGAAGCCCGCCTCCCCGGCGTCGATCGCGACCGAGCGCGGCGCGTCACAGCCCACGGCGACGGTCGCGGCGTACGGCGTCGCCTCGGGCGCGAGCCCGACCTCGGCCCCGATCGCCGCGCCGAGGGGCTCGGCGAAGGAGTCGTCGAACTGGCCGACGAAGTCGGTGACGGCCTGGTCGGTGTCGAGCGCGAAGGCCAGGGTCGAGGCGGAGCCGCCGACCTCGGTCTGGTGCACCATCGTGGCCTGGGTGACGCCGGCGGAGCCGGTCGCCTGGATCGTCTCGGCGGTGCCGACGTCGGGCTGCGGCGTGACGCCCGGCTCGGGGGACGGCGCGTCCTCCGTCGGCGAGGGCGTGCTGCTGGAGGCGGCCGGGTCCGTCGCGGTGTCGCCGCCCTCGTCGCCGCCGTCGTCGCTGCAGGCGGCGAGGCCGACGGCCAGGGCGAGGGCGAGCGCGGCGCTGGACACGGTCCGGGAGGTCATCCGAGTAGTCATGGTCCTTCGACGATAGCCACGGCGTGGCCGCTCCGCGGTCAGGCGCGTCGTCGGCGGGCTCCGGGTCTGGCAGGCTGCGGGCATGAGCGAGGGCCAGTGAGCGAGGGCAGGGTCGAGACGGAGCCGGTGCGCGAGGCTGTCCGCGCCTACGCCGCACGCCAGCCGCGGCTCACCGCAGCGACGGCGGCGTACGTCACCTTGATCCGCACGCTGCTCGACGATGCGGGCATCGACTACCTGAGCGTCACCGGGCGCACCAAGAGCGTCGCGTCCTTCTCCGCCAAGGCCAACCGCCTCGAGGACGGCGGCCCGCTCTACCCGGAACCGCTCGAGGAGATCACCGACCAGATCGGCGTCCGCGTCATCACCTACGTGCACAGCGACGTCGCCGCGGTCGCCGAGCTGCTCGCCGACGAGCTGACGATGCTCGACGACCGCGACCTCGGTGAGGAGACCGCCCGGTCCGGCCGGTTCGGCTACGCGAGCCGCCACCTCCTGGTGCGGCTCGGCGAGCACCGGGAGGCGGCCGACGGCGATGCCTCGGAGGTCCGGTCGGCGATCGCCGGCGAGCGGGCGAGCGTGCAGGTGCGCACGGTGCTGCAGCACGCGTGGGCGGAGTTCGAGCACGACATCCGCTACAAGGGCAACGTCCCCGAGGACGCGGCCGCCGACCTCGACCGGCGCTTCACCCTGGCCGCCGGGCTCATCGAGCTCGCCGACCGGGAGTTCGCCACGATCCGCGAGCGGATCCAGGCGGCGGCGCCCGGCAGCGCCACCGACGCCGAGGACGGCCACATCGTCGGTCAGGACCTGGCCACCTTCCTGGCCGGCCACTACAGCGACGCCGGTTGGTCGCACACCGACCACTACGACTGGATCGCCGCCCTGCTCGCGGAGCTCGGCATCGACACCACCGACGACCTCGCCGACCTGCTCACCTCCGTCGACGCCGACGCCGTGATCCGCCGGATGGGCTACCGCTACCCCGCTGGAGCCGTACGCCGTCTCGACGACGCGCTGCTCGCGATCTTCGGCGAGCAGTACGTCACGCTCGGCGGCAACAGCCACCGCGTCCCCCTGCTGCGCGCGCGGCTGGAGAAGCTCTCCACGCCCGAGAGCTGAGCTCCGGGCTGAGCGGCGGGCTCAGGGTCGACCCCTAGGGTTGGGCGCGTGACCAGGCCCTCGTGGACGACCGTCGCCCCTCTCCTGTCGATCGTGGCGCTCGTGCCGGCGTGGTTCGCCCACCCGGAGGGCGCCGTCGTGCTCGGAGTCCTCGCCGTGCTGCTGATCGGCGCCGTCCTGGCGGCGGTGCACCACGCCGAGGTCGTGGCGCACCGCGTCGGTGAGCCCTACGGCTCGCTCGTCCTCGCGGTCGCAGTCACGATCATCGAGGTCGGCCTGATCGTCACGCTCATGGTCACCGCGGAGAAGGACGCCTCCGGCCTCGCCCGCGACACCGTCTTCGCCGCGGTGATGATCACCGTCAACGGCATCGTGGGCCTGTCGCTGCTCGTCGGCGCGCTCAAGCACCGCCTCGCCGTCTTCAACCCCGAGGGAACGGGCGCCGCGCTGGCGACGGTCATCTCGCTGGCCGTGCTGTGCCTGGTGATCCCGTCGGTGACCACGTCGGAGCCCGGGCCGGAGTTCACCGGCGCGCAGCTCGCGTTCGCCGCGATCGCCTCGCTCGCGCTCTACGGCATGTTCATCTTCACCCAGACCGTCCGGCACCGCGACTTCTTCCTGCCGGTGACGCACGGGCAGCACACACCGGTGGTGACCGCCGCCGGCGGGGGCAGCTCCGTCCAGCACGAGCCGGCCGACCTCGACGAGGACGGCCACGCCGACCCGCCGACCGACCGGGCGACCTACGCCAGCCTCGGCCTGCTCGTCGTCTCCCTCGTCGCGGTCGTCGGCCTGGCCAAGATCGAGTCGCCGGCCATCGAGTCCGGTGTCGCGGCCCTGGGCTTCCCGCAGGCGGTCGTCGGCGTCGTGATCGCGCTGCTCGTCCTCGCCCCCGAGACGATCGCGGCCGTCCGGGCCGCGGCCCTCAACCGGGTCCAGGTCAGCCTGAACCTGGCCATGGGGTCGGCGATGGCGTCCATCGGGCTCACCATCCCCGCCATCGCCGTCGCCGGCATCTGGCTCGACGGCCCCCTGGAGCTGGGGCTCAACCAGCTGCAGATCGTCCTGCTGCTCCTCACCGCGGCGGTGGCGATCCTGACCGTCGTCCCGGGACGGGCCAAGCCGCTGCAGGGCGGCGTGCACCTCGTGCTGCTGGCGGCGTTCCTCTTCCTGACGATCGCGCCGTAGCCCCGGACGCAGCACGACCCGGCAGAGGTCCTCTGCCGGGTCGTGACGGACTGCGGTCAGCCGAAGTACTTGTCGTAGATCTTGTCGTAGCGGCCGTCCTCGCGGAGCTCGGCGAGGATGCTGTTGATCTCGCGGAGCAGCGGGATGTTGCCGTCCTTCTTCACCGCCATGCCGTACTGCTCGCCGGTGTCGAACTCGCGGGCCAGCTTGAGCTTGGCGTTGGTCGACACGAACTGACCGGAGACGGTGTTGTCCAGCATGGCCGCGTCGATCTTGCCCGCGTTCAGGGCCTCCTGGAGGCCTGCGGCGTCGTCGTACGCCGTCACCTGGGCGGTGGCGGGGGCGAAGTCGCTCATGAACGTCTCGCCGGTGGTGTCCCTCTGGACGCCGACCCGGGTGCCGGCGAGCTCCGCCAGCTGGTCGAGGCCCGAGCCGCGCGGCGTGATGAGCGCCTGCTTGGCGTCGAAGTAGGGGCTGGAGAAGTCGAGCACGCGGGCGCGCTCGCCGGTGATCGTCATGGCCGAGACCGCCACGTCGCAGACGTCGGTGTTCAGCGACGAACCGGAGGTGATGTCGTCGAACGCGACGTCGATGACGTCGAGGTCGACCTCCAGTGCGTCCGCGACCTGCTTGGCGAGGTCGATGTCGAAGCCGACCAGCTTGCCCTTCTCCTCGTAGACGAAGGGTGCGTACGGGCTGTCGGTGCACACGGTGAGGGCGCCCTTGAAGACCAGCGAGACCTCGGAGAGGCTCTCGGCGGACTCGCCGCTCGCGGCGCCACCGCAGGCGCTCAGCGTGGCCATCAGGGCCACGGAGGAGAGCGCCGCGGCGGCAGCACGGGCGGTGCCGGGACGACGGGTACGTCGGATCATGGGTCAGTTCGCATTCACGGTGAGCGACTCACGCAGTCGCATGAGGGCGTATTCGGTGATCTTCACGAGCGCACCCTTGGCCTGCTCGCGGTCGCGGGCGTCGAGGGTGATGATCGGCACCTCGGCCGGCAGGGCCAACGCGGCGGCGATCTCCTCGGCGGGGTAGCGCTGGACACCGTCGAACTCGTTGACGGCGACGATGAACGGGATGCCCTTGGACTCGAAGTAGTCCAGCGGCGAGAACGACTCGTCGAGGCGGGCCACGTCGACCAGCACGATGGCGCCGATGGCGCCCCGGCACAGGTCGTCCCACATGAACCAGAATCGACGCTGTCCCGGCGTACCGAAGAGGTAGAGGACCAGGTCCTCGGCCAGGGTGAGGCGGCCGAAGTCCATCGCCACCGTGGTGGTGGCCTTGGTGGGCACGGCGGCGAGATCGTCGACGCCCTCGGACTCGTTGGTGACGAGCGCCTCCGTGCGCAGCGGGTCGATCTCGGAGACGGCGCCGACGAGCGTCGACTTGCCGACGCCGAAGCCGCCGGCGATGACGATCTTCGTCGACGCGGCCGCGCGCTGGGCCTTAGTAGTTTCGAAGTCCACGGAGGGTCCTTTCGATGAGCTCGAGACGCTCATCTGTCGACGAGTTGTCGGTGATGGTGGCCTGGATGCGGATCAGGCCTTGCTCGATCAGGTCGCCCAGCAGCACCCGGGTGACGCCGATCGGCATCTTGGTCAGTGCCGACACCTCGGCGACGGAACGCCGGTCGCAGACCTCGAGGACCTGCGCGGCGGGATAGCTGAGGACGGGCGCCTCGACACCAGGCTGGAGACGAAGCGTCGCCTCCATGGCCAGCTCGACCTTGGTGGCCGTGCGACCCGCGGTGATGGTGTAGGAGCGGATGAGTCGGGGTCGGTAGACCTCGTCCTCGGGCTCGTGTGGCGGCGTCATGTCACGGGTCCGGTCAGCCGCGGGTACCGACGCGGGCCTGGGCCTCGACGGTACGTCCCACACGGTCCACCAGCAGGGCCATCTCGTAGCCCACCTGGCCGATGTCGGCCTCCTCGGTCGTGAGCACGGTGAGGTTCGATCCGTCACCGACGCTCATCAACATGAGGAAACCCATCTCCATCTCGACGATGGTCTGCATCACCGAGCCGCCCTCGAAGAGACGAGCGGCACCGACGGCGAGGCTGGCCAGGCCGGAGGAGACAGCGGCGACCTGCTCGGCCCGCTCACCAGGGATGCTGGTGCTCGAGGCCATCAGGAGACCGTCTGCGGAGACGAGGATGGCGTGCGCGGCGTCAGGTACGTCGTCGACGAAGCGCGACATCACCCAGTCGAGGTCGCGTTCGTCGCCAGCGGAGCTGGCGGCGGGGGCGGCGGATTCGTGCGTCATGCGGGGCCTGCTTCCGTGTGCTGTGAGGAACTTTGGGCTGCCTGTCGGCCGCGGGAGACTCCCGCGGTGTGTGCCTGGAGACGGCGTCGGATCGCTTCGGGATCACGCGTCCGGCCGGCCGTGGGCGGGGTCACGCTACCGGGCACGAGCCGCTCTCCCGGGGCACGACGCGGCAGTCCGGTGACGGATGCCGCAGCGGCGGGCTCGGCGATCGGCGCGGCCTCGACCACGTTCTGCGCGGCGATCTCCCATCCCCGGTCGATCTCCGTCTCGTGGATCTCCTCGGCGTCGCCGGTGAGCCACCCCGAACGCATCGACTTGAAGATCGGCGAGTCGCTGCCCGAGCGGGCCGGCGCGGCACCGTTGGGCGAATGTCCGTTGAGCGAGTGGTCCGCCCGCAGGGCGGCCGGCTCGGCGACCGGCTCCTCGACTACCGGCTCCTCGACCGGCTCCTCGGCAGGCTCCTCGGCGACCGACTCCTCGACCGGCGCCTCGTGGGCTTCCTCGGCACGCTCGGCACCGGGCTGGCGCAGGCTGGGACCGAGACCCAGCGGGTCGTCGGCATCGACACGTACGTGGTGCTCGTCGTGCTCGTCGTGATGGTCGTGCTCGTCGGCCGTTGCGACCGGCTCCTCGACCTCGACATCGGCGACCGGCTCGTCGTGCTCGTCGGCCGTTGCGACCGGCTCCTCGACCTCGACCTCGGCGACCGGCTCGTCGTGCTCGTCGGCCGTTGCGACCGGCTCCTCGACCTCGACCTCGGCGACCGGCTCGTCGTGCTCGTCGGCCGTTGCGACCGGCTCCTCGACCTCGGCGACCGGCTCGTCGGCCTGCTCCCCGGTGTCGGCCTCGTCGAAGGCGTCGACGGGCAGCGGGTCTGACAGGGGATCGTGCGCACGGGCGGGCTCGACGACGGGCTCCTCGGCCACAGGCTCCTCAGCGACGGGCTCCTCCGCCACAGGCTCCTCGGCGACGGGCTCCTCCGCCACAGGCTCCTCGGCGACGGACTCCTCGACCGGCTCCTCGACCTGCTCCTCGGCCCGGGCCTGCTCGGCCTGGGCACGCTGGCGCGAGGCCAGCGCGGTGATCGGGACGACCGAGGCAACCTTCTGCACCGGGCTCGCGGCGGACTCGTCCGAGTCGTCGGCAGACGCCGCCTCGACGGGCTCGTCGGCGCGCTTGCCGAACAGCGGGCCGGTGGCGCCGGACGTCTCGGGCGGGAGGAAGGCCTCGGCGCCGGTGCGGGGCATGTTCGCCCCGGGCTCGCGACGCGGCAGCAGGCTGTCGAGCGAGGGGCGCTCCGCCGACGCATCCACGGCGGAACCGGCGTCGCCGGTCGTGTCGGTGGTGACCTCGACCGGGGCGTCCTGCTGGACGACCTCGGGCTCGGCGACGGAAGCGGCCACGGCGGGCTCGGCGGGCGCCTCACTGGCCTTCTGGGCCACCCTCTGCGCCTTCTTGGCCTGGGCCTTCTCCAGCCGGGCACGGTTGCGTGCCTCGCGGCGCGACTCCTGCGGGGCGCCCGTCTCGACCGTCTCGACCGTCTCGACCGTCTCGACCGTCTCGACCGTCTCGACCGTCTTGGACGAGCTGGGCTTGTCCAGCTTCGCGGCGGCACCGGCAGCCGGGGCGGCCTGCGGCAGGTCGGGCAGGATCGCGGCCGGGAGCACGACGGAGGCCGTCATGCCGCCACCCGGGTTGCGGGACAGCGAGGCGGCGATGCCGTGACGGTCGGCGAGGCGCGAGACCACGAACAGCCCCATCCGGCGGGCGGTCTCGGGCGTCGCCTCGGCGCCGCCGGCCAGGTCGCGGTTGAGCACCTCGAGCTCGGCGGGCGGGACGCCCAGGCCGGAGTCGGTGATCGTGACGGTCACGCCGTCGTCGCCCAGCTTGGCGGCCAGGCGCACCGGCTCTCCGGGCGGGGAGTAGGTGAGGGCATTGTCGACGAGCTCGGTGAGCAGGTGGACCACGTCGGCCGCGGCCTCGTCACCCACGCGGGTGTTGAGGTGCGACAGGATCTGCACGCGCTGGTAGTCCTGCACCGCGGACGTCGCGGCCTGGAGGGCCTCGCCGACGGTGAGGCTGAACTGGCCGGCCGCACGGTTCGGGGCGTCAGCCAGGATCAGCAGCGAGTCGGCCGTACGACGCATGCGCGAGGCGAGGTGGTCGAGGCGGAACAGCGACTCGAGGCGCTTGGGGTCCTCCTCGTTGTGCTCGAGGCGCTCGATCTGCGCGAGCTGCTGGTTGACCAGCGAGGTCGACCGGCGCGAGAGCGTCACGAACATCGCGTTGACCGTCTGGCGGAGCTGGGCCTCACCGGAGGCGAGGTGGATCGCCTGGCGGTGGAGGTCGTCGACCGCGCGGGCGACCTGGCCGATCTCCTCGTTGGTCGTGACGTCGATCGTGGTGATCGGCTCCGGCTCCTGGCCGGCCCGGATCCGGGAGACGGCGTCGGGCAGGCGGTGGCGGGCGACCGCGAGGGCGCCCTCACGAACGCGGTTGATCGGCTCGAGCAGGCTGCGGGCGATGTAGAAGGCGATCGCGATGGCCAGGCCGAGGGCGATCAGGGTGAGCACGGCTCCGATGATCGCGTTGCGCTGCGCGTCGGAGGCGGCCTTGTCCAGGGACGCGGTCACGCCCTCGGTGAGCGTCTGTGCGACCTCGTCGTACGGCGCGTAGGCGTCGCGGCCGTCGAGGTTGGTCGCCGAGTCGTCGCGGACCTGGTTGGCGTGCTTGGTGTTCTGCAGACGCAGGAGGGCGGTCTGCTCCTCCGCGCCGGCAACGGAGCCGGCGAGACGGTCGATGGCCGCCGCCTCGACGCCGATCTCCGAGAAGAGCTCCTGCGAGGTGGACTGCTTGAGCGTGACGGCGATCAGGCCCTGCTGCAGCGAGAGCGAGAGGCGACCGCTCATCAGCTGGGAGAGCTGCTCGAGCCGGGGCTCGGGGGTCTCCTGGGCGGCGTTCACGCTGGTGATCAGCTGGGACACGCTGGACTCGAGCTGGCGGACGAGGGCGACCCAGGTGGCCGGGCCGAGCGTCTCGGCACCGGTGCCTCGCATCGCCTGGCTCAGGTCGAGGAGCGCGTCGACGTGGGCGGCCTGGAGGTCGTTGAGGTCGGCGGTGTCCTTGGCCTGCGTCAGCGCCTCGCCGAAGGTGGCGATGTCGTCGATCGCGTCGATCAGGTCGCCCTGGCTGGCGGCGCTGTCGGACTGCGCGGCGACCATCGCCGCCTCGGAGGACGTCAGGTAGTCGATCGCGGGCTGGATGATCGTGACCTGCCGGGCGCTCGTCGCAGCCTGGCGGGAGTCGCCGAGGTCACCCACGACGCGCAGGCCACCGAGCACGGCCGCGAGCAGCAGCGGGATCGCCAGCGCCATGGCCATCTTGCGGCCCAGTGGCCAGCCGGCGACCGAACTACCCGTGCCCTTTCGGGACTGGGCTGCATCCTGAGTCATGTGTGCCTCACGTTGTCTGAGCGACTTCCGACGACGAAATGTGCCCCGGTCGGCCGGAGCAGACTCAACCTAAAGAGTCTCGCGACATTCCGTGGCGTTTTCGCAGAACTGGGTGCGCAGCGGTGTAAAGGGCGATACGGAGGTCCCGCTGAGCGTGGCAGCCGTCCCACGGTCATCACAGGTCACAGCAGATGTGGGTCGCGAGGGTGGGAAGTGGCTGGTGTGACTGACCGGACAGCGCGGACTGGTCCAGCCCTGCGCCGCCCCCGTGCGTCCTCTTCCCCGCCTCTTCCCCGAGGACCCGAGTTCGGGCAGGCTCACCCCCCATGACCCCTCATCTCGGGAAGGTCCGGCCGCTCGCGCCCGCCCTTGTCACCTCGCTCGTCCTGTCCCTCGTCCTGGCCCTGGCCGTGCTCGTGTCGCCGCCGGGAACCGCCCCGGCACGCGCCGCGGCGCCGCTCACCGTCAGCCAGGCCATCGCCCAGCAGACCGGCGCGTCACAGACCGTTCGCGGCTACGTCGTCGGGCAGCCGACCGCGACCAGCACCGTCGTACGCTCCGGCTTCCCCAACGACTACGCGCTGGCG
This sequence comes from uncultured Actinomycetota bacterium, assembly GCA_963791365.1. Lineage (GTDB taxonomy): Bacteria > Actinomycetota > Actinomycetes > Propionibacteriales > Nocardioidaceae > Nocardioides. The sequence goes on along the minus strand of CAWBSG010000015.1, from coordinate 50,308 downwards.
ATCGCCGACTCGGCGTCGCAGACGAACACGTCGTCGATGCTCTACGTCCAGATCCCCTCGGCGTTCCGCGCGCAGTGGGGCCTGAAGACGAACCCGTCACTGATGGGCAAGCAGATCGACGTCACCGGTGCGCTGTCGGCGTACTTCTCCCACCCGGGCATGACGAGCACCTCGGCCTTCGCGCTCGCCGGTGGCGGCACGCCGACCGACCCGCCGCCGACCGGCGGCACGAGCCCGTGGGACTCCACCTACTACGCGCCCGCGATGGGCAAGACCGGCACCGCCCTGCGCACGTCGCTGCACGACATCATCGACAACAACACCAAGCTGTCGTACGACGCCGTGTGGACCGCGCTGAAGGACACCGACCAGGACCCCACCAACACCAGCAACGTCATCGAGCTCTACACCGGCCGTTCGATCGCGAAGAGCAACAACGGCGGCGGCACCGGACAGTGGAACCGTGAGCACGTCTTCGCCCAGTCGCGCGGCGGCTTCACCACGAGCGCCGGGCCCGGCACCGACCTGCACCACCTGCGTGCCGAGGACGTCACCGTCAACGGCACCCGCGGCAACAAGGACTTCGACAACGGTGGCACGGCCGTGTCGGGCTGCACCGACTGCTGGACCGACTCCAACTCCTTCGAGCCGCGCGACTCGGTCAAGGGCGACGTGGCGCGGATGCTGTTCTACATGGCGATCCGCTACGAGGGCGACGACGGCTTCGGCGACCTCGAGCTCAGCACCGTCTCCGGCAGCGCCGTCCCGCGCATCGGGGACCTCGACATCCTGCTCGCCTGGAGCTCGGGCGACCCGGTCGACGCCTTCGAGATGCGCCGCAACGACCGCATCCACTCCCAGTGGCAGGGCAACCGCAACCCGTTCATCGACCACCCGGAGTGGGCAGCCGCGATCTGGAACTGAGCGAGTCCTCTGGTCACGACGACCGCACGGGTGTAGGCAGGGGCGCGAGGCATCTCGCCCCTGCCGGCACCCGAGGAGATGGACCATGGCCGCTCTCGACACCGACCAGCTGCTCACCGAGCTCGAGCCCGTGGTCGAGGACAACCTCAACCGCCACCTCGCGACGGCCGACGAGTGGATGCCGCACGAATACGTCCCGTGGAGCCTCGGTCGCGACTTCGCCGACCTGGGCGGTGACCCGTGGGAGGTCGCGCAGTCGCAGCTCTCGCCGATCGCGCGGACGGCTCTCGAGGTCAACCTGCTGACCGAGGACAACCTGCCGAGCTACCACCGCGAGATCGACCGGGCGTTCGGGCGCGACAGCGCGTGGGGCACCTGGGTGAACCGGTGGACCGCCGAGGAGGGCCGACACGCGTTCTGCATCCGCGACTACCTCCTCGTCACCCGCGGCGTGGACCCGGTCGAGCTCGAGCGCGCCCGCATGGAGACGATGGAGACGGGCTACGAGGCGCTCGACAAGTCGCTGCTCAACGTCTGCGCCTACGTCTCGTTCCAGGAGCTCGCGACCCGCATCTCGCACCGCAACACCGGGCGCTACACCGAGGAGCCCATCGCGGAGAAGCTGCTGAGCCGGGTCGCCAAGGACGAGAACCTCCACATGATCTTCTACCGCAACATCGTCACCGCCGCCCTCCAGCTCTCGCCGAGCCAGACCATGCGCGCGATCACCGAGGAGGTCATCGACTTCCAGATGCCGGGCAGCGTGATCCCCGGCTTCTCGCGCAAGGCCGTGCAGATGGCCAAGGCCGGGATCTACGACCTGCGCATCCACCACGACGACATCGTCACGCCGCTGCTGCGGCAGTGGGGGGTCTGGGAGCTCGAGGGCCTCGACGAGGACGGCGAGAAGGCGCGCGACGAGCTGGCCGCGGCGGTCGCCGCCCTCGACGGCGAGGCGACCCGCTTCGTCGAGCGCCGCGCGGAGGCCGAGGCGAAGCGGGCCGCCCGCGCATGATGGGGGCATGAGCGAACGCAACGTCCTCGGTGGCGCCCTGGAACCGTGCGGCACGGACCCGGTGACGGGCTTCCACCGCGACGGCACGTGCACCGTCGGGCCGCACGACGTCGGGCTGCACGCGGTCTGCGCGGTGATGACCGAGGAGTTCCTCGCCCACCAGCGGTCCGTGGGCAACGACCTCGCGACGCCGCGGCCCGAGTGGAGCTTCCCCGGCCTGGTGCCGGGCGACCGCTGGTGCGTCGTCGCGGTGCGCTGGCTCCAGGCGTACGACGCAGGTGTCGCCGCCCCGGTCGTCCTCGCGTCCACCTCCGAGCGAGCCCTCGACGTGGTGCCGCTCACGGTCCTGCAGAAGCTGTCGGTGGACGTGCCGGAGGACCTCAGCGCCTGGGAGTGAGGCTCAGGCGCGCCTGCGGTGCTCCGCGCGTCGTAGCTCGCGCTGCACCCACCACCAGAGACCGCCACCGATGCCGAGGATGACCGCGAAGCCGGCCCGGGCGATCCACAGCAGCGCGGGGTGCGTCGGGTCGACGCCGCCGAAGCCGAGCAGCGCCGGGATGACGTCGTAGCGGCTGGTCGTCGACCCGCTCGCCAGGAGGCTGGCGGAGACGGGCACGACCATCAGCAGCAGGAGGACGGTGGCGTACCGCGGGAACCTGCTCGACGGGTCCGGTCGGTACACCGCAGCCTGCCTGCGCAGCATCGCCCGGGTCGCGGCCTCCACCTGCTCCTGCGGCGTGATCGACGCGTCCGGTCGGCGATCCTCCATGGCACGAACCCGAGGCCAGCCCGGCCGGCGGCCGCCGGGCTCAGGAGCGGATCGCGGTGCTCGTGCCCACCCTGGCGTGGGTCTGCTTCGCGACCGCGCTCGGCGCCGGCATCGTCGTCCTCAACTGACTGGGAACACGCCGTGGACTCCAGGACCCCGGCATGCCGTGCGTCGAGCGGGCCCAGGTCCGCTCGAGTCGCCGGGTGGTCAGGCGAGGCCGAGCCGGGCCAGCACGTCCTCGACGATCCGCTCGACCGGCTCGGCGATGTCGACGGCCATCCCCTCCTCGTCGGGCCGCAGCGGCTCGAGGGTGTCGAGCTGCGACTCGAGGAGGCTGGGCGGCATGAAGTGGTCGCGGGCGTCCATCCGGTCGAGGATCAGGTGCTTGTCGCCGGTGGCGTGCACGAAGAAGGTGCCCTCGCCGCCGCGGCGCAGCACGTCGCGGTAGGCACGGCGCAGCGCGCTGCACGCCAAGATCGTCGGCTCGCCCTTCGCGTCGCGCTCGGCGGTCCACTCGGCGAGGGACTCCAGCCAGCCCCAGCGGTCGGCGTCGGTGAGCGGGGTGCCCTCGCGCATCTTGGCGACGTTCGCGGGCGGGTGGAAGTCGTCGCCCTCCGCCATCTCCCAGCCGAGCCGGTCCTGCACGGCGCGGGCGATCGTGGACTTGCCCGATCCGGACACGCCCATGAAGACGAGGTGGTGCGTCATCCCACGGCCCAGACTCCGAGCGCCAGCACGAAGATCGTCACGCCGAGCGTCGTCTCGAGGACCGTCCACGTCCGCAGCGTGGTCTTCACGTCCATCCCGAAGAAGCGGCCGACGAGCCAGAAGCCGGAGTCGTTGACGTGGGACAGCACCGTGGCGCCGGCGGCGATGGCGAGCACGAGCGCGACCTTCTGCAGCGACGAGGGATCGGCCTCGACGACGGCGGCGGACAGCAGCCCGGCCGTCGTCGTGAGCGCGACCGTGGCCGAGCCCTGAGCCACTCGCAGGATCGTCGCGATGACGAACGCGGAGACGATCAGCGGGAGGCCGAGGTCGGCCAGCGACTCCGACAGCGCCGCACCGATGCCGCTGTAGCGCAGCACGCCACCGAACATCCCACCCGCGCCGGTGATCAGGATGATCGCGCAGATCGGACCGAGGGAGTCGTTGAGGAGCGACTCGACCTCACCGCGCGGGTAGCGGCGGACCGCGAGGGTGTACGTCGCCACCAGCAGCGCGATGAGCAGGGCGACGGGCGTCTGGCCGACGAAGATGATCGCGTCGACGAGGCCGCCCTCGGCGGCGATCGTCTCGTTGGTGCGCAGCGTGGTGAGGACGGTGTTGGCGCCGATCAGCACCAGCGGCAGCAGCAGGATGCCGAGCACGTGGCCGAAGGCCGGTGGGTTGTCGGTGTCCGTGTCGCGTCCACCCGTCAGCACCGAGTCGTCGACGGGCACGTGCACCTTGCCGAGCCACGTCGTCGTGACGACGTACACACCGACGAACCAGGCGATGACCGCGACGACGACACCGACCAGCAGCGTCAGCCCGATGCTGGCGTCGATCTCGGTGGCCGCGGTGACCGGTCCGGGGTGGGGCGGGACGATCGCGTGCATCGCGGCGAACGCGCCCGCGGCGGGCAGGGCGTACATCAGCACGGATCCGCCGAAGCGCCTGGCGACGGCGAAGATGATCGGGAGGAACACCACGAGCCCGGCATCGAAGAAGATCGGCAGGCCGAAGAGCAGGGCCGCGACGCCCAACGCCAGCGGTGCGCGCTTCTCGCCGAAACGGGTGATGAGGGTGTCGGCGAGGACCTTGGCTCCTCCTGTCACCTCGAGGAGCCGCCCGATCATCACGCCGAGGCCCACCAGGAGGGCCACGGCGCCCAAGGTGCTGCCGAAGGCCGCTATGGCGATCCCCGGCACCTCGGGGAGGGGCACGCCGGCGGCGACGGCGGTGCCGAGGCTGACGAGGACGAGCGCGACGAACGCGTGCATCCGCAGCACGATGATGAGGACGAGCAGGACGGCGACGGCGATCGCTGCGATCAGCAGCAGCGTGCCGGAGCCGTAGACGGGGTCCATGGTGTCCACGAGAGGGCCTCCGAGGTGGGCGGTGGGTGGTCGCTCCACCCTAGACGTGCACCCGGCCGGGATTGGTGACCGTGGCGTAGACGCCGAACATCGGCTCGCCGGCCCTGTTGGTCGGGCGTTCCTGCGTGAGGGTCTTCAGGATGCGGGCGTCCTTCTCCCCCGTCTCCGGGTGGTGGTCGATGACCGCACAGCGCGGGATCGGGCCGCCGATCCTGATCGTCGCGTCCCCGACGGTCAGCTCCCTGCCCAGCCAGGTGTCCTCGACCCACGGCTCGTCGGTCTCGAGGACGAGGGTCGCGCGGAACCTCCTCGCGTCGAGGTCGCCCAGCGCCGCCAGGGAGGTCGTGGTGACGACGGCGACCGGGTCCGCGAACACGACCGCGCCGCGCGGTGCTCGCGCCAGACGGACGTGCTGTCCGAGCGCAGCTGAGATCAGCTCAGCGTGCGGACCCTCGGTCAGCACCAGGTCCACCCGGCGGCCCCAGTAGTCGCAGGTGATGGTCTCCCCGCTCGGCGTCGCCGTCCCGCGGGCCTCCTCGCCGCTGGGCAGCCGCAGCGCGAGCCCGTCGGCGTACGTCCGCGCGACGATGCCGATCAGCGACGGGTGCTGCACCGTCTTCAGCACTCGTCTCGTGGCCGGGTCGACGACGCAGTACGCGCGGTCGCCCGCGGCACCGTGCTCGTCGAGGTCGACGTGGTCGAGGGCGAGGTGGCGCATGCCCTTCACGGGCGCGAACCCGACGCCGCGCACGACTCCCTCCATGCGCCGCATGCTGTCACGCGCGGCGCGGGCGGAGCTCGATGACGTTGGCGGGCCGCTTGGCGTGCTGGGCGAGCGGCCGCGCCGGCAGGGCTTCGCAGGCCTCGGGGACGGTCCGCCCGGTCACGACGTTGTCAGCGACGGTGACGACGTAGGTCGTGCGGTCGCCGGGGCCACGACCCATCACCGTGCCGCTGAGCACGTGGTCGAAGGTGAAGTCTCCGAACCTCGGTCGCCCTTCGGCCCTTGGCGCCGGGCCGGAGCAGGTGGTCGACGAGGAAGCGGAGGCTGTCGGCCATCCACTTCGGGTGCTCGGCATCGGCGTCCCACTCGAGGCAGCACCCGCTGCGGCAGACCTCCCACCCGAGGCGGGCGAACGGCACGCCCGTGGCCCCGCGCCCGGTCGGCGTACCGCGGAGGGTGCCGTCGGAGTCGAGCAGGTCGAGCAGGTGGCCGCGCTCCGCGTCGTTGAGAGCGGGCCGGACCTGGATGCAGCCGATGAAGTGCGTCATGTCGATCCCCTGCCCGCGACCACCTGCCCCGGAAACGCGGGTGCTGCGATCTGTGGAGAAGCTGATCCGCGTCAATCCCCTGACGCCCAGCCACCCACCCCCGACAATCGGCACGTGCCCCGACGTACCTGGCTGACCGTGATCGTCACGCTCGCGATCATGGTTGCCGTCCTGGCGCTGCACCCGGCCGACCAGTTCGCGACGATCCGCCGCGCGATCGGGCTGGGCCCCGAGCGCGAGCTGCCCGCACCCACCATCGCGGACGAGGGCGGTTCATTCACCTACGCCATGACCCAGCCGGGCGACGACAGCGAACCGGTCGGCTGGGACCCGTGCGAGACGATCCGCTACCGGGTGAACCCGGACGGCGAGCCGACAGGCGGGCGTCAGCTCATCGAGAGAGCCGTCTCCCGCATCATGGATGCGACCGGACTGGCGTTCGAGGACGAGGGCGAGACCGGCGACCGGCCGTTCCCGGGCGGCGTGAAGCTGTTCGGCCGACCCGATCCCGTCGTGATCGGCTGGGCCACTTCGGCGGAGTACCCGGAGCTCGCCGCCCAGGTGGCGGGCGTCGGCGGCGCGATCGCGGAGCGCGGCGGCCGCGGGCGGCTGCACTTCGTCAGTGGCGGCGTCGTCCTCGACACGGAGGCGTTCACCGACCCAGCCGTCGCCCAGCAGCCGCGGGTGATGGAGGCGATCGTGCTGCACGAGCTCGCCCACGTCGTCGGCCTCGCCCACGTCAGCGAGCCGATGGAGCTGATGTTCACCGACAACACCGGCCAGGTGACCTTCGGCCCGGGTGACCTCGAGGGGCTCGCCCGCCTCGGCTCGCTGCCCTGCGGCTGACCGGGCGCGATCCGCAGGGACGCTGATCTTCCAGGCTCCGGCCATGGACAGCCGACCTCAGGACTGCAGCAGACCCCTGACGTACGCCGCCTGGCCGAGGTGCTGGAGGCAGTCGCCGATGACGCTGACCAGTCGCTGACCGGCCGTGACCGGTGGGTCCCAGCGCTGGTCGACCTCGCGCTCGAGCTCCGTCTCGTCAACGGTCTGCAGGTAGCGCGCCGTCGCGAGGGTGACCTCGTGGTGGTACGCGACGAGCAGCCCGGGGTCGGTGATCCGGAGGGCGTCGACCTGCTCGCTGGTGTGGCCGTAGCCGACGTCGTCGGTGCCGTGGGGCAGACCGAACCGGTCCTGCCACTCCTCCCACACCTGCGGTGCACCGGCGAGGTCGGCGATGTGGTCGTCCTGCACGCGGGCGAGGTGCCACAACAGCCAGCCGATCGGGTTGCCGGTGCCGCCCGGCCGGTGGTGCAGGGTCTCGTCGTCGAGGTCCTCGGCCACGGCGACGTACAGCTCCGTGATCCGGCCGAACGCCTCGGTCAGCACTCCTCGCGAGTCCACCGGCTCACGCCACCGGCGTCGCGGACCGCACCTGCGGTGCGCTCGACTGCTCGTCCTTCATGACCCGACCGTACGCCCGCGCACGGCACCGGGTCGAGGGGCGAGCCTGGGGACCTAGAGGTGCTGGAGCTTGGCGTAGGGCGGCTTGATCCGCACCGACTGCTCACCGAAGTCGACCGTCACCGCGTGACTGTCGAGATGTGTGACGGTGCCGAGCCCGTAGAGGTCGTGGCAGACCCGGTCGCCGACCTCGAAGACCTCCACCACCGCCTCGGGCGCGGGTGCGAACGGACTGCTGCTGAGGTGCCTCGGCCGTGAGCCGTACGAACTGGTCATCGTCCCTCCAGTATGCGCCCTTCCGGGTGAGATCGCCTCACTCAGGCGCAGATCGGCTGATCGGCACGCCCACTACGCTCGTGAAATGACCTCCCCCGTAGCACTCGTCACCGGCGGCTCCTCCGGCATCGGCGAGTGCACCGCCCGCGCCCTGCTCGCCCAGGGATTCACGGTGTACGCCGTCGCGCGCCGCCTCGACCGGATGGCCGGCCTCGCGGGCGAGGGCGTGCACGCCTTCGCGATGGACGTCACCGACGACGCCTCGATGGTCGCCGGCATCGACCGGATCGTCGAGGAGCAGGGGCGGATCGACGTCCTGGTCAACAACGCCGGCTACGGCTCGTACGGCGCCGTCGAGGACGTGCCGATCGACGAGGCGCGGCGCCAGTTCGAGGTCAACGTCTTCGGCCTCGCCCGCCTCGTCCAGCTCGTCACGCCGCACATGCGCGCCCAGGGGTCGGGCCGGATCATCAACATCTCCTCGATCGGCGGGAAGTTCTACGAGCCGTTCGGCGCGTGGTACCACGCGACCAAGTTCGCCGTGGAGGGCTTCAGCGACAGCCTGCGCATGGAGCTGCGGCCGTTCGGCATCAAGGTCGTGCTCATCGAGCCCGGCCCGATCCTCACCGAGTGGAACGAGATCGCCCGCGACTCGCTCCTCGAGCGCTCGGGCGACGGTGCGTACGCCGCCCACGCGCGCAAGGCGCACGCCGTCCTGACCGAGTTCGACAAGCCGTCGCGCGCGTCGACGCCGGAGGAGGTGGCGGACAAGATCGTGAAGGCTGCCCGGGCGAAGCGGCCCGCGGCACGCTATCCGGTGGGCAAGGGTGCGCGGATGATCACCACCTCCCGCGACCTGCTGCCCGACCGGGTGTTCGACGAGGTCGTCAGCCGCACCTTCGGGACGCGATAGACGGGCGGTCTAGTCTCGGACGAGATCGGTCTAGTCCCGGAAATTTTGGTTTCCCGGAAGTGCACACCGGCTGCGGGCGAACCTGAGGCCGTCGGGTCACGAGGCCCCCGGCGGCATTCCCGTATTAGTCCTCGCCGCCGCGATTGTCAATACACGTCGCGGCAACATTGACGGTGGCCGTCGCCGGGTCTGAACTGACCGGTGGTCCGCACGGGAGGCGTGCGTTCCATCCGGGAGGTCTGCCATGTCACTGGCGACGGGAAAGCACACACCTACGGCTCGGGCCGGATCGCGACGCTCGCGACGGGCGCGATGGCTCGCCCTCCTCACCGCCGCGGCCCTGATGTGGCCGGCGCTCCAGCCCCCGGCGTACGCCGATCCGGCGAGCCCCATCGCGGTGACCAACGTGGCGTCACCGAGTCCCGTCGCGTCCGGAGCCGAGATCACCTACACGATCACGATCGCCAACACCGGCGGCGCCAAGCTGACCAACCTCGTCCTGTCCGACCAGCTCAACGGCGTCGGCACCCTCCAGTCGCCGCCCGCGACGCCGCAGTACGCCATCACCTCCAGCCAGGGCACCTGCACCCAGTCCGGCCAGCTCGTCAGCTGCAACGGCGGCACCCTGAACGGCGGAGCCAGCTGGACGGTCACCATCCGCGGTGTGGTCACCGCGCCGTCCGGATCGACGCTCAACAACACCGCAGGCGTGACCGGCACGAGGTCGGCACAGAACTTCACCACCAACGCCAGCAACCAGACCCTGGTCCAGGGCGGCTCCGGCAGCCCGCTGCCCGACCTCACGATCAACAAGACCGGGCCGTCGACCGTGGTCGCCGGCGCGAGCTTCGACTACACGCTCACCGTCAACAACCTCGGCACCAGCCTGGCCAACGACATCGTGGTCACCGACACCCTTCCGGCCGGGGTGACGCTGCAGGGGACGCCGTTCACGACCACCAGCCTCTTCACCTGTGCGTCGTCGGGCGCGCCGATCACCGTGACCTGCACCGGCGGACGGGTCAACGCCGGGCAGAACGGCAGCATCCGCCTGCACGTCGTCGCGCCGGCGACCGGACCGCTGACCAACACCGCGGCCGTCGACCCGGACGACACCATCGCCGAGGGCAACGAGCTCAACAACACCTCCGCCGTCGTGAACACCACCGTGACCTCCGCCCCGCAGCAGGGCGCGATCACGATCGTGAAGACCGACGACCCGACCGTGATCGCCGGAGCCGGGCCCGACCCGGTCTTCCCGAGCCAGACCCTGACCTACAAGGTGCGGGTCACCAACGCGGCCACGACCCGCGCCGACGACGTCGTCGTGGTCGACGGCACCCAGGGCCTCGTGGCCTCGAGCATCGTCGCCACCCAGGTGATCACGAATGGTGCGCTGGGCAACGGCAACGGCTGCACCGTCGCCGCGCCCGAGGTCCGCTGCAGCATCCGCAGCCTCAACGCCGGCGGCACCCTCACCATCACCATCCGCGGTGAGGTGATGGCACCTGCCGGCACGACGCTGATCAACACCGCCGTGGCCACGGCGAACATCAAGAACACGGGCGTCCGCGCCACCGCCACCGAGCGCACGACGGTCAAGCCGCAGTTCGACCTGACCATCACCAAGGCCGGTCAGCCCGACCCGGTGTGCGCTCGCTCCTGGCCGTCGAACAACGCCGGCGACCTGTGCACGGGCGGGTTGCAGTACACCTTCATCGTCGGCAACAGCGGCGTCGCCGGCACGGAGCAGGTCGTCGTCCGCGACGTGTTGCCGGCCGGTGTCATCTACGACTCGTTCTCCAACGCCGCCGGCAGCGACTTCAGCTGCACGCTCGGCGCCGGGAACGTGCTCACGTGCACGAATCCCGGCATCGCGCCGGAGACGACCGAGACGTTCTCGATCATCGTCGTGCCCCCGGCGGGCACGGGCCCGCTGACCAACAACGTCGTCGTCGACCCGAACAACGCGATCTTCGAGGCCGACGAGACCAACAACAACGCCTCGGCCACGGTGCAGGTCAGCACGGGCATCGACCTCACGATCTTCAAGTACGACAAGGCCGGGCGCGACCACGGCCAACCCGGCCGGCACGATCCCCGCCTACCCGGCGCCCGCCGACGGGTTCGACCCGATCGCCACCAACGGCACCCAGACCTACACGATCTACGTCGACAACCTGGGCACGCAGGACGCCACGAACGTCCGCGTCGAGGACACCCTGCCCGCCGGCACCCGGTTCCTCTCGGTCACCGGCGACCAGGGCTTCACCTGCAGCCACGACGGCTCCACCTTCGGCGGCAAGGTCACCTGCGTCGGCGCCCACCTCGAGGGCACGGCCCACGAGTTCTACGCCAACTACCCCGGCGGTCCCAGCGGCAACCAGTTCGCCACGATCATCATCAGGCTCGCGGCCACCGGATTCGTCCAGCCGGCGATGCACAACGAGGTGCGCGTCGACCCGCTCGACACCATCGCCGAGTTCGACGAGGGCAACAACCTCGCGACCCAGGACACCGTCGTCGGCACGGGCGGCGCGGGCCAGAGCGCCTTCAACCAGCTCAAGATCGCGAAGGCGCAGACGTCTCCCGCCGCCGGCTCCCCGGTGGCCACCAACGGCATCCTGAAGTACGAGCTCACGGTCGAGAACGACGGCACCGACCCGGTCAGCAACGTCGTGGTGAAGGACTTCCTCCCGACGGGCACGCGGTTCATCTCCGCCAAGGACACCGACGCCGGGCCCGGCACGACCGACACCTTCTTCTGCACGCACGACGGGTCTGCCACCGGCGGCGTCGTCACCTGCTCCGGCGGCGACTTCTCCGGGACCGTCAACACCATCCCGGACACCGGTGGCGCGGGCAACGTGCCGCTGACCCGCACGATCGAGGTCGTCGTGTACGCCCCCGACGTGCCCGGCTCCTACACCAACACCGCGAAGGTCGACCCGGACGACGTCGTCCGCGAGGGCAACGAGTTCGACAACTCCGCCGAGGCGCAGACCGTCGTGAAGACGGCGGGCGACGGCGGACTCAACTCCTTCGTCCAGCTCGAGATCGACAAGAGCGCCACCGCCGAGGTGGGCACCAGCAGCGTGATCACCTACACGCTCGAGGTGAGCAACACGGGCACCAACCCCGCCTTCGGGGTCACGGTCCGCGACGTGCTGCCGGCCGGCACGCAGTTCATCTCCGCCGAGGAGACCTCGCTCGCCGGGCCCGCGACGAGGTTCAACTGCTCCGAGTCCGGTGGGACGGTCACCTGCACCGGCGCGACGCTGAGCGGCACGTCCGTCACCGCGTCGGGCGCTCCGACGAGCCGCACCATCACGATCAAGGCGTTCTCGCCGAACCGGCCGGGCAACATCACCAACACGGCGATCGTCGACCCCAACAACGCCATCCCCGAGGGCGACGAGACCGACAACCAGGACTCGGCGACCACGAAGGTGGTCGTGGGTGACGGCTTCATCGACCTCCGCATCGCCAAGTGCGACACCGCCATCGCCCCCGGATGTGCCGGAGACGTCAACGGCTTCGACAGCGGCGCGCTCATCACGTACCAGATCGACGTCAGCAACGCCGGCACCGATCCCGCGTTCCAGGTGGTCGTGCGCGACGCCCTGCCCGCCGGGATGACGTTCGTGTCCGCGCAGGACGTGACCGGCGTCAGTGACGGTTCGTTCCTCTGCGGCGAGAGCGGCGGCGTGGTGACCTGCACCGGCGGCACGATCGACGGGTCCGAGGACCTCGTCCCCGGCCTGCCGACGGTGCGCATGCTGCAGATCGTCGTCCGCGCGCCTGAGGTGCGGCAGCAGACCTACACCAACCAGGCCGCCGTCGACCCGTTCAACGCGATCGCGGAGTCCAACGAGACGAACAACACCGCGAGCGACACGCTCACCGTCGCGTCGCCCTACAACCTCAAGCTCGACAAGGACGGCCCGACCACGGCCCAGCAGAACAACACCGAGGACTACGTCCTCACCGTCACGAACGAGGGCAACGCCGTCAACGACGTCGTCGTCCGTGACGCGCTGCCGGTCGGCCTGATCCCGCTGAACGTCGAGGCGGACGGCAACTTCATCTGCCAGGTCCTCGAGAACCCGGTCAACGTGGTCGAGTGCGTCGGCGACATGGGTGAGGAGTTCTCCGAGAGCGGCATCGCGGTCATCACGATCAGCGTCTTCATCACCAAGGACGGCGGCACCCTCGACAACGAGGCCTGCGTCGACCCGGACAACGCGATCGTGGAGTCCATCGAGTCCGACAACTGCAAGACCAAGACGACCGAGATCCGGCCGCTCTCGCCGAACATCTCGGTGCAGAAGTCGGCCAGCACCGGCACGGTCAGCATCGGCGCCACGCTGGAGTACACGATCAGCGTCAGCAACACCGGCGACGCCAAGTCGGAGCAGTTCGACGTGACCGACGTGCTGCCGGCCGACGTGTCGATCATCGGGAACCCGACGGCGACCAACGGACTCGCGACCTGCACCCACGACGGCTCGGCCACGGGTGGCACCGTGACCTGCGACGTCACCAACGGCCTGACCCCCGGCCAGTCGACGGTGATCACCATCCAGACCAGGGTCGAGGACACGGCCAGCGGTGCGCTGACCAACACGGCCGAGGCCAACGGTGGCAGTGCCGTTCCGGTCGACACGGCGGTCGAGCCCTGCGCGTCCAACCCGTCCGCCTGCGAGGACGAGAAGGCGACGAACGTGTCGAACAACAGCGACACGGTCACCACCAACATGGGTGGCGCCGCCATCGACCTCGCGGTCGGCGACATCACGGACGCGGCCGACCCGGTCGCGACGGGCGACGAGGTGATCTACACGGTCACCGTGACCAACGGCGGCAGCCAGGACGCGAAGGCGGTCGACGGCAACGGCGTCGTCATCACGATGGACCTGCCGACGACGGGCATGACCCTCAACTCGGTGCTCGGGTCGCAGGGCTTCACCTGCGCACTCAGCAACGCCGACGCGCTCGCCACCTGCACCGGCGACCTCATCGCCGGCCAGTCGACGACGATCACGGCGAAGCTCACCGTGGGGGTGGCGGCGCCGAACAAGCTGACCGTCAACGTGACGGCCGACCCGCTCAACGCCATCACCGAGACCAACGAGGCGAACAACTTCCAGACCGAGACGACGACGGTGACGCACACCCAGTGCACCGCCTGCGTCGATCTCCAGATGGGTCAGATCCTCGCCACGCCGAACCCGATCCCGGACGACACGGACGTCACCTACCAGTTCACGGTGACCAACATCGGTGATCAGCCGGCCGTGCCGACCCTCCCGGACCGGATCGTCATCGCGGTGGACCTGGACACGACCTTCAACGAGTCGGCGCTCGTCACCGCCTCCGCCACGAACGGCTTCACGTGTGGTGCGAACCCGCTCTTCGCTGGTGACTCCACCGTGCCGGAGATCCTCTGCACCAGCCCGGACGCCGGGCTCGCGGCGGCCGCCGGGACGACCGTGACCGTGCAGGCGCACGCCGACACGCAGCGGTGCCGTCGTTCGTCGACTTCGACGTCGTGGTCGACCCCGGCAACGTCGTGTCGGAGTTCAACGAGTCCAACAACGCCGGTGGCCTCCGGGTCAACACGTTCTGACAGGACGGACCAGATGACCAGTCCCAGCACACGCGTCGTACGTCTCCTGCTCGCGTCCCTCGGCGCGGCGGCCCTCATGGTCGCCGGGCTGGCGGCGGTGCCGGCGGCCGCACCCACGGCGCAGGCCGCCGCCGGGTGCCGCATCTACGTCGCCTCGGGCGACGACGTCGTCAACGGCAAGGAGCTGGACGACAACACCAAGCGGTATCCCGAGCAGCTGCTCGAGGACCACCTCAAGAGTCCCGGATGGTGCCTCTACAACCAGGGCAAGAACGGCGTGACGTCGGCGACCTACATCTCGGGTGGGTCGATGTCGTCGGCCTACAACATGCGTCCCGACCTGCACACGATCATGCTCGGCGAGCAGAACAAGCCGGCCGTCAACCTCATCGACTCGTGCTTCAGCAAGGTCAAGGACCACGACTTCGCGGGGGCGACGGCGTGCGCGACGGCGGTGCTCGGCAACACCTCGCTGTGGTCGACGATGAGGAACAACTACACGACCCTGCTGTCCACCGAGAAGGTGATGGCGGCCCAGCGACCGGGGCTGGTCGTCGGAGTCGTCAACTACCCGAACCCCTACCCCCGTGCCGAGGACGTCGCCGACGAGATCGCCCAGCTGTGCACCCCGCTGATCGACACCATCCCGACGTGCCTCACCCGCTGGGCGCAGCTCCCGGCCGCGCTGCTCGCCATCGACCAGGCCTTCTCCAAGCTGAACTCCACGATCAAGGAGTCGCTGGCGCCCTACCAGGCGGGACCGAACGGCTGGCGCTACGTGTACGTCGACGTGGCACCGAAGTTCGAGGACCACTGCATGACGATGGACGTGCAGATCAAGACCAAGGTCGAGCACCCCGAGCAGAGCGGCGCGGTGCACCAGCACGACTCGCCGACCGTCAACTTCGGCTGCAGCGACGAGTGGTTCGTCGAGGGATCGACCGGTCGCGCGCTGCCGACGTACCTGGTCCCCGCCGCCCTCGGCGTGCTGATCGAGTTCAGCCAGACCACCGAGGACATGGGCGTCATGCCCAACGCCGACGGGCACCAGTGCATCGCCGACGCCATCTGGGAGGCCGACACCATCGACCCCGGGACCACGCCACTGAAGTGGAAGCTCGGCTACGGCGAGGCGTCGACCACCGACTACTGCCAGTGATTCACGGGACGTTCGACAGGACGTGAGGAGAGCACGATGCGCAAGGTGATGGTGAGCGGCGCGGCCGCTGTCCTGGGGGTGGGCATGGTGCTCGGCGCGGTGCCCGCGTCCGCGGGCCCGACCAGCGGGAGCACGGTCCTGCAGGGTCCCGCGGTCGGCGGCGGCGAGGTCGTGGTCCGCGCGACCATCGGCGGGGTCTACCCGGTCGTCAGCTACGACTTCGCGCTCCTCAACCAGTGCTGGTTCAAGGGCCGCTACTCCGGCAGGTACGACTCGAGCGAGACCTACCCCCTCCTCGGCCCGTGGTTCGACGCCGGCAACGGCGCCGCCTGGAGCGAGGAGATCGTCAACCTCAACAGCGTCCCCTCCGGGGCCGTGTGCAAGGTCAGCGTCGTGCGCGGCGGGCCTGTCGTGAAGGGGACGACGACGCCGTACGCGGTGGGGTGAGGCCGACCCGGGCCGTCAGCCAGGTGGAGCGCGTCGAGCGATCGACCCCCCGCAGCTGGCCGACGGCCACCGTCACCCCAGGACTCCCCCGATCGCCAGCACACCCTGGGGGTCGTAGGTCCCGATGGCCCGGCGCAACCGGGCGAGCGTGACCTCGTCGTAGGCGTCGACGTAGTCCTCGGGCTCGAACGTGAAGTTCGGCAGCCGGTGCCGGCCCACCCAGGGCTCCATCGCGTCGAGGATCGCGGCCGCGTGGTCCTCCACGCCCGGGATCTCCGAGATGCCGACGATGAGCAACGAGTACGCGGCGTCGCGCGAGGCGAAGGCGCTCGGGTGCTCCCCCGGCCGGGCGAACGCGCCGCCCAGCTGGCGTACCTCGACCAGGATCTGTGGTGAGTCCGCTCCCGGCCCGGTCAGCGCGAGGAGGGCGTCCACCGCCTCGGCGGGAAAGTCGGCGAGCACGTTGCCCGCCTCGTAGCACGGGGTCGGGTCGAGCGGGTCCGTGTGGACCGAGTCGATCGCCGTGTAGGGCTTGTCCGCGACGTCGTCGAGGATGACCGGTGCGGCGGCCCGCATCGCGGCGAACCGACGCTCCCCCTCCTCGGCGGAGCCGGTCCACACGTAGCGCACCGACAGCGTCATCCGTCCGGCGAGCATGGGCGGCACGCCCTCCATCTCCGGCAGCTGGAACAGCGCGAAGGACGTGGTGCCCAGCTCGGGCAGGTCCTCGGACCAGTGCAGCCACTGCTCGATGACGGTGGCCGCGTCGTCCCCGTCGAACCACAGCGAGCCGCCGTAGAACGTCGGCTGGTGGACGAGGTCGAACTCGATGGCCGTGACGATGCCGAGCATGCCCTTGGCTCCGCGGAGTGCGAAGAAGAGCTCCGGGTGCTCGGTCGGCGTCACCCGGCGGAACACGCCGTCACCGGTGACCACCTCGATGGCGCGCACCTTGTCGATGGCCAGGCCGTAGGTGCGGGCCATCGGCCCGAGCCCGCCGCCGGTGGTGTAGCCGACGATGCCGACGTCGGTGATCGAGCCCGAGAGCGGCGCCAGCCCGTGGGGCGCGGCGGCCTCCACGACC
This sequence comes from uncultured Actinomycetota bacterium, assembly GCA_963791365.1. Taxonomy (GTDB): domain Bacteria; phylum Actinomycetota; class Actinomycetes; order Propionibacteriales; family Nocardioidaceae; genus Nocardioides. The sequence continues at coordinate 33,275 of CAWBSG010000015.1, read as the reverse complement.
TTGAGCCACTTCACCCCGGCCCCGGCGCGGGCCCAGCCCTCCTCCGGGTGGATGACGACCTCGTCGAGCTCCTTGGTGGTGACCAGCAGCTCGGTGGTCAGGTCGGCCATCGGGCCGTGGCCCGTGGCCTGCGGTGTCACGCGGATCCCGTGCCGGGCCGCGAACTGCACGGCCTCGACGACGTCCTGGGCGTCGTGGGCCGCGAGCACGGCGGCGGGCCGCACCGGGATGGCGAGGTTCCACGGCGAGACGAGCGCGTCGTAGGCCCGGTCGCCAGGCACCGCCACGGTGCCGATGGTGAGTTCATCCAGCTCGTCGAACGGGGTGCCGTTCTCGGTGCTGGTCTGTGCGATGGTCATGATTCCTCCGTGTCTGGTTCGTCGTTGACCCGACGACGGTGGACCCGGAGGCTTGCGAGCTGCTTGAGCGCGACTTGAGGCCTCAGTCGCCCGCGGCGCGACGCGGCGGCACGAACAGCCCGAAGGGGTCCGCGGCCTGCCGGATGCCGACCAGCCGCTCGTACGACGTGGCCGACCACCCCCGCCGGGCGGCGGCCTCGTAGGCCATCGAGAGGTAGGACGCGCTGGACGTCCACGGTGCGAGCGAGTCCAGGACCCGCGTCGCGTCCGCACGCACGGCGCTCCATCCGGTCCCCACGTCGACGCCGACGCCGAGCACCAGGAAGGAGCCCTCCAGACGGTCGAGCGCACCGGGGCGAGGAGCGGGCCGCGCCAGCGCGCCACCCAGCTGCCGCAGCTCGACGAAGAGCAGGTTGCTGCCGGAGCCGTGGCCGGCGACCGCGACCAGGGCCTCCACCGCGTCGGCCGGGAGGCCGTGGACCAGGACGCTGTTGGCGTAGACGGCGGTGGGCTCCTGGGGGTCCATCTGGAGGTGGGCGACGTCGGCCGCGGGCACCTGCGCGAAGGTGTCGACCTCGGGCCGCAGCGCTCGGAGCGGGGCCAGGGTCCGCGCACCGGTGTCGGCGTCGCACGTCGCCACCGCGTCGATGATGACGAGCCCGCGACCCCGCACCTCCGCGGGCAGTGATTCGACGTCGGGCACCTGGAAGATCCGGGCCACGCTGGTCACCGACTCCGGGGCCTCCGCGCACCACTCACCCCACGCGGTGAGCACGCGCCGGGCGTGCCGCCAGTCCCACGCCAGCATCCCGGCGTACACCGTCGGGATCGGCAGCAGGTCGAACTCCAGCGCCGTCACCACCCCGAAGCCGCCGGTGCCGCCACGGGCCGCCCACAGCAGGTCGGGGTCCTGGGTCTCGGTCGCCCGCACGAAGGTGCCGTCGGCGAGCACCAGCTCGGCGGCCGTGATCGCGCTGCACTGCAGGCCGTGCTGCCGGGCGTACCAGCTCACGCCACCGCCCAGCGACGACCCGACCACCCCCACGCCGGGGCTGGACATGTGCCGCGCGGCGAGGCCGACCCGGCCCGCCCGGGTGACGACGTCGCCCCACAGCACACCGGCGTCGGCACGCGCCGTGCGGGACGCGGCGTCGACCTTCAGTCCGGTCATGGCCGAGGTGCGGAGCAGCACGGCGTCGCCGAGGCGGCCGGCGAGCGGCGGGGCACCGTGCCCGGTCCCCTGCGGTGCGACGCGGAGGCCCGCCGCTGCTGCGGCCCGGACGATCCGCGAGACCTCCCGGGGGTCCGCGGGATAGGCGACTGCCGCAGGGTGCTCGTCGACCTGGAGGTTCCACGGCATCCGCGCCTCGTCGTAGAGGGGATCTCCCGGCAGGTGCACGGCACCGCCGGCCAGACCGCGCAACGCCTCGGCGTCGGCGGTGAGTGGGGGCGTGGACTCGGGCACCATCAGCACCTCACGATCGGGGCACCCCAGTATGACCGGGGTGACTTGAGGATGACTTGAGCCGCCGACCCATGCGCTCGTGGAGGAGCGCGCGCTCGCCCGCCGGGATGTCGGCGTGGATCGCATCGCGCACCAGCGGGTTGACGAACTCGAGCGGCTGCCCGTCGAGGAGGATCTCGCCGCGGGCCAGGACGTCGAGGGCAGCCGCGACGTCCTCCTCCGAGTGCTGCGCGAGGTCGGCCACCGTCACCAGGTCGGCCACGGACCCGAGCACCGCGACCGCGCGCGCCACCGTGGTCACGATCGGTGACATGCGGCGCAGGCGCAGCGTCACGAGCGAGGTGATCGCGCGCGAGCCCACCGCCCGGACCGTGTCGACGTGCGCCGTGTCGGGCGGGATGCCCTGGTCGGCGAGCGCGCGCAGCAGCTGGCGCAGGAGCAGCGGGTTGCCCGAGGTCATCCGGTGGCACGTCGCCACGAACGCGTCGGCGCCACGACCGAGTCGCTCCGTCACCAGGACGGCCGTGCCCTGCTGGGTGAGCGGCGCCGGATGGAGCGCCGTGACCGCCTCGTTGCCAGTGAGCTCGGCGAGCAGGGCGTCGGCCTCGTGCGTCTCCCCGGTGCGCACCGCCAGCACCACCAGCACGCGACGGCCCTCGAGCCGATTCACCAGGTAGGCGAGGAACTGCAGCGACGCCTCGTCGCCCCACTGGATGTCGTCCACGCACATCACGAACGGCGCGGCCGCGGCGAGCTCCGTCGTGGCCTCGCACAGGTCGCGGAGGGCGGCGAAGCGGTCGTCCGGGCGTACGACGTCGTCGATGGCCGTGTCGAAGAGCTGGCGGACCACCCCGAAGTCGAAGCCCTGCTCCAGCGCGCTGCTCCGCGCCGACCTCACCGGCACGCCGGCTGCGTCGGCCAGGCGGCGGACCTCGTCGAGCAGCCGGGTCTTGCCGATCCCTGCCGGGCCCTCGACCAGCAGGCAGCCGGCCCGGCCCTCCCCCAGCTCGGCCACCATCGTGCGCAGGACGGCCATCTCGCGCTCCCGGTCCACCAGCCCGTCGGGGGCGTGCGGTCGCGGGAAGGGTCGGGTCGTCTCGTCGACCGCTCGCGGTGCCAGCACCTCGAGCTCGGGCGACTGCGCGAGGACCTCCGCCTCGAGCGAGCGCAGCGCAGGCCCGGGGTCGACGCCCAGCTCGTCGGCGAGCACCTTCCGCGCCCGGCGCAGCGCTGCCAGCGCGGCGGCCTGGCGGTGAGCGCGGTAGAGCGCCACCGTGAGCAGACGCCAGCGTTCCTCGCGGAGCGGGTCGTCGGCGACGAGCGCCTCGAGGTCGCCGATGACGAGCTGGGCCTCTCCGAGGTCGAGACGGGTGGCGAGGAGGCGTTCGCGGGCCACCGCTCGCAGCTCGGTGAGCCGGGCGATCTCCGCCTCGGCCCACGCCTCCCCCGCGTAGTCGGCGTACGCGGGACCGCGCCAGAGCCGCAGCGCGGCCTCCAGGGTGCACGCCGCCTCCCCGGGATCCTCGCCCGCCGCCGACTGGACCGCCGCCTCGAACGCCCAGGCGTCCACGGCGTCGGCCGGAAGCCGCAGCACGTAGCCCGGACCGGCGCGAGCGATGACGCCGCCGCGCTGCCGCGCGGTCGCGTCCGGCTCGAGCCGCCGCCGCAGGTGGCTCACGTAGGCCTGCAGCGCACCGGGCGCGTTGGCGGGAAGGTGGTCGCCCCAGACGCAGTCGACCAGGCGCTCGGCCGGGACCACCTGGTCCCGCAGCATGATCAGCACCGCGAGCACGGCGCGCTGGCGTCGCCCGCCGAGATCCAGGACGACGCCGTCTCGCGTGGCCGTGAACTCGCCGAGCACGTGCAGGAGCAGTCGCTGCTGACCGTCCACCCCACTTCCTCACCTCGGCTTCGTCGAGGATAAGGCCAAATGCGGGCTGTTCGCTCCCCGTATTTGGGCACACCGGCGGCTTTCCGGTCAGTGCGCGGTCCTGCTGCTCGATGGGTGCATTTACCCACCCGGTCCGCACCCGAGATGGGCATCGCGCCCGACGCGACGACAGGACTCCCGAAATAACGTCGGCGGCATGGACACACACGACCTCACCTCAGACATCGACACTGTGATCATCGGCGCGGGCCAGGCCGGCCTGGCGACCGGCTACCACCTCCAGCGGCACGGGATCCCCTTCGTCATCCTCGACGCAGCCACGCGCATCGGTGACGGCTGGCGCCGGCAGTGGGACAGCCTCAAGCTCTACTCCCCCGCCTACGTCGACGGGCTTCCCGGCCTGCCGTTCCCCGCCCCGCGCTGGACCTTCCCGGGCAAGGACGCCGTGGGCGACTACCTCGAGACCTACGCCCGCACCTTCGACCTGCCGGTGCGGCTCGAGACCCGCGTGCAGGCCCTCGACGCCGCCGAGAAGGGATACGTCGTGACGACCGACCGCGGCCGGTTCACCTGCCGCAACGTCGTCGTCTGCACCGGCACGTTCGGCCGCACGCCCGCCGTCCCGGAGATCTCGGCCGAGCTCGACCCGGGCGTCCTCCAGCTGCACTCCAGCGAGTACCGCCGCCCCGGCCAGGTCAACGACGGACCCGTGCTCGTGGTCGGGGCGAGCCACTCGGGCACCGACATCGCCTTCGAGCTCGCAGAGACGCACCCGACGATCCTCGCCGGCCGCGACTGCGGCGAGATCCCGCCGCGCCTGGAGTCCGCGCCGTTCCGGATGCTCTTCCCGGTGCTGCTCTTCGCTTGGCGGCACCTGCTCACCCGCAGGAGCCCCCTGCGCGCGAAGCTGCTGTCCGAGCTGCGTCACCACGGCGGTCCGATGCTGCGGGTCAAGCGACGCGACCTCCTCGAGCGCGGCGTCGAACGGGTCACCGGCCGGGTCGAGGAGGTCCGCGACGGCCGACCGGTCGTCGACGGCACCCCGCGCGACGTGTCCACCGTCGTGTGGGCGACCGGCTTCCACCAGACGTTCGACTGGATTCACCTGCCCGTCCTCGGTGAGGACGGGTGGCCGCGGGAGGAGCGCGGCGTGGTCGCCGACGCCCCCGGGTTGTTCTTCTGCGGGCTTGCCTTCCAGTACTCCTTCAGCTCGATGCTCCTGGCCGGCGTGGGCCGGGACGCGGCGTACGTCACCGACCGGCTCGCGGCCCGTTCGCGCAATCGCGGGAAGGGCGCGACGAACCTGTCCACGGCCGCCTGATGCGCCGTAGGCTCGGACCGTGAGTCAGGCCACTGACCACTTCGCCCGCGGCGACTGGCAAGCCGCCTACGACGCGTGGTCCCGGACCGGGCCCGACGGCCTCAGCGCCGCCGAGCTCGACAGGTTCGGCGCGACCGTCGAGCTGGTGGGCAGCCACGACGAGCTGGTCGCGGTCCTGCAGCGCGCGTTCCTCGCACACCAGGACGCGGACGACCTCCACGGTGCCGCGTGGTGCGCCTTCCGCCTCTCGATGAGCCTGGCCGAGCACGGCGAGCACGCGCTGGCGGGCGGCTGGGCCGCTCGAGCCGCCGAGCTGGTCGAGGAGATCGGCGAGGACTGCGTCGAGCGCGGCTGGCTCGCCTTCCTCAGCATGTTCCGCGCCCTCGGCGAGGGCGACCTCGCGACCGCACGACAGCTGGTCGACGACGCGCACGCGGCCGGACGTCGTTTCCACGACGCCGACCTGACGGCGATCAGCACCTGCGCACGCGGACGGCTGTCGATCATGACCGGCTGCTTCGCCGAGGGGCTGGCCCACCTCGACGACGCCATGGTCCGGATCATCGCCGGCGAGGCCTCGCCCTACATCGCCGGGCGCGTCTACTGCACCGCCATCGAAGGCGCCCAGGAGATCAGCGACTTCGGCCGGGTCGCCGAGTGGACCGCGGCCCTCGAACGCTGGTGCGCCGCCCAGCCCGGCCTGCTCGCCTTCACCGGCCAGTGCGCGCTGCACCGCGGCCAGGTGATGCGGCTGCGGGGAGCGTGGGACGACGCGCTGCGCGAGTACGCGCGGGCCGCCGAGCGCTACCTCGAGCTGGGCACCCCGGGTGCGATCGGCCTGACCGCCCTGGAGACGGGCGACCTGCTGCGCCTGCGGGGCTCCCTCGCGGAGGCCGACGCGGCCTACCAGCGGGCCGCCGACCTCGGTGTCGACCCGCAGCCCGGGCTGGCACTGCTGTGGCAGGCGAGCGGCCAGTCCGCGGCGGCCCTGGCCGCGATCGAGCGGCTGCTCGCCTCGCCCGAGGGACCCGTGAAGAGGTGCCGGCTGCTGCCGGCCGCGGTCGAGGTGCTGCTCGCCTCCGGCGACGTCGAGCGGGCGCGGCCGCTCGCCGAGGAGCTCTCGTCGCTCGCATCCGAGGTCGGGGCCACGGCCCCCGCGGCGGCCGCGGCGCAGGCGCTGGGCTCCGTCGAGCTCGCTGCCGGTGACCCCGCCGGCGCGCTGCCCTACGGCCGCAAGGCCCACCAGCTGTGGACGGAGGCGTCCGCGCCGTACGACGCCGCGGTGGCGAGGCTGCTCGTCGGGCGCTGCCTGCTCGCCCTTTCGGACTCCTTGTCCGCCGAACGGGAGCTGAGTGCCGCGCGAGCGGCCTTCCGCCAGGTCGGCGCCGCCCTCATGGCGGACCTCGCCTCGTCGCTCCTCGCGCCGCCTTCTCTGCCCGGCGGGCTCACGGCTCGCGAGGTCGAGGTCCTGCGCCTCGTCGCGTCGGGCCGCAGCAACCCGCAGATCGCGGCGGAGCTGGTGCTGAGCGAGAAGACCGTGGCCCGTCACCTCTCCAACATCTTCGCCAAGCTCGACGTGGGCTCGCGGACCGCGGCCGCGGCGTACGCCTTCGAGCACGGGCTGGTGTGAGAGGCCCATGGGTCGTCCGTCCCACGCGGACCGGCAAACCGGATGCGCGTTTCGACCGATGCCGCCGGGCCGCCGCTCGTCCTAGCGTCGCGGGATGGACACGACGCTGCCGATGCTGGCGGGGATGGTCTCCACGGCCGTCTTCGTCGGCAGCGTGCTGCCGATGCTCCACAAGGCGCTGCGCACGCGTGAGCTGTCGTCGTACAGCTTCGGCAACATCGCGCTGGCCAACGTCGGCAATGCGGTGCACTCGGTCTACGTCTTCCACCTGCCGCCGGGGCCGATCTGGGTGCTGCACTCGTTCTACGTCGTCAGCTCGGCGCTGATGCTCTACTGGTACCTGCGGGGAGCCCGGGCCCGGTCCGCCGCGCCCACCACGCACCTCGCTGATCACGCCCCGCGGCCGGTCAGTGGCCCCCTCTGTCAGCCGAGCAGCTCGCGCGCCAGCGCGAGGTGGAACTCCACCGAGGTCAGCAGGTCGTCGATGTGCACGCGCTCGTCGGCATTGTGGAACCCGGCCGCCAACACCTCGGCGGAGGTGGCGAGGAACGGGCTGAAGCCGTACGCGGTGGGGGTGCCGGCGGCGCGCAGGTAGACGGAGTCGGTGAAACCGGTGGAGAGGATCGGCAGCATCGCGGCGTCGTCGCCGGACCTGCGCAGGACGGCGACCATCGCGTCCATGAGCGGCGACGACGGGGACGAGGCGCTGCCGGCGACCAGGTGCTCGGGCCACTCCAGCTCGTAGCCCAGGTCCGACCCCAGCCGGGCCCGGACGTCGCGTTCGACGTCGGTGGCCGTGGTGCCCGGCAGGATCCGGCAGTCGAGCTCCATCGACGCCCGTGCCGGCATCACGTTGCGCTTGCTCGAGGCGCTCAGCAGCGTCGGCGCCATCGTGGTGCCGGCCAGCGCCGGGAGGGTGTGGGCGAGGACCGGGTGCAGGGCCGCGGCCCGGGCCAGCGCGTCCACGGGGTCGGTGACCGTCTCCTCGAGCAGGACCTCCAGGGTCCGGTCGACCAGGTCGGACGGCGTCCGGGCGGGCATCCCGGTGCCGACCCGGCGCAACAGCTCTCCCAGGATCGGCACGGCGTTGTCGCCGACGCTCGGGGTCGACGCGTGGCCGGCCTCGCCCACGGCAACGACGCGGGCGGGATAGGTGCCCTTCTCCCCGACGCTGACCATCTGCACGACCCGACCGTCGGGGAGGTGGAGGCGTGATCCGCCGCCTTCGTTGAGCGCCAGGTCGGGGCGGATGTCGGGTCGCGACTCGAGGAGCCAGCGCATCCCCACGTCGGCCATGCCGTCCTCCTCGTCGGCGACGGCGATGAACCACAGGTCGCCGCGCGGACGGAAGCCGGATCGCGCCAGCTCGGCCATCGCCACCGCGCGCGCGGCGACCTCGTTCTTCATGTCGATCGCGCCACGGCCCCACAGCCAGCCGCCCTCGTCCACGACGGCGGCGAACGGCGGGTGCGTCCAGTCCCGGGGGTCGGCCGGCACGACGTCCGTGTGCCCGACGAAGGCCAGCGACGGCGCCTCCCCCGTGCCCGGGATCCGTGCCACGAGGTTGGCCCGGCGCGGGTCGCGGGCGATCAGCTCGCAGTCGACACCGGCCGCGACCAGGTAGTCGCGCAGGTAGGTCGCCGGTCCCGTCTCGTCGCCGGGCGGGCGCCCCAGGGCGGCTTCCGGGGCGTTGCTCGTGTCGAAGCGGATCAGCGCCCGGGCGACCTCGAGCACCTCGGCGTGCAGCGGCGTCACGCGCCGACCCCCAGGCGGTCCAGCACCCACGCGAAGACCTCAGCCTCGTAGGCCAGGTGCCCGAAACGACCCGAGGGACCGGCGTGCGCGCCGGCGCCGGTCTCGCACCGGAAGAGGCAGCGCGGCGACCAGTCCGGATCGGTCTCGCGCAGCCGGGCGACCCACTTGGCGGGCTCGCGCACCATCACCCGCGGGTCATGGACGGCGCCGGTCACCAGGAGGTCGGGACGGGAGCCGGCGGCGGGCACGTTCTCGTACGGCGAGTAGGCGAGCATCCAGTCGAAGTCGGCCCGCCGTCGCGGATCACCCCACTCGTCCCACTCGTTGACGGTCAACGGGATGGAGGCGTCGAACATCGTGGTGACGACGTCGACGAACGGGACCTCGGCGACCACGGCGCGCCACCGGTCCGGGCGCTGGCTGAACACCGCGCCCTGGAGCAGACCGCCGGCGGACAGACCGCGGCTGGCGATCCGGTCGCCGTCGACGTACCCGTCGGCGAGCCCGTCGGCGACGGCGATGAAGTCGTCGAAGGTGTGCTGCTTGTGCTCCAGCCGTCCCTCGAGCCACCAGCGTCGCCCACCCTCTCCCCCACCGCGGACGTGGGCGTGCGCGAAGACCACGCCTCTGTCGAGGAGGCTCGGGAGTGCGGCGTCCCAGTCCGGCTCGAACGTGTACTCGTAGGCGCCGTAGCCGTAGAGCAGGGCGGGCGCGGTGCCGTCGAGGGGGGTGTCGCGGTGCCGCACGACGGTCACCGGCACGAGGGTGCCGTCGATCGACGGCAGGTCGAGGCGGGTGGTGACGTAGCGCGCTCCGTCGTGTCCGGGCGCCTGCTGGCGCACGACGTCGGTGACCGCGCCCGAGGCGAGGTCCACGTCGGACCACACCGGCGGCTCGACGTGCGCCTGGTCGACGACGGTGACGGCGCTCGCGTCGTACGACGTGTTGCGGGCCAGCCGCAGCCCGCCCCCGGCGAACCGGCTGGTCAGGACGGTCCCGGCCTCCCCGAGCCGGTCGAGCGGCAGCACGCGCAACGCATGGGCGGCGTCGGTGCGCAGGCTCAGCACGACGTGCCCGGCGAACGCGTCGACCCGCTCGAGGCGCTCGGCGGGATCCTCACCACGCACCTCGGTCCACACCGAGTGGTCCTGGTCGCCCCGGCGGGGGACGGGCGCGGAGACCAGCCGGAACTCGACCGCCTCGTCGTTGGTCACCAGCAGCAGCACGTCGCTCTCGCGGACGTGCTCGGCCCGGTAGATGACCCCCGGACGGCGGCCGCCCGCCGAGCGCGCCGGCGACTCGGGGTCGTGGGCGTCGACGACCCAGACCTCACCGGTGTCGCGGCTCTCGCTCAGCACGAGGACCGCCGACCCGCTGCGCGACGCGCGCAGGTGGAGGTCGAAGCGCTCGTCCGGCTCCTCGAGGACCAGCACGTCAGCGGCGGCGGGAGTCCCGATCCGGTGCCGCCAGACCTGGTGGGGCCGGTAGGCGTCGTCGTGGACGGTGTAGAAGAACCAGCGCGAGTCCGCGCTCCACGCCCCTCCGTAGTAGGTGCGCGGGATGACCTCGGCCAGCTCGGTTCCTGTGCGGAGGTCCCGGAACCGCAGCTCGTAGACCTCGTCCCCCGTGCGGTCCACGGAGTAGGCCACCAGGTGCTCGTCCGGGCTGACCAGGGTGACCCCGAGCTCGAGGTAGTCGCTGTCGCCCGCGAGCGCCCCCACATCGAGAACGACCTCCTGCGATCCACGGAAGCGGTCGTCCAGGGCGGGTGCCTCCGACGAATTCCGTGTTCTTGCAGGGTCGACCCCATGGATTTCTCTGACAATGTCGGCATACTCATTCCCACGACGGGTCAGGGAGTAGTACCTGAAGCCCGCGCGATGCCACGGTGCCGAGAGATCCGCCCCGGGGACCCGCGCAGCCATCTCGTCCGTCAGCTCAGCCACCAGGGAGTCGAGATGAGCGCACGCCGAGTCGTAGAAGGACCGCTCGAGGGCGAGATGGTCGAGGAGCTCGGGGGTCGTCGTGCCCATCCAGTGATAGGGGTCGGGGCGTACGACACCGTGCTCGGTGTGCTCGAACGCCTCGCGCGGAGCCGCGGGAACCGGCGAGGAGGGGGTGTCCACGGGCGTCAACGTAGCGCCATCCGGGGGCTCGCGGCGGCCGTGCTGCTCGCCACCTGCCTCACTCCCGCCCTCCTCGCATCCCCCACTGCAGCGGCGTCGGCGGACGACCCGCTCACCCTGACCGTGGCGATGACCAACGAGGTCGACTCGTTCAACCCGTTCCTCGGCATCGAGGCCGAGTCCTTCGAGATGTGGGCCCTGACCTACGACTTCATGCTCATCACGAGCGTGAAGGACCTGGCGTACGAGCCCGGGTTGGCGACGTCGTGGGAGAGCTCCGACGACGGGCTGACCTGGACCTTCGACATCCGCGAGGGCGTCACCTGGTCCGACGGCGTGCCGTTGACCGCGGCGGACATCGCCTACACCTACAACCGTGTCCTCGACGGTGGACCCGAAGCAGCGACGTGGAAGCCCTACCTCGCCGGCGTCACCTCGATCACCGCCCCGGACGACACCACCGTCGTGCTGGAGCTGAAGCGGGTGAACTCCGGCCTGCCCGGCCTGCCCATCCCGGTCATCCCCGAGCACATCTGGTCCGACGTCGCGGAGGACGACGTCAAGACCTACAAGAACGAGCCGACCGACGCCCAGCCGGTCGTCGGGTCCGGGCCGTTCCGGTTCGTCGAGGGCAGCGCCGGCGGCTCGACCTACCGGTTCGAGAAGAACCCCGACTACTGGGGCGGCGTCCCCCACCTCGACCAGATCGTCTACCGCGTGTACAAGTCCGAGGACCCGGCGATCGCTGCGCTGAAGAAGGGCGAGGTCGACTTCGTCCACAACATCAGCGCCATCCAGGTGGACGCGCTCGACGGAGTGCCGGGCATCACCGCGATCAACGGGGACTCCCCCGGCTTCGACGAGATCGCGTTCAACGCCGGCGCGGTCGACCTCGACACCGGCGCACCGATCGGCGACGGCCACCCGGCCGTCCAGGACCCCGCCTTCCGACACGCACTGGGCTGGAGCATGGACCTCGACCAGCTCGTCGAGAAGGTCTACCAGGGGGCAGGCGAGACCGGCAGCACGATCGTCCCGCCGTTCTACTCGACCTTCCACTGGGAGGTGCCGGACGACGACGCGTTCACCTACGACCCCGAGCAGGCCGGTGAGGCCCTCGACGCGGCCGGCTACGTGATGGGCGACGACGGCTCGCGCACCATGCCGGACGGCAGCCCCATCGGCACGCTGCGCCTGGCTGCCCGCTCCGACTCGCAGACCTCGGTCGACACGATGACCTACTTCCAGGAATGGCTCTCCGACATCGGCATCGACTCCAAGGTGGACGCGATCGAGTCCAGCAAGCTCACCGACGTCATCCTCGAGGGCGACTTCGATGCCTTCCAGTGGGGGTGGTTCGTCGACCCCAACCCGACCTCGATGCTCAGCTACATGACGTGCGACCAGCGCGGCAACTGGTCGGACACCTGGTACTGCAACGAGGACTACGACGCGCTCTACGAGCAGCAGCTGGGTGAGGCCGACCCGGAGGCCCGCGCCGAGCAGGTCCGGCAGATGCAGCAGATCCTCTTCGAGGACTCGCCCTACCTCGTCACCGCCTACAACACCGTCGGGCAGGCGCTGCGCAGCGACCGCTTCGCCTGCCTGGTGCGCCAGCCCGCACCCACCGGCGTCTGGCTGTTCCAGTACGGCGTCTACAACTACATCCACATGCAGGCTGCCGACGAGTCCGGCGACTGCGGGGGCGACGAGTCGGCCACGCAGGCGACCAGTGCCGGAGAGGACGGCGCCGTGGGCACCGGGGTGCTCGTCGGCATCGGCGGTGCCGCGGTCGCGGCCGTGCTGCTCGCGGGTGTGCTGGTGATGCGCCGCCGCCGGACCGCCGAGGACCGCGAGTGAGCGTGGCGGCGACCCGGTGAGCGTCGTCACGACCCACCCGACCGGCGTCCCGCCGGAGGGCGAGCGCCCCGTACGCTCCCGACGAGGCGCCCGGCACGGCTACACCGCGTACGCCGGGGGCAAGGTGCTCGGCGCCCTCGGCAGCCTGATGTTCATGCTGGTCGTGAACTTCTTCCTCTTCCGGATCCTGCCCGGTGACCCGGCCCGCACCCTGGGGCGGGGCCGGCTCACCAGCGCGGAGCAGCTGGACGAGTTCAACACGACGTACGGCCTCGACGAGCCCACGGGCCAGCAGTTCGTCACCTACCTGACGAACCTGGCCCACGGCGACCTCGGCTACTCGATCCTCTACCGCCGCGACGTCTCGGGCATCCTCCTCGACCGGCTCTGGCCGACGCTGCTGCTGGTGGGCACCGCGACGGTCTTCGCCGCCCTGATCGGGGTGTGGATCGGCATCCGGGCCGGATGGGACCGGGGCGGGGCGTTCGACCGGTTCTCCACCGGCACCTCGCTGACCCTCTACTCGATGCCCGAGTGGTGGCTGGGCCTGCTGCTGATCGCCAGCCTGTCGGTGGGCATCGGGCCGATGCCCGGCCTGTTCCCGACGGGCGGGCTGCACTCGGTCGGCTCCGATCCGGGCTCACTGTCCGGCGTGGTGGACACGGCCTGGCACCTGGCCCTCCCGGTGATCACGCTGACCCTGGCCTACCTCGCCGACTACGCCCTGATCATGCGGGGTTCGCTCATCGACGAGCTCGGCTCGGACTACCTGACCACCGCCAAGGCCAAGGGGCTGCGCGACGCCGCCGTCCGTGGCCGGCACGCGGTGCCCAACGCCCTGCTGCCGACCACGACGGTGATCGCGCTCAACTTCGGCTTCGTGATCGCGGGTGCGATCACGGTCGAGACGATCTTCTCCATCCCCGGGCTCGGCCTGCTGACCACGGAGGCGCTCAAGGTGCCCGACTACTGGCTCCTCCAGGGTGTCTTCCTGCTCTCGTCGGCCGCGGTGATCGTGGCCAACCTGCTCGCCAACCTCGCCTACGGCTGGCTCGACCCGAGGGTGCGGACCTGATGAGCAGCGACGCCTCCACCGACCCGTCCACCGACCCGGCCGCCTCGTTGTCCGCACGGCAGCTGGCCGCGCGCCGGCGCCGGGCGGGCTGGTCCCGCGGGTGGGCGCGGTTCCGCACCAACCGCGCGGGGCTGGTCGGGCTCGTCGTGCTGGCGCTGTTCGTGCTGACGGCGCTCTTCGCTCCGCTGCTGGCCGACGAGTCGGGCCTCTCGGTCACCCGGGCGACGGGCGGGGTGCTCGAGTCCCCGTCCTGGCAGTACCCCCTGGGCACCGACGACAGCGGCAGGTCGGTGCTGACCCTGCTGATCTGGGGCGCGCGGATCTCGCTGTTCGTGGGCCTGATGGCGACCCTGCTCTCGATGCTGATCGGCACGGTCGTGGGGTTGACCTCCGGCTACTTCGGCGGGGTGACCGGTGCGGTGCTGTTCCGCTTCACCGAGTGGTTCCTGGTGATCCCGTTCCTGCCGTTGGCGATCGTGCTGGCCAGCGTGCTCGGCCGCTCCCTGCTCAACATCGTCATCGTCATCGGGGTGACCTCCTGGGCGGGCACCGCCCTGCTGATCCGCAGCCAGACGCTCTCGATCAAGGAGCGGGCCTACCTCGAGCGATCGCGGGCACTCGGCGCCGGCAACACCCACCTGCTGCGCAAGCACGTGCTGCCCAACGTCATCCCGCTCGTCTTCGCCAACACCACCCTCGCGGTGGCCGTGGCGATCCTCTCCGAGACCACGTTGAGCTTCCTGGGCCTCGGGGACCCCACCCGGATCTCGTGGGGCTCGATGCTGGAGAACGCCTACCGGGTCGGTGCCATCACCACGGGGTCGTGGTGGTTCTTCGTCCCGCCGGGCGTGTGCGTGGTGCTGGTCGTGCTCTGCTTCACGCTGGTCGGCCAGGCACTCGAGGACGTCCTCAACCCCCGACTCCAGGACCGGTGAGCACGATGAGTGAGCTGCTGCGGATCGAGGGGCTGTCGGTCACCTACCGCACCGACCAGGGCCCGCTGCCGGCGGTGCGCGACGTCGACCTGACGGTGGCGCGGGGCGAGGTGGTCGGCGTGGCCGGGGAGTCCGGCTGCGGGAAGTCCACGCTGGCCAGCACCGTGCTCCGGCTCCAGCCGGCCTCGGCGACCGTCACCGGACGGGTCCTCTTCGACGACGCCGACGTGCTGACGATGCGATGGGGCGACCTCCGCGCGCTGCGGTGGGCAGGTGCCTCGATCATCTTCCAGGGCGCACTGCACTCGCTCAACGCCGTACGTCGCATCGGCCAGCAGATCGCGGAACCCATCGAGCTCCACGAGCCGGGGGTGGGCCGGGCCGAGGTGAAGCGACGCGTCGGCGAGCTGCTCGAGCAGGTCGGGCTGCCGGCCGCGCGCGCCGAGGCCTACCCGCACCAGCTCTCCGGCGGACAGCGTCAGCGGGTGATGATCGCGATGGCACTGGCCTGCCGGCCGGCGCTCGTGGTCGCCGACGAGCCGACCACCGCCCTCGACGTGATGGTGCAGGCGCAGGTCCTCGACGTGCTCAGCGCCCTCGTCAAGGAGCTGGAGGTCGGCATGCTGCTGATCAGCCACGACCTGTCGGTCCTCGCCGAGATGAGCGACCGGATCGCCGTGATGTACGCCGGGCGGATCATCGAGCAGGGTCCCGCCGACCAGGTGTTCACCGACCCGCTGCACCCCTACGCCGCCGCCCTGTCGGCCTCCTTCCCACGGGTGGGAGATCCGAGCGCTCGCTACGCCCCGGCGGGACTGGCCGGCGACCCACCGGATCCGCGCCACCTGCTGCCGGGCTGCTCCTTCGCGCCGCGGTGCCCCCGTGCGGTCGAGGAGTGCACGATCGCGGAGCCGCCGCTGGACACCAAGCGTCCCGGTCGCGAGGCCGCCTGCATCCGGGTGCCGGCATGAGCGCCACGACGCCCGCCACGACCCCCGCTGCTCCGGAGATCACCCTCGAGGCGCGCGGCCTCGCGGTGGAGTTCAGCTCGCGCAGCGGCGACGTGGCGACCGCGCTCGACGGGGTCGACCTGCGGGTCCGCTCCGGTGAGATCCTCGCGCTGGTCGGGGAGTCCGGCTCGGGCAAGACGACGCTGGCCCGGGCGCTGACCGGGCTGGAGCGGCCGACCCGCGGCGAGGTGCTGCTCGACGGCACCCCGCTGGGCTACCGGGCTCGCGACCTGCGGGCCTTCCGGCGTCGCGTCCAGATGATCCTGCAGGACCCGGCCGGTGCGCTGAACCCACGCCACACCGTCTACGACTCGGTGGCGGAGGGGCTGCGCCTGCACGGCTTGTCGCGCCACGACCCGGACGGGCGCACCGAGGAGAGGCAGGTCGCGGACGCGCTCGCCTCGGCCGGGCTGCGCCCGCCGGAGCGGCTGTTCCTGCGCTATCCCCACGAGCTGTCGGGCGGGCAGCGGCAGCGGGTGCTGATCGCCGGGGCCCTGGCGCTGCGGCCGGGGATGCTGGTCGCCGACGAGCCGGTCTCCAGCCTGGACGCCTCGATCCGCGGCGAGATCCTGGCGCTGCTGCTCAAGCTGCGCGCCGAGCTCGGCCTCGGCGTGCTGGTGGTGACGCACGACCTCGGTCTGGCGTGGAACATCGCGGACCGCACGGCGGTGATGTATCTCGGGAGGATCGTCGAGGCCGGGCCCACCGAGGAGGTCCTCGCGAACCCGCAGCACCCCTACACGAAGGCGCTGCTGTCGGTGGTGCCGGAGATCGAGCGCATCGCACCCGTCGTGCTCACCGGCGAGGTGCCGGACCCGACCCGGATCCCGCACGGCTGCCGCTTCCACCCCCGGTGCCCCGCCCTGGCCGACGGGTCGGCCGCCGCTGTGGCCGACGCCTGCCGGACGATCCCGCTCGAGGTGCTGTCGGCCGCGGAGACGCACGACTGCGCCTGCCACCTGGTCGCGGCGCGCACGGCGCCGACGCCTGACCTACGCTGAGGATCGGCGCCAGCAGCGCGCGTACGTCGTCGGAGTCGAGGCCGACGCTGGTGTTGCCGTCGCGCCCGACCGTGGTCGGGGCGGTGAACATCGAGTTCAGCACCGCCTCCTCGGTGGCCTCCACGACGGCGGCGAAGAGCGGATCCAGGTCGCGTCCGCCGAGCGCGACCCCGTCGGGCCGCTGGTCGCGGTCCAGCCGCAACCCGGTGCCGAAGCCGAGGAAGATCTCCCCGCTGCCGTGATGGGCCACCGAGCCCGTACGCGCCAGGCCGAGGCCGATGCGGCGAGCGAGCCGCGCGCAGGAGGCACCGTCGACGGGCGCGTCGGTGACGACGATGCCGATGCAGGAGCCGGCAGGCGTGTCGGGACCGGACGCGACCGGCGGGAGCAGCCGCCCGAGCGGGAGCCCGGCGACGGTCAGCGCCTCGCGTGAGCCGAAGTTGGTGAGCAGCAGGACCCCGACGGTGTGGCCCGCGGCCGTCACCCGCGACGAGGTGCCGATGCCGCCCTTGAAGCCCAGGCAGGACATCCCGGTGCCGGCGCCGACGGCGCCCTCGGCGGGCGGCTCCCCGGCGCCTCGGGACGCCAGCGCGGCGGCGTGGGCGGCGCGTACGTCGTCACCGCTGACCTGCATCCGGCGGCAGTCGTTGAGGTGGGAGTCGTCGCACTCCCCCACGACCGGGATCACGACCTCATGGGCGACCCGGCCGTCGCGCTCGATCTCGATCTCGCAGGCGGCGTCGTAGACGCGTCCCAGCTGCATGGTCGAGGTCAGCCAGACCGGGGTCTCGGCAGCTCCCCACTCCTGGGCAGTGATGAAGCCGGTGCACTCGCCGGCACCGTTGAGCACGGCGCCGCCCGCCGGGACGGGTCGCTCGTAGGCGTCGTCGGCGAGGAGCAGGCAGGTCACGCCGGTGCGCGCGACCCCGCGCCCTTCCGGTGGGGCCGGCTCGTCGCGGTGGACCGTGGCGTGGCCGAGGCCGACGCCCGCCACGTCGAGGACGGAGTTGGTGGGGCCGGTGGGCAGGGTCCCGATCCGGATGCCGACCTCGCGCGCGCGGACCATGACCGCATCATGACGGATCCGGGACCGCCGGGCTGGGATGCTGAGCGGGTGAGGATCCCCGTCGTCTGGTCACCCGACACCCGCCTGCACGTGGCCAAGCACGAGGTGTGGGTGGGCGTGCCCACTCCGGGCACCGAGGTGCCGCAACGGGTCGACGCGATCCTGACGGCTCTCGACGACCATCCGCTGCACGAGGCGAGCGCGCACGGTGACGACCTGCTCGGCGTCGTGCACGACCAGGACCTGCTCACCTTCCTCGAGGGCGCGTCGCGGGAGTGGGACCGCGGGCCGTACGCCGAGCTGGTCGGCCAGGACCGCGTCGTGCCCTACGTCTTCCCGACGCCAGCCATGCTCGCGGGCATGCCGCCCACTCCCGCGGCAGCGCTGCACGGGCGGGCGGGGTGGTTCTGCTACGACACGATGACGCTGGTCGGGCCCGGCACCTGGCGCGCAGCGCGTGCCGCCGTCGACGTCGCGCTGAGTGCCGTCGACCTGGTGGCGGCGGGTGCTCCCGCGGCGTACGCCCTGTGTCGTCCGCCCGGTCACCACGCGACGCCCGGCGGCTACGGCGGCTCCTGCTACCTCAACAACGCCGCGGTCGCGGCGGAGGCGCTGCGCCGTGCCGGTCACGACCGGGTCGCGGTCATCGACATCGACGCCCACCACGGCAACGGGACCCAGGCGATCTTCTGGGAGCGGCCCGACGTGCTCTACGGCTCGTTGCACGTCGACCCCGGGGCGGGCTGGTTCCCGCACGTGTTCGGGCATGCGTCGGAGATCGGCGCCGGTGCGGGGTCGGGCACGACCCGCAACCTCCCGCTGCCCGAGGGCACCGGCGACGGCCCCTGGCTCGCGGCGGTCGCGGACCTCGCGGACTGGGTCACGTCCGCCGGTTGCACGGCCCTGGTCGTCTCGCTGGGCGTCGATGCGAGCGGTGACGACCCGGAGAGCCCGCTGCAGGTGACGTCTCACGGATTCCGCGCGGCAGGTCGGCTGCTGGGTGGCCTCGGTCTGCCGAGCGTGCTGGTCCAGGAGGGCGGCTACCACCTGGAGACGATGGGCGGGTTGGTGGCGGCGTACCTCGAGGGGCATGCGGGCGGGTCGTGACGTGCGACTGCGCGCGACATCCTGCGGCCGTCAGTTCAGAAGGCGCCCTGCGAGCGCCAGTAGGCGTTGAGCGCACCGTTGACCTTCACGAACCACACGATCATCCCGACGAAGAAGAACCAACCGAGCAGGACGGCCCACAGGCCGGTCACTCCGCTCACCGGCGCCTGCATGCCGCGACGCTCGTACATCCCCTTCACCTCGCTGGGCGTGAGGAAGTACATGACGATGCTGATGAAGAAGCCAAGCAGCAGCCCGACGCCGCCGCCGAGGCCAGTACCCGTGTGGCGCTTCATCTCGTCGTGGGTCTTGTAGAACCAGTAGAGCGTGTAGAAGCCGAGCGTCACGACGCACAGCAGGAAGCACGTCCCCGTGCTGCGGACCTGCCCAATCGGTCCGCTTGGAACGATGCCGTAGGCGCCCACGGGATAGCCCGCCGGCGCCGGCATCATGGCGTAGCTACCAGTCGGCGCGGCCGGAGCCGGCCAGTTCGGCTGCTGGGTCGGCTGCGTCGGGACATCGTTGTTCTCGGTCATCGGTTCTTCCCCCGGGTGTGGTGCTGCGGTCTGCGGCGACGCGAAACCTATCCGGCCGTCGCCGCGCTCGTCCTCGTTTCGGCGATGTCAGGGCGACTTTGACGAAACCGCCACGGACGCAAAGGAGGCGAACCTAGTCTGCTGCCACACATCCAGCATCACGGGGGAAATCACCAATGAAGAACATCCTTGGCGCAGCCATGCTCGCCTCAGTCCTGACCATGACCATGACTGCCTGCGAGGTCCCGGAGGACGGGAAGACGGCCGCCGACGGAGCATCCGTCAACCAGACGAAGGCAAAGGACAAGTCCGCCAAGGCCGAGAAGGCCAAGAGCGACGCGCCCAAGGAGACGGCAGGCCAAGAGAACGCCCGCGAGAGCGCCGAGTCGTACCTCGACTTCAGCGCATTCTCGCGGAGTGGCCTCATCAAGCAGCTCAAGTTCGAGGGGTACTCGGAGAAGGACGCCACCTACGGCGTCGACGCGCAGAAGGCTGACTGGATGAAGCAGGCTGCGGCATCCGCGGAGAACTACCTGGAGATGAGCTCGTTCTCACGTGCCGGACTCATCCAGCAGCTGAAGTTCGAGGGGTTCACCCAGGAGCAGGCAGAGTTCGGAGCCAAGAAGAACGGCCTCTGACACGGTCTTGCATCGATCCACGCACTCGCCGGACCGCTGATCGATATTGAGCCTGCAAATCTGACCTACCGTTCGATCGAGCGAAGGAGTCCGGTGCAGAAGAACATCAACGTCGTAGGCGCGGTCGTCCTGTCATCCGGCAAAGTGCTGTGTGTCCAGCGTGGGCCGCATGGCGCTTTACCTGGCCTCTGGGAGTTCCCCGGGGGAAAGATCGAGCCTGGCGAGACCGCGCAAGAAGCTCTCAGGCGGGAGATCGCTGAGGAACTCGAGTGCCACGTGACTGTCGGCGAAAAGATCACCACCACGCGCCACGAGTACGCGTTCGGCATCGTCCACCTCACCACGTTCTTCTGCGAACTGATCGATGGATCTCCTCAACTGTCGGAACACTCGGACATGGCATGGAGAGATCCGGCCGACCTGCGCGATCTGCCGTGGGCCCCTGCCGACATCCCAGCAATGCAACTCATTGAACAGCACTTCGATGCACTGAAAAGGTTCGAGACGTGACGGCGGCAGGCGAACTTCCCACTGGCCTACATGAATCGGTTGTCACAGCTCAACTGCAGGAACAACTCGCGGCGGAAATCATCCGGTCGGTCGAGCTTGCAACGGTTGATGACGGCGACCAGACCCACGTGCTGGTGCGTCACATCAGCGCAGCCATCCATCGCCGATTGGCCTCGATCAAAGACCCCGCTGCACGCCTCGTTGCGGCCAATGACCTTCTCAGCGCGATCGAAAGTCCAACGGACTCAGTCCTGGGGCCAGTGCAGCAGCTGCACTCGCTTCGACCCGATCTCGGGCCAGGTCAGGTCGTGCGATACACGCAACGACCCAAGACCCCACTCAACGACGCGGCCTTGCTGACGAACGCTCACGGAGAACCCAGCCTCGCGTCGGAACTGCGCGCGGAGATTGGCTCCGCCAATTCGATCGACCTCCTATGCGCCTTTGTCATGTGGCACGGGCTCCGCCTCATCGAGGGCGAACTTGCGACGGCCCACGAAGCAGGCATCCCCATCCGAGTAGTCACGACGACCTACATCGGAGGCACTCAACGCGAGGCGCTCGATCGGCTGGTGTCTGACTTCGGCGCCGAGGTCAAAGTCCAGTACGACGCCAAGCGCACGCGTCTGCACGCCAAAGCCTGGCTATTTGGTCGCGACAGCGGCTTTGACACGGCCTACGTGGGCTCGTCGAACCTCACCACCTCAGCCATGCTCGAGGGCGTCGAATGGAACGTTCGTCTCAGCAAGGCTGCGACCCCCAGCCTGTTGGACAAGTTCCGAGCGACGTTCGACGCCTACTGGAACAGCCCCGAGTTCGAGTCGTACGACCCTGTCCGCGACCGCGATCGTCTCGACGACGCTCTCCTCGAAGCGAAGGGGGCGAAGAGCTCAGACCGAGTGACCATCAGCCTTGTCGGACTCGAAGTCCGGCCTTATCCGTATCAACAGGAGATGCTCGACGCCGTCGAGGTAGAACGTGTCCTGCATGATCGCCACCGAAACCTGATCGTCGCTGCGACCGGCACCGGCAAGACGGTCATCGCCGCACTGGACTACCGCAAGTTGGTCCAGCAGGCAGGCGGCGGGATGCCCAGCCTCCTGTTCGTTGCCCACCGCCGCGAGATTCTCGAACAGTCCATGCGGACCTACCGAGAGGTGCTTTCTGACGGCGATTTCGGTGAGCTCTACGTGGGCGGGCAACGCCCCGAACGCTGGAAGCACGTATTCGCGAGTGTCCAGTCCCTCAGCTCGTACGGCGTCTCCAACATCCCGTCGGACGCGTACGACGTCGTCGTGATCGACGAGTTCCATCATGCCGAGGCGAAGACCTACCGCCGCATCATCGATCACCTGCAACCAAAGGAGCTCCTCGGTCTCACTGCGACACCAGAACGCGCCGACGGCACCGATGTGCGCTCGTTCTTCGATGGCCGCACTGCAGCTGAGTTGCGTCTGTGGGACGCCCTCGGCGCCGACCTGCTGTGCCCATTCCACTACTTCGGCATTGCCGACGGGACGGACCTGCGTCAGATCACCTGGAGTCGCGGCCGGTACGACGAGGCCCAGTTGGCCGATGTCTACACGGGCAATGATGCTCGAGCTCGCATCGTGCTCACCCAGGTCCGAGACAAGATCGCGAACGTGGGCGGGATGAGAGCCCTGGGTTTCTGCGTCAGCGTTGCGCACGCCGAGTACATGACCCACGTCTTCAATGAGGCCGGCATACCAGCGATGGCCGTGACAGGTGGTACGTCGAGCGACGACCGCGCGACCGCGCTCAGGCAACTGCGTGCAGCCGAGGTGAACGTGCTCTTCACTGTCGACGTCTTCAACGAGGGCCTAGACGTCCCCGATGTCGACACCGTGCTGTTCCTTCGACCGACCGAGAGCTCGACGATCTTCATGCAGCAGCTCGGCCGGGGCCTGCGACGTACTCACCGCAAGGCCGTGCTTACGGTGTTGGACTTTGTGGGCTATCACCGCAAGGAGTTCAACTTCTCGCGGAAGTTTGGCGTCCTGACCGGCATTCAGGGCAAGCAACTCGAGAAGGCCGTGAAGGAGGATTTCCCGTTCCTCCCGTCGGGATGCCAGGTGCGCCTGGACAAGCAAACTCAGGAGGTCGTACTTGACAACCTCAAGTCGCAGATCGCCAACCGCTGGGCACAGATCGTGGCGCAGCTTCGTCTGACCAAGGACGACTCGCTGGAGTCGTTTCTGGAGTCCTCGGGCCTCGAGCTCAGCGACATCCTTCGACGGGGTAGCCACTCCTGGACGAAGCTGCGTCAGGACGCCGGACTCGAGACGCTGCCGGGCTCGGAGCTCGAGGCGAAGCTCCTCAAGCGGGTACGAGCCTTCGCGCACGTGGACGACCCACAGCGTGCGTCGGCCTATCGCTCGCTGCTGTCCGACGGGTCACCTCGGTACGCCGAACTCTCGCCTGGTGAGCAGCGCATCGCGCGCATGCTCTACCACTCGTTCTGGTACGACGGTGGAGGGTTCGACTCCATCGAGGAAGGCTTCGATGCCATGCGTCACGAGGCGGCCGTCCGCTCGGAGGTGGCGACCGTCGTCGACCTGAGCTTCGAGGCAGCTCGACACGTGCCAGTCCCTCTTGCCGGAACCCTGGCCGACGTCCCGCTCCAGGTCCACGCTCGCTACCAACGCGAAGAGATCCTGTCGGCGCTCGACTTCCCTCGCCTGCCCAACAGCTTCCGCGAGGGTGTCTTCTACTTCGCCGAGCGCAATATCGACGCCTTCTTCATCACGCTGAAGAAGTCCGAGGCGGACTACTCGCCCACGACGATGTACGCCGACTACCCCATCTCGCGAGACCTGTTCCACTGGGAGTCGCAGTCGACTACGTCGGTCAACTCCCCCACCGGGCGTCGTTACCTCGACGGCACGTCAACCGTCTTGCTCTTCGTACGTCAGGAGCCGAAGGACGACTTCGGCACGTCGCCCTACCTGTTCCTTGGTCCTGCCGTCGTACGTCTCCCACAAGGGCGACCGGCCCATCGCCATCACGTGGCAGCTTCGGACCGCCATGCCGACGGACTTCTTTAACCACGCCTCGGCGATCGCACAGTAGGGCAGCCCGCCGCCTTCTACCCAGTGGTTGACGCTCTCATCAGGATATGGAGACGACGGGGGCAAAGTGAATCTCTTCGTCGAGCACCTGATGCACCCAAGGTGGAAGCATGACACCCATGCGCAGGACTCGCTCGACGCTGTGTCGTGACACCATCCGCGTCCGCGGATCGCACAAGTGAGTGAGCGTCTGGCGGCCGGTGCCCGCGCCACGACGTCCTGACCGTCCGATTGGCACGCTCGCGTAGAGAGTCGGTCCATCGAGGCCAGGGATGACGTCGGTCACCGTTGGCCTGTAGACCTTGCTCATGTAGGCGTCAGCCCGCGAGAGTTTGTCTGGCTCGAGAAACGGCACCGCCCGGCACAGCTTCTGTCCTTGGGCCCCTGCCGCGTAAAGCTCGAAGTAGGTCTTGTCGTAGGTTCGGTTGTACTTCGGTATCTGCGCATTGACGACACCCAGGCGCGTGACCAGGTCCTGCAGACCATCGATGGCGGGGTGGCTCTCCAGGCAGATCGCCCACTTGGCCGCACCAGTGTGGGTGACGTATGCGTCTAAGGCAGCGCCTTGAAGGAAGGTGAGCGCATGGTCGCGGCGACCCTCTGCGATGACGCGGGGAACCCTCTTGTTGGAGGCGCGACTTCCGCACTGCAGCAGGTCCATGAACTCGACGAGCCTCTTGCTTGAGACGACGAGTCCCATGCAACGGTTGGACTGCCGAGTGATCCTCGCGTGTAGACCAAAGACGTCCAGCCAAGCACGTTGCGCTCGCAGCAAGACGCTCTCAACCGAGTTCGTGAGAATCACCGACCAGTTGCTCCGCGTTGTGTGCCCCTCCGCGAGGTAGGCACCTAGCAAGAACGCCAACTCAGGGCTCATGACAGTGGGAGTTCGGATCTGCTTCTCACTGCCGTAGCCGGGTCGTGGAGGCACGGCCGGCAGCGCGGCTGCTGATCCTGACCAAGCTGCCACATAGCTGACCCCCACCCAATCGCCGAGTTTTACGTCAGCGGCTGCCGTCTGCAAGGGCGCCAGTCTTCCGCCTTGGCATGTGAAGAGTGCCTGGCCGGCGGAGAACTCGCGCGTTCCCCTGCCGCGGATGGTCAGGCGAACGATGTCCGAGGTGAGCATGCATGCAACTCGCTGTTCCCGACCCCAGGTTTGAACTTAGCCTTCATTTCTACACGACGGCACCGACAGCAAGACGGCCCCGACGCAACACGCGTCGGGGCCGTTCTCGGTACTGGGTTCAGCTGCAGCCGCTGGTGCTCCCGCAGCCCTCGCACACGTAGCACGAGCCAGCCGGGCGCATCTTCGTCCCGCAGGTCATGCAGAGCGGCGAGTCGACCGCGGTGCCGGTGAGCTTCTCGAAGAGCTCGGCCGTGGTCCTGGCCTCGACGGGAGCCGGCTTGGCGGCGGACTCGACGATCGCCTCGGTCTCGATCACCTCGGCGACCGCGACCGGGGCGGGGCCTCGACGAGCTCGGCGGCCGACCCGGTCTCCTCCACGAGCGGCTCGTAGGAGCCGGTCTCGAGGTGGCGCTGGCGCTCCTGGGCGGAGTAGATGCCGAGCATCGACGCGGTCCTCGAAGGACAGGTAGTCCAGGGCGAGGCGGCGGAAGATGTAGTCCATGATCGACTGCGACATCCGCACGTCCGGGTCGTCGGTGAGGCCGGCGGGCTCGAAGCGCAGGTTGGTGAACTTCGAGACGTAGGTCTCCAGCGGGACGCCGTACTGCAGGCCGACCGACACCGCGATCGAGAAGGCGTCCATCACGCCGGCCAGGGTCGAGCCCTGCTTGCCGAGCTTGAGGAAGACCTCGCCGAGGGTGCCGTCGTCGTGGGCGCCGGAGGTCATGTAGCCCTCGGCACCGCCGACGGTGAACGACGTGGTGCGAGCGGTGCGCGACTTCGGCAGGCGCTTGCGGACCGGGGCGTACACGACCTTCTCCACGACCTTGACGCTCGCCGCGTCGGCCGCGTCCTTGGCGTCGGCGGCGTCCTTCTTGGCCTTGCCGCCACCGTCGGAGAGCGGCTGGCCGACCTTGCAGTTGTCTCGATAGATGGCCGTCGCCTTGAGGCCGAGCTTCCAGGACTGCATGTAGATGTCCATGACGTCCTCGACCGAGGCGT
The DNA here is from genome assembly GCA_963791365.1 of uncultured Actinomycetota bacterium. Lineage (GTDB taxonomy): Bacteria > Actinomycetota > Actinomycetes > Propionibacteriales > Nocardioidaceae > Nocardioides. The sequence goes on along the minus strand of CAWBSG010000015.1, from coordinate 7,770 downwards.
CCTCCGGCAGGTTGCAGGTCTTCGAGATCGCACCCGAGAGGAACGGCTGAGCCGCAGCCATCATCCGCACGTGCCCCATCGCCTTGAGCGAGCGGGCGCCCATCGCGGTGTCGAAGATCTCGTAGTGCTCGGTCTTGAGGCCGGGGGCGTCGACGACGTGGCCGTGCTCGGCGATGTAGGCGACGATCGCCTCGATCTGCTCCTCCTGGTAGCCCATCTTCTTCAGGGCCCGCGGGATCGTCTGGTTGACGATCTGCATGGAGCCGCCGCCGACGAGCTTCTTGAACTTCACCAGCGAGAAGTCGGGCTCGATGCCGGTCGTGTCGCAGTCCATCATGAAGCCGATGGTGCCGGTCGGCGCGAGCACCGAGGCCTGCGCGTTGCGGAAGCCGTTCTTCTCACCGGTCTTGATGACGTCGGCCCAGGCCTGCGTCGCGAGCTTGTGCACGCGGCCGTCCTCGGTGTGCAGGATCCGGACGACGTCGTTGGCCGCCTGGTGCTTGCGCATCACGCGCTTGTGGGCGTCGGCGTTGCGGGCGTAGCCGGCGTACGGGCCGACGATGCCGGCGAGCTCGGCGCTGCGCTTGTACGACGTGCCGGTCATGAGCGACGTGAGCGCGGCAGCCATCGAGCGGCCACCCTCGGAGTCGTACCCGAGGCCCATCGCCATCAGCAGCGCGCCGAGGTTGGCGTAGCCGATGCCGAGCTGGCGGTAGTCGCGGGTGGTGTCGCCGATCGGCTCGGTCGGGAAGTCGGCGAAGCAGATCGAGATGTCCATCGCGGTGATGATGAACTCGACGGCCTTCGCGAAGAGGGCGGCGTCGAAGGTGTCGTCGTCCTTGAGGAACTTCAGCAGGTTGAGCGACGCCAGGTTGCACGACGAGTTGTCGAGCGACATGTACTCCGAGCACGGGTTGGACGCGGTGATGCGGCCGGTCTCGGGGTTGGTGTGCCAGTCGTTGATCGTGTCGTCGTACTGCAGGCCCGGGTCGGCGCAGGCCCAGGCGGCCTCGCTGATCTTGCGGAACAGGTCGCGGGCGTCGACGGTCTCGATGACCTCGCCGGTCTCGCGGGCACGCAGGCCGAACTCGGTGCCGTCCTCGACCGCGCGCATGAACTCGTCGGTGACGCGGACGGAGTTGTTGGCGTTCTGGTACTGGACGGAGGTGATGTCGGCGCCACCGAGGTCCATGTCGAACCCGGCGTCGCGGAGGGCGCGGATCTTGTCCTCCTCCTTCGCCTTCGTCATCACGAACTCCTCGATGTCCGGGTGGTCGACGTCGAGGACGACCATCTTGGCCGCACGACGCGTGGCGCCGCCCGACTTGATGGTGCCCGCGGACGCGTCGGCGCCGCGCATGAAGGAGACCGGACCCGACGCCGTACCGCCGCTGGAGAGCAGCTCCTTCGACGAGCGGATGCGGGAGAGGTTGAGGCCGGCACCGGAGCCGCCCTTGAAGATGAAGCCCTCCTCCTTGTACCAGTTGAGGATCGAGTCCATCGAGTCATCCACGGAGAGGATGAAGCAGGCCGAGACCTGCTGCGGCGACGCGGTGCCGACGTTGAACCAGACGGGGCTGTTGAAGGAGAAGTACTGGTTGACGAGCAGCCAGGTCAGCTCGTGCTCGAAGACCTCGGCGTCGCCGTCGGTCGCGAAGTAGCCGTGGTCGATGCCGGCCTTGGTGTACGTCTTCACGACCCGGTCGATGAGCTGCTTGAGGCTCCACTCGCGGACGTCGGTGCCGACGGCGCCGCGGAAGTACTTCGTGGTGACGATGGTGGAGGCGTTGACCGACCAGAAGTCCGGGTACTCGACACCGCGCTGCTCGAAGACGACCTCGCCGGTCTTCCAGTTCTGCTGCACGACGTCGCGACGCTCCCACGTGATGGCGTCGTACGGGTGGGTGCCGGGAGTGCTGAAGACGCGCTCCATCGTGAGGCCCTTGCCCTTGCCCTTCGCCTTCGAAGCTCCGGTGCTCACCGTCTCGGTCATGCTGTGTCCTCTATCCCTGGTGGTTGCTCAAACTGGTGCGAGTCGTCTCGCGGATGCTTGGTGAGCCCGGCAGACCGCTTCCCCACGATCTGCCGGGCCGTCTGTGGGTCAGCCCGTCGTGGCGGGCTGATCGTGGGTGGCGCGTTCGAGTCGCAGCATCGCGATCTCGTTCTCGAAGTCGTCGGCCGACTCGAAGGCGCGGTAGACGGAAGCGAACCGGAGGTAGGCCACCTCGTCGAGCGCCCGCAGCGGGGCGAGGATCGCGAGTCCGACCTCGTTGGCGTCGAACTCGGCCTGGCCGCTGAGGCGCAGCGCGTCCTCGACGTCCTGGCCGAGGCGCGCGAGCTGGGCGTCGGTGACCGGGCGGCCCTTGCAGGCCTTCCGTACGCCGGCGATCGCCTTGTCGCGGTTGAACGGCTCGGTCGCGCCGGAGCGCTTGAGCACGGTCAGCTGCATCTTCTCGACCGTCGTGAAGCGGCGGTCGCACTCCGAGCACGTACGGCGGCGGCGGATCGAGCCACCGTCGTCGGCGACGCGGGAGTCGAGGACCTTGGTGTCCTCGTTCTTGCAGTAGGGACAGTGCATGGCAGCCTCTCCTCTCGGGTCGCGTGCGGGCGCGCTTCGAAACGCCCGTCGTGGGGTGTGGATTAACTGTGGATAACCGGCTCTGGGGTGTGGGCGAAGCCCGGTCCCTCTGTGAGTGAGCTGGGGATAACTACAGCGGTGTAAGTACTAGATGTAGTGGTAACCGTACGTCCCGACCACAACACTTGGCAAGGGAACGCCGGAGATCTCCGCGGAAATGTGCGCCACCAGGTAAAACCGCAGGTCAGTGCGTCGCATTCCTTCCGGCGGCGGCGTGTCGGCATCCGGAAGTGGTCCAATCAGGTGCCCCACTCAGGCCACATGCGTCACACTGTTCCCCGTGTCCACGGGGAAGAGAGCAGGCTCGCGCAAGGGCTCCCGTCCGCCCCGGACGCTGAACAGGACGGCCCTCGTCATCGGCGCCGCCATCACGCTCTGCGTCGTGGCCTGGGGCTACCTCGTGTACGCGGCCGTCGACTTCGGTACGGCGGCGCGCGAGGGGTCCGGTGGGTCGCCGCTGGTCTACATGGGGCTGGCCTGCCTCGGCGCGATCGCGTGCCTCTTCGTCGGACTGCTCCTGGTCGCCCGGCTGATGCGGGCGCTCGGGGTCACGTCACCGCCGGCGCCCGACTCCGAATCCGACTCCCCCGACGCTTCGCCCGGGCCGCGGCCGGCCGGCGGGAAGCGCGCGGCTCGCTGAGCCTCTGTCGCCTAGGCTCGCTGAGGTGACGCAGCTTCCGCGGGACACCCCCGCCAACCAGGGCGTGGACCCCGCCGCCGTCCTCGGGTTCCTCGACGCGGTGGACACGGATCCCGACGTCGAGCTCCACGGCCTGATGGTGCTGCGGCACGGCCACGTCGTCGCCGAGGGCTGGTGGGCTCCGCACACGCCCGAACGGACCCGCCTGCTCTACTCGATCAGCAAGAGCTTCACCTCGACCGCCCTCGCGTTCGCCGTCGAGGAAGGCCTGCTCGGGCTCGACGACACGGTGCTCGACCACTTCCCCGAGTACGCCGACGAGGACCTGTCGGCGTACACCCGGTCGACGACCCTGCGGCACCTCGCCTCGATGGCCAGCGGGCACGGCCGCGAGATGTGGCCCGAGGCGGTGGCCGCGGACCCGCAGGAGCCGGTCCACGGCTTCCTGGTCTCGGCGGCCCCCGAGGCGGCTCCCGGCAGCGTCTTCGCCTACAGCCAGCCCTGCACCTACACGGTCGCGGCCGCGATCCAGCGCCGGACGGGGCAGCGCCTGAGCGAGTACCTCCGGCCCCGCCTCTTCGACCCGCTCGGCATCGGCGAGGTGGGCTGGCGCTGCTTCCCGCCCGGACGCGAGCAGGGGTTCAGCGGCCTGTTCGCCCGCCTCGAGGACGTCGCCAAGCTCGGCCAGCTCTACCTCCAGCGCGGCCGGTGGGGCGACGACCAGCTCATCCCGGCGGTGTACGTCGACGAGGCCACGTCTGCCCAGGTGCCGTCACCTGGCGAGGACAAGGTCGACTGGGCCCAGGGCTACGGCTACTGCTTCTGGATGGCTCGCCACGGCTACCGCGGGGACGGGGCCTTCGGCCAGTTCTGCATCGTGCTGCCCGAGCACGACGCGGTCATCGCGATCACCGGCGGCACCGAGGCGATGCAGGAGGTGGTCGACCACGTCTGGGAGCACCTGCTCCCGGGACTGGGTGGCCCTCGGTCGACTCGTTCGGCTGACGATGGCCTCGCCGATCGGCTGCGTACGCTCGGCCTCCCCCCGTGCGCGGCCCGCCCCGCGCCTGTCATCCCATCGGACGTCTCAGGCCCCGGCCTGGCAGCAGCGACCTTCTCGGTCGACGTGGAGGGTCCTCTCAGCATCACTGCCTCGGAACTCGACAACGCACTGACCTTCCCGGTGGGGCTCGGGGAGTGGCTGACCTCCGAACCGCTGGACGCGTACGGCGACCCCGTCCCGGTCGCGGCGTCCGGCGGCTGGGTCGACGACGACACGCTGCGGGTGGAGATCGTCTTCCTCGAGACGCCCCACCGCCTCGACCTCCAGTGCTCGCCCGCCGCGGGCACGTCGCACGCGACGTGGCGCACCGCCCCGTTGGACGGCGGCAAGATCAAGACCCTGCACCGCCCGCGTTAGTGCGGCCCTCGTGGTGCGGCTGGCGAACCACGAGCGCCGCACTGTCAGCGGATGACCAGCTGGGGCAGCGCTTCGACGATGGTCAGGTCCGACTGCGCGCCGGTGACCCAGATGGTCGACGGGATCTGCTCGGGCGCTCCCCCGCCGACCGTGAAGCTCGCGTCGCCGTACTGCGTGTCCACGCTGACGGCGACCTTGTCGGTCTCCTCGTAGACGTGGGAGACGTCGAGATCCGGGTACGGCGCCCCCGGGCTGGTCGTGGTCACCGCGCTGCCGTCGCCGAAGTGCCACCTGTACGCGATGGGGCGGGCGCTGACCACGACCTCCGACTGCACCAGCGTCACCGGGATGCTCGTGACGTCGGTGTTGGTCGTGTAGAAGTTCGTGTCCAGGTTGACCAGGGTCCGACCGTCCGGCGGCTGCACGACGAGCTCGGACGCGGGCCAGTCGAGGTTCTCGAACGCCTTGAGGACGAGCACGCGGATGGGCGGCGGATCGCCGATCTTGGCCTCCTCGTCCGCGGTCAGGCAGGCGGTGCCGACGGCCTCGCCGTCGCGGTAGAGCGTGTAGCGGGTGCCGGGTACGCCGGCGGCCGTCGTGCACTCCTGCGGGTTGAAGCAGGCGCCCTCGGGCGTGCGGCTGTCGTCCTTGCAGAGCTGGCGGACGGTCCACTTCGAGGTGGGGTACTGGGCCTTCTGCTCTTCGACGTCCGCAGACGAGTAGTCGCACGTCTCACCGGCGTTGAAAATGTTGGACGCCTGCTCGCACGCAGCGACGCCGCGGGCACGTGGGCAACGAGAAGAGCCAAGCTCACCAGCGCGAGACAGGCGAAGTACCTGCGAACCGCTCATGACGGCAGTTCCGCGGTGCGAATGACGACCCAGCTGTCCCCGCTCCGCTCGAGCTCAAAGACGTGACTCGCGCCCACCGGCGAATGACTGCCAAGCGGCGTCTGCTGACTCTCTTGATATCGTGTCGGCGACGACACCTCCACGACCCTGTACTCATCTGCCGCCTTGCCGTACAGGCCTCGACCTTCACCACGCGCCAGCCGTCCCACTCGATCGCTCCTCCACCGTCGTAGATCTGTTTCACTCGATCCGAGGCGGCCTGACAGGATGCTCGCAGTTCCGTCGACAGCGCGTCGTACTCCGCCGGTCTCGCCCGTGTCCTGCATCTCGTGCAGTTCATCGCGACCACCGCCGGATGAAGTCCTCCGCACTCTCCGCCTCCGGCGTCTCGGACTCGGTGGCCGTCGGAGAGGACGAGGAGGGCGTCGGATCGGGGATGTTCGGCGTGGGCTCGGGATCCCCCGTGCACCCCGCGAGCAACAGCGGGCCGACGACGGCGAGCGCGAGAGCGCGGCGTACGTGCATGAAACTGCCTTCCCGAGACAACGTCTGCACCCCGAAACTACCCATACGAGCTACCCGAGAAACAGCCCCTCGGCCAAGCCTGTGGAGAACCTTCGCCATGGTGGCGGCGGACGACATCGAAATCGACCGCTGACATGTCGTCTGCCGCCACCCCCAGAGCGGACGCAGACGTGGGTGGCGGCGGACGACATCAAACGGCCAGACATGTCGTCTGCCGCCACCCCAGAGCGGACGCGACGTGGGTGGCGCCACCCCCAGAGCCGGCCGACGACAGTCGTCTGCCGCCCGACCGCAAACTGGTGGCGGAGACCGACCGAAGACATGTCGTATGCCGCCACCCACGAGCGGCGGCGAGGTCCGCAGAACCGCCAAGCCGCAGCAGACGCGCCGAAGGGCGGGCCCGATGGGCCCGCCCTTCGCCTTCCCCTGGTCCACCAGCCGGGGTCGAAGCGGCTGATGGAGGCCTTCGCGCCTAGTCGGTGAGGACCGGGACGCGGAGCTTCTGGCCGGCCGCGAGGCCGGTGGACTCGAGGGCGTTGAGCCGCTCGATCTCGTTCATGACACCGCGGACGTCGCCGTCGGTGGCGAGGTCGCTGGCGATCCCCCACAGGGTGTCGCCGGGGGCGACCTGGACGATCTCGGTGGGGGCCGGCTGGCCGGCCTCGCCGGTGCCGACGGCGCCGCCGGCCAGCACGAAGGCGGCGGACAGGGCCACGAGCAGCGAGATCACGAAGACCGTCAGCCGGCCGCGACGCGTCAGGCGCACCGTCGAGCGGGCCGGACGTGCGATGGGGGTGAAAGCAGGTGCAAGGCTGAGGGTGCTCATGGTGGCCTCCTGGGGAAGTGTCAGCCGGATCGGTTCCGTCGATCTATGTCTAGTGCGAGCCACCGACAGTGGGCCTGGACGTCGGGGTCGATCAGACGTTCGATCGAACAGGTGTACGACGTTAGAGCACGTGTTCGAACGATGCAAGCCCCTGTTCGAACAAAGGTTCGGCGTGTCGCCCCGGCCGACGCGCGACACGCTGCTTCGAACACGTGTTTGATCCGAGGCCCGCGCGAGGGCTACGGTGAGGCATCACGCCGTCCCACGCACCACTCCACCCACACGGGCGGCACCCGCGTCGAGAGGTTCCCACCATGGCCACGTCGGACGACAAGAAAGTCATCGAGATGCCGGACGGTCCCCCGGACGCGACCGGCCTGACGCCGCGCCAGCAGCGCGTGCTCGCGACGATCAAGGACTCCATCGAGACCAAGGGCTACCCGCCGAGCATGCGCGAGATCGGCCAGGCCGTCGGCCTGACGTCGTCCTCCAGCGTGGCCCACCAGCTGCGCGTGCTCGAGGGCAAGGGCTTCCTCAAGCGCGACCCCAACCGGCCGCGCGCCCTCGAGGTCTTCCTGCCCGAGGTGATGGCCGCCCGCCGCTCGATGTCGAGCAGCGACGAGTCGAGCATCGACGAGACCGGCATCGGCGACTTCGCCCCGACCGCGGTCAACATCCCGGTCGTCGGCCGCATCGCCGCCGGCGGTCCGATCCTCGCCGAGGAGCAGGTCACCGACGTGTTCCCGCTGCCCAAGCAGCTCGTCGGCGACGGCACGCTCTTCCTGCTCGAGGTCTCCGGCGACTCGATGGTCGACGCGGCCATCTGCAACGGCGACTACGTCGTCATCCGCCAGGAGCAGACCGCCACCA
>CAWBSG010000014.1:0-22788 GCA_963791365.1 uncultured Actinomycetota bacterium | reverse complement strand
ACCTCACGGTCGCTCGGGGCGAGGTGGTCGGCGTGGCCGGGGAGTCCGGCTGCGGGAAGTCCACGCCTGGCCAGCACCGTGCTCCGACTCCAGCCGGCCTCGGCGACCGTCACCGGACGGGTCCTCTTCGACGACGCCGACGTGCTGACGATGCGATGGGGCGATCTCCGCGCGCTGCGGTGGGCAGGTGCCTCGATCATCTTCCAGGGCGCACTGCACTCGCTCAACGCCGTACGTCGTGTCGGCCAGCAGATCGCGGAACCCATCCAGCTCCACGAGCCCGGCGTGGGTCGGACCGAGGTGAAGCGACGCGTCGGTGAGCTGCTCGAGCAGGTCGGGCTTCCGGCCGCGCGCGCCGAGGCCTACCCGCACCAGCTGTCCGGCGGGCAGCGGCAGCGGGTGATGATCGCGATGGCACTGGCCTGTCGGCCGGCTCTCGTGGTCGCTGATGAGCCGACCACGGCCCTCGACGTGATGGTGCAGGCCCAGGTCCTCGACGTGCTCACCAACCTCGTCCAGGACCTGGGGGTCGGCATGCTGCTGATCAGCCACGACCTGTCGGTCCTCGCCGCCATGAGCGACCGGATCGCCGTGATGTACGGCGGTCGGATCATCGAGCAGGGACCGGCCGACCAGGTGTTCACGAGCCCGCTGCACCCCTATGCCGCAGCCCTGTCGGCCTCCTTCCCGCGGGTCGGAGATCCCGGCGCTCGATACGCCCCGGCGGGACTGGCCGGCGACCCGCCGGACCCGCGCCACCTGCTGTCGGGCTGCTCCTTCGAGCCGCGGTGCCCACGTGCGATCGAGGACTGCACCATCGCGGAACCACCGCTGGAGACCAAGCGTCCCGGTCGTCAGGCCGCCTGCATCCGGGTGTCGGCATGAGCGCCGCGACCCCCGCCACCACCCCCGCCACCACCCCCGCCATGCCTGAGATCACCCTCGAGGCGCGCAACGTCGCGGTGGAGTTCGCATCTCGCGGCGGCGACGTGGCGACCGCGCTCGACGGAGTCGACCTCCGGGTCCGCTCCGGCGAGATCCTCGCCCTGGTCGGGGAGTCCGGCTCGGGCAAGACGACGCTGGCCCGGGCGTTGACCGGGCTGGAGAAGCCGACCCGCGGAGAGGTGCTGCTCGACGGCACACCGTTGCGCTACCGGGCTCGCGACCTTCGCGCCTTCAGGCGTCGGGTCCAGATGATCCTGCAGGACCCGGCCGGTGCGCTGAACCCACGGCACACCGTCTATGAATCGGTCGCCGAAGGCCTGCGCCTGCACGGGTTGTCGCGCCATGATCCGGACGGGCGGACCGAGGAGAGGCAGGTCGCCGACGCCCTCGCCTCGGCCGGACTCCGCCCACCCGAGCGACTGTTCCTGCGCTATCCGCACGAGCTCTCGGGTGGGCAACGGCAACGAGTGCTGATCGCCGGTGCCCTGGCGCTGCGACCGGGCATGCTGATCGCCGACGAGCCCGTCTCCAGCCTGGACGCCTCGATCCGCGGGGAGATCCTGGCCCTGCTGCTCAAGCTGCGCGCCGAGCTCGGCCTCGGTGTCCTGGTGGTGACGCACGACCTCGGCCTTGCCTGGAACATCGCGGACCGGACTGCGGTGATGTATCTCGGGAGGATCGTCGAGGCCGGGCCGACCGAGGAGGTCCTCGCCAACCCGCAGCACCCCTACACCAAGGCCCTGTTGTCGGTGGTGCCCGAGATCGAACGCATCGAACCCGTCGTGCTCGCTGGAGAGGTGCCGGATCCGACCAGGATCCCCAACGGCTGCCGTTTCCACCCACGGTGCCCGGCGCTGGCCGACGGGTCGGCCGCCACGGTCGCCGACGCCTGCCGGACGATCCCGCTCGAGGTGCTGTCGGCCGCGGAGAAGCACGCCTGCGCCTGCCACCTCGTCGCGGCGCGTACGTCGACCAAGGCCTGATCGCCCGGTTCGTCCTGACAGGTGCGGTCAGGTGCGGATCGGAGCCAGCAGCGCGCGGACGTCCTCGGAGTCGAGGCCGACACTGGTGTTTCCGTCGCGACCGATCGTCGTCGAGGCCGTGAACATCGAGTTCAGCACCGCCTCCTCGGTGGCCTCCACGACGGCGGCGAAGAGCGGATCCAGGTCGCGTCCGGCGAGTGCGACCCCGTCGGCCCTCTGGTCGCGGTCCAGCCGCATCCCGGTGCCGAAGCCGAGGAAGATCTCACCGCTGCCGTGATGGGCCACCGAGCCGGTGCGTGCCAGACCGAGGCCGATCCGGCGCGCGAGCCGCGCACACGAGGCGCCGTCGACGGGCGCGTCCGTCACGACGATGCCCAGGCAGGAGCCAGCAGGCGTGTCGGGCCCCGACTCGATCGGCGGGAGCAGCCGACCGAGTGGGAGACCAGCCACGACCAGCTCCTCTCGTACGCCGAAGTTGGTGAGCAGCAGGACACCGACGGTGTGGCCCGCGGCCGTCACCCGCGACGAGGTGCCGATGCCGCCCTTGAAGCCGAAGCAGGACATCCCGGTGCCCGCACCGACGGCGCCCTCGGCGGGCGGATTCCCGGCGCCGCGCGTCGCCAGCGCAGCGGCGTGGGCGGCGCGTACGTCGTCACCGCTGACCTGCATCCGCCGACAGTCGTTGAGGTGGGAGTCGTCGCACTCCCCCACGACCGGGATCACGACGTCGTGGGCGACGCGGCCGTCGCGTTCGAGCTCGATCTCACAGGCAGCGTCGTAGACCCGTCCCAGCTGCATGGTCGAGGTCAGGTAGACCGGGGTCTCGGCAGCCCCCCACTCCTGGGCCGTGATGAAGCCCGTGCACTCGCCGGCACCGTTGAGCACCGCGCCGCCGGCCGGGACGGGTCGCTCGTAGGCGTCGTCGGCGAGGAGCAGACAGGTCACGCCCGTACGGGCGACTCCGCGCCCGGCCGGTGGGGCCGGCTCGTCGCGGTGCACGGTGGCATGGCCGAGGCCGACGCCTGCCACGTCGAGGACGGAGTTGGTCGGACCGGTGGGCAAGGTCCCGATCCGGATTCCTAGCTCACGCGCGCGGACCATGACCGCATCATGTCGGATCCGGGACCGTCGCACTGGGATGCTGAGCAGGTGATGATCCCCGTCGTCTGGTCACCCGACACCCGCTTGCACGTTGCCAAGCACGAGGTGTGGGTGGGGGTGCCGACTCCTGGCACCGAGGTGCCACAACGCGTCGACGCGATCCTGGCGTCTCTCGGCGACCATCCGCTGCACGAGGCGAGCACCCACGGTGACGACCTGCTCGGTGTCGTGCACGACCGGGACCTGCTCACCTTCCTCGAGGGCGCGTCGCAGGAGTGGGACCGAGGCCCGTACGCCGAGCTCGTCGGCCAGGACCGCGTGGTGCCGTACGTCTTCCCGACCGCAGCGATGCTCGCGGGCATGCCGCCCACCGCTCCTGTCGCCCTGCACGGGCGGGCGGGGTGGTTCTGCTACGACACGATGACGTTGGTCGGGCCCGGCACCTGGACGGCAGCGCGCGCCGCCGTCGACGTCGCGCTGAGTGCCGTCGACCTCGTGGCGGCGGGTGCGCCCGCGGCGTACGCCCTGTGTCGCCCACCCGGTCACCACGCGACACCTCGCGGCTACGGCGGCTCCTGCTATCTCAACAACGCTGCGGTGGCGGCGGAGGCGCTGCGCCGTGCGGGCCACGACCGGGTCGCGGTCATCGACATCGACGCGCATCACGGCAACGGGACCCAGGCCGTCTTCTGGGAGCGGCCAGACGTGCTCTACGGCTCGTTGCACGTCGACCCCGGGGCAGGCTGGTTCCCGCACGTGTTCGGCCATGCCTCGGAGGTCGGCGTCGGGGCAGGGTCGGGCACGACTCGCAACCTCCCGCTGCCCGAGGGCACCGGGGACGGCCCCTGGCTCGCGGCGGTCGCGGACCTCGCGGACTGGGTCACGTCCGCCGGCTGCACGGCCCTGGTCGTCTCGTTGGGGGTCGATGCGAGTGGTGACGACCCGGAGAGCCCCCTGCAGGTGACCGCGGAGGGATTCCGGGCGGCCGGTCACGTCCTTGGCGGTGTGGGTCTCCCGAGCGTGCTGGTCCAGGAGGGCGGCTACCACCTGGAGACGATGGGCGGGCTGGTGGCGGCGTACCTCGAGGGGCACGCAACCGGGTCGTGACGCGGTGCTTCGCGGACGAGGCGACCATGCCGGCACGCCCGTCAGCCGATGCCGAGCTTCCGCGCGACCTCATCGCCAGCCACCCGGCGCACGGTCTCCGGATCGCCGACCACCACGAGCTCGTCGGTGGCTCGGGACATCCCGACGTAGAGCCGCTCACGGGCGCGGTCACGTGAGCCGTCCTCGTTGAGGCAGAGGACGACTGCTCGGCGCTCGAGCCCCTTGCACCCGAGCACGTGGCCGTAGAAGACGTCGTCGTCCCAGTAGGTGCGCCAGTAGCCCTCCTGGTCGTGGAAGTCGGTCCGCTCGACCTGGACCGGGTGTCGGTGACCGGTGGTCAGCAGCGCGACGTTGCGCGGCTCCCAACCTGCCTCGAGGAGTGCGTCGACGGCGTCGTCCGCCGCCTCGAGAGCATCGTCCTGCGGCGAGCCGACGAAGCGCACTGCCGGGCCGTCGCCACCGCGGGAGTACATCCGACTGGGTGCCAGCGGTCCGAACGACTCGTGGATCTGCTTGGTGTTGCGCAGGTTGTGATCGAGCACGAGCGGCACCAGTGCCACCGGCGGTCGGCCGAAGCGGGCGAAGATGCGTTGGTTCTCGTCGGAGTAGACGAACAGTCCGCCCTCTTCCTCGTCGCGCAGCGCACGGAGCACTGGCGTCCACCACGAGTCGGCGAAGTCCTGCGCCTCGTCGACGATGACGGCGTCGTACTTGTGCTTGTCAGGAAGCGCCGCAGCCAGCTCGGCCATCTCGGCGGGCAGCTGCTCCTCCCAGAACTCGCTGTCGGTGCGATCGCCCTCCGCCGCGCCCCACTGCTGACCGAAGGCGTGGAACGTGCCGACGAAGGCCGGGCGGTGGCGCCGATCCCACGTCGCGACCTGGCGTCGGAGGTGCTCGGCGAGGCCGATCGAGTAGCAGAGCAGCGCGACACGCTGCGGCTTACGTCCCTGGCCACCGCGGGTCAGCTCCTTGGCCTGCTGCAACGCCAGCACGGTCTTGCCGCTGCCCGCACCGCCGCGCACCTCAACGCGATGCAACAGCCGGGTGACACGCAGGATCGTGGCCTGCTCCATCGTGAGCCGGTCGAACTCGGCCGCACGGTCGTCGGACTCCGCGTTGACGTCGTAGGGAGTGGCGAACCGTCCCGTCAGGATGTCGGCGATCGCCTCGACGTCGTCGTACGTCGGCGGGCGCTGGTGGTGCAACAGCTGCCGGGCGTTGTCGCGCACCCGGTCAGCGAGAGCAGCGAGGTCGCCCTTGTCGTGGAGCGCCCAGCGCGGTAGCTCCGGCACGCTGAAGTCTGCATCGAACGAGGCATAGACCGTCACCAGGCCGTGACCCCAGCCGACCCGACGTCCGACGCCGCCGTCGGGGTGTTGCTCGACGTATCGCTTGAGCGAGTGCTTGGCCACGCGCACCTGCTCGACAGGGTCGATCCGCACCTGCTTGCCCTGCCGCTGGATCCACCATGAGTGACCGGTCTCGTCGGGCCGCACCGTGATGCTCCCGCCCTTGACCTCCAGCACCAGGATCCCCACGTCGGGCATCAGCACCACGATGTCGGCCTCGACGTCCTTGTCTGCGTCGGTGAGCCGGAGGTTGGCGATGAGCACGTCGTCGTCACCCAAGGTGTCACGCAACCGCTCCCACACAGCTTGCTCCGACGGCGTCTGGAAGGTCGGGCTCTCGGGGATCAGGCGCGGCATGCCGTCACCCCATCACCGATCACACCGACCTGGGTGCCGAACGCGGTCACCGACTTGTCCCCGCCTCGTCCTCGTCGAAGAGCGCCAGCTGGTCGAGCTGCACCTTGCGGACCGGCGCGTCGACCACCAGGCGGAGGCCGGCACGCATGCGGGCGGCCAGGTCGCGGAGGTAGTCGTGGCGGGCTCGCGCCAGCTTCTCCTGGGAGCGGCTGCCCTCGGCGCGGGCACTGCGCACCCTGGCGCGCATGTCGCGTCGCCGCCGCTCGGTGATCCGGATCGCCTTGAGCAGCAGGCCGGTGTCGTTGCCGAAGATGCGGGCCATCGCCGCCGGCCCGACCGACCCCCGCTGCTCACGCTCCAGCTCCGCCATCACGGCGTACGCCGTCGCGAAACGCCCGCCCGCCCGGTCCTTGGCCGGTGCCTCTGCTCCGGTGCGCACACGCTCGGCGAGATCACGGGACCAGCCGTCGACCCGGGTCAGCAGGCGCTGGATCTCGCCCTGCACGGCCACGGGCACGGCGACGCCGAGCCCCAGCTCGCGGGTGACGCTGATGCGTCGCTCGTTGAGGGAGAAGGTCAGCCCCCACTCGGTGCGGTTCAGCCGGTTGATCTCGACGAGTGCTGAGTCGGAGTCGTCCACGTCGTCGAGGAGCATGCAGGAGAGCAGCACGCGGGGCGCCTCGGCGTGGACCGACACCCAGACGACCCGGCCCTCGGTCGGCAGGCCGAGGTCGCCGTCGTCGTCCCACTCGGGCGTCTCGTCATAGAGGTCGGCGACGGCCAGGTCGATGACTGCGCGGACCTCCTCGACCGACGACGGACGCACGGCCTCGTCGAGGTCGGGCTGCTCGCGCCGCGGCTTCGGCGGCAGCGGGCGTACGGCACCCTCGGGCTCGAGGCCGTCGGCGTCGAGGCAGACCGGGTGCAGCACGCCGTAGACCTCGCGCAGCGCCCGGACGATCATCACGGCGACGCGGTCGGCGTCACGCTGCTCGACGTCGACGAAGTAGTTGGTCTCGCCGGGCAGCTCGTCCACCTCGGGCGGGCAGAAGTCGAGAGCGACGAGCGCCTGCTCCTGCAGCCGGGCGAGCTCGTGGGAGGGCGCGAGGTGGACGTTGCTCACCGCCTCGACCCGCAGCACGTCCGGGCCGGCGATGACCTGGCAGTAGGGCGCTGCGCCGTCCTCGACCTCGGTCGCCATCTCGACGACGAGCGACTCGTCCTCGACCATGCCCGCCATCCGGTCTGCCAGCCGCTGGCGGAACGCCCGCCACGCCGACTCCACTGCGTCGTCCCAGCGACGCTCCAGCTCTGCACTCATGACCTCGACCCCTCACTGGATCGCCCCCGCGATCCCCACCTGTCCCACACTAGGGAAGCCCACCGACACCGGATCCGCGCCGACAGAGCACGCACGTGCGGTGAGGATGGCCGGGCCACCCTCACCGCACGTAGTGCATCTGCAGCCGCGCCGACCGCGGTCCTGCGCTCACCCCAGGACGCCGCCGATCGCCAGCACGCCCTCGGGGTCGTAGGTCCGGATGGCCCGGCGCAGCCGCGCGAGGGTCACCTCGTCGTAGGCGTCGACGTACTGCTCGGGCTCGAACGTGAAGTTCGGCAGCCGGTGTTCGCCCACCCAGGGCGCCATCGCGTCGAGGATCGCGGCGGCGTGGTCCTCCACGCCCGGGATCTCCGAGATGCCCACGATGAGCAGCGAGTACGCCGCGTCGCGCGAGGCGAAGGCGCTGGGGTGCTCCCCCGGCCGGGCGAACGCGCCGCCCAGCTGGCGTACCTCGACCAGGATCTGCGGTGAAGCCGCTCCCGGCCCGGTGAGCGCGAGGAGCGCGTCCACCGCCTCCGTCGGGAAGTCGGCGAGCACGTCACCTGCCTCGAAGCACGGGGTCGGGTCGAGCGGGTCGGTGTGGACCGAGTCGATCGCCGTGTAGGGCTTGTCCGCGACGTCGTCGAGGATGACGGGCGCAGCAGCCCGCATCGCGGCGAACCGGCGTTCACCCTCCTCAGCGGCGCCCGTCCACACATAGCGCACCGAGAGCGTCAGCCGCCCGGCGAGCATGGGCGGTACGCCCTCCATGTCGGGCAGCTGGAACAGTGCGATGGAGGTGGTGCCCAGCTCGGGCAGGTCCTCGGACCAGTGCAGCCACTGCTCGATGACCGTCGCCGCGTCGTCCCCGTCGAACCACAGCGAGCCGCCGTAGAAGGTCGGCTGGTGGACCAGGTCGAACTCGATGGCCGTGACGATGCCGAGCATCCCCTTCGCGCCGCGCAGGGCGAAGAAGAGCTCCGGGTGCTCGGTCGGCGTCACCCGCCGGAACACGCCGTCGCCGGTGACGACCTCGATGGCGCGCACCTTGTCGATGGCCAGCCCGTAGGTGCGGGCCATCGGCCCGAGCCCGCCGCCGGTGGTGTAGCCGACGATGCCGACGTCGGTGATCGAGCCCGACAGCGGCGCCAGGCCGTACGGTGCGGCGGCCTCGACGACCTTGAGCCACTTCACGCCGGCTCCGGCGCGGGCCCATCCCTCCTCCGGGTGGATGACCACCTCGTCGAGCTCCTTGGTGGTGACCAGCAGCCCGGTCGTGAGGTCCGCCATCGGGCCGTGGCCCGTGGCCTGCGGCGTCACGCGGATGCCGTGCCGGGCCGCGAACTGCACGGCCTCGACGACGTCCTGGGCGTCGTGGGCCGCGAGGACGGCCGCGGGCCGGACCGGGACGGCGAAGTTCCACGGCGAGACGAGGGCGTCGTAGCCCCTGTCGCCGGGCACCGCGACGGTGCCGATGGTGAGTTCGTCCAGCTCCTCGAACGGTGTGCCGTGCTCGGTGCTGGTCTGTGCGATGGTCATGCTGCCCTCCGTGTGTCTGGTGTCGTCGTTGACCCGACCACGGTGGACCCGGCTGCTTGCGGGTCTCTTGAACGCGACTTGAGCCCTCAGTCGCCTGCGGCACGTCGCGGCGGGACGAAGATGCCGGTGGGGTCAGCTGCCTGACGGATCCGGACGAGCCGGTCGTACGACGCGGCCGTCCACCCACGCCGGGCGGCGGCCTCGTAGGCCATCGAGAGGTACGACGCGCTGGACGCCCACGGCGCCAGCGACTCCAGGATCCGGGTGGCGTCCTCGCGGACGGCGCTCCATCCGGTGCCCACGTCGAGCCCGACGCCGAGCACCAGGAAGGAGCCGTCGAGGTGGTCGAGCGCACCGCCGCGAGGGGCGGGCCGCGCCAGTGCGCCACCGAGCTGTCGGAGCTCGACGAAGAGCAGGTTGCTGCCGGAGCCAGGACCGGCCGTCGCGACGAGGGCCTCGACCGCGTCTGCCGGGAGGCCATGGACCAGGACGCTGTTGGCGTAGACCGCGGTGGGTTCCTGAGGGTCGATCTGCAGATGGGCGATGTCGGCCGCGGGCACCTCCGCGAACGTGTCGATCTCGGGCCCGAGCGCACGCAGCGGGGCAAGCGTGCGGGCACCTGCCTCCGCATCGCCCTGCACCACCGCGTCGAGCATGACGACCTTCCGGCCGCGTACGTCGGCGGGCACCCCCGGCTCGTCGGGCACCTGGAAGATCCGGGCGACGCTGGTCACCGACTCGGGTGCGTCCGCTGTCCACTCCCCCCAGGCGGTGAGGACGCGCCGGGCGTGCCGCCAGTCCCAGACCAGCATCCCGGCGTACACCGTGCGGACGGGCAGCAGGTCGAACTCGAGGGACGTGACGACCCCGAATCCGCCGCTGCCGCCGCGAGCCGCCCACAGGAGGTCCTCGTCCTGGGTCTCGGTGGCACGCACGAAGGTCCCGTCCGCGAGCACCAGCTCGGCGGCCGTGATCGCACTGCACTGCAGGCCGTGCTGGCGGGCGTACCAGCTCACGCACCCACCGAGCGACGACCCGACCACGCCCACCCCGGGGCTGGACGTGTGCAGTGCGGCCAGGCCGACCCGGCCGGCCCGGGCGATGACGTCGCCCCAGAGCACGCCGGCGTCGGCCCGCGCCGTACGGCTGGTGGGGTCGACGCGAAGCCCGGTCATCGCCGACGTGCGCAGCAGGACGGCGTCGCCGAGCCGACCAGCGAGCGGCGGCGCACCGTGCCCGGTGCCGAGGGGAGCGACCCTGAGGCCGGATGCAGCGGCTGCACGCACGATCCGGGCCACCTCCTGCGGGTCGGCCGGGTAGGCGACCGCTGCCGGGTGCTCGTCCACCTTGAGGTTCCAGGGCATCCGCGCCTCGTCGTAGAGGGGATCACCCGGCAGGTGCACGGCACCCCCGGCCAGCCCGCGCAACGCCTCGGCGTCGGCGGTGGGGAGGGGCGTGGACTCGGGCACGGTCACCACCTCACGATCTGTGTGACCCAGCATGGCTGGGGCGACTTGAGGACGACTTGAGCTGACGACTCATCCGCTCGTGGAGGAGCGCGCGCTCGCCCGCCGGGATGTCGGCGTGGATCGCGTCGCGCACGAGCGGGTTGACGAACTCGAGCGGCTGCCCGTCGAGGAGGATCTCGCTGCGGGCAAGGACGTCGAGGGCCGCCGCGACGTCCTCCTCCGAGTGCTGTGCGAGGTCGGCCACCGTCACCAGGTCGGCCATCGGCCCCAGCACCGCCACCGCACGCGCGACCGTCGTGACGGTCGCCGGCATGCGGCGCAGGCGGAGCGTCACCAGCGACGTGATCGCGCGCGACCCCACCGCCCGGACGGTGTCGACGTGGGCCGTGTCGGGTGGCACACCCTGGTCCGCCAGGGCGCGCAGCAGCTGGCGCAGGAGCAGCGGGTTGCCCGAGGTCATCCGGTGGCACGTCGCCACGAACGCGTCGGCGCCGCGACCGAGTCGATCGGTCACCAGCTCGGCTGTGCCCTGCTGGGTGAGCGGCGCCGGGTTCAGCACCGAGACGAGCTGGTTGCCGGCGAGCTCGGCCAGCAGGTCGTCCGCCTGGTGCGTCTCGCCCGTCCGCATCGCCAGCACGACCAGCACGGGAAGTCCCTCGAGGCGCTTCACCAGGTAGGTGAGGAACTGCAGCGACGCCTCGTCGCTCCACTGGATGTCGTCCACGCACAACACGAACGGCGCGGTCTCTGCGAGGTTCGTCGTGACCTCGCACAGACCGCGGAGCACGGCGAAGCGATCGTCGCGGCGTACGACGTCGTCGACGGCCGCGTCGAAGAGCTGCCGGACCACCCCGAAGTCGAAGCCCTGCTCCGGGGCGCTGCTCCGCGCCGACCTCACCGCCACGTCGGCTGCGGCGGCCAATCGGCGTACCTCCTCCAGCAGGCGGGTCTTGCCGATGCCGGCCGGACCCTCGATCAGCAGGCAGCCGGGCTCGCCCTCCCCCACCTCGGCCACCCCCGCGCGGAGGACGGCCATCTCGCGATCGCGGTCCACGAGACCGTCCGGTGTCCGTGGCCGCGGGACGAGTCGGGTCGTCTCGTTGACTGCTCGTGGTCTCGGTCCGTCGAGGTCGGGCGACTGCGCGAGGACCTCCGCCTCGAGCGAGCGCAGCGCGGGCCCGGGGTCGACGCCCAGCTCGTCGGCGAGCACCTCGCGTGCGCGACGCAGCGCCGCCAGCGCCGCGGCCTGGCGGTGCGCCCGGTAGAGCGCCAGGGTGAGGAGGCGCCAGCGCTCCTCGCGCAGCGGGTCGTCCGCGACGAGTGCCTCGAGGTCACCGATGACGAGCTGCGCCTCGCCGAGGTCGAGACGCGTGGCGAGGAGGCGTTCGCGGGCCACCGCTCGCAGCTCGGTGAGCCGGGCGATCTCCGCCTCCGCCCACGCCTCCCCCGCGTAGTCGGCGTACGCCGGACCTCGCCAGAGCCGCAGCGCGGTCTCCAGGGTGCACACCGCCTCCGCGGGCGCCTCGCCCGCCGCGGACTGGACCGCCGCCTCGAAGGCCCACGCGTCCACGGCGTCGGGCGGGAGCCGGAGGACGTAGCCGGGACCTGCGCGCGCGATCACACTGTCGCGCTGCCGGGCGGTCGCGTCGGGCTCGAGCCGCCGACGCAGGTGGCTGACGTAGGCCTGCAGCGCACCGGACGCGCTCGCGGGGGGCTGGTCACCCCAGACACAGCTCAGGAGCCGATCGGCCGGGACCACCTGGTCCCGGTGGATGATCAGCCCGGCCAGCACGGCGCGCTGGCGCCGCCCGCCGAGATCCACGACCGCGCCGTCTCGCGTGGCGGTGAGCTCGCCGAGCACGTGCAGGTGATGATGCGGCTGTCCGTCCACCCCACTTCCTCGCCTCGGGTCCGTCGAGGATACGGCGAGGTCAGGGTTGACCGCGGCCCCGATTTTGGGCACACCGGTTCGCTGCCGGCCGTCGACCCGATGGGTGCATTCACCCATCCGGTCGTCGTAGGAGATGGGCATCCCGCCCGACGCGGCGGCGAGGGCGCGCGAAATAGCGTCGGCGACATGGACACACACGACCTCACCTCAGACATCGACACCGTGATCATCGGCGCGGGCCAGGCCGGCCTGGCGACCGGCTACCACCTCCAGCGGCGCGGGATCCCCTTCGTCATCCTCGACGCAGGTACTCGCGTCGGCGACCACTGGCGGCGCCAGTGGGACAGCCTCCGCCTCTACTCCCCGGCCCAGTTCGACAACCTCCCCGGACTGCCGTTCCCCGCACGGCGCTGGACCTTCCCGGGCAAGGACGCGGTCGGCGACTACCTCGAGAGCTACGCGCGCACCTTCGACCTCCCGGTGCGGCTCACGACGCGGGTGCAGACCCTTGACCGCCGCGGGGACGGCTACGTCGTGACGACGGACCGCGGCCGTTACACCTGCCGCAACGTCGTCGTCGCGACGGGGACGTTCGGCCGGCATCCGCGCATCCCCGAGGTGGCCGCTGAACTCGACCCGAGCATCCTGCAGCTGCACTCCAGCGAGTACCGCCGGCCCAGCCAGATCAACGAGGGGGCCGTGCTGGTCGTCGGCGCGAGCCACTCCGGCACCGACATCGCCTACGAGCTGGCCGAGTCGCACCCGGTGATCCTGGCCGGACGCGACTGCGGCGAGATCCCGCCGCGCCTCGGGTCACCGGCGTTCCGGCTGGTCTTCCCGGTCCTGCTCTTCGCATGGAACCACGTCCTCACCCGACGGAGCCCGATGCGCCACAAGCTCATGGAGGAGCTGCGGGGCCACGGTGGCCCGATGCTCCGGGTCAAGCGGCGCGACCTGCTCGAGCGCGGGGTCGAGCGCGTCACCGGCCGGGTCGAGGAGTCGCGTGGGGGGAAGCCCGTCGTCGAGGGCACTCCCCGGGACGTGTCCACCATCGTGTGGGCGACCGGCTTCCGTCAGGTCTTCGACTGGATCCGCCTGCCGATCCTCGGCGACGACGGCTGGCCGAACGAGGAGCGCGGCGTGGTTGCTGACGCCCCCGGTCTGTTCTTCTGCGGACTGTGCTTCCAGTACTCGTTCAGCTCGATGCTGATCACCGGTGCCGGCCGGGACGCGGCCTTCGTCGCCGACCGGGTCGCGGCCCGCTCCCGCAGTCTGGGGAAGGACGCGACGAACCTGTCCACGGCCGCCTGACCCGCCGTACCCTCGAACCGTGAGTCAGGCCACTGACCACTTTGCCCGCGGCGACTGGCAAGCCGCGTACGACGCGTGGTCCCGAACCGGGCCCGACGGCCTCAGCGCCGGCGAGCTCGACAGGTTCGGCGCGACCATCGAGCTGGTGGGCCACCACGACGAGCTGGTCGGGGTCCTGCAGCGCGCATTCCTCGCCCACCAGGACGCGGGAGACCTCCACGGTGCCGCGGGATGCGCCTGCCGTCTGTCGATGAGCCTGGCTGAGCACGGCGACCACGCGCTGGCGGGCGGCTGGGTCGCTCGGGCCGCCGAGCTGATCGAGGAGATCGGTGAGGACTGCGTCGAGCGCGGCTGGGTCGCGTTCCTCAGGATGTTCCGTGCCCTCGGCGAGGGTGACCTCGCGACCGCAGGACGACTGGTCGACGAGGCGTACGCGGTCGGGCGTCGTTTTCACGATGCCGACCTGACGGCGATGAGCACCTGCGCGCGGGGGCGGGTGTCGATCATGACCGGGTGCTTCGCCGAGGGACTGGCACTGCTCGACGACGCCATGGTCCGGATCATCGCGGGCGAGGCGTCGCCGAACATCGCCGGGCACGTCTACTGCACTGCCATCGAGGGCGCCCAGGAGGTGAGCGACTTCGGCCGGGTCGCCGAGTGGAGCGCGGCCCTCGAGCGTTGGTGCGCCGCCCAGCCCGGCCTGCTCGCCTTCACCGGCCAGTGCGCGGTGCACCGTGGACAGGTGATGCGGCTCCGGGGTGCCTGGGACGACGCGCTGCGCGAGTACGCGCGGGCCGCCGAGCGCTACCTCGAGCTCGGCACCCCGAGCGCGATCGGCCTGACCGCCCTGGAGACGGGCGACCTGCTGCGCCTGCGGGGCTCCCACGCGGACGCCGACGCGGCCTACCAGCGGGCCGCCGACCTCGGTGTCGACCCGCAGCCCGGGCTGGCACTGCTGTGGTTGGCGAGCGGCCAGGCTGCGGCGGCCCTGGCCGCGATCGAGCGGCTGGTCGCCTCGCCCGAGGGACCCGTGAAGAGGTGCCGGCTGCTGCCTGCCGCGGTCGAGGTGTTGCTCGCCGCCGGTGACGCCGCGCGGGCACGTCCGCTCGCCGAGGAGCTCTCGTCGCTGGCATCCGCCGTGGGGGCCACGGCACTGTCCGCGGCCGCGGCGCAGGCTCTGGGCTCGGTCGAGCTCGCTGCCGGCGACCCGGCCGGCGCGCTGCCCTACGGCCGCAAGGCACACCAGCTGTGGGCGCAGGCGTCTGCGCCGTACGACGCCGCGGTGGCGCGACTGCTCGTCGGGCGCTGCCTGCTCGCCCTCTCCGACCCGTCGTCCGCCGAGCGCGAGCTGAGCGCCGCGCGAGCGGTCTTCCGCCAGGTCGGCGCCGTCCTGATGGCAGACCTCGCCTCGTCGCTCCTGGCGCCTCCCTCCCCGCCTGGCGGGCTCACCGCGCGCGAGGTCGAGGTGCTCCGCCTCGTCGCGTCGGGCCGCAGCAACCCGCAGATCGCGGCCGAGCTCGTGCTGAGCGAGAAGACCGTCGCCCGCCACCTCTCCAACATCTTCGCGAAGCTCGACGTGGGCTCGCGGACCGCGGCCGCGGCGTACGCCTTCGAGCACGGGCTGGTGTGAGAGGCATGGGTCGTCCGTCCCACGTGGGCCGAGGTCGGGATGCGTGTTTCGACCGATGCCGCCGGGCCCCCGTTCGTCCTAACGTCGCGGCATGGACGTCACGCTGCCGATGCTCGCGGGAATGGTCTCCACGGCCGTCTTCGTCGGCAGCGTGCTGCCGATGCTCCACAAGGCGTTCCGCACGCGCGAGTTGTCGTCCTACAGCTTCGGCAACATCGCGTTGGCCAACCTCGGCAACGTGGTGCACTCCGTCTACGTCTTCAACCTGCCGCCGGGACCGATCTGGGTCCTGCACGCGTTCTACCTCGTCAGCTCCGGGCTGATGCTCTATTGGTACGTGGGCGGTCGAGGGGCTCCGCGCTCGACCTCCTCGACTGCGGCCCACGCAGTGCCGGTGCCCGCCGCCGCTCCGGGAGCGGGACGGTGACCGCGCGCGCGAGGTACGACGCAGTCGCGGACCGGATCCCGCTGCCCGGGGAGACGCTCGTCGGGGTGCTGGCCGGCGTCCTGGTGCAGCGATGGCGACCGCTGCGCATCCCGGCCGCGGCACGCCCGGCCGGCACCGTCTGCGCCGTCGCGGGGGTTGCGCTGGTGGTGGCCGCGTGGCGCGAACGGGGCCCGGGGTCGCTGGAGGAGCCCGTGGCTCTGGTCACCACCGGACTGCACGGGATCTCTCGCAACCCGATGTACGTCGGCTTCACCGCGATCCACCTCGGCCTCGCCGGGCTGACCCGCAACGGCTGGATGCTGGCCACGTGCCCGATGAGCACCGCGCTGCTGCACCGCTGGGTGCTGCGCGAGGAGCTGTCGCTGCGCGAACGGTTCGGGCCGACGTACGACACCTATCGGGCCGAGGTTCCCCGCTACCTCTGACCGCCGGCGACGTCCCGTCGGTGCCGGTCAGCGCTGGGCCGGGACCACGTGCGCGTCACCGCCCGGGAACACCAGCCCCTCATGCCCGTCGCTCCAGCGGACGAGGTACGGCGGTCCGCCGTCCTCACCACGCACCTCGATGATCTCGCCCTGACGCGGCGGCGCGTCCACCTTGTTGCTCTCGGCGACCAGGTTGTCGCCCACCTGTGCGCGCATGTCCTCACCCTCTCGCTCGGCCGTTCGCCGGTCCGTCCACCATGCTCCCGAGCAGCGACGCCCCGCAAGGCCCCAAGCGGTCGTGGATCCTGGGAAGGGCCACCGCGCGGAGCGATATCCGTCATGCTGCGGCACGTGCGCATCGGGACCTGGAACCTGTGGCCGCGCAGTACGCCCCTTGCCTAGCGTGCGGATGGGCTGCGTTGGATACCGAACCCACAAGTGCATGACCGCACGGATCGCGCATTTCGAGCACATGACTCTTTGTCCGATCAGTGAACCGCCGTCGGCGAGCACTCGCTCCCGCCGGGCAGAGGTGTCGGACATCTCGATATGAGTCACGCTCGTGGTGGGGCCACCGACCTTGCACCCATCGCGGCAAATGAGTGCGTTTCTGAGCGCTACGTCCAGTGATCCTCGGGGTTGAGATCCTCAAGTTCCCAACGGCCGTCCGCGACCCAGAAGAGGAAGGGGCGAGGGCCACCGTCAAAGACGGCTACGCCTACGAGCTCCCTTTCGCGCCACTCGGTGTCAACGAACGGAGCGAGCCAAGCCAAGGCGTCACTCGCTGTCCAAGGCTCTGACTTCCAGGAGAACCGACAATTAAGGTTCCACTGATTCGAAGCCCACGTCAGCACCCCGTGGGGCACGCCAGGACCCATGCCAAGACTGACAAGCCTTGCCCAATCGTGACGCCACGGTGTGTGCTCGTAAGGGTCAACCCAGTCGGTCGTTCGCATCTCTGGTTCCCAGAACTCCACTGGTTCGACTACAGGGTCGGGCAGAGTTGGTGCGCCGTCGGGCTGGTTGGCTCCAGACAGGGCTGAGAACGCAGCCAGCAAGTAGTCGGGAACATCTTTCTTGAAGTTCAAGGAGAGGCCGACTTCGGTGAATGAGCCCATTCCAGGACTGTAGACATCACATGTTCCCGCTGCCGGTAGACGACGCGCAAACGCACTCATCTCGGCTACTAGGAGACTTCCCGCAGGATCGGTGTCTGGCCAGACTCTGATCTAGGTGATCGGCGGGACGCTCTCTTATCGGCTGCCCACCATCTGAGGTGTGGCTCTCATCTGGACTGCGACCTGCCGGTCACCGTGACGAGGAGTGGCTCCAGAGGGGTTTGCCCAGCTCGCAGTAGCAATGCCCACCTCGTCGTCCTACTGGTTCCTGGCCACAGACGAGGTGAAGCAGATGAGTAAGAAGAAGGGCGTGATCATCGGGGTCGATCCCCACAAGATGTCGGTGACGATCGAGGTCGTCGACACCCGCGAGCAGCTCCTCGGCACCGGTCGGTTCGACACCACCAACACCGGTTACGCCGAGATGAGGCGGTATGTGAAGCAGTGGCCTGAGCGCCTCTGGGCTGTCGAGGGAGCCAACGGTGTCGGCCGTCCGCTGGCCCAACGTCTGGTCGCCGCCGGCGAACACGTCGTCGACGTGCCGGCCAAGCTCGCGGCGCGGGTGCGGCTCTTCGACACCGGACACAACCGCAAGACCGACGCGCTGGATGCTCACTCCATCGCTGCGGTCGCAGTCCGCACCGAGGGGTTGCGGGTGGTGGCCGATGACGGTGAGCTCGAGGCGTTGCGGATGCTCACCGACCGCCGTGACGAGCTCGCCCACCAACGGGTCCAGACCGTCAACCGGCTGCAACGCCTCCTGAGCGAACTGCTGCCTGGCCAGCGCAAACGCGACCTGTCCGCCACCCAGGCCAAGGCCATGCTCGCCACCGTGCGCCCGCGTGACATCGCCGGCAAGACCCGCCGCCGGATGGCCACCGAGGAGATCGCCGACCTGGTCGCCCTGGACGCGAAGCTGAAGAAGATCAAGGCCGAACTGAAGGCCGCAGTCGTCGAACGCGGTTCGACGTTGATGGACCTCTACGGCGTCGGCCCAGCCGGCGCGGCCCGGACCCTGGCCGACGTCGGCGACATCGCCCGGTTCGCGGACCGCAACCGGTTCGCGTCCTGGACCGGCACCGCACCCCTGGACGCCTCCTCGGGTGAGCAGAACCGCCACCGCTTGTCGCGGGCGGGGAACCGGCGCATGAACCACGTCCTGCACGTCGCCGCGGTCGTGCAGATCCGCCACGACACCGAAGGCCGCGCCTACTACCGCCGCAAGCTCGACGCGGGCAAGACCCCGATGGAAGCACTGCGGTGTCTGAAGCGACGTCTGTCCGACGTCGTCTACCGCCAGCTCGTCGCCGACGCCCAACAGCGGGATGGAGCGGGTCCGGGAGGGCACTACGGGGCGACACTTCAATCCAGCGCGGCCGACTCACACCCGCTCATCGACACTTCGGATCAGCCACTTCCCGGACCCGCGAAGCCGACGCTACGCCGACGACCAGCCGGTCGGAAGACCCTCACTCCAACCGCTTCTTGACACAGAGGGGTACCAGATCCGGTAAACGCAGAGGCCCCGAGAGATTGCTCTCGGGGCCTCAAGTCGTTGCTGTCGTTCTAGTCAGAGTGACTCACCTGATCACGCGGTGTCTGATCACCTGTCTGATCACGTGTCCGATCACCTGTCGTGTTCAGATTCTGTCTCTGTCGTCCGACACGTCGGGGCCAATCTCAGAGCAAGGATCAGCTGCAGCCGCTGGTGCTCCCGCAGCCCTCGCACACGTAGCACGAGCCGGCGGGGCGCATCTTCGTCCCGCAGGTCATGCAGAGCGGCGAGTCGACCGCAGTGCCGGTGAGCTTCTCGAAGAGCTCGGCGGTGGTCTTGGCCTCGACCGGGGCCGGCTTGATGCCGGCCTCGACGATGTCCTCGGTTTCGCGACGGGCCTGACGGCCCTCCTCAACCAGCGGAGCGGAGGACGAGGGGACGATCTCGGCTTCGACCAGCTCGGCAGCGGAGCCGGTCTCCATGAGCGGCTCGTAGGAGCCGGTCTCGAGGTGGCGCTGGCGCTCCTCGGCGGAGTAGATGCCCAGGGCCGAGCGCTCCTCGAAGGTGAGGTAGTCCAGGGCCAGGCGACGCCAGACGTAGTCCATCAGCGACTGCGCCATCCGGAC
The DNA here is from genome assembly GCA_963791365.1 of uncultured Actinomycetota bacterium. Classification (GTDB taxonomy): domain Bacteria; phylum Actinomycetota; class Actinomycetes; order Propionibacteriales; family Nocardioidaceae; genus Nocardioides. Next base: position 3,673 of record CAWBSG010000014.1, on the reverse strand, counting down.
GTCCGGGTCGTCGGTGAGGCCGGCGGGCTCGAAGCGCAGGTTGGTGAACTTCGAGACGTAGGTCTCCAGCGGGACGCCGTACTGCAGGCCGATCGACACCGCGATCGAGAAGGCGTCCATCACGCCGGCCAGGGTCGAGCCCTGCTTGCCGAGCTTGAGGAAGACCTCGCCGAGCTGGCCGTCGTCGTGGGCGCCGGAGGTCATGTAGCCCTCGGCACCGCCGACGGTGAACGACGTCGTACGGGAGACGCGCGACTTCGGCAGACGCTTGCGGACCGGGGCGTAGACGACCTTCTCCACGACCTTGGTCTCGGTCGCAGCGTCCAGGGCGTCGGCCGCGTCCTTCTTGGCCTTGCCGCCACCATCGGAGAGCGGCTGGCCGACCTTGCAGTTGTCGCGGTAGCACGCTGTCGCTTTGAGACCGAGCTTCCACGACTGCATGTAGATGTCCTCGATCTCCTCGACCGTGGCGCTCTCGGGCAGGTTGACCGTCTTGGAGATCGCGCCGGAGAGGAACGGCTGCGCCGCCGCCATCATCCGCACGTGGCCCATCGGCTTGAGCGAGCGGGCGCCCATCGCGGTGTCGAAGACCTCGTAGTGCTCCAGCTTGAGGCCGGGAGCGTCGATCACGTGACCGTGCTCGCCGATGTAGGCGACGATCGCCTCGACCTGCTCGGGCTGGTAGCCCATCTTCTCCAGCGCGCGCGGGATCGTCTGGTTGACGATCTGCATCGAGCCGCCACCGACGAGCTTCTTGAACTTCACGAGCGAGAAGTCCGGCTCGATGCCGGTGGTGTCGCAGTCCATCATGAAGCCGATGGTGCCGGTCGGCGCGAGCACCGAGGCCTGCGCGTTGCGGAAGCCGTTCTTCTCACCGGTCGCGATGACGTCGGCCCACGCCTGGGTGGCCAGCTTGTGCACGCGGCTGTCCTCGGTGTGCAGGACGCGTACGACGTCGTTGGCCGCCTGGTGCTTGCGCATCACGCGCTTGTGGGCGTCGGCGTTGCGCTGGTAGCCGGCGTACGGGCCGACGATCCCGGCGAGCTCGGCCGAGCGCTTGTAGGACGTACCGGTCATGAGCGACGTGATCGTCGCGGCCATCGAGCGGCCGCCGTCGGAGTCGTAGCCCAGGCCCATCGCCATCAGCAGCGCGCCGAGGTTGGCGTAGCCGATGCCGAGCTGGCGGTAGTCGCGGGTGGTCTTGGCGATCGGCTCGGTCGGGAAGTCGGCGAAGCAGATCGAGATGTCCATCGCGGTGATGATGAATTCGACGGCCTTGGCGAACAGCGCCGCGTCGAACGTGTCGTCGTCCTTGAGGAACTTCAGCAGGTTGAGGCTGGCGAGGTTGCACGAGGAGTTGTCGAGCGACATGTATTCCGAGCACGGGTTGGACGCGGTGATGCGGCCCGTCTCCGGGTTGGTGTGCCAGTCGTTGATCGTGTCGTCGTACTGCAGACCCGGGTCGGCGCAGGCCCAAGCGGCCTCGCTGATCTTGGTGAAGAGCTCACGGGCGTCGACGCGCTCGATGACCTCGCCGGTGCCGCGGGCACGCAGACCGAAGTCGGTGCCGTCCTCGACTGCACGCATGAACTCATCCGTCACGCGGACCGAGTTGTTGGCGTTCTGGTACTGCACGGACGTGATGTCCTTGCCGCCGAGGTCCATGTCGAAGCCGGCGTCGCGCAGCGCGCGGATCTTGTTCTCCTCGTTCTTCTTGGTCTCGACGAACTCCTCGATGTCGGGGTGGTCGACGTCGAGGACGACCATCTTGGCCGCACGACGCGTCGCGCCGCCCGACTTGATGGTGCCGGCGGAGGCGTCGGCGCCGCGCATGAAGGAGACCGGACCCGACGCCGTACCGCCGCTGGACAGCAGCTCCTTCGACGAGCGGATGCGGGAGAGGTTGAGGCCGGCACCGGAGCCGCCCTTGAAGATGAAGCCCTCTTCTTTGTACCAGTTGAGGATCGAGTCCATCGAGTCATCCACCGAGAGGATGAAGCACGCGGAGACCTGCTGCGGCGAGGGCGTGCCGACGTTGAACCAGACGGGGCTGTTGAAGGAGAAGTACTGGTTGACCAGGAGCCAGGTGAGCTCGTGCTCGAAGACCTCGGTGTCGGCCTCGGTGGCGAAGTAGCCGTGGTCCGCGCCGGCCTTCGTGTAGGTCTTCACGACCCGGTCGATGAGCTGCTTGAGGCTCCACTCGCGTACGTCGGTGCCGACCGCGCCGCGGAAGTACTTGGTCGTGACGATGGTGGAGGCGTTGACCGACCAGAAGTCGGGGAACTCCACGCCGCGCTGCTCGAAGACGGTGTCGCCGGTCTTCCAGTTCTGCTGGACGACGTCGCGACGCTCCCAGGTGATCGCGTCGTAGGGGTGGGTGCCTTCGGTGCTGAAGACGCGCTCCAGCGTGAGGCCCTTGCCCTTGTTGCCAACAGCGCCAGCGCCGGTGCTCACCGTCTCGGTCATGCTTGCTCCTTGTAGATGTTGCGGATGATCACGAGACAACTCGCGAGGGGGTTGGTAAGCCCGGCAGGCAGCTTCCCCACTACCTGCCGGGCCGTATGTGGTCAGCCCGAAGGGGCTGAGTTGGTGGCGCGCTCGAGGCGCAGGATCTCGATCTCCTTCTCGAAGTCCTCGGCGGACTCGAAGGCGCGATAGACACTCGCGAAGCGGAGATAGGCGACCTCGTCGAGCTCGCGCAGCGGCGCGAGGATGGCGAGACCGACCTCGTGGGCGGCGAACTCGGCCTGACCCGAGAGGCGCAGCGCGTCCTCGACGTCCTGACCGAGGCAGGCGAGCTGGGCGTCGGTGACCGGACGGCCCTTGCACGCCTTGCGGACGCCGGCGATCGCCTTCTCGCGCTCGAAGGGCTCGGTGGCCCCCGACCGCTTGAGGACGGTCAGCTGCATCTTCTCGACCGTGGTGAAGCGGCGGTCACAGTCCGAGCACGTACGACGGCGGCGGATCGAGCCGCCCTCGTCGGCGACGCGACTGTCGAGGACCCGGGTGTCGGTGTGCCGGCAGTAGGGGCAGTGCATCGCGGGTCCTCCTCTCGTATGGCTCTCCACCCGGTACAACGGGGTGGCGCCTGTGGATCTTCCTGTGGACAACTAGCCTGAAGCTGTGAGTTCACCGCCTTGGCCTGTGCACCAGATGTGGATAACTACAGCGGTGTAACTACTAGATGTAGTGGTTACCGTACGTGTCCGGCACTAGGTGCGCAAGCGATCTCCGCACATTGCCGACGACGTTCTCCTCGGCTCGGTAAAACCGCAGGTCAGCAGCGCTTCCTCGATCCGTGGACGGCGTGTCGGCGGTGGGATCTGGTGGGTTCCGGTCCGCCGGCGAGGTCCGATCGGCCACAATGGAGCCTGTGACTTCGGGGAAGAGAGCAGGCTCGCGACGCAGCGCGCCCTCGCCCCGCAAGCTCGACCGCGGCGCCCTGCTCATCTGCGTCGGAATCACGCTCTGCGTCATCGCCTGGGGCTACCTCGTCTACGCCGCCATCGACTTCGGTACGGCGGCGCGGGGGCGCGGCGGGGCTCGGCCGGGCCTGATGGGCTCGCCTCGCTGGCCATCGCCCGCCCGTCGTGCTGCGGCTCCTCGCCCGGCTCATGTGAGCGCTGGGCGTCACCGAGGACCCGGACGCGCTCCGCCGGCTGCCCCGCGGCCG
>CAWBSG010000013.1:0-110858 GCA_963791365.1 uncultured Actinomycetota bacterium | reverse complement strand
CCTCATCCGACCGCCTCGCGGAGCTCGCTCGCAAGCGCGCCGAGGCGAGGGGATGGCGGCCTCCCCTCGGAGGCTGAACACGCCGGTTGCCTCACAGAGCTATGCACTGCTGGCCCTGCCAGAGCCTGGGGTATGAGATCCACTCGCTGCAATTGTCCCACCGCTTTGGCCCGGAGCATCTGCCGCCCGGCCCCAAGCCGTTCACTGCATTGTGTGCGCGCAAGCGTTGTGATCGTGGCTGTCCCATCGGCGCATCAGGGTGATCAACTCTATGCATCCTTCGCGCGGTGGGAGCTGCGAAATCCGGTTGAGTTGCTCCAACTGTCGTCGGGCAGCGACGACGACATCCCACGATCCTTCGCAGTGAAGCAGTCCGTCGCCGCCGACCACGTCTAACGTCGGCAGTGGGGCACCTTCACGATGCCTCTGAGAGTCCGAGTGCGGGTTCGCCAAGCGCTCCCTACTCTGTTTGCACGCCTTCTGCAGGAGACGGAACGGCCGCACGTAGTCCGCCTCGTTGTCGCCACCCATGAAGCTCAAAGCCTCACGGCTGCAGGTCGCCGTAGCTGCGATGTCGCGGCCTTCGGTCAGACAGTCCAGCGCAGCCTTCCACAACCTTTGCCCGACCTTGTCGTCCACCTGGACCATGATCCGGCTCTTGCCCAGCACGCGCTGCAGGGAATCGAGGAGCATCGGCATCTGTCCGTTGAGGTACTCCTCGGGACTCATGGAGAGCAGCATCGAGATGTCCCGCACGCTTGACAGTTCACCCAGACGCGACTGCAGCGCCCCGTAGGCGGAGGACGGCACCCAGCGTTGACCGTCCGCGAGGTTGAACGAGTGCCGCGATAGTACGCGCGCAGCCTCGCCTCGCAGGCTCTCCACCGTTGACCTCGCCCCCTCCGGAAGGAGATCCAGGTGAACGGGGCTTGATGCCACCGCCCTCCCCGACCGGCTCTGCTTGGGTAGTCCGAGCACCTCAACGACGTTCAACCTGAACGTCGGAACCTTCTGGGTGACATCGATCGACACCAGGTGGCCCCTCTGATACAGCGCAGTGACCTCGCGCTCAAGCACCGACGGCTGCTTGAGCGCCGCGACAACTCCTTGCTGATTGGCTGGGGCGACCACCAATGCGGCCATTGCGTCGGTGGCGACTTCAACGGCGTCACTAGCACCCTGCGCGGGAGGTTTCTGCCGACCTGCCTGCCCCGCGCTTGACGCCACGTTCTCGTCGCCTGCTCGCAGACGCTCCCGGAACGCTTCCCACTGCCTCGCCAGCGATGCGTTCTCAACCGCCATCGCCGGCGCGTCAGGTGTGTCCGAACCAAGCGGCGTTGCCGCGGACCACAGGGATGAAAACCACTGCTGGACCTCGTATCCAGTCTGACGGTCAATGCCGAATACGCCTACACCCCCCAAGACTTCTTGCCCCGAAGCCGTGCCAGCTCCCATGACCAGTCGTAACCCGAGATCTGAGGCGTCACCATGCAGCAGTGCCACCAGCTCGGGCGAGCGTTCTCCCCAGGGAACCACCAGGACACGGGCCCGATCAGACGACCCGTCGAGCTGGTCGAGGTGTCGCGGCACCCTCGTCCCCGGTCGCAAGAGGACCAGAACCTGCCGAGAAGCACGCGGAGCAGCGGCCACCACCTCGTCCAGCAGCCCGCTCGACGCATCGACAACCACCAAGGCTGCCCCTGCGGAGCGCACCAGGCCGCCTACCCCGGACGCCACGGAGCCGGCGATGGAGGCGGTCAGAGAGGAAGGCTGGCAGGGAGAGGGCGGGCAATGCGGCGTCCGTCATGTGAGGACCGGAGCTTCCTGCGTGGCCGCGAGGAACTCACTGCCCGACCCCTCCCACAGCACCACCAGCTCATCCCGAGCGCGCGTCGCCGCGACGTAGAACAGCGACCGCTCCCGCTGCAGCACGTCCTCCCGGTCGCCCTCGGCCACGTCCTTGAGCAGGTAGGAAGCCGGCATCATCCCGGAGTCCGCGCCGAAGATCAGGACCCGGGAGAACTCCATGCCCTTGGCCCGGTGCATCGTCATGACCTGTGGGTCCTTGGCGATCGCCGCTCCCTTGGTGACCTGGCGGACCTTGATCCCGCGGTCCTCCAGTGCCCTTGGTGACGCGGTCGGAGGTGCGTTGGTCCCGCACGAGGATGCCGATGGACTCGGGACTGATCCCTGCCTCGGGGTCGAGCCACTGCGCGAGGACGGCCGCGGCCTCGTCCAGCTCGTCCGTGAGGGACTGCAGGCCCTTCCGGGTGGGGGGTGGGCCGCTGCGGGCAGAGCGGTACGTCGCGTCGTCGGTGGCCTCGTCGTCGAGGTCGACGAAGTCCTCACCGCCGAGGACGCCCATGGCGAACCGCAGCACCTGGTGGGTGGTGCGGTAGTTGAGCGAGAGCCGCCTCGACCTGCCGACGATCTTGATGCCGTAGCGACCGAGCGTGATCCGCTGGCCGTAGATCCGCTGCTGCGCGTCCTCGGCGATGAAGAGGTCGTTCTCGCCCTCCGCCACCAGGGAGCGCAGGAACTGCCACCGTGCCGCCGTCAGGTCCTGGCCCTCGTCCACCAGCACGTGGTCGGCGAGCCGCTGATGCCCCTGTGCCGCAGTGTCGTCGAGGAGCGCTGCTGCGATCCCGCAGACCTCCCCGAAGTCCACCAGTCCTTCGACGGCGGCCGACACGCGGTAGGCGTTGATGACGTCCCACACGAGCGCCCGCTGGGCACGTCCGAGCGAGACGCCACGGCCCGGCCGCCGCACCTTCAGGTAGTCGTCCTTGGTCGTGATCCGGTTGGGCAGCACGACTGCGTCGTACTCGGCGATGAGGAACGACGGGCTGCGCAACGCCTCGGGCAGTCCCGAGCCCGCCGACTGTGCGGCTTCCCGCCAGGCTGCCGTCTCGTTGGTGCTGCGCTTCGAGGCGCGGTTGCCTCCCACGCCCAGGACCGTCTCCACGGCCTGGTCCAGGGCCTCCGGGCCGGCCTTGGACAGCACCGCGCTCGCTGCGGCGTCGACCCCGGTCACGTAGATGCCGGGCTCCCCCAGCGACGCTGCCAGCGTGAGGTGCGGGTCGAGCGACTGCAGGTCCCGCTTCATCGCGTCGGCCAACGTGCGGGTGTACGTCGTGAGCACGATGCGCGCCTCGGGTCCCGCTTGGCGAGGAACCGCGCGCGGTGGAGGAGCACCACCGTCTTGCCGGTGCCGGCTCCGCCCGAGAGTCGGAAAGCGCCGTTGTAGATCGCCTCGGCGTACTTGCGCTGCTCGGGGTGCAGGAAGACCTTCCACGCGGCGAAGTCGCCGTCCTCGATCACGGCCCGCAGCTCCTCGTCGTCCTCGAGCCAGGCGAACTGCGCTCGCGCCGCCGGAGTCTTGAGAGCGGCCAGGAGCCGGTCGTCCTCGGACGCCTCTTCGTCGATCTCCGCGACCTCGTCGATCTGCAGGCTCTCCCGCACCTGCTCGATCGTGGCTCCCGCGGTGAGCTCGACCAGTGCCATGCCTTGCCATTCGACGGCATCGCCGGCGAGCGCGAGCAGCTCGTCCTCACTGGTCGCGGCCAGCGCCTGCGCTGCCAGGTCGGCATCCAGGCCGAGCTCCTCGGTCAGCCGCTCGAGGCTGATCCCCGCGCTGACGGACTCGAGGAGGGGCTGGGCCTGCTGCGGCGCAGGCTCGTCCGCGACCGCCGTCGGAGCCGCAACCTGGGTCGCGGCGGGAGCGGCGGCTGACCCGGTCGTCGCCGCGAGCAGCAGCTCTGGCAGCCCGTTGACCGGGTTGGTCTTGAGCACTGCCTTCTCGGCGATGCTGATGGCCTCGTCGTGAGGCCACACCCCGGTGAAGATGTAGTGCGGCGCACCGGCAGACGACTGCACCTTGAAGAGCACGGCCCGATACATGTCGTTGACCCGACCGGTCCGCACCTTGGTGTCGATCGCAGCCCTGGATCGGCTCGATGTGCAGGCCGGGCAGGGTGTCGTCCTGGAAGAGCTTCTTGATGAACGCCATCGTCTGCTTCTGGATCGACCCGTCGTGCAGCCCGTCCTTGTGGGGGGCGTAGATGACAACTGCCATCAGGCTGTTCCTCCTGCCAGTGCGGCCTCGACCGCTTCGATGTCCATGTCAACGACCTGCCAGCCCAGGTCGACGAGCGCACGCTGCTCGTCGTCGCTGAGGTCCACGGCGACGGTGACCAACCGGTCGGGCCAGGTCGGCCCGAGAGGCAGGCCGTCGATCTCGACCTCGAGATCCGGCACCGGCACCGACCTCGTCGAGAGCGCGACGAGGAAGTCACGCTCGAGCACTCGTTGCCAGGTCGAGGAGCGGCTGCCACGACGACGTCGACCTGGTACGCCGGCGCCTCGGCCGCGGCTGTGCTGGGCGGCGCCGCCGTGGCGACCAGGCTCCGGACCGTGATGGCCGTCCCGATGCTGCGCAGGCCCACGAGGTTGCTGAACCACAACCAGGACTGCCACGCAGCCTTGTGCTCCGGGCCGACGGCCGCGGGTCGGTCGTCCAGGGCGACGACGACCTCGGTGCTCTTGTTCTTGGGGTTCATCCGGGAGAGCACGACCAGCGTGTCGTCTCGCCACGCCCACGCAGGTGCTTCGCCCTGCGCCTTGGGCGAGGGACGAGCCGTCGAGGAGCTCCCCGGCGATGGAGAGCAGGTCACTGCGTTGTCCGGTGCTGCCCTTGAGCTGGGCACTGGCGGCCAGGACGTACGGCACGGCGTCGCCGATGGCCCGCATGCCTGCCGGGTCGGGCGACTGCACCCAGCCCATCAGGAGATCCATCGCGGTCCCCTCGAGCACGTCGAAGTGCGCAGGCTTCAGGTTGAGGCCGGCAGCGCTCATCACGGGCCCCACGGCGGCGCGGTTGAACCACGGACGGGCGACGCGGCCCCGTCCTCCAGGTCGACCCACGACAGGCTCAACACGAAGAGGCCGTCGTCGCGGAGGATGGCGCGCTTGGCTGCGTCGTCGGCGAGCCGGTTGTGCAGGGCGCTGGCGTGGTAGCGCCAACCGTCGCAGAAGATCGCCATCCGGGGCACCGAGGTGTCGTCGCACGTGAGCACGAAGTCGGGCTTGCTGCCGAGCAGGTTGACCTGGGGGTCCAGACGCCACTTGCGGCCGCCGCCGATGGTGACCTCCCACGAGGTCCCCCGGTTGCCCGGGATCTCCTTCACGTGGGCGCCGAGCGCTCCCAGCCGGTCCTTGAGCACGGCCCGGAACTTCTGCTCCATCTTGGACTCCGGGTCGAAGCCCTGGACGGCGACCTCGGTGACCTTCCACGACCCGTTCGGGTCGGGCTCCTCGTCGGTCTGCAGGCCGGCGTGCAGGATCTCGTGGAGCAGTCGTTGGGCCTCGGCGCGTGAGACGTGCCGGTCCTGGCCCGGGGCCGCGAACGGCAGCAGGCACTGGTGGCAGGCCATCCGCGCGGTGCCGGCGCAGCTGCAGTCGCGCAGGACCTCGTAGGCACGCAGCAGGATCGTCCGCAGGATCGCCGGCTGCGCCAGCTCGGCGAGGTAGCCCGTGCCGCCGGGCACGAGGTCGTGCAGCAGCAGGGCGTCGGCGTTGAGGTCGGGATCGTCCGTGGTCGGGTCGACCACCGCCTCCAGCGGGAGGTGGTCCGGCGCGCCGCCGATGTGCTCGCGCAGTCCGAGCTGGACGGCCGCCGACAGCGACGGGCAGCGCGAAGGTGCTGCCGAGGGCGACCATCGGCGGCAGCCTGCACGAGCAGCCCTTCGGTCACGAGGCTGCGCGACAGCGCGATCCGAGCGGGTGTCCTCCTCGGCGGCGTTGCGCAGCCGGCACCAGGGCCGGTGCTCGTCTTGGAGTTGCGACCGGTGCCGCTGTCGAGCTGCCCGCACGACGAGCAGACCCGGAAGAGCGCGGCATCGACCTCCTTGCCCGCCGAGGAAGCGGGTCGAGCCGTGGCCCGCGGTCCGGCCGAGGTTGAGCCACCGGATCGTCAGGTCCCTCAGGTGCTTGGCGCCGAAGCCGTAGCCCTCGACGTACCACTGCTCGGTGATGCTCGGCCGGGTCGACGTCGGCGGCGGACGACCTGGTCGAAGCGCTCGCGTGACCCGTTCGTCGCGGGCGTCGTCGATCGACGGCCTCGTCGCGACGCATGGTGGAGGAGACCTGCGTCAGCTCGACGACGTCGAAGCGCTGGTCGACGTCGGCGATGCCGGTGCTCGTCGCAGCGGGGGCAGGCCGAGGGCCCGGTCGCGTCCGGTGACGTCGGCGACGAAGCCGCAGGACGGGCAGAACGCCCAGCTGCGGATCGCCTCGCCGTCGTCGCCGAGGTCGACGGCGTCGATCTTGATCTGGTGGCCGCCGGCGTAGAACGTGGCGCCGGGGGCGAACTCGCGCAGCGCCAGCGCGGCGTTGCGGCTGTAGGAGTAGGTCCTCGGTCTCGTAGCTCGCCGGTGTCGGGGTCGAGCCAGGAGAGACCGACGTCGAGGGTGACCGTGTCGTCGAGGAGCGTGTAGTTGGGCAGGATGCCCGCCTGCTCCAGCACGCCGATCCAGTACTCGCCCCGCAGGTCGGCCCGCTGCTTCTTCGCCAGCCGGAGCGACGCCTCGGCGTCGCGGTAGGCGTGCTTGTCGTCGTCGGTAGCGGCGGGCAGCTCGGCAGCGCGCTTGCAGGTCGGGGATCTCCGCCTCGATCGCCGTGATCCGGTGACCGAGCGTCTCGACCTCGCTGCCGCCACTGCTGCGACGCCAGGAGCAGGCGCTCGGCCAGCGGGCTGGTCAGCCGACGGTCGCCGCTGCGGGTCACCCACGTCCGCAGCATGCCGTCGCGCGGGCTCCTTGAGGGTCGGCGAAGGCGAGCGAGGAAGTGCTCCAGGTGGCTGCCACCGTCGAGCAGGTCCTCCTCGGCGTCGAGGGCGATCGCGTGCAGGTAGGTGCCCTGGGTCCACGCTTCCGATCGCGCCCGTGGCCAGCTGCGGGTGTACGCCGTCTGCCGCGCGCGCCTGGCGGTCGGCGAGCGAGGCGAGGTACTGCCGGCGCAGGATCTCCTCGGCGTCGAGGTAGGTCGCCGGCGGTCGGACCTCGCCGTTGATCATCGACAGCGGGTCGCCGAGCCGCGGCAGCTGTTCGCCGCGCCCGGAGACGAAGGCGAGGTTGAGCGCGCTGCCGGTCAGGCGCCCGGCCCGGCCCACGCGCTGCAGGTACGACGCGACGCGTGCGCGGCAGCGAGGCCAGCATCACCGTGGACAGGTCACCGATGTCGATGCCCATCTCGAGGGTCGGCGTGGCGACGAGCACGTTGGGGGCGTTGGGGTCGGTCCTGCGCGGCCCTTGAACCCGTTCTCGTACTCGAGCCGGAGCTCGTCGTCGAGCAGGCGGGTGTGCTCGCGGGCGATGACGCGCTGGACCTCGTGGCGAGCCGAAGAAGCGGCGGTAGAAGTTGTCGGGCTCGCCCGGCGACCGCGTCAGGCGGCCGGCGCACCGGGTCACCAGGCAGGGAGCGCCGTCGAGCTGGTCGACGACCGTGGCGGAGCCGGGCGCGTGCGCCTGGCAGACCGGGCAGACCAGCAGGTGCTTGCCGTCGACGAGGTCGCGCGTGCGGATCGTCGCGACGACGACGGACGCCTGCGGGACGGCGTAGACCTCGGCGCTCGCCTTGTTGCTGGTGGCGATGAGCACGTCGTGCGCAGCGAGCCGCTTGAGGAGCAGCCGCGCCAGGGTGGCGCCCTCGGCGGGCGTCACCTGCAGGACGCGGGCCGCCCACTGGGCGTACCAGCTCTGCGTCGTGGTCACCGGGTCGAGCACCGACTCGCGCACCGACGAGGCGGCGACCGACCCGCGGGAACGCCGGGGCGGTCCGGCCGATCGGGAAGGCGGGCATGCCCTCGGAGCGAGGGCGTCCGCCCCAGATGAAGTGCCGGCTGCCGTCCTCCTCGATGAGCTTGCGCGAACCACTCGTGCTCGATCGCGCCCCGGCTCGCGCATCCGCTCCAGGACGCCGCGCACCCAGACCAACGCCAGCTGCGTCCGTGACCTCCACGGGCAGCAGCGACTCGCCTCCCGCCTCCTCGACCGCCTGCCGTGCGGCGGCGGTCATCAGTCCGGGCGCGGCCTCGACCTCGGCGGCGACGGCTGCCGGTCATCTCCAGGGTGCGGCCGAGCCGGGACTGCAGGCCGAACTCCAGGACGGCGTCGAAGGCAGCAGCCGCTTGCGCGACCCGCTTGCGCACGCTCTGCGGGACCTTCGCCAGCGTCTTGGCCTCCCAGAACGGCGCGAACTCCTTCTTGTCGGCCAGGTCGGGCGGGAGGACGCGGTAGCGCAGGTACGGGTCGTCCCCGGCACGCTCGATGACCCGCTCGACCAGCATGTCGAGCGCGGTGGCGGCGTCGCCGACTGCTTCCCGCAGCACCGAGCGCACGGTCAGGCTGTGCGACCGGCTCTGCACGAAGCCAGCCCGGTGCGCGGCGTCCTGCACGCTGTCGGTGAAGACCAGGGTCTTCTTCTCGGCCGGCGTCGAGGTTGGTGCTGCCGAAGAGCGTGGAGAGCGCGACGGACAGCTGGGTGGCGACCGCCGAGCCGAGGAACCGGATCCCGTCCGCTGCTGGCACGCCGGGCAGTGGTCGTTGCGGGAGGCGTCGTCCGCCTCCTCGCCGACGTGCGTGAGCACCGGCAGCACCGAGCCGTCCTGGGCCGCCTCGCCCTGCGGGCGGCCGCGAGCAGCTGCCGCTGGGCGACGTGGAACCAGCGCAGGCTGTCCACAGCGCCGGGCCTCGTCTGCGGCTCCGGCGCCCGCCGCCTCGTCGAGCGCCTGCTCGCCCTCGGCGCGCGCCAGCAGCAGCGCACGGAACCGTCCCTCGCCGGTGGCGTGGTCGCGTCGGATGTCGTCGTCGCTGATGTCGAGGTCGCTGCTGTTGGCCGGCGACAGCGTGACGCCCCACCCGGACGCGACCGCAGTGCCGGCAGTAGATCGCCGGGAACACGGCCGACGTCGCGGTGCTGCTGTCGCCACCGTCCTCGCCCGTGCCGAGCGGAGCGCTGCCGTCGTCGGACCAGAAGAAGGCGGCGACATCGCGGCCTCGCGGTCGATCCGGCGTCAGCTCGCGGATCCACAGGTGGAGCTCGACCGACGGCATCGACCGACCCTCTGCCTTGCGGACGTGGCTGAGCGCGCCGAGGTACGCCGAGACGCACCGCTCGCGGGTGGCGATCTCGACCCCGGGGAAGATCTGCTCGGCAAGCTTCGGCGAGCGGCGCGGCCTCCGCGCAGCCCTCGAGCAGCGCCCTGGTCAACGGGTGCACTTGCAGCAGGTCGCCGGCAGTGCCGCCGTCGCGGAGCAGGTCAGTCAGGTCGTCCTCGAACGCCGCCGCCAGCACGGCGTCGGCCAAGAGTCCCGCGTCGGGGTCCAGCCCGAGCTCGGCGAGAGCCGAGCACACTTCCTCAGCCAGGTCGGCTCCGTCGCGGGGCAGTCAGCTCGCGCGCGGCCTCGCGCTGCCTGACCGACCCACTCGTCGACCCCGAGGCGGGCCTCGGTGACGACCGCGTCGGGACCGAACGGCTCTCCGAACACCGTCTGGGCGAAGCCGAGCATCGTCGCCGGGTCGCCCTTGTCACCGAGCGTGGCGGAGGTCGCGATCGGGGTGATGCGTCCGAGCGGCCGGTCGGGTTCTCGCCTCGGGGACGGTCATCGCCGTGTGGCCTTGAGCGCCAGCCCGAGCCGGCGCAGCAGCATCGCGACGTCGGTGCCCTGGGCACCGTCGTAGGTGTGGAACTCGTCGAGGACGAGGTACTGCAGCGACTGTGCGCGCTGTCTGCCCAGATCTTCGCGTCCGCCTCGCGCAGCAGCATCTGGTCGAGCATCTTGTAGTTGGTCAGCAGGATGTCGGGGGCGCTGCTGCGCATGACGTGGCGGTCGGTGATCAGCCCGTCCGTGGTGACCTTGGTGCGCTGCGGTCCTGCCTGGCCGGTGTAGAGCGCCGGCGGTCACGCCCGCCAGCGACGGGTCGCCGGTGATGAGGTCGGCGAGCCGCTGCGCCTGGTCGTTGGCGAGCGCGTTCATCGGGTAGAGCAGCAGCGCCTTCATCCCGGTGACGCCGTCACGCTTCGCCCGCAGGACGTGGTCGAGGATCGGGTGGAGGAACGCCTCGGTCTTGCCCGAGCCGGTGCCGGTGGTCACCAGCGTCGGCAGCGGCCGCGGCTTCTCGGTGCTGAGGTCGAGCGAGGACAGCCGCGCGTACGCCGCCGCCTGGTGCCCGTAGGGCGCGAACCCGCCGCTGTCGACCGGGTGCCAGCCGAGGGTGTCTCGCCAGCCGTCGGCGGCGGGCTGGAAGGGCAGCCGCAGCCGGACGTAGGGCCCCTTGAAGATCCCGTCGCTCGGGTGCTCGAGGAACTCGTTGAGCGCTGCCCGCGCGGGCAGGTCGGCCAGCGAGAACGTGGTCTCGAGGTAGTCCAGCAGACCCTCGCGGATGCTGGTGGCTGCGAGGCTGGGCAGCAGCTCGCTCACGTGGTCGCCCCCTGGGGTCTGTGTGGATGCCAGCGTGCGGATGCTCGCGGCCAGAGTGTCGAGCGAAGCGGAGACGTCGGACCAGTCGCCGGACAGGTCGACCGGCTGGGTGTGCAGGCGCTGCCCTCCCCCGACCACCGTGATGACGCGCTCGGGTGCCTGGTCGGCACGGCAGTAGATCAGCAGCCCAGCAGGCAGCTCGAGCGCCGTGGCGTAGGCGAGCAGCTGGTAGTAGTCGGGCGTTCGGCCGAGTCCGTCGTCGGTGAGCTTGTACTTCACGTCGGCCACCGCGACGGTGCGCCCACCCCGGCGGAACACCAGGTCCGGGGCCATCGTCACCCGCGGCTGCTTGCTCAGCGGCGTGGGCGCCTGCTCGCTCGACCTCCAGCTCCGGCCAGAGCCGCTGGGTGAGCTCGGCGCCGATCCACCGCTCGTAGAGCTTGTTCATGTCGATCAGGAAGGTGACCGCCTGGTGGTGGCCGTGGGCATGGGTGAGGCCGACGCCCTCGAGGACGAGCCGGCTGAGCGCCAGGGCCGGCCCGTAGTGCTCGTTGACCGGGCTCAGCCTGACGGTGTCGAGCTCCATGCAGCGGCATCGGGGATGCACCGACACCGGCGAAGGTCTGGGTCAGCTCCGCGATCGTACGGCGGGTCTCGCTGTTGCCGACGACCCGCCGCAGGACGGATGACGGCCGCCAGCAGCACCCGGTTCTCGGGGATGTCGGCGGTGAAGTCGTCGTACCGGCAGGGGGTGGGCCAGATGTCCCAGGGGCGGCCGGCGAGCTGCTGGACGTCGAGCCGCCCGCGGATCACCGGGAGCCGTTCCTCGGTGCTGCGGTAGCCGTGGACCAGCCCGCGGCGGGTGGCGGCGCTGATGGTGCGCAGCGCGAGGTCGGCCACGGCGTCGACCAGGTCGTCCTGGCGGTAGCCCACCAGTGTGGGCTGCCAGTCGGTGAGTCCTGCCGAGGCGCCGAACATCATCAGCACGTTGCGCAGGTCCTCGACCTTGGGCAGCACCCGGACGGTGAGCCCGGGAAGCGCCACCGACCCGATCCAGGACGAGGCTCGCAGCTGGTACTCCCCCACGGTTCCCGTCGGCCTGACCTCCAGCCGTCCTGCGGGCAGGGAGGTCAGCAGGGCCAGCTGCGTCTGGTCGAGGGCGACCGCCGGCGAGGTCTCGTACTCGCGCAGCACGAGCACCCGGGCGGTCGACGCGTTCAGGCCGAGGTCAGACAGAGCCACCCTCGGCCCCTTCGACGACGCTCGCTTCACTCTCAGCGACGCTGGTCTCGGTGGCAGCGATGCCGCTCTTCGAGCTGGGTCCGTAGGCCTGGTGGACGTGCTCCCAGGTGAACTGGTGCGAGCTGGTCGGGGCGGCCGTAGAGCTGGTCCTCGATGGAGGGATAGATGTCGTAGCGCCAGATGCGCTCCAGGCGCTCCGCGGTGAGTGCAGTCTTGCCCGCCGACGTCTTGACCATGAAGTGGCTGTGGCCGACCTGCAGGTGCGGGCCCTTGAGCAGGATCCGCAGCTGGTCGTTGACCTTGTCGACCAGGGTCGCGACCCACGCCGGCTCACCGTGCTTGGAGAGCCACTCGTGGAGCAGGGACTTCATCGCGCCTTCGTGCGGCATGAACGGGACGAAGTGGAAGCGGCGACGCAACGCTGCGTCCACCATCGCGATCGAGCGGTCAGCGGTGTTCATGGTGCCGATGAAGAAGAGGTTCTTCGGCAGCTCGAACGGCTCGTCCGGCCGGTAGGCCGTGCGGACCGACTTGTTGCGGTACTCGAGCAGGAACAGCAGCTCGCCGAACACCCGGGGCAGGTTGGCGCGGTTGATCTCGTCGATGATCATCACGTGGGGCGTGCCCGGGGCGTCCTCGGCCTTGGCCGCCATCATGGCAAGGGGTCCCGGCCGCAGCTCGTAGCTGAGCTCGCCCTTGTCGTTGGTCCGGGGTCGGTAGCCCTCGAAGAAGTCCTCGTAGGACATCGACGGGTGGAACTGGACGATCATCCGGCGCTCGGGGTCGGGCTGGAGCGCGGCGGCGAACTTGTCGGCGAGGTACGTCTTCCCCGTGCCCGGCGGGCCGTAGAAGATCAGCTGGCCCTTCTCCAGGAGCAGCTCCTCGATCTCGCGAAGGAAGGACTCCGGCAGCAGCAGCTGCTCGGCTGCCTGGGCAATCCGGTCCTCCTCCGTGTCAGTCGAGGTCTCGTCTGTCGCGCAGCAGCCAGAAGGCGAACTGCCCTTGCCCCCACGGATCACTCGGCAGCAGCGGCTCGAGCGCCCGGCGCAGCGTGTCGTTGGCTGCGACGTGTTGCTCGACCGCGAGTGAGCGACGCGTCCGGGAGCGGGAGATCGAGACGTCGCAGCATCGCGATCTTTCCCACCGGTCCGGTCAGCGGGAACGTGGGAAGGAAACGACCCGGGTCGGTGATGGCGAAGAGCTTGAGCAGCACGCTCTCGCCCAGGCCCTTCGTGCCGAGGTCGTCGTGGTCGAGCCCGCGGTCGATCCTGGACGCGACGTCGCCTTCACCCCACAGGATCTCCCTCAGCTTGCCCGCGAAGGCGTCGAGCTCGACGCGAGTCCATCGCGCCCAGGCTGGCGTTGAGGACCGACTGTGGTCCGGGGTTGCCGTAGCGCTTGGCGTTGACCAGCAAGCGGAACCGGTCGAGGTCGAAGACCGAGAGGTTCTCCGCCGAGAGGTCGTCGGCGAACTGCGCACGCTCCTCCTTGTTCCACTGGTCCTTCTCGTTCGGATAGGGCCGCTCCTGCTTGAAGCGGGACAGCGCAGCCTTGAGCTCATCCGAGGTCGCCGGCTGTGTCGCCTCGGCCTTCCGGCGAGGTCTCATCTGCGATGGCCCGCAAGACCGGCGTGAGCGCCTCCGCGTGGCGAAGGATCTCTCGCCGAGAGCTCAGATGCCCGGCGGCAGCTCGTCCCACTCCCACCATGTCCCGGCGAACAGCTCCCCGGTCGGGACCGTCGTCCAGTGGAATCAGCCGGTCCCCCGTCTTGTGGGGCTTGATGCCGAACCAGCGGTAGTCCAGCGGGCAGTGCAGCTCTTGGCGCGCTCGGTCTTGTCGTGCCACGTCTTCGGCGGTGCCGTTGCCCCATCCGCCGTGCACGCCGAAGGCCACCCCCGACCGCGTGGCCCACAGCCTGAAGCCGGGTGCCCACGTCTCGCCGGGCAGGCGCCAGACGGCGTAGGTGTCTGCGCGGAAGGGCGCGTCCTTGTCGAACGACGTCCTGAGCTGGAGCGCCCGGGACTCGAGCTCGCGGCCGGCAACCTCGCCCGAGCTTGCTCGCGGAGGCCCTGGCCGGCCAGGAGCAGCTCGCCCTTGAGCTGAGCGGCCAAGGACGCCGCGCGGCCGCGGCTGCGTCGTCCGGGTAGCCCTCACCCGGGGTGAAGCGTCTCCATGAGCTGCGCCGCCTCGACGCACATGTCCGTGCAGAGCGGGGTTGAGTCCGACGAAGCGCTGCTTCTCGGTGAGGAACCACATCGCGTCGCTCGAGGCGGTGCGCGTCGTCGCGGGTAGAACGTCCGGCAGCCTCGACCAGCGCGAGGTAGCGGTCGGCGTTGCTCCAGGAGGAGACCCAGCCGAGGTCATACATGCGGTCCGCCGGTGCTCTTCCACATGATCGGCCATCCCGGCGCGACGTCGATCGGTGGCCCAGAAGATGGAGAGGACGTAGGGGATCCGCCCCACGGCGGGCTGCCCCTTCGAGGCGAGGTCGCGGGTGACACGCTCGACCTCGGCGAACCGGTGAAGTGCCTCGTCCGTGGACGACGGCGTCGTGAACGCCTCGACCAGCACGTCCACGACTGCAGGGTCGTCGGGCAGGTTGTTGGCCACCTGGTTGAGCCACATCTGACCGAAGCCGCCGAACGACGTGATACGGCCCCGGCCGTCTCGACCACGGGTCCGCAGCAGTGCGGAACGCCTTGAAGTCGCGAGTCTCCACGAGGTCGTCGATCGAGCTGCCGCGCCTCCGCATCCCGGACTGGTCGGAGCTCGTCGAGCTCGCGCCAGCTCCTCCTGCACGTCCTCGTCGAGGTCGATGGCAGCCTCGATCTGGTCCAGCTTGGCGCGCCACCGCTCGACGTCGTTGGGATGGATCATGTCCCCGTCCTCTCAGCGAGCACCTTCTCGAAGTGCGCGTACGCCTGACGCATGTCGGCCTCGCGGTCGAGCGTCCGGAACGGCAGCTCGTAGACGTAGGTGTTGCCCGACGCGTTGGTGTGGGTCCGCTCCTCCTCGGTCAGGCCGTCGACCGAGGCCTCATCGCAGCCCCTTCCTGCGCCAGAGCTGCAGGACGGGCGTGGGCACCTCGCGACCGTTGGTGTCGTAGACGTACTTGTTCCGGTCGTAGCCGTAGAGCACCGGGAACTGGGTGCGGTAGATCGTGCACAGCTCGTCGGCGGTCAGGCCCAAGCATCAGCGCCACCAGCGCGTCGATCTCCACAAGCGCCTGGCGGCGGTCAGATGCACGACGAAGCGGAACATCCGGGGTCCAGTCGACGGCGACATCACCCAGGTGGCGTCGGCCAGGGTAGTCGATCCCGCCTGTCCACTCGTCATCGACTTCAGACTCACCGATCGCCGCTTGCCACAGGTCCGCGTACGCATCCGTTAGGCAGTTCAGCCGCAGCGCGCGGAGCACCAGCTCGACGCTCAAGGAGCCGTCGTGCGAACACGGCAGTCGCTCAATAGTGCCGAATCGAGATGCTGGACTTGGGCACGGCTCGAACGATGAAGTCCGAGACTAGTCGAGGACATCGCTGCCAGCGAGTAGCCAATCAAGGTCGCGAGGTCCACCGTCGGGCCAGTCCAAGCATAGACATGCCGTCAACGTGGGCAGCGCCTGGCGGAATGATTGCCGGAATGAGCGTTCGCTCACCAGTGTTCGCCGCCATGCTGCGCCAGGCCACTCGATAATGGTCGCGGGCAGGGACTGACTCGTCGTCGCCCCAATGCGTGTAAGCTCGCGTCGTACTTCGGCTGGTCTCCCGCGCGGCTTGTACGACGGTGACCGGGACCGCATCGGACGACAGCGCCTCAAGGTCCACCGATGGACCAGTCGAGATTGTTGGCCATCGTCGGATTTGGGCTGCTTGTAGAAGGGGTTTCCGACATGGATGTGCGGGCCCTGCAGGATCACGTCGCTCCAAGAGTCGGCGCCCCCAATCGATCGTCGAAGAGCCCCTGCTTCCGGTCGTTCTTCTCGTGCCAGCCCGGCGAGAACTCCAGGCCGAGCGTCGCCGATGCGCTGCGCTCCGGCCAGTCGTCTCGAGCACCACGCGCAGTCGCTCGGTTCACGGTGTAGACCATGCGAGTCTGAGATACAGGAACCGCGTCTCGACTCCAAGAGTGCGTGCCAGGTCCGCAAGCATCTCGTCGTCGACCGTCGAGCACCCGATTCGCGGTGCGGCCGTACGTCCCAATTGCCATCCGGATCCTTCATGCCCGGCTCGTCGCCCTGAGCCGTCGTGCGCGAGGATCGCTGCGACCGTGTCTGGGTGGTAGAGCGACGTCGCCATGCAGGAAGCTCGGCACTCCTCCCGAGGGCTCCGTAGACGTGGACGCCGTAGGTCACGTGGTGGTGGATCTCGAAAGAGCCAGCAACTCATTGATGAACTGCCAGTGCCGGCGCAGACGCCGATAGGTCGCGGCGCGCAGCGTCCCGGCCTTCTCATCAGTGAAGTGTGTTTCGGGGTGAATGAGGACAATCGACTCCAGTCGCGTGACTGATGCGCCCAGGTCTGCTCCATGAAGCACCGGTAGAGATCCGGTTGAAGCCCCGTCAGGTGCGGGAACAGTTGATGGGACGCCGAGGAACTGCGAACTGCCAGCTGACCTCGCCGTGCCGGTCACGACGAAGTCGCGCATGCCCGGCAGCTGCCAAGCGTCTCGCTGCCGTCCGTTGAGCGACTTCGCCTGCGGTCGCCTTTGCCTTCGAAGCTGCCACCACGGGTCGCCCTCGGCGAGCAGCGCCTCGACGTCGACAGTCGGGCCGGACCCACGGCGGGTTTCCGACCTGCAGGTCGAAGCCGCCGTCGTCGAAGACCGGGGCGAAGTCCAGCTCCCAGTGGAAGAAGCCCTGCTGGTCGGCGACTCGCTGGCACACGTTCAGCCACGGGTGCCGAGCAAGCACGTCGCGACTGGCTTGGCGTCGGCGTACACCCGGTCGTTGTGCTCGACGTCGCCGAGCTCGTCCCAGGTCAGCGCGGACTGAAGGGTGTCGTCACCCTTCTTCGCCACCTTGGCTGTCATGGTGTCGGCGCCGAGGATCATCCGGAGCGCGTCGTACCACTGCTCCAGCGTGGGCGGCGTGACCTCGTCCTCGGTGAGCGGCCAGAACCACAGGGCGCACCAGGCGTCCATGACCAGCTTGAGTCGGCGGTAGGCGCCGTCCGGGTCGGCGAGGGAGGCCTCGATCTCCTCGCGGGTGACGATCCGGTCGTCCTGGTTTCGAGACGGTCGCTGCGCGCCCTCCTCAACCACCGACGGCTCGCGTTGCCGTTCCAGAGCGGGATGTCGCGGCGGATCTGCTGCTCGGCGATCGCGAGTCGCTGGCCGGCGATCTCCCACAGTCGCTCGACCCGTCGCCCGAGCTCGACCAGCGCGTCGACCTGCTTCTTGGTCGGCTTGGCCTGCATGGAGCTTGCGCCAGGTCTTGAGCGCGGCGACCGCGTCCGGGACGAGGTCCTTGATGTCCTTGCCGACGTCCGCAGCAGCACCCCAACCCTCGGCGGGCAGCAGGAAGTGCGGGACGCGCCCCTCGATCGAAGGCGCTTCGTCCGGAGAGTTGGTGCCAGTGACGACCGGTTTGGGCACGGCCTTGAGCCAGGACTTGTCCTCGACCTGGGCGCGCGAGTAGACCGCCTTGCGGGCGCCGATCAGCGAGTTGCCGCGGCGCAGGTGCAGGCCGAACCACGGGGCCTCGAGGCCCTCGACCATGGTGTCGAGCCAGAGCGAGATCTCGGCCAGCTCGACGGCGGTGGCGTTGAGGTCGACGCCGTAGACCTGGTGCAGCGCGAGGTAGGCCTTCACCCGCTGCAGCTCGCGCGGGTAGGCGTCGGGGTCGACGGTCTCGCCGAGCTCCTCCTGGCGACGGGCGAGGTACTGCTCGGCCAGCTGCCGGACGGCCTCGATGGCGAACGCCCCGGAGCCGAGAGCCGGCTCGCAGATCGTCAGCTCCAGGATCTCCGCGGCCGTCGTCCGCTTGCCGTCCTGGTCGAGCAGCTCCTCCAGCGCCTGGGAGACGACGAACCGGGTGAGCACCTCGGGGGTGTAGTAGGACGCGGACTGCTGGCGCTCACGGCCGGCGAGCCGGAAGACGAAGGTGCCCTGCTGGTGCAGCACCGGCTTCGCGCTCGCCGTGCTCGTCCTCGACGGTGACGAAGTCCTTCTCGGCGATGTCGCTCGGCCCGCTCGACCGGGACCACCCACGAGCCCTTCTCGGCGTTGCCGTCCTTGGCCACCTCGTAGAGATCGGTCTCGGCGAAGAAGCCGGTGTAGGACATCAGGCCCTCGTAGACCGCGCCGAGCTGGTTGATGCCGAGCTCGGCGTAGGAGATGAAGCCGCGGTCGCGTGCCCTTCTGCTCCTTGCTCAGCAGCAGGTGGCGCAGCACCCGCTGCAGGGCGGCATTGCCGAGACCGACCTCGTCGATGTGGGCGGTGGCCTCGGGCTTGAAGAGGTCGGCCCGGAGGGAGCGGAACGTGAGCCCGTCGACGTACTCGCCCTCGGCGCCGCCCGTGCGAGCCGGGTCGTGCCCCTGGTCGACCAGCCGGAAGAGGGCGCCGAGCGACTCGTAGAGGTGGGTGCCCGCCTGCGAACGCTGGGTGGGCAGCTCGACCAGGACGAGCTCGCGCAGCCGGTCGAGGCTGTAGCCGTTCTCGTACTCCGGCGCACCGGTCGGCAGCACGCCGAGCTCGGGGGACGCCTCGGCGTAGAGCAGGAAGAGGATCCGGTAGAGGAACCGCAGCGACTGCTTGGCGAGGGGCTGTGCCTCCTCGGCCGGAAGCGGGTCGAGGTCCTGCGGCCTTGCGGCGAGCCACCACCTCGTTGGCGATGATCTCGATGGAGAGCCGGACGCCCTCGCGCAGGTCCTTGCTCACCCCGACCGTGTGCTTGACCGACTCCGCCAGCGTCGCGCTCCACCAGATGTCACCCTGGGCGTCCGGAGCCAGGGAGTCGGCCGACACGCAGGTCAGCGCCCGGTCGACCTCGCCACCCTTCTTGTCGTCGTTGCGCTCGGCCACGAGCTGCAGGTCGACGGCGAGGTAGCGACCCTCGGGCCACCGCTCCCGCTCGGCCACCAGGAGGTGCGGGCCGGCGAGCACCAGCGCGAACGCCGGCTTGTAGTCGTCGTGGACGAAGAGCAGCGACAGCAGCCGAGCCACCGAGGTGACCGCGTCCTTGTGGTCCGCGGCGCATCTCGCTCGTCCGCGTCGACTCCGGCAGGGAGGAAGGGCTCGGCGAGGTTGGAGGCGTCCTTGGCGAGCAGGTCCTCGATGGTCTCCGCGGGCAGGGCGTCGATGATGGCCAGGCCGGGGGTGTGCTCCAGACCGGCAGCGTGCACGAAGGTGACCGGACCCTGCACGGTGCGTGTCAGCCCGATCCCGTCGTAGCCGAGGATCGAGCGCACGTCGGCGTTGATCGCCCGTACGTCGGACGCGTGGTCGTTGGTCGTGGCGTCGAGGGTGGCGAGCCGGTTGAGCAGGCTGGTGCGGGCCGCGGTGAACCGGGTCCGGGGGTTGCCCTGCTCCTTGGTGGCGTCCCAGTCCGACCTGCGGGCCAGCACGCGAGCCTTGAAGGACTCCTTGGTGGCGTCGGTGGTGAAGTAGTGCTCGCTGATCCACTCCTCCCCCACGACGATCGCGTCGCTGGACATCAGGACTCCCCTCCGGTCTTGCCGGGGTCAGGCACGACGAGCAGCAGCGGGCGGACCGTGCGCTGGTCGGGCAGCATCGTGCGCACCAGGGCGCGCTCCTCCTCGACCCGGCCTCGCCGAGTCGTGATCTCGAGCCGCTGGGCCAACCGGTCGGCAGCGTGCTGCCACTGGGTCGACTCGCTCCTGCCAGCGCTCCACCCGGTCCGTCACGCCCGCGGCAACTGCCTCGAAGGCGTCGTCCAGCGACCGTGCGAGCGGCGCTGACCGCCGGGGCGACAGTAGGCGTCGAGGCCGGTGGCTCCTTCAGGAGGCCGGTGTTGGTGCCTCCCGGCTGGAGCCTGCATCACCTCGAAGGCCTCGCGCAGGCTGGCCACTGGCTGCGGCAGCGCGAAGGTCGGGTCGGTCGGGTCGGGGAACCGCACCACGACGTACGTCGACGAGACCACCTGGCCACGGGCGTTGGTCAGGGTGCCCTGGAGCAGCAGGTACGCCTCGTCCCCTTGGCCGGCGACGGCGAAGACCTCGTTGCGGCCCAACGACTCCAGCGCCCGGTCGGCCGCCCAGTCCAGGCTCGGGTGCAGCGGCCCCAGGTAGTGCGCCTCGGGCCACAGCGACGTCGACTCGGGTCCGCGTGCGTCAACGAGTGCTTGGTTGCCGCGGGCCAGAGTCGTCGCGAGCTTGATGCCCTCGGTGACCTTGCGCTCCTTGAGGTAGGACTGCGGGAGCACGTCCAGCCGCTGCCGCAGGTCCTTGCTGGGCACGAACTCGACCAACGCGTGCTGCTTGTGCTCTCGCCAGTGAACTCCGCCGACAGCGACGGACGCGCCCGGGGTCTCGAAGGCGAGCTCGAGGGCGTCGCGCAGGAAGGCCAGGTCGTCGGCGTACACGCTGTCGTCCACCGGCGGGCTCGCCGACCTGCTCCTCCGGCTTGGGCGCGTCAGCCATCTCGAACAGGCGGGCCAGCATGGCGTCGATGCCGTCTCCGGCTTGGACCTGCTCGACCGTGCGCACCACGTCGTCGAGCTCCTTGCGACCGGCGAGGACCTCGCGGATGGCGTCCTCCTCGGCCTTCACGTCGTAGGTGCCCATCAGGGAGGCGCTGTCGCCCAGGGCCCTGTGGGCCTCGTGCTCCTTGACGACCAGCCGCTGGAGGACCCGGATGTCGCCGCCGAAGCGGTCGGTCGACGGGTTGAGCAGGAGCGTGGTGATGCGCGGGCGGTGGCGCTGGCCGTAGCGGTCGATGCGGCCGTTGCGCTGCTCGATGCGGATCAGGCTCCAGGGGATGTCGTAGTGCACCAGCTCGTGGCACTGCAGGTGCAGGTTGACGCCCTCGGAGGCGACGTCACCGGTGACCAGGACCCGGATCGGGCTGGACTCGGCCTTGAACGACTCCACGATCTCCTGCTGCTCGACGTCGCTGATGCCGCCGTGCAGGACGCGGATCTGGTCGTCCTTGAGCTTGAAGGTCTTGGAGAGCTCCCCCTGCGAGCCAGGTCAGCGTGCTGACCCGCTCGGCGAAGATCACGACTCGGGCGGTCGCCGGTGCGGCTGATCCCGATCTCCTTCAGGTGCTCGACGAGCCGGTCGAGCTTGGCGCTGCCCTCGCTGAGGTTGCGCTCAGCGAGGCCCAGGAGCACGTCCAGCGCCTCGGCCTCTCGCGAACCTTCCGCCGTGTCCGTGTCGAGGCGCTTGAGCCGCTCCCTGACGGTCGACTCGAGGGCAGCCGGGCTGCTGAGGAACGCCTTGGCCAGCGTCCAGGGGAAGAGCTTCGCGGTCTTGGCTCCCGAGTACGGCGAGGCGCCGGCCGCGGGGTGCAGCCAGGTCTGCTCGAGCTCGCGGGCGATCTCGTCCTCGACCGGGTTGGCGTCGACCATGAGGTTGTGGGGCTCCAGCCGCTCGGCCCAGTCGGCGCCGACGACGCTCGCGACGTCGGGGCTGTGCCGGTGGCGTCGGATGATGAGGCGTCGCACCTCGTCCTCGACCAGGTCGCCGTCAGGGGTGACGGCGCTCGGCTCGAGCATGCGGATCAGCTCGGCGAAGGACTCCGCCTTGCCGTTGTGCGGGGTCGCGCTGGCCAGGATCAGGGCGTCGCTCTTCTTGCTGAGCAGACGGGCGAGGCGGTTGTTCTGGGTGGAGTCGTTGGTGACGTTGTGGGACTCGTCGATCACCACGGCGTCCCACTGCTGCTTCTCGAGATGGGCGAGGTAGCGGTCGGACTTGAGGGTGTCGATCGAGACGATCGCCCGCTTGAAGTGGGCGAACGGGTTGCGGTTGGCGGGCAGCTTCTGCCGGATCCGCTGGATGCCGACCGAGTCGAGCCGGACGAACGGCAGCGCGAACCGGGTCCACAGCTCGAACTGCATCTGCTCCAGGACGTGGCGAGGGGTGACCACCAGGATGCGCTCGCCCCGCCCGCGTCGTACGAGCTCGGCGAGGATCATGCCGATCTCGAGCGTCTTGCCCAGACCCACGGCGTCGGCCAGCAGGATCCGCGGGCGCAGGTTGTCGGGATCGAGCGCTTGCCGGACCGCCTTCTCCTGGTAGGGCAGCGGGTCGAGCAGGCCCCGGGTGGCGACGGTCAGGCGCGGGTCGGTCATCGGCACGGCGGTCTTGCGCAGCGTCGCCTCGAGCCACAGCCGCGACTGCTTGAACCCCGGGCTCATGTCCACCCGGACCGTGGCCTGAGCGGGGTCGAGGGGCGTGATCTTGTCGAGCGCAGTGGAGAACGTGGCCTGCGTGCCGCGCACCAGCTCGCTCAGGCCCTGGACCTCGACGAACCAGCCGTCGGTGGCCCGCTCGCTGCGGAGGACCAGCCAGGTCTCGTCCCGGATCTCGAGCACCGAGCCCGGTGCTGCGAAGTCGTCGGCTCGATCACTTGTCCCCGAAAGCGTCACGGGACCGACCCTATGCTGCCATGCCTCCAACGTCAGGGAAACCTTGTCGCGGCTGCGCACGCCCTCGACCCGATGGCCACTGGCCGTCAGTGTTCGCGCTCGCGTCGCTGGCTGCATCTCGACTGGACGGGACAACGGCTACACACCTCTGGGTCATCCACACCATCCGGCAGGAAGCCTGTTTCGGGAGGAACGACCTCATCTGCGGCGGCTGGCACGCGCTCGGCCGCTCCCTGGTAGAAGAAGTCGAGCTGGTCACGCCCTGCCTCGACCCCGCCAGGGACTGGAGCCACGCGGGATCTGCCGATGGACCGGACGACTTCACCACCGACTTGTCGAGGCTGCTCGCTCGCTGTCCCTCGGTCATGTGAGCCCACACGGAATTCGTCGTTGCCCGCGCACC
This sequence comes from uncultured Actinomycetota bacterium, assembly GCA_963791365.1. Classification (GTDB taxonomy): domain Bacteria; phylum Actinomycetota; class Actinomycetes; order Propionibacteriales; family Nocardioidaceae; genus Nocardioides. The sequence continues at coordinate 88,188 of CAWBSG010000013.1, read as the reverse complement.
GAACTCGTTGTCGAGCCCCTCCCTCACAAGGGCGTTGGTGACGTTGCCGTAGAGCATCGAGTGCAGGTGTTCGGGCCCGAACGAGTGCGTCGGCCCCAAGGCCCACTGGAGGGCGAAGCGGCGAGGGCATGCGACCGCGGAAGCGCTGGCTCGCGGGTCGACCTCGTCCAGGACGGCCTCGATGTCGTCCTCGTCGTACCACGCGGTGGCTGGAACGGGGCCTTCGAGGTCGGGGGGAAGGTCGGCCGGACTGTGCACCCTCCCCACCGAGATGCCGCCCGCCACCTCACGGACCACCTCGTTGCGCACGTCCGGCGTGGTCAGCAACGAGACGATCGGTGACAGGGGGCGCCGTTCGCCCGCCTGGTCGGACACCCAGCTCAGCGTGACCTTGCGACCTTCTTCCACCCCGTCGAGCGCCAGCCAGAAGAGGTACAGGTCCCCGAGCGCAGCAGTTCTGCTGCGGATGGACATCAGCTCGACCGTGACGGGCTCAACAGCCTCGAGGGATCGACGGAGGTCGCCGAGCGTGAACGGCCATCCCACCGAGGCCCCCGGTGTTGGGAAGACGTCCCCGGCCAGGTTGGCGAGGTGGAGGTCGGTCTCCGCGCGCGTCAGGCCGAGCGCGTCCAGTCCCCGCAGCTCGGTCACGTCCGTGGATTCGGGCCTCTCCTGGGGATCACGGGGATCTGTGTCGGCTGAACGTCCCAGGAGCATTGCCACGACGTCGACCAGCCCACCCACGTCGATCTCGTCGTCGAGCGCGACCCCGAAGCCCCGGATCTTGTCCTCGACAGCCGCCCGTTCCTCCACGGACAGCGCGTGGAGGGAGCGCTCCAGCCGGGACCGGATCTGTCCCAGGTGGACGTGCAGCACCACGCGTTCACGCTGCGACGTCTCCTCGACGAGCTGGACGACCCGCCGAACCGCGGCCTCCACCGCGTGCGCGTCGGCCACGCTGATGTCGGCCCACGGCACGAGCCTGGTCGGGTTGCCCAGGGCCGTCGCGATCCTGTCCACGTCGTCCTGGTCACGATCGCGCGGACCGAGGGGAGAGACGCGCCCCTCGACCGTGCGAGACAGGAGACCCGCGCGCTCGCACCACTCGTCGCCCGAGCGGCACCCCGCGAAGTAGGCCAGGACGCGACGCAGGACAGCCGTGGTCACGTGGCGTTCGCCGGCAGGCAGGTCGAGGAACCCGCTGGCGACCATGTCCATCACCGAGTCGCTGTCGAGACGCGACGACGTCGAGCCGTCGGCCGCCTGGTGGACGCAGCGGTGCAACGCCATGAGGAAGCTTCCCGACGGGGAGCTCGGCCAGTCGGGGGGCCGAGCGACCGGTGCTGCGCCCCAGGCGTTGCACGTACCGCTCGACGTCCTTGGCTCGCGCCGCATAGCGGCTTGGTGGGCCACCTTTGGCAAGCTCTTCGTCGCGCCAGGACCTCACGAGCTCAGCGGGACTGCGGCACTCCAGCACGGAGAGGAAGGGATCGTCCTGGACAGGCATGCCCCCGAGAGCGCCACGGAGCGTCGCCGCCGCTGGCGTGATCGCCTCCGCCACCGGGACGGCCTGCGGAGCCGGCATCGACAGGTCCGTGCGGAAGTAGTGCCGCCAGGTCGAGAAGACCGGGTTCTCGCCGTCGTCGTGCACGATGAACACCTGGTCCACGTCTGGCATCCGACGCATCACCTGGAACAGCGCCCACTGCGGTGGCGTGTAGAAGTAGAAGCCGTGGTGCACGACCGTACGCCGCTCGGCCGGCCCGAATGCGCCTTCCAGCGCCCGCCTGACGCGCTGAGTCAGGTCGCGAGCCTCGTCGGTACGCTCCTCCGCCACGTCGTCGAAGTCCACCCAGAGCAGGTCACGAGGAGCGCCCAGGGCCTCGACGTCCTGCTCCCCGCGCACCCACGCATGAGCAGCGAGCCGGGCGAGTGCGTCACGCGCCTTGAGCTCCGCCGGGGTGGACCCCACTGGCGACCAGGGTGTGGACCGTGCGGGCATACTCTCGTCTCGACGCGAGGAGCGCCTGACCCGCCGGCTCGTCGCTGTGCTCGCGGACGAAGCGGCGCAACGAGTCATCCGCCTGGATGCCGATCCGCAGCCGGCGCCCGGTGCCCTGGTCCTGCCAGCTCGAGAGCTTCTGGCGATAGGTGCCTGCGTGGAGGTCGGCGAGACCCGGGAACCCGTCGATCGACAGGGCCATCTCCCCCGGCAGTCCTGGCATGACGACCAGGTCGAGGAGTGTCGCCAGGGGCAGACCCACGACACCCGTCTCACGTACGGCGGTCGCGAGCGTCGTCGTCGCCGTCACGTGGGCGACGCTCTCCCATCCCGCGCCCGCTGCAGCCAGACCCTCACTGATCGCACGCTGCGACACCCTTGGCAGCGCGATCGACGTCCAGTCACCCATCTCAGCCCCCTGCCTTGAGCAGCTCAGCCCAGCTGGTCGGTGACGTCACGCCGACCTTGGTCCTCGGGTCCACGAAGAGGATCAGCTCGTCCCGTGCACGCGTCATGGCGACGTACAGCAACCGGGCCTCCTCCTTGGCAGTGTCTGCGTCGTCGACGTGCCACTCCTGCTGTCGATCGAGCGGGACGTTGGAGAAGTCGGTCGCGTACGGCTTGCCGCTGTTGAGGGTCCACCTCCACAAGAGCCGAGGGGTTGCCCCTGAGGGTCGGAGGACGCTCGTGCGGGTCGTGACCGAACGCGGTGGTCCGAACGTGACTCCGGTGAACGGGACGACCACGCGGTCGAACTCGAGACCCTTGGACTTGTGCACGGTCAGCGCCACGACCTTGCCGTCCGTCTCGGCCTCGGGCTCGTCCTCGATACGATTGGTCGCGATCTGCAGCCGGAGCCACGAGAGCAGACGTTCCAACGTCGTCGGGCTGTCGCGGAACTGCCCGTCCATGAGCGTGACGACGTGGTCCAGGCAGCGCCCGTAGCGCACGCGCTCGTCTCGTCGTCAGCCCCGGGCAGCGAACACGCCTCCGGCCGGAAGGTCCTGGCGCACTCGACGACCCAGGCCAGCACCGGCATGGTGCGGAGCATCATCCGCGAGGCTGCCCACACGCTGACGGAGCGGTTCGAGGTCGTCCCGGGCGAACGAGCCGGTGGCCGCCACATGGCGAATCGCGCAGCCCACGGCATGGGAGGCTCGGCCGGCTCTCCCCAGGTCGTCCACGACACGTCCAGCGGAGGCTCGCCGAGAACGACCCCGGCAGCCCACCTGGTCTCGCACAGCTCGAGCAGGGCGGCGTCGTCCTGGGGGTCAGCCACCGCCTCGAGCAGCACCCGGAGCTCGCGGACGGCAGGTGACTCGAAGAAGCTCCCCCCGACCCGCAGCTCGCAAGCGATCCCCAGCTTGCGGACCTCCTCCTGCACCTTGACCGCCTGCCAGTTCTGACGGCACAGGACACCCACGCTCGTCCCGGTCGTGGAGGGTTCGCCACCGGGCGACGCGGGCTGCCGCCTCTGCGGCGAATGTCGTTGCTCCTGACCTCCTCGAGCACCACCTCGAGTGCTCAGGTCGGCTCACCTGTGCTGAGGCCGAGCTGGTCCCCGGCGCGTACGGCAGCAAGGTCTTGCTGCCCCAGGCGGCGAAGTGAGGGTGCAGCGAGTCGAGCAGTCGTGCGCCCGACCGGAAGTTGCGGGTCAGCGGGAAGTCCGACATCGGCGGCAACCCGCGGTCCGTGACCCGGCGCTCCATCTCCTCGAAGGCGTTGCCCTCGGCCCCACGGAAACGGTAGATGCCCTGCTTCACGTCGCCGACCACGAAGAGCCGGCAGTCGAGCTTCTGGCGCAGGCTCGAGGACCAGCTCCATCTGGGCGGCGTCGGTGTCCTGGAACTCGTCCACGAAGACGTACCTGTACGGCGTACAGGCGGCTCGTCCTGCTTGCTCAGGGCAGCAGTGGCGGTCGGCACGAGCTGGTTGGTCGGCAGGGTCTGGTCCTGCAGGCGACATGCGCCCGCACCTGGCGATGCCACCTCGAGCACGACCTACTGGGTCGTCTCCACGATCGCGGCGTCGAGTCCCGTGCTCGGCGACGAACCCCAGTCGACCTCTCGCTGATCTCGCGGCGTCGCCCCGAGACCGAGGAGGTCGACCCCGTTGTTCTCGAGCGCGTCCCACACTGCCTGCACGTGACGCGAGCCACTCGTAGGCCGCCGGCACCTTGTGCGGGTGCTTGTCGATCATCGCCGGAGAGCGGCTCGGACAGCGCCGGTAGATCGCCTCCCGGACCTCGAGGGTGCGTCGGGCGACCCGGAACTCGGGGCCCAGGCCGAGCACGCCCCGCGCTCGAGGCGACGATCCGCTTGGCCAGCGAGTGGATCGTGACGATGTCGGCCGCGGCGCAGCTGCAGCATCCACGCGAGCACCGGCAGCGCGCACCGTTGGCACAGCCGTTGCCGCAGCAGCAGCGTGCGGGCGATGCGGTGGCGCATCTCGGCGGCGGACTCGCGGGTGAAGGTGACGAGTGCGATCTCGTCAGCCCGCAGGTCGACCGGGTGGCTCGCCCTCAGCCGTCTCGTGCGCCCCGCTGGTCGCCAGCAGGTAGACGATGCGCTCCGACATCGTCTCGGTCTTGCCTGTGCCCGCGCCGGCCGTGACCATCACGTCGACGTCCGCAGGGCGCGTGGACGACGCGGTACTGGGCCAGGTTGACGGCCCCGCGACTCGTCCGCCGCCTCGACTGCGCGCTTCACGTGCGTCGTCGAGCCCGTCGGCCAGTGACCGTCCACGACCCACGCCGAGCAGCCGGACTGCCTCCGGCACCACGGCCCACTCCAGGAGACGGCTGTCCTTGAAGGCCTGCAGCTCGGCGTCCGCCATCTGCGAGGGCCGGCTCCGTGCTGGTCACCACGAACACCCGGATGCCGTAGTGCAGCAGCCCGAAGAGATCGTCGACGTCGACGTCGTCAGCCGACCCGCAGCACGGAGTAGCGCGGGAAGTGGGGATCCCGAGCGATCGTCGCAGGACGTCGAGAGCGAGCGCGGGTTCACCGTCGAGCCAGTGCGGCAGGCCCTGCCGGCACCGCCCGGTGTCGGCGCTGCTCGTCTCCTCGACCTGTCCGCCGACAGGCTCTCCTTCGGCGTGCGCGCGTCGTCTCCGGAGTGACTTCTCGATGGGCTGCCAGGTCGTCGACCGATCTCGGTCGAGTCCGACCTCGCCCTCGCGGGGCAGCAGCGGGACCTGCTCGGCTGCCACCTCGAGGACCGGTCCCTCGACGACCTCCATCTCGGCGACCGGCCAGGACCAGGCCTTCACGGCCTTGCCACCGGATCCTCGTCGCTCCGTGACCGAACCGACCTCGGCCAGGCGTCGCACGTCCGAGCGGAGCCATCGCCCTGGGCTTGCCGACGATGGAGAGCTTCGTAGAGGACCACCCACACACGCATCTGGGCGGACCTGCTCACTGTGAGGTAGTCGCGGAACGCGTCGTGATCCATCCAGTGGGTGCGCTGACCGGTGAGGGAGTCGACCTCTGACCGCGAACGAGTCTTGACCTCCCAGTAGTGGCTGCTCCCCGAACGCGTCGCCAGCAGGTCAGGAGCGCGGCGCTGTCGTCCACCGATCGTGATGAGCGGGGCGCCCGAGTGGGGCGTGTTGCTGGTTGCGTCGGTGAGTCGGGTGACGGCACAGCCGTCAGACTCCAGCCACTGCGCCCAGGCGTTCTCGCAGCGACGCCACAGCGCGTTGTCGTCCAGCACCCGAGCCCCCATCTTTCCCACCATGTCGGCAACCGTCGCTGGTTCGCCTCCAGCACTACTCCTACCACTGCCATGCACCAGGCTAGGGCGAACAAAAGGAACTCGGCGGGTCATGGCACCACTTTCGCCATCTGCCTACCCGTTGTCGGTGGTCAGACCTAGCCTGCTTGCAACACCGATCGGGGGATCAATGACAGTCGCGGAACGCACCGGGCACAAAGCCGAACAGGGACTCGCCGAGGTGGCGAGCGCTCTTGGCCCGCACCTCATCGACAGCACCGTCGCACGCTCGGACCTGGAGCAGGCCCTTCGAGAGGCCGGAGCCGGGGGGGCGCTGCGAATGGCAGTGCTGGGCGCCCTCGCCGCGGCGCAGATCAGCGTCATCGAGGACCTGCCAGGGCACCTGGCTCTGGAGGCGCACGATCTCGTCCACCCGCCCGGTCAGGCGGCGGATCCTCGCGATTCCGAGGCCGAGATGGATCGTCTTCACCAGCTCGCGCGACGACGACTTCTGCTCGATCGCGCTGCACGCCCCACCCGCCTGCCAAAGGTGATCCTGACCGCGGAGGAAGAGGTCGGCCTCACCCTTCTTGCGCGTCCCACTGGGGCCATGCTCGAGCAGGGCGACTATGCAGACCTCGTGGGTGAGGCGAGAGAAGCGGCTGACTCGATGTTCATGCACAACCTCGGGCTGGCGCACTCCGTCGCCAAGAAGTATGTCGGGCAAGGGTTGGAGTACGACGACCTCGTGCAGTGCGCGATGGCGGGCCTGCTGCGCGCGATTGAGCGGTTCGACCCCTTCGCTGGCTTCAAGTTCTCGACGTACGCAATGTGGTGGCTGCGCCAGTCCGTCACGAGGTCGGTGGCCAACGAGGGCCGTCTCATCCGCATTCCCGTTCACATGATCGAGGTCATCCACAGGGTGATGGCCACGCGGGAACGGTTGAGTACGGCCGGTGAGCCAGCCACGGCCTGGCACTTGGCGAAGGAGTGCGACCTCGCCATGGAAAAGGTGCTCGAGTGTCTGCGGCTGGCACCTGGCGTGATCTCGCTCGACACACCCCTGGGAGACGACGAGTTCACCCTGGGCGATCTCGTTGATGCTCAGGTGGATCGACCAGAGCACATCGAGGTGCACGGCCTCTTCCCTGAAGACGTCGAGCGCCTGATCGGCTACCTGACGCTGCGGCAGGCGGAGGTCCTCCGGATGCGATTTGCATTGGCCCCGTACGACCAGGGGCTCACGCTGGACGAGATCGGGAAGGTCTACGGCGTCACGCGTGAGCGGATCCGCCAGATCGAGTCCAAGGCCATAACTTTGCTGCGCACGCGTCTGGAGGACGAGGGGCACGTCATCGAGGTGCCCGACAAGCAGAGACGCCATCATTCCAGCGGAGCAGACACGGAGCTCGCTGAGACCGCGTACGCGCACCACGTATGAAGACCGACTGGAGATGCTTCATGGATGAGTGCATGCATGGGATGAACCCGGAGTGGTGTGCCACCTGCCGAGGCACCGATGCTCCACCGCGGCCCGGTGACCGCTACGGCTACTACGGCGGTGAGACGAAGCAGGACCTGCTCGATGCCTTGTGCGACCTGCTAGGCATCCCCTGCCAACGGCTCGGCGTCGGGAGCAGCCTTCCAGCGGAGGTCTTCCACGTGGTGGCAGCGCGTGCAGGCATCCCAGCCGGCTCCATGCCCGAGATTGGACGAGCGGTGGCCCAGAAGGCCGGACTGGACTGGACGACAGACTGCGACAGCACCGCATCTACGTCTGGCGGCGGTTCGACCGTCACCGCCACGGGGTTGAAAGTCCTGGTGGAAGCGGTAGGCCGTCTACGCTAGGGCTGGCTAGCCACAGCACGCGGGGTGCCTGCGAACTGGACTGGAGTCAGTGCCGCCGTCTTCTGCAACGAACCCTGCAGCTCGTAGAAACCCGCGCGAGATGTTCCGACCCGGTAGAGCCGGACCAGTGTGAAGCTGTCGGGCTGTTCGACTGACAGCTCGACCTCGTTCCTCGTCACGAGAAACGGCTGCTGCGGAGAGTAGCGCGTGGTCTTGACCTCCAGGAGGCGGGTGCGGCCGTCCGGGTGGAAGGAGATGACGTCATATCCGAGACCATCCCCGTCCTCGACCGACGCATGGCGCACGAGCCGTGCCAGATCGTCTCGCCTGGCTTGGCTCAGGACTCGTTGCTCCCGTCTCACCACCGCTTCCTCACCGGCGAGCCCGAGCGCACGGTTCCGCGACTCGATGGCCTGGTAGTCGACGCCGCGAACTCCGTGGCGTGACCGCGGACCGACCTCGCCTCTCGGCGCGACATCTGGGACGGCGGCGGGGTCTCCCAAGTCAAGCGTCGCTGCCGTGACCGGCGACTCGACCGCACGCAGCATCGTTCTGCGAAGGCGGCGGCTTCCGCGAACCTCTCTACGACACGCGACCGCAGAAGCTCCTGGTAGTTGCTCGCCGGTTTGTAGCCGTCGATGAAGACGGCGCCGATCTCCGCTAGCACGGCGGAGACGTTCTGCAGCTTGTACTCCACAGAGCCCTTCGAACGATTGACCTCGGTCATCACCTGCTCACGGAAACCCGCCTTCGAATACGCCTGTCCGGCGAGTCGAGCTCGAGCATCGAGAAGTAGACGTCGACGACCTTGTCGACCTCACGCTGGTCCCAGTTCTTAGGCACACGAGGATGTTGGCACGGAGTGCCGCCTGTGGCGGTGTCCGCGACAATCGACTCATGAGCACGGTCGAGCCGACACGCGTGCCACCCTCGACGCCAGGCTGTCATCAAAGATGTCGACGCTTGGCCGGACGAGACACGAAGCCGGAGATCGCAGCTGCGGCGGGAGCTGCACCGTCGAGGGCTGCGCTACCGCGTGCAGGTCAAGGTCCCAGGCAACAACCGACGGACGATCGACATCGCCTTCACCCGCGTACGTCTCGCCGTCTACGTCGACGGTTGCTTCTGGCACGGCTGTCCCGAGCACCACGTCCAGCCGCGAGGCGAACAGCGACTGGTGGCGGTGGAAGATCGAGCGCAACCAGGCACGCGACACGGACACCGACCGCGAGCTGGACGAGGCGGGCTGGGACGTGCTGCGAGTCTGGGAGCACGTGCCGCCGACGGAGGCGGCGGACCTCGTCGAGTCGGCCTACCGACGACCGGCGTCGATCAGGACCGGTAGACCCAATCGTGGTCGGCCGACGCTGAGATCACGTCGTGCCGTCGGCAAGGTGCATGTGGAACTTGTCCGCGCGGGCCGCTCCCGAGCCACCGGCGACCTTCGGTGGCTGACGACCCGTCGGCCGGACCGCGAGGCTCCCGGCGGCCACGGCGGCGTCGAGCGCGAGGCTGCTGCGCGATCCAGAACGCCTCGACGTGTGAGGGGCGTGAATGCCCGCTTCCTGCGTGCGTGACTTCCCGCTGTTGCTCGGCGCGACCTTCTTTCCCTGCCGCGCCTTGAAGTCGCGGTGCCAGGCGACGAAGGACCCGTCGCTCGTCCATCACTGCGGCTCCCGCTCAGGATGAGGAAGCCGAGCCCCTGCTCGGCGACGCAGTCGCGGACCGCCCGCTCGTCGTTGAGCATCAGGTTGCCGCCGCTCTTCGACTCGCCGCCGACCGGCGTCCACCTGCACGTCGGTGTGCGCCTTCAGGTCCCACACGTGGTTGAGCGAGTAGTCGAAGATCGTGTTGCCGTACCGGGTCCGAGGAGGGCGCTGTGGACGGCTGGAAGGCGGCGTGCGAGCACCTCGCGGCCTCGGGCCTCGAAGTACCAGCCCTGCCACTCGTTGTCGTTGGCTCCGCGAGCGCCACTGGCCGCGAGCCACTCGACGCAGCGTACGCCCGTCCCACGGCTCGGCTTTCCAACCGTCGAACAGGGCAGCCGCCAAGGCAGCGCCCTCGGCCTCGGGTGATGGCGAGCAGGTCCGCCGCCGATGGTGCCGAGCCGCCCGAGCCGGCGCTCGGCGCCCGCCAGGATCGTGTTGAGGCCCTCGAGCGAGATGGTCTCGCCCGTCGAGTAGCACGTGTCGGTCCAGGGCACGTCGAGCTCCGATGCGATGTCACGTCCCAGCCTGGTCTTGCTCGACCGGTCGAGCCGCGCAGTCGGCAGCAGGCGGTCCGCGAGGTTCACGAGGACGGACTTGTGCTCCTTGCTGCCCGGGCCGAGCCACTCCTCGGGCGAGTCAGTGAGCCGCGCGATCCGCGTCACCGCCTCGATCTTCGACACGGCCGGCTGGAACGCTGCCCAGCCTGGCCCGACCAGGGCTGCGGGTGCCAGCGCCGCACTCGCTGGAGCTCGCCTGCCTGGAATCGCGTCGGTCGCGCCCTCGAGGAGAACGTTCAGGCCAGCGAGGTTGACCTTGTTGCGGACCGTGTGGAGCTCGCGGCTCCCATGCGACATCGAGCCTCTGGGCGAGCTGCTCACCCATCACCGCGTTGGTCCGCACGACGTCGACGTCCAGCCCGAGTGCGTCCCGCAGCGCGACGAGCGCTCGCTTCTCGCCTCGAGACTGGTAGCGCGCCCCAGTCAGGCCGAAGATCCGGGCGATCGCCTCGTTCGTGGTCTCGGCAGGGATGAAGAACTGTCGATCACGCTGCTGGAACGGCACGCGCCCAACTACACCAGCCCTCGGGCGGCCGACCGGGCTGAAACCGCTCAGGTCGCAGGCGCGAGCCGCTCGTCCGGGTTGGCGGGCGCCGATGCCACCGAGGCCACGACGTGCGGCGCCACGGCGTCGATCTCCTCGCGGTGCGCGAGCACGTACTCACGGAACACGTAGTAGGCGGCGCCGACGTTCACGCCATTGCCCATCTGCTTGTAGGAGGCCGCGTCCTTCTGAGCGACGCGGCTCTTCGACGCCCGGATCGTCTTGCGGAACTCGAAGGTGTCCGGGAGGCCCTGCAGACGTGCGGTCTCACGCGGCGTCAGACGTCGCCGGTCACCCAGGATCGACGTCTGGGTGATCGCGACCAGCGCAGGGACGTAGTCAGGTCGCTTGGCGCGGATCCCCGACGGCCTGAAGTGCATGATCGTCTCGGCGAGCGGACGGTGCGGCCCCGCCTGCCACTCGAACTTCCGGCGTGAGGGCGGGAAGGCATCGAGCTCCATGCGGAACTTGTCCAGCACCTCGCGGTGCCGGTCGTAGAACTCGGCGTTCTTGAGCAGGAAGTTCTTCTTCCAGGCCGGGAAAGGCGCGCCCTTGACCGCCGCAACGTCGATCAGGTCGCTGGCTGATTCCAGCGAGCGCCACTCGTCAGCCCAGATGGGGAACCCTGGCAGCCGCTCGTCGGGACCGAGACGCTCCGCAACGAGGGTCAGGAGCCGGTCCCAGGTCTGGATCATCTTGACCTCGGCGCCGTCGAGGCTCGTACTTCTTGTCGACCTCCTCGGGCGCTTGGAGCGGCAGGTCACGCTCGAGGTCCCACTGGTCCTTGCGCCAGTCGAGGTCGAGCGACTTGGGCGAGACGATCGGGTCGTCGAAGTTGGCGGGGTCCTGCGCAGCCTCGACCCCGACGTAGTGGGCGAGGATGAAGACACGCTCGCGCACCTGCGGTCGACCGCCCAACGAACGCGGGAGCAGGTGGGGTGAGAACACCGCAGGCTCGTTCGCCGTGCGGTAGCCGAGCTCGCGGAGCGTGCGGACGATCGTCCTGAACGTCGTGTCACGGTGACGTGGACCGGCGAGGTTGCGCACGTTCTCGAGCAGCACGACCGACGGGCGGCGCTCGGGGTCCTCAAGGATCTTGGCGATGTTCCAGAAGAGCGTGCCGCGGGTCTCGTCCATCCCCCGCTGGTAGCCGCTCTTCGAGAACGGCTGGCACGGGAAGCCGGCTGCGAGGACGTCTGAGTGCGGGACGCGTACCTCCGGGTCTGTGAGAGCGACGATGTCACCGCTCACCCCGAACGACTTCACCCCGGGCGGAAGAGGAGCGTCCGACTCGCGGAGCGGACGAAGCCAGTTGTGGTCGTAGACGGCAGCCGCATCAGGGTCGATCTCGCTCGCGAACGCCCAGGTCCCCCCAGCCGCGTGCAGCGCTGCGTGGAAGCCACCGATGCCCGCGAACAGGTCGCTGAAGGTGAACGAGGGTGTCGAGCTCATGTTCGAAGCGTATGCCTCTCGGGCGGCCGTGCGACAGACGTGTTCGGCGTGTTGTGGACGAGGGCGGACCGCATGGCGCGGCCCGCCCTCGACGTACTCATCAGGTCAGCTGCAGCCGCTGGTGCTCCCGCAGCCCTCGCACACGTAGCACGAGCCAGCCGGCCGCATCTTCGTGCCGCAGGTCATGCAGAGCGGCGAGTCGACGGCGGTGCCGGTGAGCTTCTCGAAGAGCTCGGCGGTGGTCTTGGCCTCGGCGGGGGCCGGCTTGACCGCGGCCTCGACGATGTCGGCGTCCTCGGTTTCGTGACGGGCCTGGCGGCCCTCCTCAACCAGCGAAGCGGAGGACGCGGAGGGCGAAGCGGGGGCCTCGACGAGCTCGGCGGCCGAGCCGGTCTCCTCCACGAGCGGCTCGTAGGAGCCGGTCTCGAGGTGGCGCTGGCGCTCCTGGGCGGAGTAGATGCCGAGCATCGAGCGGTCCTCGAAGGACAGGTAGTCCAGGGCGAGGCGGCGGAAGATGTAGTCCATGATCGACTGCGACATCCGCACGTCCGGGTCGTCGGTGAGGCCGGCGGGCTCGAAGCGCAGGTTGGTGAACTTCGAGACGTAGGTCTCCAGCGGGACGCCGTACTGCAGGCCGACCGACACCGCGATCGAGAAGGCGTCCATCACGCCGGCCAGGGTCGAGCCCTGCTTGCCGAGCTTGAGGAAGACCTCGCCGAGGGTGCCGTCGTCGTGGGCGCCGGAGGTCATGTAGCCCTCGGCACCGCCGACGGTGAACGACGTGGTGCGAGCGGTGCGCGACTTCGGCAGGCGCTTGCGGACCGGGGCGTAGACGACCTTCTCCACGACCTTGGTGTTCGCAGCGTCGGCCGCGTCCTTGGCGTCGGCCGCGTCCTTCTTGGCCTTGCCGCCGCCGTCGGAGAGCGGCTGGCCGACCTTGCAGTTGTCGCGGTAGATCGCGGTGGCCTTGAGGCCGAGCTTCCACGACTGGAGGTAGACGTCCTCGATCTCCTCGACCGTGGCCGTCTCCGGCAGGTTGACCGTCTTCGAGATCGCGCCCGAGAGGAACGGCTGTGCGGCAGCCATCATCCGCACGTGGCCCATCGGCTTGAGCGAGCGGGCGCCCATCGCGGTGTCGAAGATCTCGTAGTGCTCGGTCTTGAGGCCGGGGGCGTCGATGACGTGGCCGTGCTCGCCGATGTAGGCGACGATCGCCTCGATCTGCTCCTCCTGGTAGCCCATCTTCTTCAGGGCCCGCGGGATCGTCTGGTTGACGATCTGCATGGAGCCGCCGCCGACGAGCTTCTTGAACTTCACCAGCGAGAAGTCGGGCTCGATGCCGGTCGTGTCGCAGTCCATCATGAAGCCGATGGTGCCGGTCGGCGCGAGCACCGAGGCCTGCGCGTTGCGGAAGCCGTTCTTCTCACCGGTCTTGATGACGTCGGCCCAGGCCTGCGTCGCGAGCTTGTGCACGCGACCGTCCTCGGTGTGCAGGATCCGCACGACGTCGTTGGCCGCCTGGTGCTTGCGCATCACGCGCTTGTGGGCGTCGGCGTTGCGGGCGTAGCCGGCGTAGGGGCCGACGATGCCGGCGAGCTCGGCGCTGCGCTTGTACGACGTACCGGTCATGAGCGACGTGATCGCGGCAGCCATCGAGCGGCCGCCCTCGGAGTCGTAGCCCAGGCCCATCGCCATCAGCAGCGCGCCGAGGTTGGCGTAGCCGATGCCGAGCTGGCGGTAGTCGCGGGTGGTCTCGCCGATCGGGTCGGTCGGGAAGTCGGCGAAGCAGATCGAGATGTCCATCGCGGTGATGATGAACTCGACGGCCTTCGCGAAGAGGGCGCCGTCGAAGGTGTCGTCGTCCTTGAGGAACTTCAGCAGGTTGAGGCTGGCGAGGTTGCACGACGAGTTGTCGAGCGACATGTACTCCGAGCACGGGTTCGACGCGGTGATGCGGCCGGTCTCCGGGTTGGTGTGCCAGTCGTTGATCGTGTCGTCGTACTGCAGGCCCGGGTCGGCGCAGGCCCAGGCGGCCTCGCTGATCTTGCGGAACAGGTCGCGGGCGTCGACGGTCTCGATGACCTCGCCGGTCTCGCGGGCACGCAGGCCGAACTCGGTGCCGTCCTCGACGGCGCGCATGAACTCGTCGGTGACGCGGACGGAGTTGTTGGCGTTCTGGTACTGCACGGAGGTGATGTCGGCGCCACCGAGGTCCATGTCGAACCCGGCGTCGCGGAGGGCGCGGATCTTGTCCTCCTCCTTCGCCTTCGTCATCACGAACTCCTCGATGTCCGGGTGGTCGACGTCGAGGACGACCATCTTGGCCGCACGACGCGTCGCGCCGCCCGACTTGATGGTGCCCGCGGAGGCGTCGGCGCCGCGCATGAAGGACACGGGACCCGACGCCGTACCGCCGCTGGAGAGCAGCTCCTTCGACGAGCGGATGCGGGAGAGGTTGAGGCCGGCACCCGAGCCGCCCTTGAAGATGAAGCCCTCCTCCTTGTACCAGTTGAGGATCGAGTCCATCGAGTCGTCGACCGAGAGGATGAAGCAGGCCGAGACCTGCTGCGGCGACGCGGTGCCGACGTTGAACCACACGGGGCTGTTGAAGGAGAAGTACTGGTTGACGAGCAGCCAGGTCAGCTCGTGCTCGAACGTCTCCGCGTCGGCGTCGGTGGCGAAGTAGCCGTGGTCGATGCCGGCCTTCGTGTAGGTCTTCACGACCCGGTCGATGAGCTGCTTGAGGCTCCACTCGCGTACGTCGGTGCCGACCGCGCCGCGGAAGTACTTCGTGGTGACGATGGTGGACGCGTTCACCGACCAGAAGTCGGGGAACTCCACGCCGCGCTGCTCGAAGACGGTCTCGCCGGTCTTCCAGTTCTGCTGCACGACGTCGCGGCGCTCCCACGTGATGGCGTCGTAGGGGTGGGTGCCCGCAGTGCTGAAGACCCGCTCCAGCGTGAGGCCCTTGCCCTTGCCCTTCGCCTTGGAAGCTCCGGTGCTCACCGTCTCGGTCATGCTGTGTCCTCTATCCCTGGTGGTTGCTCGAACTGGTGCGAGTCGTCTCGCGGATGCTTGGTGAGGCCCGGCAGACCGCTTCCCCACGATCTGCCGGGCCGTCTGGGGTCAGCCCGTCGTGGCGGGCTGATCGTGGGTCGCGCGTTCGAGTCGCAGCATCGCGATCTCGTCCTCGAAGTCGTCGGCCGACTCGAAGGCGCGGTAGACGCTCGCGAAACGGAGGTAGGCCACCTCGTCGAGCGCGCGCAGCGGGGCGAGGATCGCAAGACCGACCTCGTTGGCGTCGAACTCCGCCTGGCCGCTGAGGCGCAGCGCGTCCTCGACGTCCTGGCCCAGGCACGCGAGCTGGGCGTCGGTGACCGGGCGGCCCTTGCAGGCCTTCCGGACGCCGGCGATCGCCTTGTCGCGGGTGAACGGCTCGGTGGCGCCGGAGCGCTTGAGCACGGTCAGCTGCATCTTCTCGACCGTCGTGAACCGGCGGTCGCACTCCGAGCACGTACGGCGGCGGCGGATCGAGCCGCCGTCGTCGGCGACACGCGAGTCGAGGACCTTGGTGTCCTCGTTCTTGCAGTACGGACAGTGCATGGTGGCCCCTCCTCTCGAGTCGTACGACTGCGGGCGCGTTTCATAGACCCTGCGTCGGGTGTGAATGAACTGTGGATAACCGGCTCCAGGATGTGGGCGAAGCCCGGTCCCTCTGTGAGTGAGCTGGGGATAACTACAGCGGTGTAAGTACTAGATGTAGTGGTAACCGTACGTCTCGACCACAACACTTGGCAAGAGAACGCCGGAGTTCGTCGCGGAAATGTGCGCCATCAGGTAAAACCGCAGGTCAGTGCGCTGGATTCCCGCCGCGAGCGGCGTGTCGGAGGTTCCTGGTGGTCCAATCAGGTGTCCCACTCAGGTCACATCCGTCACAATGATCCCCGTGTCCACGGGGAAGCGAGCAGGGTCGCGTCGCAGCGCCAGCCAGCCCCGGACGATCAACAAGTCGGCCCTCGTCATCGGGGCCGCGATCACCCTGTGCGTCGTCGCCTGGGGCTACCTCGTCTACGCGGCCATCGACTTCGGTACGGCGGCGCGCGGGGGCAACTCGTCGGCGTGGACGTTCATGGCGCTGGCCTGCCTCGGCGCGATCGCCTGCCTCTTCGTGGGCCTGCTGCTGGTGGCGCGGTTGCTGCGGGCGCTGGGGATCGCGTCCGCGCCCGGATCGGGACCCACCCCTCCTCGGCCGGTCGGGGGCAAGCGCGCCGCTCGCTGATCTGTCCGCGTTGCGATCCCCGGGTAACCGGGGATCCCGACGACTACGCGGTGATCTCGGTGCGGATGTCGCACCGCAGGCACCGCACAACATTCGGTCAGCGGAGGACGCGCTGGTTCACGAGCTGAACGCGACCACGCGACCCGGCATCGAGACGAACCGCACGCCACCTTCGCCGTCGACACCGGAGGCGCCGAAGGCGCTGGGCACGCCCGCCGCCTTCTGTCCGTCGGGGGTGCATGCGCCGTAGAGCTCTCCGGCGGATCGATCCACGCCGTAGACGGTGATCCGATCGGGACCGGCCGGGCAGAGGAGCACGGTGTCGGCATCGACCAGCTGGCGTTCACCCGTTCGCATGTCGAGAGCGACCGGCCCCTCCGGCGACGGCAGTGTGTCCCCCGAGATGGTGGTGAGTAGTTGAAGGAGCTGGTGGCGAGCTAGCGGAGGACGAGCTGCGGGAGTGCCTCGACGACCTCGAGGTCCTGGTCCTCGCCGCTGATCCAGATGGTCGACGGGATCTGCTCGGGCGGACCGCCATTCACGGTGAAGCTCGCCGCGCCGTACTGCGTGTCCACACTGACGGCGACCTTCTCGGTCGTCTCGTAGACGTGCGCGACGTCGAGGTCTGGGTACGGCGCGCCCGGGCTGGTCGTGGTCACGCTGGTCCCGTCACCGAAGTGCCACCTGTACGCGATGGGTCTTGCGCTGACGACGACCCTCGCCTGGACCAGGCTGACCGGGATGCGCGCCACCTCGGTGTTGTCCGTGTAGAAGTTCGTGTCGAGGTTGACCAGGGTCCTCCCGCCCGGCGGCTGTACGACGAGCTCGGAGGGGTGCCAGTCGAGGTTCTCGAACGCCTTCAGGACCAGGACACGGATCGGCGGCGGATCGCCGATCTTGGCTTCTTCGTCGGCGGTCAGGCAGGCGGTGCCGAAGGCCACGCCGTCCCTGTAGAGCGTGTAACGGGTGCCGGGGACGCCGGCGGCGGTCGTGCACTCCTGCGGGTTGAAGCAGGCGCCTTCGGGGTTGCGGCCGTCGTCCTTGCAGAGCTGGCGGACGGTCCAGGTTGAGGTCGGGTACTTGATCTTCATCTCTTCGACTTCCGCCGACGAGTAGATGCACACTTCGCTAGCGACTCGTGAAGTCACGCTTCCTGCCCGCAACCCGCGCAAGCCGGCGGCAGCCGGCGAGGACCAGTAGCGATGGCAGCAGTAGCAGAGAACGCGACCGTCGAGACGCTTGCTTCATTGCGCAAGCTCCGCGGTGTTAGCCATGACCCAGCTGGCTCTGCCGCTTGCGCGCAGCTCAAGTAGGCGCGTACGGCTACCGCCATCAAGCCGCTTGCCACGGACCGTCTGGCGGACTCGCGATACCGAGTTGGCGCTGACGCGCACCTCGACCCGGAACTGCAACGTCGGCATTGCCGTACGGCGAGATCTCGATGGACGTCGCCAGCCGGCCCACTCGATCGTGCCGCCCTGCTGCATAGATCGCCTCAACGCGTTCGGCGAGTCTCACGACAGTGGCTCGCAGTCCGGGCTGAGCCGTCGATACTGCTGCAGTGTCGCCGGTGGCCTGCATTTCCCGTTCTACGTCGCACCCACCGCCGGATGAAGTCCTCCGCACTCTCCGCCTCCGGCGTCTCCGACTCCGTCGGTGAAGGCGTCGACGAGCTTGTCGTCGGATCGGGGATCTTCGGCGTGGGCTCGGGGTCGCCGGTGCACCCCGCAAGCAGGAGGGGGCCGACGACGGCGAGCGCGAGTGCGCGGCGTACGTGCATGAAACTGCCTTCCCGAGACAACGTCTGCACGCCGAAACTACCCATCAACCGGCCGCCGAAACAGCCCCTCGGCAAAGCCTGTGGAGAACCTCCGCCAAGGTGGCGGCAGACGACATCGAAAACGGCCGATCAGATGTCATGTGCCGCCACCCCCGAGCAAGCAGATGTCATCTGCCGCCACCCCCGAGCCGAAGCCAGATGTCATCTGCCGCCACCCCCGAGCCAGCAGATGTCATCTGCCGCCACCCCCGACGACGGACCGACGGCTCGCGCTCCAGAAATGCGCGAGGGGCGGGCCACTGGGCCCGCCCCTCGTCTTCCCCTTGGTTCCACCAGCCGGGGTCGAAGCGGCTGATGGAGGCCTCTGCGTCAGTCGGTGTGGACCGGGACGCGGAGCTTCTGGCCGGCCGCGAGGCCGGTCGACTCGAGGGCGTTGAGCCGCTCGATGTCGTTCATGACGGCGCGGACGTCGCCGTCGGTGGCGATCTCGCTGGCGATCCCCCACAGGGTGTCGCCGGGCGCGACCTGGACGATCTCGGTCGGCTCGGGCTGGCCGGCCGAGCCGGTGCCGACGGCGCCGCCGGCCAGCACGAAGGCGGCGGACAGGACCACGAGCAGCGAGGTCAGGAACACCGCCAGCCGACCGCGGCGGGTCAGGCGCACCGTCGAACGGGGCCGACGCGCGGTCGGGGTGGAGATGAAGGCGGGTGCAAGGCTGAGGGTGCTCATGGTGGCCTCCTGGGGAAGTGTCAGCCGGTCTGTTGCTGTTGATCCATGTCTAGAGCGAGCCACCGACAGTGGGGCTGGTGGAGCGTCGGTGTCGATCAGACGTTCGATCGAACAGGTGTACGACGTTAGAGCACGTGTTCGAACGATGCAAGCCACCGCTCGAACATTTGTTCGGCGTGTCGGCCCACCTCCACGGACGACACGCGGGTTCGAACAGGTGTTTGATCCCGGGCCCGTTCGAGGGCTACGGTGGGCGCACCAGCCCGCCGCGTCGAGAGGTTCCACCACCATGGCCAGGTCGGACGACAAGACAGTCATCGAGATGCCGGACGGTCCCCCGGACGCCACCGGACTGACCCCTCGCCAGCAGCGCGTGCTCGCCACGATCAAGGACTCGATCGAGACCAAGGGCTACCCACCCTCCATGCGCGAGATCGGCCAGGCCGTCGGCCTCACGTCGTCCTCCAGCGTGGCCCACCAGCTCCGCGTGCTCGAGGGCAAGGGCTTCCTCAAGCGCGACCCCAACCGGCCGCGCGCCCTCGAGGTGTTCCTGCCCGAGGTGATGGCCGCCCGTCGCTCGATGTCCAGCAGCGAGGAGTCCAGCGTCGACGAGACCGGGATCGGTGACTTCGCCCCGACCGCCATCAACATCCCGGTGGTCGGCCGCATCGCCGCCGGCGGTCCGATCCTCGCCGAGGAGCAGGTCACCGACGTGTTCCCGCTGCCCAAGCAGCTCGTCGGCGACGGCACGCTCTTCCTGCTCGAGGTCTCCGGCGACTCGATGGTCGACGCGGCCATCTGCAGCGGCGACTACGTCGTGATCCGCCAGGAGCAGACGGCCGAGAACGGCCAGATCGTCGCGGCGCTGATCGACGGCGAGGCGACCGTGAAGACCTTCCAGCGCAAGGACGGGCACGTCTGGCTGCTGCCGCACAACGCGGCGTACGACCCGATCCCCGGCGACAACGCCACGATCCTCGGCGTCGTGACGGCGGTGCTCCGCAGCCTCTGACCACCCCGGGGGCCGTTGAAGTGTCGCTGGGCGCGGGACACGATGGCCAGATGATCAACGCAGAGAAGTCCTACGACTACGTCATCGTCGGTGGGGGTGTCGCGGCGGCCAGCGCGGTCGGCGGCATCCGCTCCGAGGACGGCAGCGGCACGATCGCGGTCTTCGGCTCCGAGCCGGACAAGCCGGTCTACCGGCCGGCGCTGTCGAAGGACCTCTGGCTCAAGGACGACGCCACCCTCGAGGGCAACTCGCTCGCCGGTGACCTCGATGACGACGACAAGGTCGACCTGGTCACCGACACGACCGTCACCGCGGTCGACCCCGACGCCCACGTCGTACGCCTCGCCGACGGCAGCTCCGTCGGCTACGGCAGGCTGCTGCTCGCCACCGGCGCCGAGCCGCGCACCCTGAGCGTCGACCCCGGTCCGCGGGTCGTCTACTACCGCACCGCCGCCGACTACGAGCGACTGCGCGCCATCGCCACCCCCGGCAGCCACGTCGCCGTCGTCGGTGGCGGCTACATCGGATCGGAGATCGCCTCCGCGCTCGTGCAGAACGACGTCCAGGTGACGCTCGTGCTCGACCTCGAGGACGTGCAGGAGCAGATGTTCCCGCGGGCGCTCGCTGCCAGCCTGACCAAGGCCTTCGCCGACCGGGGCGTCACCGTCGTCCACGGCTCGGTCGAGGGCGGCGAGGAGTCCGACGGCGGCGTCCGGATCCGACTCGACGACGGCACCGACATCGCCGCCGACGCTGCCGTGATCGGCGTCGGCGTGCTCCCCCGCACCGGGCTCGCCGAGGCAGCCGGCCTCGACGTCGACAACGGCGTGGTCGTCGACGACCACCTCCGCACCAGCGCGACCGACGTGTACGCCGCGGGCGACGTCGCGTCGTACCCCGACGCCCTGCTCGGGCGCCGCCGCGTCGAGCACGTCGACCACGCCGAGAAGTCCGGCGAGCACGCGGGCAAGGTGATGGCGGGTGCCGACGAGGCCTACGCCTACACCCCGTTCTTCTGGTCCGACATCCTCGACGCCGGTTACGAAGCCGTCGGCGAGACCAGCAGCCGCCTCGACATGGTGGAGGACTGGAAGGACGGCCAGGTCGGCACCGGCGTCGTCTACTACCTGCAGTCCGGCGCGGTCCGCGGCGTCCTGCTCTGGAACGTCTGGGACAGCGTCGACAAGGCCCGCGAGCTGATCAAGGAGACCGGCGACACCCCGCTGTCCGACGTGGAGTCGCTGCGCGGGCGGATCCCGTTCGGGTGACGCGGTAGCCTCTCGGCGATGTCCGAGCCCGTCGTCCCCGCACCCGAGGTGTTCCGCACGCGCGAGGCGAACCGGCGGCGGCTGACGCAGCCGGGCCAGGCCGAGATCGACCGGCTCACCGCGGCGGGTGAGGCGTCCGGCTGGCTCAGCCCGCTGGCGTACAACCTGACGATCAGCCACAGCCACCGCTTCGTCTGGTATCGCGTGGCCAAGGTCGCGACGCGCACGATCCGCCACCACTGCGAGACGCACGGCGTGAGCCTGGACGTCGACCACGCGATGCGGGTGCGCTACCCGCTGGCGACGTACGCCGACTACTTCACGTTCGCGTTCGTCCGCGACCCGCTCGACCGGTTCGTCTCGGCGTGGCAGGACAAGGTCGTCGACCACAACTACTACGCCTTCGACGCAGGCGTCCACGAGCGGATGCAGGTCGTGGAGGAGTTCGCGCGGTGGACCGCCGGGCAGGACCTCTCCGCCGTGCCGGGCACCGACCAGCACCTCACCCTGCAGAGCCGGATGATCGACCTCAACCGGGTCGACTTCGTCGGCCGGCTGGAGACCTTCGACCGTGACTTCGCCGAGGTGTGCCAGCGGATCGGCGCGCCCGCCGGGCCGACCGCGCCGAAGAACCAGACCGCTCCCGGTGGCCGCGACCGGCAGGTGTCCGACGAGCTGCGTGACCTGGTCGCCCGGATGTATCGCCGCGACTACCAGCTCTTCGGCTACTCAGCCGGCTGACTCCCCGAGACGCTTCAGCGCCTGGCGCGCGAGCGCGGGGTCGGTCGTCGACCACATCGGCGGCAGCGACGCCTTGAGGAACCGGCCGTAGCGCGCGGTCTCGAGGCGGGGGTCGAGCACGGCGACGATGCCGCGGTCGGTCATGGTGCGGATCAGCCGGCCGGCACCCTGCGCCATCAGCAGTGCCGCGTGGGTCGCCGACACCTCCATGAAGCCGTTGCCGCCCGCGGCGTCGGCGGCCTTCGCGCGGGCCGACATCAGCGGGTCGTCGGGCCGCGGGAACGGGATCCGGTCGATGATCACCAGCTGGCAGGTGTCGCCGGG
This sequence comes from uncultured Actinomycetota bacterium, assembly GCA_963791365.1. Lineage (GTDB taxonomy): Bacteria > Actinomycetota > Actinomycetes > Propionibacteriales > Nocardioidaceae > Nocardioides. The sequence continues at coordinate 66,229 of CAWBSG010000013.1, read as the reverse complement.
GACGTCGAGGCCCTGCCAGAGCGAGAGCGTGCCGAAGAGGCAGGTGTGCGGGTCCTCGACGAACTGCTTGGCGAGCTCGGGGAGCTGGGCGTCGCCCTGGGCGAGGGTCGTGAGGTGGGGCAGCTTGGCCCGCACCGCCTCGGCCGCGGTCTCGGCGGCGCGTCGGCTGGAGAACAGGCCGAGCGTACGCCCGTCGAGGGCGTCGACGAGGTCGCAGATCTCGTCGAGCTGCGCCTGCCCGAGACCGTCGCGGCCGGGCTGGGGCAGGTGGCGGGCGACGTAGAGGATGGACTGCTGGCCGTAGTCGAACGGCGACCCGACGTCGAGGCCCTTCCACGGCAGCGCCGTGTCGGGGTCGGTCGGGGCGACCTGCGAGCCCTCGCGCTCGGTCGGCTTCAACCCCAGCGAGGTGGCGACCGTGCTGAAGTCACCGCCCAGCATCAGGGTGGCGCTGGTGAAGACGACCGTCTTGTCGGTGAGGAGCTTGTCGCGCATCGGCCCCCACACCTGGAGCGGCGCGACGTGCAGCCGCGCGGGGAACCGGTCGCGCGCCTCGCCCAGCCACAGCACGTCGGCCTGCGAGCCGGCCGCCATCCGCTCGGCGTTGACGAAGACCTCCTGCACCATCCCCTTCGCCTGGGTGCGGCCGGCGTCTCCCTCACCGTCGCTGCCGGGCGACTCGCGAGGGTACGCCGACAGGCAGGCGCGCGCGGCGTCACGGACGAGCACCAGCGCGTCGGCCAGCTGCGTCGACACCTGGTCGATCCGTCCCGGCGGCGTCGCCTCGATCGCCTCGGCGAGCGCACCGGCTGCGTCCTCGAGGTCGCCGGCGGGGTCGCCGTCGGCGTCCGCGGTCCAGCGGCTCGACCGGCGAGCCGCGCGCTCGATGTCACCGGCGCCGAGCTCGTCGGTGGCGGCCTGGGTGACGCGCGCGGTGAGCTCGTGGGCCTCGTCGATCACGACGGTGTCGTAGTCGGGGATCATCGGCACGTCCTCGATCGCGTCGATCGCGAGGAGGGAGTGGTTGGTGACGATCAGGTGGCTGCGGTGCGCCTTCTCGCGCGCCAGCTCGGCGAAGCACTCCGCCCCGAACGGGCACTTCGCGGCGCCGAGGCACTCGCGGTGGTTGACCGACACCTGCCGCCACTCGCGGTCGGTGTGGCGCGGCGCGTTGTCGCGCTCCCCGGAGCCGCCCTGCTCGGTCTCCTCCTCGGCCCACGCCCGCAGCTCGAGGACCTTCTCGGCCATCGACCCCGTCGGGACGTCGACGAGGGTGCCCTGGTCGTCGGGGACGCCGGCCCGGATGCGGTGGAGGCAGGCGTAGTTGGACCGCCCCTTGAGGACGGCGTACGACGTGTCGAGTCCCGTGACGCCCTTCACCGCTTCCACGAGTCGCGGGAGGTCGCGCTCGACGAGCTGGTGCTGCAGCGCGAGGGTCGCGGTCGCGACGACGACGCGCTTGTCGTGGAGCATCGCGGGGACGAGGTAGCCCAGCGACTTGCCGGTGCCGGTGCCGGCCTGGACGAGCAGGTGGCGCCCCTCCTCCATGGCCTCCGCGACCTCGTCGGCCATCTGGACCTGGCCGTCGCGCTGCTGCCCGCCGAGGGCCTCGACCGCCTTCGCGAGCACCTCGCTGACGGGCGTGGTGACGGTGTCGGTCTCGGGCACCAGAGCACCCTACGGGGCGGCGCCGACACCTCGTCGTACGCCGTCCACAGCCGGACCTAGTAGTTCTTCTTGCGACCGATCTGGCGCTCGATGCGACTCTCGGGCTGGCCGAGGACCTTGGCCATGATCTTGACCCGGTAGCGGTAGGCGACCACGGCCGCGACGACGATCAGCAGGAACCAGAGCATGGTCCGAGCGTACGTCGTCCACGCGAACTGGGAGGGCGAGTCGGACACTTGGAGGGGGTTGCAACGGCCTCCAGGTGTCAGAGTCCCCGCACGTGCGGGGACTCCAACGACACGTTGCAGCCGGTCAGACGACGGCGCCGGAGTCCTCCGGACTCCGCTCGACCCGCTCGCGCTTGACCCGGCTCATCGGCCACTTCTCGTGGAAGTAGGTCAGCATCGGGGTCGCGGTGAAGACCGACGAGTAGGTGCCGACGATCAGACCGATGAGCAGGGCGATGGAGAAGTCGCGCAGCGAGTCGCCGCCCAGGACGGCGAGGGCACCGAGGATGAACATCGAGCCGAGACCGGTGTTGACCGTGCGGGGGATGGTCTCGATGGCGGCCCTGTTGGCCAGCACCTTGAACTCGTCGTCGGGCGCGGAGCCGTGCCAGCGCTCGCGGACGCGGTCGAACACCACCACGGTGTCGTTGACCGACAGACCGACGATGGTCATCGCGGCGGCCAGGAAGATGCCGTCGATGGGCTTCTCGAGCCACGCGAAGATGCCGACGACCAGCACGACGTCGTGCGCCATGGCGAGCACCGCGGCGACGCCGAAGGTCCACTTGAAGCGGAAGGCGAGGTAGAGCAGCTGCGCGAGGAACGCGACACCGAAGGCGATGAGGGCGTTGTTGCGCAGCTCCTCACCGAGGGAGGCGCCGATGCGCTGGTCGTCGATCTTCTCGACCGTGCCGCCCGCCTGGGACAGCTCCTCCTCGATCCGCTGCTCCTCCTCGTTGGTGATGTCGCCGGTGCGGACGGTGAAGTCGGCCGTGTCGGCGGTCTGCACGACGGCCTCGGGGAAGCCGGCATCCGACACGGCGGCACGCGCCTGCTCGACGGTGATCGACTGGCTGACGGTGTAGTCGAGCTGGCGACCACCGGTGAACTCGACGCCGAGGTTGAGCCCGTTGATGACGATGCCCGAGACGGCGATCACCAGCGCCACGGCCGAGACGCCCAGCCATCGTCCACGGTTCTTCATGATGTCGGGCGCGGTCTTGTCGAGCCACGTGCGCACCTTGCCGACGTTGCTCAGGCCGCTGATGGCCGGACGCTCGGTGACGGGCTTGTTGGCCACCGCCAGGTCGGAGAGCACACGCGCGATGATCAGCGCGGAGATCATCGAGGCGATCACACCGATGGACAGGGTGACACCGAAGCCCTTGATCGGGCCCGAGCCGAGGAAGAACAGCAGGCCGGCCGCGAGCAGGGTGGTGACGTTGGAGTCGATGATCGCGCTCCACGCCTTGTTGAAGCCGACCGCGAGGGCGCGACGCAGGCCGGCCGAGGGATAGGCCTGGTACTCCTCTCGCGCGCGTTCGAAGACGAGCACGTTGGCGTCGATCGCCATACCGATCGCGAGCACGAAGCCCGCCAGGCCGGGCAGCGTCAGCGTGGAGCCGAGGCCGACGAGCATCGCGTAGGCCAGGAGCGCGTAGGAGGCCAGCGCGATCGTGGCCATGAATCCGACGAGGCGGTACACGATGATGATGAAGAGGCCGGTCAGGATCAGGCCGATGATGCCGGCATCGACCGACGCGTCGATCGCCGCGGCACCGAGCGAGGGGCCGACGAGGCGGTCGGAGATCGCCCTCAGCTCGAGCGGCAGCGCGCCACCCTCGATCAGGGCGGAGAGGTCCTTGGACTCGGCGGAGGTGAAGTTGCCGGTGATGTCGGTCGAGCCGCCGCGGATGCCGACGTCGCAGCCGACCGAGGTGTTGACCTCGGGCGAGGAGATGATCTCCCCGTCGAGCACGATCGCGATGCGGCGCTTGGGGTCACCGGAGGGGTTGCACGCGGCCTTGCCGGTGATGTCGGCCCAGGTGCTGCCACCCTGGCCGGCGAAGTCGATCGCCACGACCCACTCGACGCTCTGCTCGCGCTGGACGGCGCTCGCGCCGCTGATCTCATCGCCCTCGATGACGGTGGGGCCGACCTCGAGCGTGTCGCCCTGGTCGGACGGCAACACCTGGTTGCCCTCCTCGCTGGGCTGCGCGTCGGCGTCCGCGGTCGAGAGGACCTCGTGGATGGTCAGCTTGGCCGTGGTGCCGATCCGCTCCTCGGCCTCCTGGGCCTCCTCGTCGCTGGTGACGCCGGGCAGCTCGACGAGGATCCGGTTCTCCCCCTGGCGGACCAGGACCGACTCGGCGACACCGAGGGCGTCCACGCGACCGCGCAGCACCCGGAGGGTCTTGTCCACGTTCTCGGCATTGGCCGGCGTCTGCTCGGTGCCCTCGGCCTCGAAGACGAACTGCGCGCCTCCGCGGAGGTCCAGGCCGAGGTTGGGCTTGACGTTGACCGCCAGCGCCGCGCACCCGGCCAGGAGCCCGAGCACGAGGATGAAGCGAATCCAGACACCACGTGACATGCGCGACATACTCCCTTACGGACTTCGAACGCCCGAATCCGGGCGCCGACTGCCCAACGCACGACCACGCCGGTTGGTTCCGGCGGAAATCAGGACCTCAGCGCGCGTACGCCGTCAGCTCGCTCGCGAGGTCGGCGTTGGCCCGCCCGACGACGAGGGTGCCGTCGCCGGTGTGCTCGAGCGAGCCGATCTCGGCCTCCTGGTGGATCCGGTTGACCAGGTCGCCGCGCTCGTAGGGCAGCAGCACGTCGAACTCGACCTGCGGCCGCGGCAGCTCGGACTCGACGGTCCGCAGCGCGTCCTCGATGCCCTCGCCGGTCTTCGCGCTGACCACGACGCTGTGCGGCTCGCGCGCCCGGAGCCGGCCGATCACGAGCGGGTCGGCCGCGTCGGCCTTGTTGATGACGATGATCTCGGGGACCTTGGTCGCCCCGATCTCGGCGAGCACCTCGCGGACCGCCGCGATCTGGCCCTCCGGGTCCGGGTGCGACCCGTCGACCACGTGGAGCAGCAGGTCGGCGTCGGCGACCTCCTCCAGCGTCGAGCGGAACGCCTCGACCAGGTCGTGGGGCAGGTGACGGACGAAGCCCACGGTGTCGGACATCGTGTAGATGCGCCCGTCGGAGGTCGTCGTACGACGCGTGGTGGGGTCGAGGGTCGCGAAGAGCGAGTCCTCCACCAGCACCCCGGCGTCGGTCAGCCGGTTGAGGAGCGAGGACTTGCCGGCGTTGGTGTAGCCGGCGATCGCGACGCTGGGGATGTGGTTGCGGCGCCGCGACTGTCGCTTGACCTCGCGGGTGCCGCGCATCTCCTTGAGCTCGCGGCGGAGCTTGGCGATCTTGGTGTTGATCCGGCGGCGGTCGGTCTCGATCTTCGTCTCACCGGGGCCGCGACCACCGATGCCCTCACCGCCCGCGGAGCGGCCACCGGCCTGGCGGGAGAGGTTGCCGCCCCAGCCGCGGAGACGCTGCTTCATGTACTGCAGCTGCGCCAGCTCGACCTGCGCCTGGCCCTCCTTGCTCTTCGCGTGCTGCGCGAAGATGTCGAGGATCAGCGCGGTGCGGTCGACGACCTTCACCTTGATCTTGTCCTCGAGGTTGCGCAGCTGGCTGGGCGCGAGCTCGCCGTCACAGATGACGGTGTCGGCGCCGGTCGCCTGGACGATCTCGCGGATCGCCTCGACCTTGCCGCGACCGATGAAGGTCGCCGGGTCGGGCGAGTGGCGGCGCTGGAAGACGGCCTCGAGGACCTCGGAGCCGGCGGTCTCGGCGAGCGCGGCAAGCTCGGCCATGGAGTTCTCGGCATCGGTCACGGTGCCGCCGGTCCACACGCCGACCAGCACGACCTTCTCCAGGCGGAGCTGGCGGTACTCGACCTCGGTGATGTCCTCGAGCTCGGTGCGCAGCGCGGCCACCCGGCGGAGCGCATGGCGCTCGGCGAGCTCCTGCGCGCCGACCGTCAGCTCCTCGGGGTCCGCGTCGTCGTAGGAGTCGTCGTACGCCGAGTCGTCGGCGTAGCCGGACTCGAAGTCGTCACCGGCCGACTGGTCGTCGAGGAGGTCGTCGTCGAGCTCGATCGAGTCGTCGTCCCAGCCACGGGTGGCGTCGAGGGCGTCGCGGAGCGTGAAATCGGGCGCCGGGAAGTCAGGTGCGTTCGTCATATGCCGACCAGCGTAGGTCGGCGGGGCCGAGGAGCGCGAACGGTTTCACGCGGGCGGGTGCGCTCAGGAGCGCCTGACCCGCGTCGGGCGTTGCGAAACCTGGTGGCGGGGATCGACCTCAGCGGCGGACCCGTACCACCGCAGAGCGGCTGCCGCCGCACTCGGCGACGCCGGCGGCGTACCGCTTGCGGACGACCACGTAGTAGCGACCGGCCCGCTTCGGCAGGCGGGTGCGGAAGCGCCCGTCGGACCGGGTCGAGCGGACGGCGAGCTTGGGGTCGCGGCCGGGCTTCTTCCGCTTCAGCGTGACCCGAACGCTGCTCGTGCAGGCACTGTGCTCCGAGCGGACCCGGCCGACCAGGCGCGACTTCTTCTTGCCCAGCCTGACCTTCGTCGCGACGTCGGGGCAGCCCGAGGTCGTGGCCGCCGTCGCCAGCCGGCACCCGTCGTTCGCGTCGGCGCGACCGTCGTCGTCGTCGTCCGCGTCGCACGCGTCGCCGAGCGCGTCGGTGTCGCTGTTGACCTGGGTCGGGTTGGCGACGTGCGGGCAGTTGTCGGCCGTGCCGGTGGCACCGTCACCATCGGGGTCGCCGTCGCACGCGTCTCCGACACCGTCGCCGTCGATGTCGGACTGGTCGGCGTTGGCCACCGGGTCGCAGTTGTCGACGTGGTCCTCGACGCCGTCACCGTCCGCGTCGCACGAGGTGTAGGTGAGGCGCACCGTCCACGACGACAGCCGGCCACCCACGTTGCCCCAGTTGTCGACGAGCAGCACCCACGTGGCCCCGTCATCGGTGAGGTCGTGGACCGCCAGCGGCTCGTCCGGCTGGTAGGTGCCGGGCGGCGAGTCAGCGCCGTACGCGGCGGCCGCCTCGTCGTCCCACGTCAGGGGCCGCACCTGCTCCCCGCTGTCCGTCACGCGGCGCTGCAGGATGTTCGTCGTGCCCGCGTGCGACAGGCGCACCCTCACCTGGAAGGCGTTGGGGTGCTCGAGGGCCACGGTGACGTCGACGTCCTCCACGAGCCCCGGGGAGTCCGGCGGGTCGATGGGGACGGTGGTGGTCGTGAAGCGAGGGTCTCCAGCGGCGTCGGCCCGCACGTCGGTGGCCTGACCGCTGAAGGTCCGCACGCACGGCACGGGGGCGGCGCCGGCCGGAGCCGGGACGACCGTCGAGACGAGGCCCGCCACGAGCGCGGTCAGGGCGAGCCGGGCGGAGATGAGGCGCATCGCCACAGGGTAGGTCGTCACCAGCGACGGGAGCACCGCCGCGGCCGGGCCTCGAATCCCCCGATTCATGGGCCGACCCTGTGCCGATCCGGGTGTGTCGTGCAGGTCAGGCCCGGTGCCGGCCCTGCGGCACCACGAGGCTGCCGTCGATCGAGGCGGTGTCGATGAACTCGTGACAGGCGGCACGCACGTCGTGCGGCGTGTGTGCGCCGCCGACCGCCACCACTCGTACGCCGGCGGCGTGCAGTCGGTGCACCAACGGCAGCATCGAGGTCAGGTCGCCCGCGAGGACCACCTCGTCCACCGAGGCGTCCCGTGCGATGTCGACCGCGTCGAGGGCCATCGCCACCAGCGCCTGGTCGTCGTCCTCGGCGTACTGGTGGAACGAGTGCATGCCCTCACGTCGCATCCGCTCGACCCACGGGCCGAGGTCGGACCGCCGCCAGTCGGCGTACGCACGGCACACGGCCACGGATCCACGACCGGCGAGCTGCGCGACGAGCCCGGCGGCGACCTCGCCCGAGACCCGGTGGCCGTCGATCAGCACCGCGATGCGTGTCGCCTGCTCGACCTGGGCGCCCGGACGCCGGTGCGGCAGCCTCGGTGACGGCGCGGCCGCCTCCGTGTCCGTGTCCGTGTCCGTGTGGAGCGTCGTGGTCGCAGCCTGCGGCTCACCCACCTCGAACAGGTCGTCCGCGGCGTCGGTGTCGTCGTCGGGCACCTCGACCGGTGCCGGCGCCAGCCTCAGGAACGAGCGGTCGATCCGGGTGCGCTGCTGGGCGCGCTCTCCCCCGCTGGCCCTCACCCACTGTCGTACGAGCGAGGCGAGCTCGCCGTCCCTCGCGGTCGTGCCCTCGTCGTCGTCGGCGGCCGCTCTTCGCGGCGCAAGGATCTCCATCGTCATGCTTCTGCCCCCCACAGGCCAGTTGGTTGCTGCTTTCCCGCATGCACCATGCCTCCGAAACCATGGATTCCGTGGGCAAATCTTCGAATGCAGACGGAAACCAGACAGTTTGGCCTAGACCAGGAGAAGGCTTGTCCACGTTCTCGTCCTACGACGCATCAGGGCGCGGGGCGGCACGACCTGAGCGGACCGGTCACTTGGGTGGCATCCGGATGCCGCCGTCGACGCGGACGGTCTCGCCGTTCATGTAGGAGTTGGTGAGGCACTCCACGACCATGCTGGCGAGCTCCTCGGCGTGGCCGAGCCGCTTCGGGAAGAGGACGTTCTGGCCCAGGTTGGCCTTGAACTCGGCGGGGTCGGGGAACGCGTCGTAGATCGGGGTGTCGATCAGCCCGGGCGCCACGGTGTTGAGCCGGATGCCGGCGGCCGACAGGTCGCGGGCGACCGGGAGCGTCATCCCGACGACGCCCCCCTTGGACGCGGAGTAGGACGCCTGACCGATCTGGCCGTCGAAGGCGGCGACGGAAGCGAGGTTGACGATCGCACCGCGCTGGCCGTCGGCGTCGGGCTCGTTGCGGCTCATCACGGTCGCGGCCTGGCGGGTCATGTCGAAGGTGCCGATCAGGTTGATCTCGACGACCTTGCGGAAGGCGTCGAGATCGTGGGCCTGCTCGAGCAGCCCGTCGCGGCCGATGGTGCGCTGCGCCCAGCCGATGCCGGCGGAGTTGACGCACGCCCGCAGCGGGGCGATCTCGGCCGCGGCCTCGACGGCGGCGGCGACCTGCTCGGTCCTCGTCACGTCGACAGCGGCGAAGACGCCACCGATCTCGGCGGCCAGCGCCTCGCCCTTCTCGGCGTTGAGGTCGGCGACGACCACGACGGCGCCCTTCGCGGCGAGGGCGCGCGCGACCGCGGCGCCGATGCCGCTCGCGCCGCCGGTGACGATGGCGGTCGATCCGGTGATGTCCATGATCCGGATCCTAGGAGGGTCGGGTGCGAGGCCCCGCGGCGGCCACTGCCGGGAGCGCACTCGACCTCAGAGGTCGGTGACGCCCTCGGCGACCAGCACGGCCGGTCCGGTGAGCAGGACGCGGTCGTCCTCGGTCCACACGACGGTGAGCGTGCCGCCGGGGACGTCGACGCGGTACGCCGTACCGCGGGGGGCGTCGTCGTCGCCCGCGGCCACCACGGCGACGGCGCAGGCGCCGGTGCCGCACGACCGGGTCTCGCCCGAGCCGCGCTCGTGCACGCGCATCGCGACGTGGTGCTCGCCGCGACGGACCACGAACTCGACATTGACGCCCTCGGGGAAGACACCGTCGTCGTGCTCCGGCTCGTCGTGCAGCGCCCCGGCCTCGGCCAGGTTGTCGACGAGCACGACTGCGTGGGGGTTGCCCATCGACACGTGCCGGGCGGCGAACGACGCGCCGTGGACGGTCACCTCGGTCTCCCCGAGCACCTCCGGCGAACCCATGTCCGCCGTGTAGTGGTCGCCGGTGCGGTCGAGGACCTTGATGCCGTCGCGCGTCTGGATCTTCATCGGGAACGGCTCGCCCTCGCGCTCGTGCAGGTAGCGCGCGAAGACCCGGATGCCGTTGCCGCACATCTCGCTGACGGACCCGTCGGCGTTGCGGTAGTCCATGAACCAGCCGCCGTCACGGCGCACGGCCCGGAGCACCCCGTCACCGCCGATGCCGGCCCGGCGGTCGCAGAGCGCGCGCACCCGGTCCGCGGACAGGTCGCCGTGCACGGTGCCGTCGGCGTCGGGCAGCACGACGAAGTCGTTCTCAGTGCCGTGGCCCTTGAGGAAGGGGTAGCTCACGCCTCCAGTGTGGCAGGCGGGAGCAGCATCACCTGCGCTCGACCACGCGGGCCGACCCACCGCCTCGACGCGTCGGCTCCGACACCGCAGTGAGCAGGCCGCGGCGGCCGAACTCGATCGCCGTCGCAGCGCCGATCTGGGCCGCGCTGGTGAAGGCGTCGCCGGCCGGCGCGAGCTGGTGGCCGAGCGCGGTGAGCGCCGGTCCGTAGGCCGTGATGAACTCCGGCTCCGCGGTCACGCTGGCGGTGTTGCGCTGCGCGGCGCGCGGCGCTGCGATGGCGTCCTCGATGGTCATGCCGAGGTCGATCCGGTTGACCAGCATCTGCAGGACGGTCGTGATGATCGTCGAGCCGCCGGGCGAGCCCAGCGCCAGGAACGGCTTGCCGTCCTTCAGCACGATCGTCGGCGACATCGAGCTGCGCGGGCGCTTGCCGGGCTGGATCCGGTTGGGGTCGGTCTCGACGTAGGTCGTGGAGAAGTCGGTCAGCTCGTTGTTGAGCAGGAAGCCGTGGCGCGGCACGACCTGGCCCGAGCCGCCGGTCTGCTCGATGGTCAGGGTGTACTCGACGACGTTGCCCCAGCGGTCGGCCACGGTCAGGTTGGTCGTCGAGATGTTCTCGGTGTCCGCGTCGGTCGTGCCTTTCGTCGCGGGACGTCCGCACAGACCGTCGTACGCCATGACGTCGCCCGCCGTCACCGGCTTGGGGAACGCCTGGGTGGGGTCGATGAGACAGGCCCGCTCGGCCGCGAAGCGATCGCCGAGGAGCTGGTCGGTCGGCACCTCCACATAGGCAGGGTCACCGACGTACGCGCCCCGGTCGGCGAAGGCCAGGGCGCTCGCCTCGAGGTAGTGGTGCAGCGCCTGCTCGCGGGTCATGGACCCGAGGTCGAAGCGCTCCAGGATGTTCAACGCCTCTCCGACAGTGGTGCCGCCGGAGGACGACGGCGCCATGCCGTAGACGTCGAGCCCGCGGTAACGGGAGTGAGCGGGCTTCTGCACCAGCGCGGTGTAGCGGCTCAGGTCGCGGAGGCTGAGGTAGCCGGGCGGCACCGGAAGGTCCGTGGTGCTGGTCGTCCGGGGGTGGCGGACGATCTTGGTCATCAGGCGGGCCAGCTTGCCGCGGTAGAAGTAGTCGAGGCCCTTGGCGCCCAGACGCCGGTAGGTGCGGGCGAGCTGCGGGTTGCGGAAGACGCTGCCGACCGCGGGGGCGTCGCCACCGGCGAGGAAGAGCTTGCGGGTGGCCCTGAACGCACGGAACCGGGTCTCGTTGTCGAGGGTCTGCTGGCGGAAGGTGTCGTCGACCACGAAGCCGCGGGAGGCGACCTTGGTCGCGGGCTTCAGGGCCTGGGCCAGCGACAGCGTGCCCCACTTGGTGAGGGCCCGCTCCCACGTGGCGGCTGTGCCCGGGGTCCCGACGGCGACGCCGCTGGTCACGAGGTCGGGCGTGAAGCGGTAGGGCTTGCCGGTGGCAGGGTCGATGAAGGCGTTCGTGGGCATCCGGCGCGGCGCGGTCTCGCGACCGTCGATGGTCCGGACCTTGCCGGACCTCGCGTTGTAGAAGACGAAGTAGCCGCCACCGCCGATGCCCGCGCTGTAGGGCTCGGTCACGCCGAGCGTGGCGGCCGCGGCGACGGCCGCGTCGACGGCGTTGCCGCCGCGCCGGAGCACCTTGAGGCCTGCCGCGCTGGCCTCGGGGTCGACGGTGCTGATCGCGCCGCCCGCGCCGGTCGCGGTGGGGATCTTGGCGGTGGGGCGCCCGCGCTCGTCGGCGCTGGGGGCCGGTGCCGGGACCGCCGATGCGGGAGGCACGGCGAGCAGGGCGGCCGCGACGGCCAGGCCGCTGGTGGCCGAGAGTGCGGCGCTGGTGCGCCGGGCGAGCTGGTGCATGGCGGGACCTCCCGGGACGACGTCCACCCACCCTGCCCCCCGGCCTGGGTCTTGTCCACGTCCGTGAGGGTGCGTGGAGACGGGCCCGCGGATCAGCGCACGACGGCGTAGCGACCGCACATGAAGTCGCGGTTGCGGGCGATCTCCTCGAGCCGCAGCTCCACGTGACGCGGCAGCACCGGAGCCCCGCTGCCGATGGTCACCGGCGCGTACTGCAGCCACACCTCGTCGAGCAGCCCGGCGTCGTGGAACTGGCCGACCAGCTCTCCCCCACCGACGATCCAGAGGTCCTTCCCCTCGGCCACCTCGGTCATCTCGGCGTGCACGTCAGCGACATCGGCGTCGGTGAAGCGGACCTGCTTGGACGGCGCGAACTCGCGGTGCGTGACGACCCACGTCGGCTTGGGGCCCCACGGGTCCTCGTCGTGGTCGAGGATCCACTGCCAGGTGTTGGCCCCCATGACGCACGCGCCGGTGCGCTTGCTGAAGCCGGGATAGGCCATCGGGCCGTCCATGTCGATGTCGCGGGAGGTCAGCCAGTCGAGCGAGTGGTCGTCGGTCGCGATGAACCCGTCGAGGGTGCACCCGGTGTAGTAGATGGTCGCCATCCGGTCACCCTGCCACCGCGCACCGACAGCGGGCTTGATCGAGATTGCCCCTGTCGGCGCCGCCGTCAGCCGAGCGCCTCGACCGCCTCGACCGCCCTGTCGACGCGGTCGGGGTCGTCGTGCGTGACCCAGACGATGCGCGGGTCCTTGCGGAACCAGCCGTCCTGGCGTCGGGCGAAGCGCCGGGTGGCGGCCTTGGTCTGCTCGAGCGCCTCGGCCTTCGTCCGGTCGCCGGCGAGGTAGCCGATGACCTCGCGGTAGCCGATCGCCCGCTGCGCGGTGAGGGAGTCGGCGAGGCCGTGCTCGAGGAGTGCCTCGACCTCCGCGACGAACCCGGCGGCGAACATCTCGTCCACACGGCGGGCGATCCGCTCGTCGAGGGTCGGCCGGTCGATGTCGACGCCGATCTGCACCGTCAGCGGGTCGGCGTACTCGAGGCGCGGGAGGCTGGCGCTGTAGGGGCGACCCGTCAGTGCGACGACCTCCAGGGCCCGGACGACGCGGCGGCCGTTGTCGGGCTCGATCCGCGCCGCGGCCGCCGGGTCCACGCCCTTCAGCCGGTCGTGCAGCGCGGGTGCGCCCACCCGCTCCAGCTCGGCCTCGAGCTCGCGGCGCACCGACTCGTCGGTGCCGGGGAAGTCGAAGCGGTCGACGATCGCGCGGGTGTAGAGCGCCGAGCCGCCGACCAGCACCGGCATCGCCTCCCGCTCGCGGATGTCGCGGATCGCGTCGCGTGCCCAGTGCTGGAAGAGCGCGACCGTGGCCGGCTCGGTGACGTCGAGCATGTCGAGCAGGTGGTGCGGGATCCCGCGCCGCTCGGCGACCGGGAGCTTCGCGGTGCCGACGTCCATGCCGCGGTAGACCTGCATCGCGTCGGTGTTGACCACCTCTCCCCCGAGGCGCTCGGCGAGGTCGAGGCTCAGCCCGGTCTTGCCCGACGCGGTCGCACCGACGAGGGCGACGATCGGCTGGGGCATGTCCTGATTGTCGCAGCGTGGTTACGCTCTCGACTGTCGGAGTGCCACCCGTGGGGGTGACCCGGCGCTCCTCGAGGAGGACCTCATGAGTTTCCTGGACAAGGCGAAGGCCAAGCTCACCCAGGCCGTCGACCAGCACGGCGACAAGATCGCCGACGGGATCGACAAGGCCGGCAAGTTCGCGAACGACAAGACCGGCGGCAAGCACGCCGACAAGATCGACCAGGCCACCGGCAAGGCCCGCGACGCCCTCGACAACCTCGACGGCAAGGACGACGACATCCCGCCGGCCACGCCCGCCCCCTGATCGCCCTAGGGTCGGGCGCGTGACCGACCGCTTCGTGCTCGTCCCCGCGTCGTACGTGTACCTCCTCCGCGAGGGCGACGAGGGCACCGAGGTGCTGCTCCAGCTGAGACAGGGCACGCCCTACATGGACGGCCACTGGGCAGCGGCCGCCGCCGGCCACGTCGAGCGGGGCGAGACGGCGTACGACGCCGCGCGCCGCGAGGCGCTCGAGGAGCTCGGCGTCACCGACGTCACGCTGGACCTCGTCTTCACGATGCAGCGCACGCAGCACGGCGAGGCGATCGACGAGCGCGTCGACTGGTTCTTCACGGCCCGATCGTGGACCGGCTCGCCGCGCGTCGTCGAGCCGCACAAGGCGGCGCGGATCGAGTGGTTCCCGCTCGCCGCGCTCCCCGAGCCGATGGTGCCGCACGAGGCGTACGCCCTCGCGCAGCTGTCGTCGGGGGCCGTCTACCTGACCTTCGGCTTCTGACCCGCCCCTCGGGGGTGGCCAGTCTTGTTCCGGCGAGGCACGATCTGAGCGACCACCCATGGGAGGGACACCGATGAGCAACGACGAACTGAGCCCGATGCCGACGCCGGTCAGCGAGGACCCGGAGCTCTATCCGGGCGGCGTCGACGCCCTCGCCGACGACCCGGAGGACAACGGCCTGGGCCGCGACCTCGACCCCGACGACAACCCCGCGGTCGACGACATCGTCCCCGACCAGATCGCCGAGCCCGACGACAAGTCCCAGGCCCCCGAGGGCGAGGCCGAGGACGCGGAGGCCGGGACGACCGACGACACCCCCGAGGCCGGCCAGGAGGCCGAGGACGGGTCCCCCGAGCCGCCCTGCCTGACGGCCATGGCGCGCGGAATCCCCGGGTACCCGGGGATTCTGACCCGTGTGCGGTGACCCCGATGCGCATGCCGCATCGCGAGCACCGCGCAGTGCGTTGTCCACAGGACGCGGCTCGCCTCTGGCGGGCAGGACGCCGCGCTGCCGAGGATGAGGGATGGACCTCGAGGCGTACGCCGACCTGCTGGCGCTGCAGTCGGGGGTCGTCTCCCGGCGCCAGCTCTTCGACGATGCCGGCTGCCAGCTGCACGACCTCCAGCGACTCCTGCGCCGCCGCGACCTCGTCCGCGTGCACGCGGGGGTCTTCGTGGACCACACCGGGGACCTGACGTGGCTCCAGCGGGCGTGGGTCGGCGTACGCCTCGCCTGGCCCGCAGCCCTCGCCCACGACAGCGCGATCCGCGCGGCGGACGGGCCCGGTCGCGCCGGACGCGACGACTCGCTGATCCACCTGGCAGTGGCTCGCGACCGCCACACCAGCGTGCCGGCCGGCTATCGCCTGCACCGCGTCGCCGGGTTCGACGAACGAGTGAGGTGGAACGCGAGCCCGCCCCGCGTCCGGATCGAGGAGGCCCTGATCGACGTGGCCGTGCGCAAGACCGACGACTTCGGCGCGATCGCCGTCCTGGCCGACGCGATCCAGGCCCGGCGCACCCAGGCGGTCCGCATCCGCGCGGCGCTGGACGGACGAGCCCGCGCGCCCAGGCGCGACTTCCTCAGCGGGGTCCTCGCCGATCTCGAGCACGGGACGTGCTCGGTGCTGGAGCACGGCTACCTCACCCTGGTCGAGCGGCCGCACGGGTTGCCGACAGCGCGCCGCCAGGTGCACGACATCTCCCGACGGTCGATCTACCGTGACGTGCTCTACGACGAGTTCGACCAGCTGGTCGAGCTCGACGGGCGGATGTGGCACGACAACGCAACGCAGCACGACGCCGACCTCGATCGCGACCTGGACGCCGCGGTCGAGCGGATCGCGACCGTGCGCCTGGGCTGGGGCCAGGTCTTCGGCCGACCGTGCGAGACGGCTGTGCGCGTCGGACGCCTCCTCGCCGCGCGGGGCTGGGTCGGCGCACCGACCCGTTGTCCCAGCTGTCCCGAGGCGATCGCCCTGGCTGGTTGATCGTCGCTTGTGCGGTTGCTGCGATGTGGATGCCGCATCGCGATCACCGCACAGTGGTCGCGATCCCCGGATATCCGGGGACTCCGACGAAGCGCGTCAGCCGCAGGCGAGGTGGTCGCGGGCGATCTGCTCCCCCAGGTCTGCCAGGAGCCGGGCCGGCTCGCGGAGGCAGACCTCGAGGTCCGGCTCGAGGTCGCCCAGGGCGTACGCCGCCACGATGCCGGCGTCGGTGAGCTGCCGGCGGGTGAGCAGGTTGCGGCCGCACACCGCGACGACGGGCGCGCCGGCGAGGCCCGCGGCCTCGGAGACGCCGACGGGGGCCTTGCCGCGCAGGCTCTGCTCGTCGAGCGATCCCTCACCGGTCACCACCAGCCGGCTGCCGGCGACCCGGTCCGCGAAGCCCAACAGGTCGAGCATCAGCGCGATGCCGGGGCGGAGCTCGGCGTCCAGCACGGCGACGAGGGCGAAACCGACACCGCCGGCCGCCCCCGTTCCCGGCTCGTCGCGACGGTCGGTGCCGGTCTCCGCGACCACCAGGTCGGCCCAGCCGGTGAGCCGCTCCTCGAGCTGCGCCACCTGCCCGGGATCGGCGCCCTTCTGCGGACCGTAGACCGCAGCGGCGCCCTGCGGGCCGGTCAGCGGGTTGTCGACGTCACAGGCGACCACCAGCCGGGCTCCGGCGAGCCCCGGGTGGAGGCCGGCGAGGTCGAGGCGTCCGTCATCGGCACGCCCTCCGAGTGCAGTCAGCATGCCGGCGCCGCCGTCGGTGCTGGCGCTGCCGCCGATGCCGATCACCAGGTCGCGGCACCCCGCGTCGAGCGCGGCCGCGACCACCTGGCCCAGGCCGTGGCTGGAGGCCGTCATCGGTGCGAGCTCGTCGTCGGGCAGGCGCGCGAGGCCGCAGGCGTCGGCCATCTCGACGACGGCGGTCGCCCCGCGGCGGGCGTACGCCGTCCGGACCGGCTCGCCCGTCGGTCCGTGGACGACCACCTCGACCCGCTCGAAGCCGCTCGCGACGGCCGCGTCCACGGTGCCATCGCCCCCGTCGGCGACCGGGAGGCAGTCGATCACCGCGTCGGGGAGCACGCGACGTACGCCGTCGGCGACTGCGCGGGCGACGTCGTCGGCGGCGAGCGTGCCCTTGAACTTGTCGGGCGCCAGCAGCACCCGCATCACGACGGCGGTCGGCCGGTCGAGTCGCGGACGACGAGCTCGGCGCCCACCCGGCGGCGGCGCACCCGAGCGCTGGGCTCCTTGAGGGCCAGCAGCAGCGCCTGCTCCCCCATCTCGGCCATGGGCAACCGCACAGTGGTGAGCGAGGGAGCGAGGTCGCCCGCGACGGCCACGTCGTCGAAGCCCGTCACCGACACCTGGCCGGGCACCGCGACGCCTCGCGCTCGCAAGGTGGACAGGACCCCGATCGCCATGTCGTCGTTGAGCGCCAGGATCGCGGTGGCGTCGGGGTGCTCGGTGAGGATCTCCTCTGCCGCGACCTTGCCGCCGGCGCGGGCGAAGTCGGCCTCGACCATCGGTACGTCCGCGAAGTCCAGCCCGGCAGCGGTGAAGGCCTCCTCCACTCCGGCGAGCCGGTCCGCGACGGTCGTGAGCCGGCGCGACCCGGCCGCGACGGCGATCCGGCGGTGCCCCAGGTCGAGGAGGTGCCGGGCGACCGATCGCGCACCCTCGGTGTTGTCGGGCAGGACGGCGTCGACGCCGAGGTGGTGACGACCGACCACCGCGACCCGGCCGCCGGAGCGCCGGAACGCGGCGAGCTCGGCCTTGGCCGGCGCCTGCACGCTCGGATCGACCATGCCGGACCCGGCGACGATGATCGTGCCGACCCGGTTGGCGATGAGCATCCGCAGCTGCGCCAGCTCTCGCTCGGGGTCGCGGCCGGTGTGGCAGATCTGCACGGTCAGGCCTTCGCGAGCGCCCACTCCGAGGACCCCGCTGGCGATCTCCGAGAAGTAGGGGTCGCCGATCTCGTGGACCAGCAGGCCCACTGACCGGGTCGCCCCGCCCGCGAGGCTGCGCGCGTGCAGGTTGACGACGTACCCCATGGTCCGAGCCGTCTCGCGCACGCGCTCGGCCACGGACTGGCTCACCCCGGTGGCCCCCGACAGGCTGCGCGACGCCGTGGCGATCGAGACCCCCGCCGCCTCGGCGACGTCCTGCAGGCGAGGGCTCGTGATCGATCCCCTGTTCATCGCTCCTCCTCGCTGCGGCTCGAAGAATCGATATCGATGTGGCCCTTGCCACATTCGCGCCGTGGTGCCTAGAGTAGCCGAAAGCGCTTACGCAAGCGCTTACGCACCGAACCCGAGGAGTGACATGAAGGTCAAGACCCCCCACCGCGTCGCCGGACTGGCCGCGGCCTCCTGCCTCGCCCTCACCGCGTGCATGAGCTCCGGAGGAGGCGGTTCGGCAGCGGACGGCGACGACGGCGACGGCCCCATCCAGATCGGCATCTCGCTCCCGCTGACCGGCGACTTCTCCGAGCCCGGCAAGGGCGTGCAGCGCGGCTACGAGGCGTGGGCCGACTACATCAACGAGAACGGTGGCCTGCTGGGCCGCGACGTCGAGCTCACCATCCTCGACGACCAGTCCAACGCCGACCGGGTCGCAGCCGACTACGAGAAGCTCATCAACTCCGACGGTGTCGACCTCGTCTTCGGCCCCTTCTCCACCCGCCTCGTCGTGCCTGCCGCCCAGGTCGCCCAGGACTACGGCTTCCTGTTCGTCGAGCCCGCGGGTGCGGCCGAGGAGGTCTTCACGCAAGGATTCGACAACCTCTTCTACGCCGCTCCGGCCATCGCCGACGACCACTACAACTACCTCGCCGACGCCATCGAGGCGCTGCCCGAGGACCAGCGGCCCGCGACCGCGGCCTACGCCGCCATGGACGACCCCTTCGCCATGGGGACCGCGTACGGCCTCAAGTCCCGCCTCGAGGAGATGGGCGTCGAGACCGTGGTCGACGAGGTCTACCCGCCCAACACCACCGACTTCGGCTCGATCGCTGCGAAGATCGCCGACAGCGACGCCGACGTGGTGGTCGGCGGCACGCAGTACCAGGACGCGGTCAACCTGATCGTGGCCCTCCAGCAGCTCGACTACCAGCCGCAGATGGCGGCCTTCTCCACCGCGCCGACCAACCCGGAGTTCCCCGAGGCCATCGGCAAGACCGAGGGCATCCTCTCCCCGACCGGCTACACGGCCGAGGCGACGTTCCCCACCAACCAGGAGTTCGTCGACTTCTACACCGAGAAGAACGGCACCCCGCCCTCCGAGGACGAGGCCAACGCCTGGACCACCGGGCAGGTCGTCGCCGCCGCGGTCGAGGCCGTCGAGTGCGCCAGCCCCGACCCCGAGTGCCAGGGGCAGCTCATCGACTGGCTGCGCGAGAACGAGGTCGAGACCGTGGTCGGCCCGCTGTCGTGGGACGAGGACGGCCGCCCGACCGGCGCCCACCTGATCCAGCAGTACGTCGACGGGGAGATCCGCATCGTGCTGCCCCAGGAGGCGGCCGAGGCCGAGCTCATCGTGGAGAAGCCGCGGTGGTGACGTCCACCACCACCGCTCCACCTGACCCGCACACACGTTCCTACTGTTAGGCGACTCCATGTCCCTGTTCGTCCAGAGCCTGGTGCTGGGCGTGCTGCTGGGAGGGCTGTACGCCCTCCTCGCAGCCGGCCTCACCCTCTACTTCGGCGTGATGCGCGTGGTGATGATCGCCCACTCGGCGTTCCTCATCCTCGCGGCGTACCTCGCGTGGTGGTTCACCGACCGGACCGGTCTCGACCCCCTCTTCTCCCTCGTGGCCACGGTCCCGCTCTTCTTCGGGATGGGCGTGTTCATGCAGCGGGTGCTGATCAGCCGGCTGCGACCGGCGACCCTCACGATGATGTCGGTGCTGCTGACCTTCTCGATCGCCCTGGTGATCGAGGGCATGCTGGGCTTCGTCTTCAGTGGCACGCAGCGACGGATCCGCCTCGACTACGGCGGCGCGAACTTCGAGCTCTTCGGAGCCAACGTCGCGGTGGTGAAGCTGATCGCCTTCGCCCTCGCCGTCGTGTCGCTGGCCGCCCTCTTCCTGCTGATGAAGAAGACGGAGTTCGGGCAGGCGCTACGAGCCACCATCCAGCACCCCGAGGCCGCCCGGCTCATCGGGATCAACACCGAGCGGGTGGCGGGCTACGGCTTCGGCCTCGGCCTGGCCACCGCCGCCGTCGGCGGCACCGCGCTCGCCCTGGACTCCACCTTCTACCCCTCGCTGCACTGGCACTGGATCGGCCCGCTCATGGCGATCATCGTCGTCGGCGGCCTGGGCAGCATCCCGGGAGCCGCCATCGCCGCGATGGTGCTCGGCATGGGTCAGGCCCTGCTGCAGATCCCCCTCGGGACGACGTGGGCCCAGACCTTCTTCTACATCGCGTTGTTCGCCACCTTGATGGTGCGACCGCAGGGATTCTTCGGAGGTCGTCTTGCCCAGCGCTTCTGACACCACGCCCGTGACCCCTGCCACCCAGGAGCCGGTCACCGACTCGTCCAGCCGAGGGTCGACGGCCCTCAAGGCTGTCGGCGTGCTCGTGCTCGCCGCCGCGGTGCTGTCCTTCCCGTCCCTGGCCGCCAACCCGTTCATCCTCTCGGTGGGCGTGGTGATCATGAGCTACGCCGTGCTGGCGACCTCGTGGAACTTCGTCGGTGGGTTCACCGGCTACATCTCGCTGGGTCACGCGGCCTACTCCGGCCTCGGGGCCTACGCCACCGGCCTGCTGGTCATCCACACCGACGTCAACCCGTGGCTCGGCATGCTCCTCGCCGGGCTCCTGGTCGCCGCGATCGCCGTCCCGATCGGCATCGCGAGCCTGCGGGTGCGGGGTGCCTCCTTCGTGATCGTCTCGATCGCGATGGTGCTGATCCTGCTGCTGGTCTTCCAGTCGTGGGGATCCTTCACCGGTGGCTCCAACGGACTGCGCGTCCCTCGTCCCTTCGGCCCCGAGGTGCTCCGCCCCGAGCAGCACGAGCGCTTCTTCTACCTCCACGCCGCCCTGCTCGCGGTCGCGCTGCTGGTGTGGTGGCTCATCGACCGCTCGCGCTTCGGCACCGGCCTGAAGGCGATCCGCGAGGACGAGGACAAGGCACAGGCGCTCGGTGTGCCGACGTTCACCTACAAGCTGATCGCCTTCGTGGTCTCGGCGTTCTTCACCGCCCTCGGTGGCGGCCTCTACGCCCTGTGGTTCGGCTTCCTGGACCCGATCTTCCAGTTCTCCATCCTGGTCGGTTCCTACATGGTGCTGATGAGCCTGCTCGGTGGCATCCGGAGCCTCTTCGGCCCGCTCCTCGGTGCGGTGATCGTGGGCTACGCGGTGGAGTACTTCAAGAACCAGTACGGCGACACCCAGTTCCACCTCGTCGCCATGGGCCTGCTGCTCGCCCTCGTCGTGCTCTTCATGCCGGACGGGATCATCCCGGCCGCGAGCGCCCTCGTCGACCGCTTCCGTCCGCAGCAGGCCTCGATCCGTGAGGTCAGCGCGGGCGACCTCGCCGAGCAGCGCCGTACGTCGGACCCGGAGGCCGGTCGCGACGACCAGCAGGCGCGCACGGACGACGGCACCGACGTCCCGGCCGCCGACCCGGCTACCGACCCGGCCGATGACCCGGCCGACGACGCCGCACCCGAAGGAGCCCGCCGATGACCGCCACGAGCCAGTCCACCGGCCCGGCCGCCGCCACCCCGGCGATTCCTAGCCTGGCCACCGTCGACCTGAGGAAGTCCTTCGGCGGCGTCCACGCCGTCGACGGCGCGAGCGTCACGTTCCACCACGGCAAGGTCAACGCCCTGATCGGGCCCAACGGTTCGGGCAAGACGACCTTCTTCAACTGCGTGACGGGGATGAACAAGCCCGACGCCGGCACGGTGAGCTATCGCGGGTCCGACATCACCGGCAAGGCACCCCACCGGATCGCCCGCGCCGGGATCGGGCGCAGCTTCCAGCTGTGCCGGATCTTCCCGCGGATGACCGTCATGGAGAACATGCTGGTCGCGGTGCGCTCGACCTCGTTGCGCCGCCAGCTGGCGTCGGCCCGCGACCCCCGGGAGCTCGACCGCGCCCGCGGGCTGCTGGCCCGGGTGGGCATCGAGCACCTCGAGCACTCCCTGGCACGCGACATCTCCTACGGCCAGCAGAAGCTGCTCGAGCTGGCCGGCGTGCTGATGGGCGACCCCGAGACGATCATGCTCGACGAGCCGGCGGGCGGGGTGAACCCGGCCCTGATCGAGCGGATCGCGTCCCTGGTCCGCTCGCTCAACGCGGAGGGCAAGACGTTCATCGTCGTCGAGCACAACATGGAGCTGGTGATGAGCCTCTCCGACCACGTCGTGGTCTTCGACCGCGGCCGCCCGATCTGCGAGGGCACCCCGTCGGTCGTGCAGAGCGACCCCCGAGTCCTGGAGGCCTACCTTGGCATCTGACGCCGCCACCCCCGACAAGCAGGAGTACCTGCTCGAGCTCGACGACATCGAGGCCGGCTACGGCCGCGCGGCCCTCGTCCTGCGCGGCCTCACGGTCAAGGTGCCGCCTGCCACGGTCGTGTGCCTCGTCGGTCCCAACGGCGCCGGCAAGTCCACGGTCCTCAAGGTCGCGAGCGGCATGCTCCCGCCCCGCTCGGGCACCATCCGGGTGGCCGGTGCGGACGTCACGAAGAACTCGCCCCAGCAGATGCTGACCGCCGGGCTCTCGCACGTGCTGCAGGGGCACAGCGTGTTCAAGGAGATGACGGTCGAGGAGAACGTCCGCCTCGGCGCCTACACCGTGAAGGACAAGGGCGAGGTCAACGACCGCATCGACTTCGTGAAGACCCTCTTCCCGGTGGTTGCCGAGCGCTGGGGCGCACTGGCCGGGGCGCTGTCCGGCGGCCAGCAGAAGCAGGTCGAGTTCGCGCGCTCGCTGATGGTCAGCCCGCAGGTCGTGCTCCTCGACGAGCCGTCGATGGGCCTGGACCCCAAGGCCACCGGCACCGTCTTCGAGCAGGTCGTGCGCATGCGCGACGCCGGCACGGCGGTGCTGCTCGTCGAGCAGAACGCGCGCCGCGCGCTCGAGACCGCCGACCTCGGCTGCGTGCTCGACCTGGGCACCGTCCACATCGCCGGACCGGCCGACGAGCTCCTCCGCGACCCGCAGCTCGCCGACCTCTACCTGGGCGGCCGCCCGGCGCCCACCCACCCCTGACCTCCATCCGCCCGAACACCCGACGTGAGGACCAGCATGTCCCCCAGCCCAGACAGCACCTACCGCATCCTCATGAACGGCGTCACCGGCCGCATGGGCTACCGCCAGCACCTGCTGCGCTCGATCCTCGCCATCCGCGACGACGGTGGCATCGCGCTGCCCGACGGCACCCGCCTCCAGGTGGAGCCGGTGCTGCTGGGCCGCAACGCCGACAAGCTGGCGCGGCTCGCCGACGAGCACCGGATCGCCGACTGGTCGACCGACCTCGACACCGTGCTGGCAGAGGACCCGGCCCCCATCTACTTCGACGCCCAGGTCACCAGCGAGCGCAAGAAGGCCATCCTCAAGGCCGCAGCGGCCGGCAAGCACGTCTTCACCGAGAAGCCGATCGCCGAGACCGTCGCCGAGGGCCAGGAGCTCGTCAACGCGGCCGAGCGGCACGGGATCATCAACGGCGTCGTGCACGACAAGCTCTACCTCCCGGGCCTGATGAAGCTCAAGCGCCTCGTCGACTCGGGCTTCTTCGGCCGGATCCTGTCCGTCCGCGGTGAGTTCGGCTACTGGGTCTTCGAGGGCGACCACCTCCCGGCGCAGCGCCCCAGCTGGAACTATCGCGCCCAGGACGGCGGCGGCATGGTCCTCGACATGTTCTGCCACTGGAACTACGTCCTGGAGAACCTCTTCGGTGCCGTCGAGGCCGTCACCGCCAAGGCCGTCACCCACATCCCGGAGCGGTGGGACGAGAACGGCGAGCGCTACGACGCCACGGCCGACGACGCGGCGTACGCCATCTTCGAGCTCGCCGGCGGGATCATCGCGCAGGTCAACTCGTCGTGGGCGGTGCGTGTGGAGCGCAAGGAGCTCGTCGAGTTCCAGGTCGACGGCACCCACGGCTCGGCGGTCGCCGGACTGTTCAACTGCCGCATCCAGCCGCGCGAGTCGACCCCGATGCCGGTGTGGAACCCCGACCTGCCCACCACCGAGGACTTCCGTGGCCAGTGGCGCGAGATCCCCGACAACCAGGTGTTCCGCAACGGTTTCCGGGCCCAGTGGGAGCAGTTCCTGCTCGACGTGCACGCCGGTCGTCCGCACCGCTACGACTTCTCCGCCGGCGTGCGCGGCCTCGAGCTCGTCGACGCCGGCCTGACGTCGTCGGCGGAAGGCCGGCGGGTGGCCCTGCGATGAGTCCGGCGCGCGTGGACGTCCCGCTGGCCGACGGGGGGTGGCACACGGTCATCCTCGGCGAGCCACGGCAGTGGAAGGACCACCCGCGCCCCTACGCGCAGCGCGTCGCGTTCGCGGCCGCCCACGTCGTCGCCGACCCGCGCGGGGAGAACGTCCCCGGCGCTGCCGCCGTCGTGGACTGGGACTCCACCCTGGCCTTCCGCCGAGAGCTGTTCCGCTACGGCTTCGGCGTCGCTGAGGCGATGGACACCGCGCAGCGCAACATGGGCCTGGACTGGCCGGCGGTGCAGGAGCTCGTCCGCCGCAGCGCCGAGCAGGCACGCGAGTACGACGCTCGCATCGCCTCGGGTGCGGGCACCGACCACGTCGGCGCGGTCACCACGCTCGACGAGGTGCGGGCGGCCTACGCGGAGCAGGTGGAGTTCGTCGAGGGCACCGGGTCGCAGGTCATCCTGATGGCCTCGCGCCAGCTGGCGGCGGTGGCCGCCGGCCCCGACGACTACCTGTCGGTCTACGCCGAGCTGCTCGAGCAGGTCCGCGAGCCGGTGGTGCTGCACTGGCTGGGCGAGGCGTTCGACCCGCAGCTGCGGGGCTACTGGGGCTCCACCGACGTCGAGGCCGCCACCGCCACCTTCCTCGACCTGGTCCGCGCCCACGCCGACAAGGTCGACGGCGTCAAGGTCTCGCTGCTCTCGGCAGACCACGAGACCGGCCTACGCGCCGCGCTCCCCGCAGGCGTGCGGCTCTACACCGGCGACGACTTCAACTACCCCGAGCTGATCCGCGGCGACGGGGTGCACCACTCCGACGCCCTCCTCGGAGCCTTCGCGGCCATCGCACCCGCCGCGTCGGCCGCGCTCACCGCGCTCGACGACGGTGACCTGGCGACGTACGACCGCGAGATGGCGCCGACGCTGCCGCTCTCCCGCCACGTCTTCGAGGCGCCCACCTACTACTACAAGACGGGGATCGCGTTCCTCGCCTGGCTCTGCGGGCACCAGCCCGGGTTCAGCATGGTCGGCGGACTGCAGTCGGCCCGCAGTGCGGTGCACCTCGGCCGGCTCTTCACCCTGGCCGACCAGGCCCGGCTGCTGCCGGACCCCGAGCTGGCCGCGCACCGGATGCAGGTGTGGCTCGAGGGCGCGGGGCTGGCCCGATGACCACCCGAGACCTGGCAGGCCACGTCGACGTGGCGCTCGACGTCCCGTCGGGCACACCGGCCCGGGTGACGACGCCGCGGCCCGGTGACCCCCGTCTGGCCCGCCTGTCCCTCAACCAGAAGACGGTCGACGCGTGGAGCCTGCGCGAGGCCGTCGACGGCTGCGTCGCCGCCGGGCTGCCGGCCATCGGGACCTGGCGGGAACCGGTGGCCGAGGTCGGTCTCGAGACCGCGGTGCGCTGGATCCGCGAGGCCGGCCTGAGGGTCTCGTCGGTGTGCCGCGGCGGCTTCTTCACCGGCGCCGGTGACCTGTCCCGGGCCGAGCGGCACGACGACAACCGCCGCGCGCTCGACGAGGCCGCCGCCCTCGGCGCGCCCTGCCTGGTGCTCGTGCCCGGCGGCCTCCCCGTCGGCGACCGCGACCTTCGCGCCGCCCGGGACCGGGCCGCCGCCGCCGTCGAGGCGCTGGTGCCGCACGCCCTCGACGTCGGCGTCCGCCTGGCGATCGAGCCGATGCACCCCATCTTCGCCGCCGACCGCGGCGTCGTCTCGACGCTGGCGCAGGCCCTCGACATCGCCGAGCCGCTGCCCACCGACGCCGTCGGCGTCGTCGTCGACACCTTCCACGTCTGGTGGGAGCCCGGCGTCGAGGAGCAGATCGCCCGCGCCGGTGAGCGGATCGCGTCCTACCAGGTGTGCGAGTGGATCACCCCGCTCCCGCCGGACGCGCTGCTGTCCCGCGGGATGATGGGCGACGGCCACATCGACTTCCCGCACCTCACCTCCCTCGTCGCGGCCGCCGGCTACACCGGTGACGTCGAGGTCGAGATCTTCAACGCCGATGTCTGGGCCGCCGACGGCCATGCCGTCGTGGCCACGCTCGCGCGTCGCTACGTCGAGCTCGTGGAGCCGCACCTCTGATCGACGGCTCTCCCGTACACCGCACCACTCACATCAACTCGGAGAAGGACGTGAGCACATGCAGCACAGACGGAGAACGATCGCGGTCGCGATCGGAGCGCTGGCCACCTGGCCGGCGGCACACACCGGAGCATCCGCAGCCGCGGTGCCCGAACAGGTGCACGTGGTCGCGCCCGCGACGGCGCAGCACTGGGACCCGCTGACCGACGACCTGTGGGCCTACGAGGGCAACCAGGTCGTCCTCGCCCGGCCGGGCACCAACCCGAACGACGGTGTCCGCCGCCCGTTCGAGTACGCCGTCGTCACGAAGGGACCCGAGCTCACCGACGTCAGCGTCAGCGCCGACGTACGGCTCGACGAGTCGGTCACCGTCAGCAACCGTGACGTGGTCATCATCTGGAACTACCAGGGGCCGAAGCGCTTCTACTACGCGCACTTCTCGCAGGACAACACGATCTATCCCCACAACGGGATCTTCGTCGTCGACAACGCCGATCGCCGCCGCATCGACGACCAGTGGACCGGTTCGGTGGGCGCCCCGCCGGCGGTCACCGACGCTGCCTGGCACGAGGTGCGCGTCGACCACGACGCCACTACCGGTGAGATCGAGGTCTTCGTCGACGGAGCGGCCGAGCCGCTCATGACGGCGACCGACACCACCTTCAGCGGCGGCCGCGTGGGCTTCGGCTCCTTCGACAACTTCGGACGCACGCGGCACTTCCGCGCGATCGGCGCTCCCGCACCGTGACCGCCACCACCCCCTGATCCCCGTCGGTCCCCGGGACTCGCCCGGGGACCGACGAGGGCTGCCGTCCGGCCGTGCAGGGCCCCCGGCAGCAGTTGTCTCCAACCACCTCAACGATAGGGACCACCTCCATGCGAACAACACGCTGGTGGGTCGCTGCCGTCACCTCCTCCCTGGTGGCAGCGGCCCTCTCCCCCTGGGCCACCCCGGCCACGGCCGGCAACGGATCCTCCGGCCCGGGCGCGCCGCCCATCCCACCCGACCCCTCCCCCTCGACTCTCGGGCTCGTGCTCGAGGAGTACGCCCAGCTGCCCGCCTCCACGCCCAACGGGCCGTGGACCGATGCCCGCATTGGCACCCGGCACAACCGCATCAACCATGTCGGGGAGGTGCCCGACGGCTCGGGTCGCCTCTACGTCCCCGACCTCAACGGCACCCTCTACCTCCTCGAGGACCAGCAGCCGGGGGTCTACCTCGACGTGAAGGCGCAGTTCCCCGAGTTCCTCGCCTGGCGCGGGCTCGGCTCCGGCTTCGGCTTCGTCACCTTCCACCCCGAGTTCGCCGAGAACGGGAAGTTCTACACGACGCACACCGAGACCCCGACCGCTCCGGGTGAGCAGACCTACCCCGGGCAGCCGCTGCGCTCGAGCGGCGTGCAGAGCGTCGTCACCGAGTGGACGGCTGACGACCCGGCAGCGGACACGTTCGCCGGCACTCGCCGCGAGCTCTTCCGCTACCGGTTCGCCTCGCAGATCCACGCGATCCAGCAGATCGACTTCAACCCGACCGCGGTGCCGGGGGACGACGACTACGGACTGCTCTACCTCGCCGTCGGCGACGGCGGCTACGGCGTCGAGACCGACCTCCCGCAGCAGCTGTCCGACCCGTCCGGCAAGATCCTGCGGATCGACCCGGCCGGCACCGACGGTCCCCACGCGGCCTACGGCATCCCTGACTCCAACCCGTGGGTCGGCGAGGCCGGTGCGCTCGGGGAGATCTGGGCCATCGGCATGCGCGACCCGCACCGCTTCAGCTGGGACGCGGAGGGCAAGCACGAGATGTTCCTCGGCCACATCGGCCAGCGCGCCATCGAGGCGGTCTACGAGGTGGACCGAGGCGACGACTTCGGCTGGCCCGACGTCGAGTCCCGCCTGGACTACCAGAACGACACCCAGTGCCGCCTCGACCCGATGACCGAGGAGCAGGCGTCCCGAGGCTACGACTTCCCGGTCGCGTCCTACGCACACGAGACGCCGGCCAACTGGGGGTGCAACTCCGACTCGGGCCACGCCATCTCCGGCGGTCACGTCCACCGGGGCGACCTGCCCGGCCTCACGGGCAAGTACGTCTTCGGCGACCTCGTCAAGGGAGAGGTCTACTACACGACCGCCGCCCACATGCGCGACGGTTCCGACCAGGAGGCGGAGGTGCACGAGCTGCAGCTGTTCGACACCTCCGGCACGCGGATGCGGATGTCCGACTTCGTCGGCGACGGCCGGGTGGACCTACGGTTCGGCACCGACTCCGAGCGCAGCCTCTACCTGCTCGCCAAGGCCAACGGCGTGATCTGGAAGGTCGTGGACACCAAGCGGGCCCCGGTGCCGCAGGACGTCGAGCCGGCGTTGCGCGACGACGTGGTCGCGGCGTACGACTTCGAGCACCCCTTCGCCGCCAACGACTCCTACGAAGTGGACCAGGGCCCCAGCCGGACCCTGATCCGGCTCGTCAACGGTGGCGACCGGATGCGCGTCGACGACGGCGCCTACCCCGGCTCCAACAACGCCCTCCAGCTGCACAGCGCTGCGCAGTCCCCGACCGGGACGGCATGGAAGGCTGGGGTCTACGAGTCCGACGCCGACGGTGTGGCGTCGCTGTCACGCTTCGCAGGCGCCGAGGGCATCACCGTCATGGGGTGGTTCAAGATGGACGGCACCAACCCCACGCCCGGCTTCAACGCCATCGGTCTCGCCGGCGTGCTGTCCGGCAACTCCGACGGCCACGGCGTGCGGGCGCTGCTGGAGCTCATCCAGGTCAACGGCGAGCTCAAGCTGGTCGCCCTGGGGCGCCGGCTCGACACCGGGGCTTCGCAGACCTTCGCGGCCACCGCGCCGTGGCAGGAGCTGTTGCCCGACGGCGAGTGGGTGCACCTGGCCGCAACGTTCGACTACGCAGCCGGCACGATGGCGCTCTACCGCAACGGTGCACCAGTGGACGGCTTCTACACCAACGCCGGCGACCCCTGGCAGGTCGACGGCACCGGCACGTCGCCGACCACGCCGCGCGGCATCAAGATCGGTGGTTCGTTCCCGCAGAACGGCACCGAGCGCAACCCGTGCAACTGCAGGATGGACGCACTGATGTTCCTCGACGACGTGGCTTCCGCGTCCGAGGTGGCCCGTCAGTACCGCCGATTCTTGCGCTGATCGACGCACTGCGCGACGGCCCCGACTGCCTCACGGCGGTCGGGGTCGTCCTGTGTCTCAGCCGCAGGCAGGAGCCGGGGGCAGGGGCGCGGGCACCCCGACCGTCGGCATCCCGAGACCCACGCCTGACGGAGCGGCGGGAGACGACGTACGCCGTTCCCAGGCGTCGCCGGCGCGGGTGCGGCGGACGGAGAGGACCGGGCCGTCGGCGACGAGGTGGTGCGGGGCGGCGTAGGTCACGGCGACCGTCACCATGTCGCCCGGCCGCACGGAGGAGTCGGAGACCGACGAGAAGTCGGCCTCGAAGTGCACCAGCCGGTTGTCGGGTGCGCGGCCCGAGAGCCGCTGCGTCGCGGCATCCTTGCGGCCCTCGCCCTCGGAGACCATCAGCTCGAGGGTCTGCCCGACGAGCGCCTTGCCCTCGGCCCAGGCGACCTCGTCGACGACGGCGGCGAGGCGGAGGTAGCGGTCCTTGACCACCTCGGGTGGGATCTGGTCGTCGAGGACCGCGGCGGGGGTGCCGGGGCGCTTGGAGTACTGAAAGGTGAACGCCGACGAGAACCGAGCCGCCCGCACGACGTCGAGCGTCGCCTGGAAGTCCTCCTCGGTCTCGCCGGGGAAGCCGACGATGATGTCGGTCGTGATCGCGGCGTCGGGGATGGCCGCCCGCACCCGGTCGATGATCCCGAGGTACTTCGACTGCCGGTAGGACCGGCGCATGTCGCGCAGCACCTTGTCGGAGCCGGACTGCAGCGGCATGTGCAAGGACGGCATCACGTTGGGCGTCTCGGCCATCGCCTCGATGACGTCGTCGGTGAACTCGGCCGGGTGGGGTGAGGTGAAGCGCACGCGCTCGAGGCCCGCGACCGACCCGCACGCGCGCAGCAGCTTGGAGAAGGCCTGACGGTCGCCGAACTCGACACCGTAGGCGTTGACGTTCTGGCCCAGCAGGGTGATCTCGGTGACGCCCTCGGCCACCAGCGCCTCGACCTCGGCGAGGATCTCGCCGGGGCGGCGGTCCTTCTCCTTGCCGCGCAGCGCCGGGACGATGCAGAACGTGCAGGTGTTGTTGCACCCGACCGACACCGACACCCAGGCGGCGTACGCCGACTCGCGCCGCGTCGGCAGCGTCGACGGGAAGACCGACAGCGACTCGAGGATCTCGACC
The DNA here is from genome assembly GCA_963791365.1 of uncultured Actinomycetota bacterium. Classification (GTDB taxonomy): domain Bacteria; phylum Actinomycetota; class Actinomycetes; order Propionibacteriales; family Nocardioidaceae; genus Nocardioides. The sequence continues at coordinate 35,774 of CAWBSG010000013.1, read as the reverse complement.
TGCGCCTCGTCGGCGATGCGCGCCCGCTCGAGCAGCACCGGCAGCGAGGCGATGTTGTGGGTGCCGAACACGACGTCGACCCACGGCGCCCGCGTCGTGATCGTCTCACGGTCCTTCTGCGCCAGGCAGCCACCGACCGCGATCTGCATGCCGGGCGTCGCGGCCTTGACCGAGGCGAGCTGGCCGAGGTTGCCGTAGAGCTTGTTGTCCGCGTTCTCGCGGACCGCGCAGGTGTTGAGCACGACGACGTCGGCCTGCGCACCGGCCGCCCGGACGTAGCCCGCGTCCTCCATCAGCCCGGCGAGGCGCTCGGAGTCGTGCACGTTCATCTGGCACCCGTGGGTCTTGACCTCGTAGGTGCGGGCGGGGGCGTCGGCGGTGGTGCTCATGACCGATCCAGCGTACGGCCGGACGAGACGGCCGCGGGAATCCCGGACGCTCGGCCCGACCACCGTCAAGCCGACCGCCGTGCGCGTGGGCCGGGTGACGCCGATGCGTCGGCGTGACCCGTTCGGCACCTCGGCACCGGCCGGCCTGACTCGAAGTGACTAGACGCGACGTTCCGTTGTAACCATCTCCTCAAGATTCCACGGATTTCGCAGTCAGATACACACAAAGTTCCCTGTAGATCAACAAGGAATGAACAAGTACGCGGGGATCGGGCCCTGTGATCCACGACGGATTCACCACGGGAGACACGCAGTGAGCATCTTCGAGGCCCTCGCATCCACTGATGCACGCGTGCACCTGAAGATCCGACGTGCAGTTCGTGCCTCCCTGGCGGTGACCGTTACCGTTCTGTTGCTCTCGCTGGGCCTCGGACGAGCGGAGGCCGCCGAGCACCGCCCGCGCGCCGCCCGCAACGTCGAGGTCCGCGGCACCCTCGCCTCCCTCCCGCCGATCGTCCAGCCCGGCGCCAGGCCGGCTGATCCGTCGAACACGGGCGCGCTGGTCGCCACGTTCACCCCGGCCTCGCCCGGCCAGCGGGTCACCCTCGAGCGGCAGACCCGCAACGGGTGGAGGACCGTCGACGCCGACACCGAGGACGCCTGGGGCTCGGCCTCCTTCGCGCCCCGGGCCGGCACCTACCGCGCACGCACGACCGTCGACGGCCGCTCGTGGGTCACGGGCAGCCTCACCACCACCCGATGGACCCCGACCTTCGAGGACACGTTCTCTGGCACCGACCTCGACACCACCGTGTGGAACGACCAGAAGCGCGAGCGTGAGAGCGTCTACGCCCCACGCACCTGCGCCCGGGTCGACCCGAGCACGCGACGTGTCAGCGGCGGGGTGCTGCATCTCGGGGTCGCTGTGGACCCGACGATGCCCGGCACCTGCAGCTACACCTCCACCCGCGCGGCCGGCACCACCTCGGGCACGAGCCCGTATCTCCTGAACAGCCAGGTGGCCACGGAGCACACCCGGATGTTCCAGCACGGCATCATCGCCGCCCGCATCAAGCCGCAGCGCGCCAAGGGCATGCACTCGGGCTTCTGGATGCTTCCCGAGGGCACGAAGTACGCCGACGGCAACCCCTCCGCCGGGGCCGAGATCGACGTGATGGAGTTCTTCGGCGAGAACGGTCGCGGCACCGAGACCATCAGCTCGAGCATCCACTACTACCAGGGAGGCTGGAACAAGGTCAGTCTCGGCGACCCCGTCCCGGCCGCACGCCGCGTCCTGACCAGGAAGAACGACTGGTGGGACGAGTTCCACGTGTTCTCGGTCGAGTGGACCCCCACCACCTACATCTTCCGTGTCGATGGCCGCGAGTTCTACCGCGAGACGCAGGCCGTGTCGCAGGCGCAGCAGTATCTCGTCCTGTCGAACCTCACGTCGGACTACGAGCTCGCCGAGCTGACGGCTGACGAGCTGGCAGACACCGCGCAGGTCGACTGGGTGCGGACGTTCGACACCAGCTCGCACGAGGCGTCCCGCCTCACCTCGGGACGCAGGGTCAGCCGCATCAGCCGCGTCAGCTGGGGACGCAAGGCCTCCTGACCCCAGGCTCGCCGGCATGCCCCGCATGCACGCCCTCGAGCGGGCGGGATTCGGGCTCCTGGTTGGCGCGCAGGTGTCGCCCGCGCGGCTCCTCGACGTACCGGAAGCACTGGACGTGCTCGGCCACGACGACGCCGTTCTCACGCTCTCGACGCTGCGCCGGTGGGATCCGGGCGCCCGAAGTGTCACAGAAACGTGATGGGCCGATCGGGGCAGGACCGATGGCCCGATCGAGCGTCCGGTTATAGGTTGCGGCTATGACCGCGCAGGGAACGGCCCCCGTCACCGCCGGGAAGGGCGAGCCACTCGTCGTGCTGAGCGACGTCCAGAAGCACTTCGGCCAGCTCCACGCCCTCAAGGACATCGACCTCACCGTTGCCAGCGGCGAGGTCGTCGTGGTCATCGGCCCGTCCGGCTCGGGGAAGTCGACACTGTGCCGCGCGATCAACCGTCTCGAGACGATCGACGAGGGCACGATCACCCTCGACGGCAAGCCGCTGCCACAGGAGGGCAAGGCGCTCGCCGCCCTGCGGGCCGAGGTCGGCATGGTGTTCCAGAGCTTCAACCTCTTCGCCCACAAGACGATCCTCGAGAACGTCACCCTCGGCCCGATCAAGGTCCGCGGGATGAAGAAGGAGCAGGCCGACAAGAAGGCGCGCGAGCTGCTCGACCGGGTCGGCGTCGGCCACCAGGCCGACAAGTATCCCGCCCAGCTCTCCGGTGGCCAGCAGCAGCGCGTGGCGATCGCCCGCGCCCTGGCGATGGAGCCGAAGGTGATGCTCTTCGACGAGCCGACCTCCGCGCTCGACCCGGAGATGATCAAGGAGGTCCTCGACGTCATGGTGGACCTCGCCGAGCAGGGCATGACGATGATCGTGGTCACCCACGAGATGGGGTTCGCGCGCACGGCCGCGCACCGCGTCGTGTTCATGGCCGACGGCGCGATCGTCGAGGAGAACACCCCGGAGGAGTTCTTCACCAACCCCAGCTCGGACCGCGCCAAGGACTTCCTCGGCAAGATCCTCAAGCACTGAGGCCGAGGGCAGCACCCCCGACCATCCCCAGAACCACTGACGGCCTCGGGCCGTAACACTAAGGAGAGCAAGGATGAGATTGATCAGGACCAAGGCGCTCGTCGCTACCGTGGGGCTGGCCCTGTCGCTGGCCGCCTGTGGCGATGCAGGCGATGACACCGAGGGCGCCGACGTCGAAGTGGTGGACAACGCCGCCGACAACTTCGACGACGGCACCCGCATGAAGGAGCTGGCCGAGGCCGGCAGCATCAAGGTCGGCGTCAAGTACGACCAGCCCGGGCTCGGCTTCAAGGACGCCGCGGCCGACATCCCCACCGGCTTCGACGTCGAGATGGCCAAGGTCCTCGTCGCGAGCCTCGGCATCGACCCCAACGACACGTCGAAGGTCAACTACGTCGAGACCATCTCCGACAACCGTGAGCCCTTCCTCCAGGACGGCACCGTCGACCTCGTGCTGGCGTCGTACTCCATCACCGACGAGCGTCGCACGGTCGTCGGACAGGCCGGCCCCTACCTCGTCACCGGCCAGCAGCTGCTGGTGGCTGCCGACAGCGACATCGAGTCGGTCGCCGACATCGAGGGCGAAGAGGTCTGCTCGGTGACGGGCTCCACCTCGCTCGACAACGTCGAGGCCGAGGGCGCCAAGCCGGTGGGCTTCGACACCTACTCCGAGTGCGTGGAGAAGGTGCTCGACGGCACCGTCTCGGCGATGACCACCGACGGCACGATCCTTGCCGGCTACGCCGCGCAGAACGAGGGTGACCTGAAGGTCGTCGGCGACGAGTTCTCCGAGGAGCGCATCGGTGTCGGCTACTCCCAGGACTACCCGGAGATGTGCCAGTGGATCGTCGACACGATCACCGAGGCCTACGACGACGGCACCTACGAGGAGGCCTTCACCGCCACGCTCGGCCCCTCGGGCGTCGAGGTTCCCGAGCTTCCCGAGATGGACGCCTGCGAGTCCTGAGCACGCCGCTCCCGGCCCGGTCCCGACGGTGACGTCGGGACCGGTCCGGGAGCCCACCATCTGAGAGGAGTGGCGTGAGCGCCGTCCTGGACAACTTCGACCTGGTCCTGAAGGCCTTCGGCTACACGGTCTTCCTCTTCCTCGTCTCCGCCGTGATCTCGCTGGTGCTCGGCACACTGCTCGCCGCCATGCGCGTCGGTCCGATCGCCGTGCTGCGCGTCTTCGGCACCGGCTACGTCACGCTCGTGCGCAACACCCCGCTCGTGATGATCTTCTTGTTCTTCCAGCTCGGGGCGGGCAAGATCTTCGACTCGCTGCGCTTCAGCTGGGTCGACATCCACCTGGGCACGTTCGACTTCACCTCCTTCTTCAGCGCCGCGGTGGCGGCGCTCAGCCTCTACACCGCCGCCTTCATCTGCGAGGCCATCCGCGCCGGCGTCAATGCCGTCGCCCTCGGCCAGGCCGAGGCCGCGCGGGCGATCGGGCTGCCCTTCAGCGGCGTGATGTCGCAGGTGGTTCTCCCCCAGGCCATCCGTGCCTCGGTCCCACCGCTGGCCAGCACGCTGATCGCGCTGCTCAAGAACACCTCCATCGCCGGGGTCTTCGGCGTGATCGAGGCGGTCGGTCGCATGAAGGGCTTCACCAACGACTACGCCGACCAGCGCTGGGGGATCTTCATCGCCTTCGCTCTCGGCTACGTGATCCTCGTCGAGCTCGTCTCGGCGGTCGCGACCCTCCTCGAGCGCCGCTGGAAGGTCGCCTGACATGAGCAACCACTCGCCGCGCCCGTGCTTCCGCAGGGACCCCGTCCGATGAGCGCCGGAGTTCTCTTCGACAGCCCCGGTCCCGCGACCCGCGCGCGCCACCGGACGTACAGCATCGTCTCCCTCGTCGCGCTGGTGGCCGCCATCGGCTTCGTGCTCTACCGCCTCCAGGTCACGGGGCAGCTCGAGTACGACAAGTGGGAGCCGTTCCTCACGCCGCGCTACATCGAGGCGATCCTCGTCGACGGGCTGCTCGTCACCCTGCAGATGGCCTTCAGCGCCGTCATCGGTGCCGTGGTCTTCGGCGTGGTCTTCGGCATCGGCAAGCTGTCCGAGCACCGCTGGCTGAGCTGGCCCTGCTGGCTGGTCGTGGAGTTCTTCCGCGCCGTGCCCGTCATCATGCTGATGATCTTCTGCTTCTACGCCATCTTCGGTGGGATGGAACCCCTCAGCCAGCGGACCTACTGGTCCGTCGTGCTCGCGCTCACCCTCTACAACGGTGCCGTGCTCGCCGAGGTCTTCCGCGCCGGCATCAACGCGGTCCCGAAGGGCCAGGCGGAGGCGGCGTACGCCATCGGCATGCGCAAGACGCAGGTCATGGCCATCGTGCTGCTCCCCCAGGCCGTGAAGATCATGATCCCGGCGATCATCAGCCAGATGGTGGTCGCACTCAAGGACACCAGCCTGGGCTACGCCGTCGCAGGGCTCGGCCTGACCCGGATCGCCAAGCCGATCTACCAGACGTTCGGCAACCACGTGCCGACGATCATCGTGATCACTGCGATCTACGTCATCGTCAACCTGCTGCTCACCGCGCTGGCGATGTGGATCCAGCGGAAGTTCGTCGGCGAGAAGGACGTTCTCGAGGTCGCAGCGGTCAGCAAGGTCTAACCGCGGGCCCCGCGCTTCTCCGTCACCCACAACCGGATCTCGCCCTCGACCACGACGGTCCCGTCGGTTCGTACGCCCCGCACGCGCACCGGCAGGTCGTAGCCCTCACCGGCGTCGGCCGCCCACTGCTCCGGGTCGGTCTCGGCGATGCAGGTGATGTCGGAGTCGGCCTTCGCGGTGTAGGCGACCTCCATGCCCTTCGGGATCCAGCGCCGGTCGGCCGGGATCGTGGACTCGGCCAGTGCGCCCATGGCGGCCTCGAGCCCGTTGCACAGCGCGATCGCGTGGACGGTGCCGATGTGGTTGTGGACGCCGCGTCGCTTGCGGATCACCAGCTCGGCGCGGTCGGGCTCGACGACGGTGAAGCGAGGGTGGATCGTGGCGAAGTAGGGCGCCTTCTGGCTGAAGGCGAACGAGAAGATCCGGTCGCCGAGGGGCAGCGCGGAGGTCTTCTTCCAGAGGTCGAGGACGGCAGGCATGCCGTCATATTACTCATCAGTAACGAGCCAGTCGAGGATCCGGTCCGCCGACTCGTCGGCCGACAGGTCGGTGTTGTCGATCACGAGGTGCGGCCACCGTGCGATCAGCCGGTCGCCCGGCGCGTCCCGCCCGGGCTCGGAGGTCATCCGGTAGTCGGCCTCGAGCTCGCGGACGTTGGCGTCGGACCAGTCGACGTCACGCTTGGACTTCTTCTCCGCCAGCCGGTGCTCGGTGCGGTTGCGGCCCAGCCGGGTGTCGAGGTCTGCGACCAGCTCGACGACGGCGACGTGGCCGTCGTACGGCTCCACCAGGCGCGCGAGGTACTCGGCCTCCCCCGCCTCGTCCATCCCCATCACGAAGGTGAAGACGAGGTCCGTCCCGGTCGCCGCGGCCTCCTCGATGACGCGGGACCGGATCTCGGTGTTGAGGGTCCGGAAGGGCGGCGTGCCGTAGTCGAAGACGTCGAGCAGCATCTCGATCGAGTGATGGTTGTGGAACAGCCGGTACGACGAGCGGTCGGCGACGGCGCGGCCGACCGTCATCTTCCCGACGGCCGGCGGGCCGAGGATCAGCAGCAGGCGCATCCGGGGATGGTGCCCCATCGGGCCCGACCGCGCATCCGAGTTGCCCGTCCGATGCTCAGATGAAGAGCATCTGCGCCCCGTCGGTGAGTTCCATGAAGTCGCTGGCCGAGATGATGCCCTCGACCTCGTCGATGAGGTCCTCCTGGTGCAGCTTCATCATGTCCGCGCTCATCCGGCACGCCCACAGGTGGCCGCCGGAGGCGTGGATCATCTCGAGGAACTCCGGCACCTCGGGCACGTCGAGGTCGGCGATCTGCTTCTTCATCATCTTCGTCGTCGTCGACGTCATGCCGGGCAGGCCCGCCATCCCCTGCGGCATGCGTACGCCGAACATCCCCGGGGGGTGCATCGCGGTGTTGCCGAGGTAGGAGAACTGCAGCGATCCCTGGGTCTGCTTGTTGATCATGTCGAAGCCCCAGAAGGTGAAGAACAGGTGCACCTCGATGCCCTCACCGAGGGCCGCGTTGCCCAGGATCAGTCCCGGGTAGGCCATGTCGAGGTTGCCCTTGGAGCAGATGATCGCCAGCTTGCGGCCGGACTCCGCCTCGTCGTCGAACGACGGGACGAAGGGGGCCTCCGCGGTCACGGCGGTGGTGGTGTCGGTGGTCATGTCACACACATCCCTTCGGCTTGGGCAGTCCGGCCACGTAGGCCATCTTCTTGGCGGGCTTCTTGGGGAAGAGCCCGAACAGGGTCTTCACGTCGATGCCGGTCTGGGTGCTGACCCGGCGCAGGGTCGGGGTCTCGCCCATGGCGGCGTGGTCGGTGCGCAGGAACCGGATGGGCGCCCAGTGCGCATCGGTCATCTCGATGCCGATCAGGTGAGCCAGCTCGGCGCCGAGATCCTCGGTCCACTCGTCGGGGTGGAGGAGGAAGCCCTCCTCGTTGACCTCGATCGTGCGGCCGGCGATGGTGGTGGTGGGCATGCGGCTCATTCCTCTCTCATGGACGTCGACACAGCGGGAGTGGGGGTTTCGGGATGCTTCCCGGCCATGGACATCTGGGGCTTCAGCCCCAGCGGCCGTCCGGGGAGCAGCGCATTCCAGTAGATGTGCCGGAACGCGAGCTTGGAGAGATGGTTGAAGCGGCTCTCCTTGAGCAGCTGGAGCGGACCCACGCCCGGGATCGGGAAGGTGCCGGTCAGCGGCTCGGTCTCGTAGTTGAAGTCGAGCAGCAATGCCTTGCCGTGCCCCGACTCCACGAAGCAGTTCGCGTGGCCGTCGAAGGAGTGCGTCATCGGCTGGCTCCGGTCGAGCTCGACCAGGTTGTCGACGAAGACCTCCACCGAGAAGTGCGCCACCGAGCCGGCCTTGGAGGTGGGCAGGTTGGCGGCGTCGCCCAGCGCGAAGATCTCCGGGTGCGCGGCGCGGTCGCCCTGCGGGAGGTACTGCATGGTGTGCTTGTCGACGGTGACGTAGTTGAGCTCGTCGCCCAGCCCGGATCGCTCGACGAAGTCGGCGCCCATGTTGAGCGGCACCGTCACCAGCAGGTCGTAGGGCACCTCGCGCTCGTCGTAGGACCTCAGCACCCTGGCGTCCTGGTCCACCGACTCGACCATGAAGTCGGTCTCGACGGAGATGTCGCGCTCCTCAAGGGCCCGGCCGAGCTCGCGGCTCGCGACGGGCTTGGTGAAGGCACCGTCCAGCGGGGTCACGAAGACCAGCTCGGTGCGCTCCCGAAGGCCGTGCTGGCGCAGCCAGTCGTCGGCGAGGAAGGTGAACTCGAGCGGCGCCACGGGGCACTTGACGGGCAGCTCGGTGATGTGGACGACCAGGCGCCCGCCCTCGAAGGCGGCGAGGTTGTCGCGCAGCGCGAGCGAGCCGTCGAAGGTGTAGAACTCGTTGACGCTCGTGTGCCAGCCCTCGCCCAGCATGCCGGGCGTCTGGTCCGGACGGGGCGTGGTGCCGGACGCGATGACGAGGTGGTCGTAGTCGAGGACGCTGCCGTCCTCGAGCACCACCCGGCATGCGTCCGCGTCGACGCGGTCGACCTCCCCCGTCACGATCCGGGTCGCCGGGTCGATGAACCGACGCTTCGACCGGCGGACCTGCTCGGGGGTGTTCATCCCGAACGGCATGAAGAGGTAGCCCGGCTGGTAGTCGTGGACGTCGTCGCGATCGACCAGCGTCACGTCCCACTCGGGGAGCAGCTTGTGGACCTTGTTGGCGACCATGGTGCCGGCGGTGCCGCCGCCCAGCACGAGGAGCCTGGTGGGAGTTGTCATGCTCCATTGATACCCCCCCGGGTGTCCGCGGAGACAGGGCACAAGGTCCCGAAGAGACCGGGATCAAAGGTCCCGAGCGAGGACTTCCACCCGGTTGCCGTGACCGTCGTACGCGTGGAGCCGCACGTGTCCGGGGAAGGTGTCGCGCTGGCTCTCGTCAACCTCCACGCCCACCGACCGGAGCCGAGCCGCGACCGCGTCGAGATCGTCCACGACGAAGGCCGGGTGCGCCTTGCGGGCCGGCGAGAACGGGTCCTCGACGCCGACGTGCAGCTCGGCCGCGATCGCGCCGGAGTCGTCGTACGCCCGGAACCAGCAGCCGCCGCGGGCCGCGAGGTCGGCCGGCTTGTCGACCTCGGTCATGCCGAGCCCGTCGCCGTAGAACCGGCGCGCGGCGTCCTCGCCGCCCGGCGGACAGGCGACCTGGACGTGGTGGAGGCGCATCAGCCGGCCTGCCCGACGGTCTCGGCGCCGGGCTTGCGGGCGACGACGAAGATCCGGCGGAACGGCAGGACCACGCGACCGCCGGGGTCGGCCGGGTACGCCTCGCGCAGCAGCGCGCGGAACTCCTCCTCGAAGAGCGGTCGCAGGTCGTCGGGCAACGCCTGGAGCGTGGGCCGGGCGCCGGTGCCGGACACCCAGTCGAAGACGGGGTCCGGGCCGGTGAGCACGTGGAGGTACGTCGTCTCCCAGGCGTCGACCTCGCAGCCGAGGTCGAGCAGGACGCGGGCGTAGACGTCCGGGTCGTGGCTGCTGGGCACGCGGGCGCCGCGCACGTGCTCGGCGTACGGCTGGCGCGACGCGAGCTCGGTGCGGGTGGTGTGGCTCGGCTCGTCGAAGTTCCCGGGGACCTGGAAGGCGAACCAGCCACCGGCGGCCACGCGGTCGAGCAGGCCCGGCAGGAGCTCGAGGTGCTCGGGGACCCACTGGAGGGTGGCGTTGGAGACGAGCACGTCGATGGGCGCGCGCAGCGCGAGCGGGTCAGGGCGGGCCCAGTCGCGCAGGTCGGCGACCTCCCAGGCGATGCCGTCGATCTTCTCCGCGGCGGCGATCATCTCCGGGCTGCTGTCGATGCCCGTGACGGACGCGCCGCTCCACCGGTCGGCCAGCAGGGACGTGAGGTTGCCGGGGCCACAACCCAGGTCGACGACCGTGCGCGGGCTCTCGGCGGGGACGCGGGCCAGCAGGTCGACGAACGGACGGCCCCGCTCGTCGGCGTACGCGAGGTAGCGGTCGGGGTCCCAGGTGTGGCTCATGGCGTGGCTCCTCCACAGGTGTGTTCGTCGCTTCACCCAGCGTCCCACCCGGGATACCTAGGGACGTTCTGGTGGGTCAAGGGTCGGTTCCACCCACCAGTTCGTCCCTAGATACCGAGAAGCGGGGCCGGAAGTATCTTGATGTCGAGACACTTCGACCCTCTCCCGAAACCATCTCGATGTCAAGATTCTCGACCGACTCGATCGTCTGGCAGGATGACTGGCATGCGGGACGAGGTGGACGACCTGGTCGAGGCCTGGGGGCGCGAGCGCGGCGACCTCGACCTCGCGCCCGTCGAGGTGTTCTCGCGCATCAGCCGCCTGGCCCGTCACCTCGACCTGGCCCGCCGCGACGCCTTCACCGCGCACGGGATCGAGTCCTGGGAGTTCGACGTGTTGGCAGCGCTGCGCCGGGCCGGGTCGCCCTACGAGCTCTCCCCCGGTCGGCTGCTCCGCGAGACCCTGGTGACCAGCGGCACCATGACCAACCGGGTCGACCGGCTCACCGCGCGCGGACTCGTCGAGCGGCTGCCCGACCCCAAGGACCGCCGCGGCGTCCTGGTGCGACTGACCGTCGAGGGCAAGGCCGCCGTCGACGGGGCCTTCGAGGCGCTGCTCGCGGCCGAGGCCGACCTGCTGGCCGACCTGCCGGACAAGCAGCGCACCCAGCTCGCCGGCCTGCTGCGCTCCCTCCTCGCACCCTTCAGCTGAGCTCGGAGGGCGAGCCGACGCACACGACCCGGGCCTACTCCACGGCCTCCGATGCCTCGAGCCACTCCAGCTCGAGCTCGTCCTTCTCGGCGGAGAGCTCGCCGAGCTGGTTGCCGACCCGCGCGAGCAGGTCGTAGTCGCTGAGGTTCGCCTCCATCTCGGCGTGCAGCTCCGCCTCGCGTACGGCGATGCGCTCGAGCTGCTTCTCCACCCGGGCCAGGACCTTGCGGGCGGCGCGGTCCTCCGCGCTGCCGGGGCGCGCCTTGGTCGTGGGTGGCGGCAGATCGCCAGTCGCAGGGGCGGATGACTGCAAGGTGCCGCCACCCTCAGCGGCGGCGGAGGCTGCGCGCCGCTCGAGGTACTCGTCCACCCCGCGCGGGAGCATCGAGACCTGCCCGTCCCCGAGCAGCGCCCAGACCGAGTCGGTGACCCGCTCGAGGAAGTAGCGGTCGTGCGAGACCACGATCAACGTGCCGGGCCAGCCGTCGAGGAAGTCCTCGAGCACGTTGAGGGTGTCGATGTCGAGGTCGTTGGTCGGCTCGTCGAGCAGCAGCACGTTGGGCTCGGTGAGCAGCAGCTTGAGCAGCTGGAAGCGCCGGCGCTCGCCACCGGACAGGTCGCCGAGCCGCGCGGTCAGCCGGTCGCCGGTGAAGCCGAAGCGCTCGAGCATCGACGTCGCGCTGATCTCCTGCCCGTCCAGGGTCTTCGTCACCCGCCGGATCGACTCGACGGTCGGCAGCACCCGCGCCTCGGGGTCGATCTCGTCGAGCGCCTGCGTCAGGTACTGCATCGCGATCGTCCGGCCGTGCCGCACCCGTCCGACGTCCGGCGCCAGGTCACCCGAGATCAGCGACAGGAGGGAGGTCTTGCCGGCGCCGTTCACCCCGACGATGCCGATGCGGTCACCAGGACCGATCCGCCACGTGGCGTGGTCGAGCAGCACCTTGTCGCCGCGCGCGAGGTCGACGTCCTCGATGTCGACCACGTCCTTGCCGAGCCGCTGGCTGGCGAAGCGCTGCAGCTCCATCCGGTCGCGCGGCGGGGGTACGTCGTCGATGAGGGCGTTGGCCGCGTCGATGCGGAACTTCGGCTTCGACGTACGCGCCGGCGGACCGCGCCGCAGCCACGCGAGCTCCTTGCGGGCGAGGTTCGCCCGGCGTGTCTCCGAGGCCGCGGCCTGGCGCGAGCGCTCGGCCTTGGCCAGGACGTACGCCGCGTAGCCGCCCTCGTACGAATCCACCGCGCCGTCGTGGACCTCCCACGTGGTCTGGCACACCTCGTCGAGGAACCACCGGTCGTGGGTCACGACGATCAGCGCGCTGGGCAGGGCGATCAGGTGCGAGGCGAGCCACGCGACGGCCTCGACGTCGAGGTGGTTGGTCGGCTCGTCGAGCACGATCAGGTCGTGGCGCGAGAGCAGCAGCGCGGCGAGCGCGCAGCGGCGGCGCTCGCCACCCGACAGTCCGACGACCGCGCGGTCCAGCGTGACGCCGGCCAGCAGCTCCTCGACGACCTGCCGCGTCGTGGCGTCGGCGGCCCACTCGTGGTCGGCACGCCCGCCGAGCACGGCCTCGCGGACGCTGTGGGTGTCGACGAGCTCGTCGCCCTGGTGGAGGTAGCCGATCTCGACGCCGCGGGTGCGGGAGACGCGGCCGGCGTCGGGCTCCTCGAGACCGGTCATCACCTCGAGCAGCGTGGTCTTGCCGTCGCCGTTGCGACCGACGATGCCGACGCGCTCCCCCACGGAGATGCCCAGGGAGACGTCGTCGAGCAACGGGCGGACGCCGTAGGACTTCGAGACGCGCTCGAGGTTGACCAGGTTCGCCATCAGCGTCCGTCCACGACGTGCGCACCCGGCACGGGACCGACGGCCGTCAGGACGACGTCATGGGTGGCGGAGAGCGCGGCCATGACCTCCGTCGCCCCGTCGCGGGAGTCGCAGAGGAACACGCAGGTCGGCCCCGACCCGGACACGATGCCACGCAGCGCGCCGGCGGCCTCGCCCTCCTCGAGCAGGGTGCCGAGCTCGGGGCGCAGGTGGATCGCCGGCTCCTGGAGGTCGTTGCGCAGGGCGCGCGCGAGCCGCACCGGCTCCCTGCTCGCCAGCGCCGCCAGGAGCTCGACCGGCTCGACCGGCGTCACCGGCGCGTCGGGACGCATCCGGTCGAAGTGCCGGTAGACGTCCGGTGTCGAGAGGCCGACGGCGGCGGGTACGACGACCCACCACCAGGCGCCGCGGTCCTCGATCGGCTCGACCAGCTCGCCGCGGCCGCGGCCGCGCGCCGTACCCCCGACCAGCGAGAACGGGACGTCGCTGCCCAGCCGCGCCGCCTGCTCGAGCAGGACGGCGTCGGGCTGGCCGAGACCATGCAGCCGGTCGTGCGCGAGCAGGGCTGCCGCCGCGTCGGCGGAGCCACCGGCCATGCCGCCGGCGACGGGGATCTGCTTCGCGATGTGCACCAGGTGCGCGTCGCCGCACGGCGCCTCGGCCACGGCGCGCAGCGCGATGTTGGTGCCGTCGCGAGGGATGTCGTGGAGGTCGATGAAGGGCGAGCCCACCACCGTCAGGTCGTCCCGGTCGGCCCCGGACACCGTCACGTCGTCGTAGAGCGAGACCGCCTGGTACACCGTGTCGAGCGGGTGGAAGCCGTCGTCGCGGACCCGGCCGACCCCGAGGTGGAGGTTGATCTTGGCGGCCGCCCGGACGGTGGTGCTCGGCTGCGGTGTGCTCACGAGGCCCTCGCGGCGGTGAGTCCCTCGGCGATCCGGGCGAAGTCCTCGACCGTGAGCACCTCGCCGCGCGCCGTCGGGTCCACACCGGCCGACTCCAGCGCCGCGGTGGCGACCTCGGCCGAGCCGGCCAGCCCGCGCAGGGCGGCGCGGACCTGCTTGCGCCGCTGGGCGAAGGCGGCGTCGACGACGGCGAACACCTCCCGGCGGGTCGCCGTCGTGTCCGGCGCGTCCCGGCGGGTCCAGGCGACCAGCCCGGAGTCGACGTTGGGCGCCGGCCAGAAGACGTTGCGCCCGATCGCGCCCGCACGGCGTACGTCGGCGAACCACGCGGCCTTCACGCTCGGCACGCCGTAGGTCTTCGAGCCCGGACCGGCGGCCAGCCGGTCGGCGACCTCGGCCTGCACCATCACCAGTCCGCGCTCGAGCGACGGCAGCAGGGTGAGCAGGTGGATCAGCACCGGCACGGACACGTTGTAGGGCAGGTTGGCGACCAGCGCGGTCGGGGCCGGGCCCGGGAGCTCCTCGACGCGCATCGCGTCGGCGAGCACGACCTCGAAGGCGTCCGCCTGGCCCGGGGCGTACGCCGCGATCGTGGCCGGCAGCCGCTGCGCCAGCAGCGGGTCGATCTCGATGGCGATCACGCGCTTCGCGACGCCGAGCAGGGCGAGCGTGAGCGAGCCGAGTCCCGGTCCGACCTCGACCACCACGTCGTCGCCGGTGATGGCGGACTCGCGGACGATGCGGCGCACGGTGTTGGCGTCGATGACGAAGTTCTGGCCGCGCTGCTTGGTGGGTCGGAGGTCGAGCTCGGCCGCCAGCGCACGCACCTCGGCCGGCCCGAGGAGCCTCGGGCCGGCCGGGGGGGTGGTCATGCGCGCAACCCTAGCCGCCGCTGTAACGCCGGGTTGCGGGCTGTACCCACGGTGATGCACGGGGGTGGGTACAGCAAGCAACCCGGCGTTACAGGCGCGATCGGGCTCAGCGGGGCAGGCCCAGCTTGGCCGCGCAGCCGGGCCACGAGCCGTAGCCGCCGGTGGCGTTGCGCAGTCGTGTGGCGACGGCGATCTGGGTCTCGCGGGACGTCTGGTGCGGGTAGCCCGTGCCGCCGTAGGCGCGCCACGTGCCGAGGTTGAACTGGAGGCCGCCGTAGTAGCCGTTGCCGGTGTTGATGGCCCAGTTGCCGCCGGACTCGCACTGCGCCAGGGAGTCCCAGACGGTGCTGCCGCCGGCGAAGTTCGACGTGGGCTGCTCCTTGGTGCCGACCTTGACGATCGTCGGAACGGCCTTGACCTTGACGGCGGCGTCGACGACCTTGCGGGCGACCAGCTCGCCGTTGACGAAGCGGAGGCGGTAGGTGACGTTGCGGACGCCGTCGGAGCCGGCGCGCACGACCTCCTCCTCACCCTCGTACATGGTCGGGTCCTCGCGCTCGACCACGGGAGCGTCGACGACCTCGCGCGCGACCTTCTTCGTGGCCACGCGGATGTCCTTGACGACGACCACGTCGCCGTCGGTGATCTCGGTGGTGAGCGACGGGGTGACCTTGTCGTGCTTGTCGACCTCGAAGTCCATCGACTCCAGCACGTCGGCGACGGTGAGGGCGGCGACCTCGTGCTTCCTGAGGTCCTTGGCGCCGATCTTGATGCGGACGACCTTGCGGGTGACGACCTGCAGGCTGAGGCCCGTGCGGCCGATCGAGGAGCTGCGGCTGGCCGACAGGTCGGCGCCGTCGAAACGGCGACCGATCTCGCTCAGCGCGCTGGCGACGTCGGTGGAGTTGACCCAGTACGTCGTGGCCTCGCCGTCGACCGACAGCTCGAGGGGACGGCCGAACTGCACGGCGATGGCCGAGCCGTCGCTGACCGTCTCGTCGACTGCCGGGGCGACCAGGTCCTTGTCCGTGACGTCGATGCCCTCCGAGGCGAGCACGTCGCCGACGGTGTCGCCGATGGCGCTGACCTGCCGGGTCTGGCCGTCGAGGGTGAGGGTCACGTCCTTGCTGAGTGCTGCGTAGCCGACCGTCGTACCTGCGACGGCCGCCACGACGACGGCGACGAGGGTCGCCAGCACCGCCTTGGACCTGCTGAGCTGCGCGAAACGAGAGCGCACGATTCTCCGAACGTCGTACTCCCCGGGCCTCGGGCGGCAGCACCCCCACAGCCTGCGCAGTGGCTTCCTCCCAGCTGGGCGGAGCCGAACGACGTGCGAGCGGGGGTCTCGCAGAACCGGCCCGATCCGGTCCTCGTGCTGCCGGAAATCAGTCCCGATCCCGGCCAACAATCACAAGACGATAACGACGAACTGCGGGGACGCAAACTCCGAGGACGTCCTTTCGGGGGAGACTCCGGTCACCACCGCGAATGCCATCGACGTGGTTCGGGTGGCCTACCAGGGCCCTCCGAAGGCGGTCTCGGTGTTCGCGTCGATCGCCCGGCAGAGCTCCTCGAGGTCGGCGTCGAGGACCTCGGCCATCGCCCGCACGGTGTGCGGGACGAGGTAGGAGGCGTTGGGTCGCCCGCGGAACGGCATCGGCGTGAGGTAGGGCGCATCGGTCTCGACGAGCACCCGGTCGAGCGGAGTGATCGCGAGCGCGTCCCGCAACGGTTGGGCGTTCTTGAAGGTGACCGTGCCGGCGAAGCTGAGGTGTGCGCCACGGTCGAGGCACCGCCGCGCGAACTCGGCGTCGCCGGAGAAGCAGTGCATCACCCAGCGCTCCGGCGCGCCCTCGTCATCGACGACCCGCAGCACGTCGTCATGGGCGTCGCGGTCGTGGATCACGAGGGTCTTGTCGAGCCGCTTGGCGAGGTCGATGTGGCGGCGGAAGCTCTCCTCCTGCGCGGCCCGGCCCTCCTCGCCGGTCCGGAAGAAGTCGAGCCCGGTCTCGCCGACCGCGCGCACCTTGTCGTGTGCCGCGGCGAGCTGCTCGATCTCGGCGAGCGCCTCGTCGAGCCGGCCGGTCTGGGCGAGCCTCGGAGCCTCGTTGGGGTGCAGGGCGACGCCGGCGACGAGCGCGTCGTGCTCGGCGGCAGCGGCGACGGCCCACCGCGCACCCGGGAGGTCGCAGCCGATCTGCACGATCCGTCGCACCCCGACCGCGGCCGCTGCCGCGATGGCGTCCTCGGTCGCGGTCCAGGCGCCGTCGGCGATGTCGAGGTGGCAGTGGTTGTCGACGACCGGGTGCGGCAGCGGCTCGGGGGCGGGCGGCCGCTCACGGTCGCGCCGGGCACCGGACTTCTCCTCGGTCGCTGCGCGCGACCGGGTCGGTTGCTGACTCACGCAATCGAGGCTACCGAGACCGGCGGTCCGGGACGCGCCGGAGGAGCGGTGCGTGAGGCGGGTTCCAGGGCCGAGGAATCCTCCCCACGCACCGCTCGGCTCAGCGGTGGACCACGTCGTACACGTCCCGCTTGGGCAGTCCCGCCCGCTTCGCGACCTCGGCGATGGCCTCCTTGCGGGTGGACCCGGAGGCCTCGAGCGCGGCGACGGCCGCGCGGAGCGAACCGGGGTCGGTGTCGACCGCGGGCGCGCCGCTCGATCCCTCGACGACGATCGTCACCTCTCCGCGTACGCCGTCCGCGGCCCACGCGACGAGGTCGGCCAGCGGGCCGCGGCGCACCTCCTCGTGGGTCTTGGTCAGCTCGCGGCAGACGGCGGCGGGACGGTCATCGCCCAGCGCGTCGGCCATCGCCGCGAGGGCGGCCTCGGTGCGGTGTGGCGCCTCGAAGAACACCATCGTGCGCTCCTCCGTCGCCAGCGCGGCGAGCCGCCGCCCGCGCTCGCCGGCCTTGCGGGGCAGGAAGCCCTCGAAGCAGAACCGGTCGACGGGCAGGCCGCTCACGGCCAGCGCGGTGAGGACGGCGCTCGGGCCGGGGACGGCGGTGACGCGTACGTCGTGCTCGACCGCGGCGGCCACCAGCCGGTAGCCCGGGTCGGACACGCTCGGCATGCCGGCGTCGGTCACGAGGACGACTCGGTCGCCGGCGAGCAGCGCCTCGAGCAGCGCGGGCGTGCGGGCCTGCTCGTTGCCCTCGAAGTAGGAGACGACGCGGCCCGACAGGGTGATGCCGAGGTCGGCGCACAACCGCTTCAGGCGGCGGGTGTCCTCGGCGGCCACCACGTCGGCACCCGACAGCTCGGCCGCGAGCCGCGGCGGTGCGTCGCCGGCCTGCCCGATCGGGGTGCCCGCGAGGACCAGGACGCCAGCCATGTCCCGATCATCGCAGGCCGACGGCGAACCGCCGCGTCCCGGTCGAGCGGTTGTCGGCGGTTCCCGGACGATCATGGTTCCGAGCCCGGATCCGACGGCTGACACGTCAAGGCTCTGGTTAGAGTTCCCGCGTGACCCCCACCGCCGCGGAGCGCAACACCCCGCGCTGGAGGTCCGAGGACCGGCTGCCGGGCTGGGTCGGCGCGATCTGCCTCGCGAGCCTGGCCTTCTTCCTGCGGCGCTGGAACATCGGCACGCCCCACCAGTTCTCCTTCGACGAGACCTACTACGCCAAGGACGCCTGGTCACTGCTCAACCACGGCTACGTCCTGAGGTACGTCGAGGACGCCGACAAGACGATCCTCAACGGCAACGTCACCGGGCTGTGGCTCGAGGACCCGTCGATGATCGTGCACCCCGAGGTCGGCAAGTGGCTGATCGCGGCCGGGATCAAGGTCTTCGGCATGGACCCGGCGGGCTGGCGGATGGCCTCGGCCGTCATCGGCGCGCTGATGGTCCTGCTGATGTGCCGCTTCGTGCGGCGGGTCACCGGCTCCACCGTCCTCGGCCTGGTCGCGGGCCTGCTGCTGTCGGTGGACGGCCTGCAGCTCGTGCTCTCGCGGCTGGCGCTCCTCGACATCTTCCTCGCCTTCTTCACCCTCTGCGGCGTGCACTGCGTGGTGGCCGACCGCCAGTGGCTGCGCGACCGCCTCGCCGGAGGCGCCTCGCGCGTGCTCTGGCGACCGTGGCTCCTCCTCGCCGGCGTGAGCTTCGGGCTGGCGTGCGGCACGAAGTGGTCGGCGATCTACTCGCTCGCGGTCTTCGGCCTGCTCGTCTGGCTGTGGAGCGCCGGCGCCCGGCGCGCGTTCGGCCAGCGTCGAGCGCTGCTGCGCTCGATCGTCCTCGACGCGATCCCGGCGTTCCTCGCCCTCGTCGGCGTCGCCCTGATCACCTACCTGGCGACGTGGACCGGCTGGCTGGTGCACGCCGACGCCTACGAGAAGGCGTTCAGCAACACCCAGTACACGACGTACGGAGGGGGCGAGGCGTGGCCGACCGCGTCCGAGCCGGACGCCCACGGGCTCGGCGAGGTCACCCAGTCGCTGCGCTCGCTGTGGTCGTACCACCAGGACGTCTACGCGTTCCACAGCCACTTCCTGAACGACTCGACCCACATCTATGCCAGCAAGCCGTCGACCTGGCTGGTGATGGGTCGCCCGGTGGGGGTGGACGCGCAGACCGACATCCAGCCCGGCGCGCAGGGCTGCGACGCACCGACGGGGTCGACCTGCATCCGGCAGGTCCTGCTCATCGGCAACCCGGTGATCTGGTGGGGTGGCTGTCTGGCGATGGTCGCCTCCCTCCTGCTGTGGATCGGCGCGCGCGACTGGCGCCACGGCGTCGCCGTCCTCGGACTGGCGAGCACGTGGCTGCCGTGGTTCCTCTACGACGACCGGCCGATCTTCTTCTTCTACGCGATCACGAGCCTGCCGTTCCTGGTCCTGTCGGCCGCTCTCGCGATGGGTCACCTGATCGGCACCTCCGACGTGCCGACTCCACGGCGTACGTTCGGCGTGGTCGTCGCGGGCAGCTACACCGTGCTCGCGCTGGTCGCCTTCGCGTGGTTCTGGCCGATCTGGACCGATGCGCTGCTCACCAAGTCCGAGTGGGATGCGCGGATCTGGTTCCAGCGCTGGATCTGACGGGCCTCGGGTGGGCCAGTCCGGCTCACCGAAGTCGGTCCAAACGTCACAGGTTCGGTCAAGAAGTTGACCTTTTTGGTGGACAACCGTGGTGGGAGCGGCGGCAGGCTCGCACGATGGGAGCACCCCGATCGTGTGCGGGGACTGACGCCAGGGAGGGCGCGCCATGGAATCGACGTACATCCACGTGTGTCTCAAGACAGACGGTGCTCCCAGCGAGGGCGACGACCACGAGGTCGGTGAGCGGTGGGTCTGCTCGTGCGGCGACCACTTCGTCTACCGCGAGGGCTTCAACCGCGCCGGCTACCCGGAGGTCGCCTGGTGGCCCGCCCCCTCGATCCCGATGCCGCGCAACGCCGCCCCGCGTCGCGGACTGCTGTTCGGCCCGCGCAAGGGCTGACCACGCGCCGGGTGCGCCCCGGCACACAGCACCGCAGACCCCGCCCGATCCAGCCCGGGCGGGGTCTTCGTCTGCGTCGGACGGGCTCACCAGCTCCCGGGGAACCGTGACGAGCCGGCGATCGACAGGAGCGAGACGGCGACGGCGACCGCGACCGCGATCAGGAGCGCCTCGCCGAGGTGACGACGCCGCGGCACCAGCAGGAGCGCGAGACCCGCGACCACGACGACGAGCGGGAGCACCCAGATCGGGATGACGTTGGCGGCCAGCACGGCGACGAAGGCGAGCAGACCGCCGCCGAGCGCGGCCTGGACGAGCGGCACGGGACGGGCACCGCGGGGCAGGCCGACCTCCGTCACCGCGCCGCCCATCGGCAGCTGGTCGGGGGCGAGCGTGCGCAGCAGCAGCGTCACCGTCGCCGGGTCGGTCACGACGACGACGTCGCGGAACCGGTCCTCCACGGCATGCCGGCGGACGAGCTCGTCCAGCCGGTGGCCGCGGTCGACGCCGGGGAACCGGACGGGTGCCAGGAGGACGTCCGGGACCGGCGCGACCCCGAGTCCGGCGACGACCTGCTTCGCCTCGGCGGTCGGTGCCGTGAGGACGACCGCGGTCGCACCCAGCGACGACCTCAACCGCGCGACCTCGTCGGCGCCGGCCTGGGTGCCCACCACGAAGATGCGCTGGTAGTCGGTCACGGGCCCGACGCTAGCGCTGCTCCAGCCTCGGGCGGCATGAGCACCTCACCCGGTACGGCGTGGAAGCAGGACCGCCCGCCACCTGGTGCAGGTGACGGGCGGTATCTACGTGGTGGAGGTGAGGGGACTCGAACCCCTGGCCTTCTCGATGCGAACGAGACGCGCTACCAGCTGCGCCACACCCCCACGCGCCTCACGGCGCGACGCCAAGATACACGAGCAGATCGGGGCTGGCCGAATCGGCCTGACAGTGCCTCAGGCGCCGCTGGCGCGGCGGCCGTCGTCGGCGTCGCGGGCGGTCTTGGCGGTCTGCTCGGCCGAGCGGGCGATGGCGGAGTCCTCGTCGTTGCGGCCGCTGGACCAGACGCCCGTGGAGTCGAGGTCGATCGTCGAGACGGTGCGTCGCTGGGCGGCGGGCTTGCCGACGTAGGTCGGGAGCGTGGTGGGGACCATGTCCCAGCCGCCGACGACCGGAGCGGCCACGACCGCCGGCTCCTCGACGGGCGCGTCCTCGATGGGCGCCACAGGCGCGGCCGGGGCGCGCGGCTGCGGCGGCGTCACGGGCATCTCGCCGGTCAGGTCGAGGTCGTCGTCGTCCTCGACCAGCGGCGGGTAGCCGATCTCGATGGCGGCACGGGCGTCGCGCTGGCGGTGCTCCGCGCGCACCGAGACGCGGCACGCGACCAGCCACGCGACGAGGACGCCGACCGGGACGGCGACCCACGGCCAGGTGATGACGGCCGCGACGGCCAGGCCGATGACGGCGGCGTTGGCGAGGACGATGAGGGCCAGGACGTTGCGGCGACGCTTCGCGGCTCGGCGCGCCGAGGCGCGCTCGGCCTGCGGGGACGTCGCACGAGCGGGGGCAGCCGGGACGGAGACGGACGTCGTCACCGTCCGGGTGACATCGGTGGTCACGGTCGCTGCCACGACCGGCTCGACCGGCGCGTGCGCCTTGGTCTCCACCGGCGGCCGGAGGGCGGCGCGGATGGGCGCGACGACGAGGCGGGCGTTGCGGCGGTCGACCGGCTCACGCCGCGCGAGGATGCGCATGGTGTGCGAGAACTTCTCGACCGACCGGCTGCGGACCACCTCGTCGTGGTGCTTGAGGGCCTTGGGGATCAGGTAGACGGCCCACGCCACGGCAAGGGCGACGAAGATGAGAGCGCTCAGGTCCACGCTCGCAGCGTAGGAGCGCGGAGCGTGAGCGGGGCGGATGTCAAGTGGTGTGTCGCAGAACTACTGGTGTGACTGGTGTGTTTCCAGACGCGCGCCGATGCCCTCCGGGCACTCCTCGACGGTGACCGCGAAGATCCTGTGGTCGCGCCAGGCGCCGTCGATGTGGAGGAACCGCGGCGCGTAGCCGACCTGCTCGAGACCCAGCTTCTCGACGACGCGGAGCGAGTTGGTGTTCTCCGGGCGTACGCAGATCTCGATGCGGTGCAGGCCGACCGGGCCGAAGCAGTGGTCGATCACCGTCGCCACGGCACGCGGCGCGACCCCGCGGCCGGCGGCGTCGGCGGACAGCCAGTAGCCGATGGACGCCCACTGCGCCGACCCGCGCGCGACGTTGCTGACGGTCACCTGGCCGACGAACCGGTCGTCGACCTCGACGACGAACGGCAGGCACTGCCCCTGCTTCGCCTGGTGCAGCAGGGAGCGCACGACCGCCTTGTACGACGACGGGCGCGGGCTGGCGCCGGGCGGCACGGTGGCGTCCCACGGGCGCAACCAGTCGTGGTTGCGGGCGCGCACCGCCTGCCACTCCTCGGCGTCCGACCGCCGCAGCGACCGGACGACCACCCCGTGCGACTCGAGGCGGACCGGCCAGCCGGGCGCCGAGCCGCCGTTCGTGCTCAGTGGTCGCTCCCGACGACCTGCTCGACGCCGTGGCGCAGCACCGGTTCGAGGACGGCGAGCCCGTCCTTCACGCCGCCTCGCGACCCGGGGAGGTTGACGACGAGGCAGTCGCCGGAGATCCCGGCCAGCCCGCGCGACAGCATCGCGGTCGGGACGCCCTGGGCGACGCCGGCGTTGCGGATCGCCTCGGCGATGCCGGGCACCTCGCGGTCGAGGAGCGGGGCGGTGGCCTCGGGCGTGCGGTCGGTCGGCGTCAGTCCGGTGCCGCCAGTGGTGAGCACGACGCGGGCCCGGTCCGCGACCGCGGCGGCGATGGCCTCGCGCACCGGGTCACCGTCGGGGACGACGGCCGGCTCGTCGCAGTCGAAGCCCTGGCCGCGTAGCCACTCGACGATCAGCGGCCCGGTCTCGTCGGCGTACACACCCGACGCGGCGCGGTTGGACGCGACCACCACGGCGGCCCTCAGGGATGCTGGGCTCATCGCGTCCACTGCCTCACCTCGACCACTGGCCGGATCGTCCGCCGCTCTTGGCCTCCACCCGGATGTCCGTGATGACGGCGGCCTTGTCGACGGCCTTGACCATGTCGACGACGGTGAGCGCGGCGACGGACACGGCGGTGAGGGCCTCCATCTCGACGCCGGTGCGGTCGGTCGTGCGGACGGTGGCGGTGATGTCGACGGACTCGTCGGTGACGGTGAGGTCGACGGTGACCCCGGAGATCGACAGCGGGTGGCACAGCGGGATCAGCGCCGGCGTCTGCTTGGCGCCCATGATCCCGGCGATCCGCGCCACCGCGAGCGCGTCGCCCTTGGGCACGCCCTCGCCGCGGAGCAGGTCGACGACCGCACGACTGACGAGTACGCGCCCGGTGGCGGACGCCGTACGCGCGGTGACGGGCTTGTCGCCGACGTCGACCATCCGTGCGGCGCCGCTCTCGTCGACGTGGGTGAGCCGGTCGCCGCCTGTCATCAGAACTCCTCGTCGAGCATGCGGGTCGCGACCATCTCGCCGGCGTCGATCGAGGTGACGTCGGCAGGCACCTCGATCAGGCAGTTGGCGGAGGCGAGGTCGCCGATGAGGTGCGAGCCGTGACCGCCGACCGGCGACACGAAGCTGCCGCCGCGGTCGGTGTCGACGATGCCGCGCACCAGCTGGACCTTGCCCTCCGGCGACGACAGGCCGTGGGTGAGACGGGCGCGGGTGGTCGGCCGGACGTAGGGCAGCTTGCCCATCATCCGCCGGATCGCGGGCAGCACGAACATCTCGAAGGAGACGTAGGAGGAGACCGGGTTGCCCGGCAGCGTGAAGACCGGGGTGTCGTCCTCGCCGATCGTGCCGAAGCCCTGCGGCTTGCCGGGCTGCATGCCGACGCCGCCGAACCACATCGTTCCGTGGTGCGACAGCGACTCCTTGACGACGTCGAAGTCGCCCTCGCTCACTCCGCCGCTGGTGACGACGAGGTCGGCGCGCACCAGCTGGTCGCTCAGCGCCTCGGTGAAGGCGTGCGACTCGTCGGGGACGATGCCGACGCGGTACGCGATCGCGCCGGCGGCCCGGGCGGCCGCGGCGAGCAGGTAGGAGTTGCCGTCGTAGATCGAGTCGTGGCCCAGCGGCGTACCGGGGTCGCGGAGCTCGGAGCCGGTCGAGATGACGACGACGCGCGGCCTCGGGCGGGTGCGGACGGTCGCCCGGCCGACGGCGGCGAGCATGCCGAGGTGTCGCGCCCCGAGGACGGTGCCCTCCTCGAGCAGCATGTCGCCCTCGGCGATGTCGTCGCCCGTGGGCCGGATGTGCTGGCCCACCTTGGCCGCCCGGTCGATGCGCACCTGGGCGACTCCGCGGTCGGTCCACTCGTAGGGGACGACGGTCGTGGCGCCGGCAGGCACCGGGGCGCCGGTCATGATCTTGACGGCGGTGCCCGGCGACAGCGCGAGGATCGACGACTGGCCGGCCCCGATCTCCCCGACGACGGGCAGCACGACCGGCGAGTCCTCGGTGGCGCCGGCGACGTCGTCGGCGACGACGGCATAGCCGTCCATCGCGGAGTTGTCGAAGCTCGGCAGCGAGATCGGCGCGACGACGTCCTCGGCCAGGGCGAGCCCGAGGGCTTCCATCAGCGGCTGCGGGAAGGCCGGGAGCGGCGAGATGGTGGCGAGGATGCGCTCGACGTAGTCCTGCACCGGCAGGAGGCCGGGGTGCGGGTCAGGCATGCTGCTCCTGCTCGTCGAGGACGGTGCCGCCCTCGACGCGCTGCGCGGCCGTCGCGACGAGCGCCACGTCGCCCACGACCTTCACGTCGCGGCCGAACGTCCAGTCGCCCTCGACGGTGAACGAGTCGGCCTCCCGCAGCGACGGGGCGCCGTCGGGGAAGCGCTTGTCGAAGTCGCCGACCAGCTTGTAGAAGTCCCCGTCGAGCGAGACGTACGGGACGTCGTCGCCGGCCTGGTCGAGCACGAAGTCCTTGCCGAGGTCGTAGACGTCGGAGCGCAGGACGAGCAGGTCGTCCGTCGTCTTCACCGGCACGAAGCGCTCGCGGCCGACCTCGATCGTGCGGGCCCCCTCGAACACCTCGATCGCGGCGCCCATCGCGGTCTCGACCTGGATCACCTCGGGCGTCGAGGGGTCGGCAGGGTCGAGGTGCTTGACGTTCTTGATCAGCGGCAGGCCGAGGATGCCGCCGCGCGCGTCGAGCGTGTCGGTCATCGCCTCGATGTCGAACCACAGGTTGTTGGTCGAGCAGAACTGGTGGCGGTCGAGGTCGGCCAGCGCCTCCTTGTCCTCCTCCAGCGTCTGCGCAGACTCGCGCAGCACGATGCGGCCGTCGCTCTTGCGGCGCGCGAAGTGGCCGCCCTTGCGGTCCGACGGCGTCCGACGCGCGGCCTCGATCGCGAACGGCGCGCCGCTCTGGGCGAACCAGCCGGCGACGCGCGCGTCCGGCACGGCCCCGAGGTTGTCGGAGTTGGACACGAAGACGTAGCGGTAGCCGGCGTCCTTGAGCCGGGCCAGCAGTCCCGTGCCGCGCAGCGCTGTGTAGATGTCGCCGTGGCCGGGCGGGCACCACTCGAGGTCGGGGGTCTTGGGGTACGCCGCGGGCATCAGGTCGGCGGCGAGGAGCTTGGGCTCCTTGTTCTGCAGGAACTCCAGCGGCAGGCCCTCGACGGCGAGGTCCTGGTAGCGCTCGAGCGCGGCCATCGTGTCGGCCGAGGTGCGGAAGGAGTTCATGAACATCAGCGGCAGCGGGGCGTCGTACTGCTCGCGCAGGTGCAGCACCTGCCGGGCGATGATGTCGAGGAAGCTCAGACCGCGGCGCACGCAGAGCAGCGACTTCGCGCGGTCCATGCCCATCGACGTGCCGAGGCCGCCGTTGAGCTTGATGACGGCGGTCCTGCCGATCGCCTCGGCGGCGACGTCGTCGGCCACGTCGACGTCGGCGAGCGCCTCCATGTCGAGCGGCTCGATCGTGTCCTCGGCGATCATCCCGGTCTCGCCGTGCTCGAGGAGCCGGTAGTAGTGCGCGAACGTGTCGATCGCGACCTCGTCGACCCCTTCCTGGCGCATCTTCTCGCGCGCCAGCTCGAGGCCACGGGCGTTGCCCTTGCTTGCCATGCTTCGATCGTAGGCTGCCACCGTGGGAGCGGAAGAGTCGGCGGACAACTCGGCAGCGAAGAGCGCACTGCGCGACCAGGTGATGGCGGCGCGGAAGCGGCGGCCGCTCGACGCGGCCGCCGGCTTCGCGGCCTCCGTCTCGCGCGTCGCGCTGGCCTGGCCACCGGTGCGCGACGCGGCCACCGTGGCGGCGTACGTCTCCGTCGGCAGCGAGCCCGGCACGGGCCTGCTGCTCGACGCGCTCGCCGCCGCCGGCAAGCGGGTGCTGCTGCCGGTGGTGCTGCCGGGCCTCGACCTGGACTGGACGCTCTACTCAGGTCGCGACGACCTGGCACCCGCCGTCCGCGGGCTCCTCGAGCCGACCGGTCCCCGCCTGGGCAGGGACGCCATCGCGCGGGCCGACGTGGTGCTCGTCCCCGGGACGGCCGTGTCCTTCGACGGCGTCCGGCTCGGCCAGGGCGGTGGCTGCTACGACCGCGCCCTCCCCCGCGTCAGCGCCGGTACGCCCGTCGCGGTGGTGCTGTACGACGACGAGGTCGGCCTCGCCGTGCCGCGCGACCCCCACGACGTACGGGTCGGCTTCGCGATGACCGCGGGCGGGGTCACGCCGCTGTTGCGATCCCCGGGTACCCGGGGAAACTGAAGCCTCACCCCCGAAACTTCGCACTGGAACCTCCAGTTTCCCCGGGTACCCGGGGAAACTGACACAACGTCCCGCTCACGGGCCGGGCGTGAGCACCAGCCGGTCGTCGGTCGCGGCCTCGACGGCGCTGCGGCTGTAGGGCCAGGGCAGCGTCTGGCCGTCGACGTAGAGCTCGGTCTGGTCGGAGTAGTGCGACGAAGCCGGGTGCCCGGAGACGCCGGTGAGGTTGATCCAGCGCGAGTCGTCGAAGTCCGCCAGCGAGACGACCATGCGCATCGACGGGGCGGCGGTCACCTCGTAGCCCTCGACGGCGTCCCACGAGGTCGCGTCGACGACCGACGGGCCGCCGGCGACCTGCCAGCCGTCGCGGTTGAAGAGTCGCTCGACGAGGCCGACGCCGGACTCGCCGAGGGTCGGGTTGTGGAGGTTCATCCGGTGCAGGTGGCCCCACGTCCAGCGGCGCGGGTCACGCGCCTGGGCCCGCGTCAGCTCGTCGCGTGCCTGGGTCATCGCCTGGCGGAGGATGTCGTCGCGGGTCTCGACCACGTCATCGGTCGACGCGTCGTCCCACCACGGTCCCGCTGGCTCGGGCAGCATCCGGCCGACGACGAGGAACCACCGGTCGCCGCCGTCGGGCCACGACCGCGCGAGCAGCTCGTCGTGGAAGGTCAGCTCGAGCAGGTTGCGCCACACCACGTTGAAGTACGCCGCCGGCGCGCTGTCGGCGGGCGAGGTGAAGTCCCAGTCGCGGAGCAGGTCCTGGGCGTTCTTGTAGTAGCGGTTCGGCAGGTCCTCGATGTCGAGGAGGTAGGGCACCAGCGTCTCGGCCATCGGGTTCGTCGAGTCGAGCTGCAGCCGCGCCATCTCCTGCACCGACAGCTCGCCCTCGGCGGTGAGCGCCTCGCGGATGCGGGTCGAGCGGTAGCCGTAGTCCCAGTCCTTCGTCAGGAGGTAGGGGTAGTCCTGGTCGATGACCGCCTGGTTGGCGGTGGCGATGAAGCCCTCCTCCGGGTCGAGCACGCTGGGCAGCCCGTCGAAGGGGATGTAGTCGCCCGTCCAGTCGTTGGCGCTGATCCAGCCCTCGACCGGCATCGTGCCGTCGTTGCCCGAGCGACGGATCGGGATCCGGCCGGGCGACTGGTAGCCGATGTGGCCCTCGCGGTCGGCGTACACCAGGTTCTGCGCGGGCACCGCGAAGTCCGATGCCGCGGCTCGGAACTCGTCCCAGTTCGACGCACGGTTGAGCTGGAGGATCGCGTCGGCCGTGGGCGCCGGGTCCAGCGCGGTCCACGCCAGCGCGACGGCGTACCCGCTGCCGCGATCGCCGGGCTCGTCGGTCGGGGCGTTGGCGCCGACCGTGGCGAACTCCGTCGCCACGTCGCTGATCAGCGGGCCGTGGACGGTCTCGCGCACCCGGAGCTCGACGTCGGCCTGACCGAGCACCTTGATCGTCTCGGTGCGGACCCGCATCGCTTCGGTCGCGCCGTCACGGACGTAGCGGTCGTCGCCCACGGTCTGCTCGAGGAAGAGGTCGGTGACGTCGGGGCCGAGGTTGGTGAAGCCCCAGGCGATGTCGGCGTTGTGGCCGATGATCACGCCGGGCACGCCGGAGAAGGTGAAGCCGGACGTGTCGAGGGTGCAGTCGGGGGAGACCTCGCGGCAGTGCAGGCCCATCTGCATCCAGATGCCGGGCTGGCTGATGCCGAGGTGCGGGTCGTTGGCGAGCAGCGGCATCCCGGTCGAGCTGTGCGCGCCGTCGACGACCCACGAGTTGCTGCCGATGCCGCGACCGGACCCGACGAGGTCGGGCATCGCGGCGACCGTGTCCTGCACGCGCTCGAGCGCCGCCACGACACCCGGCGGGTACGCCGGACGGCGGGGGTTGCGAGTGCCGTTGCCCGTCGCGTTCTGCTCGAAGACGCCGTCGACGACGCCACCACCGGAGACGATCGGCGGGTGCTCGTCGTAGGGGTACTCCGGCCACAGCGACGCGATCTCGTCGGGGGTGTGGTCGACGGACAGCTGCACCCGGTCGACCTCGGCGTCCATGTTGCCGCGCAGGTCCCACGCCATCGCCTTGAGCCAGGCGAGGGAGTCGATCGGGTCCCACTCCTCGGGCGTGTAGTCGAGCCCGGTGAGGCCCAGCACGGCGTACTCGGCGGCCAGCGCAGACGGCTTGCGTTCGGCGAGGTACGCGTTGACCCCCTCGGCGTACGCCGTCAGCGCGTCGCGGGTGGCCGGCAGGAGGAGCGCCCACTCCTGCTCGGCGACGCCGCGCCAGTCCATGGTGCGGATGAACTCGTCGGTCTCGAGGGTGTCCTCGCCGAAGATCTCGGAGAGCCGGCCGGCCGTCACGTGCCGCCGGAAGTCCATCTCGAAGAACCGCTCCTGGGCGTGGACGTAGCCCTGGGCCCGCATCAGGTCGGCGTCGTTGTCGGCGTAGAGCTGCGGGATCCCGTGGTCGTCACGCAGCACCTCGACCGACGACGTCAGGCCGGGCACGGCCACCTCCCCGGTCGTCTTCGGCAGCGGCCGGCGCACGACCCCCACGACCGTGGCCGCCAGCACGAGCAGCAGCAGCACGACCGCCACCGCCGTCCACGCGCTCCACCGCACCGCGCGCGGGAGCCGCAGGAAGGCCTGCCACCGGCTCTCGCGCGGAGCGTCGGCCGGATCGGCAGCGTCGTCCGGGGCAGTCGTGGCTGGGGGTGGGGGTGACTGGTCGCTCATCGCGCCACCCATTGTGCCGTACCATTGGCAGTCGAGAGGCCCGAGTGCCAGCGCGTCGCGCCGGCCCGCCAACCAGACGTCACAGCACCAACCTGTCGCCCACCGAGGATCCCGCGATGCCCACCTACCAGTACGCCTGCACCGAGTGCGGCCACTCCTTCGAGCAGTTCCAGAGCTTCAGCGAGGACGCCCTCACCGTCTGCCCGGTGTGCGACGGCAAGCTGCGCAAGCTCTTCAACGCGGTCGGCGTGGTCTTCAAGGGCTCCGGCTTCTACCGCAACGACAGCCGCTCCACCTCGGCGTCCTCGACGCCCGCGACGTCGGATGCGTCCTCCTCGTCCTCGTCCTCGTCGTCCGACTCCGGGTCGTCGAGCTCGACGTCCGGCACGACGTCCACGAGCACGTCGTCCCCGAGCACCACGCCCTCGTCGTCGTCGAGCTCCTCCTCCGACTGACCGGTCCTGTGGAGAGGCCGAGCGGCACCCGGTCGGCGCGGCCTAGCGTCGGGGGATGTTCCCGGGACTCCCGCCGGCACGCCGCCGGATCCGTGCCGTACGCCACCAGCTGCGCCGCCGCCGACGACTGATCGCGTCGCTGCTCGCGGCCGGCGCCGTCCTGGCCGGGCTGCGCACCATCGCGCCACCCGCGCCCGACACCGTCGAGGTGCTGGTCGCCGCGCGTGACCTGCCGTCCGGCGCGGTGCTCGCCGACGACGACGTGATCGCGCAGGACTTCCCGGCCGACCTCGCGCCGCCGGACGCCGACGGAGCCGCGGCCGGGCGCGTGCTGGCCGCGGCCGTGCGTCGCGGCGAGGTGCTGACCGACGTACGCCTCGTCGGGCCCGCACTGGCGGACGCCGTTCCCGGCGAGACGGTGCTTCCCGTCCGGCTGCCCGACGCGGGCATGGCGACGCTGCTACGGGCGGGCGACGAGGTCGACCTGGTGGCGACCGACCCCGGCACCGGCGACACCGCCGTCGTGGCGACCGATGTCACCGTGCTCGCGACCCCCACCGGCCTGCCCGACGGTCCGGCAGGCGGTGCAGGCGGCGCGCTCGTGGTGGTGAGCGCCTCCGCCACCGAGGCGATCGCCATCGCGGGCGCCGCACTGGGGCAGTTCCTGACGGTGTCCTGGACCCGCTAGCGTGCTGTGCATTCGCTCATCCGAGGCCTCTCGGGGCCAGTCAACGAGGGAGATCCACCATGAGTGGCTTCAAGGCATTCATCCTCAAGGGAAACCTCATCGAGATCGCCACCGGCCTGATCATGGCCCTGGCCTTCGCGGCGGTGACCACCACGTTCACTGAGTGGCTCACCGGGCTGATCCCCGGGACCGACGACTTCTTCAGCGGCGGGACCGGCAGCTTCGGCGCGTTCCTCAACGCCCTGGTCGCCTTCCTCGTGATGGCCGCCGTCGTCTACTTCTTCATCGTGATGCCCTACACCAAGGCCAAGGACCGCTTCTTCCCGTCGGAGGAGCCCGGCACCCCGGCCGACGTCGCTCTCCTCGAGGAGATCCGCGACCTGCTCAGGACGCGCGGCGGCGCCGTCTGACCCGATCCGCTCACCACGAACGGCTCGTCCTCCGGGGCGGGCCGTTCGCGCGTCCGGGTGGGTCAGCCGTGGTGCGGCGGGACCTCGTTGCGATACCAGTCGTCGCCCTTGCCGGCGCCGTCCTCGCGGGCGTCGGTGTCGTCGCTGGTCTGCTCGGGTCCGGCGTCACCGAAGGCAGCGGCGAGCCGGCGGCGGCGCTTCCACTCCGGCTCGCTCTGGCGATCCTCCGGGGCGTCGCTCACGTGCAGACTCCGAAGATCTGCTCCTGCTCCGGCTCCGTCGACTCGGACTCGGTCGGCGTGGACGGAGTCTCGGAGGCCGTCTCCGACGGCGTCTCGCTGGGCGTCTCGCTGGGTCTCGCTCGGGGTCTCGGACGGCGACTCACTGCCGGTCGGGCCCTCCCCCTCAGTCGGCGTCTCCGACGATCCGGGCGGGCCCTCGGCGCTGATCGACGTGCCGCCGATCAGCTTCGCCGGGAGCACCTCGTCCTCCGCGATGAGCTTCCAG
Source organism: uncultured Actinomycetota bacterium (assembly GCA_963791365.1). Classification (GTDB taxonomy): domain Bacteria; phylum Actinomycetota; class Actinomycetes; order Propionibacteriales; family Nocardioidaceae; genus Nocardioides. The sequence goes on along the minus strand of CAWBSG010000013.1, from coordinate 4,216 downwards.
ATCTCGTCGGCCGCCGGCTCCCAGTAGACCTTGCCGAAGTGCTCGGAGTCGCGCGTGAAGTAGGCAGTCGGCAGGGTGACGAACTTGACCTCGCCGAGGCCGATGCTCTGCAGCTGCATCGCGACCTTGCCGAGCCGGGTCACCGAGTCGAACTCGTCGTCGGTCGTCAGGCCCTTCGTGGCGGCGTCGAGGAACTTCACGACCTTGTCGAGACGGGTCAGCGTGCCGGCGGACTTCACCTCGCGCACGAGCGCCCCGATGAACTCCTGCTGGCGGCGGATGCGGGAGATGTCGTTCTGCTCCTCGAACTCGCCGACGTAGCGCGCCCGGACGTAGTCCAGCGCCTGGTCGCCGGTGAGCGTCACCGGGTCACCCGCGGGCACGAAGATCTGGTGCTCCTTGTCGACGATGTCCTCCGGGACGCAGACCGGGACTCCGTCGACCGCGTCGACCATGTTGCCGAAGCTGCCGAAGTCGATGACGATGAAGTGGTCGACGTAGATCCCGGTCGTGGTCTCGAGCTGGTCGACCGTGCACGTGGGCCCACCCTCGGTGTAGGCGGCATTCCACATCACCTCTGACTGGGCGGGCGAGTCGCCGCACTCGGGTCGGTCGATGATCGAGTCGCGCGGGATCGAGACGGCGTACGCGCGGCTGCGGTCCGCGGACAGGTGCACGAGGATGGTGGTGTCGGAGCGTTCACCGGCGACGTTGTCGACCCCGCAGCCCTCGCAGTCACGGGAGTCCGAGCCCATCACCAGGATGTTGAGGGCTTCGCCGTTGCCGTTGTAGATCTTCTCGGGACGGTCGCCTCCGAGGTCACCGAGGTCGATGCTCTCGATGTTGCCGTTGAGGTGGCGCACGAAGTAGACGACGCTCAGCCCGGTGACCAGGGCGAGCACGATGGCACTGATCAGGATGACCCGGCCGACGGTGTGCTTGCGCGCGACCGTGCCCTTGCGCTTCGGGCCGTCCGGCGCGTCCGAAGGTGCGCCCGACGGCGCCTCCGGGCGCGACTCATCCGACACGGTGCTCACCTTCGACAGGGGCGGACTGGCTGACGGGCCCGAACCTACTTCACCAGCGCAAGATTTCACCTTCAGCGATACCGCGGTTTGCGGGCGCGCACGCCCGCGGGTGCGTGATGACGTACGTCGTCGTGGCAGGATGCTGCCCGCCGCGCGCACCCCTCCGGTGACGTGGCATGCCCCAGTAGCTCAGTGGATAGAGCAGCCGCCTCCTAAGCGAAAGGTCGCAAGTTCGACTCTTGCCTGGGGCACCAACGCAATTTGCCACTACTCAAGTCGTATACCCACGCTGACCTGCTGTTTCGCTTCTCAGAGACCACGTTCGGGTGTCCCTTGCACAGGGACGCCTTCCTCGCTCGAGCCGACACCCTGCTGGCCCCGCTCGGCAAACTTCCCCCGTATTCCCCCGGTATTCCCCCGGAGCACGGGCCCCGCGTCGCCAATCTCGTTGACGTCCGGCACACCGCCACCCGGTCCGGCCCGACCGCACCGCGCCGTTGGTCGCGTCAGACAAGCATCTGACTACGGATCAGAAGGTTTGGGGTTCGAATCCCTACAGGCGCGCACATCGAGAAACCGAGGCCAGGTTCGCTGACCTGCGGTTTTCATCTTCTTCACTGCGCCGTCCGTCCCGGTTGGGTGAACACCCACGCATCTGAGCGAGCTAGCGGACACAGTTCGGACACACTTGGCATCCCGAACCACCGACAGTACGGCGCGCACTACTTCCACGGCGGGCCCGCTCGGCGACCTGCGTGCCCGACACCGGTCGCGGTGGAGAACGTGGGATCGCCGAACCGACCGCACGCATCCGCTCGGCCAGCATCCCCTGCGGCGTCAGCTCGACCTCGAGCTCACCGGAGAGGTACTGCCGCGCGAACTCCTTGTCCCCACGTAGGACGAGATCATCCGGCGCAGCCGCTTCTCGAACAGCAGCGGCTCAGGCCCCGCTCGTCCACACCGCAGTTGCTGGAGACCGCCTCCAGGTCCGATGTGCCTGCCCCCAGCACCGTCTCTGTGAGGACCGACGGGATGCCGCACAGTCCGAATCCGCCAGCCGATACGGTCGCACCGTCCGAGATGTCGGCCCCAGCAGCGCGGCCGAGCTGACCACTTTGTCCACGCCTCCCGCGGTCGTCCTGTCGGGCTCATCCCCACGCCCTCGCCCTCGGCGCACGCATGAAGTCGTGCCGCTCGATGCCCTGCAAGGCAGACGCCAACGTCGTGAGCATGAGGTCGACCTCTTCCTCGCTGATCGTGAGTGGGGGCGAGAGCAGAGCAGCGTTGTTCAGCGGAGCGATACCGGCCGGATACACGATCAGCCCGCGGTCGAAGCACTCCTCGACGAAGACACCGGCGGCGTTGTGCTCCGGCGCAGGCGGCGTCGCGTTCTCCACGTCGGTCACGAACTCGAAGCCCCACAGCAGGCCGCGACCGCGTACATCCACCACGAACGGAAAGCGAGCGGCCAGCTCGTGTAGGCCGGACTGCATGCTGCCGGCCCCGCGCACAGACGTTAGCAAGGACGTCCACCTTGTCCATGTAGTCCAGCACGGCCAAGCAGGTAGCGGCGCCGAGCGGGTTGCCGGAGAAGGTGTGCCCGAATGGCGCAACGCCGTCGCCTCGGCCCAACACCTCGACGACTGGCGCCCTTAGTAGCGCGGCCGCCATCGGTCCGTAGCCAGCGCTCATCCCCTTGCCTGTCACCAAAATATCGGGCACGACGCCCTCCACGCTGCTCATGAACCAGTCACCGGTGCGTCCCATGCCGGTGATGACCTCGTCCATGATGAGCAGGACACCCATCTGGTCGCACACCTCGCGCAGGAGCGCGAGATAGCGCGCCGGCGGCACGAGCACGCCTCCCGCCGCACCAACTATGGGCTCCACGATGACGGCCGCCACCGTGGCGGGGTCCGCCTCCGCGATCGCGCATTCGAAGTCCGCCGCGGCGCGTGCGGCGTACGACGCCTCGTCCTCTCCAGGCTGTGCGTCGCGGTAGGCGTGGACGGGCGGGGTGACCGGGAAGGGGTGCAATAGGGAGCCGTAGTCGGGCCGCCTCGCCGCATGCCCCGACATGGACAGCGATCCCATCGTCATCCCGTGGTAGCTGGTTTGCCTCCCTAGGATCTTAACCTTCTCCGGGCGCGACCGCTTCTGCCGGTACGCCGACGGCGGTGCGCATCGCGTACTCCGTCGCCTCCGACCCGCTGCTGACGAAGAAGGCGAAGTCCAGGTCGCCGGGCGCCAGCGCCGTTAATCGCCGCGCCAGATCCTCCGCGGGCTGATTGGTGAACTGCGTGCGGTAGGTGAACGCCACCTGGGCCATCTGCGCCTGCACGGCGGCAGCGATCTCCTCGACGCCGTGGCCGATGGTGGCAGTCATGGCGCCGCCCGAGCCGTCGAGGTAGCGCCGCCCCTGCTCGTCATAGAGGAAGACGCCTTTCCCGTGGGTGACGAGCGGGTACGCCCGGTGAGATCTGCTGCTTGATAAGCGCACTCATTGACAACGTCGGTCCTCGGATCAGCTCGTCAGGGCGGCGTCACGCCGCGACATGGAGAGGGCAGCCTCGGTGCACTCCGGCCAGCGATTCCTCTCGACCCGGATGAATGAGATGCCGTAGAACTTCGGCCACGTCATCGAGTCCGCGCCGCAGAGCGCCTTGGCACTCCCCCACGTCTTCGCGTGCATCAGTCCAGCTGGCACGCGTACGTACCCGCCGTCGATGCGCTGGTGACGGCTGAAGGCCGTCGTCGCGTAGACGACGACCCTCGTCTTCGTGCCTTCAACTGTCATGGTCATCTCCTCGAAAGTTCTCCAGCCGCGCGCAGCTCCCCCAGGACGCGGCGAACCGCGATCCAAGCCACCTGATCTTCGCTGTGATCGACCATCCACGCCCATGCGGTGGCGCACATACAAGGCGAGCGAAGTGGTCGTCGCACACATACATGCGACCTCACCCGCCGTCATACCTTGCCTAGACCTGCATCACGTCGCATGCAGTGACGTGGGGGTTCACTAGAAGGGCATACCTGGGATGAGTCAGACCGCCAGCTCGCAGTCCCGCCGATCCTCCCCCGAGGGATCCGGCCGGCTGCTACGCAGCTCCATCAACTCCTTACACATTGTGCTGATGGTGACGGCTGCTGCGGCACCCCTCGTTGTCGCGTCGACGTACATCCCGATC
>CAWBSG010000012.1:0-138484 GCA_963791365.1 uncultured Actinomycetota bacterium | reverse complement strand
ACCGACACCAACCTGGTCGCGGCGGGCTCGATCATCGTGGCCCTCCCGGTGCTCGTGGTGTTCTTCGCGCTGCAGAAGCAGTTCGTCTCGGGACTGACCCTCGGTTCCACCAAGGGCTGATCGCTCAGCTCCCGACCCAGGCCCCGGACCGCATGACGCGGACCACCCCCAGGTCGTCGTCGAGCACGACGAGGTCGGCGCGGCGGCCGGCCTCCAGCGCGCCCACGTCGCCGAGCCCCCAGGCCCGGGCGGGCGCGGTGCTGGCGGCGTGCACCACGTCGAGCAGCGGGAGCCCGGCGGTGCGCACGGCGTAGCGGACGGCGGCGTCCATCGTGAGCGTCGATCCCGCGATCGCCCCGTCGCCGGAGCCGTTGGCCAGGCGGGCGACGCCGTCGCGGACCTCGACGGCCATCTGGCCCAGCGCGTAGTCGCCGTCGGGCGCGCCCGCGGCCGCCATCGCGTCGGTGACCAGGATGCAGCGTCCGGGCTTGGCGGCGAAGACCGTGCGCAGGAGGGCCGGGTGGAGGTGCACGCCGTCGGCGATGAGCTCGACGTCGACGGGGGAGTCGAGCAGCGCGCCGACCGGGCCGGGGTCGCGGTGGTGGAGCGGACGCATCGCGTTGAAGAGATGGGTGCCGAGACGGGCCCCTGCGTCGAGGGCGGCGCGCGCCTCGTCGTAGGTCGCATCGGTGTGACCGATCGCGGCGAGCACTCCGGCGTCGACGAGCCGGCGTACGGCGTCGATCCCGCCGGGCAGCTCGGGGGCGAGGGTGACCATCCGCACCGCGCCGTCGCCCGCGGCGAGGAGTGCGTCGACCGAGGCCGGGTCGGGGGAGGCGAGGGAGCCGGGCTGGTGGGCGCCCGAGCGCTGCGGGCTGAGCCAGGGGCCCTCGAGGTGCACGCCCGCGAGCCGGCCGTCCTGCACCAGCAGGGCGAGCTCGCGGACGGCGTCGACCATCCGGTCGCGGGTGTCGGTGACCAGGCTCGCCGCCATCGACGTGGTGCCGTGGGCGAGGTGGGTCGCGGCCACCACGTCGGCCGCGTCCGGCGTACCGCTCTCGAAGGACGCGCCGCCGCCGCCGTGCACGTGGAGGTCGACGAACCCGGGGACGACGGTGGCGCTCCCCAGGTCGAGGACGAGGTCGCCGTCGGGCGCGCGCGGAGGCGCGCCCTCACCGACCTCGGAGATGCGGTCGCCGTCGAGGAGCAGCCACCCCGGCGCGAGGATCCGCGCCGGGGTGACCACCTGTGTGGCCGTGAGGATCACGAGGCCTTGTTGTCCTGCTCGAGCATCGGGTTGACCGAACCGCTCTCGTCGTCGTCCTCGCGACCCGGCGTCTTGAGGTTCCACTTCCGGATCACGAACCGGAACAGGAAGTAGTAGATCGCTGCGTAGGCCAGGCCGATCGGGATGATCAGCAACGGCTTGGTGGCGATGTTGAAGTTGAGCAGGTAGTCGAACAACCCCGCGGAGAAGCCGAAGCCGTCCTTGATCCCGAGCGCGTTGGTCAGCGCCATCGAGCTGCCGGTGAGCAGTGCGTGGATGACGTAGAGCGGGAACGCGACGAACATGAACGCGAACTCGAGCGGCTCGGTGACACCGGTCAGGAACGCGGTCAGCGCGGCCGACAGCATGATGCCGCCGACGAGCTTCTTGTTCTGCGGCTTGGCCTCGTGCCAGATGGCCAGGGCGGCGGCCGGAAGGGCGAACATCATGATCGGGAAGAAGCCGGTCATGAACGCTCCGGCGGTCGGGTCGCCGGCCAGGAAGCGCGGGATGTCGCCCGCCCACACCTTGCCGGCGCCGTCGGTGTACTCGCCGAAGACGAACCACGGGGGGTTGTTGAGGATGTGGTGCAGCCCGAGCGGGATCAGCAGCCGGTTGAGGGTGCCGTAGACGAAGCCGCCGAGGATGGCGTTGTCGGTGACCCACTCGCCGAGGCCGTTGATCGCCCAGTCGAAGGCGGGGTAGACGAAGCTCATCAGCACCGAGATGGCCAGCATCGCGAACGCGGTGATGATCGGGACGAAGCGCCGGCCTCCGAAGAACGCGAGGTAGGGCGGCAGGCTGATCCGGTGGTAGCGCTGCCAGAGCCATGCGCTCACCAGTCCGGCCACGATGCCGCCGAGCACGCCGTAGTTGATCAGAGCCTGGGCGTCATCGCCCTCGGGGAGGCCGAGGACCACCGGCGACATCGCGTCGCCGACGGCCTTGAAGACGAGGTAGCCGACGACGGCCGCCAGCGCCGTCGAGCCGTCGGCCTTGCGGGCCATGCCGATCGCGATGCCGACGGCGAAGAGCAGCGGCAGGTTCGCGAAGAGGGCGTTGCCCGCCGCGCCGATGACGGCGGCGACGTTGACCCAGCCCACGCCGTCGGCGCCGAGCAGGTCGGGCTGGCCGAGCCGCAGCATGAGTGCCGCGACCGGTAGGGCCGCGATCGGGAGCATGAGGCTGCGCCCGAACTTCTGGACCGGCGCGAGGTTGAGCCTGCGCTTCTCTGTGGTGCCGCCCGAAGCGGCGTCCGCTGTGGTCATCAGGACCGATTCCTTCCGGTGGTGCTGTTCCTACGGGATTTCCCTGCGGCGCCGGAGGTGGCGCCGAGGCTCATGTGGACCTGGTAGCGGTCCCCGCGGTAGCGGGACACGACGTGCTCGACCGGCCGTCCGGCCGCGCTCGAGACGCGGCGGAAGACCAGGAGCGGCGTGTGGGCCGGTGCCTCGAGGCGGCGCGCGGTCGCGCCCTCGGCAGCCTCGCCCCACAGCGTCTGCTCGGCCCCGTCGATGGCGAGGTCGTAGCGCTCGGCGAAGAGCGTGTAGAGCGAACCGGTCAGGTCCTGGGTGTCCAGGTCGGGGAGGAGCGAGCGGGGGTACCACCCCTGCTCGATCGCCATCGGCTGCCCGTCCGCGAGCCGCACGCGGTCGATCCGCCACGCCGTGCCGCGGGCGCCCAGCCGGAGGGTCTTCACGACCTGGGGTGGCGGTCGTTCCTCGTCGACCCGCATCAACCGGGTCGACGGCGCGAGCCCGCGGCGTCGCATGTCGTCGGAGAACGACGCCAGGTGCAGGTGCGTCTCGACCCGCGGCCGCGCCACGAAGGTGCCCTTGCCGTGGATCTTCTCCAGCAGGCCGCCGGCCACGAGGCTGTCGATCGACTTGCGAACGGTGGCGCGCGAGACGTCGTACGTCGCCATCAGCTCGCGCTCCGACGGGATCGCGGCACCCGGGCCGAGGTCGCGCATCGACAGCTCCGCCAGCACGTCGCTGAGCTGCACGTGCTTGGGGCGGGGGCCCGGCTCGAGCCTGCTGGCCATGTCGTCCTCTCGACGTCGAAGCGATCCATTGGTATGGTCTGGTACGTACCAGTCGTAGAGCATGGCTCCGCCACGCCGACCTTGTCAAGGACCACGATGAACAGCACCGCCACCCGGATGGCATCCGAGATCGCCGAGCAGCCGGCCGCCGCGCGGCGCACCCTGGACCACCTGCTGCCGGAGCGGGACCGGCTGCGCGCGCTCGCCGAGGGCCGCCGGCGGGTGCTGCTGGTGGCGCGCGGGTCGAGCGACAACGCCGCGATCTACGGGCGCTACCTGCTCGAGGTCGTGGCAGGCGTCCCGGCCGCGCTCGCGGCCCCGAGCGTCGCGACCCACTACCGCGCGCGGCTCGACCTCTCCGACACCGTCGTCGTGTCGGTCTCGCAGTCCGGCTCGACCGCGGAGATCGTGGAGACGCAGGAGTGGGCGCGCGCCTGCGGTGCGGCGACGATCGGTGTCACCAACGTGGCGGGCTCGCCGCTCGACTCGACCGCCGACGTCGCGCTCGTGACGCAGGCCGGTCCGGAGGTCGCGGTGCCGGCCACCAAGACGTACCTCACGCAGCAGGTCGCCCTCGCCGTCCTCGCCGACGCGCTCTCCGGCCCATCGGCCGGCACTGCTCTGGCCGCGGACCTCGAGCGGGTGCCCGACGCGGTCGAGGGACTCCTCGGCACCGATGTCGCTGCCGCCGCCGAGGCGCTCGCCGGCGCCGACCGGGTCGTCGTCTCCGGCCGCGGTCTGCTCCTCGGCACCGCGCTCGAGACGGCGCTCAAGATGGAGGAGACCTGCCTGCGCCCGGTGCGCGGCTACTCGTACGCCGACCTGCGCCACGGTCCGATCTCCGTCGTGTCCGACGGACTGGTCGCGGTGCTCGTCGGTGCCGCCCACGGACCGCTGGCCGAGCCGATGGCCGACCTCGTCGGCGACCTGCAGGGGCGCGGGGCGCGGGTGCTGGGCATCGGCGGCACCCCGGACTTCGCCGGGCGCTGCGACCTGCACCTGCCCGGCCCCGACCTGCCCGAGACCGTCGAGCCCATCGCCTCGATCGTGCCCGCCCAGGTGATGATCGAGCAGATGGCGCTGATGATGGGGCTCGACCCCGACAACCCCCGAGGCCTCAACAAGGTCACGGACACCGAGTTCAGTGACTCCACCGATGAGAGGAACCCGACATGAGCAGCAAGGCTGAGCAGATCCTGGCCGGCCTCGGCGGCGCCGACAACGTCGTCGAGATCGAGGCCTGCATCACCCGGCTCCGCACCGAGGTCAGGGACGGGTCGCTGGTCGACCAGGCCGCCCTCAAGGCTGCGGGGGCGCACGGCGTGATGGCGAGCGGCACGATCGTCCAGGTCGTCGTCGGCCCCGAGGCCGACAACCTCGCCGACGACATCGAGGACCTGATGTGAGCTCGTCACGCCAGGTCCTCGCCCCCTGTCCCGGCCGCGTCATCGCGATGTCCGACGTGCCCGACCCCGTCTTCGCCGAGGAGATGGTCGGCCCGGGCGTGGCGATCGAGCCCGTCGTGGAGCCGGACGGCGGCCCATCCACGGTCGTCTCGCCGATCGCCGGGAAGGTGCTCAAGGTCCTCCCGCACGCCTTCGTGGTGATGGGTGACGGCATCGGCGTGCTGGTGCACCTCGGCATCAACACCGTCCGGCTCGAGGGTGAGGGCTTCGAGGTCCACACCGAACAGGGCGCCGAGGTCGCAGCCGGGGACCCGATGATCACGTGGGACCCCTCCTCGCTGCCCGCGTCCGCGGCCGGGCAGGACATCTCGCCAGTGGTGCCCATCGTGCTGATGGACGGCGAGAAGGGCTCGGTGACCAGCGACGCGATCGGTGGGACCGTCGCCGCCGGCGACCTGCTGTTCGCAGCTCCGTGACCCCGTCGGGGGACGCCGTCTCGGCGCTCCTGCTCGACCTCGACGGCACCCTGGTCAACTCCGAGCCGCTGCACCGCGAGGGCTACCGGGCCTACTTCGCCACCAAGGGCTGGGACGTGCCCGACCTCGGCATCTTCACCGGCCGGAGGGCGCTCGACGTCTTCGTCGCCGAGCCCGGCCCGTGGTCCGGCCTCGACCCTCGTGCGGTGCTCGACGAGGTGCTCGTGCACGTGCCCGACGAGGACCCCGCCCCGGTGGCCGGCGCCCGCGAGCTCATCCTCGCCGCTCGTGCGTCGGGCACGCCGACGGCGATCGTCACGTCGGCCGGACCTCCCTGGGTCGAGCGCTCGTTGTCCGCGCTCGGCCTGGGTCTCGACAGCGTCGACCTCGTGGTGACCGCCCTCGACGTCGTCGCGGGCAAGCCCGACCCCGAGGGGTTCGCCCTCGCCTGTGAGCGCCTGGCCGCCGACCCCGAGCACGCGGTCGCGGCCGAGGACTCGCCGGCCGGGATCCGTGCGGCCCGCGCCGCCGGCGTACGCCGTGTGCTGGGCATCGCGACGACCCACGCCGCCGCCGCGCTGCTGGCAGCGGGCGCTGCCGAGGTGCACGACGACGTACGGCCGTTGGTGGCGCTGCTCCGCCCGTGATGCTTCACCCGTGCTGCTTCACCATGGGATGTCGACGAGTCCGCACTCCCCATGGTCAATTGACCGTGGGAAGTGCAGGTTCACCGACATCCCATGGTGAAGCAGCAGCGGCCTCAGCCGGTGACCCTGATCGTCCGCCGCGCGGTCGAGGACGACGTGGTCGCGTCGCCGCGGTAGCGGGCGGTGACCCTCGCCTTGCTGCCCTTCAGCTTCGGGAGCCGGACCTTGGTCGACCCGGACGTCAGCGTCACGGTTCTCGACCACGTGCCCACCGTGATCACGACCCTGCCGGCGGCGGGGCCCGCGCCCCGCACGACAGTGACGGTGACGGTCGGCCGGGTGCCGGCCCTCGCCTTCGTCGGCGCCCTCAGCCTGGTGCTGCTCGCGGAGACGCTCGGTGCAGGAGGCGGCGGCGCCACGACCGGAGCGGCGACGGTGATGGTGACGGTCCGCACCTGGGAGACCGAGCCGGCGTACGACGACGGGTCGCGGGGCACGAACGTCGCCTGGTAGGCGTGGTCGCCCGGGGAGACCGAGCCCAACGCCATGGACGCGGCGCCCCCGACGACCGGGCTGGAGCCCACGAGGGTGGAACCGTCGCGGAACTCGACGGTGCCTGCGGCGGCGCCGTCCTCGGCCGCGACGACGGCATCCAGCGTGACATCGCCTCCCGAGGCCGACGTGGCCAGGTCGGTCGCCGTCGGTAGCGGCGTCGGTGTCGGCGTCGGTGTCGGCGGGACGCTGCTGTCGCAGCCCGACGCGCTCAGCGTGTAGGCGCCGAGGGAGCCGTAGTCGTCGTACCCGGTGCTCCAGGGACCGTTGCCGACTCCGTCGACCGACACGTAGTAGAGACCGCTGCTGAGGGTCGGCGACACGGACGCGCCCAGCCCCGAGGCGACGCTGGGGCTGGTCTGCGCGGACGGCGGATCGGCCGTCGCGACGACCTCGCCGGCGACGTCGCGGAGGGTGAGCTCGATGTCGAGGTTCGCGAGTGATGACAGCGGGCTGGCGGTCACGGAGACCGCGCCGCTGCACGCGCCGAGGAAGTAGGTGTCGACGTCCGCACGGGTCGTGACGTACGCCGTCCCCGCGGGGAGCCGGGGCGCGGCGGCGATGTCGGTCGGTGCCTCGTCCGCGCGGGAACCGGCCACGTCGCGGATGATCGCGACGTCGTCCTCGAAGTTGGTGGCGCCCGCGTAGTCGCCCTTGCTCCACTGGCTGATCGGGTGGTCGTAGCCGACGCCCATGATCGGTGCCCACGCGCCGTGGCCGCGGTCGTAGCCCTGGACGGAGTTGGTGTCGTGGCGCAGGCCGAAGTTGTGCCCGACCTCGTGGGCGGCCGCCTCGGCAATGTTCTTGGGGGAGTTGCCGAGCCGCTGCGGGAACACCCACGCCGGCTGCCGGTAGCCGTAGCCGTCACCGCCGGCGCCCCACCCGCCGCCGTTCACCACGTCGAAGACGTCGATGTAGGCGACCCCACCGCACCCACCCGGGCAGATCGCCTCCTGCGCGCCCACGCTCGGCGTGATCAGCACGTGCGAGCCGTAGGCCTGGTCGCCGCTGCTCGTCCGGTGGATGCCGTCCGGGCCGGGGTCGGCCGTCGTCACGTCGACGTCGAAGGGCGCGTAGTCCTCGGCGACCGCCTGCCAGATGGTCTGGATCGAGGTGAGCTCGCTGTCGGTGAAGGCGGCGCCGTTGCCCGACGGGTCCCAGGCAGGCTGCGTGGTCGGGGTCGTGGGGTAGGAGGCGTGCCACCCGGTGGCGCTCGCGGCGCCGCCGTCGAAGTCGAGGTAGATCGTCTTGGTCGTCCCGGGCTTGCTGTGCAACAGGAAGGTCTGGTCGAGCGGCGCCTCGGCGGTGACCGGGTCGTCGGTCGGGGCCGACGCGGTCGCTTCCTTGAAGAACACGGCACCGGAGGTGTCGACCCATGCCGTGGAGTCCGTCGTGAGCAGCTCGGTCAGTGCGCCTGCGGACATGCCGTTGCTGTCGGCCGCGTCGTCGAGGTGGTCACCGAGGAGGCGTACGGCACGCGCGCCGCGCGCCGGGCGGTCGAGCTGGACGTCGCTCGGGGGGCCCGACGCTTCGGCGCGGGCTGGTGCCTGGCCGGCTGCATGGGTCGCCGGGATGCCGGTCACGCCCCCCAGGGTGAGGACCACGGACAGGATGGGCATGCCGAGACGGGCGGCTGGACGACGCATGGAATGCTCCTCGATCTCACGCGAACGCTAGGGATCGGTCTCGATCGCCGCAGGAGAATCGGGAAATGGGCCGCTGCGCGGTGGTCAGGGGCGTCGCCCGGAGCCGGCCGCCTCGAGGGCGGCGACGGCCGAGCCGGCGGCGGGCAGGGACGCCAGCTCGTCGGCCACGGCGCGGCACCGAGCGGCCATCGCGTCGTCTGCCAGGGCGGTTCGGGCGGCGGCCGCGATCTCGGGAGCGCCGGCCGTCGCGGCGTCGAGCGGCGTGGCCAAACCGAGCTCGGTGGCGCGGAGCGCGTTGTGCGGCTGGTCGGCCCCCAGCGGCAGCAGGACCGACGGCAGGCCATGGGCCAGCGCGGCCATCAGGCTGCCCGACCCGCCGTGGCTCACGACGAGGTCGGCGTGCGCCAGGACCTCGTCCTGCGGCACGAACCGCTCGACCCGCACGTGCGAGGGTCGCGGGCCGAACGCGGCCGGGTCGAGCTCGCGCCCGACCGTGACGGTGATGTCGGCGTCGAGCTCCCCGAGCCCGGCGATCAGCCGCTCGAAGAGGTCGCCGGAGGTCTTGTTGAAGATCGTGCCGAGCGTGGCGTAGACCGCCGGCGGGCGCGAGCCACGACGGTTCCGCTCGACCGTCGACGAGCGGTAGTGGGCCGCGTGGACCGTCAGCGGCGCCTCGGGGCTGCGGAACGACGGCGGGAAGTCGGACAGCACCACCCCGGACGTCAGTCGCGCCAGGCCGGGGTCGGGCGCCAGTCCGTGCTCGGCGCGTACGGCGTCCAGCTCGGGCGCGACCAGCTCGGGTCGCACGAGGAGCCCGGAGGCCAGCACGAGGTGGGTGGCGACCGGCACGTCGTGCAGCTCGGCGGCGATCGTCGACCCGAGGTCGGTCTCGTCGCGCAGCACGAGGTCGGGTCGGTGCTCCTGGATGAGCGAGGAGACAGCCGTCGCCATCCGACGCGCCCCGCGGGACGCGAAGTTCTCCGCGAACTCGACCTCGGCGGCCCGCGCGTCGGCGACCTCGAGCGCCGTGACGTCGCGCTCCACCGGCGCGCCCGCATGGTGCGGTGCCGGGCTGGTCGCGAAGCCGCGGAAGCCCGCGGTCTCGATCGCGGCGACCAGGCCGCCGGAGCCCGCGACGAGGACCTCGTGGCCGGCGGCCTGCGCGGCCCGCGCCAGCGGGACCAGCGGGGTGAGGTGGCCGAGGCCGCCGACGAAGGTGACGAGGATGCGCATCGTCACGACACCCTAGGTGTCGAGGGTTCCCGGTGTCGGTGCGCGCCGCCACACTGGGGGGCATGCGGACTCGGGAACGCCTGCAGCAGATCGCCGGGCAGGTGGAGCAGGAGCCACGCCGGTTCTACGACGGCGGCACGCTCGCGCGTGACGGTGTGCCGGGCGAGCCGTCCGACCCCGGAGCGGACCCGCGGATCGTCCTCGAGCGCCACGCCGAGGAGGGCGTCGAGACCTTCGAGCTCGCGCGTCGCCTGGCCTACCGCGACCGGCACCTCGGCGAGCTGCTCGTCCCGGCCGACGCCGGCTTCCGCACCGACCTGACCTCGGTGCCGGCGCTCTTCACGTGGCTGGTCCCCAAGACCGGCGCGCACCTGCCGGCGGCCCTGCTCCACGACGCGCTCGTGGCCGGACGCGGCGACCCGACGTCGTACGTCTCCACGGACGGGCACGAGGTCGACCGGGTCGAGGCCGACCGGATCTTCCGCGACGCGATGGCCGACACCGGCACGGGCGTGATCCGTCGTTGGATCGTCTGGACAGCCGTGACGGTCGCGACGATCTTCGTGGGCCGCGCGGTGCCGTGGACGCCCGCCAGGCACTGGTCCTACCGCGTGGCCGCGGCGGTGACGGTCGTGACGGTCCTCTACCTCGGCTACGCCTCGACCGGCGACCTGTTCGACCGCTCCTGGATCGGCGCGATCGACGTGCCGTGGATGGGCGACCGGTCGTGGTGGGCGGAGATCGCCGGCGGGCTGTCGGGCGCGATCGTGCTGCCGCTCGCGCTGAGCCTGCTGTGGGGACGACTGCGGGTGGCCGGGGCGATCGCCGGAGTGCTGCTCGCCGTCCTGGTGCACGTGACGGTCGCGCTGGCCGTGATCGCCTCGACCTACCTGGCGCTGGAGCGGCTGGCGCGCCGCTCGCCGCTGCTGGGGTGGGTGCTCGCGGCAGTGGTCGTCGTCGGCGCGCTGGTCACCTTCGCGCTCATCACCCTCTGACCTGGGCGAGCAGGCGTCCGGTGAAGCCGGTCGCAGGCACGTCCTGCGACAAGAGGTCGATCCCGGTCCGGAAGGCCAGCACGACGAGGCCGACGGCGAGTGCGGTCACGAGCATCCCGTGGACGTTGCGAGGGAACCGGCTCGGCACCGTCCGCACCCGGTGCCAGCCGCCGACGAGGCCGGCAGTGACGATCGCGGAGACGATGCTGGCGAATGCGGCGCCGATGACGGTCCCGAGGAGGTCGAGGCGGTTGATCAGGATCGCCGAGGTCGCGGCGGCGGTCGCGCCGGCGACGAGCTGGGGCAGGCTGAGGTCGAGGAAGGGCTGGCGGGCGGTCGGTCGGTCGTCCGGGTGGCGGTCAGTCATCTCGCGAAGGGGGGTGGGGGACAGGGGTTCACCTGTCCGACGACCGGCGGACCGCAAAGGTTTCGCGACGTGAGCAGGCTCACCGCCGGCGCCGCCCGCTCAGCGCAGCGAGTACGTCGCCAGCGAGACGCCGACGTAGTGGGCGGCGAACGCCAGCACGGTGAAGGAGTGGAAGACCTCGTGGAACCCGAACCACCGGGGCGAGGGGTCGGGTCGCTTCAGGCCGTAGACCACGCCGCCGACCGTGTAGAGGATCCCGCCCACCGCGACGAGCACGAGCGTGGCGATCGCGACGCCGCTGCTGAACTTGTCGGCGCCGGCGAGGAACTGCGGGACGAAGAAGACCGCCGCCCAGCCGAGCGCGAGGTACATCGGGGTGTAGAGCCAGCGCGGTGCGTCGGTCCAGAAGACGCGGAAGATGACGCCCGCGACGGCCGCGCCCCAGACGACCAGCAGCAGCGTCGTACGCGCTGTGCCGTCGAGGAAGAGCAGGGCGTACGGCGTGTAGGTGCCGGCGATGAGCACGAAGATGTTGGCGTGGTCGAAGCGGCGCAGGAACGCCCACGTCCGGGGCGACCACGTGCCGCGGTGGTAGATCGCGGACACGGTGAAGACGAGGAGCGCGGACAGCGCGAACGCCGCCGAGCCGATGCGGGTGGAGGCGGTGGGCGACAGGGCCACCAGGACGATGCCGGCGGCGAGGGCCAACGGAGCGGTGCCGGCGTGCAGCCAGCCGCGCAGCCTGGGCTTGACCTCGGCCATCTTGTCGGACATGAGCTCGACGGCATGCTCCATGCGGTCGACCGCGTGGTCGACACGGTCCCGCGGGGTCATCGGCCTGGCTCCATCCAGCCACGGTACCGGCAGGCCGATGACGCGCGCACACGTGCGGACGCGAGGCCTCGGTCACACTCGGCGATACGATCGGCCGGTGGTCAACGTGAAGGACGCCGTGCGACGGGTGCTCTACCCGGCGTACGAGTCCCGGGTCGTGAAGTTCCTGCCCCACGACCGCATCCCGAAGCACGTCGGCGTGATGCTCGACGGCAACCGCCGCTGGGCCAAGGCGGTCGGCCTCAACACGGCCGAGGGCTACCAGGCCGGCGCCGACAACATCCGGCCGCTGCTCGGCTGGTGCGAGGAGGTCGGGGTCGAGGTGGTCACGCTGTGGCTGCTCTCCAGCGACAACCTCACCAACCGGCCACCCGAGCAGCTCACGGGTCTGCTGACGATCATCGAGGGCGCCGTCGAGTCGCTCGCGGAGGCGCAGCGCTGGCGCATCCACCCGGTGGGCGCGCTCGACCTGCTCCCCACCGAGACCGCCGAGCGGCTCAAGGCGTCGGAGGAGTCGACCCGCCACCTCGACGGGATCCTGGTCAACGTCGCGATCGGCTACGGCGGTCGCCGCGAGATCGCCGACGCCGTGCGTGCCCTGCTCTCGGACCACGCCGCCAAGGGCACCTCGCTCGAGGAGCTGGCCGACCTCATCGACGTGGAGCACATCGCCGAGCACCTCTACACCAAGGGCCAGCCCGACCCCGACCTGGTGATCCGCACCTCCGGCGAGCAGCGGCTCGGCGGGTTCTTGCTGTGGCAGTCGGCGAACTCGGAGTTCTACTTCTGCGAGGCGCTGTGGCCCGACTTCCGCCGCGTCGACTTCCTCCGCGCGATCCGCGCGTACGCCGCCCGCGAGCGCCGCTTCGGGGGCTGACCCGGGCCCGATCCCGTCGTCACCTGCTCGTCACCTCGCGTTCGGGCGTGTCGTCCCGGATCGGGCGGCTGCCGGGCGTACTTTCGCGTCATCGGCAGGTGGGGAAGCCTGCTGAACCGGGAGGCAGCCTTGAGCACTCGAATGGGAGCTCTCCGGTCCGTTGAATGACATCGGGCCGGGCGAGGAGTGTGCGCGCCGGCCCGCAGCAAGGGGTTAGTCGTGGCCAGCAAGACCTCATCGCCCAGCTCCGCTTCGTCCAGCTCAGCCCGCCGGACGTACGTCCTCGACACCAGCGTCCTCCTCGCCGATCCCGGGGCGTTGACACGCTTCGCGGAGCACGAGGTCGTGCTGCCAGTGGTCGTGATCACCGAGCTGGAGGGCAAGCGCAACCACCCGGAGCTCGGCTACTTCGCCCGCGCCGCGCTGCGCGCCCTCGACGACCTGCGGGTCGTCAACGGTCGCCTCGACGAGCCGGTCGCGATCGGCACCGAGGGCGGCACCCTGCGCGTGGAGCTGAACCACACCGACCCGGGTGCGCTGCCCTCGGGATTCCGGCTGGGTGACAACGACACCCGGATCCTCGCCGTGGCGCACAACCTGGCCGAGGAGGGCCACGCGGTCACCCTCGTCTCCAAGGACCTGCCTCTGCGGATCAAGGCCTCCGCCGTCGGCCTCGACGCCCAGGAGTACCGCGCCGAGGGCATCAGCGACTCCGGCTACACCGGGATGACCGAGCTCGAGGTCCCTGCCGCCGACCTCGACGAGCTCTACGAGGACGGCGTCATCGACCTCGCCGAGGCCCGCGACCTGCCCTGCCACAACGGGCTGGTCCTGCTGTCCGACAGGGGTACGGCGCTGGGTCGCGTCGGCGCCGACAAGCGGGTGCACCTCGTCCGCGGCGACCGCGACGCGTTCGGCATCCACGGCCGCTCCGCCGAGCAGCGGGTCGCCCTCGAGATGCTGCTCGACCCCGAGGTCGGCATCGTCTCGCTCGGCGGGCGTGCCGGCACCGGCAAGTCGGCGATGGCGCTGTGCGCCGGCCTCGAGGCCGTGATGGAGCGCCGCCAGCACAAGAAGGTCGTCGTCTTCCGCCCGCTCTTCGCCGTCGGCGGCCAGGAGCTCGGCTACCTGCCCGGCTCGGAGAACGAGAAGATGTCGCCCTGGGCGCAGGCCGTCTTCGACACCCTCGGCGCGCTGACCGGCAAGGACGTCATCGACGAGGTGATGGACCGCGGGATGCTCGAGGTGCTGCCGCTGACCCACATCCGCGGCCGCTCGCTCCACGACGCCTTCGTCATCGTCGACGAGGCCCAGTCGCTCGAGCGCAACGTCCTGCTGACGGTGCTCTCGCGCATCGGCGCCAACTCCAAGGTCGTGCTCACCCACGACGTGGCGCAGCGCGACAACCTGCGCGTCGGGCGCCACGACGGCATCGTCGCGGTGGTGGAGAAGCTCAAGGGCCACCCGCTCTTCGCCCACGTGACCCTCACCCGCTCCGAGCGCTCGCCGATCGCCGCGCTCGTGACCGAGATGCTGGAGGACGTCACCCTCTGACCCCCTGACCTCGCGTCCTCCGGCGTCCCGGCCGCCTGAGGTTCTGGGGCTGGTGTGACCTCTGAGGCACAACGGAACCCGTGTGGCACAAGGGATCCAGTCAGGTGGGGAGTTCGGTTTGCGCGCCTCCGGCTCCTCATGCATGGTGGTCGAGATCGTTTCGTGACCTTCCCCGGGAGGTCAGGCCAGGGACACCCCCGAGAACCGCGTCCCGACCGTGCTGCGTGGCGATCTCGTGGTGCCTCTCGAGCCGCACACCCCCTGTTCCCCATCCGTGAGACTCTCTGTGCCCTCCCCGAAGTACGTCCCCACGCACCGCGCCCCCGGCAAGCACAAGGCCGCGCGCGGCCCGCGCCGAGCGCTCCGCACCGGGGTCGCGCTGACCGGCCTGGCGGTGGCCGTCACCGGTGTCAGCGTCACCGGCGGAATGGTCTCCGACGACCCGGGCATCACGCCCGCCGCCGCCGACGTCGCTCCGAGCACCGCCTCGGCTCCGGTCGAGCCCGGCGAGACCGGCGCGACCGCGACCGACGACGAGCTGCTGGCCGAGCGCTCGCAGCGCCGGGTCACCTCGCGCTCGTCGCGTCGCGACGCCGCCAAGGCCACTGCCCTCACGATGTCGGCCGGCCCGGTCGTCACGAAGTCCGAGTCGCTCTCGGCGGGCGACCCGCGCGACATCGCCCGCGCCCTGCTCCCGGTCTACGGCTTCTCGGCCGACCAGTTCTCCTGCCTCGACTCCCTCTACATGAGCGAGTCGGGCTGGCGGGTCGACGCGGACAACCCCAGCTCGTCGGCGTACGGCATCCCGCAGGCGCTGACGCAGCTGCACGACCTGCCCGCGGACTACATGACCTCCGCCGAGTCGCAGATCCGCTGGGGCCTGGAGTACATCCAGGACACCTACGGCTCGCCCTGCAGCGCCTGGAGCTTCAAGTCCGGGCACGGCTGGTACTGACCCCGCACAGGGGCAGGACCACTGGTCCAACCGATCGGACTAGTCAGACCCGAATCGCGGTGAGCGATCGTTGCGGCGGGTCCATCCTTCGACCACGAAGCTGCACCGGCGTCGCGCCGTCCTGGCCGCCCGGCGCAGCTCGTACTCAGACGGCCAGGGGGGTCGAAAGAGGCGCGGCTCGCACGTTCCACGGGGGCGAGCGGGTCGCGTCTCGCTTTCCGGAGCCGGCGCGTCCGGACGAGGGCTACCGGTTCATCTGCCCGTCATCGAGTCCACGTCGAGCGCGGCGTCGAGCTGCTCCTCGGTGAGGTCGCCCCGCTCGACGTAGCCCATCGCGATCACCGTCTCGCGGATCGTCGCCCCCTCGGCCAGCGCCTTCTTGGCGACCTTCGCCGCTTCCTCGTAGCCGATGTGGGCGTTGAGCGGCGTGACGACCGACGGGGAGGACTCGGCGTAGCGGCGCATCCGTTCGGCGTCGGCGGTGATGCCGTCGACGCAGCGTTCGGCGAGCAGCACGGTCGAGGTGGACAGCACGTGCACGGACTCGAGCAGCGCGTGCGCCATCACCGGCATCATCACGTTGAGCTCGAAGCTGCCGGCGGCGCCGGCCCAGGCGATCGTGGCGTCGTTGCCGACGACGCGGGCGCACACCATGAGCGTCGCCTCGGGCAGGACCGGGTTGACCTTGCCGGGCATGATGCTCGACCCCGGCTGGAGGTCCGGGAGGTGGATCTCCGAGAGGCCCGTCGTGGGACCGGACGACATCCAGCGGAGGTCGTTGCAGATCTTCGTCAGGCCGACCGCGATCGTCCGGAGCACGCCGGACAGCTCGACGAGCGAGTCCCGGGTGCCCTGCGCCTCGAAGTGGTCGCGCGCCTCGGTGAAGGGCTGGCCGGTCCGCTCGGACAGCGCCGCGATCGCGCGCTCGGCGAAGGCGGCCGGGGTGTTGATGCCGGTGCCGACGGCCGTGCCGCCCAACGGCAGCTCGCGCACCCGGGGGAGCACCGCGTCGAGGCGCTCGGCCCCGAGCCGCAGCGTGGCGGCGTACGCCCCCATCTCCTGGCCGAGCGTGACGGGCGTGGCGTCCATCAGGTGGGTCCGGCCGGCCTTCACGGTGTCCGCGAACTCGTCGGCCTTGGCCTCGAACGACGCCGCGAGCCGGTCGAGCGCGGGGAGCAGGTCGTCGACGACGGCGAGCGTCGCGGCCACGTGGATGCTCGTCGGGAAGGTGTCGTTGCTGCTCTGCGAGGCGTTGACGTCGTCGTTGGGGTGCACGGTGACGCCGGCGCGGTCGGCGAGGCTGGCGATCACCTCGTTGGCGTTCATGTTGGAGCTGGTGCCCGACCCGGTCTGGAAGACGTCGATCGGGAACTCGCCGTCGTGGTCGCCCGCGACGATCGCGTCGGCGGCGTCGACGACGGCCTGCGCCTGCTCGTGGCTGATCACCCCGAGGGCGGAGTTCGCACTCGCGGCGGCGGCCTTCACGTGGGCCAGCGCCTGGACGTGACGGGGCTGGAGCCGGAGGCCGCTGATCGGGAAGTTCTCGACCGCGCGCTGGGTCTGGGCCCGCCAGAGGGCGTCGCGGGGGACCTCGACCTCGCCCATGGAGTCGTGTTCGGTGCGTGTCTCGCTCACTCTCCGACCGTACTCGGGCACCATGGGTCCATGCGATCACTCCTTCTCGGGGTCGCTGTCGTGCTCATGGGGGTGGGCTCCGCCTGCTCCTCGCCCGGCGGCGACGACGCCGACCCCGCAGGCGACCTGGCCGCCGACCTCGCGGCGGCGCTCTCCGACCACACGCTCGGCGACGTGCCGCTCACCGACGAGGCTGCCCGCGACGCCTTCGCCGAGCTCGTCTCGCCGTTCGACGAGGTGCCCGTCGCGGTCGAGGTGTCCGCGGTCGAGCACCCCGAGGCGACGGATCAGGAGGGCGGCACCGCGACCGCGACGCTGTCGTGGCGGTGGGACCTGGGCGGACCGGATCCCTGGGCGTACGACACCGCGGCCGGGCTCGTGGAGGGCGAGGACGGCTGGCAGGTCGACTGGGCGCCGGCCACGCTGGTGCCCGACCTGGCCGAGGGCGAGACCCTCGGCCTGCGCACGCTCACCCCGGACCGCGGCGACATCACGGGCGCCGACGGGTCGGTGCTCGTCACCGAGCGCCCGGTGCTGCGCTACGGGCTCGACAAGACGAAGGTCGAGGGAGCGCAGGTGGCCCGGAGCGCCCGTCGGATCGCGCGGATCCTCGACGTCGACGCGGCGTCGTACGTCGACCGCGCGGAGGCGATGGGCCCGGAGGCCTTCGTCGAGGCCGTCGTGCTGCGCGAGGACGACGCGCGCGAGGTGCTGCCCGCCTTCCGGAAGGTCCGGGGCGCGCTCGCGGTCAACGACACCCTCGCGCTCGCGCCGAGCCGGGAGTTCGCGGCCGCCCTGCTGGGCCGGGTGGGCGCGGCGACGGCGGAGGTCGTCGAGGAGTCCGAGGGCGCGATCGTCGCCGGCGACGAGGTCGGGCTCTCCGGGCTCCAGGCCCGCTACGACGAGCAGCTGCGCGGCACGATCGGCAGGGCCGTGGTCGTCCGGGATGCCGACGAGCAGCTCCGGACGGTCTTCGAGGTCCCCGCCGTGGACGGTGCCCCGCTCGCGACGACGATCGACCCCGGTGTGCAGGACCGGGCCGAGCTGGCCCTGGCCACGCTCGGCGACGACGCGCCCGCGAGCGCCCTGGTGGCGATCCGGCCCTCCGACGGCGCGATCCTCGCGACCGCCAACGGAGCCGGCGCGGAGGGCGCCGACCTCGCCGACACCGGTCAGTACGCCCCCGGATCGACCTTCAAGGTGGTCTCCTCGCTCGCGCTCCTGCGCAGCGGCCTGGCGCCGGGCGACCGGGTGTCGTGCCCGGCGACGACGGTCGTGGACGGCCGCTCCTTCAAGAACTACGACGACTACCCGGCCGGCTCCGTCGGTGAGATCACCCTCGGACAGGCCGTCGCCCAGTCGTGCAACACCGCCTTCGTCGGCAACGCCGACCGGCTCGCGACCGGCGACCTCGCGGCCGCCGCACAGGCGCTCGGCCTCGGCACCGACCACGACCTCGGCTTCCCCGTCTACTTCGGCCAGGTGCCGCCACCTGAGACCGAGACCGGCGCCGCCGCCGACGTGATCGGCCAGGGCACGGTGCTCGCCAGCCCGTTCGCGATGGCGACCGTCGCCGCCTCGGTGCAGGCCGGCCGCGCCGTGCTGCCGGTGCTCCTGCCGGACCACCAGGTCGAGCAGGTGCAGCCCGAGGCGCCGGTGACGGAGGCGGAGGCGACCACCCTGCGCGGCCTGCTGCGCGGGGTGGTGGACACCGGGTCGGGGCGGTTCCTCGCGGACGTACCCGGCGTGACGGGCGCCAAGACCGGCACGGCCGAGTACGGCGAGCCGGACGCGGGCGGCGAGCTGGCGACCCATGCCTGGATGATCGCCACCCGTGGCGACCTGGCCGTCGCGGTGTTCGTCGGCACCGGCGTGTCGGGGTCGCAGACCGCCGGCCCAGTCCTGGAGGCGTTCCTGCGCTCGGTCGGCTAGCGGCGCGCGAGGTAGAGGAAGTACTCCTCCGGCCGGTCCTGCAGCAGCACGTCGTGGGACTGCTCCTCGGCGACCCCGAAGACGGCGCGCATCCTGGCCAGCAGCTCGGGCGCCGCGTTGGCCGACCAGACGACGAGGACCCCACCGGGGCTGAGCAGGTCGTGGCACCGGCCGAGGAACTCCGCCTGGTAGACCTGCTCGTTGGCGTCGTGGACGAGGTAGCCCGGGCCGTTGTCGACGTCGAGCAGCACCAGGTCGTACGTCGAGCGCGCCTCGGCGATGGCCATCGCGATGTCGGCGTTGACGACGCTCGCCCGCGCGTCCGCGAGGATCGCCGGTCCGTGCGGCACGGTGCCGTCGCGCATCCACTCGATCAGCGGTTCCTCGATCTCGACGACCACCGCGCGCTCGACGCGGGCGTCGGCGAGGACCCGCTGCAGGGTGAAGCCGAGCCCCAGGCCGCCCACGAGGACCGCGGTCGGCTCGTCGACGAGGTCGAGGGCCTGCGCCGCGAGCTCGATCTCGCTCGTGGTCTCGAGGGTGTCCATCACGAAGACGCCGTTGATCCTCAGCTCGAGCACGTCGGCCGCGGTCCCGGACGTGCGTCGCCGCAGCACGAGCTCGCCGCGCTCGGTCTCCGCACGGGCGATCTCCACGATGTCGGTGGTCACGCCACCATCCTGCCCTGAGGGGGTCCTGGCCTCCCCGACGCGGTGTCGGATGTCGAATCCTTGTCCAGCCCGACCCCATGCCAGTGGCGCCCCAGGGCTTTATCAGGCGCCCGGTTCGGCCTACCTTGTACACGTGTACACCGTTGGTCGGGCAGCAGAGCTCACGGGCGTGCCCAGCACCACCCTGCGCAAGTGGGAGCAGCGCTACGGCGTGGTCGTCCCGCACCGCTCGGCCGGCAACTACCGGCTCTACGACGACGAGGCCGTACGCCGGCTCAGCGTGATGCGCACGCTGGTCGACGCGGGCTGGTCCGCGCACGCGGCGGCTCAGCACGTGGTGCACGACGTGTCCGTCGCCGAGGCCCAGATCGCGAGGCCGGAGGAGACCTGCACGGACCCTCGGGCAGAGCAGCTGGTGCAGTGCGCGGTCGACTTCGACGTGGCTGCGCTCGACTGGCTGCTCGCCGACGCGTTCGCGGACGGTGACTACGCCGGCGCCGTCGACGGCTGGCTGCTCCCCTCGATGGTCAGCCTGGGCAAGGCGTGGCAGGAGGGCGAGGTCTCGGTGGCGGGGGAGCACTTCGTGTCCGCCGCGATGCACCGCCGACTCGCGCAGGCCTTCCAGTCCATCCCGGTGGTGACGCCGGGCGGCACGCGGGTCCTGGCCGGGCTGGCTCGCGGATCGCGTCACGAGCTCGGCATCCTGGCGTTCTCCCTGGTGCTGCGCTCGCGCGGCGTCGCGGTCACCTACCTCGGCGGCGACCTGCCGCTCGAGGCGTGGGTCGGCACGGTGCGCCTGATCTCGCCCGCCGCTGTCGTGCTCGCCGCGCCGACCGTCGAGGACCTTCCCGCCGTCCGCGAAGCAGTGGAGGCGCTGATGCCGATGACGGCGGTGCTCCTCGGCGGGGCGCACCAGGACCAGGTGGTCGGGCCCGAGCTCCTCGGGCACCGGGCCGGTGCGGCGGCGTCCGCCCTGGCCGATCGGCTCGAGACGGCCGGCTGAGGCGCTCTGGGAGGCGCAGTTGGCCGGGGGCTATTCGGCGGAGCGCACCCGGATCCCGGTGATCGGGACGGTGACGGCGCCGGACGGGTCGGTGAAGAAGTCGTTGCCCTTGTCGTCGACGACGATGAACGCGGGGAAGTCCTCGACCTCGATCTTCCACACCGCCTCCATCCCGAGCTCCTCGTACTCGAGGACCGACACCGAGCGGATGCAGTCCTGCGCGAGGCGGGCGGCGGGGCCGCCGATCGAGCCGAGGTAGAAGCCGCCGTGGCTGTTGCAGGCCTCGGTGACGACCTTGGACCGATTGCCCTTGGCGAGCATCACCATCGAGCCGCCGGCCGCCTGGAACTGCTCGACGTAGGAGTCCATCCGCCCCGCGGTCGTGGGGCCGAAGGAGCCGGACGGCAGGCCTGCGGGGGTCTTGGCCGGACCGGCGTAGTAGACCGGGTGGTCCTTCATGTACGCCGGCATCTCCTCGCCGGCGTCGAGGCGCTCCTTGATCTTGGCGTGCGCGATGTCGCGCGCCACGACGAGCGGGCCGGTCAGCGACAGCCGGGTCTTCACCGGGTGCTTCGAGAGCTCGGCGAGGATGTCGGCCATCGGCTGGTTGAGGTCGATCGCGACGACCTCGCCGCCGGAGATGTCGTCGGAGACACCGTCGGTGGGCATGTAGTGCGCGGGGTCGGTCTCGAGCTGCTCGAGGAAGACGCCCTCCGGAGTGATCTTGCCGAGCGCCTGGCGGTCGGCCGAGCACGACACCGCGATCGCGACCGGGCACGAGGCGCCGTGGCGGGGGAGCCGGACGACGCGGACGTCGTGGCAGAAGTACTTCCCGCCGAACTGCGCGCCGATCCCGAACGACTGCGTCAGCTCGAAGACCTTCTCCTCCAGCTCGACGTCGCGGATGCCGTGGGCGCTCATCGAGCCCTCGGTCGGCAGGTCGTCGAGATAGTGCGCGGAGGCGTACTTCGCCGTCTTCAGCGCGAACTCCGCGCTCGTGCCGCCGATCACGACGGCGAGGTGGTACGGCGGGCACGCAGCGGTGCCGAGGGAGCGGATCTTCTCGTCGAGGAACTCCATCAGCCGCGTCGGGTTGAGGACGGCCTTGGTCTCCTGGAAGAGGAACGACTTGTTGGCCGAGCCGCCGCCCTTGGCCATGAAGAGGAACTTGTACTCCGGCACGTCCCTGGCGGGCGTGGAGTAGAGCTCGATCTGGGCCGGCAGGTTGGTGCCGGTGTTCTTCTCCTCGAACGTCGTCAGCGGCGCGAGCTGGGAGTAGCGCAGGTTGAGCCGGGTGTAGGCGTCGTACACGCCCTTGCTGATCGCCTCGCCGTCGTCGGAGCCGGTGAGCACGCCCTCGGACTTCTTGCCCATCACGATCGCGGTGCCGGTGTCCTGGCACATCGGCAGCACGCCGCCGGCGGAGATGTTGACGTTCTTGAGCAGGTCGAGCGCGACGAAGCGGTCGTTGCCGGAGGCGTCGGGGTCGTCGATGATCTTCCGCAGCTGGGCGAGGTGCCCGGGCCGCAGGTAGTGGCTGATGTCGTGCATCGCCTCCTCGGTGAGCCGCCGGATCGCCTCGGGCTCGACCTGGAGGAAGGTCCGCCCGGCGACGTCGACGGTCGAGACGCCCTCGGTGGTGATCAACCGGTAGGGGGTCTCGGGGGCGCCGTTGGAGCCGGCGGTCGGCAGGAGGTCGGAGTAGCGGAACTCGGCTGTCGTCACGGGTCCTGAGCGTACGCCGCCGCGTCGGCGCGATACGCAACGGCTCATCACGTTGCAGTACCGGCCATTCACCAGTCGTACCCACAGCGGCCACTCGGGAGTAGCCTCCGATCCGACGGGACCGATGAGGCTCCGCGCGGCACACCCCACCGGCCGTTCGTCGGCTGAGTACCCCTGGAGGTCCAGTGAACACCCGTAAGAGACTTGTATCCGTGGCCGCGATGGCCACGTTGCTCGCCGTCGCCGGCTGCGGCGCGCCCGAGAAGGAGGCCGACACCACCACCGAGAGTGGTGTCGAGGCTGCGACCGCCACCTCTGCCGAGGACTTCGGTGGACTGGACGAGCTGATCAAGGCCGCCCAGGACGAGGGCGAGCTCAACGTGATCGCCCTGCCGCCGGACTGGGCCAACTACGGCGAGATGATCTCGACCTTCGAGGAGAAGTACGACATCAAGGTCAACTCCGACCAGCCCGACGCAGCCTCGCAGGACGAGATCAACGCGGCCAACGACCTCCAGGGCACCGATCGTGCGCCCGACGTCTTCGACCTCGGACAGTCCGTCGCGCTGGCGAACACCGACATGTACGCGCCCTACCAGGTCGAGACCTGGGACGACATCCCCGACTCCTTCAAGGCGGCGGACGGTGCCTGGGTCAACGACTACGGCGGCTACATGTCCATCGGCTACGACTCCTCCGTGGTCCCCGACGTCACCTCGGTGGCCGACCTCCTGAAGCCCGAGTTCAAGGGCAAGGTCGCCCTCAACGGTGACCCGACCCAGGCCGGCGCCGCCTTCAGCGGCGTGATGATGGCGGCGATCGCCAACGGCGGCTCACCCGACGACATCGCCCCCGGCGTCGACTTCTTCAGCGAGCTCAAGAAGGCCGGCAACTTCCTGACCGTCGACCCCGACTCGACCACGATCGAGCAGGGCACCACCCCGGTCGTCATCGACTGGGACTACCTCGGCTCGGCCGCGGCCGCCAATGTCGACACCTGGAAGACCGTCGTCCCGTCCGAGGCCGTCGTGGCCGGCTACTACTACCAGGCCATCAACGCCGACGCACCGCACCCGGCCGCGGCCAGGCTGTGGCAGGAGTTCCTCTACAGCGACGAGGGCCAGAACCTGTGGCTCAAGGGCGGCGCCCGCCCGGTCCGCGGTGACGCGATGGCCGAGGCCGGCACGATCGACGCCGACCTGTGGGGTGCCCTCCCCGAGGTCGAGGGCGAGCCCGTGGTCCCGACCGACGACCAGACCGTGACCGCCGGTGAGTACCTGGCATCGAACTGGTCCAAGGCCATCCGCTGAGCACGCCCACCACCACGAGGGATCCGGGCCGACGGTTCGCCGTCGGCCCGGTCCTCCCTCTGCTCCCCTTCCTCGGCTTCGTCCTGGTCTTCCTGGTCGTGCCCACGCTGACCGTCGTCGTCGGGGCCTTCCAGGACGAGGACGGCGGGCTGACGCTCGGCAACCTCGACGCGCTGACCGGAGAATCGGCCATGTCGGCGCTGAAGGGGTCGCTGATCCTCTCGGCGTCGACAGCCGCGATCGGTGCCGTCCTTGGCGCGCTCCTCGCCTACCTGATCGTCTCGATGCCTCCGCACAGCCTGCTCCGCCGCGCCACGCTCGCCGTGAGCGGCGTCCTCGCCCAGTTCGGCGGCGTCGTGCTCGCCTTCGCCTGGATCGCGACGATCGGCCCCGTCGGCGTCGTCACCAACGCGGTCCTGGAGCTCACCGGCGCCGACCTCTACGGCTCGGGCTGGCTCTTCGGGCTGCCCGGCCTGATCGTCGTCTACTGCTACTTCCAGGTCCCGCTCATGGTGATCGTCTTCGCACCCGCCTTCGAGGGCCTCCGCCCGCAGTGGCGTGAGGCCGCGGTCAACCTCGGCGCGAGCACCTGGACCTACTGGCGCCACATCGCCATCCCACTGCTGACACCCGCCTTCCTCGGCGCGTTGTTGCTGCTCTTCGCCAACGCGTTCGCGGCCTATGCCACTGCGGCGGTCCTGGTCAGCCAGGGCCAGCCGATCGTGCCGCTCCTCATCCGCCAGGCGATCACGAGTGAGGTCCTGCTCGGGCAGGCGAACGTCGGCTTCGCGCTCGCGCTGGAGATGATCGTCGTGGTGACGCTGGTGATGGTGGCCTACAACCTGCTGCTGCGGCGTACGTCGAGGTGGATGCGATGAGGCCCCCGCCCCTCTTCCGAGTCGCACGCGCGGTGCTGCTGCTGGTGTTCGCGGCCTACTTCTTCGTCCCGCTGCTGGCGATGTTCGACTTCTCCACCCAGGTCCGCGGCAGCGCGCCGGGGCGCACGTGGGACAACTGGGAGTTCATGTTCACCGACGAGGACCTCCGGTCCTCGATCATCGCCTCGCTGCTGCTGGCGCTGTTCACCGTCCTGCTCATGGTCGCCCTGCTGGTCCCGACGATGGTCTGGGTGCGGCTGCGGGTGCCGAAGGCCAAGAAGCTGATCGAGTTCCTGTGCCTGCTGCCGCTGACCATCCCGGCGCTGGTGATCGTCGTCGGCATCAGCAACGTCTACTCGTGGGTGACCTACCTGCTCGGTGACAACGCGCTGGTGCTCACGTTCGCCTACGTCGTGCTGGTGCTGCCCTACTCCTTCCGCGCCGTGGACGCCTCGCTCTCCGGGATCGACGCCGCGACGCTGTCGGAGGCCGCACGGTCGCTGGGTGCGGGATGGTTCACCGTCATCGTGCGGATCATCATGCCCAACATCACCGGCGGCATCCTCGGTGCCGCCTTCATCTCCGTGGCGCTGGTGCTCGGCGAGTACGTCTTCGCCTCCCTGCTCCACTTCGACACCCTGCCGGTGGCGATGGCGGCGCTCTACAAGAGCAACGGGCCGGCGGCGATGGCTGCGGCGCTGGCATCGATGCTCTTCGTGTCCGTGCTGCTCGTCGGCCTCACCTTCCTCAGCCGTGACCGGCACAAGCAAGGAGCACCTTCATGAGCGACCACACGACCGAGCGTGGTCTCGCCGTCGAGCTGTCCGACCTCACCCGCGTCTACGGATCGATGCGTGCGCTGGACGGACTCACGCTCCACCTGGATCCCGGTGAGCTGGTCGCGCTGCTCGGCCCGTCGGGATGCGGCAAGACCACGGCCCTGCGCATCCTGGCCGGACTGGACCGGCCCACCTCGGGCTCGGTGTCGGTCGGTGGTCGCGACCTCACCAAGGTGCCGGCGAACAAACGCGACATGGGGATGGTGTTCCAGGCCTACAGCCTGTTTCCCCACATGACCGTGATCGACAACGTGGCCTTCGGGCTCAAGCTGCGGGGTCGTGACACTGCGGCCCGTCGCAAGCGGGCCGGCGACATGCTCGACCTGGTCGGCCTCGACGAGCACGCCGACCGCTTCGCCCACCAGCTCTCCGGCGGCCAGCAGCAGCGGGTGGCGCTCGCGCGCGCGCTTGCGATCGAGCCGTCGGTGCTGCTCCTCGACGAGCCGCTGTCGGCGCTCGACGCCAAGGTGCGCGTGCAGCTGCGCGACGAGATCAGGCGCGTCCAGATCGAGGTCGGCACGACGACGCTCTTCGTGACCCACGACCAGGAGGAGGCGCTCGCCGTCGCCGACCGGGTCGGAGTGATGAACGCCGGTCGCCTCGAGCAGCTCGCCCCGCCGGCCGACCTCTACTCCGCGCCCGCGAGCCGGTTCGTGGGGGAGTTCGTCGGCCTCAGCAACCGACTGCCCGCCGAGGTCCGTGGCGACAGGGCCTCGGTGATGGGGCAGGACGTGCCGGTGCTGCCCGGCTCGACCACCGGGTCGGGGACCGCTCTGGTGCGTCCGGAGTGCCTGTCGGTCGTCGCCGACGAGACCGGTCCGGCCACCGTCACCGCCGTCATGTTCCTGGGTCCGCTGTCGCGGGTGACCGTCCGTCTCGCGGACGGCACGGACGTCCTCGCCCAGCTCGCCAGCTCGGACGCGCTCCTGCTCGAGCCGGGCGACACCGTACGCCTCGAGGTGGCCCCGACCGCCGTGCTCGTGGTCGCCTGAGGAGGACTTCTACCGCCAGGGAGCGACCAGCGCGGCGAGGTCGGGCGCGAGCTCCTTCTGCAGGAGCGGCCCGAACGTCACCCGGTGCACGCCCAGCGCCCGCAGGTCGTCCAGCGACCCGGCCTGCGAGCCCGTGCGCGGGTTGGCGATCACGTTGACGGGTCCGGAGAGCGCATCGAGCAGGCGCCGGAGCGACGCCGCGTCCGGGGCGCCGACGGGGTAGGAGCACCGGGATCCCGCCTCCTCGCACGCGAGCAGCCGGGTGATCGCCTCGGCGACCGGGTCCTCGAACAGGTCCTTCTTCTTGAAGGCGTCGGTGCGGGCGTTGACGACGAGGTCGACGCCAGCCGCGTCGGCCGCCTGGCGGATCCCGCCGATGTAGTCGGCGTGCTCGGCCACCGAGCGCAGCCGGCCGCCCTCGGAGTGGACGGTGTCCTCGATGTTGAGGCCCACCGCGCCGGCCTCGAGCAGCCGCTCCACCAGCTCGGCGGGGGAGGCGCCGTAGCCGGCCTCCATGTCGGCGCTCACCGGGACGTCCGGCACGGCCGAGCAGATCCGGCGTACGCCGTCGAGGGCGTCGTCGAGCGACATGTCCTCGTTGTCGCCCTGCCCGCGCGAGTCGGCGAGCGGGTGGCTGCCGATGCTCAGGGCCGCGAAGCCAGCCCCGGCGACGGCCCGGGCCGACCAGGCGTCCCAGACGGTGGGGAGGACCAGCGTGGTGCCAGTCTGGTGGAGCTCGAGGAGGGTCGTGGCGCGAGCGGAGATGTCCATGGGCCGAGGCTCCCACGGAGGTGGGCATAGGCGCGAGGGTCGCGGCGTTGACCCGACGTGGACGTCCTCGAACCAGCGCTCGACTCGGTCGTCATCGGTGCCGGCCAGGCAGGCCTCGCGGCGTCGTACTTCCTGCGGCAGCGACGCATCGACCACGTGGTGCTCGACGGCAACGACCACCCGGGCGGTGCGTGGCAGCACCGGTGGGCATCGCTGGGCATGGACGACGTGCACGGCGTCGCCGACCTGCCGGGCTCGACCGCCCCCCGCGGGTCCGGTCGCCCCGCCCGCGTCGTCGTGCCCGACTACTTCGACGGCTACGAGCGCGAGCAGGGCCTGCCCGTCGTGCGTCCCGTGCGGGTCGACCGGGTCGAGAGCGACGGGGACCTGCTGGTGGTCACGGCCGGCGAGCGCACGTGGAGGACCCGGACCCTCGTCAACGCCACGGGCACCTGGACCCGTCCGTTCGTGCCGTACTACCCCGGCATCGCGACGTTCGCGGGGGAGCAGGTGCACACCGCGCACTACCCCGGCGCCGCGCACTTCCACGGCCAACGCGTCCTCGTCGTCGGCGGTGGCGCCTCGGCGGTGCAGCTCCTCGGCGAGCTGGCCCCGGTCACCGACACGCTCTGGGTGACCCGGCGACCGCCGGTCTGGCGCGACGAGTTCGACGCGGCCGCGGGACTGGCGGCGGTCACCGCGGTTGCGGAGCGCGTGCGCCGTGGCCTGCCCCCCGCCAGCGTCGTCAGCGTCACCGGGCTCGGGCTGCGTCCGCAGGAGCAGGAGGCGGCCCGGCTCGGGGCGTACGACCGGTTGCCGATGTTCGAGCGGATCGAGGCCGACGGCGTCCGCTGGTCCGACGCTCGCTTCGAGCGCGTCGACGCCATCCTCTGGGCCACCGGTTTCCGCCCTGCGGTCGACCACCTCGCCCCGCTCGGACTGCGCACCCCCGAGGGCGGGATCGCACTCCTGCCGGTGCCCGGCAACGTCCAGGGAGCGACCACCGCGGTCCTCGACCCGCGCGTGCAGCTGGTCGGCTACGGCCCGTCCGCGAGCACGATCGGTGCCTCCCGCGCCGGGCGGCAGGCGGCCCTCGCGGTGTCCCGCCACCTCGACGACGTCGCGGCCTGACGCCCGTCACGGGTGCCGGCACCGCCGGATCGCTATCCTGACCCGCATGGGGGAGATCGAGAACCGGCCACCGGACCCGTCCCTGCTGCGCATCTCCGACAACGACCGCCAGAAGGTCGCCGACGTGCTCCGGGACGCCGCCGGCGAGGGCCGCATCGACCTCGACGAGCTCGACGAGCGCCTCGAGCTGACCTGGGGCGCCAAGACGTACGCCGACCTGGTGCCGATCACCGCCGATCTCCATCTGCCGGCCCATCCGCAGACGGCGGGTGCTCCGGTCCCGCGAGCGGCCCACACCCCCGCCACCGGCCACGCCTCGTCGGTGGCGATCATGGGGGAGTGCAAGCGCCAGGGTGTCTGGGCGGTGCCCGCACACCACAGTGCGTTCGCCCTGATGGGGTCGGTCGTCATCGACCTCCGGCAGGCCCAGCTCTCCGCGCACGAAACCCAGATCAACGCCAGCACCATCATGGGTGAGGTCAAGATCATCGTCCCGGCGCACGTCCACGTGGTCATCGACGGGACGCCCATCATGGGAGAGTTCGGCCACGGCAAGGACAGGACTCCGGCCGAGGTGGGTCCGGGCTCGCCGATCGTGCGCGTGCGCGGCATGGCGATGATGGGCTCGGTGACGGTCCAGCGGCAGCCACCGCCCGGGACGCCGAAGAAGTTCCTCGGCACCTACTGACTGCGGCGCCGCCTCGCCGCGCCCGTCGACCCACGGATCCGGAGGTGGGTCGGGAGGGTCAGGCGGGGGTGCTCGGGCGTGCGCCCGGCGAGCAGCTCCAGCACCATGCGACTGGCCGCCTGTGCCTGGTCCACCACGTGCTGGTCGATGGTCGTGATGTCGAACAGCGTGCCGAGCGCGTGGCCGTCGACGCCGATGAGGGACATGTCCTCCGGCACCCGCAGACCGTGGCGTCGCAACGCGACGGTGGCTGCGACCGCGATGTCGTCGGAGTAGCAGAAGACCGCGCTCGGAGGGTCGGCGAGGGCGAGCAGCCGTTCCATCCCGACGGCCCCGGAGGCCACGCCGTAGGGTGCGGTGACGACCAGGGCCGGGTCGAGGGGGAGCTCGTGGCGCGCCAGGGTGTTCAGGTAGCCGGTGCGACGGTGCAGGTCGCTGGTCCACGTGGCGCCGTCGGTGTCGTTCGTGCGGATCATGGCGATGCGGGTGTGCCCGAGCCCGACGAGGTGCTCGACGGCCTTGCAGCCGATCGCGACGTCGTCGACGTTCACCGACGGATAGTCGCGCAGGCGTGAGCCGGCAACGACGACCTTCACGCCCATCAGGTCGAGCCGCTCCTCCTCCTCGGGACCGATCGGGAGGGTGATCAGGACGACGGCATCGACCTTGCGGCGGGTGGGCAGGTCGCGGAAGAACTGTGACCGGCTCTCGTGCGAGCTCAGCTGGTAGACGAGGACGTCGAGGTCCGCCTGGCGCAGCGTTGCCTCGATGGTGGCCAGCATCGTGGAGGTGAACCAGCTGTTCAGGCGGGGGAGCACGACGGCGACCCGGCGGGTCGCTCCGCGCAGTGCCGAGGCGGCGGGGGAGACGACGTAGTCGAGCTCGGCCACGATCGAGAGGACCCGGCTGCGCGTAAGCGGACTCACCCCGGGCAGACCGCGCAGGGCGCGCGAGACGGTCGCGATCGACACACCGGCGCGGCGGGCGACGTCGGCCATGTTGACCTGGGCGGCCGGGCCCTGCCCCTCGGTCATGACGGCTTCCGGGGCTCGCGCGTCACTAGAGTAGGACCGTGACCACACCTCGACCGCAGCTGCCTCTTGCCCTCGGCGTCGCCACTGCGTCCTACCAGATCGAGGGTGCGGTGGGTGAGGACGGCCGCGGCCCGTCCATCTGGGACACGTTCGCCGCGCAGCCGGGCACGGTCCGAGGTGGCGACGACGGCACGCTGGCCTGCGACGCCTACCACCGACTGGAGGACGACGTCGCCCTCATTCGCGGTCTTGGTGTCGACGCCTACCGCTTCTCCCTGGCGTGGCCGCGCATCCTCCCGGAGGGCCGGGGCCGGGTGGAGCCGCGCGGTCTCGACTACTACGAGCGCCTGGTCGACGCGTTGCTGGCAGCCGGGATCGAGCCCGTCGCGACCCTCTACCACTGGGACCTCCCGCAGCCGCTCGAGGACGCTGGTGGCTGGCCGGTGCGCGCGACGGCTGAGGCCTTCGCGGAGTACGCCGGTGTGGTGCACGAGCGACTGGGCGACCGGGTGACGTCGTGGGCGACCCACAACGAGCCCTGGTGTGCGGCCTACCTCGGCTACGCCGCGGGCGTGCATGCGCCGGGACGACGCGAGGGCGCGGCCGGTCACCGGGCGGCGCACCACCTGCTGCTCGGACACGCCTGGGCGCGCGAGGTGATGCCCGGCGCGCACCTCGGCATCGTCCTCAACCTCCTGCCGGTGTGGCCGGAGTCCGCTGCGGACGAGGAGGTCGCCGACGGTGTTGACGCCATCCACAACCGCGTCTGGCTCGACCCGATCGTCGACGGGGCCTACGACGAGCGCCTGCTCGCCCTCGCCCCGGTGCTGACCGACCCCGAGCTGGTGCGCCCCGGAGACCTGGAGTCGATCCATGGCTCCGCCGACTGGCTCGGGATCAACTACTACCACCCCATCCGGCCCCGGGTCGCCACCGATGCGGGCGCACCGCACCCCCAGCAGCGCGCCTACCCGGGCGTCGAAGGACTCGACCTGGTCGTGCGCGAGCCGCGCACCGACATGGGCTGGGAGGTCGAGGCGCGCGGGATGGAGGAGCTGCTCCTGGAGACCCATCGGCGCACCGGCCTGCCGCTGGTCATCACCGAGAACGGGGCGGCCTACGCCGACGGTGAGGTCGTCGACGGGACGGTCGAGGACGCGGACCGCATCGACTACCTCCGGGGTCACCTGGCCGCGGTGGGGCGTGCCCGAGAGGCGGGTGCGGACGTGCGGGGCTACTTCGTGTGGACCCTCCTCGACAACTTCGAGTGGGCGGAGGGCTACGCGAAGAAGTTCGGCCTGGTGCACGTCGACCGTTCCTCTCCCGAGCTGACGCGGACGCCAAAGGCGTCCTATCACTGGTTCGCCGAGCAGGTGGCGGCGCCCGCCCAGGGGCGCGACGCCGCCGGGCTGATCACCCCTTGACGCTCCCGGCCAGCAGGCCACGCACGAAGTAGCGCTGAAGCGCGATGAAGACCAGGAGCGGGATCGCGAGCGAGACGAACGCGCCAGATGCGAGAAGCTGCCAGTCCTCACCGCGCTGACCGACCAGGCTGACGAGCTTGACGGTCATCGGCGAGACCTCGGGGCTGCTGAAGACCAGCGCCACCAGGAGGTCGTTCCACACCCACAGGAACTGGAAGATCCCGAAGGCGGCGATCGCCGGCATCATCAGCGGCAACATGATGCGGGTGAAGATCGCCACGTGACCCGCACCGTCGACCCGCGCGGACTCGATGAGCTCGCCCGGGATCTCGCGCATGAAGTTGTGCAGCAGGAAGATCGCCAGCGGCAGCGCGAAGATCGTGTGGGAGAGCCACAGCTCGTAGAGCCCTCCGGCCGGGGCGTCGCGCCCGGCCAGCGGCATCAGGTTGAACGGCGGGTTCACGTAGAGCTGGAGCAGCGGCACCAGGGTGACCTGGATCGGCACGATCTGGAGGGCGAAGACCGCCACGAAGAGCGTGTCACGACCCTTGAAGTCGATCCACGCGAAGGCGTACGCCGCGAGCGTGGCCAGGCTGATCGGGATCAGCACGGCCGGCACGGTGATGACGATGGTGTTGATGAGGTTGTTGGTCAGGGACTCGCCGCTGGACCCGCCGGCCAGGACGTCGCGGTAGTTCTGCAGGGTGAGCGAGGGGTCGGTGAAGAAGTTCCACCACCCGTCGGACTTCACGTCCGCCTCCGGGCGGAAGGACGAGATCAGGAGGCCCATGGTCGGGATGGTCCACACGAGCGCGATGATCAGGGCAGCGGCCGACGAGAGCCGACCGGTGAGCCCCTGGCGTGCGGCAGTGGAGGCGGGGACGGGCGGCGCGGCGACCACCGGGACGGTGGCAGTGCTCGGGTTGCTCATCGTGCCTCCAGCTTGCGCATCTGACGGATGTTGTAGATCACGATCGGAATCACCAGGATGAAGATGACCACCGCGATGGTCGCGGACAGGCCCTGGTTGCCCGCCACGAAGCTCTGCCGGTAGAACTCGTAGGCCAGCACGCTGGTGCCGAAGTTGCCGCCGGTCGCGGTCTGGACGATGTCGAAGACCTTGAGCGTGGCGATCGTGATCGTGGTGAGCACGACGATCAGGGACGGGCGGATGCTCGGGACGGTGATGTGGCGGAACATCTGCCAGGCGCCCACGCCGTCGAGGCGGGCGGCCTCGATCATCTCCTCCGGGATGCCCTTGATGGAGGCCGAGAGGATGGTCATCGCGAAGCCTGCCTGGACCCAGATGAGGATCACGATGAGGAAGATCGTGTTCCACGGTGACTCGAGGAGGAAGTTGTAGGTGTCGAACCCCAACCACGTGAGGATCTGGTTCAGCAAGCCGATCTGCGTGCTCTCGCCGGCCTTGTAGTCGTAGACGAACTTCCAGATGATCGACGCCCCCACCATGGAGATGGCCATCGGGAGGAAGAGGAGCGCCTTGGCGAACTTCTCGAACGCCGCGCGGTCGACGATCACGGCGTAGACGAGACCGATCGCCGTGGCGATCGTCGGGGTCAGCAGCACCCACAGCAGGGTGTTGCGCAGCACCTCCAGCTGCTGGGAGTTGGTGAAGAGGTCGGCGTAGTTGTCCAGCCCCACGAACGGCGGGTTGAACGTGGCGGCCCCGAACAACGACTGGTAGACCGTGACGCCCGCCGGGTAGAGCAGGCCGATGCCGATGAGCAGGAGGGACGGTCCGAGGAAGGCGGCTGCCTGGACGCGCTCCCCCCTTCTGGACCTGAGTCGCTGGGTCAGCAGCAGGATCGCTGCCATGACGCCGTAGAAGAGCAGCACGGCGATGGCCATGTGGACGAACTTCTCGGAGGTGGTCACGTGGTCGCTCTCCCTCAGGTCGGTCGGACGGGCACGGCGGCGCAGGGGTGGTCGGGCCGGGACGAGCCCGACCCGACCACCCTCACGTCACGATGCGGGCCAGGACTCCTCGATGGTCTTGAGGGCGTCCGAGGACGACTTGCCGGTGATCCAGGCGGTCATCTCCTTCCAGAAGGAGCCGGCGCCGACGGCGCTGGGCATCTGGTCCGAAGCGTCGAAGCGGAACACGGCCTCGGGGTCCTGCAGGGTCTCGGCGGACAGCCTGTCGATCGGGCTGCCCAGGTTGTCGATGTCTAGACCGGTGTTGGCGCTGACCCAGCCGCCTCCGGGGGTGGCCTTGGCCTTCTCGTTGGCCCAGATGTCGGACGACAGGTAGGTCTGGAAGGCCTGGACCTCGGGGCGGTCGTCGAACGCGGCGACGAACTCGCCACCACCGAGGACGGGCTTGCCGTTGTCCTCGTTGGTCGTGGGCAGGTAGAACGCGAAGACGTCGCCGTCCTCTTCCACCGTGGTGCCCTCGGGCCACTGCGCTGCGTAGAACGAGGCCTGGCGGTGCAGGCCGCAGTCACCCTTGAGGATCGGCAGGCCGCCGTCCTGGAAGGCCGTGGTGGCGACAGAGTTCACTTCGCCGAAGCCCGCGTTGACGTACTTCGAGTCCTTGAGGATCGCACCGACTCGGTCGAGCGACTCCACGATCGAGGGGTCGTCGAACGGGATCTCGTGGTTGACCCACTGGTCATAGGCGTCCGCGCCGGCGTCGCGCAGCACGGCGTCCTCGAGCCAGTCGGTGGCGACCCAGCCGGTGGCCTCGCCGGACTCGATGCCCGCGCACCACGGCTTGGTGCCCGTGGCCGCCATCTCGTCGGAGAGCGTGATCATGTCGTCCCAGGTCTCGGGCACGGTCCAGCCGTTGTCGGCGAACATCGTGGGCGAGTACCACACGAACGACTTGACGTTGGCGCCGAGCGGGGCGGCGTAGAAGGTGTCGTCCACCGTGCCGTAGGACTTCCAGTCCTCGCCGAAGAATTCGTCGACGTTGTCCGAGACCGGCTGGGGGGCCTCGACGACCGAACCCGAGCTGACCACGGTCTTGAGCAGGCCGGGCTGGGGGATGTAGGCGATGTCAGGGGCGTTGCCGGCCTTGACCCGAACGACGAGCTGGGTCTCGAACTGGTCGGACCCCTCGTACTTGACCTCGGCGCCAGTGCATTCGGTGAACACCTGGTAGGAGTCCTCGTGCGCCGTCTGCTCGGGCGCCAGGATCGAGGTGTAGACCGAGACCGTCTTGCCGGTCAGGTCACCGAACTGCTCGAGCTGCTCGCACTCGGCCTTGCCGGCGCCGGGCGCTTCTCCGCTGACTTCGTCGCTGCTGCTGTCGTCGCTGGCGCAGGCCGCGAGGCCCAGCCCCGACATCGCCATGACGGCGATGGTGGCCAGGCCCTTGCGGGTCCGTTGGTTCTTCATGTCGACGTTTTCCCTCTCGTCTGGGTACGGCCACGGCGGGATCTGTGCCTCGGCTCGTCGGTCCGGGTGCGATGGCTGTCCTGCGTGACAGGCATCACCAGACGATGAAAACGTTTGCGTATGCCCACGTCAACGATTCGCGCGGTCACGGTTGGGTAACAGCGGGCGGGCGCCCGGTGAGGGTAGGGTGGCGTTCGTGTGACGCGGCTCACGCCCGCGCACAGTCCCTTCCACCACGGATCGTCCGGCACGTACCTGCCGGTGAAGGAGTAGTCAGTCATGGCGTCAGTGACGTTCGAGAAGGCTCAGCGCTGGTATCCGGGGGCCGACGTACCGGCCGTGCCGGGGATCGACCTGGAGATCGAGGACGGCGAGTTCATGGTCCTCGTCGGCCCGTCGGGATGCGGCAAGTCCACCACCCTGCGGATGCTCGCGGGTCTGGAAGAAGTGAATGACGGGAAGATCTTCATCGGTGATCGTGACGTCACCAACATCCCGCCCAAGGACCGCGACATCGCGATGGTGTTCCAGAACTACGCGCTCTACCCGCACATGTCGGTCGAGGAGAACATGGCGTTCTCGCTCAAGATGGCCAAGGTGCCGACGGCGGAGCGCAAGGAGCGGGTGCAGAAGGCGGCCGAGATCCTCGGGCTCACCGAGTTCCTCGAGCGCAAGCCCAAGGCGCTGTCCGGCGGCCAGCGCCAGCGCGTCGCCATGGGCCGCGCGATCGTGCGCGCACCGCAGGTCTTCTGCATGGACGAGCCCCTGTCCAACCTCGACGCCAAGATGCGCGTGCACACCCGCACCGACATCGCCCGCCTCCAGCAGGAGCTGGGCGTCACCACGGTGTACGTCACCCACGACCAGGTCGAGGCGATGACGATGGGCGACCGCGTCGCGGTGATGAAGCTCGGGGTGCTCCAGCAGGTGGACACGCCGCTGCGGCTCTACGACAAGCCCGCCAACCTCTTCGTCGCCGAGTTCATCGGCTCCCCGCAGATGAACATGCTGCAGGGCGTCGCGGCCGACGACGGCAAGGTCAAGGTCGGCAAGTACGCCGTCCCGGTGGACCCGGCCGCGAAGAGCAAGATGCGTGGCAAGGTCACGGTCGGTGTGCGTCCCGAGAACTGGCGACTGGTCTCGGCCGAGGATGGCGGTCTGCCCGTGCGGGTGACCGTGGTCGAGGAGCTCGGCGCCGACAGCTTCGTCTACGGCACCTGCGACGTGGAGGGTGCGCCGTCCGACATCATCGTGCGGGTCGCCGGTCGCAGCCACCCGCAGAAGGGCGAGATGCTCTACGTCACGACCGACCCCGAGCACGTGCACGCCTTCGACACCGAGACCGGGGAGCGCCTCTCCGACTAGGGGTGGCGCAGCGCCGCGTGGGTCCCGAGGAAGCACCTCGGGACCCACGCGGCGCCCGGAGCTCGACGTGCGAGCGCAGCGATCCTCGGGGCCGGACTACGAGCCCGTCGGCTGCACCGCGTCCTGCTCCTTGCCGACCTCCTCGGCCTTCGCGAGCGCCTCGGTGCCGGGGATGATGCCGGCGTTGTCGGCGTCCATGGTGAGGTTCTCACCGGTCGACGGGTCGAACAGGTGGATCTTGCCGGCGTCGACCCAGATCGTGGCCTCGTCGCCCTCGCTGATCCGGCTCGCACCGTCGAGGGAGACCACGAGCTGCGTGCGCAGCGACTCGCCATCGAGGTCCTTCTCGAGCTGCGTGAGCTGTTCGCGCACCTCGTCCGGGGCCTCGAAGGGGATGTAGGCGTAGGCCTCGTTGCCCAGCCACTCGACCACGTCGACGGTGGTCGTGAACGTCGCCTCGTCGCTGACCTTGTCGCTGTCGACGACGGAGGCGTCCTCGAAGTGGTCGGGACGGATGCCGGCGATCAGCAGCCCCTTCCCCTGGGCCTTGGCGGCCTTGTCCTCGGGGATGGTCAGGGTGCCGAAGGGCAGCTCCACCTTGTTGCCCTCGACCGTGGCCGGCAGGAAGTTCATCGGCGGGGAGCCGATGAAGCCCGCGACGAACAGGTTCGCCGGGTTCTCGTAGAGCTCGCGCGGCGTGGCGTGCTGCTGCAGGACACCGCGCTTGAGCACCGCGACCCGGTCACCCAGCGTCATCGCCTCGGTCTGGTCGTGGGTGACGTAGACCGTGGTGATGCCCAGCCGCTTCTGCAGTCGCGAGATCTCCGTACGCATCTGCCCGCGCAGCTTGGCGTCGAGGTTGGAGAGGGGCTCGTCGAACAGGAAGGCCTCGGCATCGCGCACGATCGCGCGCCCCATGGCCACGCGCTGGCGCTGACCGCCCGACAGGTTGCCGGGCTTGCGCTCCAGGTGCTCGTCGAGCTCGAGCGTCTTCGACGCCTCGCGCACCTTCTCGTCGACCTCCGAGTCCGGCTTGCCCGCCAACCGCAGCGGGAACGCGATGTTCTCGTAGACCGTGAGGTGGGGGTAGAGCGCATAGTTCTGGAACACCATCGACAGGTTGCGGTCGCGCGGCGCGAGGTCGTTGACCTTCTTGCCGCCGATGACCATGTCCCCGTCGGTGATGTCCTCGAGCCCCACGATCATCCGCAGGAGCGTCGACTTCCCGCACCCGGACGGTCCGACGAGGATCAGGAACTCCCCGTCCTCCACGTCGATGCTCACGTCGTTGACGGCCGGGAACCCGTCGCCGTACTGCTTGACGATGTTCTTCATCTCGATGCCAGCCATGAGCTGATCACCCCTTCACTGCGCCGGAGGTGAGGCCGGCGACGATCTTTCGCTGGAACAGCAGGACGATGATGATGATCGGGACCGTGACGACCACGGAGGCGGTGGCCAGCTGTCCGTAAGGCGGGTTGAACGGGTCGGGTCCCACGAAGTAGGACAGCTGGGCGGGCACCGTCCGTGATCCGGTGGTGGACGTCAACGAGATCGCGAGCACGAACTCGTTCCAGGCGAAGAAGAACGTGAGGATGGCCGCGGTGAAGACACCGGGTGCGGCCAGCGGGACGATCACCTTGCGGAACGCCTGCCACGAGGTGGCGCCGTCCACCTGGGCCGCCTGCTCCATCTCCCACGGGATCTCCCGGAAGAAGGCCGACAGGGTCCAGATCGCCAGCGGCAGGGTGAACGACATGTAGGGGATGATCAGGCCCGGCCAGGTGTTGAAGAGCCCGAACGTGCGCCACATGTCGAACAGTGGCCCCACCAGTGAGACCACCGGGAACATCGCGATGGCCAGCGCCAGCGAGAGGACCAGC
Source organism: uncultured Actinomycetota bacterium (assembly GCA_963791365.1). GTDB lineage: Bacteria > Actinomycetota > Actinomycetes > Propionibacteriales > Nocardioidaceae > Nocardioides. The sequence goes on along the minus strand of CAWBSG010000012.1, from coordinate 100,990 downwards.
CGCTTGCCCTTGAACTCGAGCCGGGCGATGGCGTACGCCGCGAGCGTGGCGAACACCACGGCCAGCAGGGTCGCGATCAGCGCGATCCCGAAGGAGTTGCGCAGGGCGGCGAGGAAGTCTCCGTTGGACAGGATGTCGCGGTAGTTGTCGAGGGTCGGGTCCTTGGGCAGGAACTGCGGACTACCGCTCGCCGTCTCGTCGACCGACTTGAACGAGAGCGAGATGATCCACACGACGGGCAGGAGGCACCAGACCAGGATCAGCAGGAAGCCGATCCAGGTGCCGACGTTGTTGCGCTGGTTCATCAGCCCTCACCCCTTGCCTGCGCCAGGTCGACCCGGAACAGCTTGATGATCAACCACGCCAGCAGCAGCACGCTGAGGAAGAGGAGCACCGACAGTGCGGAGCCCACTCCCAGCTGGACCTGCTCGATGACCTGGCGGTAGGTCAGGAAGGACACCGACTCGGTCTCCTGTGCGCCTCGCGTCATCACGAAGATGTTGTCGAAGATGCGGTAGGCGTCGAGTGCGCGGAACAGGACCGCGACCATGATGGCCGCCCTCATGTTGGGCAGGATCACCTTGAAGAGTCGCTGCCACCACGTGGCGCCGTCGACCTTGGCCGCCTCGAGCATGTCCTCCGAGACCTGCGAGAGGCCGGCGAGGAGGAGCAGCGCCATGAACGGCGTCGTCTTCCAGATCTCCGAGACCATGATCGCGAACATCGCCGGCCAGTGGTCGCCGAACCAGTTGAAGTTGTCCTCGACGAACGGCAGCCAGGAGTTGACGAAGCCGTTGTTGAGGCTGAAGGCGAACTGCCACGCGAAGGCCGAGACCACGGTGATGATGCCGTAGGGGATGAGGATCGAGGTCCGGATCACCCCGCGGGCGAAGATCACCCGGTGCATGACCATTGCGAACGCGAAGCCGATCACGAGCTCGACCGCGACGGTGACGACCATGATCAGCACGGTGTTCCACATGTCCTGCCAGAACAGGCTGTCCGTCAGGACGGTCATGTAGTTCTCGACGCCCACGAACTCCCGGTCGTCCGGGGCGGTGAGGCGATAGTTGAACAGCGACAGGTAGAGCGCCTGGATCATCGGGTAGGCCGTGACGAGGAGCATCAGGATCACGGCCGGGGCGACGAGCTTCTGTCCGAGCCGGTTCTCGGCCCGGCTCCTGTCGGTCTGCTTCACCGGAGCCTTGGTCTCGGCCGGGGGCCGCGAGAGGGTGCTGGTCACAGCAGTCTCCTTCCCTGGAGCACGTCCTCGATGAACTGCGCCGACTGCTTCGGCGTCTGGTCGTCAACGCTCGACGGGGGGTGCCAGGTGCTCTGGATCGCACCGGAGATGTCGCTCCAGTAGGGCGACAGGGTTCGCGGTGCGGCCGCTTCCAGGCTCTCCTGGAACAGGGCGATCAGCTCGGGCGGGAACAGGTCCTTGACCACCTGCTGGTCGTAGCCGGCCGCGCTGGAGGGCATGTTGCCGGTCATCTCGGCGTTGATCGCCTGGTTCTCCGGGCTGGTGAGGCACTCCAGCGCCTGGACCGCCAGCTCCTCCTCGTCGGAGAACGCGCTGACGCCGATGCCGATGCCGCCGTAGGGCGGCCGGGACTCCTCGCCCTCGACCGTCCGCGGGTAGCGGGCGAACCCGATGTCGCCGCCGAGCTGGTCGTCGCCGTAGTTGCCCCAGATGTAGGTCCAGTTGACGAGGAAGGATCCCTGGTCGCTCCCGAAGGTGGTGCCGGCCGTGCCCTCGTTCGAGACCGAGATGTCCGAGGCAGCTGCCTCGGACGAGGCCAGCTTCTCGATCACCGCGGCCGCGGCCCTGCCGGCCTCGGAGTCGATGGTGATGTCGGCCTCGTTGCCCGCTTCGGTGTTCTCGGCGATCTGGCCGCCCGCACCGGTGATGAGCGCGTTCACCCAGACGCTGTAGCCCTCGTACTTGTTGGCCTGGACGCCGATCTTGCCGTCGTTCTGGTCGGCCGCCTCGATGATCTGGCCCCACGTGACGGGCTTGGCCATGTCGAGGTCGGTCTTGTCGACGAAGGACTTGCGGAACCAGAGCACCTGGGTGTTGGACCAGAACGGGGCCACCACCATCTCGTCCTCCCAGGTCGCCGCGGTCACCGCGCTCTCGAAGGCCTGCTCGCCGAACTTCTGCTGGAGGTCTCCGGGGATCTCGGCGAGGTAGCCCGCTGCAGCGAACTCCGCAGTGAACGGCGGGTCGAGGGACATCAGGTCGATCTCGGTGTCGCCCGCGGCCAGGCGGCGCGCCAGCTGGATGCGTTGCTGGCCGGCGTCCTGTGGGAGCACCTGCGTGGTGATCGTGTAGTCGTCGGTCGAGCACTCCTCGGCCACGGCCGCCTGGCCGCCACTGTCCGGGTTGGTGTACCAGACCAGCTCGGGCTTGCCGCTGTCGCCGCCGCAGGCGGCCAGGAGGCTGCTGGCGAGTGCCAGCGTCGCCGCCGAGACCGCCACGCGTCGAGACGTGGGGCGCCGCCGAGACCCGGTCGTTGAACGGGTTGTCATGCGCTCTCCTCCTGTGTGACTCGGGTCACTGGTTTATCGGCTGCGACTAGGGTTTGGCAACCGAGGTTCACCCCGATGAATGTCCCGTCGAGCTGCCCGACGAACACCCTGATGATTCCTGCAAGGAGAGGTCTGTCGTGACGAGCTGGTTCGCGCCGGGACGCATCAACCTGATCGGCGAGCACACCGACTACAACGACGGATTCGTGCTGCCGTTCGCGCTGTCGGTGGGCTGCACGGCCACGGTGACCGCGGCCGCCGACGGCTGGTCCGTCCGGTCCGCGCAGGAGCCCGAGCCCGTCGTCGTACGCCGTTCCGGGCTGGGCGCCGCGGACGGCGTGCCGGAGTGGACCCGCTACGTGCTCGGCGCCCTCTGGTTGCTCACCGACCGCGGCGTCGACGTGCCGCCGCTGGAGGTCGTCGTGGACTCCGACGTACCCACCGGAGCCGGGCTGTCGTCGTCGGCTGCGCTGGTCTGCTCGGTGGTGCGGGCGGTCGACGACCACCTCGGACTGGGCCTCGACGACGATGCGGTCTTCGCCCTCACCCGCGACGTGGAGAACGACGCCGTCGGGGCGCCGACGGGCGGCATGGACCAGCTGGTGAGCCTGCGCGGCGAGGCCGGGCACGTGCTCCTCTGCGACATGCGCAGCCACGACACCCGTCCCGTCCCGCTGGACCTGGCCGGCCACGGCCTGTCGGTCCTGGTCGCCGACACGAGGGCGCCGCACAAGCACGCCGACGGCGAGTACGGCGCGCGGCGCCGCGGCTGCGAGGAGGCCGCGCGCCGGCTCGGCGTACCCGCCCTGCGCGACGTGCCCGGCGAGGGCCTCGCCGACGCCCTCGGCCGGCTCGACGACGACGAGCTGCGGCGCTACGTCCGCCACGTGGTGACCGAGGACGAGCGCGTCCTCGCCGTCGCCCGGCTCCTCGACGAGGGCCGGCTGCCCGACATCGGCCAGGCCCTGACCGCATCGCACACCTCGATGCGCGACGACTTCCGGATCACCGTGCCGGAGGTCGACACGGCCGTCGAGGCGCTGCTGTCGGCCGGAGCGCTCGGCGCGCGGATGACCGGAGGTGGGTTCGGCGGCTGCGTCATCGGGCTGCTGCCCGAACGTGACGTCGAGGCGGCGGGCGACGGCGTACGCCGAGCGTTCGCGGACGCGGGCTTCGGCGAGCCGTCCCTCTTCACCGCCTCCGCCGAGGCCGGCGCGCGAGCGGTCTGACTACTCCGCGCGGTCGGCGGTGCGCGCGATCGCCTCGACGAGGGTCTCGAAGAGCGCGGGCGGCAGGTCGTGGCCCATCCCGTCGACCAGCACCAGCTCGGCGCCGGGGATCGCGGCGGCGGTGGAGCGGCCGCCGCTGACGTGCACCATCCTGTCGGCCATCCCGTGCACCACGAGGGCAGGGATGCGCAGGCTGCGGAGCCGGTGGGTGCGGTCGGGCTGCTGGAGGATCGCCATCATCTGGCGCATCACCCCGCTGGCGCTGTAGCCGCGGTCGAAGGTCTCGCCGGCGCGGACCGTGAGCCGGTCGCGGTCGGCGGGGTAGCCGGGGGAGCCGATGACGTCCCAGAAGGCGACGCTGGTGGCGACGTAGGAGTCGCGGCCGGGCTTGCGCGGCGCGATGAGCGCCGGGATCAGGCGCGGGTCCTGCCAGCCGACGGACCGCCTGCCCGTCGTGGACATGATGCTGGTCAGCGACCGGACCCGCTTGGGGTGCTCGACGGCGAGGGTCTGCGCGATCATGCCGCCCATCGAGATGCCGGCGACGTGCGCGGAGTCGAGACCGAGGTGGTCCATCAGGGCGACGGCGTCACCGGCGAGGTCCGACATCGAGTAGGGCGCCTTGACCTTGCGCCCGCTGAACGCCCGCACCAGGTGGCTCCGCTTGACCCGTGCCCGGATGCGGGTGGAGCGGCCGGTGTCGCGGTTGTCGTAGCGCACGACGTAGAACCCGGCGTCCGCGAGCAGCACGCAGAGCTCGGTGTCCCACCACGTCATCGGCCCGCCGAGGCCCATCACCAGCAGGAGCGGCTCGTCGCCGGGATCGCCGAAGGTCTGGTAGCAGAGCTCGACCTCGTTGCCGACGGGCGCGACGAGCTCGTCGGCGACGACGGGTGCCTCGGTGGTGTCTCGGCGAGGGGTGGGCATGCCTCCAGTGAACACGACAAGGGGCCTCCGGAGAACGCCAAGTGACGGATGTCCCCCTTTCCACGGGGGGTCTGGGCTAGGTTCGACGACTGTGACCCAGCGCACGATGGCGGCATTCCTGACGCCGGAGGGCTTCTCGCAGCCCTCCGTGTCGGCCGTGCTGCGCGAGGGATCGGTCGTCACGGAGGTCGGTCGCTACGCCGTCCAGGCCCTCGGCACGCGACGTCGTACGCCCTACGGCTCGCATCCCGTTCGCGTGAGCGAGCCCGTGCTCCTGGTGCCCGGGTTCATGGCCGGCGACTCCTCGCTCGGGCCGATGAGCCGCGCGCTGCGCCGCCAGGGATTCCGCACCTACCGCGCCGACATCCGCGCCAACGTCGGCTGCACGCTCGCCGCCGCGGCGCAGCTGGAGGAACGCCTGGAGGAGATCACGCAGCGCCGGGGCTCACGCGTGCGGATCGTCGGTCACAGCCTCGGCGGGATGCTCGCGCGCGGGGTCGCTGCCCGCCGGCCCGACCTGGTCGCCGGGATCGTCACGATGGGCAGCCCGATGCTGGCGCCCGGTGCACACCACATGTCGCTGGCGCGCAGCGTCGACCTGCTGGTGCGGCTCAACCGCGCCGGCCTGCGCAACCTGATGGCCGAGGACTGCGTGGCCGGTCATTGCGCGCAGGAGAGCTTCGCCCAGGCGCGCGCCGAGCTGCCCGGGGACGTCGACTTCACCGCGATCTACTCCCGCCGCGACGGCATCGTCGACTGGCGGGCCTGCATCGACCCCGTCGCCCGCGTGGTCGAGGTGCGCTCGTCCCACGTGGGCATGGCGTTCGACCCCAGCGTCATCGCGGTTGTCTCGGCCGCCCTGCGTCCGGTGGTGCCGTCAGCTGTCGAAGTCGATCGTGGAGAGATTGCGTAGCTTCGAGAGCTGGTGCTCGGCGGTGATCGAGCGGACCGTGCCGCTGCGCGAGCGCATCACGAGCGAGTGCGTGGTCACACCGTTGCCGCGGTAGCGCACCCCCCGCATCAGCTCGCCGTCGGTGATGCCGGTGGCCACGAAGAACGCGTCGTCACCAGTCACCAGGTCGTTGGTCCCGAGCACGAAGTCGGCGTCGAGGTCGTGGCCGGCGTCGAGGGCGCGCTGGCGCTCCTCGTCGTCCTGCGGCCAGAGCTGGCCCTGGATCGTGCCGCCGATGCACTTCATGGCGCAGGCGGTGATGATGCCCTCGGGTGTGCCGCCGATACCGAGCATGAGGTCGACACCGGTGTCGGGCCGGGCCGCCATGATCGCGCCGGCCACGTCGCCGTCGGTGATGTACTTGATGCGCGCGCCCGTCTCGCGGACCTCCTCCACCAGCCGTGCGTGGCGCGGCCGGTCCAGGAGGACGACGGTGACGTCGTGGACGGAGATTCCCTTGGCCTTGGCCACGCGGGCGATGTTCTCCTTCGCCGGAAGCCGGATGTCGACCCGGTCGGCGGCCTCGGGCCCGGTGGCCAGCTTGTCCATGTAGAACACGGCGCTGGGGTCGTACATCGAGCCGCGCGGTGACACCGCGAGCACCGAGATCGCGTTGCTCATGCCCTTGGCCGTCAACGTGGTGCCGTCGATCGGGTCGACGGCCACGTCGCACTCGGGTCCGGTGCCGTCACCGACCTCCTCGCCGTTGAACAGCATCGGGGCGTTGTCCTTCTCGCCCTCGCCGATCACGACGGTGCCGCGCATCTCGACCGTGGCGATCATGTAGCGCATCGCCTCGACCGCGACGCCGTCCGCGTCGAGCTTGTCGCCACGACCCACCCAGCGGCCGGCGGCCATGGCCGCCGCCTCGGTGACCCGCACCAGCTCCAGGGCGAGATTGCGTTCGGGCTGCGGGGCGCTGGCGCTCATGGCGCACAGGTTATCGGCCGCCCGGGTCGCGTCAGGCGCGCGCCTCGTACCGGCTGACGGCCGTCGCCTTGGCCGACAGCCAGACGTCGCGGCCGGGCACCAGCTGGAGCTCGGCGGCGGCCGCGGGAGTCACGTCGGCGAGCAGGTCGGGGGAGGCGTGCACCATCAGTCGTACGGCGTCGCCATGGGGCGCGAGCGTCGCGATCGGTCCGTGCCAGCGCAGCCGCGACGAGCCCTCCGGCTCGGCGAGCGACACGGTGACCGCGTCCGGGGTGAAGGAGATCAGGTCGTCGCCCTCGGGCACGAGGTTCAGCCCGACGAGCCGGGCGACGTGGGGGGTGCGCGGCTCCGCGGCGACCTCGGCCGGCGGGCCCACCTGGGCCACCTGGCCGTCCTCGAGGACGAGTACGCGGTCGGCCAGGGTCAGCGCGTCGATCGCGTCGTGGGTGACGAGCAGCGCGATGCCCGGGAAGTCCCGCAGGTGCCTGCCGAGCTCGATGCGCAGCGCCATCTGCACGGAGACGTCCAGGCCGGTGAAGGGCTCGTCGAGCAGCAGCACGTCGGGATCGGTGGCGAGCGCCCGGGCGATCGCGACCCGCTGGGCCTGGCCGCCGGACAGCTCGCGAGGCTTGCGGTGCGCGAGGTCGGCGATCCCGAAGCGCTCCAGCCAGTCGCGGGCCACCCACTCGGCCGACTCGCGGCCCTCGCCGCGCGAGCGACGGCCGAACGCCACGTTGTCGAGGGCGGAGAGGTGCGGGAAGAGGAGCTGGCCCTGGAAGACCATGCCGACCCGCCGCTCGCGAACGGGGGTCGCGAGCAGGTCGGTGTCGCCGAGGCGCGCCGAGCCCTCGACGTCGACCAGCCCGGCCATCGCGTGCAGCAGGCTGCTCTTCCCCGCGCCGTTGGGGCCGATGACGGCCAGCACCTCCCCGGGCTCGGCAGTGAAGGCCGCGCGCACCCGGTCGGCGACCCGGAGGTCCGCCACCAGCCGCCGTGCCGGAGCCGCCGTCACGGCGTACCCAGCCAGTGGTCGCGCAGCGCGACGAGCACGCCGATCGAGACGACCAGCATCACCAGGCTCAGCGACAGCGCGGCGTCCTGGTCGGCCTGCCGGGTGACGTAGATGAGGGTGGGCATCGTCTGGGTCGTGCCCGGGTAGTTGCCGTTGAACGTGATCGTCGCGCCGAACTCGCCGAGCGAGCGTGCCCAGCCCAGGACGGTCCCGGCGACGACGCCGGGCAGCGCGAGAGGCACGGTGACCCGGCGGAAGGTCGTCCAGCGGGTCGCGCCGAGGGTCGCGGCTGCGTCGTCGTACCTCGGGTCGGCAGAGCGCAGCGCGCCCTCGATCGCGATCACCACGAAAGGCATCGAGACGAAGACGTGCGCCAGCACGACGCCGTACGTCGTGAAGGGGAAGGCGAACCCGGTCCAGTCGAGCAGCGGCTCACCGATCACGCCGGAGCGGCCGAAGGCGCTGCGCAGCGCGATGCCCGCCACGACGGGCGGGAGCACGAGGGGCACCGTGACGAGCGCGCGCAGGGCGCCGCGGCCGCGGAAGTCCACCCGCGCGAGCAGCCACGCCAGGGGCAGCCCCAGTGCGAGGCAGACGACGATGGCGATCGTCGACGTGACGAGGGACAGCCGGAGCGCGTCGAGGGCGACCCGCGACGTGAGGTGTCGCGGCAGGTCCGCCCAGCTGGTGCTGGCGACCATCGCCACCAGGGGCACGAGCAGGAGCAGCGCGGCGAGTGCCGCGGGCACCATCAGGAGCGCCGGCGGTCGCCCCAGCCGATCCCTCACGGGCTGCCGAAACCGGCGTCCTCGAGGATCGCCCGGCCCTCCTCCGACGTCACCCACGCGAGCCAGTCTGCGGCAAGGTCGGCGTTCTCGGACTGCTCCAGGGTCGTGACGAAGTAGGACGTCGGGTCGTCCTCGGCGGCCGGGATCTCGACGGCCTCGACGGCGTCACCGGCGGCGACGGCGTCGGTCGCGTAGACCAGGCCGGCGTCGGCCTCGCCCGAGACCACCTTGTCGAGGGCGGCGCGGACGTCCTCCTCGAGGCTGGCCGGCTCGGTGGTGACGCCGTTGGCGTCGAGGACGGCCAGCGCGACCTTGCCGCACGGCACCTCATCGGCGCAGCGCACCCACGTCGCGCCCTCGAGGTCGACGAGGGACTCGATGCCGGCCGGGTTGCCCGCGGGTACGACGATCGTCAGCACGTTGGTCGCGAACGTCTCGACGTCGCCGGTCACCCCGGCGTCGACGGCGAGGCCCATCGACGTGGAGTCGGCGGTCGCCAGCACGTCACCCGGAGCCCCGTCCGTCACCTGCTCGGCCAGGTCGGTGCTCGAGCCGAAGGCGAACGCCACGTCGACGCCGTGCTCGTCCTCGAAGCCCGCCGCCAGCTCCTCGAACACGTCGGTCAGCGACGCGGCGGCGAGGACGGTGAGCTCGCCGCGGCCGTCGGCGCTGCCGGTGTCCTCCCCTTCGGCGCCACCCCCGCAGGCGGCGAGGGGAAGGACGAGGGCGAGGGCGAGGGCGGTCATGCCGCGTCTCACTTCGGGACCTCCACGACGACGTTGGTGGACTTGACGCTGGCGATGGCTCGCGCGCCCGGCTCGAGTCCGAGCTCGTCGGCGGCGTCGCTGCTCATCAGCGACACCACGCGGTAGGGCCCGCAGATCATCTCGACCTGCGCCATCACGGTGTCGCGCTTGACCCGCGTGACGATCCCGCTCATCCGGTTGCGCGCGCTCACCGTGCTCGCGCGCGTGCGGCCGCGCTCGGCGACCTCGCCCGACTCGACGAGGTGCTCGGCGAACTCGGCGAGGTCCGGCCCCGTGACGCTCGCGCGACCCTCGGTGCGCTGGGACGGGATCCGGCCGGTGTCCACCCAGCGACGTACGGTGTCGTCGCTGACCGCCAGGATCTCGGCTGCTTCCGCAAGTCGATAGGTGATCACGGGTCGAGTATGCCGCACGTGCGGACATTCTCGGCATGAAGCACCGCGCCTGCGGGTATCGCCTTCGTCGACGTGCCCCGCTGTAACGCCGGGTTAGTGCTTGTACCCACCCTGATGCATCACCGTGGGTACAAGCACTAACCCGGCGTTACAGCGGGTGGGGGCGGCTGGGAGGATGGCCCGCGTGAGTGGGCAGGGACAGCCGAGCAGGTACAACCGCTCCTTCGGTGGCATGACCGGCGCGCTCATCGTCACCGTCCTCTTCGTGGTGGCCTTCGTGTCGTGGCGCGGCCTGTTCCGGACGGACACCGACGACACCCCGGTGACGGTCGACTGGCAGGAGAGTGTCGAGCTCGCCGACCAGGCCGGCCTGCGGGTCGTCCGCCCCCGCGAGCTGCCCGCCGGGTGGACCGCGACGAGTGTCGACCTCCGGGCCGGCGACGACCCGCGCTGGGGGCTGGGCGTCCTCACGGACGAGGGTGACTTCGTCGGGATCCGCCAGCAGGACACCTCGGTCGACGCGCTCGTCGAGCAGTACGTCGACGAGAAGGCCGAGGCTGGCGACGACGCGAGCGTGGCGTCCGACATCACCGACACCTGGCAGACCTGGTCGGACTCCGGCGGCGACCACGGCTTCTCCACCGAGGTCGAGGACGACGCCGTCCTGGTCTACGGCTCGGCGCCGGTCGACGAGATCGAGGCCTACCTCGGCCTGCTCACCCGCTGATCACGCGTCGCACTCAGCCGATCGCCTCGTCGAGCCGCTTGCGGGCGCCGTCGAGCCACTCCTGGCAGACCTTCGCCAGGGCCTCACCGCGCTCCCACAGCGCGAGCGACTCCTCGAGCGTCGTGCCGCCGGCCTCGAGGGTGCGGACCACCTCGATGAGCTCCTCGCGGGCCTCTTCGTAGCTGGGCTGGGCAGGGGCGGCGTCAGGCATGGGGGTCCTCCATCACTGGATCTGTCTCGGTGCGGTCGGTGGTGGCGTGGACACGCCCGTCGGCGACACGCACCGAGACGGCCGAGCCGGCGGGGGCCTGCGCGACGGACGTCACGACGTGCCCGTCGGCGTCCTGCAGCACGGCGTACCCGCGCTGGAGCGTGGCGAGCGGCGACAGTGCCTGGGCGCGCGCCCGCTGGTGGCCGATGTCGTCGGCGGCGCGGTCGAGCCGGTGGGAGAGGGTGCGCCGGGCGCGTGCCAGCAGCTCGTCGAGCTCGTCGGACCGGGCGGTGAGCAGGTTGCGCGGGTCGGCCATCGCCGGCCGCGACAGGACCTGGCCGAGCCACTCCTGCTCGCGGGCGATGCGTTGGGTGATCACCTGGCGCAGCCGGTCGCGCGCCCACGTCACGCCCTGGGCCTCCTCGGCCATGTCGGGCACGACGAGCTTGGCGGCGTCGGTGGGCGTGGAGGCGCGGACGTCGGCGACGAGGTCGAGCAGCGGCTGGTCGGGCTCGTGGCCGATGGCGGAGACCACGGGTGTGCGCATGGCGTGCACCGCCCGGATCATCGCCTCGTCGCTGAAGGGGAGCAGGTCCTCGATGGACCCGCCGCCGCGCGCGACGACGATGACGTCGACGTCCGGGTTGCGCTCGAGCCGGTCGAGCGCCTCGATCACCTCGGCTGCCGAGCGGGTGCCCTGCATCGCGGCGTAGGCCACCTCGAACTGCACGGCCGGCCAGCGGCGGCGGGCGTTCTCCAGGACGTCGCGCTCCGCGGCACTGTTGGGCGCGGTGACCAGCCCGACGCGGCCGGGCAGGAAGGGGAGGTCGCGCTTGAGCTCGGGCGCGAACAGGCCTTCGGCGGCGAGCAGCTGGCGGCGGCGCTCGAGGCGGGCGAGGAGCTCGCCGAGCCCGACCATCCGGATCTCCCGGGCGGCCAGCGAGAACGAGCCGCGGTTGGCGTAGAAGCTCGGCCGGGCGTTGACCACCACGCTGGCGCCCTCGACGAGGGGCGGATTCATCGAGTCGACGAGGGACCGGGCGCAGGTGAGGGTGACGGAGATGTCGGCGACCGTGTCGCGCAGGGTCATGAAGACGGTGTTGACGCCGGGACGCCGGTTGACCTGGGCGATCTGGCCCTCGACCCACACGCTCCCGAGCCGGTCGATCCACTGCGTGACGGCGTTGGCCACCGCGCGCACGGGGGCCGGCGACTCGGCCGTGGCGTCGCGGAGGGAGGGCACGCCGCGAGGATAGGGGAGGCGACGGACACGCCCCTCAGGGCGTGTCTCGCAACCCCCGCCCTGCTGCGCGCCGTCCTGCGGGCACCTCGCTGCGTTGTCGTCGGTCGTCGATGCTGCGCATCGCCTCCCTCCTCCGCCATGTGATGCACTCCGCAGGACGACGCTCGCGACGGTCGCGAGTTGCGGGACACGCCCTAGACTCGGACCCATGACAGACCTCGGCCTGCCCCCGGTACTCGACCCCGAGACCGCCAAGAACGTCCTCCTCGCGGCCCCCCGTGGCTACTGCGCGGGGGTCGACCGGGCCGTGATCACCGTCGAGAAGGCGCTGGACCTCTACGGCGCGCCGGTCTACGTCCGCAAGCAGATCGTGCACAACAAGCACGTCGTGGCCAACCTCGAGTCGCGCGGCGCGATCTTCGTCGAGGAGCTCGACGAGGTGCCCGAGGGCCGGACCGTCGTGTTCTCCGCCCACGGCGTCTCCCCGGCCGTCCACACGCAGGCTGCCGAGCGCGGGCTCAAGACGATCGACGCGACGTGCCCGCTCGTCACCAAGGTCCACCACGAGGCGCGCCGCTTCGCCAGCGACGACTACGACATCCTCCTGATCGGGCACGAGGGGCACGAAGAGGTCGAGGGCACCGCGGGCGAGGCGCCGGACCACATCCAGCTGGTGCAGAGCCCCGACGACGTGGCCGGCATCGTCGTACGCGACCCCGCGAAGGTCGCCTGGCTGTCGCAGACCACGCTGAGCGTCGACGAGACGCTGGAGACGGTGGCGGCGATCCGCGAGAAGTTCCCGCTGCTGCTCGACCCGCCGAGCGACGACATCTGCTACGCCACCCAGAACCGGCAGCTCGCGATCAAGGAGATCTCGCAGAGTGCCGACCTCGTGATCGTCGTCGGCTCGCGCAACTCCTCCAACTCGGTCCGCCTCGTCGAGGTGGCCCTCGAGGCCGGCGCCAGGGCGTCGTACCTCGTCGACGACCACACCGAGATCGACGAGGCCTGGCTCGACGGCGTCGACACGGTCTCCGTGACGTCGGGCGCGTCGGTGCCTGAGGACCTCGTCGAGGGCGTGCTCGCCTTCCTCGCCGAGCGCGGCTACCCCGACGCCCAGGCCGTGCACTCGGCCGAGGAGTCGCTCATCTTCGCCCTCCCGCCAGAGCTGCGCCGCGACCTGCGCGCCGCGCAGAAGGGCTGAGCCCACGGTGGCCCGCTTCGTCGACATCCACCCCGACAACCCGCAGCCGCGGCTGGTCACGCAGGTCGTGGAGTCGCTCCGCAACGACGAGCTGATCGCCTACCCGACCGACTCGGGCTACGCGCTCGGCGCCCAGCTCGGCAACCGCGCCGGCCGTGACCGGATCCTGAGGATCCGCGAGCTCGACGACCGGCACCACTTCACGCTGATGTGCAAGGACTTCGCCCAGCTCGGGCAGTTCGTGCACGTGGACAACAACGCGTTCCGCGCCCTCAAGGCCGCGACGCCGGGGCCGTACACCTTCATCCTGCCGGCGACCGGCGAGGTGCCGAAGCGGCTGATGCACCCGAAGAAGCGCACCGTCGGTGTCCGGATCCCCGACCACACCCTCGTGTGCGCGCTGCTCGAGGAGCTCGGCGAGCCGATCCTCACCAGCACCCTGATCCTTCCCGGCGAGACCGAGGCACGGACCATGGGCTGGGAGATCAAGGAGGACCTCGACCACCTCGTCGACATCGTCGTCGAGTCGGGCGAGGTCACCGCGGAGCCCACCTCGGTGATCGACTGGTCGGAGGACCAGCCCGTCGTCGTACGCCACGGCGCGGGCGACGTGTCGCGCTTCGAGGGCTGACCGGGCACTTCGTTGCGCTGAGGACGGTCGACCGGGCACTTCGTTGCGCTGAGGACGGCCGACCGGGCACTTCGTTTCGGTTCCCTGTGGGACCTGGTCGAGCATTGCGCGAGGAAGTGCCCGGTCAGCGCGCTGGTGCGCGAGGAAGTGCCCGGTCAGCGCGCTGGGCGTCAGGCCGGGCGGGAGAGCTCGCGGCTGAGCTCGGTCGCCATGTCGGCCTCGCCCTCGCGGTGCAGGCGCCAGCCGAGCCAGCCCAGGCAGAGGGCGTAGCCGATGAAGAGGGCGATGCCGTGCGTGGCCACGCCCGAGACGGCCGCCTGCAGCGCACTGTCGGCCGGGTCGGCGATCGCGTCGCGCGCGACGAGACCGACGAAGGCGAAGACGGCCGTCATCAGCACCGGCGGCAGGAGCGCGACGAGGTAGAAGTCGCGACGACGCACCAGCGCGGCCAGTCCGAGGCAGAGCACCATGAAGCACAGGTCGAAGAACATGGTCAGGCGGCCGACGAGCAGCAGGTCGATGCTGACCGCGGTGAGCGTCACGGCCACGCCGAGTGACACCACCTGGCGGCCGGGCTCGCGACCGACCTCCCAGAACACCTCGGCCTGGTTCACGAGGCTCAACCTAGGACGCATCTCACGCACCCTCCACGCGGCGCGCCGAGTCGTCGGTCGGCCGGGATGGCGCCTGCTGGGCGAGGAGGTCGTCGAGGGTCGGCTCGTCGAGCGCGCTCGGCACTCCGTCGAGCGCCGTCAGCTCGGGCGCGGCGGGCGAGCGTGGCACCGCCTCGACCTGACGGGGGGCGTCGAGCGGCTCCGAGGTGACGCCGAGCTCCGCGAAGCGTCGCGCGGAGACCAGCACCCGGCCCTCGAGTGAACCCATCGCCTGGTTGTAGGCGGCCACGCTCGCCCCGAGTGAGCGCCCGACCCGGTCGAGGTGGCCGGCCATCAGTCCGAGCCGGGCGTGCAGCTCCTGCCCGAGACGCTGCACCTCGTGGGCCTGGGCGTTGAGCAGCTCGTGCTGCCAGCCCTGGGCGACGGTGCGCAGGAGCGCGATCAGGGTGGACGGCGTCGCGAGGACGACGTTCTTCGCGGCTGCCTGCTCGACGAGGTCGGGCACGGCCTGCAGCGCGGCCTGCAGGATCGCCTCACCCGGCAAGAAGAGCACGACGAACTCGGGCGTCCCGGCCAGCGCCTCCCAGTAGCGCCGCGATCCCAGATCGGCCACGTGCTTGCGCACGTGCTCGCCGAGGCGGGCCAGGGCACGGTCGTGCTCGGCCGGGTCGTCCGAGCCGGTCAGGTCGAGGAACGCCGCCAGCGGGGCCTTGGCGTCCACCGCGATCGTGCGGCCGCCGGCCAGCGACACCACGAGGTCGGGACGCAGGCGTCCGTCGTCGAGGCGCACCTGCTCGGCGAAGTCGCAGTGGTCGACCAGGCCGGCGAGCTCGACCGTGCGGCGCAGGTGCAGCTCGCCCCACTGCCCGCGCACCTGCGGCTTCCGCAGGGCGGCGGCGAGCGTGCTCGTCTCCCGTCGCAGCGTGTCGGTCGAGAGGCGTACGTCGGCCACCTGCTGGTGCAGCTGGGCCTGCCACGCCACCCGGTCGTGGGCGAGGTCGCTCAGCTGGTCCTGCAGGCGCTCGAGCCCGTCCTGGACGACGGCGTGGTCGGCGACGCGCTGCTGGAGCGCGGCCACCGCGACGTCGTCCTCCGGACGGCTGCGTGACCACAGCACGCCGATCACCGCGCCGAGGCCGAGGCCGACGGCGAGGACCAGCGCCAGGGTGAGCAGCAGCGGGAAGGTGTCCATGGATCCAGCATGGACGGCCCCACCGACAGTCAGGGGCGGGCGGGGGCGCGCGCCGCCGGGGTAGTCCAGTGAGAAATGGTCGTCCCGGGCCGCGAATCACAGCCGATCCTCGCTGGACTACCCGGGGACGACAGCCAGGACTCACTGGACTACGCCCAGGGGTGACGCCGGAGGCCGGCCGCCGGAGCCCGGAGCCCGTGGGCTCAGGTGAGGTCGACGACGACCGGTGCGTGGTCGGACGGCGAGCCGGTGCCCTGCGCCGGGTCGCGCTCGTCCCGGTCGACGAACGCGCCCGTGACCCGCGACGCGAGGGTGGGCGAGGCGAGGGCGAAGTCGATCTTGAGCCCGCGGTCGCGCTCGAAGCGCTGGCGGTAGTAGTCCCAGTAGGTGTAGCCCGGGGCGTGCGCGCGCGTCACCTCGGCGTACCCGTCGTCGAGGAAGCCCTGGAAGGCGGCGCGCTCCGGCGGCGTCACGTGGGTCGACTTCGTGAACTGCGCCGGGTCGAAGACGTCGTCGTCGGTGGGGCAGATGTTCCAGTCGCCGACCATCACGGTCGGGCCGTCGAGCCAGCCGCGGGCGGTCTCGCGGAGCCGCGCGAGCCAGTCGAGCTTGTAGACGTAGTGCGGGTCGTCGGGCTTGCGACCGTTGGGGACGTAGAGCGACCAGATGCGTACGCCGTCGCAGGTCGCGCCGATCGCCCGCGCCTCCTCGGCCGCCGGGTCACCCCAGGTCGGCATGCCCTCGAACCCGACCTCGACGTCCTCGAGGCCGACCCGCGACAGCAGCGCGACGCCGTTCCACTGGTTGAGCCCGGCGACAGCGATGTCGTAGCCGAGGGCCTGCAGGCCCATCAGCGGCAGCTGGTCCTCGCGAGCCTTGGTCTCCTGCAGGGCGAGCACGTCGACGTCGTGGCGCTGGACGAAGGCCTCGACGCGATCGATGCGGGAGCGGAGGGAGTTGACGTTCCAGGTCGCGATGCGCACCGCTCCACCCTAGGGAGGGGACGCCCACGCGTACTCCGTGGGTTCGGAGAAGGCTTTGTGCCCGAAGCTCTTTACAGACCGGTCGGTCATGAGGGAGGTTCAGCGGCAGCGCACTGGTCTCGGGAACTTCGTGCTCACCACTGCACCACCTTGCTCATCGACTGGTCGACGACCGGTCGAGGACTGTTTCGAAGACTCCGAGATGGCGTGTTCCCACATCCCCCATCAAGGAGAACATCACGATGCAGCGCAGTCGACTCGGGGCGATCGCCCTCGGCACCTCGGCACTTCTCGGTGCGGCCCTCGCCTCACCGGCACTGGCCGCCACGGACTCGGAGATCCCGACGTTCTCGGAGTTCCACGCATCCACCTTCAAGGACGCCGACCAGCAGTACGTCGTCAACGGCGACGAGCCCATCTCGAACACCGGCGACCTCAGGGCCTACTACGACCGGATGGTCGGCGGCTCCGAGAAGGCCATGGAGGACGGCCTCGTCGTCAACACCGTCGGCGGCGCCGACGACCGCTGGTCGACCACCCAGGTCGGCAACCTCACCTACTGCGTGAGCACGAAGTTCGGGTCCCGCTACACCGACGTCGTCAACGCGATGGCCGCCGGTGCCGCGCTGTGGGAGGGCGCCTCGTCACGCATCAACTACGTCCACGTGTCGTCGCAGGACGGCAGCTGCACCACGCGCAACAACAGCGTGCTGTTCTCGGTCGAGCCGGTGCAGACCACGCAGTACATCGCCCGCGCCTTCTTCCCGAGCTCGCCGAAGCGGTCGCGCAACGTGCTCGTCGACGACTCGATCTGGACCTCCGGCTCGTGGACCCCGGCCAACATCATGGGTCACGAGCTCGGTCACACGCTGGGCTTCCGCCACGAGCACACGCGACCCGAGTCCGGCACCTGCTTCGAGGACAACAACTGGCGCCCGCTGACGCCGTACGACTCGGCGTCGATCATGCACTACCCGCAGTGCAACGGATCGTCGAACAACCTGAGCATGACCGCCACCGACCGCCAGGGAGCAGCCGCGCTCTACGGCAGCTGATCCATCCGGCAGATCCGGTCCCGAACGCCCCTTCCGTCCCGAACGGAGGGGGCGTTCGTCCTGCCCGATACCTTCTGGGGCGTGTCCTCCACGATCCTCTCCGCGCGCGACCTCGAGTTCATGCTCTTCGAGTGGCTCGACGTCGAGCGGCTCAGCGAGCGGCCGCGGTTCGCCGAGCACGACCGCGCGTCGTACGACGCCCTGCTGGCGCTGTGCGAGGAGCTGGCCACCGAGCACTTCGCACCGCACTACCGCAAGAGCGACACCGAGGAGCCCGCCTTCGACGGATCGACGGTGACCCTCATCCCGGAGATCGAGGCCGCGCTCCAGAAGTTCGCCAGGGCCGACCTGATGACGCTGACCCTCGACGAGGAGGTCGGCGGCATGCAGGTGCCGCACGTCGTCGCCTCGGCCTGCATGGCGTGGTTCACCGCCGCCAACATCGGCACCGCGGCGTACTCCTTCCTCACCGTGGCGAACGCCGGCCTGCTGCTGGCGCACGGCTCACCCGAGCAGGTCGAGCGCTATGTCGAGCCGATGCTGGAGGGCCGCTTCTTCGGCACCATGACGCTCTCGGAGCCGCACGCCGGGTCGAGCCTCGGCGACGTGGTGACCCGCGCAGTGCCGGCCGACGACGGCACCTACCGCATCTTCGGCCACAAGATGTGGATCTCCGGCGGTGACCACGAGATGGGCGACAACATCGTCCACCTGGTGCTGGCCAAGCTCCCCGACGCGCCCGCCGGCTCGCGCGGGATCTCGCTCTTCATCGTGCCGAAGCACCTCGTGAACGAGGACGGCTCGATCGGCGAGCGCAACGACGTCGCACTGGCCGGGATCAACCACAAGCTCGGCAGCCGCGGCACCGTCAACACCGCGCCGGTCTTCGGCGACGGCGCCTTCACGCCGCGCGGCGCCCCGGGCGCCGTCGGCTACCTCGTCGGCGAGCCCCACAAGGGCCTGTCCTACATGTTCCACATGATGAACGCCGCCCGCCTCGGCGTCGGGATGTCGGCGACCACCACCGCCTACACGGCGTACCTCAAGTCGCTCGACTACGCCCGCTCGCGTCCGCAGGGCCGGTCGCTGACCTCCGCCGACCCGACCGGGCCGCAGGTGCCGATCATCGAGCACGCCGACGTGCGCCGGATGCTGCTGGCGCAGAAGTCGTACGTCGAGGGCGCGCTGGCGCTCAACCTGTGGTGCAGCCGGCTCCTCGACGAGCAGGCGACCGCGGCCGACGACGCGGAGCGGCTGGCCGTCGGCCAGCTGCTCGACATCCTCACGCCGATCGCCAAGTCGTGGCCCTCGCAGTGGGGGCAGGAGTCGTGCAGCCTGGCGATCCAGGTGCTCGGCGGGTCGGGCTACACCCGCGACTACGACGTCGAGGCCCACTGGCGCGACCAGCGGCTCAACCCGATCCACGAGGGCACCCACGGCATCCAGGCGCTGGACCTGCTCGGCCGCAAGGTGCTCGGCGGGGGCGGTGCCGCGCTGCTGGCGCTCGCCGGACGGATCGAGGCGACGGTGGCCCGCGCGAACGCGCTCGGCGGCGAGCCCGCGGCCCACGCCGATGGCGCTCAAGGCGATGCTCGACCGGCTCGGCGAGGTCACCTTCGGGCTGGCCGGGCTCGGTGACCCCGAGCGGACCATGGCCAACGCGACCGTCTACCTGGAGGCCGCCGGCCACGTCGTGATCGCGTGGATGTGGCTCGAGCAGCTCGTCGCGGTGGGCGGGCAGGAGGGCGACTTCTACGACGGCAAGCGGGCCGCCGCGCGCTACTTCTTCGGCTGGGAGCTGCCCAAGGTCGCGCCCATGCTCGACCTGCTCGCCTCGGGCGACACGACGACGCTCGACATGCGGGCGGACTGGTTCTAGGCCACGTCGACGAAGTCGGCGAGGAGCCCCGGGGTCGCCGCATCGGCGAGCGCGACGGCGACGTCGAGGCGTACGTCTCGCACCAGCACGCGCTCGGACCCGGCTGCCGTGGTGGCCGTCAGGTCGGTCAGCCCGATCCGGCGTTGCCACCACGACTGGGTGAAGACCCAGCCGATGATCCCGTCGGTCTCCAGCACGGTGCGGATGCGGGCCAGCGCCCCGCTGCCGGCGACGAGGTGGTCGTCGGCGAGCGCGTGACCCAGGTGGCGGTACGACGACTCGCCGACCGCCGCGGCACTGACCAGCAGGGCCACGGCGAGGGTCGCGAACCACCCCCACGAGATGTCGAACCACCAGGTCGCGATGGCCGCCAGGAGCAACAGGTCGACGGCCGTGGAGAGCTGGCGCAACCACGCCCGACGGTGCGCGCGAGGACCGTGCGGCACGAGTGGATCGGATAGCGGTCCGCGGTGCTCCAGCACCGCCTCGCCGACGCCGACCGCGACCGCGCGCGGGCAGGGCGGCAGCACCTGGGTGACGCCGCTCTCGACGCCGGTGGCCAGCGTGGAGAGCTCGGCGCCACCGACCAGCCGCATCAGCAGCGGCTCGGTCATCTCGACGCCGCGCACCCTGGCCTCCTCGACGGTGATCGAGCGGGTGGTGAAGAGCCCGCTCGTGAGGTGCAGCGACCCGTGCTCGCGCACGAGCAGGAAGCGCCACCACTGCACGACGTAGCCGGTGACCGACACCGCGAGCCACACCGCGAGGCCACCGACCGCCAGCACGACGACGACAGCGACCAGCGCGAACTGCGTGACCCAGCCCCACGCCGAGCGGGCCGTGTCCTCGTCCCAGATCGGGAGGTTGTCGCCGAACTGCGAGAGCACGCCGATGGCGCCGGCCAGCAGCACGAGGCGACCGAGGCTGAACGGCGCGAAGCGCAGCCAGGACCAGTCGATCCGGGCGAGCGCGACCGGGGCCGGGACATGCGCCCCGACCGGGGCCGCAGCGTCGGCGTGGGCGTCGGCGTCGTCGTCGGCGTCGGCATCTCCGTCGACGGTGCCGGTCGCGGCCGCGGCCGCGGCTGCCTCGCGGCGGTGCAGGAGCGTCGTACGCAGCGCGTGGGCGTCGGCGGCCGACAGCGCGTCGAGGGTGATGCGGTCGTCGTCGACCCCGGTGCCGACCTGCACCTTCTGCAGGCCGAGGACCCGGTGCAGGGGGGAGGCCTCCAGGTCGACGCTGCGGACGCGGTCGAGCGGTGCCGTCGACGTGAGCTTGTTGAGGACGCCCGAGCGCACCTGGATCTGGGTGTCGGTGAGGCGGTAGTGGGTGGTGAGCCACGGCAGGGCGCCGAAGACGAGAGGTCCGACGACGAGGACCGGGAAGACCACCCACCCGAGCCTCGAGTCGCTCTGGCTGATCCCGACCACCGCGACCACGACGGGCACGATGGCCTGGCCGATCGCCTTCACCGGGTCGAGCAGGAGCTTGCGGGGACTCAGCCGGGACCACCCGTCGCCGGGGGAGGGGATCACGTCGCGTCGTCCTCCGTGGCGGCGGTGATCGCGGTCAGCCGGGCGACCACCTGACGGGCCGTGTCGGCGTCGAGGCAGTCGACCGTGATCGGCCCGGCCGCCGAGGCGGTCGTGACGGTGATCGAGGACAGGCCGAACAACCGCATCACTGC
Organism: uncultured Actinomycetota bacterium; assembly: GCA_963791365.1. Lineage (GTDB taxonomy): Bacteria > Actinomycetota > Actinomycetes > Propionibacteriales > Nocardioidaceae > Nocardioides. Next base: position 80,032 of record CAWBSG010000012.1, on the reverse strand, counting down.
CCCCTGCCGGGAGTCGACCGTCTGCACGCGGCTGATCGGCGCGATGCGGGTCTCCCGGCCGATCCAGCCCGAGCGCGTGTGCACGGCCGTGTCGGTGACCTCCCAGCGGTGGACGCGGTAGCGGATCCGCGGCATCAGCACGACGTGCGCGACCGCACCGGCCGCGAGCACCAGCACCAGCAGGAGGGTCCACCCCGGCACGTCGGGCACCACTGCGTACGCGACCACCGCCGCCCCCACCAGGATCGCGTCGCCCAGCATGGCCGACACCCGCCAGAACGGGATCGCCCGGGGCGACACCCGGTGGGCCGGCTCCCGCAGGACCGGCGCACGCTCGATCGGTCCAGCCCCCGCGTCGCTCATGCGCTGAGTCTTGCAGGTCGTGCCGCACCGGCGAACTTGTGCAACGGGGGAGTCGGTCATCACCCCGCGCCCACTTCTGCAGGTTCGTGCAGTGCACACAGATGACCCAGCGGATGCCTTCCGCTCGGCAGTGCGCCCGGGTTGGAGTGAGCGGCGTCACACCCACACCACTCGATGACAAGAAGGACAACCACATGTCACTCCGCACGACGCTGCGAATCGCCACCGCGACCGCCGCAGCAGCCGCCCTCACCTTCTCCCTCGCCCCCGCCGCCACCGCGGCACCGGCCCGGGACCGGGTGCCCACCTTCGGCGAGTTCCAGGCCGCGACCTACCGCGACGTCGCCGGCCAGTACGTCGTCAACGGCGACGAGACCGTCGTCAGCACCAAGCAGCTCCGGGGCTACTACGACGAGATGGTCGCCGCCTACAACCGCGAGACCTCCGGCACCGGCTCCGACGAGCTCATCATCAACCGGGTGTACGGCCAGGACGACAAGTGGTCGGCGACCACGGCGCGCAACCTGACCTACTGCGTGTCCAACAACTTCGGCTCCCAGAAGACCAACATCGTCAACGCGATGGCCAACGGCGCCTACCAGTGGGAGGCCGCCTCGTCCGGGGTGAACTTCACCTACGTGCCGTCGGCCGACGCCAACTGCCGCACCAGCAACAACGCGGTGCTCTTCTCCGTCGAGCCGACCTACACGACGCAGTACATCGCTCGTGCCTTCTTCCCCAGCAGCCCCGACAGCCAGCGCAACGTGCTGGTCAACGCCGCCTCGCTGATGAACTCGGGCTCCTGGACGCCGGGCAACATCATGGCCCACGAGCTCGGCCACACGCTGGGCTTCCGCCACGAGCACACCCGTCCCGAGGCCGGCACCTGCTTCGAGGACAACAACTGGCGCCCGCTGACGCCGTACGACTCGGCGTCGATCATGCACTACCCGCAGTGCAACGGCTCCTCGAGCAACCTCTCGATGACGAACACCGATCGGTCCGGCATCCGCGCGGTCTACGGCTCCTGACACGCGCCCGCAACCGCCCGGGGGGAGGGCCCGGCTCCGAGAGGAGCCGGGCCCTCGTCACGTTTCGTGCCGCGGTCCGCGGCGCCCGTAGACTCCCCGCCCGTGGCTCTCACCATCGGCATCGTCGGTCTCCCCAACGCGGGCAAGTCGACCCTCTTCAACGCACTGACCAAGAACGACGTCCTGGCGGCGAACTACCCGTTCGCGACGATCGAGCCCAATGTGGGCGTCGTCGGCGTCCCGGACGAGCGGCTCCCGCAGCTCGCGGAGGTCTTCGAGTCGGCCAAGGTGCTGCCCGCCACGGTCGAGTTCGTCGACATCGCCGGCATCGTCCGCGGCGCCTCGCAGGGTGAGGGCCTGGGCAACAAGTTCCTCTCCCACATCCGCGAGTCCTCGGCGATCTGCCAGGTGACCCGCGTCTTCCGCGACGAGGACGTCACCCACGTCGACGGCGAGGTCAACCCCGCCAACGACATCTCGACGATCCAGACCGAGCTGATCTTCGCCGACCTCGAGACGGTCGACCGGGCGATCCAGCGGCTGGAGAAGGAGTCGCGCAAGGTCAAGGACCTGATCGCCAACCTGGAGGCCGCGAAGGCCGCCAAGGAGGCGCTCGAGTCCGGCACCCCGATCATCGCGACCTCCATCGACCGCTCCCTGCTGCGCGAGCTCTCGCTGCTGACGGCCAAGCCGTTCATCTACGTCTTCAACTGCGACGCCGACGAGCTCGCAGACGAGGCGCTCAAGGAGCGGATGCGCGCGATCATCGCGCCCGCCGAGGCGATCTTCCTCGACGCCAAGTTCGAGGCCGACCTGGCCGAGATGGACGACGACGAGACGGCCCACGAGATGCTCGCCGAGATGGGCATCGCCGAGTCCGGCCTCGACCAGCTCGCCCGCGTCGGCTTCGACACCCTCGGCCTCCAGACCTACCTGACCGCCGGCCCCAAGGAGACGCGGGCCTGGACGATCAAGAAGGGCGCGACCGCCCCCGAGGCCGCCGGTGTCATCCACACCGACTTCCAGAAGGGCTTCATCAAGGCCGAGATCGTCTCCTTCGCCGACCTGATGTCCGCCGGCACCATGCTCAAGGCCAAGGAGGCCGGCAAGGTGCGCATGGAGGGCAAGGACTACGTCATGGCCGACGGCGACGTGGTGGAGTTCCGCTTCAACGTGTGAGGGTTCGCCGATCCCGCCAGCCATCGATGCGCCCGGGCCAGTCCGGCACCGGGCGCTCGGACCGGAGCGGTGACGACCGGCCGGACAGGCAAGCCGCCCGCTCTCCCCACGGAGAAACGGGCGGCTCTAGCGGTGTCACTCCCCGTTCGGTCTGCCCCCAAGCCGACCACGGACATCGCTTCTGCCCGGGACGTTACGCCTGCCGCGGGTCATCGTCCACGAACTAACTAGACCGGCTTGCGGCCCTCGCAAGCGCGGCTCCAGATCTGGCCCGAATCGTTGACGACGTCTTGGCACATGGCTCCTACAGTGGTTGGACGCGGATCCCTCGCCCCCCTTGGAGGGTCGCGTAGGGGCTCGTCTCCCATCCCCCCTGTTCCTGGAGGCGGGCCCCGCCTCATGCCTGGGTCGGGCCTTGTCATCGTTCGCCGGCGTGATCTTCGACCCAGTGCGGCCGACGGGGGCGAAGTCGCGGCTACCGTGGAGTAACCAGATCCACCGCCCACCCCGAGGATGACAAGCCATGGCCCGTACGGCCCCGCACACGGTCGCCCTCCACGGCCACGACCTGTCGTACGTCGACAGCGGCTCCGGCCCCGTCGTGCTCTTCATCCACGGCATCCTCGGCTCGCAGCGGCAGTGGTCGCACCTCGTCGACAAGATCGACGACGACCACCGCGTCGTGGTGCCGGACCTGTTCGGCCACGGCGAGTCGGCCAAGCCGACCGGCGACTACTCGCTGGGCTCGCACGCCGCGACCCTGCGCGACCTGCTCGACCACCTCGGCATCGAGCGGGTCACCCTCGTCGGGCACTCGCTCGGCGGCGGCATCGCGATGCAGTTCTACTACCTCTTCCCCGACCGGGTGGACCGCCTCGTCCTCGTCTCGAGCGGCGGCCTCGGCCGCGAGGTCAACCTGGTCCTGCGCTCGGCCACGCTGCCCGGCGCCGAGCAGGTGCTGAGCGTCATCGCCTCCGCGCCCGTCCTCGAGCGCGTGGAGGCGCTGGGCCGCGGCGCGCGGAAGGTCGGCTGGAAGCCCGGGGCCGACATCGGCGCGATCTGGCGGGGCTTCACCTCGCTGGGCGACCGCCAGAGCCGGCGCGCGTTCCTCGCCACCACCCGTGCGGTCATCGACTTCGGCGGCCAGAGCATCAGCGCCCACGACCACCTCGGAGCGGTGACGCCACCGCCGACCCTGATCGTGTGGGGCTCCAGGGACCGGATGATCCCCGCCTGGCACGCCCTCAACGCGCAACGGGCGGTCCCCGACTGCCGCGTCGAGCTCTTCGAGGGCGCGGGCCACTTCCCGCACCTCGACGACCCCGACCGGTTCGCGTCCGTCCTGAGGGACTTCATGGCACCGGACGCTCCTGCGGGTTGATCGCAGGGGCCCCTCTCGGCCGACTGGCGCGCCACTCGTCCTCGAGCAGCGCGAGGACGAGCGACGTCGTCCACGCGCCCTTGAAGAACACGCCGTCCACGTGCCGCGCCTCGTGGCGGAACCCGAGCCGCTCGAGGAGGCGGGTCGAGGCGTCGTTGCCGTCGACCACGACGGCCGAGACCCGGTGGAAGCCGAGACGGTCGAAGGCGAGGTCGAGGACGGCGCGAGCGGCCTCGGCGGCGTACCCCTGACCGTGGTGGGCGGCGCCGAGGGCGAAGCCGAGCTCGCCCTGGCGGTCGGAGGCCCACTTCAGCAGCACCTCGCCGATCACGGTGCCGGTCGAGCGTTCCTCGACGGCGAGCACCAGCCACTGCCCGGGCTCGTCGAGCCTCGTCTGGCCGAGCTTGGCCTCGAGCGTCTCCGCGGTGGCGGCCCGGTCGCGCACGGGCCAGGGGACGTAGCGCACCACCGCGGGGTCGCCGTGGAAGCGGGCGAGGTCGTCGAGATCGGACATCCGGTGCGCGCGGAGCACCAGCCGCTCGGTCTCGATCGGCAGATCGACGGGGAGGCCGCTCACAGCGAGAAGTGACCCTCCGCGAGGCTCCGGAGCACGCAGAACTCGTTGCCTTCGGGATCGGCCATCACGACCCACGACTCCTCGCCGGTCTGGCCGACGTCGGCCCGGGTGGCGCCGAGGGCGACCAGCCGCTCGACCTCCTCGTCGCGCGAGCGGTCGACCGGCGAGAGGTCGAGGTGCAGCCGGTTCTTCGCGACCTTGTCCTCCGGCACAGCGGCCAGGAACATCGTCGGCGCGACCGGGCCGGAGCGCACCGCGTCGAGCAGCTCCTGGTCGGACGCCCGCACCGGGCCGATCTCCACCAGACCGGGCTCCGCGTCGAGCACGACCCAGTCGAGGGCGGCGGTCCAGAACTCGGCGAGCCGGGCGGGGTCGTGGCAGTCGAGGGAGATCTCGGTCAGTCGGGAGGCCATGCGTCGATCCAACACAGCCGCGCGGTCGTCGGCAACGTCGTCCTCCTACCGGATGAGGACGCCCGGGGTCTCAGGCATCGGCCGCGTACTCCCGCGCGATCGCCGCACCGAGGCGCGCGTTGCTCTCCACGAGGGCGATGTTGGCGACGAGCGATTCTCCCGAGGTGATCTCCACGATGCGCCCGAGGAGGTACGGCGTCGCGTCCTTGCCGCGGATGCCGAGCGCGTCCATGTCGGCGAGCGCCCGGTCGATGATCGCGCCGATCTCGTCGGCCGGGATCTCCGACTCCGCGGGGATCGGGTTCGCGATGACCACGCCACCGGCGAGCCCGAGGTCCCACTTCGACCGCATCAGTGCGGCGACCTCGGCGGGCGAGTCGACCCGCATCGGCGCGCCGAACCCGGACGACCGCGAGAAGAACGACGGGAACTCGTCGGTCCCGTAGCCCAGCACCGGCACGCCGAGCGTCTCGAGCTTCTCCAACGTCAGGCCGATGTCGAGGATGCTCTTCACGCCGGCGCAGACCACGGCGACCGACGTGGTCGACAGCTCGGTGAGGTCGGCCGAGACGTCGTACGTCGTCTCGGCTCCGCGGTGGACGCCGCCCAGGCCTCCGGTCACGAAGACGCCGATGCCGGCGAGGGCCGCCAGCCGCATCGTCGAGGCGACGGTCGTCGCGCCGTGCAGGCCGCGGGACACGACGTAGGGCAGGTCGCGGATGGACACCTTGATGACCGTCTCGTCCGAGGCGAGCAGCTCGAGGTCGTCGGGGGAGAGGCCGATCGTCGGATTCCCGTGCAGCACCGCGATCGTCGCCGGCACCGCGCCGCCGTCGCGGACGATCCGCTCGACGGTGCGGGCCATCTCGACGTTCTGCGGGTACGGCATGCCGTGGCTGATGATCGTGCTCTCGAGTGCGACGACGGGCTGACCGGACGCGAGCGCGTCGCGGACCTCGTCGGTGATCGTCAGCATCAGGGACGCTCCTTCTCGTGCGCGTGCTGGATGGTTTCGGCCAGGTCCGGCCGGACGGTGTGCGGGCTCGCGACCGTGGCGGCGGCCGCGCGGTGACCGAGGGCGGCGGCGTCGACCGGGTCGACGCCCCGCAGCCAGGCGGCGACCCAGGCGGCGAGCATCGCGTCCCCGGCGCCGGTGACGTCGACGACGGTGGCCGGCACGGCCGGCAGGTGGACGGGCTCGGTGTCGCGGCTGCACATCCACGAGCCGTCGGCGCCGTTGCGGACCCAGACGTGCTCGACACCGCGGGTGTGCAGGTCCTCGACCGAGGCCCGCCAGTCGCCGGGGCCGCGACCGGTCAGGGCAGCGAGCTCGTCGGTGTTCGGCGTGACGAGGAAGAGGTCGCGCACGAGGTCGGCGAGCCGTGCGGCCTTCGCGACCGAGACCGGTTCGAAGGCGATCGGGACGCCCGCAGCCGCTGCTGCCGCGACCACGTGGGCCACCTGGGCGCGGGCGAGGTTGCCGTCGACCACGACGACGGCGGCGTCGGCGAGGTGGACAGTGTCGAGCACGAGCGCGTCCACGACCGCCATGTCGGACACCGCGGCCACCAGCTCGCCACGGTCGTCGAGGACCGCGGTGTAGGTGCCGGTGGCAGCGCCGGGCACCCGGCGTACGGCCCCGACGTCGGCTCCGCACGCGGAGGTCACCCGCAGCGCCTCGGCGCCGAACGCGTCGTCGCCCACGGCCGACACGAGCCGTACGGGGACACCGAGCAGGCCGAGGCAGCTGGCGATGTTGCGGCCGACACCGCCGGGCGTGATCCGCGTGCGGCCGGGGTTGCTCGTCGCGGCGACCAGCGGCGCGGAGGTCCGTGCCACCACGTCCATGTTGGTCCCGCCGACCACCACCACCCACTGGTTCACGCGCAGATCCTGACAGAGTCGGACCCGCCGTCCCTCACCAGTTGCGCACAGGTCTCGTGGTGTGGGCCGACGGGCGCGCGGAGACAGTGGCCCGAACCGGCCGACGCGCGTACCGTCGAGGCATGGTCCTCATCGGGGTGGTCATCGCGTTCGTCGTCGTGGTGCTCGTCCTCGGCGAGCGGCAACGTCGGCGCGACTGGGAGGACCTCAACCGTCCCGGCATGGGCGGTCGTCGTTCGGGGCCGGGCTCCGGCACCGGTCACCTCGGTGAGGCGCCGGTGACCATCCACCACCGCCTCGGCGGACGCGGCCGCAACGGCTGACGTCTCAGATCTCGTCGTCGACGTACGACGGCCGCGCGACGCGAAGCCCGGCGAGAGTGAGCGGCACCGCCGTGAGCGCCAGCAGCACCAGGACGAGGGTCCAGCCACCGGTCGCCTCGTGGATCAGGCCCACGACGAACGGGCCGACGGCGGCCAGCGCGTAGCCGACGGGCTGCACGAAGCCGGACAGCTGGGCCGTCACCGACGGGTGCCGGGTGCGCGCGGTGATCAGCGAGATGGCGGTGGGGAAGGCCAGTCCGGAGAAGCCGAGCAGCAGCGCCCACAGCCACGGCGCCGTGGCTGGCGCCAGCAGGAGACCGACGTAGCCCAGGGCCATCGCCAGGCCGAAGAGCACCACCAGGACGCGCAGCCCGCGGCCACGCGCGATGACGGTCGGCATCGCCAGGGCGCCGACCACGCCGACCGCCGACAGCAGGCCCTGCAGCGCGCCCGCAGTGGATGCCGAGAGCCCGGCGTCGCGGTAGATCGTCGGCACCCAGCCGAACTGGACGTAGGCGTGCATCGACTGGATGCCGAAGAGCACGGTGAGCGCGACGGCGGTGGGCGAGTGGATGATCCGGCCGGACGGCATCGCGCCGCTGACGGCGTGCTCGGCCGGCGCACGCCGTTCGCGCACCGCCAGCCAGGTCCACAGCGGCAGCGCGACCGCGAGCAGCAGTCCCCAGATCCCCAGCCCGGCCTGCCACGAGTCCGCGGCCTCGGTGACGGGCGCGGTCGCCAGCGCCCCGATCGTCCCGCCGGCCACGAGGCCCGTGCCATAGACAGTCATCAGTGCGACGGCGTGGCCGTGGGCCTTGATCCAGGCCGGCACCAGCACGTTGCCGACGGCCATGCCCGAGAGGGCGACCAACGTCAGCACGAGGAAGAGCGGGACGCTGTCCGTGGTCACCCGCAGGAGCAGGCCGGCCGCGGCTGCGGCGAGGCCGACCGCGATGCCCGCGGTCATCCCGACCCGCCGGGCGAACGCCACCGCAAGCGCGCCGACCGCGCCGAAGCAGAGCCCGGGCAGTCCGGTCATGGCACCCGCGACGCCGGCGCTCATCCCGAGGCCGTCGCGCACCTCCTCGAGGACCGGTCCCGGCGACGACGCGCCGGGACGCAGGTTGATCGAGACGAGGACCACGGCGGCGACGAGAACGACGAACGGGAGTGCGGCGCCGCGGGGGCGGTCATCGGCGTCGGACACGTGCACCGACTCTAGGCAGCACCAGCAGGGCGCCGAGGGCGAGGGTGGCGACGACCACGAACGCCGTCGCCGTCCCCTGCCCGCTTGCCGCGCGCAGCAGCATCCCGCCGCCGAGGGCGCCGAGCCACACGACCACTCCCGACGCGACCGCCGCGGGCGGACGGCGTACGACGGTCAGCGCGGTCCACGCGACCAACGTGCCCGCCAGGAAGGGCCATGCCGTGGTCCACCAGCCGCCGACGGTGAGGGTGCCGTAGTGGCTCAACCGCCCGATCACGGCGAAGACGCCGACGAGCACGAGATCGATCACCAGCCACATGTGGCAGACCCTAGGCGCGGCTAGGGTCGCGACATGAAGTCGACGGTCCACTGGGGCGTGGCCCACGGGCTGCCCACGTTGTTCCTGCGACGGGCCGCGGCGCGCGGCGACCTGCAGGCACGGCTGATCCGGGTCGGGTCGCTGGGGTCGGACGACGAGGTCTTCGGGCTGGTCGAGGAGATCCGGGCGCAGGGACCGCTCTACCGCTCGGGGATCGGCCACGTGACGACCAGCCATGCCGGCGTCCGCCACGTCCTGACCAGCGACGACTTCCGCTCGGGCCTGCCGACCGACGAGGGCCTGCTCGGCCGGGTCGCTCGTTGGGCCGCGCCCGGGACGCTCCACCCGGTGCAGCCACCGTCGCTGCTGGTGACCGAGCCGCCCGACCACACCCGCTACCGCAAGCTGGTGACGCGTGTCTTCACCATGCGCGCGGTCGAGAGGCTGCGCGAGCGCACCGAGGAGATCGCCGCGGACCTGCTGGACGCCCTCGAGCCGCGCGCCACCAGCAGCGTCGACCTGGTCGAGGCCTACTGCGCCCAGCTGCCGGTGACCGTGATCGCGGAGATCCTCGGGGTGCCGGACGCCGAGCGCGAGAAGGTGCTCGACTTCGGTTCGGCGGCCGCGCCCAGCCTCGACCTCGGGCTGGGGCTGCGTCGCTACCGCTCGGTCTCGCGGGCGCTGGAGCGCTTCGACGCGTGGCTCGGCGAGCACCTCGAGCACCTCCGCCGCGAGCCGGGGGACAACCTGCTCAGCCAGCTCGTCACCGTCCGGGAGGACGGCCAGGGGCTCAACGAGACCGAGCTCAAGGCGACCGCCGGCCTCGTCCTCGCGGCCGGCTTCGAGACGACGGTCAACCTGCTCGGCAACGGCATCGCGCTCCTCCACGACCACCCGTCCGAGCGGGCGCGCGTCGTCGACGACCCGTCGCTGTGGCCCAACGTGGTCGAGGAGACGCTGCGGCTCGACCCGCCCGTGCTGCTCACCGGTCGGATGGCCCTGCGCGACACCGAGGTCGCCGGGACGCCGGTCCGCGCCGGGTCGATGGTCACCGCGATCCTCGGCGGCGCCAACCGCGACCCCGAGGTCTTCGACGACCCGCTGCGCTTCGACGTCGGCCGTGCCAACGCCCGCGACCACATCGCCTTCTCGGCCGGGCGCCACCACTGCCTCGGCGCCCAGCTCGCCCGGATGGAGGGCGAGGTCGGGCTGCGCGCGATCTGGGACCGCTACCCCGACCTGCGGCTCGACCCCGGCGCGCGCCGCCGCGGGACCCGCATCCTGCGCGGCTTCGAGACGCTTCCCGCCACGTTGCGGCCCTGAGACGGGGTACGGTCCGCCGGTGCCGAACCGGAGAGCAGTCCGCCTGCTCGCGCTGCTGCTGACCGCAGGCGTCCTGTCGCTCGCTGCCCCGGCGAGCGCCGACGACTCCGCCCCGCGCCCGGTGCTCAACCTCGACTTCCCCGACCCGGCCGTGGTCGCGTCCGGCGCCGGCCTGGTGGCGTACTCGACCGGTGACCGCGTGCCGCACGCCTGGTCGCGGAGCGCCGGCGGTCCGTGGCGCCGAGGTCCCGGCCTGCTCACCCACCGGCCGTCGTGGTCGCGGGACGGCGGGATCTGGGCCGTCGACGTCGCACGCGTGCAGGGCACGTGGCTGCTCTACTACGCGACCCCGGTGCGCAGCCTGGGCGAGACCGGCCGCTGCATCGGGGTGGCCCGCGCCGAGTCGGCCCGCGGGCCGTTCCGACCCGTCGGTCGCCGGCCGCTCGTCTGCCCGTCCTACGCCCGCGTGCCGACCGCGCAGGACCCGCTCCTGCCGCGCGACCGCACCCTCCCGCGCGCGGGGGTGATCGACCCGTCCTTCTTCCGCGACGCCGACGGCACGCCGTACCTCCTCTACAAGACCGACCGGCTCCCGTCGACCGTGCGGATCGTCGCGCTGTCGCCGACCGGGCAGTCCGTCGCGCGGGGCGCGACGAGCCTCGAGCTCGTGCGGTCGGCCGGCGTCATCGAGAACCCGGTCGTGACGCAGCGACCCGAGGGCTACGTGATGCTGCTGTCCGAGGGCGACTGGACCCGGTGCGGCTACGCCACGCGCTGGTTGCGGTCGGTCACCCTGCTCGACTGGGTGGCGGCGGAGACGGCGCTGCTGCTCGACGACGACACCACCGGCGTCTGCGGTCCGGGTGGCGCCGACCTGGTCGAGGGAAGCGGCGGGCGGACGCTGGTGTTCCTGCACGGCTGGACCTGCCGCGGCACCGACCTCCCGTGCGTGGGTCGCGGCAGGTGGGACCACAAGCCGCGCCAGCGTGGGCGCCGCGCGATGTACGCCGCCGAGCTGGGGTGGGTCGGCGGTGTGCCGGAGGTCACCGGCTGGCTCCGGGCTCGCTGACCCGCACCTGCCGTCAGTCGAAGAACCGCCGGTCCATCGCGACGATCCAGCGCCGGCGCGGGTGCTCGGTCAACGACCAGATCCGGTCCGTCGAGGGCCAGTACGACAGGTCCTCCGGACCCATCGGCAGCGCCCAGCGGTGCACCGTCATCGAGCCCGGCTCTCCGGCGCAGACCGTCCCCGGCATCCAGGGTCCGTGCGACACCGTCACGTGGAAGCGACCCGCCGCGATCACCGCGCCCTGCATCTGGCGCACGCCTCCCTCGTCGAGCGCCAGGGGACGCGAGAAGCCGTCGTCGCCGACGGCGAGCTGCCAGGTCGCCGGGTCGAGGGGGTAGCGCGCCAGCCGGGTGGTGGCCTGGGGGTCGAGGGCGTACTCACCGGCGATCAGGGCGGGCGGGTCCGAGCGCCGGTCGAGCGACATGAAGGAGTAACGCAGCTTCTCGTGGCCCTCGTCGGTGAAGGCCTGGTAGGTGAACCGCACCGGCAGGACGTAGCGGTGGCCGTAGGAGTGGAGCTGCGAGCCCTCGAGGCCGAACCTCTCCGGGTGGTCGTCGTCGCCGCTCACCCGCATGATGTCGTCGACCCGGGCGGTCACGAAGCCGCGGCTGGTGGCCGCGATGTGGAGGTAGGGCCCGGCCCACACGATGCCGCCCGCGTGGATGTTCATCGGCTTGAGCACGAGGTGGCCGGCCTGGTCGAAGACGGGCGAGACCAGCAGCACGTGGCGGTACTTCCCGGAGTCGAGGTCGACGAAGGTCACGCGCGACCCGCGCTTGGTGCCGTCCTTGCCCGTCGAGTACCAGGTCGTGACGACCACCTTGCGACCGCCGCCCGACTGGTCGAGGAAGGCCTCGGTGTCCGAGGAGTCCGCGCTCGTCGAGATGCCCTGGGGATACCACTGCTCGTCGCGCTCGTCGTAGTCGTCCCAGCGGTACGCCTCGCGCACCGCACGCCCGAGCAGGCGGGGCACGACCCGCGCCCTGCGGACGTCGTACTTCAGGTCGCCGAGCACCCCGTCGAGCCCGGTCGGCTCGCCCAGCACCTCGGCGAGCGCCGCGATCTCCCGCACGTTCTCGTCCGTGCGCTGCAGGTGCACCCCCTCGACGTAGGGCGACTCGGACGCGGTGCTCATGTCCGCGACCCTAACCAGCCCGGAGTTCTCCCCACACGCCGCCGGATAGTCCGCTGCAGATGACCGGTCATCGGGCGCGCAACACCGGTCGAATGCCGCGGACTATCTCGGGCGTCCACGAGCGGGTGTCACAGTCCGCGTGCGGTCGCCCACGCGGCCCACCACGCAGGGCGGCGCAGGGTCCACGTACGGCGCGACGGCGGCTCGAAGAGCGAGCGTTCGCGCGCGGCCACCATGCGCTTGGCCGTCAGGTCGCGGTCCTGCAGGTCACCGCCCACGACCTCGAAGCACTCCAGCCCGTGGTCGCGCAGCTTCTGCTCCCGCGCCACGTCGCGTCGGTGTCGCTCGCCCTCCTTGTGATCGGCACCCTGGTACTCCCCGACGCACCCAGCCTCCACGTCGAGCAGGTCGACGATGGCGATCAGTCGCTCCTCGCGATCGAAGATCGGGACGTTGCACAGCGGCCGCGGCAGGTCCGCGTCCCACATCCACACGAGCACCATCCGGACCTCCTGCGGCGAGCGGCAACCCAGCCCGGCCACGCCCGCGGCGTCACGGGCAAGCCCCACGCCGGTCCAGGCGTTGCGCCGGTCGACGTAGGAACGGAAGTCGGAGATCGTGAGCAGCTTGGCGGCGATCGCCATCTCCACGTCGACGATGCCCTGGCGTCGTTCGCCGTGCCGGATCACCTCGTCGAACACCGAGCGGTCGGCGGTCGCGACCCAGATCCCGGCGACGAGCTCGCGCTCGGTGGGTGCCAGCTGGGCCTTGGTGATCACCACCCGCGGGTCGGGACGCAGGTCGTGGCCTCCGGTGACCAGTGGGACGGGGAGCGTCTCGCCGCTCGCTGCCGTCCCGTCGAAGAAGCTCGCGCACCGCCAGCGCAGCCCCGCCCACGCGGTCACGGCGCCGTACGAGCGGATCCGGCTGCCCTGCTCGAGGATGCGCTGGTCGACGTGGTCGGGGGCGCCGGCCGGGACGTACATCCCCGACGACGTCTGCCGCCACCGGCGTCCGGCCGCCTGATGGCGGGTCGGCCCCGACACGCCCGTCGGATCGAGGCGCACCGGGGCGATCAGGTCGTCGGGGCGTTCTCTCCGGGGGTCCCACTGGTGGCGCTCCACATGACGACCCCACGGCGGTCGTACGACACTCGGGCGGGGCGGGACGGTGCACCTGTGAACAACCCATCGCCGGCCCTCCCTGTGGACGTTTCGCGGCCCGGCCGACCGGGCTCGCCAGAGCAGCTGTCCCCACCCCCTCGGTGTAGTCCGCTGCAAACGACCCGTCCCCGAGCCCGATTCACCGGCCATTCGCAGCGGACTATCGCGAGGGGGGGTGGGGAGGAGCCCGGGGAGGGGACTACCCGGGGAGGCGGGTGCAGAATCACCCCCGTGAGGGCGATCTTCTTCGACGACGACGACGCGCAGGCCGTGGTGCGGCGGTTGCGGGCGGACGGGTTCGACGCCCGCGTCGAGCGGGAGCGGCTGGCCGGCGAGGACGACGACGAGGACCACCCGTGGGCGGTGGTCAGCGACGCCCCGGCCTTCATGCTCGAGATCCTCGTGGACACCTACGACGGGTGGCTCGACGAGGACCCCGGGGAGCAGGCGCCGCCGCTGCCGCCGTTGCACCTGCCGTCCGCGCCACGACGCATCAAGCGCCCGATCTAGGCTGGAGCGCATGACCGATCGCCGCCTGCTGCTCGTCCACGCCCACCCCGACGACGAGTGCATCAACAACGGCGCCACGATGGCGCGCTACGTCGACGAGGGCGTCGGCGTGACCCTCGTGACCTGCACCGCCGGCGAGATGGGCGAGGTGCTCGTCCCCGACCTCTCCCACCTCGCCTACGACGAGAGCGGCGGGCTCGGCGAGCACCGCCGCGGCGAGCTCGACGAGGCGATGGAGGTCCTCGGGGTCACCGACCACCGGTTCCTCGGCGGCTTCGGCCGCTTCCACGACTCCGGCATGGCCTGGCACGAGGAGGGCTACGCCATCCCCGCCGAGACCATCCCCGACAACGCCTTCTGGACCACCGACATCCTCGAGTCCGCCGACGAGCTGGTGAAGGTGATCCGCGAGGTGCGCCCGCAGGTGCTCGTCACCTACGACCAGTTCGGCGGCTACGGCCACCCCGACCACATCCAGGCCCACCGGGTCGCGATGTACGCCGCCCAGCTGGCGGCCGCCTGGTCCTACCGCCCCGACCTCGGCGCCGCGCACGACATCGCGAAGGTCTACTGGACCGCGATGAGCGAGTCTCGGATGCGCGAGAGCCTCCGCCAGCTGCGCGAGTCCGGCGACACCGAGACGTTCAAGGGCATGGAGCCCGACGGCAAGCTGCCCCCCTTCGTCACCGCCGACGAGCTGATCAGCGCGCGGGTCGACGGCACCGCCACCGTGCGGCGCAAGATGGACGCGCTCCGCAAGCACGCCACCCAGGTCGAGCAGGACGGGCACTTCTTCGCCGGTGCCGAGAGTGGCCACTCGTGGTGGTCCGACGAGTACTACCGCCTGGTCAAGGGCACCGCCGGCCCGACGGGCGCCGACGGGTTCGAGGAGGACCTCTTCGCCGGTCTGTGAGGGCGGTCCTGGCCGGCCTCGCCCTCGTCGTCGGCGTGCTCTCCGGAGCAGCCGGGACGCTGCTCCACCAGCAGTGGTGGGGCCTCGTGCTGGCCCTCGGCGCCGGGCTCGCGTGCCTTGCGTGGCTGCCGCCCGGGGGCCTACGTCTGGCGTTCGCGATCGGCTGGTGTGCGTCCGTGGCACGCGGCGCGATCGAGCGTCCGGGCGGCGGGTTCCTCATCGCCTCGGACGCCACCGGCTGGTCGTGGCTCGCCGCCTCCTTCGTGCTGCTGGGGGGAGCACTGGCCACCGTCCGGGGAGGTGGGGCGGGGCGCCGGGAATCGGGGAGTTCGGGGGAGGTCCACCTAAACTCGCCGCGTGGCGAAGAACTCCCAGAGCACTGACAAGCAGTCGCGCGACAAGGCAGGCGCCTCCGTCGTCGTGTGGCTGCTGCTCGGCCTCGTGGTGCTCTTCGGAGGCCTGTACGTCGCCGCCCACTACATCGCCGGGGACAAGGTCCCCCGCAACACGACCGTCTCCGGCGTCCGCATCGGCGGGGCCCCGCAGGCCGAGGCGGCGCAGCGGCTCCAGGCGGGTCTCGCCGACACGGTCAACCGCGACATCACGGCGACGGTCGAGGGCCAGCCGGTGACGATCGTCCCCGCCGAGGCGGGCCTCGCGGTCGACTACGAGGCGTCGGTCGCCGAGGCCGGCGGCGAGGAGAGCTGGGACCCCGTCCGGCTCTGGAACTACTTCACCGGCGGAGACGCCTTCGAGGCGGAGGTGACCGTCGACGACGCGACCTACCGGGCCTACGTCGCCGCGCTCGACGAGCAGCACGGAGCCTCGGCGAGGGACGGAGTCGTGTCCTTCGACGGCAACCGGATCGTCCGGAAGAAGGCCCGCACGGGCGCCGCGCTCGACCCGGCCGACACCCTCGCGGCGCTGCGTACGGCCTTCCTGGCCGACGAGCCCACCGACGTGGCGCTCGAGATGTCCGACGTCGTCCCCGACATCGACCAGGGCGACGTCCAGGAGGCCGTCGACGGGTTCGCCTCCCCGGCGGTGTCCGCGCCCGTCACGCTGAGCTTCGAGGGCTCCGACGTCAAGGTGTTCCCGGCCGACTACACCGCCGCACTCAGCCTGGTGGCCACCGACGGCGAGCTGGTGCCGACGCTGGACGCGGCGAAGCTCGCCGAGGTCGTCGGGTCCCGGGTGACCAGCGGTGCACCGGTCGACGCCACCGTCACGCTGGTCAACGGAACCCCGCAGGTCGTGCCCGCGAAGCCGGGCGTCACGTTCGACCCCGCCGAGCTCGAGGCCGGCTTCCTCGACGCGGTCGCGCAGCCCCAGGGCGAACGCACGATCGCGCTGACCGCCCGGGTCGCCAAGCCCGACTTCACCACCAAGGACGCCCGGGCCCTCAAGATCCGCGAGCGGGTGTCCACCTTCACGACGTACTTCCCCTACGCCGAGTACCGCAACGTCAACCTCGGCCGTGCGGCAGAGCTCATCAACGGCACCGTGCTCGAGCCGGGCGAGACGTTCTCGCTCAACGACACCGTCGGGGAGCGCACCGTGGCCAACGGCTTCACCAAGGGCTTCATCATCAGCGACGGGATCCTGGTCCAGGACCTCGGCGGCGGCGTCTCGCAGATCGCGACGACCACGTTCAACGCGATGTTCTTCGCCGGGCTCGAGGACGTCGAGCACAAGCCCCACTCGTTCTACATCGATCGCTACCCGATCGGACGCGAGGCGACGGTGGCCTGGGGGGCGGTCGACCTGCGGTTCACCAACGACACCCCCTACGGGATCCTCATCCAGGCCAACGTGACGCCGTCGACGCCTTCCTCGTCGGGGGCGGCCACGGTCAGCATGTACTCCACGAAGTACTGGGACATCACCACCACGGTCGGCGACCGCTACAACCTCACCAAGCCCAAGACGCGCCGCATCGACGACCTGAAGTGCCACGCCAACGAGGGCTACGGCGGCTTCGACATCGACGTGGTCCGCTACTTCACGCCCGTCAACGGCAACACGGAGACCCGGGACGACGAGGTGTTCCACACCACCTACACCCCGAGCGACACGGTGATCTGCACCAACCCCGACGCCGTCGACGAGTAGCTCGACCGTTGGTCGAGGAGGTCGCCCTGGCGACCGTCACGAGACCCGGCGCTACGGCGTGAGCCGGTGCAGGTCGCGCGGGAACAGCGTGACCTCGCGGACGTTGGCCGCCCCCACCAGCCGCGCCACCCAGCGCTCCAGCCCGATCGCGAAGCCGCCGTGCGGCGGCATGCCGTGGCGGAACGCCTGGAGATAGGAGTCGTACGTCGCCGGGTCCTCGCCGCGCGCCCGGATGGCCTGCTCGTAGTCGGACGGCCGGTGCAGCCGCTGGCCGCCCGTCACCAGCTCGAGGCCGCGGAAGAGCAGGTCGAAGCTGTTCGACCAGCGCTCGTCCCCGGGCTGAGGGTGGGTGTAGAACGGCCGCTTCGCCATCGGGTAGCCCTCGACCGCGACGAAGTCGCTGCCGTGCTCGGCCAGTGCCCACTCGCCGAGGACCCGCTCGTGCTCGGGTGCGAGGTCGGGCTCGTCGGCCGGTGCCCCCACCAGCGCGAGCGCGTCGGCGAAGTGGATGACCGGGACCTCGTCGGGCACCACCGGCAGCCGGGCGCCCGCGCGCTCGACCGCCGACTCCTCGCCCGCGATGGCCGCGACCATGCCGGCCAGCACCTCGCGCAGCACGGCGAGTACGTCGCGGTGGTCGCGCACGAAGCCCAGCTCGACGTCGAGCGAGCGGTACTCGGCGAGGTGGCGGACGGTGTCGTGCGGCTCGGCGCGGAACACCGGCCCGACCTCGTAGACCCGCTCGAAGACGCCGACGAGCTGCTGCTTGTAGAACTGCGGGCTCTGGGCGAGGTACGCCGTCTCGCCGAACCAGTCGACCTCGAAGACCGACGAGCCGGACTCGGTCGCCGTGCCGACGATCTTGGGCGTGGTGACCTCGGTGAAGCCGAGGCCGTCGAGTGTCGTCCGGAAGCCGCGCAGCGACGCCGCCGCGACCTCCCACCGCGCCCGCTGGGCCGGGTGGCGCCAGAGCACCGGCGCATGGTCGAGCAGGGTGGGCAGCGACGCGCCGAGCGACGGGCGCCACAGCTCGACCGGCGGGGTCGCGGCCGGCTCGGTCAGCAGCTCGACGACGGCCTCGACGAGCTCGACGCCACCGGGTGCCTGGGCGTTGGCCGTCGCGGTGCCGGTGACGCGCACCGTGGTCTCCTCGCGCGGGACCGGCGTACCGGCCGGCAGCACCACCTGGGCCAGCCCACTGCGGTCGCGCAGCACGAGGAACGTGACCCGCGCCAGCTCGCGGCGGCGGTGCACCCAGCCCTCGAGCGTCACCTCGCTGCCGGGCGTCGACGTGGACAGGTCGGCGGCAAGGGTGCGGGCCGTCGGTTGAGGAGGTCGCGCGGCGACCGTCTCGAAACCAGGCTCGGATGGGGTGGGTGGTTGCACGGGTACCTCCAGATGGCTGTCGCCAGGAGGTGTGGGCGGGGGCGAGACGCGGTGCCACCACACCTTCGCTGGCAGGTGCCAGCCTCTCGTCGGTGTACGCCGGACGCGCGGACGGCCGCCGCTCTGCTGGCGTGCAGGAGGGGTGTCAGTCCTCGAGGTCGTCGCGACCATCATGTGGCCGGGCGTGCCTGCCGGACAACTCGATTAGCGGGCGACGAGGTAGCGATTGGTGTGGTGGGTGACGAAGCCGTGCCGCTCGTAGAGCGCGATGGCGCCGGCATTGACGACCTCGACGTGGAGCAGCGCGGTGGTGGCGCCGAGCGAGGCGCCCCAGTCGAGCAGCTCCGCGAGGACCGCCGAGGCCAGGCCGCGACGTCGCTGGCCGGGGTCGACCGTGACGGACTCGATGAGCAGCCAGTCGCCGGACAGCACGCCGCGACCCGAGGCCGCACCGTCCGCCAGCGACACGGTGGCGTCGCGGGGCGACTCGACGAGGGACGCGGGGACGTCGGGGGCGACGGCGCGTACCGAGCGCAGCGCCCGTGCGACGGACGCGAGCTGGGCGTGGGCATCGCCGTCGCCGAGCGGTCCGAAGCCCAGCGGAGCCAGGGTCGTCTCGACCTGCGACCCGCGCTCGACCTGCAGCATCGGCGGCTGCTCCAGCGCGGCGTAGAACCGGCGTACGCCGAAGGCCGCGTCGGCCCAGCCGATGCCGGGCTCCCGCATGGCGAGCGCCGAGTTGCCACGGCGACGCAGCCGCCCGCCGTGCGGGGGAGATGCGCGCAGCAGCCAGTCGCCGAGCGGCTCGGTGGCGACGGTCGACCACAGCGCGCCGATGTGCTCCTCGACCTCCTGCGCGCCGACGCGGGCCCGGACGGAGGCGCGCGGCGGCACCGGCTTCCCGGTGACGACGTCGGTGCGGGCGATCACGACCTGGCCGTGCCCGTCCCGGTCGACGGTCAACGAGGCCTCGTCCCACGCCGTGCACACGCCGAGGACGTCGGTGGCCGACCCGTCCGGCAGCCGGTGGCGCACCACGATCCGCTGGCCCACGACGTGGGGTCCGAGCGAGTGCCCGCCCACGGGCTGGGGTTCTGACGTGTCGGACACGCCCCGGATACTAGAGTGATCGACGTCGAACCCCCATCCGTGCTCAGGAGGACCTGGTGACCTACGTCATCGCCCAGCCGTGCGTCGACCTCAAGGACCGCGCGTGCGTCGACGAGTGCCCCGTCGACTGCATCTACGAGGGCAAGCGGATGCTCTACATCCACCCCGACGAGTGCGTCGACTGCGGTGCCTGCGAGCCGGTCTGCCCGGTCGAGGCGATCTTCTACGAGGACGACACCCCGGAGGAGTGGAAGGGCTACTACGACGCCAACGTCCACTTCTTCGACGACCTCGGCTCGCCCGGCGGTGCCGCGAAGATGGGTGTCATCGACGCCGACCACGAGCTCGTCGCCGCGCTGCCCCCGCAGGAGCACGACGAGTGACCGATCCTCCGTTGGTCGAGGGGGTCGCGCCGCGACCGTCACGAGACCACCGGAACGTCTCGCTTCGCCTCCCGGACTTCCCCTGGGACAAGCTCACCGGCCACGCCGCGACGGCCCGATCGCACCCCGACGGCGTCGTCGACCTCTCCGTCGGCACGCCCGTCGACCCCACACCCGAGGTGGTGCAGCGGGCGCTGCGCGACGCCGCCGACGCCCCGGGCTACCCGACGACGATCGGGCTCGAGGCGACGCGCCGGGCGGCGATCGACTGGCTGGCCCGCCGGCACGGCGTCACCGGCCTCGGCCTCGACGGCGTGCTGCCGGTCATCGGCTCCAAGGAGCTCATCGGCTCGATGGCGCTGCACCTCGGCATCGGACCCGGTGACCTCGTCGGCTACCCGGCGCTCGCCTACCCGACGTACGAGGTCGGTGCGGCGCTCGCCGGTGCCGACAGCCTGGCCGCCGACTCGCTGACCGCGTTCGGTCCGCGCACACCGAGGTTGCTGTGGCTCAACAGCCCGGCCAACCCGAGCGGACGCGTGCTGCCGCTCGACCACCTGCGCAAGGTCGTGGAGTGGTGCCGCGAGCGCGGCACGGTCCTGGTCTCCGACGAGTGCTACATCGAGTGCGCGTGGGAGGGGGAGAGCCCGCTCTCGATCCTCGATCCGCGGATCAGCGGCGGCTCGCACGACGGCATCCTCGCCGTCCACTCGCTGTCGAAGCGGTCCAACCTCGCGGGCTACCGCTGCGCCTTCGTCGCCGGCGACCCGACCCTGGTCGGCGAGCTGCTCGCCGTCCGCAAGAACCTCGGCCTCCAGATGCCCGGCCCCCAGCAGCGCGCCATGATCGCCGCCCTGGAGGACGACGAGCACGTCGCGGTCCAGCACGCGACGTACGCCGCCCGCCGCACGAAGCTCATGCAGGCACTGGGGTCCGCCGGCTTCCGGATCGACCACTCCGAGGCCTCGCTCTACCTGTGGGCGACGCGCGACGAGGACTGCTGGACCACGGTCGCCGACCTGGCCGAGCAGGGCATCCTCGTGGCTCCGGGCGACTTCTACGGACGGGCCGGCGGCCGGCACGTGCGGGTCGCGTTCACCGCCACCGACGAGCGCGTCGACGCCGCCGTGGCACGCCTCTCCGCGGACCGCTGACCGCACCGGCGACACGCCCGGGCGGAGCCGGAGGGGTTGACACATCGGGGTGACCACCGTCACGGTGTAACCGGTTTCTGTAACCGGTTTCAGACCCGAGGAGGTGGCACACATGGCGTCGACCATCCGCGACGTGGCCAGGAGCGCCGGCGTCTCCATCGCCACCGTCTCCCGCGCGATGCGCGAGCCCTCGATCGTCAGTGTGGACACGCTCCGGCGGGTCCGTGCCGCGGCCGAGGAGCTCGACTACACGCCCTCCCAGCTGGGCCGCCAGCTCGCCGAGCGCCGCCACGGCGCCAACGGCATCGTCTTCCCCGACCTCTCGGGCCCCTACTACGGCGAGGTCGTCGTGGGCTACGAGGACGTCGCGTCCGAGCTCGGCCGCGCCGTGCTGATCCTCGCCACCCACGGACGCCCGGCCGCGCGGGAGATGATCACGCGCCTCGCCGGCCGCTGCGACGGCCTCGTCGTGCTGGGCCACACGGTCTCCGACGAGGTGTTGCTGGAGCTCGCCGAGCGCGGCGTGCCCCTCGTGACCGTCGCCCGCCCCGCCGTCCCCGGCGTCGACGCGGTCTCCGCCGAGAACCGCCGCACCGCCCACGCCCTCGCGACCCACCTGGCCGCGTCCGGCGCGCGGTCGGTCGTCTTCCTCGGCAACCCGGACCGCTCGCCCGACGTCACCGAGCGCCTCGCCGGCCTGCGCGCCGGCGCCGCCGCGGCCGGCCTCGAGGTGAGCGAGCTCCGCGTCGAGACCATGGACGAGCAGGGCGGTGCCGTCGCCGCGGAGCACCTCTGCCAGCAGCCGGGCGCCCTCCCCGACGCGATCGCGTGCGCCAACGACGAGCTGGCCCTGGGCCTGATGACCGCGCTGCGCGAGCGCGACCTCGTCGTCCCGCGGGACGTCCTCGTCACCGGCTGGGACGACATCATGGCCGCCCGCTACGCCGAGCTGACCACGGTCCGTCAGCCCCTCCACGACCTCGGGGCCACCGCCGCCCGTTTCCTCGACGACCTGATCGCCGGTCGCCGGGCCGAGCCGCGCAACGAGGTCCTCCCCACTGAGCTCATCGTCCGATCCAGCAGTTCCCCCCGCGAAAGGCAGTGACATGACCACCATCCGACGCACCGCACGTGCCGGCGCGATCCTCGGGCTCGCCTCCTTGGCGCTCGTGGCTTGCGGCCGCGACTCCGGAAGCGATGCCCCCGTCGAGCAGGGCGAGGCCGTCGAGGACGGCCCGGCCACCGGCACCATCGAGGTCTGGGCCATGGGCACCGAGGGCGAGGTGCTCGGCGACTTCGCCGAGGCCTTCACCAAGGAGAACCCCGACGCCACGATCGACGTGACCGCCGTCCCGTGGGAGAGCGCCCACGAGAAGATCGCCAACGCGATTGCCGCCGGCGAGACCCCCGACGTGACGCTGGTGGGCACGACGTGGATGGGCGAGTTCGCCGAGTCCGGCGGCCTCGAGCCCCTCCCCGAGGACCTCGTCGACTCCGAGGCCTTCTTCGACGGCGCCTGGGGAAGCACCGAGGTGGGCGGCACCTCCTACGGCGTGCCGTGGTACGTCGAGACCCGCGTCCTCTACTACCGCAAGGACCTGGCCCAGAAGGCCGGCTGGGACGAGGCCCCCACGTCGTGGGACGACCTCAAGAAGTTCACCCAGGACCTCCAGACCAAGGGCGGCGCCGAGTACGGCATCCAGCTCCCCGCCGGCGGCACCGGCTCGTGGCAGACGATGCTCCCCTTCGCCTGGTCCAACGGCGTCGGCGTGACCAACGACGACGGCACCGAGTACACCCTCGACAGCCCCGAGATGGTCGAGGCGCTGGAGTACTACAAGTCCTACTTCGACGAGGGCATCTCGCCCACCCGCCTGCTCGACGCGGGTGAGCTCGAGAGCGGCTTCGCCGACGGCACCTACGGCTCCTTCATCTCCGGCCCGTGGCACACCGGCCTGGTCGAGGAGCAGGGTGTGGACGAGGACGAGTACGCCGTCGCGGTCCTGCCGGGCGTCGACGGTCCCGGCGGCACCTCGTTCGTCGGCGGCGGCGACCTCGCCGTGTTCTCCGACTCCGACAACAAGGAGAGCTCCTGGAAGTTCGTCCAGTGGCTCTCCGACCCCGAGACCCAGCAGGGCTTCTACGACGAGATGGGCGACCTGCCCGCCGTGTCGGAGGCCTGGGACAGCGGCGAGCTCGCCGAGGACCCGCAGCTGAGCATCTTCGGTGAGCAGCTCGACAACACCCTTGCTCCGCCGGCAGTGCCGACGTGGGAGGAGGTCGCCACCGTGATCGACGGCGAGGTCGAGAAGGCCACGAAGGGCGACACCTCGGTCGAGGACGCCGTCGCCGAGATGCAGCGCCAGGCTGCGCAGATCGGCACCGGTCTGTGAGATGAGTGCCGCCACCCGGCACGTCGACCCCATGCGGCGGCAGCAGGCTGTCGCCGCATGGGCGCTCGCCCTGCCGTTCGTGCTGCTGTTCGTGGTGTTCAGCCTCGGGCCCGTGCTCGCGAGCCTCGGGATGAGCTTCACCGACATGCGGCGCACCGACATCCGTGACCCGTTCGCGGTCAACCCGGTCGGGCTGGACAACTACGTCCAGCTGGTCCAGGACCCGCTGTTCCGCAAGGTCACCCTCAACACCCTGCTCTACCTGCTGCTCGGCGTCCCGCTGACCATGGCGGTCGCCCTGCTGGTCGCCGTCGGCATCAACCGCGTCGAGCGGTTCCGCGGGTTCCTCCGCGTCGGCTACTACCTGCCCGTCGTGACGAGCATCGTCGCGGTGTCGGTGGTGTGGAAGTTCCTCTACCGCGACAACGGCGGCCTCTTCAACACGATCCTCGGCTGGGTCGGCATCGACGGTCCCGGCTGGCTCGACAGCACCACGCTCGCCCTGCCGTCGCTGGTCCTGATGGCCGTGTGGCGCAACTTCGGCACCCTGATGGTCATCTTCCTGGCCGGTCTCCAGACCATCCCGCAGGAGGTCAACGAGGCGGCAGAGGTCGACGGCGCCAGCGGCTGGTCGCGCTTCCGCCACGTGACGCTGCCGATGCTGCGACCGACGCTGCTGTTCGGCGCGGTCATCACCGGCCTCGGCTACATCCAGTTCTTCGAGGAGGCGTTCGTGATGACCAAGGGCGGTCCCCTCGACTCGACCCGTTCGGCCACCTACTTCACCTTCGACCAGTTCGGCTTCGGCAACTACGGCTACGCGGCGGCGGCCAGCTACCTGCTGTTCCTCGCCGTCGTGCTCCTGACGTGGGTGCAGTTCCGCTGGCTGGGCGAGAGGGAGGCGAAGAAATGAGCACCATCGTCGACAAGCCCGTCGCGCCCAGGGCTCCGAGCTCCCGAGAGGGAGGGGCGTGGACACGTACGCCGTCCTGGCTCTACGCCGTGCTGTTCCTCGGCCTGTTCGTGGTGGTCATCCCGTTCGTCTGGATGTTGCTCTCGAGCCTCAAGCCCGAGGCCGAGGTCCGCGCCGTGCCGCCGACCTGGTGGCCCGAGCAGATCACCCTCGACAACTACGACACCCTCTTCACCAAGCTCGACTTCCCGACGTACTTCATGAACTCCGCGATCGTGGCGCTGGCCGTCACCGCCGGCAACATGGTGTTCTGCTCGATGCTGGGCTACGCCCTCGCCAAGCTGGACTTCCCCGGCAAGCGGGCGTTGTTCGCGATCGTGCTCGGCACGCTGATGATCCCCGGCGTCGTGACGTTCGTGCCGCTGTTCGTGCTGACCACGAAGATCGGCCTGTCCAACACCCTGGTCGGGATGATCCTGCCGTTCCTGGCCGGACCGTTCGGCGTCTTCTTGATGCGGCAGTTCATCCAGGCGCTCCCCGACGAGCTCATCCAGGCGGCCCGCATCGACGGTGCCGGCGAGCTGCGGATCTTCTTCTCGGTGATCCTGCCGCTCTGCGGTCCGGCCCTGGCGACCCTCGGGATCCTGACGTTCCTCACGTCGTGGAACAACTTCCTCTGGC
The DNA here is from genome assembly GCA_963791365.1 of uncultured Actinomycetota bacterium. Classification (GTDB taxonomy): domain Bacteria; phylum Actinomycetota; class Actinomycetes; order Propionibacteriales; family Nocardioidaceae; genus Nocardioides. The sequence continues at coordinate 55,110 of CAWBSG010000012.1, read as the reverse complement.
CGCTCGTCGTCGCGCAGACCGAGGACAAGTACACGCTGCCCGTCGCGCTCGCGCTCTACGCGGTCGGCCAGAACGCCACGCAGTACGGGCTCCTGCTCGCCGGCTCCGTCGTCGTCGTGCTCCCCGTGCTCGCGATCTTCCTGGTCCTGCAGCGCCACATCATGCAGGGCATCGCCATGACCGGCATCAAGTAACCGACGCCCCGTCTCGGGCAAGGAGGCACCACCCATGAAGTTCCGTCCACCCGTCGCGCTCGTCGCGACAGCAGCCCTGGCCGCCGCCGCACTGGCCGTCCAGCCGTCCACGCCGGCCGCCGCAGGTGACCGCGCCCCGTCCGGCGACCGCGCCGTCCTGGAGGAGTACCTCTCCGACAGCTGGGACTCGATGGCGGCGATGACCGACGAGTCCACCGGGCTCCCGGCCGACAACATCGGGGGAGACCTCGACGCGGCGTCGCGCAGCGGCTACACCTCGCCCACCAACATCGGCGCCTACCTCTGGAGCACCGTCGCGGCCCGCGACACCGGGCTGATCTCGCGGCGCGAGGCCCGCGAGCGAGCGCGTACGACGATCGAGACCGTCGCCGGGATGGAGAAGCACGAGCCGTCCGGCATGTTCTACAACTGGTACGACCCGGCCACCGGCGACACGCTGGAGGTGTTCCCGGGCGGAGGCCCGATCGAGCAGTTCGCCTCCAGCGTCGACAACGGCTGGCTGGCGACCGGCCTGCTCCTGACCGAGCGGGCGATCCCCGCGCTGCGCCGCCAGGCCTCCGTGATCCGCAAGAGGATGGACTTCGGCTACTACTACAACCCGGCCGAGGGGGTCCGGAAGGAGCCTGGCAGCAGCGCCCCCGTCGGTGGTCAGATCCGCGGCGGCTTCTGGGTCGACCCGCCCTCCGGCTGCTCCGTCGCGGACAACTACCGCGGTGACGAGGACGTCTACTTCACCTGCCACCACTACGGCGCGTTCAACACCGAGCCGCGCATCGCCTCCTACCTCGGCATCGCGGCCGGCCAGATCCCGGGCAGGCACTACTTCGGGACGCTGCGCACCTTCCCGCCGACCTGCGACTGGTCGTGGACCGAGACCAAGGCGACCGGCGAGTGGCACACCTACGAGGGCGTCGACGTCTTCGAGGGCACGCTGCCCTACCGCGGCAGCCGGCTGGTCCCGACGTGGGGCGGCAGCATGTTCGAGGCGCTGATGGTGCCGCTGTTCGTGCCGGAGGAGCGCTGGGGTGCCCGCTCGTGGGGCGTCAACCACCCGCTCTACGTCCAGGCCCAGATCGAGCACGGCATGGACGAGGCGGGCTACGGCTACTGGGGCTTCTCACCCTCCAACGACCCGGCCGGCGGCTACCGCGAGTACGGCGTTGACCAGCTCGGCATCGACGGCCCCGGCTACACCTCCGACCAGGAGCGGACGTCGTGGGAGCAGGCCTACGAGGGCTGTCCGGACCGGGCCGGCACCCCCGCCCCGACGGCGTACGGCGACGGTGTGGTCACCCCGCACGCATCGTTCCTCGCCCTGCGCTACGCCCCCGACCAGGCGCTGGCGAACCTCGCGAAGCTGCGGGAGAACTTCGACGCCTACGGCCCCGGCGGCTTCTACGACGCCGTCGCCGTCCGGTCGGGCACCGTGTCGCGGAAGTACCTCGCCCTCGACCAGGGCATGGTCGTCGCTGCCCTCGGCAACGCGCTGACCGGCGACGCCCTCCGTGGCTACGTCAGCCGCGGCGCCATGACGAAGAACGTGCGCCCGCTCATGGAGCAGGAGGTCTTCACCTCACGAGGACGATGACCGCTGCGTGCACGTCGGCGTCAGTCGAAGACGTCGACGTGCACGTGGTCGCGGTGCTCGAGGATGTCCTGGTCGCCGCGTGAGGACGACGGCACGCGGTAGTCGGTCCAGCCGTCACCCGAGCGCGATCCGGCGTGCCAGATGCGGTCGTCGAAGATCAGCGTCTTGATGTCGAGGCGGTCGGCGTTGGCCACGAGGTAGGTCGCCATCGCCCACCCGCGCTGCGTGTTGTCGGCGTTGACCGGGCGGTAGAAGATGTCGATGGCGCGGCCCTCGTAGTGCGTCGAGCCCTCCATGTGGCCGCTCGAGACGCCGCGCGGTTCGAAGCCGCCGAGCGACAACGAGCCGAACCGGGCCTCCACGTCCGCGCGCACCGCGGCGGCGCGTGCCACCAGGCCGGACCGGTCGAGGTCGTCGGACGCCTCGTCGGCGTCGCCCGGGACGTCGCACCACATCGTGCGCGGTGAGTTGCCGGTGAGGGCCGAGGCGAGGGCACGGCCGTCGGCCTCGTGGTCGGCGTACGCATCCGGGTAGGCCGAGCGCTGCACGGCCTGCGCCGCCTCGGTGATCTCCATCTCGCGATAGCCGTCGACCTTCTCCAGCGCGTCATAGAAGGCGTTGGCCGCGTAGACGGGGTCCATCAGCTGGGCGAGCGTGCCCCAGCCCTGGGAGGTCCGCTGCTGGAACAGGCCCACGGAGTCACGGTCGCCGTAGTCGATGTTGTAGAGCTTGGACTCCTGGAAGGCCGTGGCGAGCGCGATGCTCGCCGCGCGCGCCGGCATCCCGCGCTCGACCGAGACGGCGGCGATCAGCGCGGCGTTCTCGGCCTGCTCGAGGTCGACCTCGACGGCGTGGCCGTCGACCTCGGCCGTGCACCCGCTGGTGTCGAGGATCGATGGCACGGCGCCGCGGTCGACCAGCACGAGGGTCGTGGCGACGGCACCCAGGGCCACCACCGCCCCGATGGTGACCGTCCGCAACGACGGCATGGCCGGACCCGGCCGTCGCTAGTTGGCGTGCAGCGCCGCGTTGAGGGCGACGCCGGCGCCGTCCGACTCACCCTTCCACGGAACTGCCTCGATGGTGCCGCTGACCGAGTTGCGGCGGAACAGGATGTTGTCGACTCCCGAGAGGGTCGCCGCCTTGACGACCCGGGGCTCACCGTCGAGGTCGGTGACGGTGACCTTGGTGCCGGCGGTGACGTAGCAGCCGGCCTCGACGACGCAGTCGTCGCCGAGGGAGATCCCGATCCCGGCGTTGGCGCCGACCAGGCAGCGCTCGCCCACGGAGATGACTTCCTTGCCGCCCCCGGACAGCGTGCCCATGACCGACGCTCCGCCGCCGATGTCGGAGCCGGCGCCGACGACGACGCCCGCCGACACCCGGCCCTCGACCATCGACTCGCCCAGTGTGCCGGCGTTGAAGTTCACGAAGCCCTCGTGCATCACCGTGGTGCCCTCCGCCAGGTGGGCGCCGAGGCGCACCCGGTCGGCGTCGGCGATGCGGACCCCGGCGGGGAGGACGTAGTCGACCAGGCGCGGGAACTTGTCGACACCGAAGACGGTCACGTGCTGGCCGGCGGCGCGCAGCCGGGCCCGGGTGGCCTCGAAGCCCTCGACCGCGCACGGGCCGGCGGAGGTCCACACGACGTTGGCCAGCAGGCCGAAGATCCCGTCGAGCGACTGGCCGTGCGGCCTCACGAGACGGGTCGAGAGCAGGTGGAGCCGCAGCCAGACGTCCTCGGTGGAGGCCGGCGCCTCATCGAGGTCGGCGATCTCGACCAGCCGCACCTCGCGTCGTACGCCGCGGATGTCGTCCTCACCCTCGAGCGCGGTCAGCACCGCAGGTGCGTCGCCCTCGGTCGCGCCGAGCACGGGGGAGGGGAACCAGGCGTCGAGGACGGTGTCGTTCGACAGGGTGAGGAGGCCGTAGCCGGAGGCAGCAGTCACCTGCCCAGCCTACGGAGGTGCGCCCACCACCGGCCTCACTGGCCGGTGCGGCCGTCGATGCACTCCCTCACGAGGTCGGCGTGCCCGCAGTGGCGGGCGTACTCCTCGATCATGTGCACGATGATGTCGCGCACCTCGGTGGGCTCGCCGTGCACGTCGACCACCAGGTCGAGGTCGGTGCGCCCGAGCACCTCGCGTGCGTGGGCGATCTCGCCCTGCCACAGCGAGTGCGACTCGCGCACCAGTGCCTCGTCGGCGGCGGAGAAGTCGAAGCCCGCGTCGTCGTCCTGGAAGAGGCGGGGGAGCTCCATGTGCGCCTCGATCACCCGGCGGAACCAGTGCTGCTCCACCCTCGCCATGTGCCGGACGAGCCCGAGCAGCGAGATGGCGGACGGCGGCACCGCCTTCGTCGCCAGCTGCTCCGCGCCCAGTCCGTCGCACTTGAGGGCCAGGGTGCCGCGGTAGTGCTCGAGGTAGCCGATCAGGCACTCCCGCTCGCCGCGGGTCGGCCCGCTCTGCATCCGCGGGTCCTGGTCGTGAGGCAGCCACATGCCGTCGAAGCTCATGGCGCAACTAAACCGGTCGATCCGAGGTCGTGCAAACGGATTGGTGACTACGGGTCCGGGACGAACACCTGGTCGACGGGGACCTCGAAGAGCGCCGCGATGCGGAAGGCGAGCGAGAGCCTGGGGTCGAAGTGCCCCTTCTCGATCGAGATGACGGTCTGGCGAGAGACCCCGAGCGCGTCCGCGCACTCGGCCTGGGACAGGTGCGACTGCTCACGGAGCGCCTTGAGCCGGTTGTCCATCAGCCTTCCCGGCGCTGGAGGATCGCGTAGCGAGCGGCCGCGTCAGCCATGGCGATCACCAGGAAGGCCACCGTTGGGACGGCGTCGGTGCCGAGGAGCGAGGTGGCCGTGGTCGCGATGCCCAGTGCGAACAGCAGGTCGAGGAACGCGCCACTCGTGGCCTGCGTGATCCACTGCATCTCGACCGAGTCCTCGTGGTGCTCGGGCCGCTCGTCCTTCGAGAGCAGGAGCGAGACCAGCCCGAGCCAGCACGGCAGCGACATCACCCCGAAGGTCACCAGGCGGAGGGTGTCGGCGCCGCCGGTCTGGGCGAAGGCCGCGACGGTGCCGGTGAGGGCAGCCAGCACGACGCCCACTGCTCCTGCGACGAGCCAGTTGGTGCGGATCTCGGTCATGCGGTGCCCCCTGTGCGATGTATGAGTTCTTTGACATGAGGGTGCCGCACGGTTCGGCCGATGTCAAGTTTCTTTGACGTCATCCGGTCTCGTTCCCTGACACACGCCGGTAAGCGCGACGCGGCCGGCTCCTCGCCTGGTAGTCCAGTGAGAAGTGGTCGTTCGCCCGGGGTAGTCCAGTGAGAGTTGGCTGTTCGCGGCGCTCGTTCGCAGCCATCCCGCACTGGACTACCCCGCCGGGCCGGTGCCCAACTGCCCTGTGGATCACGGGTTCGACATGCTGGCGCCGGGGGACGCTCGACGCGTGTTCGTCCCACCGCCCTTCCACGAGCGACGGCCGGGTCTGGTCGCCCCCGTGCGCGTCGACCCCGAGGGTGTCGCGGGGCCGACCCGCGGAGAGGCGCGCGGTCCGCACTGGCGTAGGACGGGCTACGGCTTCTACGTCCCGGCGGGCGTCGTAGCGAGTCCGCAGCAGCGCACCATCGAGGCGGCGGTCGTGCTGCGGGACGACGGGGCGGTGACGGGGTGGGCGGCGCTGTCGTGGGAGGGAGCCGCGTGGTTCGACGGCACCCGCAGCGGGAGGGACGCGCGTCCCGCAACGCTGGTGGTCCGCCGACACGTGATCGGTCAGGTTGGTGCCAGCATCAGCCAGGAGTTCCTCAACCCTGGCGACATCACCGTGGTGGACGGACTGAGCCTGACCACTCGCGTGCGCTCGGTGACCTTCGAGATGAGGTACGCCACCGGCCTGGGCGCCGCGGTCGAGGCGCTCGACATGGCCTGCTACTCCGACCTGGTGTCGCTGGCGGAGGTGGCGGCGTACGTCCGTCAGCTCGGACCCGTCACCGGGATCCAGCAGGCTCGCGACGCCATCGCTGAGGCCGACGAGAACTCGTGGTCGCCCCGCGAGACCGGCATGCGAGGCGTGTGGACACGCCTGGCCGGGCTGCCGCGGCCGCGGTGCAACGTCCCGGTCTTCACGCTGGACGGTCGCCATGTCGGCACGCCGGACCTCATCGACCCGGCGACAGGTCTGGTCGGCCTCTACCACGGTGACTCCCACCTCAGCCTCGTCGGAGCGTCGAAGGACAACCGGCAGGACGCTGAGTTCCGGGACCTCGGACTCGAACCGGTGGCCATGTTCGCGACGGACTGGCACGACCTCGACGGCTTCACTCGCAGGCTCGTGGCCGCGACCCGCCGCGCCCGTGCGCGTGGCGGCGTTCGGCAATGGACCATCGAGCCACCGGCGTGGTGGACGCCGACCGAGACCGTCGCCCAGCGACGGGCCCTGGCCGACTGGCAGCGCGAGCGATATCTCCGCTACCGCCGCGTCGCCTGAAGTCGTACGTCGGGGCGGGGCTGTCGCGCCCTCCGCTCCATCGTCCGAGGTAGTCCAGTGACGGATGGCTGCCCGGGAGGTCGATCGACGACCATCTGTCACTGGACTACCTCGGGCGGGCAGCCAACTGCCACTGGACTACCGCGCGGGGCGGGCGGACCACGGGAGCCAGAACCGATTGGCGGCCACGCGAGCCCGGGCCGTACGATCGCCGCAGGCGTCTGAGCCGTCATCAGCGGCGAGCCTCGGGAAGAACAGGTGCGGCGATCCGGCCGTGGCCCCGGTAGAACCCGACGGGTACGGCCCGACACAGCCGCATTTGAGTGGGGACTCCGGTCCCAAGCGAGGTGGTACCGCGGCAGCTCCCGTCGGGGGCGGTCGTCCTTGCAGGTTTCGAGACAGGACTGCGTCCTTCCTCAACCAGCGAGAGAGAGCCATGTCCTACCCGAAGGTCAGCCACACCGCCGCGACCAGCGTCGCCAGCAACCCCCGCTTCCCCGCGATCGAGGAAGCCGTGCTGGCCTACTGGGAGGCCGACGACACCTTCCGCGCGAGCGTCGAGCAGCGTGATGCGGGCGCCGACGGATCCAACGAGTTCGTCTTCTACGACGGCCCGCCGTTCGCCAACGGGCTGCCGCACTACGGCCACCTGCTCACCGGCTACGTCAAGGACCTCATCCCGCGCTACCAGACGATGCGCGGACGCAGGGTCGAGCGCCGCTTCGGCTGGGACACCCACGGGCTGCCCGCCGAGCTCGAGGCGATGCGCCTCAACGGCATCAAGACCACCGACGAGATCGTCGAGCTGGGCATCGAGAAGTTCAACGAGGCGTGCCGCCAGTCGGTGCTGAAGTACACCGGCGAGTGGCGCGACTACGTCACCCGCCAAGCGCGCTGGGTCGACTTCGACAACGACTACCGCACCATGAACCCCGACTTCATGGAGTCGGTCATGTGGGCCTTCAAGCAGCTCCACGACAAGGGCCTGGTCTACGAGGGCTTCCGGGTGCTGCCCTACTGCTGGCAGGACGAGACCCCGTTGTCCAACCACGAGCTGCGGATGGACGACGACGTCTACCAGGTGCGCCAGGACCCGGCCGTCACGGTCGGGTACGACGTCACGACCGAGGGCGACTTCGCGGGGGTGAAGGTCCTCGTCTGGACGACCACGCCCTGGACCCTGCCGAGCAACCTCGCGGTCATGGTCGGCGAGGACATCGACTACGTCGTCGTCGACGTCCCCTCCGAAGGGGGCGAGCGCGTGCGCTACCTCATCGCCGAGGCCCGCCTCGCGTCGTACGCCCGCGAGCTCGGCCCTCGTGACGGGCAGAGCGACCCGCAGGTCACCTGGCGGGGGAAGGGCGCCGACCTCCTCGGCCTCGAGTACGCGCCGCCGTTCTCCTACTACGCCGGCCACGAGCGCGCCTTCCGCCTCGTGCCCGCCGAGTTCGTCACGACCACGGACGGCACCGGCCTCGTCCACACCGCCGGCGCCTTCGGTGAGGACGACAAGGTCGTCACCGACCGCGAGGGCATCGAGGCCGTCATGCCGGTCGGCAAGGACGGCCGCTTCACGTTCCCGGTCGTCGACTACGAGGGCATGAACGTCTTCGACGCGAACCTTCACGTGATCGACCACCTCAAGGCGGCGACGGCCGGCAGCGGCGAGACGGGCTCCGTGACGCCCGGCACCGTGCTGCTGCGCCGTGAGACCTACGACCACTCGTACCCGCACTGCTGGCGCTGCCGGCAGCCCCTGATCTACAAGGGCGTCTCGTCGTGGTTCGTCGAGGTGACCAAGGTCAAGGAGCGGCTGATCGCCCTCAACCAGGACATCCGTTGGGTTCCCGACCACATCAAGGACGGCCAGTTCGGCAAGTGGCTGGAGAACGCCCGCGACTGGTCGATCACCCGCAACCGCTTCTGGGGCAGCCCGGTGCCGGTGTGGAAGTCCGACGACGAGCACTACCCGCGCCTCGACGTCTACGGCTCGTTCGAGGAGATCGAGCGCGACTTCGGCCGCCTGCCGCTCGACAAGGACGGCAACCCGGACCTGCACCGGCCGTACGTCGACGACCTGACGCGCCCGAACCCCGACGACCCGACCGGCACCTCGACCATGCGCCGCGTCACCGACGTCCTCGACGTGTGGTTCGACTCCGGCTCGATGAGCTTCGCGCAGGTGCACTACCCGTTCGAGAACAAGGACTGGTTCGACAACCACTTCCCGGGCGACTTCATCGTCGAGTACATCGGCCAGACCCGCGGCTGGTTCTACACGATGCACGTCCTCGCCGGCGCGATCTTCGACCGCCCGGCGTTCTCGACGTGCCTGAGCCACGGCATCGTCCTGGGCAACGACGGCCAGAAGATGTCGAAGTCGCTGCGCAACTACCCCGACGTCCGCGAGGTCTTCGACCGCGACGGCGCCGACGCGATGCGCTGGTTCCTCATGTCGAGCCCGATCCTGCGCGGCGGCAACCTCGTCGTCACCGAGCAGGGCATCCGCGACTCGGTGCGGCAGGTGCTGATCCCGCTGTGGAACAGCTGGTCGTTCTTCAGCCTGTACGCCAACGCGGCGGGCGGCGGCAGCGGGCGCGACGCGCGGTGGCGCACCGACAGCACCGACCCGATGGACCGCTACATCCTGGCCAAGCTTCGCGACTACGTCGCCGCGATGACCGACCAGCTCGACAACTACGAGGTGGCGGCGGCGTGCGACTCGACGCGCGCCTTCCTCGACGTGCTCACCAACTGGTACATCCGGCGCTCGCGCGAGCGCTTCTGGGACGAGGACGCCGACGCCTTCGACACCCTCTACGCGGTGCTCGAGGTCGTCTGCCGCGCCACCGCGCCGCTGATGCCGCTCACGACCGAGGAGGTCTGGCGCGGACTCACCGGTGAGCGCTCGGTGCACCTCGCCGACTGGCCGTCCGCCGGCGACCTGCCTGCCGACGAGGCGCTCGTCGCGGCGATGGACGCCGTGCGCGACGTCTGCTCGGCCGGCTCCGCGCTGCGCAAGGCCGCGAACCTCCGCAACCGCCTGCCCCTGCAGTCGCTGACCGTCGTCGTGCCGGACGCGTCCGGCCTGGCCGGCTTCGACCGCCTGGTGGCCGACGAGCTGAACCTCAAGGAGGTCCGGCTCCTCGACCTCGACACGCCCGAGGCGGCGTCGTACGGCGTCGAGCAGCGGCTCACCGTCAACGCGCGCGCCGCCGGGCCGAGGCTCGGCAAGGACGTACAGCTCGCGATCAAGGGCTCCAAGACGGGCGACTGGTCGGTGGCCGAGGACGGCACCGTGACGTCCGGAGGGCTGCGGCTGGAGGACGGCGAGTTCACCCTCGACACGGTGGCAGGCGCCACCGACACCGGCACCGCGGTCGGCGTGCTGCCGCGCGGCGGCTTCGTCGTCCTCGACACCGAGGTGACGCCCGAGCTGGCCGCCGAGGGCACCGCGCGCGACCTGGTGCGTGCCGTGCAGCAGGCCCGCAAGGACGCCGGCCTCGCCGTCTCCGACCGGATCGCGCTCACCGTCTCCGCCCCGGCCGAGACCCTCGATGCGGCGCGGACCCACGAGGCACTGATCGCCGCGGAGACGCTCGCGACGTCCGTGTCGTACGCCGACGCGGCCGAGGTCTCCGTCGAGGTGGCGAAGGCCTGACCCTCGGGCTCAGCGCACCACCCGGAGGCGGAACCTCTCCTTCGGGCTGGTGCCGACCTTGTTCTTCGCGGTCATGACGACCTTCCAGCGACCCGGCGCCAGCACCTTGCGCGCGGCGAGGCGGGCGCGGATCGCGACGACGTTGCGACCGGCGTCGAGCTTCTTCACGAGCGTGACGGGCTTGCCCTTGCCGCCCGCCTTGCGGAAGGTGAAGGTCACCCGGGCGTCGGTGTTGAGGGCGATCGTGGCCTTCGCCTTCTTCGCGACGCGGGCGTCCGAGCCGACGGCACGGATGGTGCGCGTGCTGAGCCGCGCCCGGTCGATGAGCGGCGCGATCCGGGTCGTCGCCCGGCAGGTGAAGGTGCCCGTGTAGGTGCAGGCGGTGGCGTTGCCGACGGAGTCGGTGAGCACGACGCGGACCGGCCTGGAACCGGCCTTGCCGGCGTACGAGACCGACGTGCCTCTCGCGGTGGTGCCGTCGGGGAAGGTCCAGCGGGCCGAGGCCACCCGTGACCACACGTCGTGCGCCGTGACCGCGTAGGTGGCGCGGCCGCGCGTCGAGATCCGGGAGGTCGCCCCCGTGATCTCGGTGACGACCGGCCCGGCGGCGTCGAGGCCGCGGGCCTGGACGATCCAGTTCGTGCCGTCGTTGCGCGACCACGCCGTCGTGGCGTTGCCGGCCGGGTCGACCCCGATCTGCGGGTTCCACGCGTCGCCACCGACGGTGAGGTCCACGGGGTCCGACCAGGTCCCTCCCGCGCGGCGACGCGAGGCCTGGACGACGCGTCCGTCCTTCTCGGCGCTGGACCAGACCGCCGTCGCGTTGCCGGCCGGGTCGACGGCGACCTGGGGATCCCACGCGTCGCGGCCGGTGGCCGAGAGGTCGTCGCCCCTCCAGGTGCCGTCGGCCGCGCGCGTGGCGGACGTGACGATCCAGCTGGAGCCGTCGTGGCGCTGCCAGACCGCGGTGACGTGACCCCGGCGGTCGACGGCGACGTGCGGTGTGTCGAAGGTGCCCGCTCCCGAGAGGCTGACGGCGTCGTCCCACGTCTCGCCGAGCGGGCGGCTGGCGGTCTGGATGCCGTAGGTACCGGTGAAGCTGCCCCAGATCGCCGTCGTGGTGCCGGCCGCGTCGACGACGATGCGGGGGTTGGCGCGGCTGCCGGCGATGGTCGAGAGGTCGGCCGGCGTGCCCCAGCTCCCGCCGGCGGGGCGGGTGGCGGCCTGGACGAGCGCACCGGAGACCCAGATCGCGGTGGCGTTGCCGGCCCGGTCGACCGCGACGTCGCTCGTCCGGGCGGGACTGCCGGCGGGAGACAGGTCGACCGGTGCGGACCAGGTGCCGTTCGTCGCTCGCGTGGCCGACTGGACGGTGAGCTTCCACGGCTGGCCCGTGGCCGCCTCGAAGCGCGACCAGGTGGCGGTCACGGTGCCGGCCCCGTCGACGGCGAGCCGCGGGACGTCGGGCCGCTGGCTGAGGTCGCTGGAGGTGTCGGTGGAGAGGTCGAGCGGGGTGCTCCACGTGCCGCCGGCGGGTCGGGAGGCGGTCTGGACGACGCTGCGGTCGGTCTCGACGCGCCTCCAGATCGCCGTCGCGTTGCCCGCCGGGTCGACGACGACCTGCGGGTCGACGACCTGCCGGCCCCCTGCGAGGTCGACCGGTGCGCCGAAGGTGCCGCCGACCGGCCGGTGGGACGCCTGAACGACGTACTGGGTGCCGTTCCAACGCGACCACACGACGGTCGAGTTGCCGGCGACGTCGACGCCGACGGCGGGGGTGAAGGCCGAGCCGCCGGCCGCGGACAGGTCGGCGAAGAGGTTGGTGACCGGTCGCCACGTCGGTGCGGCGGTCGCGGGCGCCGCGACGAGCGACGCTCCCACCAGCCCCGTCGCGACCATGACGATGACGTGCCTGACGACTCGCGTCATGTCGTTCCCCCGTGTCCTGCGCGCCGGTCTGCCCGACGCGCGCCTCACCCTACGACGCACCGCACGGCCTGCTGGTTGTATTGATTCCATGCCTCGCCTCGATCTGACCGCCGACGTCGTCACCCTCACCCAGCAGCTCGTCGACATCGAGTCGGTCTCCCACCACGAGCAGGAGATCGCCGACGCGGTCGAGGCGGCGCTGGGCTCGTTGGGGCACCTGACCCTCACCCGGCGGGGCCACACGATCGTCGCGCGCACCGAGCTCGGCCGCGGCGAGCGCGTCGTCATCGCCGGCCACCTCGACACGGTCCCGCTCAACGACAACCTGCCCGCGCGCCTCGAGGGCGGCATCCTCCACGGACTCGGCAGCTGCGACATGAAGGGCGGCGACGCGGTGATGCTCAAGCTCGCCGCCGACGTCACCGAGCCCAACCGCGACCTCACCTTCGTCTTCTACGAGGCGGAGGAGGTCGACTCGGTCCACAACGGCCTGCGCAAGCTCACCGAGAGCGACCCCGAGCTGCTCGAGGCCGACTTCGCGATCCTCATGGAGCCCAGCAACGCCTCCGTCGAGGCCGGCTGCCAGGGCACGATGCGGGTCGACGTACGCACCACCGGCGAGCGGTCGCACAGTGCGCGCAGCTGGAAGGGCGTGAACGCCATCCACCTCGCCGGACCGGTGCTCTCCCGCCTCAACGACTACGTCGCCCACCAGCCGGAGATCGACGGGCTGACCTACCACGAGGGCCTCAACGCGACCGGGATCCGCGGCGGGGTCGCCGGCAACGTGATCCCCGACGAGTGCGTCGTCGAGGTCAACTTCCGCTTCGCCCCCGACCGCAGCGAGAGTGATGCCGAGGCGTTCGTACGGGACTTCTTCGAGGGCTACGACGTCACGGTGACCGACATGGCGGCCGGTGCGATGCCCGGGTTGGACCGGCCCGCGGCCAAGGCGTTCGTCGAGGCGGTCGGCGGCGAGGCAAACCCGAAGTTCGGCTGGACCGACGTCGCGCAGTTCACCACGCTCGGCGTACCGGCGGTCAACTTCGGCCCCGGTGACCCGATGTTCGCGCACAAGCAGGACGAGCACGTGCCCGCCGAGCACATCGAGCGCTGCGAACGCATCCTCAAGGACTGGCTGACGGGGGAGCTGGCATGAGCGACCACACCGGCCGCCGGGTCAAGGGCCGCGAGATCGAGCGCCGCGGACAGGTCCACGATGGGAGCACGACCGACCAGCGACTGCTCGACTCGCGCGGCGCGACCGACTGGGTCCACACCGATCCATGGCGCGTTCTCCGCATCCAGTCGGAGTTCGTCGAGGGGTTCGGCTCGCTCGCCGAGCTCGGGCCGGCGATCGCCGTCTTCGGCTCCGCCCGTACGCCCGCCGACCACCCGCACTACGCGCTGGCCGAGGAGGCCGGGCGCAAGCTCGCGGAGGCCGGCTTCGCCGTGATCACCGGCGGCGGCCCCGGCGCGATGGAGGCCGCCAACAAGGGAGCGTGCGAGGCGGGCGGGATCAGCGTCGGTCTCGGCATCGAGCTGCCCTTCGAGTCGGGGCTCAACCAGTGGGTCGACAAGGGCATCAACTTCCGCTACTTCTTCGCCCGCAAGACCATGTTCGTGAAGTACTCCCAGGGCTTCGTCGTGCTGCCCGGGGGCCTGGGCACGCTCGACGAGCTCTTCGAGGCGCTCACGCTCGTGCAGACCCAGAAGGTGACGTCGTTCCCGATCGTGCTGGTCGGCACGGCCTACTGGCAGGGCATGTTCGACTGGCTGCGCGGCACCGTCCTGGCCGAGGGCAAGATCAACGCCACGGACCTCGACATGATGGTCGTGACCGACGACGTCGACGACGCGGTGGCGCTCATGGTCGCCGCACGCGAGGACCGCTGGCCGACACCGACCCCGGAGCGTCCCGAATGATGTGGCTGTTCGCCATCCTGATCGTGCTCGCGATGGGCGGGGTCGCCGTCGTCGCGTCCGGCCGCGGCGGGTCGATGGCACCGGCGTACGACGACCGCCCGGACCTCGACCTGCCCCCGGACCGTCCCCTCGCGGCGCGGGACCTGCGGACCGTGCGGTTCCCGCTCGCGGTCCGCGGCTACCGGATGTCCGACGTCGACGAGCTGCTCGCGCGGCTGGCCACCGAGCTCGAGGACCGCGACGCCGCGCCGGGCGAGGGGGTTGGACCGGACGCGCCCACGTCTGGCGACCGCGACCCCGCCTAGGGCAGACTCCTGCGACATGTCGTTCCCGATCGTGGTGTGGATCCTCACGGCCCTGGCTGCCGTGGCGATCGTGCTGACCCGGCTGCGCATGCGCGATGCGGACGCGGCGGGTCGTTTCTCGATCAGCCGTCGGCTGCCGCTCGTCCACTTCGGCGCCGGGATCGTCGCGCTGGTCCTGTGGATCGGTGTGCTGGTGTCGCCGGAGGACAGCCTGCTCGGCGGACCGCTGCTCGGGATCCTCGCGATCGCGGCCTGGTGGCTCACGGCCGTGTGCGGCCTGCTGATCCTCATGCGCTGGCTCCCGGCGAAGGGCAGGCACGTTCCCGAGGTTTCGGGTGACAGCTGGAGCGACGGGCCGGGGCTCTCCCTCCTCGCCCACCTCGGCATGGTCGTCGGCGTGCTCGTCTTCACCTACGCCTACCTCACCGCCGCGGTGTGATGGCCCGCAGCTCCGGGGGGTTGCCGACCGTCGTCGGTCTCGTCGCGACCCTCCTCGTCGTGCCGGGTCCCGTACGCGCGACCACCGCCGAGCCGGGTGACCGCCCCGCCGTCGTCGAGGTCCGCACCCTCGGGCACTCGGTGAAGGGTCGGCCGATCCGTGCCTGGCGGCTGGGGGAGCCGGGCAAGCGGCCGTTCGTCCTGGTCTCCACGATGCACGGCAACGAGCCGCACACCCGGTGGATCCTCGAGAGCCTGCGCGACGGTCGGGCGGTCGAGGGCATCGACCTGTGGGTGGTGCCGACCTACAACCCCGACGGGCTCGCGCGCGGCACGCGCCGCAACGCGCGCGGCGTCGACCTCAACCGCAACTTCCCCTACCGGTGGGCGGACCTCGACGGGAGCTACGAGTCCGGGCGCCGTCCTGCCAGCGAGCCGGAGACGCGGGCGATGATGGCGTTCCTGGAGGAGGTCGACCCCAGGCGGGTGATCAGCTTCCACCAGCCGCTGCACGGCGTCGACACCGACACCAAGGACGCCGGCTTCGCCCGTCGGCTGGCGCGCGCCCTCCGGCTGCCGCGAACGTCCCTCGACTGCGGCGGGCTGTGCCACGGCACGATGACGATGTGGTTCAACCACCGCTTCGACGGCTCGGCGTTGACGGTGGAGTACGGCGCGCGCCCCTCACGCCACCGGATGGCCGTCCGGGCGCCGCGCCAGCTGCTCGACGTACTCCGCGCTCAGCGTCCCCGGTAGACCGGCTGCTCCTTGGCCACGAACGCGTTGACGGCCGCCAGGTGGTCCTCGGTGCCGCCCGTCAGCGCCATCTTCTCCGCCTCGAAGGCCAGCGCCTCCTCGAGCGGGTGCGCGGCGGAGTACGCCACCGCCTGCCGGATGGAGCCGAGGGCGACGGTCGGCCCCGCCGCGAGTCGCCGCGCCAGCTCGGCGACGGCACCGGCGAGCTCGTCCTGCGCCACCACCTGCGTGGCGAGCCCGAGCTCGAGCGCCTCCTGGGCCGACACGGTCCGCGGGAAGTAGAGCAGCTCCATCGCCTTGGCCCGCCCGACCAGGCGCGGCAGGGTCCAGCTCGACCCGGTGTCGCACGACAGCGCGACGCCCGCGAACGAGGTGTTGTAGCCGGCCGAGTCGACGAGGATGCGGAAGTCGGCGGCGAACGCCAGGCTCGCGCCGGCACCGGCGGCGACGCCGTTCACCGCAGCGATCACCGGCTTCGGCATCGTCGACAGCGCGAGCATGATCGGGTTGTAGTGCTTCTCCACCGTGTCCGACAGGGGGACGTCGGCCTCGCCCGTCAGCCCGGCCAGGTGCTCCTTGAGGTCCTGCCCGACGCAGAACGCACGCCCGCTGCCGGTGAGCACGACGCACCGCACCTCCGGGTCGTCCGCGACCTTGCGGACCGTCTCCAGCAGGAGGTCCTTGGTGGCCACGTCGAGCCCGTTCATCGCCTCGGGACGGTTGAGCGTGATCGTCGCGACGGCGTCCGTGACGTCGAGGAGGACGGGAGGGGAGCTGGTCATGGGGGCAGTCTGCCCGACGGTGAGCGGGCGTCGGTGTGCCCTGTGGTGCCGATCACGTGCGTCATGAGGGATAATGGAGTCGTACGACGCCTATCGGGGCGGCCAGGCTCGAGTCAGCCGCCTCGATTCGCATGTGAAGAGTCACCACCGCCGACGCGGTGGACAACAGGAAGAGGTGCGCCGATGGCCGCCATGAAGCCCCGCACGGGCGACGGACCGCTCGAGGTCACCAAGGAAGGCCGCGGCATCGTGATGCGCGTCCCGCTCGAGGGTGGTGGACGGCTCGTGGTCGAGCTGAACGCCGATGAGGCGACGGCTCTCGGAGACGCCCTCAAGGGCGTCGTCGGCTGATCGTGGTCCCGACCGCGCAGCTCCCCCCGCAGGTCTCACCGCCCCAGTTCGCCCTCAGCCCGGCGCTGCCGCACCAGATCGGCGGTGCGGAGGTCTGGGCCTTCCCGGTCCTCCCCGACGCCGCCGGCCCGCTCCTGGGACCCGGTGCCGATGAGGCGTCCGAGGCCCTCGGCGTCGACCTCCTGGCCGCCCTCGAGGCGGCGCGCGGCACCGGTCGTGCGGGTGAGGTGACCGCGGTCCCGGTCGGCAGCGCCCAGCGTGACGACGAGGTGGCCCTGGTGCTGCTCGTGGGCGTCGGCGACGGCTCGATCACCGACTTCCGTCGTGCCGGCGCGGCGATGGCCCGCGCCACCAAGGACCGCGCCAACGTCGTCACGACGCTCGCCGCCATCGCCCCCGACGAGGGCCTCGGCGCCTTCGTCGTCGGCGCCATGCTCGCCTCCTTCGCCTTCCACTGGCGCTCGACCGGCCCCAAGGAACGGCCGGTCGCCCGGATCGTCCTGGCCGACGTGTCCGACGACGGTGCCGACGACGAGCTCGCCCAGGCCATCGCCCTCGGCGGTGCCGGGTGGCGCTCGCGTGCGCTCGCCACGGTCCCGGCCAACCTCAAGACCCCCGCATGGCTCGCCGGGCAGGCGGTCGAGGTCGGCGAGGCCGCCGGTCTCGACGTGACCATCTGGGACGAGGAGCAGCTCCGCAAGGAGGGCTTCGGCGGCCTGCTGGCCGTCGGTGGCGGGTCGGTGCACCCGCCCCGCCTGATCCGCATGGACTACGCCCCGCCCGGCGCCTCACGTCGTACGCCGACGGTGGTGCTGGTCGGCAAGGGCATCACCTTCGACAGCGGCGGTCTCGACATCAAGCCCAGCGAGGGCATGCTGACGATGAAGCGCGACATGAGCGGCGGTGGCGCCGTCATCGCGACGATGGCCGCCCTGCGCGACGTCGACTGCCCGGTCCGGGTCGTCGGCCTCGTGCCCGCCGCCGAGAACGCGGTCAGTGGCTCGGCGATGCGCCCCGGCGACGTGATCACGCACTTCGGCGGACGCACCTCCGAGGTCAACAACACCGACGCCGAGGGCCGTCTGGTCCTGGCCGACGCGATGGCGTACGCCGTCGCCGAGCTGTCGCCGAAGGCGATGGTCGACATCGCCACCCTGACCGGTGCGATGAAGGTGTCGCTGGGCCAGTGGACCGGCGGCTACTTCGCCAACAGCGAGGCCCTCGCCGAGCACGTCGAGTCGGCCGCGACGGCGTCGGGCGAGAACGTGTGGCGGATGCCGCTCGTGGCTGACTACGAGGACAAGGTGACGTCCAAGATCGCCGACGGCGACAACGCCGCCGGCGGTGCGGGCGCGATCACCGCGGCCCTGTTCCTCCAGCACTTCGCAGGCGACGTCCCGTGGGTGCACGTCGACTTCGCCTCCGCCGCCGAGTCGCCGGCCGACCGGCACGAGTGGACCGCCGGACCGAGTGGCTGGGGACCGCGCCTGCTGCTGACGTGGCTCGGCTCCGAGGACCCGCTGGAGGGCATCGCCTGATGCTGGGCCTCACGATCCGCTGGTCGCTGGCGGACGCGCCCGACGGCGTCGAGGAACAGCTGGCGAGCTTCGTCGCCGAGACGTCTTACGCCCGTTTCACCGGGATGACCGGCCTGCGCTGGAAGACCTGGCGGATGGTGCGCGGCGAGTGGTTCGAGGGGTCGTACGTCTTCGCGACCAGCGCGGCTCGCCAGGAGTTCCAGCGCACCTTCGCCGAAGGCGCGGGGGAGTCGCCGGGCTCGCAGATGATCGGCTCGTCGCCGATCCTGGTCGAGGCGTGCGACATCGTCGCCGTCGCCGAGGGCTGGGACGGCTTCGCGGCGGCGCCCCGCTCCTAGGACGGGCCTACGCCTCGGGCGCCCACTCCTTCTTCGCGGCCAGCAGGCCGTCACCGACGGGCAGGAGGACCGGCACGAGCGAGTCGTGCTCGAGGATCGCGCGGCCGAGGTCGCGGATCGTGACGGTCTCCTCGTCACGCTGCGCAGGGTCGGCCACGCGGTCGTGCCACAGCGCGTTGTCGAACGCCACGATGCCGCCGGGGCGCAGCAGCCGCAGCGCCTCCTTGAGGTACGCGGCGTACTCGCGCTTGTCGCCGTCGCAGAACACCAGGTCGTAGTGGCCGTCGGTGAGGCGGGGGAGCACGTCGAGACCCGCCCCGGCGATCGTCCGGGCACGGTTGGCCGGGATCCCGGCCTCGGAGAAGGTCTCCTTGGCCAGCCGCTGGTGCTCGGCCTCGATGTCGACGGTGGTCAGCACGCCGTCGGCACGCATCCCGCGCAGCAGCCACAGGCCGGAGACGCCCGTCCCCGTGCCGATCTCGACGACCGCGCGGGCGTCCAGCACGGACGCGAGGAAGCGGAGGGCGGCGCCGGCGCCGGAGCCGACCGGGGTGACGCCGACCTCCTCGGCGCGGCTGCGCGCGGCGGCGAGGATCTCGTCCTCGGCCACGAACGACTCGGCGTAGGTCCAGCTCGCGGGCTTGATCGGCTGCGTGGGGGTCGGCACGGTCGGACTCTATCGCGCACGAGACGGCTGACGTGGTCGGGAACACACGCGGCACCTCGCTCGTTGGAGGCGGTACGCCACCGCGCAGGCCGGAGAGTTTCTTGGCCGCAGCGCATGAGGTTCACAGCGAACTCTCAGGCGGTGTCCCTAGCGTCAGGAAGGACAGAGAAGGCGTTGCAGCTGAGGTCCAGGAAGAGTGAGGGATCACCGGTGGGTGAGCAGCAGGTTGCCGTTCCTACGTGGGACGAGGTGGTCGAGCAGCACTCCGACCGCGTCTTCCGGCTGGCCTACCGCCTGACCGGCAACCGACCGGACGCCGAGGACCTCACACAGGAGGTCTTCGTCCGGGTCTTCCGCTCGCTCGACAGCTACACGCCCGGAACCTTCGAGGGTTGGCTGCACCGGATCACGACGAACCTCTTCCTCGACGGTGCCCGCCGCAAGCAGCGGATCCGCTTCGACCCGCTCTCCGACGAGCGCGCCGCCCGGCTGACGAGCTCGACGCCGGCTCCCGAGCTCGCGCTCGCGGACCAGACGTTCGACGACGACATCGAGACCGCCCTCGCCACGCTGCCGCCGGACTTCCGTGCGGCGGTGGTGCTGTGCGACGTCGAGGGTCTCAGCTACGAGGAGATCGCCGCGATCCTCGGCGCCAAGCTCGGCACCGTCCGCTCCCGCATCCACCGTGGTCGCGGCATGCTGCGCAAGGCGCTCGCCCACCGCGAGCCCGCCGCGGGGCGCGAGCGCTACCGAGGGGCGGCGTCGTCATGACCCACCTCGGATCCCGCGTGAGCGCACTCGTCGACGGCCGCCTCGGCCCCGAGGAGGAGGAGCGCTGCTGGGCCCACGTCCACGCCTGCCACGCCTGCCGCGACCTGGTCGAGCACGAGGGCTGGGTGAAGACTCAGCTGGCCCGGCTGTCGTACGGCGGCTCCCAGCCGTCGCACGGCTTCAAGTCCTCGCTGGTCGGTCGTTGCTCCGAGCTCTCGGCGTCCAGCCCGCTCGCCGGCGCCACCCTGGCGCCCTCGGGCTCGCGCTCCCGGCGCGGGCTCGTCGCGATCGGGGGCGGCGCCGCGAGCGCCTGCGTGGTCGGTGTGCTCGTCCTCGGCGTGGCGGGTTCGCCGCGCGTCGATCCCCGGCCCCCGGCCACCGACCTGAGCCGGCCGGTCGGTCCCGTGGCCCCGGTCAACGGCGTCGACGACCGCACCGCGCGCGGCCCCGTCTCGCCCTCCCGGACGCCCCTGGCTGAGCGCCTCGTGGCCATCCGGGAGAAGATTGCTCCGTGAGCGACGACCAGCAGCCTTCCGAGCCGCACGAGGAGCCGACCCAGCCGCTGGCTGGATGGCGTCAGCCCGACGGCCTGCCCTACGGCGAGCAGCCGAGCGCGCGCGGGCCCGAGGCACGGCCGGAGCCGCCCACCCAGCCGCAGCCGGCACAGCAGACGCTCCCGTACGGCCCCGGTGGACACCCCGGACCCGGCGGGCAGGCGTACTTCGGTCCCGGACCCCGGCCCTACCCGCCCGTGGACTACGCCCGACCCGTCCCGCCCCGCAGGCTCGCGCTCTGGGTCTGGCCGGCCGTGGCCGCGCTCGCGCTGGTCGTCGGCGTGCTCGGCGGCCTGGCTGGTGGTGCCCTGCAGGACGAGCTGGCCTCGCAGCGCGGCACGGTCGACGACGGCCTCGACGGCGTACGCACCCAGGCGGCCGCGCCGCTCGACGCCGACAACGGGTCGGTCGCGGCCGTGGCACAGGCGCTGCTGCCCAGCACCGTGCAGATCATCGCGGAGTTCGACGGACAGGCGGCCGGTGCCACCGGGTCGGGGTTCGTGCTGGACCGCGAGGGCCACATCGTCACCAACAACCACGTCGTCGCCTCGGCGGCCGACGGCGACGGGCCGATCCTCGTCATCGACCACGAGGGCGAGCGACACGAGGCGACCGTCGTGGGTCGCAGCTCGGTGTACGACCTGGCCGTGCTCGACGTGGACGGCGCGGAGGGCCTGGAGCCCGCCGCGCTGGGCGCGTCGAAGGTGCTCCGCGTCGGCGACCCGGTGATCGCGTTCGGTGCCCCGCTCGGGCTGAGCCAGACCGTCACCTCGGGCATCGTCAGCGCTCTCGGTCGCCCCGTCACCACGTCGGGGGAGTCCGACGACGAGTCGTCCTACATCAACGCCGTGCAGACCGATGCCGCGATCAACCCGGGCAACTCCGGCGGTCCCCTGGTCAACCTTGCCGGTGAGGTGGTCGGGGTGAACTCGGCCATCGCCACCAACGGCGGCGCGGGCGAGGCCGGCAACATCGGCGTCGGCTTCGCGATCCCGATCGAGCAGGTCGTGACGACCGTCGACCAGATCCTGCGGACCGGCAAGGCGGAGTACCCGGTCATCGGCGCCCAGGTGCGTACGGGCGGCGAGCCCGACGCCCAGGGCGCGACGATCACCGAGGTCATGCCGGACACCCCCGCCGAGCGCGCCGGACTGCAGAAGGACGACGTCATCACCGCGGTCGGCGACCAGCCGGTCAACGACGGCATCGCCCTCATCGTGGCGATCCGGACGCACCGGCCGGGCGAGACCGTGGAGATGTCCGTGCTCCGCGGCGGCGAGGAGCAGGTCGTCGAGGTCGAGCTCGACGGCAAGGTCGGTTAGTCGGCTCCCTCGACCTACCGGTCGGACGACCCAGGCTCGGACTCGACGAACGGGTGCTGGTCGACGAAGTCCTTCGTCTCGGCGTACATCCGCTTGATGAACTCCTCGAGCTGGGCGTTCTCCACCCGCCACTGGCCGCGGCCGCCGATCTTGATCGCGGGCAGGTCGCCGCGCCGCACGAGCGCGTAGACCTGGGCGCTGGAGGTGTTGAGCTCCTCGGCGACGTCGGCGAGCGTGAGGAAGCGGGGGTTGCGCGGCTCCTGGGGGTCGTCGGCCATGGCGGCATCCTCCCACCGACGACGTCGTGGGCGGAGGCGCCCGGCCGCAGCCTGTGGAGAGACAGGTGTGAAGTCGCGCCCGGGCGGCAATGATGGTCCGTGTGTCTCGGAATGCACTCCGTCCTCCGCATGCCCTCGACGTCCCGGCGGCCACCCGCAGCCGCTCTCCCGGGTGGCGCGACCCGCGTCTCTGGGTGGGCGTCGTCCTGGTGACCGGCTCGGTCGTGGCCGGCGCGCGCCTGCTGTCCACCGCCGACGACATGACCCCGGTGTGGGCAGCCTCCTCCGAGCTCGCGGCGGGGCAGACGATCACCGTCGACGACCTCCGCGCGACGCGCGTCCGCTTCGACGACAGCGCCGACGAGGAGCGCTATCTCGCGGTCGACGAGGAGCTGCCCGCTACCCTCACCCTGACCCGCCCGCTGGCGGCCGGCGAGCTGGTGCCGGCGGCCGCGCTGGGGGAGGAGGCCGATGACGACGCCGTGTCCGTGTCGGTCGCGGTCGCCGCGGAGCACGTCCCCACCGACCTTGTCCGGGGCTCGCGAGTCGACGTCTGGGTGATCGGCGACGACCGCGGATCGCGCTCCGTCGCCGAGCTCGTGCTCGAGGACGTGCTGGTCCTCGACGCCCCGGTCGTCTCGGACTCGTTCGCCTCCGCGACCACCCGTCAGCTGGTGCTGGGCGTGCCGCAGGACGACGAGGTGTCGCTCGGCCTGGTGCTGGCCGCCAGCGGCGACGACCGCGTGCGCGTCGTCGGGCTGGGCTGACCGCCGTGATCTGCGTCCTGCTGCTGGCGGCTGGCGAGGCCTGGGAGTCGCCCGCGCTGGCCGACCTCGAGGCGCACTCCGGCGTCGTGGTGCTCAAGCGGTGTGTCGACGTCGACGACCTCCTCGCCTCGGTCACCAGCGGTCAGGTCGACGTCGCCGTGGTCGCGCTCGACGCCCCGGGTCTGGACCCCGCGAGCATCGCCCACCTCCGCCGCCACGCCGTACGCCCCGTCGGGGTGACGACCGCGCGAGCCGACGACCTCGACGTCCGCGAGCATGCGCAGCGCCTCGGCATCGGGTCGGTGGTCGGCGCCGGCAGCCTCGCGACGCTGCCTGAGGTGGTGGCGGCGGTCGAGGAGGGTGACCCGCGCGCCCATGGCGAGACCCCCGCCCTCGACGACGCTCCGCCGGCAGCCTCCGCGGACGACGCCGGCAGGGTGATCGTGGTGTGGGGACCGGCCGGTGCCCCTGGGCGTACGACCGTCGCCACCAACCTGGCCTGGGAGGTCGCCCGCCGTCGGGTCCCCGTGGTGCTCGCCGATCTCGACCCCTACGGCGGGTCGGTGGCCCAGCAGCTGGGCATCCTCGACGAGGTGTCGGGGCTCCTCTCGGCCTCCCGCCTGGCCGCGTCGGGACAGCTCGACGAGCGGTTCACCTCCGTGTGCCGCGGGGTGGGGGAGCACCTGGCCGTCGTGACCGGACTGCCGCGCGCCGACCGCTGGCGCGAGGTGCGCGCCGCCCAGGTCGACCGGCTCCTCGAGCGGGCGCGCGAGGTCGCGCACGTCGTGGTGGACACCGGCTTCAGCCTCGAGGACGAGGCCGGGCAGGACCTCGGCGGGCGGCCGGGCCGCAACGCCCTCACCCTGGCGGCGCTCGCGGTTGCCGACGAGGTCGTCGTCGTCGGGGCGGCCGACCCGGTCGGGCTGGCCCGCCTGGCCCGCGGGCTGGTCGAGCTTCGCGACCGCCTCGGCGGGGTGCCGGTGCGGGTCGTGGTGAACCGGATGCGCGGCTCGATCGGCTGGTCGGAGAAGGAGATCGCCGGCATGGTCGAGGGCTTCAGCCGGGTCGCCGGGCTGCACTTCCTGCCCGACGACCGCGCCGGCCTCGACCGGGCCCTGGTGTCCGGGCGTCCCGTGGCCGAGGTGGGGGACTCGACGTTGGTGCAGGGTCTGGCAGCGCTGACGGATGCCGTCCTTCCGTCCAGCGCACCGCCCGATCGAGGCAAACGGAGGCAACAGCGAGGTAAAAACCGCTGGTAATTGCCCGAATTCTCAAGATTCGTCGTACTTTAGGGGCTCATCTCTTGAGGAGAACCCCTTGCTACGAGCCTTCCGCGTCGGCGTCCTCGCGCTGACCGTCCTTGCCCTGACCGCGACGCCTGCGCTCGCGGCGAGGCAGATGCGCGGAACCACGACGGACGACATCATCAACGGCAAGGCTCGCGCCGACTTCATCAAGGCGCTCGGCGGGCGGGACCGAATCCGCGGCTTCGGCGGCAACGACAAGATCTACGGCGGCAACGGGGACGACACGATCTACGGCGACAACGGGAACGACTGGATCACCGCCCAGCCCGGGACCGACTGGGTCGACGGCGGTGCCGGCAACGACAAGGTCGACGGTGGCTCGGGCGACGACGAGCTCTACGGCGGCGATGGCGACGACATCCTGTCCGCCAACGTCGGCAACGACGTCGTCCACGGCGGGCCCGGCAACGACGTCCTCGGCGGCAACGACGGCAACGACCGGCTCTACGGCGGCGAGGGCTCCGACAAGCACATCGGCGGCTCCGGCGACGACTGGATCGACGGCGGCCCCGGCGACGACGGCGCCATCCAGGGTGGCCCCGGCAACGACGTGCTCATCGACGGCGAGGGCCACGACTGGCTGATCAAGGGCGACGAGGGCGACGACACCGTGTTCCTCGGGCCCGGCGCCGACAAGGTCTTCAGCGAGCAGGGCAACGACACGATCTACGTGCTGCCCGACGGCTTCGTCGACAAGATCCGCTGCGACGACGGCACCCAGGAGAACGGGACCGCCGACCGCGTCTACTTCGTCGGCTGGCGCGACCCGCTCGACGTGGTCGACCCGTTCGGCAGCTGCGAGATCGTCGAGGTCATCGACTACCTCCCCGTCAACTGGCCCTACGGCGCGGTGACGATGCCCGACGGCAACGTCATGCAGCGAAGAGCAGGTACAGACCTCCGACGGTGAAGCCCACCATGGCCATGAGCAGGGGCAGCTGACCCGTCAGCTGGTGCCGTCGCGGCAGCAGCTTGATCGCCCGGTCGTGGGCGGCGACCACGCCGACCACGTGGCCGAGCGCGACGGCGACGACCTTGGTGACGGCGAGGAACGTCGGGTGCTCGGAGAGCCAGTAGTTGACCTGGAGGTCGGCCGTGCCGAGGTAGTTGTCGGCGCGGCTGAACGGGTTGCTCAGCTGGATCAGTGTCTGCTGGCCGTACTCGACGAAGTAGGTCAGGTAGTGGGCCACGATGTAGCCCACGATGATCGGCACGACCGCGTGCGCGAACAGGTCGGGCAGGGCGCGGCGCCGGGTGTCGCTCGAGACGCCGGTGGCCATCGTCGCGACCGTCAGGATGATCGCGACCCCGGCGGAGAAGCCGATGAGCGCGAGCGTGTCCGGCAGGACGCGTGAGGTCGAGAGCGACTGGACCAGCTTGAGCCAGGGGGTCGACTCGCGGAACGAGTCGAACGCGGTGCTGCCGAACAGCACGCCGACGACCGCGACCAGTCCCGGCCGGGCGACGAGGGTGTCGAGGTTGGCGAGCGGGCTGCGCAGCACCAGCCGGCCATCGCGGCGACCCCAGATCGACAGCTTCGCGACCAGCGAGGAATAGACCTCGAAGGGGTCGGCGCGGGAGAGGAACGTCGTACCCCACACGGCGGAGCCGATGAGCATGATGCCGAGGTACGCCGCACACCACAGCCGCGCCGGCCCGAGGGCGGTCGAGCTCGGGTAGACGAGCTCGAGCCAGACGAACGCGAAGAGGCCCAGTGCGGCGGGCCAGTAGCCCAGGCGGTCTGGGTAGGTGCGCAGCCCTTCGCCCTCGGGGACGCCGGAGATGCGGGCGAACAGCATGCTGATCGTGCGCGCCGGGCTGACGGCCTTGAAGACCGGTCCGAGCAGCAGCGACGCCGGGACGAGGCCGACCCAGAGCAGGACGTAGAGGACCCCGAAGAAGGGGTTGATCAGGCTGTCCTTGCCGAGGACGGCGGCGGCGGCGACATAGAGGAAGAACGCCATGCCGAGCACCCGCGCGGAGATGGCCAGCGCCCGCGAGGAGACGCACCGGTCGAGCCACGCGGGCGCGGGCCGGCCGCTGGTCGCTGCGTCGTAGCGCGGCTCGCGCCAGGCGATGGCGAGGACCGTGAAGGAAACGACCAGCGCGGCGACGGCGCCGGCGATCGCCAGCTCGGACGGGATCGGCAGGTCCTTGGCGCCGCCGAGCCCGTGGGCCGAGATCGAGCCGCCCACGGCGGGGGCGCTCACCGGACTTCGAGCTGGAGCAGGACCACGTCGGGCTCGTGGCTCTCGACCTCGACCACGCCGGGCCGGTCGATGACGAGCTCGTGCTCGGACGTGCCGGCGGCGTACTCGATCTCCTGCTCGGGCGTGCTGTGCACGTGGATCTCGCCGGCCTCGTCGGAGTCGACAGTCAGCACGAGCACCTGGTCGACGGCGAGCTCGACGCGCTCGCCGTTGGGCGTGAACTGGTCGTCCGTCCGGGTGATCGTCACCGCGACCGAGTCGCCGTCCTGGGTCGCGCCCTGCGAGCCCGTGGGCGGGTCGGCGTCGTCGCCGCCACCGCAGGCGGAGAGGCTCGCGGTGAGGACGAGGACGAGAGGCACCACGACGGTGGACAAGCGCATGTCTGCCAGAATCCCATGCGGGACAAGCGTCGCCGACGAGAGGGCACCATGAGCGAGTACGTGCATGAGTGAGCGGCTGCGACCGCGGGACCTGGCCATCCTGGCCGCGGAGTCCCCCACGACGCCGATGCACAACGCCACGGTCGAGATCTTCGACCCGGGCGGGTCCGGGTTCGACCACGACCGCCTCGTCGAGCTGATCGCCGACCGGATCGCCTTCGTCCCGCGCTACCGCCAGCGCCTGCAGGTCGTGCCGGGCCGGCTGGCGAACCCGGCGTGGGTGGACGACGAGAACTTCGACCTCGGCTACCACGTACGCCGCTCCGCGCTGCCGCGGCCGGGGACGATGGACCAGCTCCGCGAGCTCGTCGCGCGGATCGCGTCCCGCCCGCTCGACCGCAGCCGGCCGCTGTGGGAGGTCTACTTCGTCGAGGGCCTCGCCGAGGGGCGGATCGCCCTGCTCACCAAGAGCCACCAGATCCTCGTCGACGGCCGCGAGACCGTCGACATCGGCCAGGTCCTGCTGGACACCTCGCCCGACCGCTCCACGCTGGGGCACGACGACGACTGGCGGCCGCGACGCACGGCCGGTCCCGTCGCGGCGGCGCTGAACGCGGTGACCGACAGTCTCGAGACCCCGAGCACCCTGTGGTCGACCACGCGCGCCAACGCGGAGTCGGTCGCCCGGCAGGCCTCCGCCACCGGTGGCCGCATCGCCGAGGTGGCCAACGCGCTCGCGGGTCGCGGGCCGGTCCACTCGACGCCGGTCCATCGCAAGCTGTCGCAGCAGCGCCGGTTCGTGACGGTGCGCACCGAGCTCGCCGACTACCGCAAGATCCGCGAGGTGCACGGCGGCACGGTCAACGACGTCATCCTCACGACGCTCGCGGGCGGACTGCGCGGCTGGCTGATGACGCGGGCGGAGTCGATGGGAGGGCTGAAGACGATCAAGGCGATCGTGCCGATGTCGGTCATCGACGACGAGCTCGAGGCGACCTCGCTCGGCACCCAGATCACCGGGCACCTGGTGAACCTGCCGATCAGCGAGCCCAGCCCGGTCGTCCGGCTCCACCAGGTCAGCTACGACCTCAAGGCCCACCGCGACAACGGCCGCAACGTCTCCGCGCGCCGGCTGTCCGGCATCGCCGGGTTCGCGCCCACCACGTTCCACGCGCTCGGCTCCCGGCTCGCCGCCGCCGAGCTGCGCGGCGGCTTCCACGTCTCGATCACCAACGTGCCGGGGCCGCAGTTCCCGCTCTACGCCGACGGCGCCCGGATGCTCGAGTCCTACCCCGTCCATCCGCTCCTGCCGGACCACCCGCTCGCGATCGGCGTGACGTCCTACGACGGCGGAGTGTTCTACGGCATCACCGCCGACCGCGACGCCGTACCGGACGCCGACGTGCTCGGCCAGTGCGTGCTCGAGTCGCTCGAGGAGCTCAACGACTCCGCCAGCGACACCCGGCCCCGCGCACCGAGGGGACGCAAGAAGTGATCCGCCGCTACCTCCCCAGCACCTTCCCGCGCCTCGCGGCGGAGTGGGACGCACCCGGCCCGGACCCTGCGGGCGCGGTGGTGGCGGCCGACGACGGCGAGGAGACCGAGTACGTCGCGCTGATGACCGCCGCGGAGGCCTCGGCCGAGCTGCTCGTGGGCCTGCCCGACGGGCAGCGTCGCCGGGTCGTGGTGGTCGTCGAGACGGCCACCGCCGACGCCCCCGTGGCGTGGCGCGACGTGGTGGCGGTGCACGTCGACGACCGCGACGACGCCGATCTCGACGACGACCTGGCGTGGTGGGCGACGCAGGAGATCGGGGACCTGATCGCTTCCCCCTGAAGCCGGCTTTGAGGGGCCGGTCCGTCTCTGACACGATCACCCGTATGGACGCGATCACCTTCCCGCCGGCACCGACCAACGAGCCGAACCTGACCTACGCACCGGGCAGCCCGGAGCGCGAGGCACTCATCACCGAGCTGGCGGTCCAGGAGAAGAAGCAGCACTCCTACCGGGCGGTGATCGGCGGCAAGCGGCGCTCCGGTGGCGGCGCGGAGATCAAGGTCGTCCAGCCCCACGACCACGCCCACGTCCTGGGCACCCTGAAGAACTCGACGACCAAGGACGCCGAGGCCGCCATCAAGGCCGCCGCGGCGGCCGCGCCAGACTGGCGCGCGATGCCCTTCGACGAGAAGTGCGCGATCATCCTGAAGGCCGCCGACCTGCTGGCCGGCCCGTATCGCCAGCGCCTCAACGCGGCCACCATGCTCGGCCAGTCGAAGACCGCGTTCCAGGCCGAGATCGACGCCGCCTGCGAGCTCATCGACTTCTGGCGCTTCAACGTCCACTACGCCAAGCAGATCCTCACCGACCAGCCGATCGCCAACAGCCCGGGCATCTGGAACCGGACGGACCACCGCCCGCTCGAGGGCTTCGTCTACGCGATCACGCCGTTCAACTTCACCGCGATCGCCGGCAACCTGCCCACCGCGCCGGCGCTGATGGGCAACACGGTCGTCTGGAAGCCGTCGCCGACCCAGCAGCACGCGGCGTCGCTGACGATGGAGCTGCTCGAGGAGGCCGGGATGCCGCCCGGTGTCATCAACATGCTGCCGGGCGACGGCCTCGACGTGTCCAGGGTCGCGCTGTCGCACCGCGACCTGGCCGGCATCCACTTCACCGGCTCGACGCCGACCTTCCAGCACCTGTGGCGCACGGTCGGCGAGAACATCTCCGGCTACCGCTCCTACCCGCGCATCGTCGGCGAGACCGGCGGCAAGGACTTCATCGTCGCCCACCCGTCGGCCGATCCGGACGTGCTGCGCGTCGCGATGATCCGCGGCTCGTTCGAGTTCCAGGGCCAGAAGTGCTCGGCGGCCTCGCGCGCCTACGTGCCGAAGTCGGTGTGGGCCAAGATCAAGGACCAGCTGATCGCCGACACCGAGGCGCTGTCGATGGGCGACGTCACCGACCTGTCGCACTTCATGGGTGCGGTCATCGACGACCGCGCGTTCGCCAAGCACAAGGCCGCGATCGCGCGCGCCAAGCGGCAGAAGCACCTGACGGTCCTGGCCGGCGGCCAGGTCGACGACTCGGTCGGCTACTTCGTGCGCCCGACCATCGTCGAGTCGACCGACCCGACGGACCAGATGTTCTCCGACGAGTACTTCGGCCCCATCCTCGCCGTCCACGTCTACGACGACGCGCGCTTCGAGCAGGTCGTGGCGCAGATGGAGTCCTTCGCGCCGTACGCCCTCACCGGCGCGATCATCTCCCAGGACCGCGCGGCCATCGCCTGGGCCCGCAAGACACTGCGCTTCGCGGCCGGCAACTTCTACATCAACGACAAGCCGACCGGTGCCGTCGTCGGCCAGCAGCCCTTCGGTGGTGGCCGCGCGTCGGGCACCAACGACAAGGCCGGCGCCGCGGTCAACCTGCTGCGCTGGACCTCGCCCCGCTCGATCAAGGAGACCTTCGTGCCGCCGAAGGACCACCACTACCCGCACCAGGGCTGACGTGCTGCGACCCCTCTGGCACATGGGGGCGCTGCACCCCTTCGAGCAGGCGCTCACGCTCCTGCTCGCCTTCGGGCCCTTCGTGGTCCTCGGGATCGTCGTGGGCTCGGCGGCGTGCGGACGCGGCGGAGGAGTCCGACTAGCGGCGAGCCACTCCCGCCCGACCTTCTGCTCGACGTCGAGCGCCGAGGAGATGATCCCGGCGATGAGGGGCTCGATCCTGCCGCCCACCAGTGGGATCTTCACGCTGATGTCGAGGTCGACCGTCTCCGTCGTCGTCCCGCCGGACTCGACGAGCTCCAGGGTGCCGATGGCCTCGCCCGGCTTGCCGGGGATCGTGAGGCGTACGTCCGCCGAGGTCGGGGACGTCCAGTTCTCGGTCTGCACGATGAGGATCTCGTCGCCGACGAACGAGCGGGCGAACGACGGCAGGTCGTCGCCGGAGCGCACCTGCTCGATGGTCACGACGTCGCCGTCGATGGTGGCCGATCCGCGCACCACCTGCTGCTGCTCCAGCACCGACTCGCGGAACTCGGTGCTGTCGAGCATGGCGGTCACGGCCTCCGCCGTGGCGTCGTAGGTCAGCTGCTTGGTGAGCTTCTTCATGGCGCCCATCATGGCTCAATCGGGTCCTGACCCCCGTGTTGTGACCGTCACACGACGGGTTCTATGGTCGGAGCGTGGCGACGCCCGAGGAGACCAAGGACCAGCAGCTCGACGAGGCGACCAGGGCGCAGCCCGACTGGGGCGACCTGCTCCGGGCCTACTACCGCCACGTCGCTCCGGAAGAGGTCGTCGAGCGCTCGCCGGAGGACCTCTTCGGCGCCCTCGCCTCGCACCGCGAGCTCGCTGCCTCCCGCCCGCAGGGCACCGCGGCAGTCCGCGTCGTCACGCCCACCGTCGCCGAGTCGGGGTGGTCGTCGGCCGGTCGCTCGGTGGTCGAGGTCGTCACCGACGACATGCCCTTCCTCGTCGACTCCGTGACGATGGAGCTGAACCGGCTCGGGCACAACGTGCACTCCGTGATCCACCCGCAGCTGGCGGTCGAGCGCAACATCACCGGCGACCTGCAGCACGTGCACGCGCACGAGGTGACGGAGGACGCCAAGGAGAGCGGCGACGCCGTCGAGTCGTGGATGCACGTCGAGATCGACCGCACCGACGACGAGGAGGCCGCCGAGATCACCGAGGGCGTCCAGCGGGTGCTGCGAGACGTCCGCGAGTCGGTGGAGGACTGGGCCAAGATGCACGCCCAGGTGCTCGCCGTGGTCGGCGAGCTCACCGACGACCCGCCGCCGCTGTCGGAGGCGGAGGTGCGCCAGGGCCGCGACTTCCTCACCTGGCTGGCCGACGACCACTTCACCTTCCTCGGCTACCGCGAGTACCAGCTCGAGGCCGACGACGAGGAGCCCGACGAGTGCGGCCTGCGGGCCGTCCCGGGCTCGGGCCTCGGCATCCTGCGCCACGACCAGGACCTCTCCAGCGCCTTCGCCAAGCTGCCCCCGATCGCCAAGGCGAAGGCACGCGAGAAGTCGCTGCTCGTGCTCGCCAAGGCCAACTCGCGCGCCACCGTGCACCGCCCGGCGTACCTCGACTACGTCGGCGTGAAGACGTTCGGTCCCGATGGTGAGGTCGCCGGCGAGCGTCGCTTCCTCGGCCTGTTCTCCAGCGCCGCCTACACCGAGTCGGTCACCCGGATCCCGGTGCTCCGCGAGAAGGTCGGCGAGGTGATGAGCCGCGCCGGGTTCGACCCGCGCAGCCACGCCGGCAAGGCGCTGATGGACACCCTCGAGAACTACCCGCGCGACGAGCTCTTCCACACCTCGCCCGAGGAGCTCGCCCCGGTCGCCCAGGACGTGATGTTCGCGCGCGAGCGCCGCCAGCTCCGGGCGTTCGTCCGCCGCGACACCTACGGTCGCTACGTCTCGGTGCTCGTCTACCTGCC
Source organism: uncultured Actinomycetota bacterium (assembly GCA_963791365.1). Taxonomy (GTDB): domain Bacteria; phylum Actinomycetota; class Actinomycetes; order Propionibacteriales; family Nocardioidaceae; genus Nocardioides. Next base: position 23,079 of record CAWBSG010000012.1, on the reverse strand, counting down.
GCGCGACCGCTACAGCACCGCCGTGCGCGAGCGGTTCTCCGAGATCCTGAGCGACCGGCTCGGCGGTGAGCACGTCGAGTTCACCGCGCGCGTCAACGAGTCGACGACCGCGCGCGTGCACTTCGTGGTGCACCCGCCCAAGAGCGAGACGATCCCCGAGATCGACGTCTCGGACCTCGAGCGGCGGCTCACCGAGGCGTCCCGCTCGTGGCGCGACGACTTCATCACCGCCGTCGTCAACGAGCACGGCGAGGGCGACGGGTCGCGGCTGGCCCGGGCGTGGGCGGAGGCCTGGCCGGAGGCCTACAAGGAGGACTACACCCCGCAGCGCGCCTCCGCCGACCTCGGCCGGATCGAGGCCATCGAGGGCGACCAGGGCATCGACCTCGCGCTCTTCGACCAGGACGAGCACGCCGGCGCCTACCGGCGCGGCGAGTCACGGCTCAAGGTCTTCCGCGTCGGCGAGCCGCTGTCGCTGAGCACGATGCTGCCGATGCTCACCTCGATGGGCGTCGAGGTCGTCGACGAGCGGCCCTACGAGCTCGTGGGCCTGGCCCGGCCGTCGTACATCTACGAGTTCGGGCTGCGCCACGGCCGCGTGCTGCCGCCCCACGAACGGACGCTGTTCGCCGAGGCGCTGCGCGCGGTGTGGGACGGCTACAACGAGATCGACGGGTTCAACCAGCTCGTCCTCGCCGCCGGGCTGACCTGGCGGCAGGCCACCGTGCTCCGCGCCTACGCGAAGTACCTCAAGCAGGGGAACTCGCCCTTCGCCCTCGACTACATCGAGGAGGCGCTGCGCAGCAACGTCGACATCACCCGGCTGCTGGTCGAGCTCTTCGAGTCGCGCTTCGACCCCGGCCGCGGCGACCGGGCGCTGGAGGCCGACGCGGAGGCGCGGGTGGCCAAGGTGGAGGCGATCGAGGAGCGGCTCGCCACCGCGCTCGACGACGTGGTCAGCCTCGACCACGACCGCATCCTGCGGTCCTACCGCACTCTGGTGCGTGCCACCCTCCGCACCAACTTCTTCCAGCGCACCGCCGACGGTGGCGTGCACCCGTACATCTCCTTCAAGCTCGAGCCGTCGGCGATCCCCGACCTGCCGGAGCCGCGCCCGCGCTTCGAGATCTTCGTCTACAGCCCGCGCGTCGAGGGCTCGCACCTGCGCTTCGGCGCGGTCGCGCGCGGTGGCCTGCGCTGGTCGGACCGGCGCGACGACTTCCGCACCGAGGTGCTCGGCCTGGTCAAGGCGCAGATGGTGAAGAACACCGTCATCGTGCCGGTCGGCGCGAAGGGTGCGTTCTTCTGCAAGCAGCTGCCCGACCCGGCCGACCGCGACGCCTGGCTGGCCGAGGGGATCGACTGCTACAAGACCTTCATCTCGGGCCTGCTCGACATCACCGACAACCTCGCCGACGGCGAGCCGGTGCCGCCGCGCGAGGTCGTGCGCCACGACGGCGACGACTCCTACCTCGTGGTGGCCGCCGACAAGGGCACCGCGACGTTCTCCGACATCGCCAACGGTGTCGCCAAGGACTACGGCTTCTGGCTGGGTGACGCGTTCGCGTCCGGCGGCTCGGTGGGCTACGACCACAAGGCGATGGGCATCACCGCCAAGGGCGCCTGGGTCTCGGTGCAGCGCCACTTCCGTGAGATGGGCGTCGACTGCCAGGCCGAGGACTTCACGGCCGTGGGGATCGGCGACATGTCCGGCGACGTGTTCGGCAACGGCCTGCTGTGCTCCGAGCACACCCGGCTGGTCGCGGCCTTCGACCACCGCGACATCTTCCTCGACCCGTCGCCCGACGCGGCGGCGTCGTACGGCGAGCGGCAGCGGCTGTTCGACCTGCCGCGCTCGAGCTGGAAGGACTACGACACCTCGCTGATCTCCGAGGGCGGCGGCGTGTGGCCGCGCTCGGCCAAGTCGATCCCGGTCTCGGCGCAGGCGCGCGAGGTGCTCGGGCTCGGCGCCGACGTGTCCGCGATGACCCCGGCCGAGCTGATGAAGGCGATCCTGCTCGCGCCGGTAGACCTGCTCTGGAACGGCGGCATCGGCACCTACGTGAAGTCGTCGGCGGAGACCAACGCCGACGCCGGCGACAAGGCCAACGACGCGATCCGCGTCAACGGCGAGGACCTGCGGGCGAAGTGCATCGGCGAGGGCGGCAACCTCGGGTTCACGCAGCTGGGCCGGGTGGAGTACGCCCGCTACGGCGCCGGCGGTGACGGCGGCCGGATGAACACCGACTTCATCGACAACTCCGCCGGCGTGGACACCTCCGACCACGAGGTCAACATCAAGATCCTGCTCGACCGCATCGTCCGCTCCGGCGCGATGGACGAGTCCGGACGCAACGTGCTGCTCGCCGCGATGACCGACGAGGTCGGCTCGCTCGTGCTGCGCGACAACTACGAGCAGAACCTCGCCCTCGCCAATGCCGAGGCCCACGCCCCGTCGCTGCTCCACGTGCACGAGGAGTGGATGCGGGCGCTGGAGAAGAGGGGTGTGCTCAACCGCGAGCTCGAGGGCCTCCCGTCGACCCGGCAGGTCCGCCGCCGGCTCGACCGCAAGCAGGCCCTCTCGGCACCCGAGCTCTCGGTGCTGCTGGCGTGGACCAAGATCGTGCTCGCCGAGGAGCTGATCGACTCCGACCTGCCCGACGACCCCTACCTGCGCGAGGACCTGCTGGCCTACTTCCCGCAGCAGATGGTCACCGACCTCGAGGCAGCCATCGAGGACCACCCGCTGCGCCGCGAGATCATCGTGACGCAGGTCGTCAACGACCTGGTCAACGGCGCGGGCATGACGTTCTGGCCGCGGCTGGCGGGGGAGACGGGCGCCAGCCCGGCCGACCTCACCCGCGCGAACTTCGTGGCGAGGGAGATCTTCGGGTCGCTGCCGCTGCGCCAGGAGATCGCCGCGCTCGACAACCAGGTGCCGGCCGAGCGCCAGACCCGGATGCGGATCGAGATGCGTACGCTGGTCGAGCGCGCGTCGCGCTGGCTGGTGACCAACCGGCGCCCGCCCCTCGACTCGCAGGCGACGGTCGACTTCTTCCGCGAGCCGGCGCAGGCCGTGATGGCCGAGCTGCCGTCGATCATGAGCGGTCGCGAGCTCGACGACTACCGGGCGCGCGAGTCACGTCTCAGCGACAACGGCGTGCCCGCCGAGCTCGCCTCCCGCGTGGCAGTGCTCGCCTCGGCCTACGCCGTGCTCGGGATCGTGGAGACCGGCGACCGGCTGGACATCGACCCCGTCGAGGTGGCGCGGGTCCACTTCGCCCTCGGCGAGCGGCTCGGGCTGCCCGCACTGGTCGAGCGGATCTTCGCGCTGCCCCGCGACGACCGCTGGCAGACCATGGCCAGGGCGGCCGTGCGCGACGACCTCTACGGAGTGCACCAACAGCTCACCGCGCAGGTGCTGGAGTCCACCAGCGCCGACGACCCGGCCCCGGTGCGGGTCGCGGAGTGGGAGAACTCCGACGAGGAGCTGATCGGCCGGTCGGCCGACACGCTGGAGGAGATCTGTCGCGAGGAGACCGCCGAGCTGGCCCGCCTGTCCGTGGGGCTGCGGGTCGTGCGCGGGCTGCTGTCCTGACCGCCCCGCCGGTCGTCATCGCGTCCCGCCCTGGGTAGCTAGGGACGAACTGGGTGTGCGGGGCCCGGATTTCCTACCAGATCGTCCCTAGATACCCAGCATACCCAGCTGACCGGGCGGTGCGGGCGGTGCGGTCCGGTGTGCGGTCAGAACAGCAGGACGGCCGCGACGACGCCCGCCGCGACGACCGCCCAGCGGAAGACGGCGTCCGGCAGCTTGCGGCCGACCCGGGCACCGACGTAGCCGCCGACGAGCGAGCCGGCGGCGAGCACCCCCGCGACGCCCCAGCGCGGGTCGGCGACGACGACGAAGATCAGCCCGGCCACGATGTTGCCGACCATCAGCGAGAGCGTCTTGAGCCCGTTGATCACCCGGAGCTCGAGGTCCGTGCCGAGGCCGAGGACGGCGACCATCATCACGCCCGCGCCGGCGCCGAAGTAGCCGCCGTAGACCCCGGTGATCGTGGCGAACACGGTCGTGGGTGGCGACATGTGCACCCGGTCGGCGCGCGGCTCGCCGTGCCGTCGGGCATGCCGCACGCGGAGCCAGGCGGCGATCCGCGGCTGTGCACCGACGAGCAGGCACGTGAAGAGGATCAGGAAGGGGACGATCGCCTCGAAGACCCCCGGCGGCAGGCCGAGCAGCAGCGCCGCGCCGACCACCGCGCCGAGGGCGCAGACCACGACGATGACCGCGGTCACCCGGCCGCCCTCACGCACCTCCTGCCGGTAGCCGGCGACGCCGCCGAGACCCGCAGGGATCATCCCCAGCGTGTTGGACACGTTGGCGACGACGGGCGGCAGGCCCAGGGCCACCAGCACCGGGAAGCTCAGCAGTGAGGCCACGCCGACGGTCGAGGACAGGATGCCGGCGCCGAACCCGGTCCCCAGGACCAGGATCGCCTCGATCGGCGTCACGGCTGATCGCGGAGGAGGGCGACGTCGCTGACCATGGCCACGTGGGCGTGCATCGCGGCCGCAGCGGCGTCGGGGTCGCCCGCGCGGATGGCCTCGGCGACCGCGCGGTGGCCGGCGAGGGAGTCCTGCGGTCGACCGGGCTGGCCGAGCGACTCCAACCGCGTCTCACGGATGAGGTCGGCGATCTCGTCCATCAGCCGGGCGAGCAGGAGGGAGTGCGAGGCCGCCGTGACGGCACCGTGGAAGCGCTCGTCGCCCTCGACGCCGCGACCACCCGACTCGACCTCGCCGGTCATGAAGGCCAGCGCGTCGTCGATGCGGGCCAGGTCGTCGTCCGTGCGTCGGACCGCCGCCAGCGCGGCGATCTTGGTCTCGAGGGCGTCACGCGTCTCGATGATCTCGGGCAGCCGGTCGGCATGGCTGCGGATCGCCTCGACGATGCGGGTCGACTGGCGGTGCCCCGCCGTGACGACGGTGCCGTCCCCGTGGCGTACCTCCACCACGCCGATCACCTCGAGCGCGACCAGCGCCTGGCTGAGCGTGGCACGGCTGACGCCGAGCCGCTGCGCGAGCTCGCGCTCGGGCGGCAGCCGATCGCCGGCGGTGAGACCGTTGTCGCCGATCCACGACGAGATCTGGCCGGCCACCTGCTCGTAGAGGCGCGTGCGCTGCAGCCGGGGAGGGAACGAGGGTTCCGACGGCGAGGACATGGGACCAGCCTATTGACTCGCGGTCCATTGTCCTATTGGCTAGGCCACTGAGCCAAGTACGTGATGAGGGTCACCCACGTGTCCCCCGCCGTGTGGCCATCGACTCGGAGGTTGTCCGCATGGGTCCGGAATGGGTGGCGATCATCGCCCTCGTCGCATTGTTCGCGGTCGGCACGCTGCTGCCGATCAACATGGGAGCGCTCGCCTACGTCGCCGCCTGGCTGGTGGGGATGTACTCCCTCGGGCTCGACGAGAAGGAGATCCTCGGCGGGATCAGCGCCGACCTCGTGCTGACCCTGATCGGGGTGACCTACCTCTTCGCCATCGCGCGGCAGAACGGCACCGTCGACCTGATCGTGCGCAAGGCCGTCGCGTCCGTGGGTGGGCGGGTCGCGCTGATCCCGTGGGTGATGTTCGGCGTCACCGCCGTGATCACCTCGATCGGTGCCGCCAGCCCTGCCGCCTGCGCGATCATCGGCCCGATCGCGCTCGGCTTCGCCGGTCGCTACCGCATCAGCCCGTTGATGATGGGCATGATGGTGGTGCACGGCGCCCAGGCCGGCGGGTTCTCCCCGATCTCGATCTACGGCACGATCACCAACTCCGTGATGGAGGACGCCGGGCTCGGGTCCTCGCCGCTCACCGTCTTCTTCGCCAGCCTCGTGGTCAACACCGTGATGGCGGCGATCCTCTTCGTGGTCCTCGGCGGCCGCAAGCTGGTGTCGATGCGGATGGACGGCGACGAGCTGGTCACCGCGGGAGCTCGCACCGACGCTGCCGGTGGAGCCCGCTCCGACACCGCCGACCGTCGCTCCGCGACGGGCGGCTCGCCCAGCACCGGCGCCGCCCCGGCGCAGGCGACCGACCACGTCGGCAGCACGCGCGAGCACGTCCTGACCCTGCTCGCCTTCGCGGCGGTCGCGACGGTGGCGCTGGCGTTCGACAAGAACATCGGCTTTGCCGCGATCACCGCCGCGGTGCTGCTCTCGATCCTCACGCCGAAGGCCTACAAGGACACCGTCAAGCAGATCGCCTGGCCGACCGTGCTCCTCGTGGCCGGCGTGAGCACCTACGCCACGATCCTCACCACCGCCGGCTCCCCGGAGTTCGTCGGCACGTGGGCCGCCGGGCTCGGCGCGGCCGCCATCGGCGCGCTGATCCTCTGCTACGTCGGTGGTGTCGTCTCGGCGTTCGCGTCCTCGACGGCTCTGCTGCCGGTGATCATCCCGATCGCCATCCCCATGGTCGCCCAGGGCGGGCTGTCCGCCGGCCTCTTCGTGGCCGCCCTCGCGGTCAGCTCGACCATCGTCGACGTCAGCCCGTTCTCGACCAACGGCGCGCTGATGCTGGCCAACAAGCCGGACACCATCGACGAGACGACCTACTACCGCCAGATCCTGGGCTACGGCACCATCGTCACCCTGGTCGGCCCCCTCCTCGTCTGGGCCGCCCTGGTCCTCCCAGGATGGTGAACCCATGACCCAGACCGCCGGCCCCCTCGCCGACCTGCTCGTCGTCGACCTCACCCGTGCCCTTGCGGGGCCGCACGCGACCCAGATGCTGGGCGACCTCGGCGCCCGGGTGATCAAGGTGGAGGCTCCGGGCAGCGGCGACGACACCCGCGGGTGGGGGCCGCCGTTCGTCGGCGAGCCCGACGCCCGCCAGTCGACGTACTTCCTCTGCACCAACCGCAACAAGGAGTCCATCGCGCTCGACCTCAAGGACTCCGGCGACAAGGACGTGCTGATCGGGCTCGTCGAGCGGGCCGACGTGCTCGTCGAGAACTTCCGCACCGGCGTCCTCGACCGGCTGGGCCTCGGCATCGAGGAGCTGATGCGCCGCAACCCGCGACTCGTCGTCCTCTCGATCACCGGCTTCGGCCACGACGGTCCCGAGGGCGGCCGGGCCGGCTATGACCAGATCGCCCAGGGCGAGGCCGGACTGATGTCGCTCACCGGGTCCGGTCCCGACGACCCGCAGCGCGTCGGCGTACCCATCGCGGACCTGCTGTCCGGCATGTACGGCGCCTACGGCGTGCTCGCCGCCCTGCACGAGCGGCACGCGACCGGCAAGGGAACAGTGGTGCGTACGTCGCTGCTGGCGTCGGCCGTCGGGGTGCACGCCTTCCAGGGCACCCGGTGGACCGTCGCGGGCGAGGTGGGTCGGGCACAGGGCAACCACCACCCGTCGATCGCGCCCTACGGCTTGTTCCACTGCCGCGACGGCGCGGTGCAGATCGCACTCGGCAGCGAGGGGCTGTGGAAGCGCTTCTGCGACGGCTTCGGGCTCGACCCCGACGCCGACGGCCTGGCCACCAACCAGGAGCGGGTCGCGCGGCGCGAGCGCGTCATCGAGGTCGTCGAGGCGGCGTTCGCCGACTGGGACGCCGAGCCCCTGCTCGCCCGGCTCGCCGAGGTCGGCGTCCCGGCCGGCAAGGTGCGCTCGCTCGACGAGGTCTACGAGTGGGACCAGGTCGCCAGCCAGGGCCTGCTCGTCGACGTCGAGCACCCGACCCTGGGCGACCTCACTCTGCCGGGCCCGCCGCTGCGCTTCTTCGACGCCTCCGGCGAGGAGGTGACGCGCAAGGACCACGTCGCGCCGCCGCTGCTCGACCAGCACGCCGACGAGATCCGCGCGTGGGTCGGAGGCGGAGGCGCATGAGCACACCCCACGACGTCCTCCTCCTCCGCAACGCTTCACCCCACGACCTCCTGGCTCCTCCGCTGCGCTCCTCCGCCACAAGCCCGCGGGGACCCCGAAGCGCTCCTCCGGACAACGCCGCGGGGACCCCGTGACGCGTCGTTGGTCGGCCCACGAGCTGCTCGACCTGGTGCTCGACCCCGGCACGTTCACCTCGTGGGACGAGCCGATCGACCTGTCGTACGCCGACCCCGCCTACCGCGCCGTCCTCGACGCCGCGGCGAAGAAGGCAGGCACGGACGAGTCGGTGCTGACCGGCCGCGGAGAGGTCCGCGGCCGGCCGGTCGCGGTGGTGGTCAACGAGTTCGGCTTCCTCGCCGGATCGATCGGGCGCGCCGCCGCGGACCGGATCACCAGCGCCGTACGACGTGCCACCGACGAGGGCCTGCCGCTGCTGGCCAGCACCGCGTCCGGCGGCACCCGGATGCAGGAGGGCACGCCGGCGTTCGTCCGGATGGCAGAGATCTCCCGCGCGCTGATGGACCACCGGGCGACCGGCCTGCCCTACCTGGTCCACCTGCGCCACCCGACGACCGGCGGCGTCTACGCCTCGTGGGGCTCGCTCGGGCACGTCACGGTCGCCGAACCGGGCGCCCTGGTCGGCTTCCTCGGACCCAAGGTCTACGAGGCGCTCCACGGCCGGCCGTTCCGTCCCGGCGTCCAGGTGGCGGAGAACCTCGCCGCCGCCGGCGTGATCGACGGGGTCGTCGCCGCCGAGGACCTCCCCGCGATGGTCGACCTCGCGCTCGCGGTCCTCGTCGACGCCCCCGGCCCCGGCGTGCTGCCGGCGCGCACCACGCAGGCCGTCGGCGACCACACCGCCTGGGACAGCATCCAGCGCACCCGGCGTACGGACCGGGCCGGGCTCCGCGACCTCCTTGCGCACGGCGCCAGCGGGACCCTCCAGCTGCGCGGCACCGACGAGGGCGAGCGCGACTCGACCGTGATGGTCGCGCTGACGCGTCTCGACGACCAGCCGTGCGTCGTCGTCGGCCAGGACCGCGCACGGCAGTCGCCCGGCCACGCCATGGGGCCGGGCGCCCTGCGCGAGGCCCGCCGCGGCATGCGGTTGGCCGAGGAGCTCGGGCTGCCGCTCGTGACGGTCATCGACACTCCGGGCGCCGAGCTGTCGCCCGACGCGGAGGAGAGGGCCATCGCCGGTGAGATCGCCCGGTGCATCGCGACCCTGTCCACGATGACCGTCCCGACGGTGTCGGTGATCCTGGGTCAGGGCTGCGGGGGAGGGGCGCTCGCGTTCCTCCCCGCCCGGGCGGTGATCGCCACGGAGCACGCGTGGCTCTCGCCGCTGCCGCCCGAGGGCGCGAGCGTGATCGTCCACGGCGACGTCGACCACGCGCCGGAGATGGCGGCGCGTCAGCGCGTCCGCGCGGCCGACCTGGTCGCCGACGGGATCGTCCAGCACGTGGTGCCGGAGGTCGACGGCGAGCCGGCGCGCGACCTCGCCATCGCCGTCGCCGCCGAGGTGTCCGCGCTGCTCCGCGAGATGACGGGGCGTACGCCGATGGCGCACGCGTCCTGAGCGGTCAGCTGGCCTTCTTTGCCTGCTTCTTCGCAGCGGTCTTCTTCGCCGGCGCCTTCTTGGCCGACTTCTTGGCAGCGGTCTTCTTCGCGGGCGCCTTCTTGGCGGCCTTCCTGGCCGGACCCTTCTTGGCGGCGGGCTCCTCGTCGTCGGAGTCCTCGCCACGAGCGGTCTTGGCGGCCGCGACCGACTTCTGGAGGGCCGCGAGCAGGTCGACCACCTCACCCGACGTCTTCGTCGACGTCTCGGTGCGCTTGATCTCGCCGCCCTCGATCTTCGACTTCACCAGGGCCTCGACGGCGCCGGCGTAGTCGTCCTCGAACTCGGTCGCGTCGAAGTCGCCGGCCAGCGTCTCGACGAGCATGTGGGCCATCTTGACCTCGGCCGGCTTCACGTCGCCGGTCTCGACGGAGAAGTCCGGGGTGCGGATCTCGTCGGGCCACATCATCGTCTGGAGCACGATCACCTCGTCCTTGACCCGCAGCACCGCGATGCTGGTGCGCTGGCGCAGCGCGACGGTCACCACGGCCATCCGGTCGGCGTCGAGCAGGGCCTGGCGGAGCAGGGCGTAGGGCTTGGCGCCCTGGCCCTCGGGCTCGAGGTAGTAGGACTTCTCGAAGAGCAGCGGGTCGATCTGCTCGCGCGGCACGAACTTCTCGACGGCGATCTCGCGCGACGACGTCGACGGCAGCTCGGCCATGTCGTCGTCGGTGAGGATGACCATCTCGCCGTCCTCGGTCTCGTAGCCCTTGGCGATGTCGGCGTAGGCCACCTCCTCGCCGTCGAGCGAGCAGACCCGCTGGTACTTGATCCGCCCGCCGTCCTTGGCGTGGACCTGGCGGAACGAGACGTCGTGGCTCTCGGTCGCCGCGTAGAGCTTCACCGGGACACTGACCAGGCCGAAGGAGACGGCACCCTTCCAGATCGCGCGCATGCACCGACGATAGCCGTCACATCAGACACTCGTCTCCCTCCTGTGCCCCTCCGGCCGGACGCGCGGGGGTGCCACACTTGGCCGCGTGCGTCCGATGCTCGCCAGCAAGACCGACCGCGTGCCGACCGGCGCGCAGTGGCTGCACGAGGTGAAGTGGGACGGAGTCCGGGTCCTCGTCGACGTCCGCGACGGCGTCGCACGGATGACCAGCCGCAACGACAACAACGTGACCGCCGCCTGGCCCGAGCTCAGCGCACCGCCGCTGGGCGAGCGCGACCTCATGGTCGACGGCGAGGTGATCGCACTCAACGAGCGCGGCATCCCCGACTTCCGCGTCCTGCAGCACCGCATGCACCTGCGCAACGCCACGGAGGTCGCGCGCCTCGTGAAGACGGTGCCCGCGACGCTGATGGTGTTCGACCTGCTGCGCCTCGACGGCGAGGACCTGACCGGGCGCCCGCTCGAGGAGCGCCGCGCGCTGCTGGAGGAGCTGCCCCTCGCCGACTCGACGTGGCAGGTCCCGGCGGCGTACGACGACGGCGACATGCTGTTCGAGGCCACCCTCGCCCAGGGGCTCGAGGGCGTCGTCAGCAAGCGCCGCACCTCGCGCTACCGCTTCGACGCGCGCAGCGAGGACTGGCGCAAGCTCGCGCACCGGCACCGCGGCTCGTTCGTCGTCGGCGGCTGGCGCCCGCAGGTCGGTACGTCGAACCGGCTGGCGGCGCTGCTCGTCGGCGAGCAGACCGCCGACGGCCTGCTCTACCGAGGCCGGGTCGGCAGCGGCATCGCCGGCCTCACCAGCAAGCGGCTCGCCGACCTGCTCGCCCCGCTGACGAGCGGGGCCAGCCCCTTCGCCGACGAAGTGCCACGGGTCGACGCCGAGGGCACGTTCTGGGTCGAGCCCCGCATCGTGGTCGACATCGACACGCACGGTCTGGGCTACGAGCGCCTGCGGCAGCCGTCCTTCCAGGGCGTGCGCGACGACCTCGCTCCGGAGGACCTGGCATGAGCCCGCCCGCGCAGTCCGGCACGGAGGTGCAGGTCGACGTCGAGGGTCGCACGCTCACGATCAGCAACCTCGACAAGGTGCTCTACCCGCGCACCGGCACGACCAAGGGCGAGGTGCTCAACTACTACGCGCAGATCTCGCCGGTGCTGCTGCCGCACCTCGAGGACCGCGCCGTGACCCGGATCCGCTGGCCCCACGGGGTGGAGAAGGCGAGCTTCTTCGAGAAGAACGCCCCCGCCGGCACGCCGTCGTGGGTGCGTACGGCGACCGTGTCCACCACCGGCTCGCGGACCGGCAAGGGCGACGGCACGCTGCGCTTCCCGATCTGCGACGACCTCGCGACGCTCACCTGGCTCGCCAACCTCGCCGCGCTCGAGCTGCACGTCCACCAGTGGACCGTCGACGCGAAGGGTGTGCCCCGCAACCCCAACCGTCTGGTCATCGACCTCGACCCCGGTGACCCGGCCGGCCTGCACGAGTGCGCGCGGGTGGCGCTGCTCGTCCGCGACGCGCTGGCCGGGCGTGACCTGACCTGCTCGCCGGTGACGAGCGGCAGCAAGGGGCTGCACCTCTACGCGCCCCTTCCCGACAGCGGCCGCTCGAGCCTCGGCAGCGAGGGCACCACCGCGCTCGCGAAGGAGGTCGCCGAGGAGCTGCAGAAGGAGCACGGCGACCTCGTCACCAGCGTGATGACCAAGGCGAAGCGCTCGGGGAAGGTCTTCCTCGACTGGTCGCAGAACTCGGGCTCGAAGACGACCGTCTCTCCCTACTCCCTGCGCGGCAGGGAGCGACCCACCGTCGCGACCCCGCTGACGTGGGACGAGGTCGAGGAGGGCGCCGAGGACGAGCTCGCCCTCGAGCAGTTCACGATGGACGAGGTGCTCGAGCGGGTCGCCGAGCTGGGCGACGTCTTCGAGGCGTGATCCCGTCCGCCGCGGTGCCCACATCTGTGGGTTCGCACCTGAGCGTGCCCGGATCTTTTCCCTGATGTAGCCGCCGTGAGTGTTCGGTGTGGAGGAGTGCAACCGATCCTTGACACATGTCCCGCATCCTGCTGATCCCGATCGCCGTGCTCCTCGCGACTGGTGCCGTGGTCGCCGGACCCGGCGAGCAGGCTCCCGCGGTCCCGTCGCAGACCGTCGTCACGCCGACCATCGACATGGGGATTCAGCACACCAGCCGCTGACCGTGCATCTATGCTCCCCGCATGGTGCACGACGTGTTGGTGGTTGAGGACGAGGAGGACATCGCCGTCCCACTCATGCGCACGCTCGAGCGCGAGGGCTACGACGTCAGTCGCGTCTCGGGCGGGGCGGAGGCGGTCACGTTCGTCGTCGACGAGGCTCCCGCCGTCGTGATCCTCGATCTGGGGCTGCCCGACATGGACGGCATCGATGTCTGCCGGCAGATGCGCTCGAAGGGCTATGGCGGCGGCATCATCATGGTCACCGCCCGCGCCGGCGAGCTCGACCGCGTGGTCGGCCTCGACGTCGGCGCCGACGACTACCTCGCCAAGCCCTTCGGGCTCGCCGAGCTCCTCGCCCGGGTTCGCGCGCTGCTGCGCCGCAGCAGCGCCGTCGGCGGCGACGGCAGCGACACCACGGTCACCACGTCCTCCGGGCTCAAGATCGATGCCGCCTCGCGCCGCGTGCACCTCGGCGAGCGCGAGATCGCGCTGACCGCCAAGGAGTTCGACGTCCTCGCCGTCCTTGCCTCCCACCACGACAAGGTGGTGCCGCGGGAGACCCTGATGAACCAGGTGTGGGACCAGAACTGGTACGGCTCGACCAAGACCCTCGACGTCACCATCGGTCGGCTGCGCAGCAAGCTCGAGGCCGCCGACGCGGGGGAGCGCGTGGTCGCCATCCGCGGCGTCGGCTTCCGCCTGGAGACCGGCAGCCCCACCTGAGCCGGTTGCTGGAGACCGAGCGGCTCCTCCTCCGGCCGTACGTCGCCGACGACGCACCGCGCGTCCTCGACACCCTCGGCCGGCCCGAGGTCGTCCGCTGGCTGGGCAGTCCGCCGCCCGCGCCCATGGCCGACGTCGACGAGGCGCGGGACTGGATCGACGTACGCCGCCGGCGTGAGGACGCGGATCCCTTCGACGTGACCCGCGCGGTCGTCGTCCGGGACACCGGTGTCGTCGCCGGGAGGGTGGCCGTCGCCCGCGCCCACCGGCTCGACACCGGACTGTTCGTCGGGGAGTACGAGGTGGGCTGGTGGCTCCATCCCGACTCCGCCGGCCGCGGCTTCGCCACCGAGGCCGCCCGTGTGCTGCTCGACGACGTCTTCGCCCGCGGCCTCCCCGAGGTGTGGTGCGGGATGCTGGTCGACAACGACGCGTCGGCGCGCGTCGCCGAGCGCCTCGCCCTGCCGTTCCTCGGCGTGCAGCAGGACCCCTGGTACGAGGGGGAGAGCCGGCTCTACCGGGTCACGCGGGACGAGTGGGTCACCGCGCGACCCTGGCCGCGCGTCGGGCACGCCGCGCTACGGTCGGAGGTCCGGCCCGACGACTCGGAGGACACGCGTGCCTGACCTGACGGACGAGCCAGAGCACCACGACGTGCTCGTGGTCGGCGGCGGCAACGCCGGCATCTCGCTGGCCGCCAGGCTGCTGCGCGACGGCATGCGGGACGTCGCGGTCGTCGAGTCGCAACCGGTCCACCGCTACCGCCCGCTGCTGAGCTACGTCGCCGGTGGCGAGGCAACCATGTCCTCGCTGAGCCGGCCCGCCGAGCGGGTGGTCCCCGACGGGTGCACGTCGATCCGCGACGAGGTGGTCTCCGTCGACCCGGCGGCCCTTGCCGTCGCCACGCGGAGCGGCCGACGCCTCACCTGCACCACGCTGGTCGTCTGTCCGGGCCTCGACGAGGCCTGGGACGCCACGCCCGGCCTCGCCGAGGCGTACGCCGACGGCTGGGCGGCGTCGAGCTTCGACGACGACACCGCTGCCCGCGTCTGGCCGACGCTGCGCGGGCTGCGGAGCGGGCGCGTCGTCTTCACGGTTCCGCCCGAGCCGGCGCCCTGCGGCGCGACGGCGCTCAAGCCGCTCTTCATGGCCTGCGACCACTGGCGCCGGGCGGGGGTGCTGCCCGACATCGAGGTGCACCTGGTCCTGCCAGGCCCGACGCCGCTCGGGCTGAGCGGTCCCGATGCGCGGCTGGAGCGGATCCTGGCGGCGTACGACGTCGAGGTGCACCGGGAGGCGACGGTCAGCGGGCTGGGTGAGCGAGAGGTGAGGATCGGCTCCCCGACGGGGGAGCGGGTGCTCGGCGAGGTGGCGTTCGCTCACGTCGTCCCGCACTACCGCGCACCGCGTTGGGTGGTGGAGGGCGGCCTGGCGGGTGAGCACCCGGCCGGCCTGGTCGGCATCGACCCGCTCACGCTGCGCCACCGTCGCTTCCCCGCCGTCTGGTCGATCGGCGACGTCGCCGACATCGCGACCCGGTCGTCCGGGGGAGCGCTGCGCAAGCAGGTCGCCGTCGTCGCTGCCAACATCCGCGCCGCGCAGGCGGGCGAGGTGCTCGAGTGCTACGACGGCTACACGGTCATGCCGATCACGACGTCCCGGCGACGCCTCATGCTGGTCGAGATCGACCGTGACGGCCGCCCCCAGCCGTCCGTGCCCGTCGTCGACCTCACCAAGCCTCGAGCAGTGACGTGGTGGGTGGACCGCTACGTGCTGCCGCAGGTGTACTGGCACCGCCTGCTGCGCGGCAAGGTCTAGGACTTCTCCACAACCTTTACCCGACCTCTGTTTTCATCCCGAGTCTGCTGGGTAGCGTCCGAGGTGCACGTTTCTCGGGGAAGCAGGCACCAATGGCAGTGGACCGTCTGGCGATCGATCGGCCGGCATCGACCCCGCGCGCCCACGACGACCTGGTCGAGCGGCTCGATGCCCAGGTGCGCGAGCGCGTCCGCCGCGAGGGCGTCGACCCGCAGCGGGAGGCGCTCGTCGTACGCCGCATCGCCGAGGGCGTCGTACGTGACCACGACGACCTCAGCCTCACCGGCGCCGTCGCCCCGATCGCCGACGAGAGCGCGATGGTCGGCGAGCTCGTCGCCCGGATCTCCGGTTTCGGCCCGCTGCAGCCCTACCTCGACGACCCCGAGGTCGAGGAGGTGTGGATCAACTCCCCGGAGCGGGTGTTCATCGCGCGCCGCGGCCGGCACGAGCTGACCAACCTCCGCCTCGACGCCGCCCAGGTCAACGAGCTGGTCGAGCGGATGCTCAAGTCGAGCGGGCGCCGCCTCGACATCAGCACGCCCTTCGTCGACGCGATGCTGCCCGAGGGCCACCGCCTCCACGTCGTGCTGGAGGGGATCACCCGCGGTTTCACCGCAGTCAACATCCGCAAGTTCCTGCTCCGCGCGCACCGGCTCTCCGACCTCGTCGCGCTCGGCAGCCTCACCCCGCAGGCGGCGTCGTTCCTCGAGGCCTCCGTGCGCGCCGGGCTCAACATCCTCGTCGCCGGAGGCACGCAGGCAGGCAAGACGACGATGCTCAACTGCCTCGCAGCCTCGGTGCCGGGCGGCGAGCGCGTCGTCAGCGCGGAGGAGGTCTTCGAGCTGCGCTTCAGCCACCCCGACTGGGTGGCGATGCAGACCCGGCAGGCCGGTCTCGAGCAGACCGGGGAGATCGTGCTGCGCGACCTGGTCAAGGAGGCGCTGCGCATGCGGCCGAGCCGCATCCTGGTCGGCGAGGTCCGTGCCGCCGAGTGCCTCGACCTGCTGCTCGCGCTCAACTCCGGTCTGCCCGGCATGTGCACCCTCCACGCCAACAGCGCCCGCGAGGCGCTCGTGAAGATGTGCACCCTGCCGCTGCTCGCGGGCGACAACATCTCGGCGCGCTTCGTCGTGCCGACGGTCGCGACGTCGGTCGACCTCGTCGTGCACCTCGGCCTCGGCGCCGACGGCGTGCGTCGCGTCAACGAGATCGTGTCGGTGCCCGGCCGCGTGGAGGCCGACGTGATCGAGGTCGAGCCGATCTTCGTGCGCAGCGGCGCGGAGCTGCGGCGTACGGGCGGGGTGCCGGCTCGGGTCGAGCGCTTCGACCGGGTGGGCATCGACGTGCATGCGCTCCTCGCCTCCGAGCCGAGGACCGGCGAGCGCTGATGGGTGCCTTGGTCGGGCTGGGCGCCGGGGTCGGACTGCTCCTGATCTGGTCCGCGTTCACCCTGCCGCGGATGCCCCGGCAGTCGACGCCCACTTCGTCCGCGCTGCGCCGCCTCCTCGGTCGCGCCGGGCTCAGCGACGTCACGCCCGCGGGCGTCCTGTCGTTGTGCGCGGTCCTCTTCGCCGTCGCGTTCGCGGTGGTGCAGGCGGTGTCGCGGACAATGCCGGTGGCGTTCGCGTTCGCCGCCATGGCGGCCTACGTGCCCATCGCCGTGCTGCGGCAGCGAGCGGCGCGGCGGCTGCGCGACTTCGCAGAGGTCTGGCCCGAGGCCGTCGACAACCTCGCCAGCGCCGTACGGGCCGGGTTGTCCCTGCCCGATGCGGTCGCCGCTCTCGGTACGTCCGGACCGGAGGCGCTGCGCCACGACTTCGGCCAGTTCGCGCTGGACTACCAGGTGACCGGGCGTTTCGGCGAGTGCCTCGATCGGCTCAAGGACCGCCTCGCCGACCCGGTCGGCGACCGCGTGATCGAGGGGCTGCGGCTGGCGCGTGAGGTCGGCGGCGGCGACCTGGGCCGGCTGCTGCGCAACCTGTCCGGCTTCCTGCGCGACGACGCGCGCACCCGCTCCGAGCTCGAGTCCCGGCAGGCCTGGACCGTGAACGGCGCCCGTCTGGCCGTCGCCGCGCCGTGGATCGTGCTGCTGCTCATGTCGTTCCAGACCAGCGCGATCCGGCACTACGCGTCGCCGGGCGGCGTGCTCGTCCTCGGGATCGGCTTCGCGGTGTGCGTCCTCGCCTACGCCGCGATGATGCGCATCGGCCGGCTGCCCGTCGAGAAGCGGATCCTGTCGTGAGCACCGCCGTGTGGGGCGCCCTCCTCGGTGGCGTTGCGGGCATCGGGGTGCTGCTCGTCGCCACCAGGATCGCCGTGCTCCGCCGGCCCCAGCTGGCGGTGCGCGTGCTGCCCTACCTGCGCGACGTACCTCTGCGTGACAGCACCCCGGCCGCGCGTGCGGTGTCGTCGTCGCCGACCTCTGCTGCGGCCGGCATCTTCGGGCCGGTGCTGCGCTCGGCCGCCGACGTCGTGGAGCGGTTGCTGGGCGGCAGCAGCTCCGTCCGCCGTCGACTCGACCGGGCAGGTCTCGACCGGACGGTGCAGGAGTTCCGCATCGAGCAGGTCGTCTGGGGACTCGTCGGCTTCGCCGCGGCCGCGGCGATCAGCCTGCTGCGCGCGCTCGGCGGCGTGGGTGGCGTCGGCTCGGCCGTCGTCTTCTGCGCCCTCGGCCTCGCGTTCGGCGTGTTCGCCCGCGACAACCGGCTCAGCACCCAGGTCAAGAACCGTGAGCGCCAGGTCCTCACCGAGTTCCCGACGATCGCGGAGCTCCTCGCCCTGTCCGTGGCCGCGGGGGAGAGCCCCGTGTCCGCCCTCGACCGGGTGGTGCGACGCAGCCACGGCGCGCTGTCCGAGGACCTCTCGCGCGTGCTCGCCCGGGTGCGCACGGGCGAACCGGTGGGCATCGCCTTCGAGTCGCTGGCCAGCTCCACCGGGCTGCCGATCGTCGCCCGGTTCGCCACCGGCATCACCGTCGCGATGGAGCGCGGGACGCCGTTGGCCGACGTGCTGCACGCCCAGGCCGCCGACGTACGAGAAGCCGGACGACGCCTCCTCATCGAGACCGCCGCCCGCAAGGAGATCGCGATGATGGCGCCCGTCGTCTTCTTCGTGCTGCCGGTGACCATCCTCTTCGCCTTCTACCCCGGGGTGCTCGGCCTGCGCCTCACCACGCCCTGACTCCACGCCACCAACGAAAGGACCTTTCCATGCACCAGTCGATCTCGGGCCTGCTCGACCACCTCCGGCTCGCCGGCCGTCCGCGTGACGATCGCGGTGACGTGCCCGGCTGGGTGATGGTGACCCTGATGACCGCCATCGTCGTCGCCGCGCTCACGCCGTTCGTCGGCGACGAGCTGCGCAACCTGCTCGTCCGCGCCTTCTCGATGGTGAGTGGCTGAGGCTCCGCCATGTCCCGTCGCGCTCGCGCCGGTGAGCGAGGGGCCGCAGTCGTCGACGTCGTGCTGGTGCTGCTGGTCCTGCTGCCGTTGGTGCTCGGCATCCTCCAGCTCGCCCTCGTCCTCCACGTCCGCAACACGCTCGCCTCCGCCGCGTCCGAGGGTGCCCGCTACGCCGCGGTCGCCGGCTCGTCCGCTCCCGCCGGGCAGGAGAAGGTGCAGGAGCTGATCGACGGAGCGCTGTCCGCGGAGTTCGTGAGGTCCGTCGACGTGCATCCGGCCACGGTCGGCGGGGCGCCGGGCTACGAGGCGGTCGTCGAGGCCGAGGTCACCGTGCTGGGCCTCGGCGATGCCGGGGTGCGCGTCCGCGTGACGGGTCACGCCGTCGCCGAGCAGGCGGCGGTGGCGCCGTGAGGCGGCGTGACGAGACGGGCTCGGCGCTGGTCGAGTTCAGCTGGCTGGCGATCATCCTCATCGTCCCGCTGATCTGGGTGGTGATCTCGGTCTTCGAGGTCCAGCAGGGTGCCTTCGCGACGAGCGCCGCAGCGCGCGTGGCCGGCCGGGCGTACGCCCTGGCGCCCGACGACGCGACGGGCGAGGCGCGAGCGAAGGCGGCGGTCGAGCAGGTGCTCGACGACCAGGGCACTCCGGGGCAGCGGGCCCGCGTCCACGTCTCGTGCGACGCCCCGGGCGACAACTGCCACGTCGGGACGTCCGTCATCACCGTCACCGTCGACTCGGGGGTGGACCTGCCGTTCTTCCCGGCCATCCTCGGCACGGGTGCAGCGTCCTTCTCGCTCGACGCGACCCACACGGTGCCCATCGGGCAGTACGTCGAGAGCGCACCGGAGGGCGTGGGGTGAGGGACCGCGGCGAGCAGGGCCAGGTGACGCTGCTGATCATCGGCTTCGCCGGCATCCTGCTGATGGCCATCGTGGTCGTCATCGATGCGTCGGCGGCGTACCTCCAGCGGCAGGGGCTCGACAATCTCGCCGACGGCGCCGCGCTCTACGGCGCCGACCTCGGGTCGGCGGCGGTCTACGAGCAGGGGCTGGGCGATGCGCGGCTCGTGCAGCAGCAGGCGGCGGTCGAGAACGCGGTCCGCGAGTACCTTGCGCGCGCGGACGCCGGCTCGAGGTTCCCCGGCATCGCCGTCGGGGTGCGGGTCGACCCGGTCGGCCGCTCGGTCACGGTCCGGCTGCAGGCGCCGCTCGACCTCCCGCTGACGATCCCCGGCTCGCCGACCAGCGCGACCGTCGGCGCCAGCAGCACCGCCGCAGTGACCCTGGTCGTGCGGTGATGGCGATGCAGCATCCGCATCGCGATCACCGCACAAGGGCGGCGCAAGGACGGGGCGGGCTGATCCCGGGACTGCGTGGTCCTGACCTCGGTGAGCGACGACGCCGAGGTTCGGCCGTCCAACCACGCGGCCGCCCGCACCATGACGGTCGGCTCCGCGGCGTACGAATGGGCACGGGAGAGGCGCACTCCCTCGTGACGGTCGTCACCGGCGACCACCTACCGGGGTGGACGAATCGTCGGGGCACCGGGGGTCGCCGGTAGCGTCGAGCCATGACGGAAACCTGGCCGGGCACGGCGTACCCCCTCGGCGCGACGTTCGACGGCAGCGGCACCAACTTCGCCCTCTTCAGCGAGGTCGCGGAGCGCGTCGAGCTGTGCCTGTTCGAGCCCGACCCCGACAACGCCGGTCAGTTCATCGAGACCAGGCTCAAGGTCACCGAGGTCGACGCCTACGTGTGGCACTGCTACATCCCGACCGTCCAGCCGGGCCAGCGCTACGGCTACCGCGTCCACGGCCCGTGGGAGCCCGAGAAGGGCCTGCGCTGCAACCCGAACAAGCTCCTCCTCGACCCCTACGCCAAGGCCACCAGCGGCGAGATCGAGTGGGACCAGTCGCTCTTCGGCTACGACTTCGGTGACGAGGACAGCAGGAACGACGACGACTCCGCGGCGCACATGACCCACGGTGTCGTGATCAACCCGTTCTTCGACTGGGAGGGCGACCGCCGCCTCTCCATCCCCTACAACGAGTCCTTCATCTACGAGGCGCACGTCAAGGGCCTCACCCAGCTCCACCCGGACGTGCCCGAGGAGCAGCGCGGGACGTACGCCGGGCTCGCGCACCCCTCGATCACCGCCCACCTGCAGAAGCTCGGCGTGACCGCGATCGAGCTGATGCCGGTGCACCAGTTCATCCAGGACTCCACGCTGCTCGACCAGGGCCTGCGCAACTACTGGGGCTACAACACCCTCGGCTTCTTCGCCCCGCACGCCGACTACTCCGCCAGCGGGCTCGGCCAGCAGGTGCAGGAGTTCAAGGCGATGGTGAAGGCGATGCACGTCGCCGGCATCGAGGTCATCCTCGACGTCGTCTACAACCACACCGCGGAGGGCAACCACCTCGGCCCGACCCTGAGCTTCAAGGGCATCGACAACGCGGCCTACTACCGCCTCGTCGAGGACGACCAGCGCTACTACATGGACTACACCGGCACCGGCAACACCCTCAACGTGCGCCATCCGCACTCGGTGCAGCTGATCATGGACTCGCTGCGCTACTGGGTGACCGAGATGCACGTCGACGGCTTCCGCTTCGACCTCGCCGCGACCCTCGCCCGCGAGTTCTACGACGTCGACAAGCTCTCCACCTTCTTCGAGATGGTGCAGCAGGACCCGGTCGTCAGCCAGGTGAAGCTGATCGCCGAGCCGTGGGACATCGGCCCCGGCGGCTACCAGGTCGGCGGCTTCCCGCCGCAGTGGACCGAGTGGAACGGCGACTACCGCGACACCGTCCGCGACTTCTGGCGCGGCGAGCCGTCGCTCGGCGACTTCGCCTCCCGGCTGTCCGGCTCGAGCGACCTCTACGAGCACTCCGGGCGCCGTCCGTTCGCCAGCATCAACTTCGTCACCGCCCACGACGGCTTCACGCTGCGCGACCTGGTGTCCTACAACGAGAAGCACAACGACGCCAACGGCGAGGACAACAACGACGGCGAGAGCCACAACCGGTCCTGGAACCACGGCGTCGAGGGCCCGACCGAGGACCCCGAGATCCTCGAGGCGCGGGCCCGCGAGCAGCGCAACTTCATCGCCACGCTCCTGCTGAGCCAGGGGGTGCCGATGCTGCTGCACGGTGACGAGATGAGCCGCACGCAGGACGGCAACAACAACACCTACGCCCAGGACAGCGAGATCAGCTGGGTCCACTGGGACGACGCCGACACCCCGCTCATCGAGTTCACCGCCGCGGTCGCCAGGCTGCGCGCCGAGCACCCGACCTTCCACCGCAAGCGCTTCTTCACCGGCAACACGGTCCGCACCGGTGACGGCGAGCGGCTCAACGACATCGTCTGGCTCGACCTCGACGGCGAGCCGATGGAGGACGGCGACTGGGAGGGCGGCAAGGCCATCGGGATGTACCTCAACGGCGACGGCATCGCCGGCAAGGATGCCCGCGGCGGCACCATCACCGACGACCACTTCCTGCTCTACTTCAACGCCGACGGGCCCGCGCAGGTGACCCTCCCGACGGAGGAGTACGCCGCCGCGTGGGACGTCGTCATCGACACCGGTGGCAACGCCGACTCCGACCCGACCTATCAGGCGGGTTCGACGTTCGACCTGGCGACGCACAGTCTCGTCGTGCTCCGCGAGCACTCCGAGCCGACGACCAACCCGGACCACTCGGTCGCGGCATCGCTCGCAGCCAGGACGGGTACGGAGACCACGTGACCGATCCCGCCCGCTCCGAGCGACGTACGCCCCACAGCACCTACCGGCTGCAGGTCAGCCCGGACTTCACGCTGTTCGACGCGGCTGGGGTGCTGCCCTACCTCCACGACCTCGGCGTCGACTGGGTCTACCTGTCGCCGCTGCTGGCCTCCGAGCCCGGCAGCACCCACGGCTACGACGTGGTCGCCTTCGACCACGTCGACGTCGAGCGTGGCGGCGAGGAGGGCTTGGCCGCGGTGTCGGCGGAGGCCCGGCGGCTGGGCATGGGCGTGCTGGTCGACATCGTCCCCAACCACGTCGGCGTCGCGACGCCGTCGGAGGACCCCTGGTGGTGGGACGTGCTCAAGCTGGGCCGCGAGTCCGAGCACGCGACCGCCTTCGACGTCGACTGGGCCGCGGGCGACGGCCGGCTCGTCATCCCCGTCATCGGTGACGACGACGAGGACGCGATCACGATCGCGACGGACAAGGGCGAGGTCCGCTACCACGACCAGCGCTTCCCGCTCGCCCCGGGCACGACCACGCTCGAGGAGCAGCACTACGAGCTGGTCAACTGGCGAGCCGCCGACGAGGACCTCAACTACCGACGGTTCTTCGCCGTCAACACGCTCGCGGCCGTGCGCGTCGAGGACCCGGAGGTCTTCGCCGACACCCACGTCGAGGTCAAGCGGTGGTTCGACGAGGGCCTCGTCGACGGGCTGCGCGTCGATCACCCCGACGGCCTGCGCGACCCGAAGCGCTACCTCGACGACCTCGCCGCCCTCACCGGCGGCGCCTACGTGCTCGTCGAGAA
>CAWBSG010000011.1:0-351555 GCA_963791365.1 uncultured Actinomycetota bacterium | reverse complement strand
TGGTCGCCCCGGTCACGTGGCCGGGGTTGCCGGGTCAGGAGCGAGGCCGCGCGAGCGTCGCTGCCAGCGCAGCGGTGAGCAGCGCGACGACCGCGGCTGCGGTGAAGGCTGCGGAGAAGCCCGCGGCGTCGAGGGCTCCCTCGACCGGACGACCGGACGAGATGCCGATGACGATGAAAGCGGCCGTCCCGAGGGCGCCACCGATCTGCATGGAGGCCCCGGCGAGGCCGGACGCCAGACCGGTGTGCGTGGTGGGCACCGCGGAGGCCAGGACCATGGTGGTGGGGGTGAAGCTGAGGGCGACGCCGGTGGCGACGAGGAGCAGGCCAGGGAGGACGGAGACGACGTAGCCGGATCCGGTTGGCGCATTCGCCAGCCAGAGGTGCCCTGCGGCGAGGACGACGAGCCCCAGGACCATGCTGCGCACCGGTCCGATCGCGCCCAACACTTGCGGCAGCACGGCCAACGAGACGGCGAACCCCGTCAGGGACGTGGGGACCATGGCGAAGCCCGCCTGCTCCGGGGACATGGCGAGGACCTGCTGGAAGTAGAGCGCGACCAGGACGAAGGTCGAGGCGCGGGACGCCCCGCCGAGCAGCGCGACGGCAGTTCCGGTGCGCAGCATGCGCGACCTGAAGAGCTCGACTGGGACCAGCGGGTCCGCGGCCCGGCGCTCGATGGCGATGAACGCCGCCATCAGGACCGACGAGACGGCGAACAGTCCGACGACCCGCGGCGAGGTCCAGGCGTGGTCGACGGCGTCGACAGCACCGTGCACGAGGGTGATCACCGCCCCGGTCACAACGGCGGCGCCCGCCCAGTCGACGGTACGTCGGACACCCGGCGCGTCCTCCACCAGCACTCGCCGGGCCAGGGCAATGGCGGCCAGGGACACCGGAACGGTCACCAGGAACACGGCCCGCCAACCCACGGTGCCGGCGAGCACTCCCCCGCTCACGACGCCGGTGGCGCCACCCAGCGTCGACGCGGCACCCCACGCCCCCATCGCCCGGGCGCGTTGTGCCGCCGGGAAGGTGACGAGCAACAGGGACATGGCCGCCGGACTCAGGCCGGCGGCACCGATCCCCTGGACGACGCGGCCCAGGATCAACAGTTCCTTGGTCACCGCGACTGCCGCGAGGAGGGTTCCGACTGTGAAGAGGGACGCCCCGACGACGAAGACGCGGCGGCGACCGAACAGGTCTGCGGCCCGGCCCGACAGCAGCAGCAGCCCCGCAAAGGCGAGGACGTAGGCATTCACGACCCAGGTCACGGCCGCCGGACCGAAGCCGAGCTCGGACTGGATCGAGGGCAGCGCGACGTTCACGATCGAGGTGTCGAGCATGACGAGGAACTGCGCGGACACCAGCAGGCCGAGCGCGACCCGGCCCCGTCGCGTCATCGTCACAGTTGTCATGGATGAGGGGGTGGTCACCGTGGTTTTCATGGATCTGTCCTCACGCGGCCAGTCGGGGCAGAGGGGCGTCGAACCGGGCTGCGCGAGCGGTGCCGCATCGGGGGCAGTGACGGCCTCGCACGAGATCCATGTCCTGACCGCACCAGCAGACGTCGGTGGTTTCGCCCGCTGGGGGCCGCACCTGCGTCGTGTCCGAGATCGTCGAGATCCTGTCCATCGTCCTCACCGCCTGGGTCGTTGTTGCCTGATGTCTCCACGCTGCCGCTGCGCCGCGCCGGTCGAACCGGTCGAATGGCCGGGTTCCACCGGGTTGGCGCTGGTTCAGCGCGTCGTGAGGGGCGTCCCGGTGCGGACCGCCCGGACGACGGAGGTGATGGCCTGCACGGACGCTGCGGCACCGCCCGGGTCCTCGACGATGCCGGCGTGGCTGGCAGCGGCCTCGCGGGTGACGGCGTCGCTGGACAGCTCTGCCATGTGCTCCTGTGCCTCGGTCCAGCCATCGGTGTCTCGGGCGTTCTCCGCGCTGGTCAGCACGACGAGCGGTCGGTCTCCGAGAGTGGTGAGCGCCCGAGCCTGCTCGAACACCACGGGGAGCATCGAGAGCTCGTCGCGGGCGTTGCGCCCGGCACGGGGCGTCGCCGACATGGCGTCCACGGGTGCCGCGTCGTCGGCGGGAAGGTGCGAACCAGCCAGCGCCACTCCGAGCCCGAGCCTCGCCAGCGTGGGCAGGACGCCGTACGCGCGCCGCATCATCGCGTACTGCGTGGGGTAGCTGGGGATGGCGGTGAACTGCTCGGGGCTGGTGCTGTCCAGCAGCACCATGCCCGCCACCTCGTCGGCATAGTGGTCGGCGTACGTCATCGCGTAGGGGCCACCGATCGAGTGGCCCACCAGCACGAACGGACCTGTCTCCCCGGCGACTGCGAGCAGTGCGTGGAGGTCCTCGGCGGCAGCGATGCCGTCCTGGGGGTGCTCGACGTCGTCGCTCCAGCCCTGACCCGCGCGGTCGTACGCACAGACTCGCGTGGTGGGGGCGACCCCGTCGAGGATCCGGGCCCAGGACCCGGAGAACTCGCCGAGGCCGCTGACCAGCACGACGGTCGGCTGTCCCTGGCCGCGGCAGTCGAGTTGGAGGTCGTGGTCACCCACGGAGTGGACGACGCCCGGCGCCGGGAAGGTGCCGGCGAAGGAATCGGTGGCGCTGTTCCTGACGCCGGCGCCCACGGAGACGAGGGCGAGGAGGACCAGCGCGACCGTGACCAGCCACCGACCGGGACCCGTCAGATCCCGCCGCATCCGGATGAACGTCCACACGCTCAGTGCCAGAGCAAGGGGCGGCCACACCCAGGTCAGCGCGGTCATCGTGTGGTCGGAAGGCGCGAAGGCCATCAGGGCTGCACCGGTCGACGCCACCGCGATCGCGGGTACGGCAGCCCAGGGCTGGGGGCGATCCGTTCGCCCGGAGAGGTCGTGCAGCATCGCCCAGCCGAGGCCGAAGCCGAGCAGCGCCGCACCAGCGGTCACCCCTTCGGTGGCGCCCGGGAAGCCCACCAGGGTGAGGAGGGCGGCAGCAGCCAGTCCGGTGGCCAGCGAGCCGACGACGACCCGGGTGACCGGTCGACTCCCGGGGCTCGTGGCGTTCGATCGGACGCGGCGGTGGACGTCGATGCTCATGCACTTCTCGCTCTCGCAGTGGGTAGTGGCACTGCGGTCGAGAGTGGTCGGTCGGGCGCACGGTCACCCCGGTCAGATGGCCGGGATGTGTCGGTCAGGGCAGCGATCGACTCAGACGAGGTCCAGCCGGGCCAGTTCGCCGCGCGAGGTGACACCTGCTTTGGCGAAGACGTTGCGCAGGTGGAAGGCGACCGTGCGGGGGGAGATCCAGCACTGCGCGGCCACGTCCTTGTTGGACATGCCCGAACTGACGAGCTGGGCGATCTTGAGTTCAGTCGGCGTGAGCTGCAGCAGGGTCGAGGGGTCGCGCTTGCGCGCCGTCTCTCCCGATGCCCGCAGCTCCGAATCCGCCCGCGAGGCCAGCCACTGGGCCCGGACGTCGTGGAAGGTCTCCAGGGCGCGACGCAGGTGGACGCGGGCGTCCACGCGCCGCTGGCTGCGACGCAACCACTCGCCGTACGCCAGCTCGACGCGCGCCACGTCCAGAGGTCGACCTCCGGTGGCAGCGTCCGACAACGCTCGCTCGAACAGCAGCTCGGCATCGACGTCGGCCGTGAGCGCCTTGCCGAACGCCACGGCAGAGAGCGCCCACGGGCGACGGGTGGCCTCGGCGAAGGCCGCGAGGTCCTCGGCCCAGACCCGTGCCGTCGCGGCCTCACCGGCACGGACGGCGGCCTCGATCCGCTCGGTGGCCGATAGTCGCTCGAGCACCGGCATCCTCATGCGGCTGAGCTGGTGGAAGGCGCCGGAGGCGTCTCCCGTGCTCGCCGCACGGATGCCCATGGCCCACCGCGTCAGGTCGTGCACCGGATCCGCCATGATGCCAAGCGGATGCGCCTCGACCAGCTCCTCAAGCCGCGGCAGCAGGACGTCATAATCGTCCCGGTCCTGCTGGGCCGCCAGGAGAGCGAGCCAGGCGATCGGGAGCGCGGTCACCGCGGGTTGGCCGATGCTCGTGCCCAGGGCCACGGCTTCCTCGGCACTGACGCGCAGGGCGACGTGGTCTCCCCTCGTCCAGTGCCCGAAGCAGAGCCGCTGCAGGCAGTAGGTCACCGCGGTGGCGGCGCCCACCTCCCGCGCGCGTGAGAGGGCGAAGGAGTAGAACTGATGCTGCCGGTCGTCGTCCCCGAGCTGGAGGGCGGCGTTGCCGAGGTTCCACAGCACGTCGCGATCGTCGACGGCGGCACCGATCTCGAGGGCGACGTCGAGCGCATCCGCTGCGGCTCCCCAGTCCGCGTCCGCGACCAGGGTCATTGCCACGAGCATCTGCCGCAGGCACCGTGTCCGCGGAGAGCGGTCCACGGTGGTTGCCGTCAGGAGCTCATCGGTGTGCATCGGCGTACCGCTGTCGGCACCGAAGGTGCGCATCACGGCCGCGGCTACGCCGATGTCCAGAGCTCGGACCGGGTCGGCCGGCAGCACCGCGTGCGCGGCGTCCACGAACATGCGGTGCGCCTCCGGGGCCGAGCCGATGTTGACCTCGATGTGCCCGCGCAACCGTGCCACGTCACACAGCAGGAGTACGTCCTCCGTGCCCTCCCTGGCAGCGCCGAGCAGGGAATGCGCGCGCGCCGCCTGCCCGCATGCCCAGGCACTACGTGCCGCGGCGAAGCCCAGATGGGCGCGTCGAGCGGCGTCGGTGGACAGCTCCGCCGCCCGCTCGTAGGCCGCCAGCGCCGCGACGTGGCCACCACGTCGTTGCGAGCGCTCCCCCACCCGCTCGAGGGCGTCGACCAGGTCGGCGTCCGGCCCCTCGGCGGCGCAGGCGCGGTGCCAGACCTCGCGGTCCTCGTGCCCCGACCCGGCCAACGCCCCGGCGAGCGCCCGGTGAGCTCCCCGGCGGTCCGCCGCGGTGGCGGCCTGGTAGATCGCCGAGCGCACCAGAGGGTGTTGCAGCGACACCGAGCCGCCCGCGTCCACCAGCAGCCCGGACTCGACCGCACGCTCCACCACGTCGTCGTCCAGTCCCCAGTGCGCACCCGCACGACGCAGCACGTCGGGCTGGCCCGTGTCGTCGGCGGCCGCGAGCAGCAGCAGGCGCTGCACCGGGGCCGGCAGTCGGCGGCTGCGGTCCAGCAAGGCCTCCTCGACCCGGGCGGTGAGGTGGAGCGTCGTCGGCAGTGCGGCCGAGCCCTCGAGCTGGGCTGCCGTGAGCTCGCCGGGCAGCTCGAGGAGGGCCAGCGGGTTGCCGCCTGTCTCCGCGATGAGCCGTTGGGCAACCTCGTCTGCCGGGTCAGCGCCCAGCCTGGCTGCCAGAAGGGCGCGGGATTCCTCGGCGTCGAGGCCGGTGAGAACCACCTCGGCCAGACCGGGCGCCTCGAAGGCCGCCGCCGCGCCGTCACGGGCCGCGAACACCATTGCCACCCGGTCCGCTCCGAGCCGTCGGGCGCAGAACAGCAGCGCTCCCGCGCTGGCGGGGTCCAACCAGTGTGCATCGTCGACGACGCACAGCACGAGGCTCTCCTCGGCAGCCGCCGTCAACAGCGAGAGCGTGGCCACCCCCACCAGGAAGGGCTCGACAGCGGGACCGTCATCCTCCCCGAACGCGACCGCGAGGGCACGTGCCTGAGGAGGCGGAAGCTGCTCGCGCAACCGGGCCAGCGGCCTCAGCAGGCGGTGCAGTGCAGCGAAGGCGAGCGGTGCCTCGACCTCGTGCCCCTGGGTGCGCAGCACCGTGGTCCCCTCGTGGTCGGCAATCACCGAGCCCAGCAGCGCGGACTTGCCGACCCCTGGTTCACCTCGAACGACGATGCTGCCGGCCGTCCCGCGGCGGGCCTCTTCGACGAGCGCCGCGAGGAGCGCCCGTTCGGGGCCCCGGCCGACCAGCACAGCCTGAACGTACACGCTCACGAGCCTTGAGCATTCCGTGCAACCCGGCATTTTGACCGGGGCGACCCCACCGGTCCAGCCCGCAGGATCGGTCACGTCGGGCGTCATCGCGCCCCACCTGACGATCGCCCACGAGGAGGCCCCCATGCACCCCCAGTCCCCCGCTGACCCCGCCCACGACCGACCCACGCGGGTGGCGACGCGTCGGCAGATCGGCGTCCTCGTCTTCGACGGGGTGGAAGAGCTGGACGCCGTCGGCCCGTGGGAGGTCCTCTCCCACTGGACCCAGACCTGTCCCGAGGACGGCTGGGACGCCTTCTGCCTGTCGGCTGACGGGGCGCCCGTCGTGGGTGCGAAGTCCCTCATGCTGGGGGCGCACCACTCGTTCGACGACGCTCCGCCACTCGACGTACTCATCCACCCGGGCGGGCCCGGCACCAGGCCGATGCTCCTGGACCCCGACCACCTCGGATGGGTCCGCAGCCTCCGGGACTCGGTGCCCCTGATGACCTCAGTCTGCACCGGGAGCCTCGTCTACGCGGCTGCCGGCCTGCTGACGGGCCGTCGGGCCACCACCCACTGGGCGTCCCTGAACCTGCTGTCCGAGCTGGACCCCACGATCATCACCGACGTCGCAGCACGCTTCGTCGACGACGGCGACCTCATCACCAGCGCCGGCGTCAGCGCCGGCATCGACATGGCCCTGCACCTCGTAGCGCGGCTCACCGACGTTGATCGCGCCCGCGAGGTCCGTCGCTACATCCAGTACGACCCCATGCCCCCGATCTGATCCTCAACCCCGTCAGCACCCAACAAGAAGGAGATTCCCCATGAATTCCGAAGCTACCGCCACGTCGACCGACACGATGCGGGCCATCATCCAGACCCGTTACGGCGGCTCCGAGGTGCTGCGACTCGCACAGGTGCCTCGCCCCGTCGTCCGGGACGACCAGGTGCTGATCCGCGTGCACGCCGCCGGGCTCGACCGCGGCACCGAGCACCTGATGACCGGCAAGCCATACGCCATGCGCCTCGCCTCCGGCATCCGCCGACCGAAGAACCCAGTGCCCGGCCGCGACGTCGCCGGGACCGTCGTGGAGGTCGGTGTGAAGGTGACCCGCTTCTCTCCCGGCGACCAGGTCTACGGAGTCGCGCCAGGGTCCTTCGCGGAGTACGCCGTCACCGGCGAGAACCGGTTGGCACACAAGCCGGCCAACCTCTCCTTCGCGGAGGCCTCCGTCATCCCGATCTCGGCAGGCACCGCCCTCCAGGCACTCACCGACGCAGGCAAGGTCCAGCCCGGCCAGTCCGTGCTGATCACCGGCGCCTCGGGCGGCGTCGGCAGCTACGCGGTCCAGCTGGCCGCCAACTTGGGCGCCGACGTGACCGGCGTGTGCAGCAGCGCCAAGGTCGACCACGTCACCGCCCTCGGCGCCCACCACGTCATCGACTACAGCCGCGAAGACTGGGCCGACGGCACGCACCGCTACGACCTGATCCTGGACATCGCCGGCAACCCGCCTGTGAGCCAGCTGCGTCGTGCCTTGACGCCGCGCGGGACGGCGGTCTTCGTCGGCGGTGAGAGCGGCGGCGTCATCACAGGTATGCGTCGACAGCTCGCCGGAGCACTTCTCTCCCCCTTCATCGGCCAACGCCTCGTCCTGCTGCTGGCCCGTGAACGCTCCACCGACTACGAGCGCCTCGCCCGGCTCGTCGAGTCCGGCCAGCTCATGCCTGCCCTGGACCGCTGCTACCCGCTCGAGCGGACCGCCTACGCGGTGCGACGCCTTGAGGACGGGGCCATCCGCGGAAAGGTCGCCATCACGGTGTGACGACCTCATCTCCGCAGATCAGAGCCGGTCTCCAGCAGCGCGACGCATTCGACGTGGTGCGTCATCGGGAAGAGGTCGAAGGCGCGGATCGCGGTGAGCCGGTAGCCGTGCTCGGCGAAGATCGCGACATCGCGTCCGAGGGCCGCGGGATCGCAGGCGACGTACGCCACCGCGCGGGGACGGCGGTCGACCACCTGCTCGACCACGGCGCGCTTCGCGCCCTCGCGCGGCGGGTCGAGGACCACGAGGTCGAACGGCTCGTCGAAGCCTGAGCGGAGCACCCGGTCCGTAGGGCCGCACTCGACGACGGCGCCCTCGAGCTCGGCCAGGTTGGCACGCGCGTGCTGGCAGGCGACCCGGTCGGCCTCGATCGCCACGACGCGCGCACCGGTCGCCCCGCCGACGAACTGGGCGAAGAGGCCGACGCCGGCGTAGAGGTCGAGCGCCCGCTCCCCCTGCTGCGGGGCGAGGAGGTCCATGACCGTCTCGACCAGGACGCGTGGCGCCTCGGGGTGCACCTGCCAGAAGCCGTCGGCGGCCACGCTGAAGGGACGCGTGGTGCCGGCGGCGGAGACGTCGTGGGTGACCGGGTCCCGTGACGCTGCACCGTGGTCGAGGAGCGCATCGGTCGGGCGTGCGCCGTCGGCCGCGATCAGGCAGTCGTCGACGGGGACGAGGTCGTGGGAGCGGTGGGCGCGCATGGCGGGTCGACCGTCGGGAGTCGCGGCGTAGCGCTGACGCGTACGCCACCGCAGTCCGTCGTCGTCGCGCCCGGACACGGGGACGGCCTCGACCCGCAGCCCGGTGACCAGGTCGGCGTCCGGGTCGAGCTTGCCGAGGCGGACGAGCTGCTCACGGACGACGGCGGTCTTGAGGTCGCGCTGCGCGGGCACCGCGACGTGCTGGAAGTCGCAGCCCCCGCAGAGGCCGGGACCGGCATACGGGCACGGCGGTGCGAGCCGGTCCGGCGAGGACTGCAGGACAGTGACCGCGTCACCACGCCAGAAGCGGTCGCCGTCGGTGCCCTCGGTGATCTCGACGACCACGCGCTCACCGGGCAGCGCGTGGCGCACGAACACGACGCGTGCCTCCGGCTCCGGGAGCCGTACGACGCAGTGGCCGCCGTGGGCGACCGCTCCGACGTCACCCTCGAAGCGCTCGCCGACCCGCGACCGGCCGCGGGACCGACGAGGGCGGTTGGTGCGGGTCACAGGTCGTCGATCTGTCGCGGCGGCTTGCTGGTCGACGTGACGCGACCCCGGCGCAGGTCGCCGGCGTGCACCCGCTCCCCGTCGCGCATCTCGCGCTCCTGCGCCGCCTGCGAGGACCGCAGCTGGTAGGGGACGGAGATGACCATGACGCCGGGGGTGAACAGCAGCCTGCCCTTGAGCCGCAGCGCAGTCTGGTTGTGCAGCAGCTGCTCCCACCAGCGACCCACGACGTACTCCGGGATGTAGACCGCGACCACGCCGCGGGGGCTCGCTCGCCGGATCTCCTGGGTGTACTCGACGATCGGGCGGACCACCTCGCGGTAGGGCGAGTGGAGCACCTTGAGCGGGATGTCGAGGTGCCGGTCGTCCCACTCCTCCAGCAGCCGGTTGGTGGCCTTCGTGTCGATGCTGACGTAGATCGCCTCGAGCACGTTGGGCCGCGTCGCACGAGCGAAGGCCAGCGCCCGGAGCGTCGGCTTGTGGAGCTTCGAGGCGAGCACGATCGCGTGGACGCGGGTCGGCATCACCTTGTCCTGCTCGTCCGCCGCGAGCTCCAGCTCGACGCGCGCGTAGTGCCGACCGATCGCCTGCATCATCACGAAGAAGAAGCCCATGGCCAGGATCGTGATCCAGGCTCCGGCAAGGAACTTCGTGATCACCACGATCACCAGGACGATGGCGGTCATGCCGAGCCCGAAGGTGTTGATGGCGCGCGAGCGCATCATCCGGCGCCGCTCGGCGGGGTCCCTCTCGGTCTTGAGGTGGCGCGTCCAGTGGCGGATCATCCCGAGCTGGCTCAGGTTGAAGGAGACGAAGACGCCCACGATGTAGAGCTGGATCAGCTTGGTCGTCTCGGCGTCGAAGACCCAGATCAGCAGGACCGACATGGCGGCCAGGAAGACGATGCCGTTGCTGTACGCGAGCCGGTCGCCGCGCGAGCCCAGCGACCGGGGCGCGAGGCCGTCCTGGGCGAGGATCGAGCCGAGCACCGGGAAGCCGTTGAAGGCGGTGTTGGCCGCGAGCACCAGGATGATGCCGGTGACCGTCACCACGAAGTAGAAGCCGGGCGGGAAGTGGTCGAAGACGCCGGCCGCGATCTGGGAGATGACCGGGTGCTGGTCGTAGCCCTCGGGCACCGCGTCGCCCGAGATCGTCCGCAACCGGTCGAGCTCGTGGGGGTCGACGAAGCGGATCGTCATCTGCTTGGCGAGCACGATGACGCTCATCATCATCGTGATCGCGATGAGCGCGAGCATGAGCAGCGTGGTGGCGGCGTTGCGGCTCTTCGGCTTGCGGAAGGCGGGTACGCCGTTGCTGATCGCCTCGACGCCGGTCAGGGCAGCGCAGCCCGAGGAGAACGCCCGGGCCAGCAGGAACATCAACCCGATCTGGGTGAGCGGCTCCTCCCAGCCGGGCTGGGGCTCGATGACGAGCTGGGCGCTCTCGGCGTCGGGTAGGTCGCCGGCCAGCAGCCGCAGCAACCCGTAGGCGCTCATGCCGAGGATGGCGACCATGAAGAGATAGGTCGGGATCGCGAAGAAGGCGCCGGACTCCCGCACACCGCGCAGGTTCATCGCCGACAGCAGCACGACCGCGACGGTCGCCACGGTCGCCTCGTGACCGATCAGGCCGTTGAGCGCGCCGGCGGCGTACTGCGCGGCCGAGGAGATCGACACGGCGACCGTGAGGACGTAGTCGACGAGCAGTGCGCTCGCCACGGTGACACCGGCGTTGCGCCCGAGGTTGACCGTGGCCACCTCGTAGTCGCCACCGCCGGACGGGTAGGCGTGGACGGTCTGGCGATAGCTCGCGACCACGGTGAGCATGACGAGCGCGACGGCGAGACCGATCTTCCAGGACCAGACATAGCTCGACGCACCGGCCACCGCCAGCATGATGAAGATCTCGTCCGGGGCGTACGCGACCGACGACAGCGCGTCGCTCGCGAAGACCGGCAGGGCGATCCGCTTGGGGAGCAGCGTCTCGCCCAGCTGGCTGCTTCGCAGCTTGCGACCCAGCAGGATCCGCTTGGACACGTCGCCGACACTCACGGGCGCGAGCCTAGACCCGGACCCGCCGAGTTACCCGCTGGGATACGGTTCTGGCGTGCACGTCGTGATCATGGGCTGCGGCCGCGTCGGTTCCACGCTCGCCCGCAGCCTCGAGGACCGGAACCACACTGTGTCGATCATCGACGGCGAGCCCGACTCGTTCCGGCGGCTCGGCCCCGATTTCAACGGCGACAAGATCACCGGCTACGGCTTCGACCAGCAGGTGCTGGAGAAGGCCGGCATCCGGCGCGCCGACGCGTTCGCGGCGGTCTCCAGCGGCGACAACTCCAACATCATCGCCGCGCGGGTCGCCCGGGAGACCTTCGGCATCCAGCAGGTCGTGGCCCGCATCTACGACCCCGGCCGCGCCGAGGTCTACCAGCGGCTCGGCATCACGACGGTCGCGACGGTGAAGTGGACCGCCGACCAGGTGCTGCGGCGGATCCTGCCGGCCGGTGCCGAGCCCGACTTCCGGGACCCCTCGGGCACCATCCGCGTCGACCACGTCCAGGTCCCCGAGGAGTGGGTCGGCAACCGCACGGTCGAGTTCCAGATGCAGTCCCGCAGCCGGATCGCGTGGATCGACCGCCTCGGCGAGGGGATGCTGCCCACCAGGGAGACGGTCCTGCAGGAGGGCGACATGCTGCACCTCGTCATGCGCGAGGAGCACGCCGCCCACGCCTACGCGGTGCTCGAGTCCGGCCCCGAAGACGACTGACCCCCGAGACCCCGAGACCCGAGACCGACTGGAAGCCAGGAGCACCTGAGACATGCGCGTCGCCATCGCCGGAGCCGGAGCCGTGGGTCGCTCGATCGCGCGCGAGCTGATCGAGAACGGTCACCAGGTCCTCCTGATCGACAAGAACCCGTCCGCGATCCGTCCCGAGCGCGTGCCCAACGCCGAGTGGCTGCTGGCCGACTCGTGCGAGCTGTCGTCGCTGTCCGAGGCACAGCTCGGCAAGTGCGACGTGGTCATCGCCGCCACCGGCGACGACAAGGCCAACCTGGTCACCTCGCTGCTGGCGAAGACCGAGTTCGGCGTGCCGCGCACCGTCGGACGGGTCAACCACCCCAACAACGAGTGGCTGTTCACCGAGGCCTGGGGCGTCGACGTCAACGTCTCGACGCCACGCATCATGTCGGCGCTGGTCGAGGAGGCCGTCTCGATCGGCGACCTCGTGCGGCTCTTCACGTTCCGCCAGGGCAACGCCAACCTCGTCGAGCTCACCCTGTCCGCGGACTCTCCCTACGTCGGCACGCCCGCCGGGCTGGTGCCGTTCCCGGAGAACTGCGCCCTCGTGACCATTCTGCGTGACGGGCAGGTCTACACCCCCGACGCCGAGCAGCCCCTCGAGTCCGGCGACGAGCTGCTGTTCGTGGTGCCGGCCGACGTCGAGAACGAGCTCGAGCACCTGCTCTCCCCCGGCCACCACCCCCACTGAGGGCGAGCCGGGCGACGTACGCCGTGCTCAGGCGGGCGTCGCGTCGGGCTCGACGGCCATGCGGTTGCGCGAGAGCAGCCACACCATCGAGCCGAGCGCGGCGAGCTGCAGCGGCCAGCCCAGCACGATCTTCGAGACGCCCAGGACGGCGACGACCGTGTCCGGATCCATCGAACCGGAGCTGCCGGCCAGCCAGAGCGGCGCCTGGACCGCGACCCGCAGCACGCACGGCGCGACGAGCAGCCAGGTGAGCCTGCTGCAGAGCTTCACGACCTGACGGTCCTGGTGCCACGCCGTCGGGTCGCCGGTGATGCTGCCGACCATGAAGCCGACCAGCGGCCACCCGATGAGGCAGGTGAACGCCAGCACCACGGCGTACCCGCCGTTGTAGAGGATGCCGGGCAGGAAGTAGGCCAGCGCCTGGTCCTGCTCCGAGCCGCCCGCGGCCGCCGAGCGGTGCACGAAGTACCAGCCGATCGCGATCCCGAAGAGCGCGTTGACGACGAACTGGACGGTCGAGCGCTGCACCAGTCGTACGACGAGCAGCACCAGCGCCGACCCGACGCTGACCGTGAGGGCGAGGTCGAGGTCGCGCTGGGTCAGCCAGGTGAGGGTGAAGAGGATCGTCGGGACGGCCGCCTCGGCCATGCCACGGCGTCCACCGAGCGCCTTCGAGAGCTGCTGCCGGACCACGGCCTCGACGGTCTCGGCCCCGGGAGCCGGTGTCGCAGCCGTCACGGGCGCAGCTCGTAGCGCGGGTTGAACATGAGCGGGACGCCGCTCTGGCGTCCGATGCATCCCTCCACGGTCATCGACCGGCCCGGGTCCACCCCGGTGATCCGGCGGCGACCGAGCCACACGACCGTGATCACACCGGAGCCGTCATCGAGCTCGGCCTCGAGGGCCGGCACGCCGCCGCGCGGGCGCAGGGTGACGGTGCGCAGGACGCCGGTGACGACCACGTGCTCGCGCTCGGGGGCGTCGGCGATCGCCACCGCCTCCTCGGTCGTGTGCGACTGGCGCAGGTCACGCTGGTGCGCCTCGGCGCTGTCGGCCCACTTGGACAGGGCCTGCCGCAGCCGGCTCTTCTCCGCCACGGGTCACCGCACCCGGCGGGCGTCGTCCGGCAGCCGCACGGGCAGCGGCTCGCCCACGGGCATGGCCTGCTCGCCGCGTCGTACGACGACCTGGGCGAGCGCGTCCTCCCAGTCCGCGGTGTTGTCGGGGTCGAGCGCGGGGCGGCCGAGGAACGAGGCCCGCAGCATCCAGCGATCGCCGTTGATGCCGATGATCCGCGACGGCTGGGTGGCGTCGGTGCCGTCCGGGCGCTTCACCGGCATCTGGCACACCAGCTCGGTGCCCCAGCGACCCTCGCGCTCGGTCGTGGTGCCACCGCGGCGGGCCATGTCCTCGGCGATCTGCGGGCGCACGTCCGACCAGAGGTCACCGTTGCGCGGAGCCGCGAACGCCTGGAACTCGCACGCGCCGTCGGAGCCGGCCAGCATCACGGACCGGACCTGGCCGCTCTGCTCGTCGACCTGGAGCCGCAGCTCGCGGTCGGCGATCGGCGGCACCAGCACGGACCCGAGGTCGGCACGGTCGATGCCGTCGTCCTCGACCTGGGACGCGTCGAAGGGGCCCCCGGTGGGGTCCACCGGCTCGACGACGCCTTCGGCGGCTTCCCCGACGGTGTCGGTGGCCTCTGCCTTGCGGCGGAACTTCACGTCAGCATCTCCCGTTCAGCATTTCCCGTTCAGTGTTTCCTTGTCTGCGACCGGCTCAGGGACGCGAACCGGTACCTGTAGAACCGTAGCCCCCGGCGCCGCGTGGCGAGTCGGGGAGGACCTCCACCTCGACGAACCGGGCCCGCTCGAACCTCTGGATGACCAGCTGGGCGATCCGGTCGCCGCGGGTGAGCGTCACCGGCTCGACGGGGTCGTGGTTGATCAGCAGCACCTTGATCTCGCCGCGATAGCCGGCGTCGACCGTGCCGGGCGTGTTCACGATCGAGAGCCCGTGCCGGGCCGCGAGGCCGGAGCGAGGGTGCACGAGGGCGACGTACCCGTCCGGCAGGGCGATGGCCAGGCCGGTCGGCACCACGGCCCGCTCGCCCGGGGCGAGGGTGATGTCCACGGTGGTGTGGAGGTCGGCTCCGGCGTCGCCCGGGTGGGCGTACGACGGCAGCGGCAGGTCGGGATCGAGGCGGACGATCGAGATGTCGAGGTCGTGGTCGGGCACGAGGAGTGAATCTATAGGCTCTGGGCCGTGGACTACGCCGAACGCCTCACCGTGCCGCTGCGCTGGTGGGTGCAGGGCACGATGCTGGTGGCGTCGCTGTGGCTGGCGGTGCTCGCGGCCACGCCCGAGGTCGTCGCGTGGTCGGTCACGGCCGTCGCGGTGGCCGTCATGGTGGCCCTGCTCGTCGGCTACGGCCGCGCTCGGGTGGCCGTCGGGGACGGCACCCTCCGCGCCGGCAACGCCCACATCGGGCTCGAGCACGTCGGCGAGGTCACGGCGCTGGACGCTGCGGACGTGCGCCGCCAGGCCGGTGTCGACGCCGACGCGCGCGCCTACCTGCTGCTTCGTCCGTACCTCAAGCGCGGGGTGCGGGTCGAGATCACCGACCCGGCCGACCCGGCGCCGTACTGGCTGGTGAGCTGCCGCCGTCCGGAGGCCGTCGTCACGGCCGTCAGGGTGGGCCGGACCGCGGGACGCTCTGGATAGGGTGGCCGACATGGCTTCGTCCAAGGACTCCTCGAGCAGCAAGATGTACTCCGCGTTCTCGCTGGCCGCCGCGATCGGTGCCGCGGCCATCGCGAAGAAGGGCCTGAACACGTCCTGGCGCGCCGCCACCGGCAAGAACCCCCCGGCCAACCCCGCCGACCCCGACGTCGGCCTCCCCGAGGCCCTCATGTGGGCCGCCCTCAGCGGCACCCTGATCGGCGTCGCCCGGATGCTGGCGGCCCGCCGCACGGCGAACTACTACGCCAAGTCCACCGGCCACCTGCCGCCCCAGCTCCAGAAGGACGGCCAGGACGCCGACAACGCGCCGGCAGCGCAGTCCTGACAGTCGCCCGCGCGCCTGCCACCAGCGCGACCCGCGGTCCGCGCTCGGGCGTCCTGGGACGCGACAGCGCCCGCCCTCGGATGAGGAGCGGGCGCCGAGGCAGTGTGCGTCGCCGCTGATCAGATGCAGTCGCGGCAGATGAGCTTCTTCTCGTCCGCCAGCTGCGAGCGGTGGTGAACCAGGAAGCAGCTCATGCAGGTGAACTCATCGTCCTGCCGCGGCATGACCTCGACCGCCAGCTCCTCGTGCGAGAGATCGGCGCCGGGCAGCTCGAATGACTCGGCCGCCTCGGTCTCGTCCTCGTCGACCTTGCCGGAGTTCTTGTCGTGGCGCCGGGCCTTGAGCTCCTCGATGCTCTCCTCGCTCTGGTCCTCCTCGGACTTGCGCGGCGCGTCGTAGTCGGTGGCCATCGATTCCTCTCCCCATACGGTGGTCCCGAGCCGGCCGGTTCGCGGCGCGGGGTGGGACCCAGTTGTGCTCGTCGTCGGCGCCAGATTGTGCACCATGAACCGGCCCCGTGGTGGGCCGGTCCGCAACGTGTCGCCTGAACAGTGAGGTACGACTCCCTATTCCCGCAATCTCAGGCGAGGAACCCGGTCGCCCCGAGCGCCGCCACGAAGGAGTCCCACCCGTCGGCCGGGGTGCCCACCACGACGTTGCGGACGGGGTACGGATCGAAGGCCACGCTGCCGTCGAGCAGGTCGAAGCGACCGCCCGCCTCGCGCAGCACGAGCCCGCCCGCCGACCAGTCCCAGGGCTGCGGTCCGGCCTCGACGTACGCGTCGGCGCTGCCGTCCGCGACGTGGCACAGGTCGAGAGCGCACGACCCCATCCGGCGGATGTCGCGCACCTCGGGGAGGAGTCGGGCCACGCAGGCGGCCTGGTGCTCGCGCACCGCCCGCTGGTAGCCGAAGCCGGTGAGGACGAGCCGCTCCCCGAGCGGCGGGGTGGGACGTACGCCGATGGGTCGGCCGTCGCGGGTGGCGCCGTGGCCGCGCGCCGCGGCGTACTCCAGGCCGGTCGGGATCGCCACCACCGCGCCGGCGACGACCTCCCCGTCGACCTCGGCCGCGACGGAGACGGCGCAGTCGGGCAGGCCGTAGAGGTAGTTGACCGTGCCGTCGATCGGGTCGAGGACCCAGCGGACCCCGCTGGTGCCGGCCTGGTCGTCCCCCTCCTCGCCGAGGATCGCGTCGTCGGGTCGCTTGCCTCCGATCAGCTCCCGGAGCAGGGACTCGACCGCCCGGTCGGCCTCGGTGACGACGTCGACCACGCTGGTCTTGGTGTCCGCCACGTCGATGCCGCCGCGACGCATCTCGCGCGCCAGCTCGGCACCCGCGTGGGCGAGGGAGACCGCCAGGTCCCGCAGGTCGACGGCAGGGACGCTCACGAATCGACCCCGCACAGGGCTGGCCGCGGCCCGCGCGGGTTGGGGCAGCAGCCGGCACCGCAGAGGTCCGGGCCGGCCGCCAGTGAGCCGACGACGACCCGCTGCGGGCGCTCGCCACGCTCGGCAGCAGCCCGCTCGAGGACGAGGTCGCGCACCATCGCCACGAAGCGCGGGTCGGTGCCCGCAGTGTCGGCGCGCACGGCCCGGATGCCGACGCGCTCGGCGGTGGCCATCGCCTCGGTGTCGAGGTCGTAGATGACCTCCATGTGGTCCGACACGAAGCCGATCGGCACCAGCACCACCTCGGACACGCCGTCGGTCGCGAGGTCGGCGAGGTGGTCGTTGACGTCGGGCTCCAGCCACGGCGTCGAGGGAGCACCCGACCGGGAGCAGTAGACGAGGTCGTGCCGGTGGCTCCGACCGGTCGCCGCCCCCACCCGCGACGCGACCTCGTCGGCAGCGCTCCGGTGCTGGCGGACGTACGCCGGGCGCGGCTGCCCGGCCGGGTCCTGCGAGCCGCTGCTCTCGGCCATCTCGGTCGGGATCGAGTGCGTGACGAAGACGAGCCGGGCGCGGTCGCCGCCGTTGGGCAGCCCGGCCAGCGCGGCGAGGACCGCGTCGACGACCGGCTCGATGAAGCCGGGGTGGTTGAAGTACTGCCGCAGCCTGTCCAGTCGCGGCGCACCCGGCGTCCGCTCGACGGCGTCAGCGAGGTTCTCGCGGTACTGCCGGCACGACGACCACGACGAGTACGCCGACGTGGTGAAGACCGCGGCCCGGGTGATCCCGTCGGCCGTCATCGTCGCGAGCGTGTCGGCGAGGTAGGGGTCCCAGTTGCGGTTGCCGAAGTAGACCGGGAGGTCGATGCCCTGGTTGGCCAGGTCCTCCTCCAGCGCGGCGATCAGCGCGCGGTTCTGGTCGTTGATCGGGCTGCGACCGCCGAACAGGAAGTAGTGCTCACCCACCTGCTCGAGGCGCTCGCGCGGGATGCCCCGCCCGCGGGTGACGTTCTCCAGGAACGGCACCACGTCCTCCGGCTTCTCCGGACCCCCGAAGGAGAGCACCAGCAGGGCGTCGTACGGCGACACGTCGGGGAGGCCCGCGGAGTTCATGCCGTCAGCCTAGGTGGGCACGCCCCGGACAGCGCGCAGTCCCCTAGCCTGCGGTCATGACGACCTGGCGCAACTGGTCCGGCCTCGAGGAGGCGACCCCGCAGCGGGTGGAGACGCCGACGTCCGTCGACGCGGTCGTCGACGTCGTACGCCGTGCGCGGGACGCCGGCACCACCGTCAAGATGACCGGCACCGGCCACAGCTTCACCGCGATCGCCGCCCCCGAGCACACCCTGCTGCGCCCGGAGGGACTCGAGGGCGTGATCGCGGTCGACCGCGAGGCGATGACCGTGACGGCCCGCGCCGGCACCCCGCTCACGGACCTCAACCTCGCGCTCGAGCGGCGGGGCCTGTCGCTGCACAACATGGGCGACATCGCCGAGCAGACCCTCGCCGGCGCCACCTCGACCGGCACCCACGGCACCGGAGGCACGACGGCCGGGCTGGCCGCGCAGCTCGCCGGGCTGGAGCTCGTCACCGGGACCGGCGAGGTCGTGCAGGCGACGGCGGACGAGAACGCCGACGTGTTCGACGTCGCGCGGGTCGGCCTCGGCGCGCTCGGCATCCTGACCAGCCTGACCTTCCACGTGGAGCCGCTGTTCGTCATCGAGGCACACGAGCAGCCGATGACCTGGGACCAGGCGCTCGCGTCGTACGACGACATGGTCGCGGCGGCCCATCACGTCGACATGTACTGGTTCCCGCACACCGACCGCATGATGGTGAAGCAGAACGTCCGCACCGACCTCTCCCCCGGCGAGCAGGAGCCGCCGTCGCGCCTCGCGGCGTGGTGGGAGGACGACTTCGTCTCGAACACCGTCTTCGGCGGGCTGTGCCGCATCGGGTCGCGGGCGCCGAGCCTGGTCCCGCGCATCAACCGGGTCGCCGGCCGGGCGCTCTCGGAGCGCCGCTACAGCGACCTGGCCCACCGCGTCTTCGTGACCCCGCGGCGGGTCCGCTTCCGCGAGATGGAGTACGCCGTCCCGCGCGAGGTCGGCCTCGACGTGCTGCGCGAGTGCCGCAGGATGATCGACGCCAGCGACTGGCGGATCGCCTTCCCGGTCGAGATCCGCACGGCCCGGGCCGACGACGTGCCGATGTCCACCTCGCACGGTCGCGACAGCTTCTACCTCGCCTTCCACGTGCCGCACGACACCGACCACCGCGCGTACTTCGGCGGGCTCGAGCCGATCCTGCGCGAGGCGGGCGGGCGACCCCACTGGGGCAAGGTGCACACGCGGTCGGCGGCCGACCTCGCGCCGGCGTACGACCGCTTCGACGACTTCCTCGCGATGCGCGAGCGGCTCGATCCGGACCGGGTCTTCGCCAACCCCTACCTGCGAGGGGTGCTGGGCGCATGAGGCTCACACGTTGGCGGGGCCCTTGGGCATCGGCGCACGCCAGCCGCGCACCATCGCGAGCAGCCGGAAGCCGAGGCAGGTGCTGAAGCCGGCGGCCGCGACGATCCCCAGCGGGAGGTCGGCGCGGTCGAGCACGACGGCAACGGCGGCGCCGGCGAGCGCCGGGGTGGCGTACAGGACGCCCTCGAAGATCACCGGGACGCTGCCGGCGAGCACGTCACGGATGATCCCGCCGCCGATGCCGGTGACCATTCCGAGCAGCGCGGCGGGAAGCGGCTCGAGGCCGTAGTCGACGGCCTTGAGGGCTCCGGTGACGCAGAAGAGGGACAGCCCGAACGCGTCGAAGACGGTGACCACCCGCTCGACGCGGCCGACGGAGGCATGGAAGAAGAAGGTCACCAGGCCCGCCGCGACCGGCACCAGCAGGTAGCGCCAGTCGGCGAGGGCCGCGGGTGGCGTGGCGCCGATCAGCACGTCGCGGATGAAGCCGCCGCCGAGCCCGGTGACGCCGCCGAGCACGAGGGCGGCGAAGAGGTCGAGGTGCTTGCGGACCGCCACGAGCGCGCCCGACACCGCGAACACGAAGATGCCGGTCAGGTCGAGCACGACGAGGGTCGTCGCGAACTCCGTCTGGGGCACGTCCAAAGGCTAGGGGCAGGGACGGGCTGAGCGTGAACTGACCCGTGTTCCCCCGCTCGGCGCGCCGCGGGAGCAACCGTGCCCGAGCGTGCCGCTGGCGTAGGCTCAACGACCATGGCCAAGCTGACGTTCACCGGACGCAGCGGGGACGGCAAGCGTCTGCTGCTGGTGGACGAGTCGGGCCAGGAACACACCTTGGCGATCGACGCCAGGCTCCGTCGCGCCCTGTCGGGCGCGCCCGAAAGCAACGGTCAGTTGGAGATCCCGATGGAATCAAGCCTCCGTCCCCGCGACATCCAGACCCGGATCCGCGCCGGTGAGACCCCCGAGGCCGTGGCTCACGCCGCCGGCACGTCGGTCGAGAAGATCATGCCGTTCGCGGCGCCGGTCATGGCGGAGCGCGCCCACGTCGCCGAGCGGGCCCAGCTCGCCTCCGTACGCCGTCGCTCGGGCGAGACGGGCGCCCGCACCCTCGGCGAGGCCGTCAGCGCCCACCTGCGATCGCACAACCTCGACCCGGCCGCCGTCGAGTGGGACGCCTGGCGGCGCGAGGACGGCCGGTGGACCCTGACTGCGCTGTACGACGTCGCCGGCCGCACCGGCACCGGCACCTTCTCGCACGACCCGCGCGGCAACTTCGTGACGGTCGACGACGACGACGCACGCTGGCTGGTCGGCGACGCGTCCCCCGCCCCGGCGAGCAGCGGACCGGCCGCCGACGACCTGGCCGCCGCCCGGCAGCGTCGGCTGAGCGCCGTCGGTGAGGAGCCGGCGTTCGGCGACGACGCGATCGAGATGGTCTCCGACGGCGACACGCACCCCGAGTCGGCGACCGAGACGACGATGGAGCTGGGCGAGGCGATGCTCGGCACCGAGCAGCCCGTGGAGGCGTACCTGTCCGGCGAGCGGGACGACGAACCCGCCGAACCCGTCGACCGCGCCACCGACGACGCCGAGGCTGCCGACCAGCCCGCGGGCGAGGAGCCGGCCGCTGGGGCCCCCGAGCCGCAACGGCCCGCGAAGAAGCGTGGCCGCGCGTCCGTGCCGAGCTGGGACGAGATCATGTTCGGTGGCGGCAAGAACGACTGACGTGCGGCTCGTCGGGCTGAACGTCCATCCCCTCAAGTCCGGGGCCATCCGGCCGGTCCGCTCGGTCGACGTGCTGCCCGGCGGCCTGCGGGGCGACCGGACCTGGATGGTGGTCGACGGCGACTCGCGGCTGGTGTCCGCACGCGAGGAGCACTCGCTGTTCCACGTCGTGCCCGACACCCCGGTCACCGACGCGTCGGTCACCAGTGCGCTGCGACTGAGGTCGCCCGGGCTCCCCGACCTGCACCTCGACGAGCCGGTCGGCGAGCCCGAGCCCGTCAAGCTGTTCTCGCTCGACCTGCGCGCCGTACCTGCGGACCCCGACGCCGACGCGTGGCTGCGGTCCGCCCTCGGCCGCGACGACGTACGCCTGGTGTGGTGCGACGACCCGACGCGCCGCACGCTCCAGCCGGGCTACTCGCGGCCGGGCGACCACGCCGCCTTCCCCGACGCGTTCCCGGTCACGGTCGCGTCGCTGGCCTCGCTGCGCCAGCTCAACGACTGGATCGTGGAGCAGGCGCTCGCGCTCGGCGAGGAGCCCCGCAACCCGCTGCCGATCGAGCGGTTCCGCGCCAACCTGGTCGTCGACGGCGAGGAGCCCTTCGCGGAGGACCGGTGGCAGGTCCTCACCGTCGGTGGCGTGCGGTTCCGGGTGACGAAGCCGGTGGACCGGTGCGTGATGACGAGCATCCACCCGCGGACGCTCGAGACCGCCAAGGAGCCGATCCGCACGCTCGCGCGGCACCGGCGGGTCGAAGGAAAGA
Organism: uncultured Actinomycetota bacterium; assembly: GCA_963791365.1. Taxonomy (GTDB): domain Bacteria; phylum Actinomycetota; class Actinomycetes; order Propionibacteriales; family Nocardioidaceae; genus Nocardioides. Next base: position 329,677 of record CAWBSG010000011.1, on the reverse strand, counting down.
CCCTGTTCGCCGTGCACCTGGTGCCGCTCGACGAGGGCCGGATCGCCGTCGGCGACGAGGTCGGCGCGGACTGAGGTTCAGCCGCGCTCGACCGGCCGACCGGGATCGGTGATCCAGCCGCTCCAGCTGCCCGGGTAGAGAGCGGCCGAGATCCCCGCGACCTCCATCGCGAGCAGGTCGTGCGCCGCGGTCACTCCGGAGCCGCAGTAGGCGGCCACGACGCCACCGGCGTCGGCGCCGACGAGGGCGTAGGTCTCCCGCAGCTCGGCCGGCGAGCGGAAGCGACCGTGCTCGTCGACGTTGGCGGTGGTGGGGACGTTGACCGCGCCGGGGATGCGGCCGGCGACCGGGTCGACCGGCTCCGTGTCGCCCCGGTAGCGCTCCGGCGCGCGGGCGTCGATCAGGACGTCGACGCCGAGCACGTCGCCGGCCTCCACCACGGGCATCGTGCTTGTCGGCGGCAACGGTGAAGTCGCCCGGCTCCGTGAGCACCTCGCCCGACTCGACCGGGAATCCGGCCGCGAGCCACGCGGACCATCCTCCGTCGAGCACCCGGACGTCGCGGTGGCCGTGGAAGCGCAGCAGCCACCAGGCGCGCGCCGCCCCGCGACCCTGCCAGTCGTCGTACGCCACCACGGGCCGGTCGGCACGCACCCCGGCGCGGCGCATGGCCTGCTCGAACCGCGCCTCGTCCGGCAGGGGGTGGCGACCGCCCTCGCCGGGCGGGTCGGCGAGGTCGCGGTCCATGTCGACGTACGCCGCTCCCGGGACGTGGCCCGCGCGGTGCTGCTCCGCGCCGGGTGGACCACCCATGAGGTAGCGGACGTCGAGCACGGTGAACCGGTCGAGGTCCGCGGCCAGCTCGTCGGGACTGATGAGGGGGCCGTCGCTCGTGCCGGACCGGCCGTCAACTTCTTCGCTGGCGTCGTCCATGCCCGGCACGGTAGCCGTCGGTGCGGGCGATCGCTGTGGCAGGATCGCCGGGTCATGGCTGAACTGCACTTCTTCACGGGCACGATGGACTCCGGCAAGTCCACGCTGGCACTCCAGACCAACCACAACCACGCCGCCCGCGGACGCGTCGGCCGGATCTTCACCACCCACGACCGGGCCGGCGCCGCCACGGTGTCCAGCCGGCTCGGGCTCACCCACGAAGCGCTCGAGGTGGACTCGGACTTCGACTTCTGGAAGTACGTCGTCGACACGCTGACCCGCGGCGGTCGCATCGACTACCTCATCTGCGACGAGGCCCAGTTCTACGCCCCCGACCAGATCGACCAGCTCGCCAAGATCGTCGACGAGCTCCAGATCGACGTCTTCGCCTTCGGCATCCTCACCGACTTCCGCTCCCACCTGTTCCCCGGCAGCGCGCGACTCATCGAGCTGGCCGACCGGATGAACGTCCTCCAGGTCGAGGCGCTCTGCTGGTGCGGCAAGCGCGCCACCCACAACGCCCGCACCGAGAACGGCGCCATGGTCGTCGAGGGCGAGGTGATCGTGGTCGGCGACGTCGAGCAGGCCGACGAGCCTCCGGCCGACGTCGCGTACGAGGTCCTCTGCCGCCAGCACTTCCGCCGCCGGCTCACCGCCGACCGTGCGAAGGCCGTCAGCCTCGCGCCCGAGCCGCTCCCCTTCGGCTGACCCGGACGCGCGTCACCCGACCAGGATGGGGATCAGCATCTCCGCCGAGGTGAGGGAGCCGTGCAGGCCGACGAGGGTGTCCTCGTAGGCGAAGTCGCGTGACGACATGACGCCGAGGTCGCCGTGGCAGGCGACCATCACGTCGCCGAGGCGGGGCAGCACGCCCGGGTCGACGGGGCCGAACCAACCTCGGCCGATCGCGTCCTCGCGCGTCAGCACGCTCGCCCGGTCCCCGAGCACGGAACGCCACGTCGCGACGACGTCGTCCACGGCGCCGGCCGCGCAGTAGACGTGCCGGAAGCGCGCCTCTCCGCCGAGCAGCGACACCCCGTCGCGCATCCCGTCGACCTCGTCGACGTCGACCCGGGCGTCGCGCGGGCTGTCGATCATGCCGTGGTCGGCCACCACCAGCAGCCGCGTCGAGGTCGGCAGCGCCTCGCGCATCTGCTCCGCCTCGGCGTCGACCATCGCGAGCTGCTGGAGCCACTGGGTCGAGGCGACGCCGAACTTGTGGCCGGTCCAGTCGAGGTCGGAGTCGTAGACGTAGGTGAGCGACGGGTGGTGCGCCGACGCGCTGACGGTGGCGGCGATCCGCTCGCCGACGCGGTCCGCGCCGACGTAGGTCGCGCCCCGCTGCGAGGCGACCGTCAGCCCGGACCCGTCGAAGTCGCGCTTGTTGACCGAGGTGACGTGCACGCCGGCCCTCGCGAGCCGGCCCCACGCGGTCGGGTGCGGCTGCCACTCCCGCGGGTCGACATCCTTGTCCCACCAGAGGTGGTTGAGCAGCCGGTCGGTGCCGGGGATGCGGGCGGTGAAGCCGACCAGGCCGTGCGCGCCCGGGACGAGACCGGTGCCCAGCGAGGTCAGCGAGGTGGCGGTGGTCGACGGGACGCCGGCCGTACCGGTGACGCCGCCTGCCACGAGCGAGGCGAGGTAGGGGGCGGCGTGGCTGTGCCGGTCCAGCAGCTCGGCGCCGAGGCCGTCGACGAGGAAGACGACGTACGACGGAGCGGTGGGCAGCTCGAGCCCGGCGGGGTGGCCGTCGAGGGGTACGCCGAGCGCGCGGGCGACCGACGGGACCACGTCGGCCAGCGAGCGGTCACCGTACGCCGGTGGGGTGAGGGTCACGGCACGATCAGTCGTGGGGTGGTCATCCGCGGGTGCGCGCGGAGAGCGCGTCCGAGAAGGCCAGCAGCGCGCTGACCGCGTCGGCACCCTCGGCGGCCGCGGAGACCCGCAGCGTGTAGTCGTCGCCGGCGATCGTGCCGGTGTAGCCGTGGTCGGCCTCGCAGCTGGGGTCCGAGCAGCCGGCGGGCTCCAGGTCGACGCGCCCGACGCCGCCCCAGCCGATGGTCAGCACGGCCTCGGCCGGCGGGGCCACGCCGGCCGTGGGATTGGCGACCATCCGGGTCACCACGACGGTGCGGATGGACGTCAGCGTGACCGCCTCGGTGGTCGTCGACGTGTAGGGCTCGGGCAGCATGTCGTCGCCCGGGTGCTCGTCGGTGTGCGCGATGACGAGACGGGTCGGCGTCAGGAGGAGCGCGGTCAGGTGCCGGCGTACCTCCTCGTGGTCGAAGGTCGTCTCGTGGTGGACGAAGTAGGACAGGACCTCCTCGCCACCGGCCGCGGCGAAGACGCCGTCGGCGACGACCTCCGGGTAGTAGCCGGTGCGGTGGATCGCCTGGCGGAGGTCGTGGGAGACGTCCGCGTCACGGGTCGAGCGGGGCATGCCGACCAGTCTGTCACGCAGGCCGTCGGTCGCGGCGGTCAGTCGCGGCGGTCAGTCAGGAATGGTGTCCCCGGGCATCGTGCTGAGCCGGCGGACGAACCAGTCCGAGCGCGGGTCCTTGACCGGCTCGACCCGCACGCTCGCGCCGAGCACCGTCGTGCCGTCCGCGCCCGCCAGGATGAGCGGGAGCTGCAGGGCGCGCACCTGGGGCAGGTCGTGCTGGAGCTGGGCGACCCGGCGGACCAGCCGCTCGATCTCCTCGACGTCGACGATCTCGCTGCCGCGGTAGCCGAACAGCAGCGGCGAGGCCTTGATCTCGCGCACCATGTCCTGCGCGTCGTGGTCGGCCAGCGGCGGGATCCGGTAGGACCGGTCCCCCAGCAGCTCGGTCAGCGGGCCACCGATCCCGAACGACAGCACCGGGCCGAAGAGCGGGTCCTCCATCGTCGTGATCGTCACCGGGACCCCGGGCGGCGCGTTGCGCTGCACCACGAACCCGGCCTTGTCGGGATCGGTGATGAGCTCGTTGAGCGAGCGCCACGCTCCCGCCATCTCCTCGGCCGAGTCGATGTTGCGCCAGACGTGGGCGAGGTCGGGGCGGTCGCGCAGGTGGTCGGCGGTCGCCTTGAGCACCACGTCCCAGCCGAGCGTCTCCCCCGCCGTCGTCGCCTCGTCGAGGCTCTCCACCGCATAGGTGTCCCAGAGGTCGATGCCGTAGGCACGCAGCAGCCGGTGCTGCTCGTCGAAGTCGAGGTCGCGGCCCTCCGGGTGGTTCATCAGCAGCTCGTTGATGAGGTGCCGCACGCTGTCGCGGTCGACGGCGTCCGGGACGACGGGCTCGAGGTCGGAGGCCCCGCTCGGCGGGGGGACCCGCAGCCAGACGGCGTACTCCACGACGTGGGCGAGTGCGCGCACGGCGGCCTCGACCGCGGGGTACGACGGCACGGAGCCGCGGCCGGCCGACGACCCGGCGACGTCCGGCACGCGCAGCAGCTCGGGGACGCCCTCGGTGCCGAGGAACGTCGAGACGATCGGCTTGTCGGACTGCTCACCGACCGCGGCGAGCACGTTGGCGACGTCCTCGCGCGCGCCCGGCACGTTGAGCGGCGGGATGAAGATCGCGACGACCGCGTCGACCTCGGAGTCGTCGATCGCGCCGTCGAGGGCGTCCTCGAAGTCCTCGGCGGTCGCGTCGGCGCCCAGCGGCACCTGCTTGTTGACGACGAGGCCGACGGAGGTGGCGGCATCGGCGGCGAGCAGGCCGAGGGCGTCGGAGTTGCCGACGATGGCGACCCGGCGACCGCGCGGGAGCGGCTGGTGGGCCAGCAGCTGCGCGACGTCGAACATCTCCTCCAGCGACTCGACCTGGATGATCCCGGCCTGCCGGAACATCGCGTCGACCGCCTGGGCGGGAGCGGCGATCTTGCGCACGGCGTGGCCCATCGGCACGCCCTGCGAGCTGCGACCCGAGCGCACGGCGACGATCGGCTTGCGCCGGCTGACCCGGCGGGCGACGCGCGAGAACTTGCGCGGGTTGCCGATCGACTCGAGGTAGAGCAGGACGACCTCGGTGGCGTCGTCCTCCTCCCAGTACTGCAGGAGGTCGTTGCCGGAGACGTCGGCGCGGTTGCCGGCGCTGACGAACGTCGTCAGGCCCAGGCCGCGGTTCTGCACCTTCTCGAGGATCGCGGTGCCGAGCGCGCCGGACTGGCAGAAGAAGCCGGCGCGACCGCGCGGCGGCATCACCGACGACAGCGAGGCGTTGAGGGAGACCTCGGGGTCGGTGTTGATCACACCGAGGGCGTTGGGACCGATGAGGCGCAGGCCGTAGGACCGCGCGAGCCCGACGAGGCGGCGCTGCCGCTGGCGGCCCTCCTCCCCCGTCTCGGCGAAGCCGGACGAGATGACGACGAGCCCGTGCACGCCCTTGGCGGCGCAGTCGAGCACGACGTCCTGCACGGCCTCGGCCGGCACCGCCACGATCGCCACGTCGACCTCGCCCGGGATCTCGGCGACGGTCTTCCACGCCGGCATGCCCGCGACGGAGTCGGCGCTCGGGTTGACCACGTGGATGCGTCCGGCGAAGTTGCCCAGCACCATGTGCCGCACGAGCGCCCGGCCGATCGTGTCCTGCCGTCGGCTGGCGCCGATGATCGCGACCGACGAGGGCGAGAAGAACCGCTCGATCGAGGCGTACTCGGCGCGGTGCTCGCGCTGCTCCATGACGCCGATGGCGGTGTCGGTGGGGTCGATCCGGAACACCAGCTCCATCACGCCGTCCTCGAACGCGCTCTTCACCTGGTAGCCGGCGTCCTTGAAGGTGTGGATCATCGCCTGGTTGTCGGGCAGCACCTCGGCGACGAACTCCTCGACGCCGCGTTCGCGCCCGGCCTGGGCCAGGTGCTCGAGGAGCAGCTGCCCGATCCCGCGGCCCTGGTGCTTGTCCTCGACGAGGAAGGCCACCTCGGCGTAGCCCGGCCGGATCGTGTCGTAGCGGCCCACGGCGATCATCTGCCCAGCGACGAGCAGGATCAGCGCCACCCGGTCGCGGTGGTCGACCTGGGTGAACCGATCGAGGTCGCGGTCGGAGAGCTGGGGCATCGGCGAGAAGAAGCGGTAGTACTTCGACTGGTCGGAGACCCGGGCGTAGAAGTCGACCAGCAGCTCGCGGTCCTCGGGCTGCATCGGCCGGATGTGCGCCGTCCGCCCGTCGCGCAGCAGCACGTCCGCCTCCCAGTGGCGGGGCGGCGGCACCTGCTGGGCCTCGACGTCGGTCACGGAGGCAATCTATCGGCCCCCCGGGGCCGCCACACGCCAACGCCTCGGCCCCTGACCGGCGAGCCCCCGGCAGGTCCGGCCGTCCGACCGGGGAGAATGGCTCGCATGGCACGACGCACGGCGAAGCAGCCCCTCCCGGACGACTTCGAGGAGCACATCCTCGACACCGACATCCGCGACGAGATGCAGACGTCGTTCCTGGAGTACGCCTACTCCGTCATCTACTCCCGGGCCCTGCCCGACGCGCGCGACGGCCTCAAGCCGGTGCAGCGCCGCATCCTCTACACGATGGACGACATGTCGCTGCGGCCCGACCGCGGACACGTCAAGAGCGCCCGCGTCGTCGGAGAGGTCATGGGCCGCCTCCACCCCCACGGCGACGGCGCGATCTACGACGCACTGGTGCGGATGGCGCAGTCGTGGTCGATGCGGCTGCCCACCATCGACGGCCACGGCAACTTCGGCTCGCCCGACGACCCGCCCGCAGCGATGCGCTACACCGAGTGCCGGATGGCACCGGCCGCGGTCGCGATGACGACGTCGATCCACGAGGACACGGTCGACTTCAAGCCCAACTACGACTCCCGCGAGACCGAGCCCGTCGTCCTGCCCGCGGCGATCCCGCACCTGCTGGTCAACGGCTCGGCGGGCATCGCGGTCGGGATGGCCACCAACATCGCGCCGCACAACCTCGTCGAGGTCGTCCAGGCGCTCAAGCACCTGATCACTCACCCCCACGCCTCCCTCGACGACCTGATGCGCTTCATCCCCGGCCCCGACCTGCCCACCGGCGGCAAGATCGTCGGCCTCGACGGCGTCCGCGACGCCTACGAGACCGGGCGCGGCACCTTCCGGATGCGCGCCACGGCCCGCATCGAGTCCGTGACCCCGCGACGCAAGGGCATCGTCGTCACCGAGCTGCCCTACGGCGTCGGCGAGGAGCGCGTCGTGGAGCAGGTCAAGAAGCTCGTGCTCGCGAAGAAGCTGCAGGGCATCGCCGACATCAAGCAGCTGGGCGACCGCCACCAGGGCCTGCGCCTGGTCATCGAGATCAAGAACGGCTTCGTCCCGGAGGCGATCCTCGAGCAGCTCTACCGCCAGACCGCGCTCGAGGACTCCTTCGGCATCAACGCCGTCGCGCTGGTCGACGGGCAGCCGCGCACGCTGAGCCTCCGCGAGATGCTCGACGTCTTCCTGGGCCACCGCTTCGACGTCGTACGCCGTCGCTCCGCGTTCCGCCGCGCCAAGGCGGCCGACCGGCTGCACCTCGTCGACGGCCTCCTCATCGCGATCCTCGACATCGACGAGGTGATCCAGGTGATCCGCGGATCCGACAACGCGGCGGCCGCCAAGGAGCGGCTGATCTCGGTCTTCGACCTCTCCGAGCTGCAGGCCGACTACATCCTCGACATGCCGCTGCGCCGCCTCACCAGGTTCTCCAAGCTCGAGCTCGACAAGGAGAAGGCCGAGCTCGAGCGCACGATCGAGCTCCTCGACGCGATCCTCGCCGACGAGAAGCTGCTCCGGAAGGTCGTCTCCGACGAGCTCACCGAGGTCGCCAAGGAGCACGGCACCCCGCGGCGCACGGTGCTCCTCGCCTCCGCCGGCACCACCGTCACGGCAGCATCGGCCACTCCGCTCGAGGTCGCCGACGACCCGTGCTTCGCGCTGCTGTCGTCCAGCGGCCTGCTCGCCCGTACGACCTCCGCGTCCCCGCCCGGGCAGGGCGAGGGTCGCGCCAACCACGACGTGGTGACGAGCGCCGTGCGGACCACGGCCCGCGGCGAGGTCGGCGTCCTCACCAGCCGCGGACGCCTGCTCAAGGTGGGGGTGCTCGACATGCCCGAGCTCCCCGACTCGGCCAACGATCCCAACCTCCAGGGCGGGCTCCCGCTGAGCGAGATCCTGTCCCTCGACGCGGGCGAGCGCGCGCTGGCCCTGACGTCGCTGGCCAGCGAGGGTCCCGGCCTCGCGCTCGGCACCCGCGACGGGATCGTCAAGCGGGTCAACCCCGAGGTGCTCGGCCGCGACGAGTGGGACGTGATCGGGCTCCGGGACGACGACGAGGTCGTCGGCGCCGTCGAGCTCACGACCGGCGAGGAGGAGCTCTGCTTCATCTCGACCGACGCCCAGCTCCTCCACTTCTCCGCCGCAGGCGTGCGGCCCCAGGGCCGCTCGGGCGGCGGCATGGCCGGGATCAAGCTCGGCGCGGGCCAGAAGGTGGCGTTCTTCGGCGCCTTCGACCCTGCCGACGCGGTCGTCGTGACCGCCTCCGGATCCTCGACCGCGCTGCCCGGCACCGAGGCCGGAGCGGTCAAGGTCACGCCGTTCGCGGAGTACCCCGGCAAGGGACGCGCCACTGGCGGGGTGCGCAGCCACCGGTTCCTCAAGGGCGAGGACACCCTGATCACGGCGTGGGCGGGGCCGGCGCCTGCCCGGGCCGCCGCCGACAGCGGCGCCCCGGTAGACCTGCCCGAGGCCGACGGACGGCGTGACGGCTCCGGCGTGCCGGCGTCGCAGCCGATCGCCGCGGTCGCCTCGCCCGTCGCGACCCAGGTCGCCGGACGCGCGGCCGGATCGGCCGGCCCCGTGCCCGCCCCTGTGGAAGGCTGAGCCCATGCCCGCCCGCTCCCGGTTCGTCGCTGCCGCCACGGCCGCCCTGTTCGTCGTGCCCGGCCTCGCCGCCTGCTCCGGTGGCGGCGACGAGCCCGACGCGGCCGAGGGCAAGGCGCCGGAGGAGGTGCTCGCCCAGGCCTCCGACACGCTGAGCGAGACGAGCGGGGTGTACCTCACCCTGGCGGCCAGCGCGCTCCCCGAGGGCGTCTCCGGCATCGCCAAGGCCGCGGGCACCGTGACGAACGCACCTGCCTTCGACGGCTCGATCTCGGTCGTCTTCGCCGGCCAGACCGTCGACGTCCCGGTCATCTCCGTCGACGGCCTGGTGTTCGCCCAGCTGCCCTTCACCAACGGCGCCTGGGACAAGGTCAACCCGAAGGAGTACGGCGCTCCCGACCCGACCGACCTCGTCGGGGCCGACGGCTTCCCCGGCCTGCTGAAGCTCACCGAGTCCCCCGAGGCCGGCGAGAGCGTGCGCGGCGGGTCGGACAACTCCGAGATCCTCACGACCTACTCCGGGACGCTCCCGGGCGACGCCATGGACGCGATCATCCCGTCATCGGCGGGCGACTCGTTCGACGTCGAGTGGCAGGTCAACGACGACGGCGAGCTCACCAAGGCCGCGATGACGGGCGTCTTCTACCCCCACACCGACCCGATGACCTACACGGTGGAGTTCACCGACTACGGCAGCACCCAGGACATCACGGCGCCGGCAGGGAAGTGAGCCACGACGTGAGCCGGGCGGAGGTGTCCCGCACCTCGCGCCTGCTCCTCGCCATGGCGGCGGTCGCCGTCGCGTTCGCGGCAGCCGACACCTACGTCGTCGTGCTGGCGCTGCCCGACATGATGACGGGCGTCGGGGTGCCGATCGACCAGCTCCAGCGAGCCGCCCCGATCGTCAGCGGCTTCCTGCTCGGCTACGTCGCGATGCTGCCGCTGATCGGCCGGATCGCCGACCTGCGCGGGCGGGTGCCGGTGCTGGTGATGGCGCTGGTGCTCTTCGCGCTCGGCTCGCTCATCACGACACTGGCCTACGACATGCCGAGCATCGTCGCCGGGCGCTTCCTCCAGGGGGTCGGCGGTGGCGGGCTCGTCCCCGCGACCCTCGCGCTCGTCGCGGACCTCTACCCGGTCGAGCGGCGTGGCATCCCGCTGGGCGTCGTGTCGGCCGTGCAGGAGATCGGCTCCGTGCTCGGCCCCCTCTTCGGCGCCGCCGTGCTCGCGGTGTCGGACTGGCGGGCGATCTTCGCGATCAACCTCGCCGTCGGCCTGGTCCTCGCCGCCGCCATCCGCGCCCTCGCACCGAGGGAGCGCTCGCCCGGGCCGAGACGGCTGCCCGACCTGGTCGGGATGCTCCTCCTGCTCGCCACGCTCGCCGCCGGCGCCACCGTGTTCCTCCGGCCTTCCGGGCTGATGCGCGACCTGACGTGGGGACAGCTCTTCATCCCGTTCGCGGGCGACGGCCGCTGGCCGACCCCGATCGGCGCCATCACGATGGGCGCCCTCGTCCTGCTGCTCGCCTGGTGCTGGTTCTCGCCCCGCCCGCTGCTCGACCTGCGCGGCTGGGTGCGCGTCCTGGTCGACGCCGACCTCGTCGGCGCCCTGCTCCTCGCCCTCGCGCTCGGCGGCGTGATCCTCGCCTTCGCCACCGCCGACCCCAAGATCGAGGTGTTCTCGCCCCGCGGGCGGTGGTACCTCCTCGGTGCCGTGGTCGCCGCTGCCGCCTTCACCTGGCACGTACGCCGTGCCGCCAACCCGCTGGTGCCGCGCGGCGCCCTCCGTCGCACGCCGGCATGGGGCGCGCTGCTGGTCAGCTTCTTCGTCGGTGCGGCACTCATCGCCGCCCTCATCGACATCCCGCTCTTCGCCCGGACGACCGTCTACCCCGACGACCAGCTGCCGGCGGCCCTGGTGCTGGTCCGCTTCCTGCTGGCGCTGCCGGTGGGCGCGGTGGCGGGCGGCTACCTCATCCGGTTCCTCTCCCCCGGCGTCGTCACGGCGATCGGGATGCTGATGGCGGCGGCCGGCTTCGTGCTGATGACGCGCTGGGGGCTGACCACGCTCGAGGAGCCGGTCGCGAACGTCGCGCTCGTCGTGGGCGGGCTGGGGTTCGGCCTCGCGCTCGCGCCCGTCAACGCCGCGCTGCTCGCCTTCACCGACGACGACGTCCACGGCGTGGCCACCGCCTTCGTCGTCGTCTCGCGGATGGTCGGCATGCTCATCGGCATCTCGGCCCTCACCACGATCGGCCTTCGCCGCTACTACGCCGAGCAGGAGGCCGTGCCTCCCGTGCAGGACGTGTGCGACGGCAAGAGTCGCTGCCAGGAGTTCTCCGACCTGCTCCGCGTCGCCGGCATCGCCCAGGAGCATGCCGTGTTCTGGGGCGCCGCAGGCTGCGCGGTGGTCGCCGCCGTGGTCGCCCTGGTGCTGTTCCGCGAGGTGCGGCCGACCCGGCTCGCTGCGCGAGACCTCTTCGCCGGCAACGCCTGACGGGCGCTAGCCTGCGGGTCGTGAGCGACTTCGACGACCTGATCCGGGCCAACCGCGAGTTCGCGGAAGACTTCGACCTCGCGGGCTTCGACGGCAAGGCGCACGCCGGCATCGCGCTCGTGACCTGCATGGACTCGCGGATCGACCCGCTGCGGATGCTCGGGCTCAGCCACGGCGACGCCAAGATCTTCCGCAACCCCGGCGGCCGGGTGACGCCGCAGGCGCTCGAGGCCCTCGTGCTCGGCGTCCACCTGCTCAACGTCCAGCGCATCCTCGTCGTCCCCCACACCCGCTGCGCGATGGCCTCGGCCTCCGAGGCGGAGCTGCGGGTCAAGGTCGGCGAGTCCGCCGGCACCGACGCCAGCTGGCAGTCCTTCGGCGTCGTCACCGACCAGCTCGAGCAGCTGCACCAGGACGTCTCCAAGGTGCGTGCGCACCCGCTGATCGGCGACCGCGCGAAGGTCGGCGGCTTCCTCTACGACGTCGACACCGGACTGCTCGCCCAGCACGTGTGAGGTCGCCGCCCGCTCGGGGTGCGTGTCCTACGCGTCCAGCGACTCCATGTCGACCTCGTAGGCCCCCTGCACGATGAACTCCTTGCGGGGCGCGACGTCGGAGCCCATCAGCAGCTCGAAGACGCGGCTCGCCTCGTCGACGTCGTCGATCGTGAGCTTGCGCAGCGTCCGGTGGCGGGGGTCCATGGTGGTCTCGGCCAGCTGGTCGGCGTCCATCTCGCCCAAGCCCTTGTAGCGCTGGACCGGTTCCTTCCACCGCATGTTCTTGCGCTTGAGCTCGGCGAGGCGGCGCTGCAGCTCGCCGTCGGAGTAGGTGTAGATGTACTTGTCCATGCCCTTCCTGGGGTTGGACAGCTCGATGCGGTGCAGCGGCGGCACCGCCGAGTAGAGCCGCCCGTCGCGCACCAGCTCGGGCATGTACTTGAAGAAGAGCGTCGCCAGCAGGCAGCGGATGTGGGCACCGTCGGAGTCGGCGTCGGCCATCAGGATGATCCGGCCGTACCGTGCGGCCTCGAGGTCGAACGTACGCCCCGAGCCGGCGCCGACGACCTGGATGATCGAGGCGCACTCGGTGTTCTTGAGCATGTCGCCGATCGAGGCCTTCTGGACGTTGAGGATCTTGCCGCGGATCGGCAGCAGCGCCTGGAACTCGCTGCTGCGCGCCGCCTTCGCGGTCCCCATCGCCGAGTCGCCCTCGACGATGAACAGCTCGGTGCGCTCGGTGTCGGTGCTGCGGCAGTCGAAGAGCTTCGCCGGCAGCGCGGACGACTCGAGGGCGGTCTTGCGGCGCTGGTTCTCCTTGTGCTGCCGGGCCGCGAGACGGGTCTTGGACGCTCCCGCGACCTTCTCCATCAGGACCTTGGCCTGGGCCTTCTCGGCGCGCTTGGTGGAGGTGAGGAACGACTTCAGCTCGCCCGCCACCACCTTGCGCACCACGCCGCGTGCGGCGGGCGTGCCGAGGATCTCCTTGGTCTGCCCCTCGAACTGCGGCTCGGCGAGCCGGACGGTCACGACGGCGGTGAGGCCCTCCAGCACGTCGTCCTTGATGACGTCGGTGTCGGCGGCCTTGAGCACCTTGGCGCCGCGCATGGCGTCGTTGAAGGTCTTGGTCAGCGCCGCGTCGAAGCCGCTCACGTGGGTGCCGCCCTTGGGCGTCGCGATCACGTTGACGAACGAGCGCACCTCGGTGTCGTACGCGGTGTCCCACCGCACCGCGACGTCGACGGTCAGCTCGCGCTCGACCTCCTGGGGCGTCATGTGGCCCTTGTCGTCGAGCAGCGGCACCGTCTCGGTGAACGTGTCGGTGCCCTGGAGGCGCAGGATGTCGGTCACCGGCTCGCCGTGCGAGAGGAAGTCGACGAACTCCGCGATCCCGCCGTCGTGGCGGAACCGCTCCTCGACGACCTCGCTCGTGCGCAGGTCGCGGATGACCAGCTCGAGGCCGGGCACGATGTACGACGTCTGGCGAGCGCGGCCGATCAGGAGCTCCATCTCGAAGCGCGCGTCCTTGGTGAAGATCTGGCGGTCCGGCCAGAACCGGATCCGCGTACCGGTCTTCCCCTTCGCCACGCGCTTGCCCTTGCGGGTCAGCCCGGACTGCGGCGCGAAACCGGCGGCGGGTCCGTCGCCGTCGAAGACGCCCGGCATGCCGCGCTGGAACGACAGGCCCTGCTGGCTGGGCGAGCGGTCGACGTCGATGTCCATCCGCGACGACAACGCGTTGACGACCGACAGGCCGACGCCGTGGAGGCCACCGGTCGCGACGTAGGAACCGCCACCGAACTTGCCTCCGGCGTGCAGCTTGGTCGCCACGACCTCGACACCGGGCAGCCCGGTCTTGGGCTCCTTGTCGGTCGGGATGCCGCGCCCGTCGTCGTACACCTCGGCGGAGCCGTCCTCGTGCAGCGTCACCTCGACGAGGTGCGCGACACCCGCCAGCGCCTCGTCGACACCGTTGTCGATGATCTCCCACAAGCAGTGCATCAGGCCGCGCGTGTCGGTCGACCCGATGTACATGCCCGGTCGCTTGCGTACGGCGTCGAGGCCCTCGAGGACCAGGAGGTGTGCTGCGTTGTAGGTGTTGTCCGCGGGTGCTGCCACAAGGGTCCTGTCGTACGGGTGAAATCTGTCTGGGTCGAGGCTCCGAACCCTCGATGTGGAACACGCCGACACTACCCGCGACACGCCGTGCGCCGACGGAGGCACGCCTGCCTCCGCAGACGCATGGCCGGGGCTAGCGTGGGGCACAGGTCAGGTATCACTTCGGCAACGGCTCGTCCACGGTTGCGGACAACGCCAGCGGCGGGGGATGTGACGTGATTGACTTGAAGAGTTCTCGTTCCTGTGACACTGCAGGGAATCTTTGTCCCACTGGCTACGTTGGGCCAGACACCGATGAACAGAAATGAGGCTGACGTGACCACTGCCACCGCACCCTCCCAAGCCGTCCTCACGGCTGGCGACCGCTGCGACCGCTGCGGTGCCCAGGCCTACCTCCGCGTGGAGCTCCAGACGGGCGGAGAGCTGCTCTTCTGCGCCCACCACGCGCGCGAGCACGGCGAGAAGCTCCGCGAGATCGCTGCCAACGTGCACGACGAGACCCACAAGCTGGGCACGCCGGCCGCTCCGGCTGCCGACAGCGACGCCTGACACCTTCCGACTTCCAGAAACGGCCCCGGACACGCTCTCCGGGGCCGTTCTGCGTCTGCCTCCGACTCCGCAACCGGAGTCTGGGAGTCTTGAGCCGTGACCCTCACCGAGATCCTCGTCGCCATCGCGATCGCCGTCGGCGTCGCCGGCATCATCGTGCCGGTGCTGCCCGGCACCGTCCTGGTCCTCGGCGCGATCCTCGTCTGGGCGGCCGAGATCGGCACCACCACCGCGTGGGTGGTCCTCGCCTTCGCCACGACGTTCCTCGTCCTCGGCACGATCGTGAAGTACCTCGTGCCCGGCCGGCAGCTGAAGTCCTCCGGGGTGCCGAACCGCACCCTCCTCGCCGGTGCCCTGCTCGCCTTCGTCGGGTTCTTCGTGGTCCCGGTGGTCGGGATGTTCATCGGCTTCGTCGTCGGCGTGTACGCCGCCGAGCGGGCGCGGGTGGGTGCCGCCGGCGCGTGGCCGTCGACGAAGGCCGCGCTGCGGGCGGTCGGCGTCTCGATCCTGATCGAGATGGTGGCGGCCTTCCTCGCGGTGGCCACCTGGGTCGTCGGCGTGGTCCTCACCTGATGGTGGTGCTGCTCGCGCTCGTGGCCGCCGTGGCCTACGGGCTCTCGGACTTCGTCGGCGGCCTCGTGTCACGGCGTACGTCGGCGTGGGCCGTCGCGTTCATCGGCAACGCCGCCGCCTTCGCGGGCGCCGTCGTCCTCGCCCTCGTCGTCGCCGGGTCACCGTCCGGGACGGACCTCGCGTGGGGCGCGCTCGCGGGGATCGGCACCGGCGCGGGCGGAGCCTTCCTCTACCGCGGCCTCGCCGCCGGGCGGATGGGCGTGGTCGCGCCGATCTCCGCCGTCGGTGCGGCCCTCCTGCCGGTCTGCGTCGGCGTGGCGACCGGTGAGCGGCCCGCCGTGCTCGTGTGGCTCGGCATCGTCGCGGCCGTGCCGGGCATCTGGCTGGTCAGCCGCGAGCCGGGCAGCTCCGGCGACCTGGCGGCGGGGATCGTCGACGGCGTCCTCGCCGGGCTCGGGTTCGGCCTGCTCTTCGCCGCCATGGGTCAGGTGCCGGAGGGGGCGGGGTACGCACCGCTGGCCGTGTCGCAGGCGGCCGCGATGGTCTGCGTCGCCCTGACGGCCACGCTGCTCGGCGGACGCTGGTGGCCGCACGAGCGCTCGCAGGCGTGGGGCGTCGTGGCCGGGCTCCTCGCGACCGTGGCCGTGGTCGCGTTCCTCCTGGCCACCCAGACCGGGCTCCTCACCGTCGCGTCGGTGGTCACCTCGCTCTACCCGGCGATCACCATCGCGATGGCGGCGATGCTGCTGCGCGAGCGCATCCATGCCTCCCAGGGCATCGGGCTGCTGTTGTGTGGCGTGGCCGTGGGCCTCGTCGCGGCGGGGTGACCCCGCTCCCGGCGTGGTCAGACGCCGCGGCCGGAGGCGATCGGCAGGCTCCAGCGGCGCCGCTCGGGTGACCAATCCACGACGCGGGTCGAGCCGTCGGTCGGGTCGCCCATCTTGACCGAGACCCTGACCGACCCGGGCTCCCCCAGGCACGAGCGGTCGATCCGCACGCGGACCGAGTTCTTGATGCCCCAGTTGTACTTCGCCTCGTAGTCGCAGTCGACGCGCTCATCGGTGCCTCGCCACCCTGACGCGGTGGTGAGCACGTAGTCGGTGCCGTCGTTCAACCCGGTGCTCAGGGCGTACTCCGCTCCCTTGGTCCCGCGGTCGGAGTCGATGAAGATCGAGAGTCCCGCGGCGCTCGACCGGGTGAGGTCCTGGAACCGTACCTTCACCACCACGTTGGCGGCGCCGTGCTTGGCGCGCACGGCCCGGATGTCGGTGAGCGAGTCACTCGCATCGGCGGGGTCGGAGGTGCTGTAGTACTCCGCGTGCGCGGGCGCGGTGACCAGGCTCGCGAGCACGAGCGCGGAACCTGCGGCCAGTGCGATCCGAGATCTCATGTCCAGAGTGTGTCAACCCGCCACCCGCGCGTCCACCCACTTGAGGGGGTGGACGGTGCCGCGGTGGCACGATGGCGGCCATGGTGGGGCCGTGGTCCGCAGGCGCAGGCCGCACCCGTGCGGTCGCAGCCATCGCGACCGCGCTCGTCGCAGCAGGGTGCACCTCGGCGCCTCCACCGGCCACCGCGCCCACCCGGTCGAGCCCCACCCCGTCGAGCCCCACCCCGTCGAGCGAGCCGGGCACACCCGAACCGACGTCCGCCGAGCCCGGGCCGGTCCGGATCGCCGTGGCCGGTGACGTGCACTTCGAGGGCGTCCTCGCCGATCGCCTGCGCCACCCGGCGACCGCGCTCGCGCCCGTCTCCGCCGCCCTCTCCGCCGCAGACCTCACCATCGTCAACCTCGAGACCTCGGTCGGCACCGGTGGCCGACCGGAGCCGGGCAAGCGATTCACCTTCTCCGCGGGACCCGAGGCCTTCACGGCGCTCGCCGCGGCCGGGGTGGACGTGGTGAGCATGGCCAACAACCATGCCCTCGACCACGGCCGCGACCGGCTCCCCAGCACGCTCGCGGCGGCCCGCCGTGCCGCCCGGGCGGACACCCCGCTGGCGGTGGTCGGGATCGGCCGCAACGCCGACGCGGCGTTCGCGCCGGCCCTCACCGACGTGCGCGGCACCGTGGTCGCGACGTTCGCCGCCTCCGTCGCCGACCAGGACCCCACGGCCGACCGGACCGGGCACTGGGCGGCCACCGACCGGCGCGGTGGCATCGCCGACGCCCTCGACCCGGCGCGGCTCCTCGACGGCGTGCGCCGGACCCGTGGGAGCGCCGACGTGGTCGTGGTCTACCTGCACTGGGGCGTCCAGGGCGAGCGCTGCCCGAGCGTCGACCAGCGTTCGCTGGCCGCGGCCCTCGTCGACGCGGGTGCCGACATCGTGGTCGGCTCGCACGCCCACCGGCTCCAGGGCGACGGTCGGCTGGGCACCGGCTACGTCGCCTACGGGCTGGGCAACTATGCGTGGTACTCCCCCGGCGACGCCGCCACGTCGCGCACCGGCGTGCTGACCCTGACGGTCCGGCCGCGCACGAACGGTCCGCGCCCTCCGTACGTCGTCCGGGCCGCGTGGGTGCCCGCGCGGATCGGCGCCGACGGGTTGGCCGCGACGACGACCGCGGCCGACGCGACCGCGTTCCGGTCCGACCGCGAGTCGTTGCGGGCCTGCGCCGGGCTCGCACCTTGAGCGGTCAGCGCGGCGCCAGCCAGGCCAGGAGCAGCCGCCCGGTCCGCTCGAGCTGGGCGGGCGACACGACGGACGGCAGGTCGCTGGCGTCGTGGTAGGCCGCGTAGGACGTCGACCCCAGCCGCGCCCCCGGCATGCCCGCCCGCACGAACGACCAGTGGTCGCTGCTCCTCTGACGGCTGTCCGGCACGGTCGCGACCGCCGCGCGCCGACCCGCGGACAGCAGGCTGCGCTGCACGGGGTCGGACTCCTCCGTGGAGCCCACCGGCACCCGTGCGCCCACCCCGACCCGGTCGAGCGAGACCATCGCGCGGACCGCCCGTCGCTCGGCGGGGCCGAGCGCGGCGACGTACGTCCGTGAGCCGTAGTGGTGGTCGTCGTCGGTCGGGCCCCGCGGCTCCTCCGCGCCGAACGCCACGAACACCACCGGCAGGCGCGTACGGCCCTCGGCGACCGCCGCGGCGACCGCGAGCACCACGCCGACACCCGACGCGTTGTCCTCGGCTCCCGGCGCCTGCGGCACGGTGTCGAGGTGCGCGCCGACGACCAGGTGCGCCTCGGTGCGGTCGAAGCCGGGCGGCGTCGCGACGACGTTCACCGACCGCCCCGCCGGGACCGGGACTCCCCACGACACCCCCGCCGGTACGTCGATCCGCTGGTGCTCCACCTCGTAGCCGAGACGCTCGAAGACGGACCCGACCCAGTCGGCGGCCAGCGCGTAGGACCGGCCGGTCGCCTCGCGGGGTCCGATGTCCCCGGCGAGGTGCCGGACCGCCGCCATCGCCGTGGACCGGTCGAGGTCGTCGGGCGAGACGGGCTCGGCCGACGGCTCCGCACTCGGCTCGGGGCTGGGGCCGCTCGACGGTGCCGGTGACGTCTCGCTGGTCGGGTCGGGCGATGCCGACTCCTGCGGCGGCGCGGTCGCCGGGCCCTCGGTCGGGTCGACCGAGCACGCGCTCAGGGCGAGCGCCGCCGCGGCGAGCGCGAGGCGGCGTCGACGAGCCATGCGTTCACCGTAGTCGGGCGGCGAGGTGGGCCCGTGCACGTGTGTTCGTCGCCCTACGGACAGCAGAACCGCCCACGGTTCTCGGGTCCGTGGGCGGTTCTGTGGAACCACTCCCCCAAGCGGTCCTGAAGATGTGACGGCAGCGCCGTCGCAGCATGACGCAGTTCCCGCCACGCAATCGCCCCGGCGCGATTCGGTGCCGGCGGTGGTGTGCGTCCTACCCGCTGCCGGCTAGGTGTGGATGCCCGACTTGTCGTGGGCGTCCGGGGGGTGTCCGGTGTCGACTCTCTTGGTCGTGCCGCAGTACAGGCACTGATGGTGGGCACCTGCGACGTCTCCGACAACCGGCTCCCACGCATGCCAGCCCAACTTGCAGCCAACAGTCCGCATCAAACTCATGGCGAAGCTCCTTGCAGGGGCTTCAAGTCTGCGCCTCCACCAGGCGCACGCACAAGCCCTGCGAGGCCGGGTTTGTGCCCGACCAGCACACGTGGCCCGGCAGCTCGAGCTCCCCGGGAGGTCAGCGACCCCGAACCTCAGTCCAGGTAGTCGCGGAGGACCTGGGAGCGGCTCGGGTGACGCAGCTTCGACATCGTCTTCGACTCGATCTGGCGGATCCGCTCGCGGGTCACGCCGTAGACCTTCCCGATCTCGTCGAGGGTCTTCGGCTGGCCGTCGGTGAGTCCGAATCGCATGGACACCACGCCGGCCTCACGCTCGGACAGGGTGTCGAGCACCGCGTGCAGCTGCTCCTGGAGCAGCGTGAACGAGACGGCGTCGGCCGGGACGATCGCCTCGGAGTCCTCGATGAGGTCACCGAACTCGGAGTCGCCGTCCTCCCCGAGGGGCGTGTGGAGCGAGATCGGCTCGCGCCCGTACTTCTGGACCTCGATGACCTTCTCCGGGGTCATGTCGAGCTCCTTGGCCAGCTCCTCCGGCGTGGGCTCGCGGCCCAGGTCCTGGAGCATCTGGCGCTGGACGCGGGCGAGCTTGTTGATGACCTCGACCATGTGGACCGGGATCCGGATGGTGCGCGCCTGGTCGGCCATCGCGCGGGTGATCGCCTGGCGGATCCACCACGTCGCGTAGGTCGAGAACTTGTAGCCCTTGGTGTAGTCGAACTTCTCGACCGCACGGATCAGGCCGAGGTTGCCCTCCTGGATCAGGTCGAGGAAGAGCATCCCGCGGCCGGTGTAGCGCTTGGCGAGCGACACGACGAGTCGCAGGTTGGCCTCGAGGAGGTGGTTCTTGGCGCGGCGCCCGTCCTCCGAGATCCACTCGTACTCCTCGAGCATCTTCGGGGTGATCCGACCGCCCTTGGCGAGCTTCTCCTCCGAGAACAGGCCGGCCTCGATCCGCTTGGCGAGCTCGACCTCCATCTCGGCGTTGAGGAGCGGCACCTTGCCGATCTGCTTGAGGTAGTCCTTCACCGGGTCGGCGGTCGCGCCCGCCACCATGACCTGCTGCTCGGGCTCGTCGGTCTCGTCGGCCGCGGAGACGGTGAAGGCCTGCTTCTCGTCCTCCTTGATCGTCGGGTCCTTGGCGACGTCCTTCTCGAACTCGGCGTCGGGGATGTCCGGCAGGACCTTCTTGCCGTCGGCGCCGATGACCGGCGCGGCGACGGCACCGAGGTCGACGACCTCGTCGGCGGGCGCGTCGGCGGTCTTCTTCGCGGCCGCCTTGGTCGCGGCCGCCTTGGTCGCGGGGGCCTTCCCGGCCGCGGTCTTCGCGGCGGCAGCCTTCTTCGCCGGCGCCTTGGCGGCGGCCGTCTTCGTCGCGGTGGCCGCCTTCTTGGCGGGCGCCTTCTTCGCCGTCGACGTGGTCGCGGCGCGCTTGCTGGTGGCGGCGACGGCGCGCAGGCCCGTCGCGTCGATCTGGACCGAGATGCCGAGGCCGCTCAGGTGCACGAGCAGCGCCTTCAGGTGGCGGGGCTCGACGCCGGCCTCGTCACTGGCACGACGCACGTCCTCGGGGGACACGGTGCCGGTGGGGGTCGCGGCGGCGACCAGGGAGGTGATGGAGGGGTGCGTGAGCACCTCGGCGGGGAGCAACTTGCGTGCGTGTGAAGACACGAACACCTCTCGTGAAACGACTTCGGGGCGCGGCGAGGCCCGGTGACGTCAAGAGCCGCGTCGTCATTCTGCCACGACCGTCCTGAGGGACCGAACCGGGTCAGTCCGACCCGCGTGCCGCGGCCTTCGTGGCCTTCTTGAAGTCGCGCACCTTCTGCAGCGACTCCGCGTCCACGACGTCGGCCACGGACCGGTGACCCTCGAGCGCGTAGTCGCCGACGACGTCCGCCCAGCCCTCCGGGCGTACGCCGAGCTGCTTGGCCAGCAGGGCCACGAAGATCTGCGCCTTCTGCTTGCCGAAGCCCGGCAGCGACATCACCCGCTTGAGCAGGTCCTTGCCGTCGCTCGCCTCGGTCCACAGGCGCGAGGCGTCGCCGCCGTAGCTCTCCTCCACGATCCGGGCGAGCTCCTGCAGGCGCGCGGCCATCGACCCGGGGAAGCGGTGGATGGCCGGCGGCGTGGACGCCATCGCCGCGAACTGCTCGGGGTCGGCGGCCGCGATCGCATCGGGCGCGAACGTGCCGAACCGGTCGACCACCTTGGCGGGACCCCGGAACGCGTGCTCCATGGGGTACTGCTGGTCGAGCATCATCCCGGCGAGCAGCGCGAACGCGGAGTCGTCGAGAACCTTGTCGGCGGCGGGGTCGCCGGTGATCTGGAAGCCCATGGGGACATCATCGCCCACGGGCGGGCGTGGTCAGGCCTTGACCGCCAGGACCGGGCAGGGGGCGTCGAGGAGCACACGCTGGGCGTTGCTGCCGAGGATGAGCTTGCCGACGGGCGAGCGGCGACGCAGGCCGATCACCAGCAGCTCGGCGTTGTTGGCCTCGGCGATGCTGATCAGGTCCTCTGCGGGCTCGAAGCCGCGCACGAGCTGGCGGATGTCGTGCTCCACACCGGCCTCGTCGAGCCGGCGCTGGATGCCGGACATGTCCTCCTCGGCGGCCTGGGCCTTGGCCCGGTCGAACTCCTGGCCTCCCCGGTGAGAATTCACCACAAGCAGCTTGCTGCCCCGCAGCTTCGCCTCGTTGATGCCGGCAGCGAGGGCTGCTTCGCCCTCCGGCTTGGGGACGTATCCGACGACGACGGTGCCCATGGTGTCTCCTCTCGGGGGCCACCGCGCGTCGCGGTCGCCCTGTGGGCACCGTAACGGAAAACGAGCGGGGTTGGGCAGCCTGTGGAGAGCCCGCCCCGGAGCGTCGTACCTCCGGCAGGGTGTGGCCATGCGCCACCACGCCACCTCGCACCTGGCGTTCCGCGCGGCCCCGCACCAGGCGCTCCGCCCACCGATCGACCGGCACACCCACCGGATGCTGCGCGCCGCCGTGCTCGAGCTCGTGGAGGGCGAGGACCGCCGGCGCTTCCCCGTCGTCGTCCACGCAGGCGTGCCCGGTCGCAGCGTGCGGCACGTCGAGGACCCGCCGCTCGCCGACGCGGGCGCGCGCGCCGACGCGGCACTCGCGCTCGTCCGCGGCGCGCGTGCCCTGGGGTCGGCTCCCTTCGTGTGGCTCACCCGGCCCGGCCGGCTCAGCACCCACGACGACGACCTGCGGTGGCTGGGGCCGGTCAGCTGGGCATGCAGCAGCCTCGGCGAGCACACCGGGCTCGTCGTGGTGACCCGGCACGGGTGGTTCGACCCGGTGAGCGACGTACGTCGGGAGTGGCGTCGGCTGCGTCGTCGCGGCTGACCGGTCGGCGGACGAGCTCAGTCCCAGAGGTGGACCGGCTCGTTGCTGTGCATGCGATCGCGGTAGTCGAGGAGGGTGGCGCGGAGCGCGTCGAAGCGGTCCTCTCCCCCGCGCTCGCGGACCCGGTCGACGAACCACGCGGCCCCGCTGGTGCCGGCCTGGCAGCGCTGCTCGATGATCCCGAGGTAGCGGTCGCTCTCCTCGCCCGGCACGCCCCACGCGTCGAGGCCGGCGCGGGCCATCGGCAGGAGCCGTCGCAGCACCAGCTCGGTGGCCCGGACCTGCCCGATCCCCGGCCAGTAGACCTGCGCGTCCACCCCCATCTGCGCGGCGACGTGGAAGTTCTCCTCGGCCGCGGAGAACGACATCTGCGACCACAACGGCCGCTCGCTCTCGGCGAGGAACCGGATCAGGCCGAACCACAGCGCAGCGTTGGCGATGGTGTCGGCGACGGTCGGACCGGCCGCGAGGAGCCGGTTCTCCACACGCAGGTGGGGCATCCCGCCGGCGATGTCGTAGACGGGCCGGTTCCAGCGGTAGATGGTGCCGTTGTGCAGCCGGAGCTCGTGGAGCGCCGGTGTCCCGCCGGACTCGAGCACCTCGAGCGGGTCCTCCTCGTCGGTGACCGGGAGCAGCGCCGGGAAGTAGCGGACGTTCTCCTCGAACAGGTCGAAGACCGAGGTGATCCACCGCTCGCCGAACCACACCCGTGGGCGCACCCCCTGCGCCTTGAGCTCCTCGCTGCGGGTGTCGGTCGCCTGCTCGAAGAGCGGGATGCGCGTCTCGCGCCACAGCTCCTTGCCCAGCAGGTACGGCGAGTTGGCCGAGACCGCGAGCTGGACGCCGGCGATCGCCTGCGCCGCGTTCCAGTAGGACGCGAACTGGTCGGGCGAGGTCTGCACGTGGAACTGCGTGCTGGTGCAGGCCGCCTCCGGGACGATCGAGTCCGCGGTGGTGGTGAGGCGCTCGCGGCCCGAGATGCTGATCGTGATGTCCTCACCGCGGGCGGCGAGGATCTGCTCGGACAGCAGCTTGTAGCGCGGGTTGGCGCTCAGGCTCGAGGGGTCCATGTGGCCGTCGGCGAGGGTCGGCAGGATGCCGATCATCACCTGGTGGGCACCGACCTTCGCGGCCTTCTCCTCCGCGTAGTTGAGCGAACGCCGCAGGCTGTCCTCGAACGTCGTGAGCCCGCCCTCCCGCAGCTTGGCCGGGGCGAGGTTGATCTCGATGTTGAACTGGCCGAGCTCGGTCTGGAAGTCGGGGTCCGCGATGGCCTCGAGCACCTCGGCGTTCTTCAGCGCCGGGTCGCCCGCGTCGTCGATGAGGTTGAGCTCCATCTCCAGCCCGGTCATCGGGTCGTCGGTGTCGAAGCGCGCCTCGCGGAGCATCCGGGCGAACACGTCGAGGTTGCGACGCACCTTCTCCCGGTGACGCGTGCGGTCTGCCCTGCTGAACTCCTGCTGGTCGACCTCTTCACCCATGACCGCACCCTAGTCACGGCCATCCCCCGCGGGAACCGTCCTGAAGGGGGATCTCACGCGGCGGGGTCGGCGGTCCGGCCGAGCCGGGGACGGAGCTCGGCCCACCGGTCCGGAGAGGTCGCGGAGTCCAGCAGCTGTGCGACGAGTGAGGCCAGCGAGTGAGTGGGATCGGCCTCCCGGCACCGGTCGACGGCGCACCACGCGAGGGCACCGTCGCCCACGAGCCAGGCAGCGAACGCCAGCACGGCCGCGGGACCCGCGACGTGGCTCGACGGGGTCCGGCGCACGGCGTCGGCCCACAGGTCGACGGCTCGTCGGGCATCGCTGCGCTCCAGCCAGGTCCATGCCTCGTCCCGGAGCTCGCCCACCACGAGCGAGACCGCCACCGTGGCGAGCTCGGCCGGGGTGAAGGTCGTGCCGTGGTCGTGGTGACCGCGCACCAGGGTCGCGAGCGCTCCTGCCGGCAGCGCGGGGGTCTCCGCCACGGCGGTCTCCAGGCTCCGCGCGGCCTCCTCGTCCTGATCGATGGTCGCGCGCAGCGCCTCACGGCTGGAGTGGGTGACCCGGCCGTCGAAGACGCCCTGCGCGGTG
Source organism: uncultured Actinomycetota bacterium (assembly GCA_963791365.1). Taxonomy (GTDB): domain Bacteria; phylum Actinomycetota; class Actinomycetes; order Propionibacteriales; family Nocardioidaceae; genus Nocardioides. The sequence goes on along the minus strand of CAWBSG010000011.1, from coordinate 305,211 downwards.
AAGGCGTGCTCGGCGAGGTCGAACGGGACGCCCCGGTAGAAGGCGAGCGGGGCGCCCGGCAGCACGGCGTACCAGTGGCCGTCGTGGACGCGCAGCACCTCGCGCACCAGGATGCCCGCGGCGGTCAGCTCCTCGTGGAGCGACCAGGCGGCCTCGTCGGCGACCGTCGTGTCGTCGTCGTAGACCATCACCACCACCTCCCGGACGCCGTTCCTGCGTGCCGGGCGCAGCAGCGCCTCGACCACGTCGTCGACGTCGTCGGGGTCGTGGGGCAGGTCGACGCGGGCGTGCATGCCGCCCGGTGAGCCGACGCTGATCATCACCACCGAGTGCTCCGGGACGAAGCCGAGAGCGAGGGGGACGAACGCGGCGAGGTCGTCGGGCGTGCGGGCGCGGAGCGAGGTCGTGGGCTGGGACGGGTCGAGGTCGAGAGAAGTGTTGGGGTCCATGGCCACGACGGTTCCCGCGGCCACCGACGCCCCACGCCTGCGTCTGCGCAGGCTTGTGGAGAACCCCGCGATGGCCCCACCTGTGGACGGTTGGTGGCCTGAGAGGATGGACGGGTGCGCCCGACCGCGTCGATCCTCCACCTCGACCTCGACGCGTTCTTCGCGGCGGTCGAGCAGCGCGACAAGCCGTCCCTGCGGGGCAAGCCGGTCATCGTGGGTGGCACGGGAGGCCGCGGCGTCGTGGCCACGGCGTCGTACGAGGCCCGGGCGTTCGGGGTCGGGTCGGCGATGTCGGGTCGCGAGGCACGCGCCCGCTGCCCGCACGCGGCGTTCCTGAGCGGCCGGTTCCACGCCTACCGCGCGACGAGCAAGGAGGTGATGCAGGCCCTGCGCGACCTGTCGCCCCTCGTCGAGCCGCTCTCCCTCGACGAGGCCTTCGTGGACCTCGCGGCCGCCGACCTGCCCGACCTCGACGTCGCCACCGTGACGGAGGCCGGCGAGGAGCTGCGTCGCCGGGTGCACGAGGTCACCGGCGGGCTGACCGCGACCGTCGGCATCGCGTCGTCGAAGTTCCTCGCCAAGGTCGCCAGCGAGCTCGACAAGCCCGACGGCATGACCGTGGTCCCGCCGGGCGCCGAGCTCGAGCTGCTGCGGCCGATGAGGGTCACCGTGATCCCGGGCGTCGGCCCGGCCACCAACGAGCGCCTCCGGAGGGCCGGGATCCACACCATCGCCGAGCTCGAGCAGGTCAGCGAGGACGAGCTCGTGCGGCTGCTCGGCCAGGCCCAGGGCCACGGGCTGTGGCAGCTCGCGCGGGCCCAGGACTCGCGACCGGTCGTCGCGGAGCGCGAGGCGAAGTCGATCAGCGTCGAGGGCACCTACGACACCGACCTCAACGACCGCTTGCTGATGGAGGGCCTGCTCACCCGCCAGGCAAAGGAGGTCGGAGCACGGATGCGCAAGAACGGCTCCTCCGGGCGCACCGTGTCGATCAAGGTGCGGCTGCACGACTTCACGACGCTCAGCCGCTCGAGCACGCTGTCCAGCCCCACCGACGACGGCGCCACGATCGCGCGGATCGCCCGCTCGCTGCTCGGCGACCTCGACACCACCGGCGGCGTGCGGCTGCTCGGCGTCGGGGTGTCCGGGCTCGCCGACTGGGTGCAGGAGGACCTGTTCGGACCGGGAGTGGACGAGGAGGAGGTCGAGGTGGTGCTGCCCGAGCCGCCGCGGCGCACGTGGCCGCCGGGCGCCGACGTCGTGCACGACGAGATGGGGCCGGGCTGGGTGTGGGGGTCCGGGTCCGGCGTCGTGACCGTCCGCTTCGAGACCGCCGAGACTCCTCCCGGTCCGGTGCGCAGCTTCCGCGCCGACGACCCCGCCCTCCACCGGTGGGAGCCCGCGCCCGAGGACTGAGCTCACGTGGTCCGCAGCACCACCGGGTCCCCCGGCCGCAGCTGGGCGCACAGGTCGAGGTCGTCGTCCGCGACGACCGCGACGACCGGATAGCCGCCCGTTGGCGGGTGGTCCGCGAGGAACACCACCGGCTGCCCCGACGGCGGCAGCTGCACCGCTCCGAGCACCATCCCCTCGCTCGGCAGCTCGCCCGCGCGGCGCTCGACCCGCCGACCGTCGAGCCGCAGCCCGATCCGGTCGCTGTCCTGCGCGACGGCGTAGGTCGCCATGTCGAGCGCAGCCCACGCTCCCGGCGCGAGCCAGTCCACCCGTGGACCCGACCGGAGCCGCAGCACGGCCTCCCGGCGTCGTACGACGACCGCCGGAGGTGGTTCGGGCCACCGGGCCGGCGTCCCGAGGCCCAGCACCTGACCGGCGGCGAGCCGGGGCGGGCCGACCCACGCGAGCGTGTCGGTCGAGCGGGAGCCGAGGACCGGGTCCACGTCGAGGCCGCCCGCGAACGCGACGTAGGAGCGCACGCCGTCGCGGGCGGGACCGACCGTGACGACCGCGCCGGCGGGCACCGTCACCGCGGCGCCGTGCGCGACCTGGTGGCGGTCGACGCGCACGTCGCACGTCGCGCCGGTGACGGCGAGGGTGACCGCACGCCGGGCGTGGAGGACGATGCCGCCGAGCGTCGTCTCGACCACCGCGTCACCTGGGGAGCCACCGACCAGGCGCCGGGCGAGCGCGGCCGCACCGCGGTCGAGGGCACCCGCCCGCGCCACCCCGAGGTGCGCCCAGCCGACGCGCCCGAGGTCCTGCAGGGTCGACAGCGGACCGGGATCGACCACCTCGATGCTCATTCCGGGGTCCCCGCGGAGGCGCGAGCGCAGCGAGTCGGCTTCGTGGGGTGGTTCATTGCGGGGTGGTTCATCCGGCCACCTCGAAGCGCACCCGGGTCCCCGGCGCGAGGAGGGCGGGCTGCTCACGCTCGGTGTCCCACAGCCGCGTGTCCGTCGTGCCGATCACGAGCCAGCCGCCGGGCGACGCCGTCGGGTAGATGCCGCACCAGCGGTCGGCGAGCGCCACGGATCCGGGCTCGACCCGCGTCCGGGGAGTGTCCAGACGAGGGACCGAGAGCCGGTCGGGAAGTCCACCGAGGTAGGCGAAGCCGGGCGCGAAGCCGCAGAAGAGCGAGGTGAAGTCGGTGGCGGCATGGCGGGCGACGACCTCCTCCGACGAGCAGCCCCAGTGCTCCGCGACCCGCTCGAGGTCGGGGCCGTCATAGCGCACCGGAACGCGCACGACGGGCCCTGAGTCGTCTGAGAGACTCACGCGCCCAGCGCGGCAGCGCGGCCTCCAGCGCGACCCGGTCGACGCCGTCGAAGAGGACCGTGGTCGCGGCCGGCACGACGTCGTCGGCAGCCATCCCGGACGCCCTGGCCCACGCCGCGAGCGAGGCGGCGGCCTCCGCGTCCCCGACCTCGACGAGGCACGCGCGCGCACCGACCGGGATCGTCCTCACGACGCCCATTGTCCACCGGGTCCGGCTTGCACCGCGCCCGGTCGAGCGGGCAGTCTGGAGGCGCAAATGTGGTGAGGGGCTCCAGATGGTATGAGCATCAGGAGCCCCTCGGTTTGCCCGGGATGGTGACGTCCGAGCCACCGCACCGGCCTCCCGGCTCCCACAGTCCCCGTCACCGGGCCTGCGCGGCGAGCAAGTCGCCGGGTGGAGCTGTTCGTCCGATCCGATCCCCGGCCCCGCCGAAGCGGTTCCGGTAGGGAGAGTTCTATGTCTCCCGGGGACCCCGCCGCAAGGGTTTCGTCGACAAACTTCGGGTCCCACAGGGTTCCCCACAGAAGTCGTCCCGTGCTCCACAGGGAGACGGACTTTCGTCCACAGGTTCTCCCCCGTCCCACCGGTGGGAGCGCAGACCGTCACGACCAGCAGGACACGACCTCGAGGCCGGCCGCCTCGAGGGCACGGCGTACGGCACTCGCGGTCGCGACCGCCCCGGGCGAGTCGCCGTGCACGCAGACCGAGTCGACCCCGCCGGCGAGCTCGACCGCCCGCGCGGCGACCCGGTCCGGCTCGGCGACCAGGGCTCCCGGCACGTCTCGCGGCAGCAGCCGGCCGTCGTCGGTGTAGCCGCGGTCGGGGAACCCCTCGAGCCGCGTGCCGCGCCCCTGTGCCCCCGCCAGCGCGAGCAGCAGCGAGCCCGGCATCCCGAGGACCGGCAGGTCCCCCGACCCGTCCAGCACCGCGCCGGCCTGCCCCTCGTCGACGGCCACGCGGTGGTAGAGCGCACCGTGCGGCTTCAGGTACGCCACCCGCGCGCCCTCCGCTGCGGCGATCGCGGACAGCACGCCGACCTGCTCGGCCACCTGCTCGCGCAGCACCGCGACGGGCACGTCGAGGGCGATCCGGCCGAAGTTCTCACGGTCGGCGTAGGACACCTGGGCGCCCACCTCGACCCCGCGGCGTACGGCCCCGGCGCAGACCGCCTGCATCGTGCGGCGGGTGCCGGCGTGGAACCCGCACGCCACATTCGCGCTGGTCACGACCGCGAGGAGGCCCGCGTCGTCGGTCACCTCCTCGCCGAGGTCGGCGTTCAGGTCAACCCGTCCGGTCATGACCGCATGTTCTCACCGCCGCTGGGAACCCCTGAGAAGTCCCTGAGAGTTGGCGGATCGTGCAACTCACGGGGCCGCTGGCTCGTCATGGCAGGTGAAGGCACCCAATCCGTCAGGGAATCTCGCAACGGACACGAGTGTTGGATCAGATGTGCGACACGGGGTGATCGCACGAGAAGCAGGAGGACCAAGATGAGCACTGCACAGGCCAAGCGCACCAGCACCACCCGTGAGATCGAGGGCCGCGACAGCGTCGGGCTCTACCTGGACGAGATCGCGCGCACCCCGCTGCTCGACGCCGAGACCGAGGTCGAGCTCTCCAAGACCATCGAGGCGGGCCTGCTGGCGCAGCACCTGCTCGACACCGGCCGGGTCGGCCGCCGCAAGGGCGGCGCCCCGATGACCGCCAACGAGGAGGAGCTGGAGTGGCTCGCCGAGCAGGGTCGGCTCGCCGTCGACCGGTTCATCGAGGCCAACCTGCGGCTCGTGGTGTCGATCGCCCGCAAGTACGGCCGCTCCCAGATGCCGATGCTCGACCTGATCCAGGAGGGCAACACCGGCCTGATCCGCGCGGTCGAGAAGTTCGACTACACCAAGGGCTACAAGTTCTCGACCTACGCCACCTGGTGGGTACGACAGGCGATCACCCGCGGCATCGCACAGCAGGCCCGGGTCGTACGTCTCCCCGTGCACGTCGTCGAGGAGCTCAACCAGGTCGGCAGCGCCCGTCGCACTCTCGAGCGCCAGCTCGGCCGCGACCCGGAGCCGCAGGAGATCGCCACCGAGCTCGGCATGGACCTCGACCGGGTCCTCGACCTGATGAGCTGGGGCCGCGAGCACGTCTCGCTCGACACCCCGGTGGACGAGGACGGCGACACCTCGCTCGGTGACCTGATGGCGCAGGAGACCGCGCCCGGTCCGGACCTCAACTTCCTCGACGTCGAGGCACGCCAGCGGCTCGAGGACCTGGTCGGGATCCTGGACGACCGGTCCGCCGACATCGTCCGGGCCCGCTACGGCCTGGCCGACGGTCGCCAGCACAAGCTCGCCGACATCGGCGCCCGCCACGGCATCTCCGCCGAGCGCGTACGCCAGCTCGAGCGGGAGGCACTCCAGAAGCTCCGCCGCGCGGGCGACCCCGACCTCGCCGCCTGACAGGCACGCACCCGCACCACCCCGAGACCGCCGGACGCTGTCCGGCGGTCTCGCCATGCCCGTTCAGTACGCCGCGGACTCCAGGTCCGCGCTCGCGGCGCGTGCCCTCTCGACCACGTCGGGGGGAACGGGCCGTTGTGCTGCGAGCCGCGCCTGCCACACCTGGAGGGCCACCACTCGGGCGGCGGCCTCCTCGACCCGCTCGCGGGACACCTCGCCCGACTCGATCGCGTCGACCACGATCTGGTGGGTGACCGCCGTGTCGACCGGCATCAGCAGCAGGTCGGCACCGGCCTCCAGCGCCTGGAGCGCCGGGGTGGGCCGACCGCCGACGGCGCCCATGCCGAGCGAGTCGGTGATCGTCACGCCCTCGAAGCCCAGGTCGTCGCGCAGCAGGTCGTAGACCTCCGGCGCCATGCTCGCCGGCACGTCCGGTGCGATCGAGGTGAGGTCGAGGTGGCTCAGCATGACCGCGGGCGCGTGGTGCGCGATCGCGGACTCGAAGGGCGGCAGGTCGTGCGCCTCGATCTCGGCCAGTGTCGAGTCGACCACCGGCAGGGTGTCGTGGCTGTCGGTCGTGGCGGTCCCGTGACCGGGGAAGTGCTTCACGGTCGAGACGATGCCGGCGTCGTCGTAGCCCTTGATCGCCGCGCCGATCGCCTGCGCAGCGACCTTCGGGTCCTCGGACGGCGAGCGCGCGCCGATGGTGGGGTCGGCGGCACCGATCGTCACGTCGGCGACCGGTGCGAAGACCCAGGTGAAGCCGAGGCCGCGCAGCTCGAGGCCGGTCGTCAGCGCCGCCTCCCGGGTGACGCGGCGACCCACCCGGGCGTCCGCCTCGATCGCCAGGCCCGCGGACTGGAAGTGCGGGAAGTCGGTGGCGATCCCGCGCAGGTGTGAGACGTAGCCGCCCTCCTGGTCGACACCGATCACCGGTGGGAAGTCGCGGCCGTCGGCGGCGGCCGCATCGGCCAACGCAGCGGTCATGGCGAGCACCTGGTCGCGGTCCACGACGTTGGCGCCGGTGACCGAGACCCCGGCGAGGTGCAGGTCGCGGACCATCGCTGCGGGCTCCGCGGGGTCCGTGCCGTGGAACCGGCCCACGATCACGCCACCGGCGAGCTGCTCGGGCGTCCAGCCGCTGACCAGCTCCTGGGCAGCCTCGATCTCACCGATCGTCGGACCCCACGACGTGGGGGTGTCCGGGTCCTCCAGGGCCTCGGCGCTCTCGGTCGCCGTCGGCGACCCGGAGGGCTCCGACGGAGTGACGGACGACGTCGCGGGAGTGGCGTCACCGCCGTCCGGTCCGAGGCTCGCGCAGCCGCTCACCAGCAGCGCGCCTGCCGCGACCAGGGCGAAGCGGGATCGGGGCGAGGGCACGCCCGGGAGGCTACCGGCCGGACCGGTGCGACCGGGAAACGTCACGCCCGCGCGGCCAGCGCGGCGTAGATCCCCTCGACCTGCGCGCGCAGGTCCTCGAGCGTCCCGGTGTTGTCGACGACGTACGTCGCGATCGCGAGCCGGTCATCGCGCGTCGCCTGGGCGGCGATCCGCGACTCGGCGTCCTCGCGTGTCCACCCGCGTTCGTCGACCATCCGGGACACCTGGAGCTCGGCCGGCGCATCGACGACGATCACCTCGTCGAACGACCCCGCGCGGCCCACCTCGGCCAGCAGCGGGATGTCGTGCACCACGACCCCGCGGTCGCCGGCCTCCGCCTCGAGCTCCGCGCTGCGGGCGTGGACGAGCGGGTGGATGATCGCCTCGAGTCGCTTCCGGGCGTCCGCGTCGCCGAACACCAGCGCACCCATCGCCGGCCGGTCGAGGTCGCCCTCGGCGGTGAGCAGCTCCGGGCCGAACTCGGCGACCACCGCATCGAGACCAGCCGTCCCGCGCGCCACCACCTCGCGCGCGATCAGGTCGGCGTCGATCACGACGGCGCCGAGCTCGGCGAGGATCGCCGACACGGTGCTCTTGCCGGAGGCGACGCCACCGGTCAGGCCCACACGGACGGTCACTGGTGCTCCCCCACGACGACGGTCAGGATCTCGTGGAGCGTACGACGCTGGGCGGCGGTGAGGACGAGCACCGGGGCGTTCCCGACGCGTCAGGCATCTGCGGCCTGCTCCGCCGCCGCCAGCAGCACGCAGGTCGCGACGGCCTCCATCGCAGCGGTGACCTCGGCAAGCGGGGGCATGGTCGGCGCCAGCCGGATGTTGGTGTCGTCGGGGTCCTGCTTGTAGGGGTACGACGAACCGGCCGGGGTCAGCGCGATGCCGGCGTCCTTGGCGAGCGCCACCACCCGCGACGCGGTGCCGGGCACGACGTCGAGATTGACGAAGTAGCCGCCCGACGGCGTGTTCCACGTGGCCACGCCTCGGCCGTCGAGCCGCTCGGTGAGCACCCGGTCCACCTCGGCGAACTTCGGCGCGATGATCGCGCGGTGCTTGGCCATGTGGTCGCGCACGCCCTGCGGCGAACCGAAGAACTCGACGTGGCGCAGGTGGTTGACCTTGTCGGGGCCGATGGAGCCGTTGCCCAGGTGCCCGAGGTACCACGCGACGTTGGCCGTGGACGCCGCCAGGAACGCGACGCCGGAGCCGGCGTAGGTGATCTTCGACGTCGAGGCGAACATGATCGGCCGGTGCGGGTGGCCCGCCGCCGAGGCGAGGGTGAGGATGTCGGCGCTCTTGGCCTCCTCCTCGGTCAGGTGGTGGAGCGCGTAGGCGTTGTCCCAGAAGATCTTGAAGTCGGGCGCGGCGGTCGGCATCCCCGCCAGTCGCGCCGCGACGTCCTGGCTGCAGATCGCCCCGGACGGGTTGGCGTACGTCGGCACGATCCAGATGCCCTTGATGGACGCGTCGTCCGCCACGAGCGCGGCCACGGCGTCGACGTCGGGACCGTCGTCGTGCATCGGGACGGTCACCATCTCGATCCCGAGGCTCTCCAGCAGCGTGAAGTGGCGGTCGTAGCCGGGCACCGGGCAGACGAAGCGGACCTTCTCCTCCCGGCCCCACGGGCGCTCGGAATCGACTCCGCCGAAGAGGGTCAGGTAGAAGAGGCAGTCGCGCATCATGGTGAGGCTGGAGCTGCCGCCGGCCACCACCTGGTCGGGCTCGACCCAGAGCAGGTCGGCGAACATCTCGCGCAGCTCGCGCAGGCCCTCGAGCCCGCCGTAGTTGCGGACGTCGACCCCGTCGGCGTCCTTCGTCGTCGTCGGCAGCCGCAGCAGGTCGTCGGCCAGGTCGAGCTGCTGTGCCGACGGCTTGCCGCGCGTCAGGTCCAGCTTCAGGCCGCGCGCCTTGAGCTCCTCGTAGGCCGTGCGCTGCTCCTCGAGCAGCGCGGCGAGGTCGTCGGCGGACAGGTCGGCCAGCGCAGTCGCGTTCACGCGCGCAAGGCTACCGAGGCGCGCGTCCGCCTCGGGCGGTCGTACCCACGGACCGGGATGGCTCCCCCTGGCCGGGACGGACGTCGCCGGTCGACGGCACCACCCTCGGATTGATCGACAACCACCAGCAGGGCATGGGGGTCGGTGAGAACGTCGCTCGGACGGGGTTCGAGCTTGGCGGGGCTGCTGCGGGAGCGGCGCTGGGCGCGGCTGCCGGTGCGGCATGTGGCCCGGCGGCCCTTGTGTGCGGAGCGGTCGGCGGTGCCGTGGGCGGCTACATCGGCGGCGAGGTCGGAGGGTACGTCGGCGACGTCGTCTTCTCGGAAGACCCGCTGGGTAAGGTGACGGACGACGTAGGTGATGTCGCCAGCGACGTGGGTGACGCCGTCACCTTCTGGGACTGACTCGGCTGACTCGGAGGAATCGTCATGGCGTTTCTGCAGTACTTCGCAGCGGGGCTCGTGGCTCTCGGCATCTTCGCGGTGATCGCGTCGATCGTGTCGCCGGACCAAGGGGGCACTGGCACGATCGTCCTGGGCATCGTCGTCCTTCTCATCGGCGTCGCCGTGTTCGTGTTCAGCGGTCGCCGGGGCTCGAGCCCCGGATGAACGGTGAGGCCGCCAGTCCCTGGCCGCGTCACGCGAGGGCATGGTCCGTGCTCATCCTGGTGGTCGGGACCGTGATGGGTGGGGGCGGCGTGCTGGTGGCGCTCGGACGGTCGACGACGGAGGGACTGTTGGCGATCGGCGGGCTGCTCGCCATCGCCGCACTCGGGTGGGTCGCGGTCTCCTGGGGGGTGGACCGCTGGTCCCGCGGCGAGCCGTCGTACCCCTCGTGGGTGCTGCCGGTGGCGATCAGCATCGCCGTCCTCATGTTCCTGCTCGCCCGGTCGGACGTCGCCGGACCCGTGGGAGTGGCGATGCTCGGCGGCGGGCTCGTCGGCACGATGGTCGGAAACCTGCGCGCCATCAGCCGGCACGGAGGCTGAACCAGTGCCGACCTTCCTCGCGTCGATGCCTGCCGTGTTCCTGCTCGGGTTTGGCCTCGTGGTCATCATCGACGGTGCGTACGTCATGGGTGCGGTGATGATCGCTCTTGCCGTCGTGCTCATCATCATCTGGAACCGCATGTGGTCCAAGAAGTCGTCAGGATGAGGGGGTTCGGGTGACGCAGAGGGAGGCACCCCGGCACGGCCGTCCTGGGCATCGTCGGGTTCTTCATCGGCAGCCTGCGCGCCATCAGCCGGCACGGGACGGGCTCCTGATCTCAGGCCTTCGTCCGGTCAGGCGGACATCCGGAACGAACGCCGGTACTCCTGGGGGCTGACGCCGCGCGAGCGGCCGAAGTGGTGGCGCAGGGTGGCGGCGTTGCCGAAGCCGACCTCGCCGGCGACCCAGTCGATGGAGTGGTCGGTCTGCTCGAGCAGCTCCTCCGCCGCGCGGACCCGCTCCCCCAGGATCCAGCTGTAGGGCGTGGTTCCGGTCTCCTCCTTGAAGCGGCGGGCGAAGGTGCGCGCGGACATGTGCATGTGGCGGGCGAGCGTCTCGACGTCCAGGTCGTCGCCCAGGTTCTCGCTGATCCACGCCAGCAGCGGGGCCAGCGCCTCCGACTCGCAGACCGGCACGGCGCGGGCGATGTACTGGGCCTGGCCGCCGTCACGGTGGGGCGGCACGACCATCCGCCGGGCGGCGGTGGCCGCGACCTGGGCGCCGAAGTGCTGGCGCATCACGTGCAGCGACGCATCGAGGCCCGCAGCGGACCCGGCACCGGTCACGATCGAGCCGTCCTGGACGTAGAGCACGTTGCCGTCGATGGTGGCCTCGGGGAACCGGGCCGCCAGCTCGGCGACGTGGCGCCAGTGCGTCGTGGCCCGACGACCGTCGAGCAGGCCGGCCTCGCCGATCATGAACGCGGCCGAGCAGTGGCCGAAGACGAGCCCGCCGCGGTCGTGGACCGAGCGGACCAGCTCGACCACCTCCGGCGAGGGCTCGAGGTAGCCACGCTTGGGGACCAGGCAGACGAGGTCGGCGTCGGCCGCGTCGTCGAGCGAGTGGTCGACGTGCAGGTCGTAGCCCGTCGCGCCCTTCACCCGGCCGGGGCGGGGCGTGGCGACGAGGAAGTCGAACACCGGGTTGTCGTCCTCGGGGTGGTAGGGCTCCCCCCAGACCTCGCACATCGAGCCCAGCCCGAACGGCTCGGCCCCGTCCTGCACCACGGCGACGACCTTCTTCATGGGCCCAGCGTGCACCACCCGTGGCAGTAAATCAACCAATGCTGTCATTCCTGCCACTGGTGGCAGGAATGACATGGGAGAAGACTTACTGCCATGACCACCTTCATCGCCCTCGTCGTCCTCGCCGCACTGGCCGCGCTGCTGGTCAGCTACGCCCGCCACGACCGGTTCGCCGGCCCCGCCTCCACCAGCCACTCGTTCGACGAGCTCGGCCTCGTCGAGGAGCGCCGCCACCTCGTCCCCCGCGCCTGATCGACCGCGCAGTGGAGCCCGGGGGCGCGCGCAGCTCGTCCCCGGCTCCACCGTCGCGCGAGCGGACGAACGACGAAGGCCCGCCGGGAGATCCCGGCGGGCCTTCGTGGTGCTTCAGTGCTGCGTGAGCGTCAGCCGATCAGGCCTGGCCGCCCGTGAGCTTCTCGCGGAGCGCCTGCAGCGCCTCGTCCGAGGCGAGCGAGCCGCCGGTGTCGCTGCCAGCACCGGTCTCGTCGCCACCCTCGGTGACGTCGCCACCCGAGGAGTACGAGGTGGCCTCGCCGGCCTCGGCCTCGGCAACCTTGGCGTCAGCCTGCTGCTTGACGTGCTGCTCCCAGCGGGTGTGCGCCTTGGCGTACTGGTCCTCCCAGACCGCGCGCTGGTCGTCGAAGCCCTCGAGCCACTCGCCCGTCTCGGGGTCGAAGCCCTCGGGGTAGACGTAGTTGCCCTGCTCGTCGTAGGTCGCGGTCATGCCGTAGAGCGTGGGGTCGAACTCCTCCACGTCCGCGGCGGCAGCGGTCTCGTTGGCCTGCTTGAGCGACAGCGAGATCCGGCGACGCTCGAGGTCGATGTCGATGATCTTGACCATGACGTCGTCGTTGACCTGGACGACCTGCTCGGGGATCTCGACGTGGCGCTCGGCGAGCTCGGAGATGTGCACCAGGCCCTCGATGCCCTCCTCGACGCGGACGAACGAACCGAAGGGCACCAGCTTGGTGACCTTGCCCGGGACGATCTGACCAATCTGGTGGGTGCGGGCGAAGTGCTGCCACGGGTCCTCCTGCGTCGCCTTCAGCGACAGGGAGACACGCTCGCGGTCCATGTCGACGTCGAGGACCTCGACGGTGACCTCGTCGCCCACGGCGACGACCTCGGACGGGTGGTCGATGTGCTTCCACGACAGCTCGGAGACGTGGACGAGGCCGTCGACGCCGCCGAGGTCCACGAACGCGCCGAAGTTGACGATCGAGGAGACGACACCCTTGCGGATCTGACCCTTCTGGAGCTGGGTCAGGAAGCCGTGGCGCACCTCGGACTGGGTCTGCTCGAGCCAGGCGCGGCGCGACAGGACCACGTTGTTGCGGTTCTTGTCGAGCTCGATGATCTTCGCCTCGAGGGTCTGGCCGACGTAGGGCTGCAGGTCGCGGACGCGACGCATCTCCACGAGCGAGGCCGGCAGGAAGCCGCGCAGGCCGATGTCGAGGATGAGGCCGCCCTTGACGACCTCGATGACGGTGCCCTCGACGACGCCGTCCTCCTCCTTGACCTGCTCGATGGTGCCCCAGGCGCGCTCGTACTGGGCGCGCTTCTTGGACAGGATCAGACGGCCTTCCTTGTCCTCCTTCTGGAGAACGAGGGCCTCGACCTTGTCGCCCACGGAAACGACCTCGTTGGGGTCGACGTCGTGCTTGATGGACAGCTCGCGCGAGGGGATGACGCCCTCGGTCTTGTAGCCGATGTCGAGGAGTACCTCGTCGCGGTCCACCTTGACGATGGTGCCCTCGACGATGTCGCCGTCGTTGAAGTACTTGATGGTCGCGTCGATTGCCGCGAGGAAGTCCTCTTCGGACCCGATGTCGTTGACCGCCACCTGGGGCGCGTCGTAGTCCGGAAGAGCGGAGAGCAGGGCTGTCATATGGGAAGTGATTCCTTGGATGGATGGAGTCGTGCGGACGCACGCAGCCGTCTGTTTCACTGGCCCTCGTCATCGACGGTGGCTGGCGAGCCTCGCTTCGCTCGGTATGGAAGCCGGGCAGGCGACTGGCGCAGCACCCAAGACTACGCGTGCACGTCGCTCGACGTCCAACCGGGGAGCACGCTCAGCCCACGCTCACGGCACGCTCGGCCAGTCGTCGGGCCACGCGTGCACGTCCTGCCCGGCGGCGACGGCGCGCAGCAGCACGTCCGCGCGGTCGGCCACGGGGTTCGTCCCCGCCCGCGACGCGAGGTCCACCAGCGCCCACAGGTCGGCGGCGCGGGCCCCGTCGAGCAGCGCCGCGGGGGACCCGCCGTGCCGCTCGGTCCACGCCAGCAGCACCGCGTCGACGTACGCCGGGTGCCGCTCGAAGCGCACGAGGTTGCCCACGTCGGTCCACGGGTGGCCCGCGTGCGCGAACTCCCAGTCGAGCACCGCCTCGACCTCGAGCGTGTGGGGGTCCACCAGGACGTTCTTCGGGTTGAGGTCGCTGTGCACCAGGCACGCCCGGCGTACGCCCTCCAGCAGGTCCTGCGCCGCCTCGGCCACCGGGACGAGCGTCGCGCGCTCGTCGGGCGTCCAGCGGACGAGCCGCTGCTCGACCCACTCGGGCAGGTCGACCTCGGGGAACGAGCCGATCCGCAGGTCGGCGTCGACGTACGGCCCCGGGCGCAGCATCGGCATGCCCGCCAGCGTGGCTGCCACCGATCCCATCGTCGCGCCGAGGCCGGCCAGCTCTGCCTCGTCGAGGTCTCCGACCAGTCGGTCCCCCGGCACTCCCGGCATCCAGGACGTCACCAGCAGCCCGGGTCGCCCCGCCCCGGCCTCCTCGCGCCGCACCTCCAGCACGGTCGGCACCGGCAGCAGCCCGCGGACGAGGTGGAGGACGGCCTCGTCGACCTGGGGAGCGTCCGGGCCCCGCGGGTCCCCGGGCGGGTAGATCCGCAGCATCGTCCGCTCACCGGCTGTCTCGCTGAGGAACGTACGACCGGAGTGTCCCCCGGCGAGCGGCGTCAGGGTGGCGTCCGCGTCGGTCATGGCCGGCATCGTGGCACGACGGCCCGCGAGCCGTCGTCCGGGGAACGGGAGAGAACCTTTGGGTAAAGTTTCTGTTACTCCCGCGTGCCTCTCTCGTTGCCCCAAATAGATCGTTTGTAGCCGTTACGTGGGTCTCCCGAGGATCCGCGCGCGGTCGACACCACTGGGGGTACGACTCATGAGCTCGACGCCACACCACCGGTCGAGAAGCCGGTTCACCCGGGGGGCAGCCATGGCTGTCGCCCTCGCCGTGCCGGGATCGCTCCTGGCCATGGCTCACACCTCCGCCTCCGCGGCACCGCTGCCGGCGACGTACTCGGCCGACGCCCACGCCGACATCATCGGCCTCGGCGCGCAGGTCCTCGGCCAGGGCTCGCTCGCGGACCTGAAGGTCGGGCACAGCCGAAGCTCGGTCGACAGCACCGGGTCGCCGATCGCATCTCGCGCGACCTCGTCCAACCTCGACGGCAGCGCGCTCCTCGACAACGTCCCACTGACGGTCGACAGCCAGACCGCCACCGCTCCCCCGACGAGCGACCCAGCGCCCCGGACCCTCGCCGCGGTCCCTGCCGCGCCGGTGGCGAGCATCGGTGCCGTCAACGGCGACACCTCCGCGGCGTGGGCGGGCAGCGACGCCTGCGTCCCCGCCGTGAACAACCTGCGTTCACTCGCCACGGCCACCACGAGCCTGGCGGGGGTCAGCCTGCTCGACGCGCCTGCCCCCATCGGGTCGGTGCTCACGTCCCAGCTCTCCACGACGACGACGGACACCTACCTCGAGGATGACGGCGTGGGTGGCTCGGACATCGTGTCCCGCGCCTCCGTCGACGTCGGCGAGGTGGCCCTGCTCGGAGGACGCGTCAGGATCGACGTGGACAACGTCGCAGTCCTCGAGGCACGCTCGAACGGCACCACGGGCACCGCCGGCTACGCCCAGGCGCCGGTCCTCGAGGTCACCGTCGACGGCAACCCGGTCCCGGTCCCGCCGGACAACACGCCGCACACCATCGACCTGCCGGACGAGCTCGACGTCCTGGTCGACCTGACGATCACCGCGTTCACGCCCGTCGACAGCTCGACGGGAGCCACCGGCAAGGCGACGTTGACCTCGCTCTTCCGCGTGCAGCTCGAGGTGCTGACCCTCCCGGCGCCCGCCGGCCTCACGCTGGCGGAGGTCGACCTCGACGTCGCGCCTCTGTCCGTCGAGGCCACGGCACCCTCGGGTGGGGTCGACTGTGGTGACGGCGGTCCCACCCCGGGCTCGCTCGCCGCTGCCAACCTCACCTCACCGGCCAACGGCTCGACCACGACCGACACCACACCGGTCATCTCCGGCGCCGGCTCGCCGGGCGCCACCGTCACGGTCAGGGAGGGCGACAAGGTGCTCTGCACCGCGATCGTCCGCAACGATCGCACCTGGAGCTGCACCCCGACCCAGCCGCTGGCACCGGGATCGCACACGGTGACCGCGACACAGTCGCAGAACGGCACCACCAGCCCGGCGGACACCACGACCTTCACGGTCGTGGGCGACGACAACGACCCGGACGGTGACGGGCTCACCAACACCGAGGAGGGGACGATCGGCACCGATGCGAACAACCCGGACACCGACGGTGACGGCCTCACCGACGGCCAGGAGGTCACGGGCGTCACGATCCGGGAGCGGTTCCAGGTCTGCGGCAAGAAGGCCCGCAAGTCGATCACCGTCACGACCAACCCGCTGCGCAAGGACACCGACAAGGACGGTCTGAGCGACGGCAAGGAGGTCCGGGGCTACAAGATCAAGCAGAAGGTCAAGACCCGCAAGAAGACCTTCGTCATCGGCAGGACCCGGTCCAACCCGACGAAGAAGGACACCGACCGCGACGGCCTGAAGGACAAGGTCGAGGTGAAGGGCACGGCGAACAAGCGCTACAAGAAGGCCAGGACCGACCCCACCAAGTGCGACACCGACAAGGGTGGCGTCAGCGACGGCAGGGAGATCCGTGCCAAGGCCAACCCGGCCGACTACCGCTCGGGTCCGCGCAGCCCCAGCGTCCGCAACGGGCGCACCAGGGGCTGACCCGCTCGGCTCGACGAGCCGGCGCACCGGGCAGGAGACTGCCCGGTGCGCCGGCTCTGCCACGTCCGCGCACGGGCCGTCCCCGAGCCCGACTAGGCTCCGTCGCGTGGACGACCACCTGCCGCAGTCCGTGCGGGTCGAGCGGCGCCCGGTCTCCGAGCAGGAGTCGCGGCACGCCAACGGACCGGACTGGGACCGGTACGCCGACGAGTACCAGGCGACCCATGGCGCGTTCCTCGGTGACGCGGGCTTCGTCTGGGGTCCCGAGGGGCACCGCGAGGACGACCTCGGGATCCTCGGCGACGTCGCGGGACTCGACGTCCTGGAGGTCGGCAGCGGAGCAGGCCAGTGCTCGCGGTGGGTCCGCACCCACGGCGGCCGCGGCTTCGGGCTGGATCTCTCCCACCGCCAGCTCCAGCACTCGCTGCGCCTCGACGAGGAGACCGGTGTGGCCGTGCCGTCGGTGCGCGGCACCGCGACCGACCTGCCCTTCGCGGCCGCGAGCTTCGACACCGTGTTCTGCTCGTTCGGAGCGTTGCAGTTCGTCCGCGACATCGATCGCTGCCTGGCCGAGGTGGCGCGCGTGCTGCGCCCCGGCGGTCGCTTCGCCTACTCCATCACCCACCCCACGCGGTGGATGTTCCCCGACGACCCCGGCGAGGCCGGTCTGACCGCCAGCCAGTCCTACTGGGACCGCACGCCCTACGTCGAGGTCGACGACGCGACCGGCGTCGTGTCCTACGTCGAGCACCACCGCACGCTCGGCGACTGGGTGCGGCTGCTGCACCGGCACCGCTTCACCCTGACCGACCTCGTCGAGCCCGAGTGGCCCGAGCAGCACGACCGCGTCTGGGGCGGGTGGTCACGCGCGCGCGGGCTCCTCACGCCGGGCACGGCGATCTTCGTGGCGCACCTGCACCACGACTGAGTCGTCGCGGCGCCTGCGCGCCCATCCGGCGAGCAGCGAGGCCGGGTTGAACGCTGCCCACCACCGGTGCCGGGCGCGGACCTCGGCCAGCAGCTCGCGACGCAGCCGTTGGCAGGCGTCCCAGAACTCCTCGCCGTCGCCGGCAGGTCCCGCCACCGGCGCGAAGACCGCGGCCTCGGCCTGATCGGCCAGGTCCGTACCGGCCCCGAGGGACCGCGCCTGGGCCACCCTCCCCCAGCCCTCCGGCAGCGGTGTCCCGCGGTCACGCGCCGCGTCGAGGACCTCCTGCCAGCCGTTGACGTAGAGCCCCGACCACGACGACGTACGCCGTCGGCGGGAGCGGCGTGCCACCTTGACCAGCGGCACGAGCAGGAGCCCGACCACCATCAGTCCGGCGGCGACGAGGAGGAGGCCGAGGGCCAGCTGCCAGGCCGGTCGGGGCGGCTCCTTCGCCGTCCCGTCGGGATTCGTGGAACCGTCGGGTGGCCGGATCTCGCGGTCCCTGCCCCGCGATGCGCGCGCTATCTGGTCCGCGACGAAGTCCTCGGGGTCGGGCAGCGCCGCCGGCTTGCCCTGCGTGGCGATGCGGGTCGCGACGTAGCGCGACGGGTCGAGGGGGCGCCACGTGCCGTCGGCGAACTGGAGCTCCACCCACGAGGTGACGTCGCCGTAGCTCACCAGCCCGCGCGGTCCCGGCTCGGCACCGGTGACGACGCGGGCGGCCACGCCGAGACGCGAGGCCGCGAGCGCCACGAGGGCGCTGTACTGGAACGGGGTCGCCACCATGCTGCGCGAGCCCAGCATCCGTCGCCCCAGGACGGCCGGCGACTGGTCGAAGTCGTCGGTCAGCCGGACGGTGCCGTTGGAGCGCAGGTAGCGCGCGAGCAGGAGCACCCGCTCGAGGGGCAGGAGCTCGGCGCGGTCGAAGGGCTCGAGGTAGGAGTCGAGGAACGCACCCCGGGGCTGGCGCTGCTCGCCGGTCGGCTCCCGGATGGCGTCGCGCCGGCCGAACTCCTCCGGCACCGGGACCGACTCGAAGGTGTACTCGTCGCGGACGTCGACCCCTCCGATGACCAGGGCGCTGGACGTCGCCTGGTTGTAGCGGATGCGCCCGACCTCGGTGCGCCCCGGGTTGAACTTCAGGTCGATGCGGGTGAGCTCGCCCAGCATCGGCAGCCAGTCGCTGTCGTAGCCGGGCAGGAACCTCACCTCGACCACCGCGGTGCTCCCCGGGTGCAGCGGGCGCACGTCCTCCCCGATGCGCTTGAAGGTGCCGTAGCCCTCCGACCCCGGCGACTCCTCGGCGGGCACCCAGCCGGTCCCGTCGTACGCGTCGAGCGCGACGAACCGGAGCCGCCTTCCCTCGGGCACGCCCTTCGCCCGGAAGAGCCGGGTGTCGTCGCGGCCCACCCCTGCGGGCACGAGGGGCGTGCCGACCCCTTGGGTCGGTAGGGGGTCGATCCGTCCGCGGAGCAGCACCCGGTCGGACCGGTCGCCGTCGGGGAGGAGCACGCCGACCAGCGTCGACATGAGCGCGACGGTGACGACGGCGGCGACGACGGCGCCGGGGCCGGCACGCGTCGGGCTGGCGCTCGCCTCCCGCCGCCGGTCACGCGCGACGACCCAGGCCAGGACCACCAGGGCGACGAGGACCCCTCGCGGGACCATCAGTGTCGGCTCCAGCACGCCGAGCGGGATGGTGGCCGCCAGTGCGACCACGATCGGCACCGCGGGCGCCAGCGGCCGGACCGTCGCGAAGGCGAGCCACGCGGCAGGCATCGTCGCGAGGAACCCGATGAGGTAGGGAACCAGCATGACGGACCCGGACGGCTCGACCGGGGGCACCGTGCTGACGAGGGTGATCGGCGCCCGGATGGTGTCGGCCAGCAACCCGGCCATCGTGCTGACCGTGGGCAGCAGGTAGGGGCCGGGCTCGCGCAGCGCCGCCCACGCGCCGAGGGGCGCGAAGAGCACCAGCGCCCCGAGCGTGAACCACCACCCACCCTCGTGCAGTCGTCCGGCCCACAGCGCGAGGCAGATCAGCAGCACGACCGGCACCATCCCGGCGACCAGGTAGGACCGGTCCGCGAAGGTGTCGTCGAAGATGGACAGCACAGTGGCCATCAGCACCACGACGGCCACGGCGTCCACCGCGGTGCCCCGCGTCCGCATCAGCGCATCCCCAGCTCGAGCAGCCGCTGGAGCTGAGCCAGGTCGGGCACCGCGATCTCGCGCAGCGCGCGGTGATCGACGACCCGCGCCTCCCCGGCGCTGTCGGCGCGGAGCACGATGCGCTCCGCGGTGCCGCCGAAGCGTGACGCAGCGTCGTCGAGGACCACGAGCTCGCGACCAGCGCCCGTCACCTGCACCACGAGACCGGTCGCCCCGACCGAGTCAGCCGCCGACGCCACGTGTCCCAGGTGCTGGTCGGAGTGCTCGAGGGTGAACCGGCACGCGAGGTCCGTCATCGCGACGGGCTCACGGCTGCGGGCCAGGTGCGGTCCGCACCGGAAGTACGTGTCGAGGTCGTCGCGCACCGCGCGGAGGGCGATCGAGGTCGCCATCGAGACCGCGAGCTCGAAGTCGCGCACCCGCGGGTACGACGACCGAGCCGGGTCGAGCAGGATCGTCACGTGGCCGCGGCGGGTCTCGTGGAACTGACGGACCAGCAGCTCGCCGGCCTTCGCCGACGAGCGCCAGTGCACGTGCCGGAGGTCGTCGCCGGGGACGTACTCGCGCAGCGCGTGGAAGGCGAGGTCGCTCATCGAGAGCTGCTGGCTGGTGGCGCCGTCGAGATCGTTGGTGAGTCCGCCCGCAAAGGCCGGCAGGTCCGTCACCTGCGGTGCGACGAGCAGCTCGATCCGCCGGCCGCTCCGGAAGCGCCGGGAGATGGCGCCGACAGGATCGGTCTTCTCGTAGATCACCGGGCCCACGTCGTGGACGCCGCGTGGCAGGTCCGGAAGCCGGACGTCGCGCAGGTGGTGCCGGGCGTACGGCCCCAGGAACGGCAGCCGCAGCTGGAGGGTGGAACGCCCGACCGGGACCAGGAGCTTGGGGAAGAGCATCGGTGCCGCCCCGGCCTGCACCTCCAGGTCCAGCGATGGAGCCGGCGCGCCCTGCACGATGCGCTGGCGCTGCATCGTCAGCTGGGCTGCGGGTGCGCCGGGGAGGAGCTGCCACACCAGTCCCAGCGCCAGGAGGCCCGTCGCGACGGTCGCGAGCTGGGTGAACTCCACCCAGTGGAACCTCGAGCCCAGCACCGCCGCAACGACGGCAGTCACGAGGAGTCCCCGCCCGATCGGCGTCAGCAGCCGCACCGGTGCCAGCCCGCGCCGCAGCAGGTGGCCGATCCGACGCCGCTGCTCGCTCACGCGCGATCGCGGGGCGCCGGCACCTGCTCGAGCAGGTCGTCGATGACCCGTGCGGACGTCGTGCCTCCGAACGCGGCAGCCGACGCCATCAGCAGGCGGTGGCCCAGGACCGGGTGCGCCAGGGTCGCGACGTCCTCCGGCACGACGTGCCCGCGCCCCTCGGCCAGCGCCCACGTCTTCGCGGCCCTGATCCATGCCAGGCACCCGCGCGTGGACACGCCGATCCGGACGTCGGGGAACTCCCGCGACGCCTCGGCCAACCGGCGCACGTAGCCGATGATGGCCCCGTCGACGTGGACCGCGTCGGCGGCGCGGGCCATCCGCTCGATCTCCGCACCGCGCACCACGGCCGCAAGCCCGGCAGCGCGGTCGCGGACCCGTGACTGCGCCAGCAGCGCCTCGGTCGACGCGGCGTCCGGGTGCCCCAGGCTGGTGCGCATCAGGAAGCGGTCCAGCTGCGCCTCCGGCAGCTGGTAGGTGCCGGCCTGCTCGATCGGGTTCTGCGTGGCGATCACCATGAACGGCCGACCCACGTCGTGCGTGCGCCCGTCGACCGTCACGTGACCCTCCTCCATGACCTCGAGGAGGGCCGACTGCGTCTTGGGCGAGGCCCGGTTGATCTCGTCGGCGAGCACCAGGCTGTGGAAGATCGGCCCGGGGTGGAACGTGAAGGCCCCACTCGTCTGGTCGTACACCGTGACGCCCGTGACGTCGGACGGCAGCAGGTCGGGCGTGAACTGGATCCGCGCGAACGAGCAGTCGACGCTCTTGGCCAGGGCGCGGGCGAGCATCGTCTTGCCGGTGCCGGGCAGGTCCTCCAGGAGCAGGTGACCTCCCGAGACCAGGCAGGTCAGCCCGAGCCGGACGACGTGGCGCTTGCCGAGCACGGCGGTCTCGACGTTGTCCGCGATCCGCGCGAACGTGTCGGCGGACCAGCGGACGTCGTCCTGGTGGACGGTCGTGGTGTCAGGCATGCGTCCGGGTCACGCCGCGGTCGCGGGCTCCTGGCGACGACGAGAAGCGAGCAGGAGGAAGCCGCCGGCCAGCAGCGCGATCGCACCGCCGATGAAGCCGACCAGGGGCAGGGTGTTGGTCAGGAGGCCGAGCAGCTGTCCGTTGTCCTTGGCGTCCGCGGCGTTGGCGGCCACCTGGTCGTCGGTGAACGCGAGGTCCATGTCGAGGAGGGTCGAGCCGTCCTCGAGCTCGCGGACCTCGTGCTGGGTCTGCTTGATGATCGAGCCGGTGGTCGGGTCGATCCACAGGTACTTGTCCTGGGAGTAGACGCCCTCGATGTCGCCGACGACGACGGCCGAGGCGTCCTCGATGAGCACGTGGTAGCGGTACGTCTCGAGGCCCTCGATGGACTCGGTGCCGTCGTAGGTCGCGTCGACAGCCTCGCCGAGCAGGCCGTCCCAGTAGATGTAGTCCTTCTTCTGTGCGTCGAAGGGCCACTTGTTGACGAGGCCGGACTTCTCCTCGGCGCTCGGCGGGACGTACTCCGCGTCGTTGACGGCCTCGGCGGTGTGGCGGTTCGTGGCGAAGACGTCGCTGCTCGCGCTGACGAGCCGGTCGTCCGACTCGTCGACACACTGGGGCACGTCACCCTCGTCGATCACGAGGCACGTGGTGCTCACGAAGACGACGACCTCGTCGTCGGAGAGCTCGGCGTCGGCCTGCGTCACGCTGGCCGCCTTGACCGCGAGGGACTCGACCTCACCCGTGGCGGGGTTGAGCTTGTCGGCGGTGCCGGACAGGTTGGTCACCGAGTCCGTGTCGAGAGGTGTCTTCTTGACGGCGTCCGCGCCCCAGAGCACCACCGTCAGGGCAGCCACCAGCAGGAACGAACCCAGGCCGAGCAAGAGCCCAGCGATGACCTTGCGCACGAGCAGTCCTCCCAAGGATCTACGAAGTCGCCGAAGGCTACCAGCAAGTAGGTGCTGCGGATAGCACACACGCGGTCAGCGGTGCGACTGCGTCCGGCGACCGGTCAGCGCCACCTCGTGCGAGCCCACACCCGGTCGCGGGCATCCGGGTCGGCCGCGGGCCGTCTGGCCGCGTCGCACGTCGTATGCCCGACGCCGGGCCAGCTGCGCCGGACGACCTTCACGTGCACGTCGCGACGGTGCGCGCATGATCCACGGAGGTCCGCGCACTACCATCGCCGCCGTGGAATCCCCCCGGGCGCTCGTCGCCTCGCCCTATCGTCGTGGCGTCCTGGCGATCGCCGTGGTCGTGGTCGTCTGGCGCGCGTGGACGGTGTCGCAGTGGAGCTGGCAGGACGACGACTGGATCTACATGGACCGCACCCGGACGATGGGTCTCTGGTCCTACATGTGGCAGAACTACAACGGCCACCTGATGCCCGCGAAGTTCCTCATCAACTGGGTGGTGACCAAGACCGCCCCTCTCGATTTCGCCGTGCCCGTGGCGTTGGTCTCCATTTCCAGCGGGGCCCTGACCCTGCTGTGGGGCCGGGTCTTCGAGCGCATCGTCGGCCCACGACTCCTGCTCCTGGCTCCTGTGGCCCTGGTCTCGCTGACCCCGGTGCTCCTACGGCCCACCCTGTGGTGGGCCTCCGCGCTCCAGGTGATCCCCCTCCAGGTGTTCCTTGCCCTCGTCATCCTCCTCGCGGTCCGGGTCGCCCGGGAGCCGCGACCGGGTGACGGCGTGCGGCTCGCGCTCCTGCTCGCGGTCGCTCTCCTCTTCTGGCAGAAGGCCCTTCTGCTCACCATCGTGCTCCTCTTCGTGCTGCTCCACACCTTGTCCGGGTCCGTGCGCCGGCGGTTCGTGACCACCTGCCGACTCCTGTGGCCGAGCGCACTGGTCGTGGCGGCGTACCTGCCACTGTTCGTCTGGCGCACCAGCCAACCGTCGGGGGCGAACCAGATCGAGCTCGACGTCACCCAGGTCACGGCCGCCGACGCGGTCGAGTTCGCCGGACGCGGGTGGAGCGAGGTCCTCGTCCCCGGTCTCCTGGGTGGACCGTGGGGCACCCTCCCGACCGACTCGAACCTGTGGGTCCACCAGCCCCTCGCCGTGTCGATCGCGTTCGGTGTCCTCGGCGCGCTGCTGGCCGCGGTCCTCGTGGCGCTCGTGCGCCACGGCTGGATGCTGCTGGTCCTGCTGCTCCTGTACTCGTCGGCCGCGTGGGGCCTCGTCCTGTTCAGCAACCGGTTCCAGCTCTCCGGCCAGGCAACCGTCACGACCGAACGCTTCAGCGTCGACGTGCTTGCCCTGACTGTGGTGGTGGCGGTGCTGGCTTGGGCGGCGCCTCGCTCCGGGCGGCGCCCCGTCGCCGCCGTCCCGCGCAGGGCCGCTCTCGTCGTGCTCCCCCTTCTCGCAGGCTCGCTAGCGCTGGCCAACGTCTGGCACATCTCGCGCATCGGCGTGTCCAACACTCGTCCTTGGATCGGCGCCGTGACCGCCGAGCTCGATCGGCGCGATGGCGTCGTCCTGTGGGACGGCAACGCACCCGACACCGTGATGCCGGCCTGGTGGCTGGAGCACTCCCACCTGTCGCACATGCTGGCGGTGCGAAGGGACGTGAGCTTCACCGACTCCGGCCCCGAGATGTACGGCGTGTCGCCCACCGGAGAGCTGCTCCCGGTCACGGTGTCTGCGGCGTCGAGCAGCCAGCCCGGGCCCGTGCCCGACTGCGGATGGAGCGTCGAGCCCGGCCGGACAGTGACGATGCCCATGACCGCTCCCCTGTTCGACTGGACCTGGGGGGTCCAGGTGGACACCTTCGCAGCGGAGGGCGGTCCGTTGACGATCACCTTTGACGACCAGACCGTGGTGGTCGACGTGGTGCCCGGGCTCACCTCGTCCAAGGCCCCGCTGGTGAGCAGCGTCGGGGAGAGCGTGAGCCTGACGCTGCCTCCGGGAGCAGGCGCCCTGTGCGTCACCTCGCTCGTGGTCGGCAACGTCTCGTTCGCCGCGCCCGACGGGACGTGACGTCCGCGACGTCGGCGACCGGCGAGGACCACGGCGACCGCCAGGTCGCAGGCCGTGGTGCGGACGTCCCGGACTGCCCGGGGACGGCCGGATCGCTGTGGCATAGTTCCCGCCCGAGGAGGATGTGACGTGCGTGTACCACCGGGGCTCCTGCTCCAGTCGGAGACGCCCGGGGCGACCTCCGGGGCGGTGGCTGACGGGTCTCCGGGTCCTGTCGACCGTGGGACCTTCCTCGCCGCCGCGGGGCTGATGACCGCTCTCCTCCTGGCGTTACGTGCCTGGGCTCTCGCGCCGAGCTGGTTCTACGCCGACGACCACCGCCTGCTCGGTCAGGCACAGGATGCCCGCTTCGGTCTCGCCTATCTGGCCGAGCCCTTCGACAGCCAGTTCATGCCGCTCGGGCGGACCGTGGCCTGGCTGGTGAGCCACGATCTCGGCGGGCACGTGACGCAGCCCTCCTGGGCCGTTGCGGTCACAGTCTCCCTGGTGCTGACGGCCGCCTGGGCGGCGACGTGCCTATGGATGCTCACCGTCGCCTTCGGCGAGCGTTGGGAGGTGCTCGCCCTCTACGGTCTCGCTGTCACCAGCACCACCGCACTGCCGGGCGGGATGTGGTGGGCCGCCAGCCTGAACCAGCTGCCCCTCCTGATCGCGTGGGCCGGCGCGGTCGCGGCCGGGTTGCGGCACTTGCAGACGCGTCAGCTGCGGTGGGTAGCGATCGTGGTGGCGTTCCTCGGCCTCGGGCTGCTGGCCTACGTCAAGACCGTCGTAGTGGTGGTGGCGCTCGCCTACCTGGCGCTGGCCTTCCACGCTCGGGGGAACCTGCGGGAGCGCCTGGTCACGGTGGCGACGACCTACCGCGTCGCCGTCGCCACCGTCGTCGCGATCGTCGGAGCTTTCGTGGCCTACTACGTCCGCGTCGTCCCGTCGGCGGTCAGCGAGTCCTCGGTCGCCGGCGCCGCGGGACCGCTGGCCGACCGGCTCCTCGGGACGTCGTGGGCCTCGGCAGCGGCGGGCGGACCGTGGCGCTGGAACGACGCCAACGCACCCGTGTCCATCACCGATCCTCCCGACTGGGCCGTCCACCTGTCGTGGGTGGTGCTCCTGATGGTCGTGGCCTATTCGGTCCTGCGCCGCACTGGCACGTCGCGCGGTTGGGGGCTGGTCGTCCTCGGTCTCGCGATGGACTACGTGCTTCTCCTGGTGACGCGGGGTCCGGCCTTCGGCGCGGTGGCGGGCAACGAGATGCGCTACCTGTCGGAGGCCTCGCTCTACGGCGTCCTGGGCCTGGGTCTGGCATTCCTCCCCCTGCAGTCCGCCGTCGCGCCCAGTGCGCCGCGCCGGACCCCCCTGCTCCGGGTCCGGGTGACCCCGGTCGCCGCGGTGGGCCTGGCGGCAGTGGTCGTGGCGGGAAGCCTCGTCTCCACGGTCACCTATGTGCGCACGTGGCACACCGACAACCCCGGCCGCTCCTACGTCGACTCCGTGGCGCAGGCCGTGCCGCAGGCGGGCAGGCTCGAGCTGGTCGACGCGCAGGTGCCCGCCACGGTCATGTCACCGGTCCTCGCTCCCTACAACACAGTGAGCAGGCTGGTTCCCCTCCACGTCACCGGTCTGGAGTTTCCCGAGGTGTCCGACGACCTCCGTGTGCTGACCGCCACCGGGTCGCCCGTGCCCGCTCGGATCGACCCGGCGACCACGACGGTTCCGGGGGCCGTCGAGGGCTGCGGTTGGGCCATCGGCCCGAGCGGGCTGACCCTCCCGCTGCGCCAGGCAACGATCGACTACGACTGGTGGTTGCGCATCGGCTACCTGAGCTCCCAGCGCAGCACTGTCGTGATCAGTGCCGGAGACGTGAGCCGCACGACCGTCGTCAACCCGGGCCTCGGCGACGTGTTCGTCCATGTCTCCGGCGCGTTCGACGCGGTGCGGCTCGCCGGGCTCGTCAAGGGCACCACCCTCTGCGTCGACGTTGTCGAGGTGGGCATCCCGACACCTGGAGTGAGCTGATGACCGCACGCCCCGCCCGCCGGCCCACGCCCGACCCGGTCGAGATCGCTCCCCAGTTCCCGGTGCTCGACACGATGCGCGCCGTGGGCGCATTGGCGGTCCTCACGACCCACACGTCCTTCCAGACCGGCGCCTATCTCGGCAACGGCACCGGTGGCACGCTGCTCGCCCGGCTCGACGTGGGGGTGGCAGTCTTCTTCGTGCTGTCCGGCTTCCTCCTCTCGCGCTCCTACCTCGCGCGCAGCGCCCGCGAGCTGCCGCCACCCGCACTGGGCACGTACTACGAGAAGCGGGCACTGCGGATCCTCCCGGTGTACGTCGTCGCGGTCCTCGCCGCCTACCTGTTCGTGGCGGGCAACGAGGGGGCCGGCCCGGCCGACTGGCTCGCCTCCGTCCTGCTGGTCGACTCGTTCATCGGCAAGCAGCTCCCGTACGGGCTGACCCACATGTGGAGCCTCGCGGCCGAGGTCACCTTCTACCTCGTCCTGCCTGCACTGATGCTCGTGGCCCTGAGGGGTGGCCTGCGGGTCCGTCGCGTCACCGCCCTGCTGGCCGCGATGGTGGCCATCAACCTCGTGTGGCTGCCGATCTCATCGGCCCTCGACGACCACGTAGCCGGCTCGCCCGGGCTCTGGCTGCCCTCCTACCTCACGTGGTTCGCCGCCGGCATCGCCATCGCACTCGTCCACGTGCAGCACCAGCACGGCACGACCTCGCGCGTGGTGGCCCACGTCGTGGAGCTCGGACGCCAGCCGGGGGTGTGTTGGAGCATCGCGGCAGGTTTGCTGCTCGTCGCCGCCACGCCGCTCGCCGGTCCCACGCTCCTCGAGGCGCCCACTGTCGCGGAGGCGGTCGTCAAGCACCTCCTCTACGCCCTCGTCGGCACGCTGCTCGTGCTCAGCGGTGTGTTCACCGTGCCGGGCGTCTTCCGGGACGTGATGACGTGGGGGCCGCTGCGGCACCTGGGACACATCTCCTACAGCGTCTTCTGCATCCACCTGTCCCTGCTGGCAGGCGCGTTCCAGCTGAACAGCATCGGGGTCTTCAGCGGACATGGTCTCCGCATCTGGGCGACGACGCTCGTGCTGTCACTGGTCGCCTCGGAAGTGCTCTACCGCGTGGTCGAGGTGCCGGCGCTGCGGCTCAAGGGCCGGCTCGGGCGGCGTGAGTCGAGGGCGACCAGCACCAGCAGCCCCGAGACCACCGACACGACCACGTAGGACGGCCAGGCGATGCCTCCGGCCCAGGCGCCGCCGCCACCCCACGGGAGGAAGGCGTAGACCCCGACCGCGGGAACCACGAGCAGGGCGACCAACCCCCTGGCGACAACGTCCGCCTTCCGGCTGAGGAGCCACACGCCACCGCCGACCACCAGCGCCACGGCCGCCCCGACCGGCCCGGCCAGGACCGCGCCGACCAGAGGACCGAGCACCAGCCCGAGCGGGTGGACCGACCGCTCCGGGGCAGGCCCCACCCCGGCTCCCGGACGCCGGCGGAACACGAGCAGCACGAGGGACAGCAGCACCAGGACCGCGAGCGCGCCGATCGCGAGCGACCACCGGTAGGTCGCTCCGGGAGCAAACTCCGCGGTCACCTCCTCGGGCGTCCCCGACGTGCGCCACCCCTGCCGCCAGCCATCGACCGTGATCGGGGCGAGCTCCTTTCCGCCCTGCTGCGCAACCCAGCCCGGGTTGGCGTTCTCGTGGCCAACGACGACCACCTGCCCGGGCCCGGGATCGAGGCGTTGCGTGCCGATCCCGTCGGAGCTGCCCTCGACCGGCCCACCGCTGCCCAGCGGCAGCTGGCCCTGGTGCATCACCACCGACGTCGGCGTGAACGCGTCGGAGGCAGTGGCGCTGAGGATGTTGTCACCGGAGCGGAGCGCCACCGTCTCGACCTCGCACAGCATGGCGGGCACGACGGCGCCCTCGAAGAGCTCGTGTGCACTGGCGGTGACGGAGGTGCGCAACAGCACGTCGTTGGTCACGATCTCGGGTCCGGTACCGCACGGGAGGTCCAACGGCTCGTCACCCAGGCCGAGTGGTAACCCGTCCGCTCCCCCGAGGCGGAGCTCGGTGATGCCGACGGGCACCGCACCCGCGGCGCCGCTGAAGTCGACGGATGTCGCCGGCTCCGACTCGTCGACGTCGAGGGTGAGCTGGTCGGTGCGGATCTCGGGGAAGTCGGCGTTCCCGTCCTCGTCGAGCTCGACCTGACGACGACCGTCGGGCCACCGCAGCTCGAGCGTCTCGGGGGCGCGGGCCGCCGTGTCGGCGGCGACACGGATCGAGATGGAGTCGATCGTCTGGGGTCTGACCCATCGCAGGTCGATGCTCGGTCGCACGTCCGACAGGTCGGCCGACCACGTCGTGGAGCCGTTGCCGTCCACGGCCGCAACGGCGGAGCCCCGCGGGTCGGCGACCCCGGTGGACGACGTCGCCACCGTGGCGAGCGCACCCTGCTGGACGAGCTCCTCGAGGGCGCGACCCGGGACGCCCCTCGTCAGGACAGAGAGTTCGTACGTCGCCGCCTCCGCGAGCGTGATGCGGCGCGCCATGCCGAGAGGCTCTTCCGCGGCGGCCCCACGACCCACGACACAACGCACGTCCAGGTCGACCACGGCACACCCGGTGCGGTCGTCGCCGACGGCACGGAGGAGGATCGCGTCCGGGGCGCCGACCCCCTCGATGGGCTCCGGAAGGGCGAGGACCC
The DNA here is from genome assembly GCA_963791365.1 of uncultured Actinomycetota bacterium. Taxonomy (GTDB): domain Bacteria; phylum Actinomycetota; class Actinomycetes; order Propionibacteriales; family Nocardioidaceae; genus Nocardioides. The sequence continues at coordinate 275,928 of CAWBSG010000011.1, read as the reverse complement.
CGAGCAGGGTCCACCCCGGGCAGCTCAACCTCGGCAAGGTTGAGGGGGGTGCTGACCCTGCCCGACGCGTCGGTGATGCGGAGGTGGTCCGAGGTGGGGTCTTCGATGGTGACGCGGGTCGGGTTGCCGGGCGTCAGGACTATCCGCTGGCTCGTCCAGTCGTCCGTGCTCACCTCGATCTCCTGGTTGCCGACCAGCGCGCCCGTGATCGTCACGGAGCCGGGCACCGCTTCGTCGAGGAGGTCCGACCTGCCACCAGTGGCCCTCGCTGCTCGAGCGGCTGCTCTGCCACGAGGTCGCGAGTGGCCGTCGATGGCGGCGAACGGGAGCTGCCCGCGCGACGAGCGTGCCGCGCCCGCGTCGGCAGAGAGCTCGAGGCGCTCACGTCGTCGATGCCGGTGTACTCGGCGAAGGTCGACCACCGGGTGTCCCGGGCAGCGCATAGTCGGCCGAGGCCGTCGACGCTCCGCCTCGCGCGCGTACGCACCGCGAAGTCGCGTCGTGGACGCGCCCGAAGTGGCGGTCGACGGAACGGTAGCCGTCGGTCAGCACGACCGGAGCGGCTCCGATCTCGCCCTCTCCGACATCGGCAGCGAGGCGGGTGGGTGCCTCCCCAGCACCCCCAGCTCCAGCAGGTCGAGCAGGTCCTCGGGGCCGCCGACGACGACCGGCGCTGTGCGGTGCCGCTCCCGGCCGAGGCGGCTCGCCGACGTCGTAGACCTCGACTGGCGGCCTAGTCGTTCTGCCAGCCGCCGTTGACCAGCGCGCGTCCGAGATCACCGTCGACGTGCGCGCCGCCACCGACCGTCGGGCCGAACGTCGCGGCGAGCTCGATGCCCGGGCGAGTCGTCGAGCGCCTGGTGCACGAGCACGGGGTCGGGGTTGTCGTCGCCGCGACGAGGTCGTTGCGCACGACGACGTGACTCACGCCGCTGCGACGCAGGTAGTCGATGAGCGCCGCCGACCCGTGGCCCTGCGCGAAGCGGTCCTCGATCGCGTCGAGCATCCGGATGTTGCCGGCCGGTGTGAGCGGTACCGCGTTGCGCACCGCCCACGGAGTCGACGCGAGCGACTGGAACGGCTCGTCGCGGGCCGCGCCCCAGACGTAGGCACCGAACATCGTCCCGGGAGTCAGCAGGGCGACGCCGGGGTCGTCCTCGTCCGCGAGCCAGTCGGCCGCCTCGCGCCCAGTAGTCGGGAACCGCCTCGAAGCCCCCGAGGGAGTGAGCCGTCCGAGGCAGCCGGGAGTGCCGCAGCAACGACCGAGAAGGCCACGATGCCCGTCAGCCGCGGTAGTTCGCTCGCTCGGCCCGCGGCGCGTGGAGGTTCCCGGCCAGCTCGACGCAGCCAGTCGACGGTCCACGCCAGGCCCGAGGACGAGCGGCACCCGCAGCACGGGATCGAACTTGTGGACGTTGCGCACCGGCGCGAGCGACGCCGTCAGAGGGCCTTGGATGACGGCGCGAACCAGCCCTGCGCGGCGCCGATGTGTCCCATGGAGACCAGGAAGAGCCCCGTCAGAACAGGCCGGACACGAGGAACAGCCGGTCACGCGTGCGCGGCGAGGGCTCAGTCCGAGCACCCCGGCGCTCAGCACGAAGGTGCTGTTCACCGGCAGGTAGAAGTCGCGGAGGAGGTCGTTGCCGGCCCGCGACGTGCCGTCGACGTACGGCACCCAGTTCGACGTGCCGCGCAGCATGTCGGCCAGGTTGGTCGGAATCGTCGTGAAGCCGCAGTCTCGATGAAGTCGAGGAACGGTGGGCTGTAACGGCCGAGGAGGACGAGCGGGACGAGCCACCAGAGCGTTGCCAGCAGCGTGAACAGCCGGCCACCACACCATCATGGTGCGTCTGCGCGTCCCCGGCTCGACCGGGTGAACAGCCACAGCACGCCCAGCGGCAGGACCGCGCTGGTGGCGGCGGCGTTGACACCGCCCACCATGCCGATCGCCAGCGCGGAGAACGCGGCCGCACGCCGAGGCGACCCGCGATCCGCACCGACGACGAGCGGCAGCAACACCCACGGCGCGAGTGCCATCGGCCAGACCTCGATCGAGCTGGGTCCGATCACCGTGAGCATGCGCGGGGACAGCGCGTACGCCGCGCCGCCCAGCATGCAGGCCAGGTCGGAGCGCACGCCGAGCGTGCGCGCGACCTCGCGCCGTGCCGAGAAACGCCACGCACAGCACGAGCGCCATCCAGAGCCGCTGCACGACCCACCCCGGCAGGTCGAGGAGATGCCCGACGGCGAAGAACGGACCCATCGGCCACAGATAGCCGTAGGCCTGGTTCTGCAGCTGGCCGAACGCGCCCTCGCCGTCCCACAGTCTCGACCGCGCGGGCCAGGAAGTCCAGCGGCGCGACCGCCAGGTCGAGCTTCGTGTCGGCCACGAGGAGTCCGGGCGACTGGGTCAGGGCGACACCGATGAGCACGGCACAGGCCGCGGTGAGCCGCCAGCGCCAGGCCGCGCGGTCGCGCGTCACCTCCTCCTCAGCACGAGCACGAGGTTCCACGTCACCACCTCTCGCAGCACGGGCACCCGGAGCAGCCAGTGGCTCCACCGGGGGTTGTAGCGCGGGAGCACGTGGACGACGTCGGCGACCTGCTGGGTGCCGGCCCAGCGGAGCCCTTCGGCGACCGTCACGGCGAACAGGGACTCGCCGAACCTGTTCTTCGGCTCGTGACCGTGCTGTGCAACGTAGCGTCGCCGTGCGCGACGACCTCCCAGGAAGTGCCACGGCGCCGTCTCATGGCCGCCCCACGGGCCGAACCACGTGGTGTAGCTGATGAAGACGGTCCCGCCGGGCCGGGTGACGCGGACCATCTCGCGGGCCATCAGCCACGGGTCGGGCACGTGCTCGAGGACGTTGGAGGAGTAGCAGACATCCACGCAGCCGTCGGCGAAGGGCAGCTGCATGCCACTGCCGATCACGGTGCCCGCGCCGATGTCGCCGCTGCCGGAGAGCTCGCCGACGTCGGAGTCGAGGGCGACGTAGGTCGCACCCGCGTCGCGGAAGGCGTCGCGGAAGTAGCCCGGACCTCCGCCGACGTCCAGCACCTTCTGACCGCTCAGGTCGTGGTACTGGCTCACCTGCAGGACGGAGTCGGAGGCGAGCGCGGTGTAGAACCTGGCCGGGTCGGGCTGCTCGTGGCGGAACTCCCGGAAGAGGTGCACCGACCGCCTGAGGTCGGCGCGCCACGGTCGGTTCCTCGTCAGCACCCGGAGACCCTAGCCGACAAGTGACTCGGCGGTAGGGTTGTCGTCGATGACTGACCATGCCGAGATCCACGGTCGCCACATCGCGTTCTTCAGCTGGCGCGACACCCACAATCCAGAGGGCGGCGGGGCCGAGCGATACCTCGAGAAGATGGCCGAAGGACTCGTCGCACGCGGTGCCCGCGTCACCATCTTCTGCGCCGCCCACGCCGCGGCGCCGCCCGAGGAGGTCGTGAACGGCGTGCGCTTCGTGCGCCGCGGCTCGAAGGTGACCGTCTACCAGGAGGGCTTCACCGCGCTCGCCCGCGGTCGCCTCGGCCGCGTCGACCTCGTCGTCGACGTCCAGAACGGCCTGCCGTTCATGACGCGCGCCGCGACCCGCGCGCCGGTCGTCGTGCTGGTGCACCACGTGCACCGCGAGCAGTGGCCGGTGGTCTACCCGGGCCTGGTCGGCCGCGTGGGATGGGCCATCGAGCACCGGCTGGCGCCCCGCCTCTACCGCTCGTGCCAGTACGTCGCGGTGTCCCGGGCCACCCGGGACGAGCTGGTCGCCCTGGGTGTCGACCGCCGGCGCGTCGCCGTGGTCCACAACGGGACGGACCCCGTCGAGTCGACCGGCTCGGGCAAGTCGGTGCGTCCCGCGATAGCCGTGGTGGGGCGCCTCGTCCCGCACAAGCAGGTGGAGCACGCCATCGACGCTGCCCTGGCGCTGCGCGAGCGCCACCCGGAGCTGCTCCTGCACGTCGTCGGCAGTGGCTGGTGGGAGGCAGAGCTGCACCGCTACGCCGAGGAGCGCGGCGCCGGTCACTCGGTGCGGTTCGAGGGGCACGTGGACGAGGCGCGCAAGCACGAGCTGTTCGAGAGCGCGTGGGTGCTCGCCCTGCCCTCCTTGAAGGAGGGGTGGGGCCTCGTGGTCGGCGAGGCCGGCATGCACCGCACCCCGACGGTCGCCTACCGATCAGCAGGCGGCACCCGCGAGTCGGTCAGTGACGGCAGTTCCGGCCTGCTGGTGGACGACCACGACGGACTGGTCGACGCCCTCGGCCGCATGCTCGACGACGAGGCGCTGCGCGTCCGGCTGGGAGAAGCCGCTCACGCGATGAGCCGTCAGTTCACCTGGGAGCATGCCCAGGAGTCGTTCGCCCACGTGCTGGCGGCGGTGCTGCGGGGCGAGCGCATCGACGCGCAGGACCCCGACGAGGAGTGAGCCCGGGCCGCTGGCCCCTGGCATCACCCACCCGGTCGCATCACTCCAGCGTGGCGCCGTAGCTGAACTCGGGCGAGTCGATCGTGCCCGGCGACTGGTCGGGAGCACTGGTCTGGTTGGTGATCACACCCATCAGGGTGGCCACGGCGAGCACACCCCCGGCGACGCTGCTGACGAGCGGGGCGACAAAAGTATTCATGACTTCCGGTTCCTCCCATGGGTACAGGCCGAAAGGTACCAGTCAGTAGCGATCTACGGGCATTCACCCGAGGAAGCTGCGCGGCGCCGGCGACGAGACAGGAGGAGTCCCGCGATGATCGCGCCCCACCAGGCGGACCACGCCAGGCCCATCGCCGTGGCGGACGCCACCGGCGGGGACGGCGGCGCTGCCCCCGGACCGAGGTCGATGACCCGGAGCATGTCGTCCTCCCACACCGGGTCGCCGGCCACCTCGGGCACGGACACCCCCGGCAGGTTCTCGACCACCAGCAACCTGATGCCCGCGGCCCGCAGTCCGGAGGCCCGCGCCTCCTCCGTCGACGCGAGCAGGGACTCCCGCACCGAGGCGGCGCGGGGGTCCTCCCCCGGGATCGTGCGCCCGTCCACGACGAGCTGGTCCTCGACGACAGTGCGTCGGTCGAGGTAGCGCCCCAGGGGGACGTAGACCGGCCTGCCGTCGTTGTTCCACGACGGCGCCCGGTAGCTCTGGAACGGCAGGACGGCGACATTGCCGCCGGCGAGCGAGGACAGGTCGCGTCGCAGCGTCTCGTAGGACGCGGGGTAGTCGACGGCGGTGATCCTGCCCGACAGTCCGATCGCGGCGTCGGGCATCAACGTGATCGGGACGAGGACGCAGGTCAGTCCGATCATCGTGCGCGACACGGCATCCGGCAGCAGCTCCAGCAGTGCGTGGGCTCCGCGACCGGCGAGCACCGCGGTCAACGGCGCCGCCAGGGCCAGCATCCGCGAGCCGTCCCGCAGCAGGCCGGCTCCGGGCACCGTGGCGGCGAGCCAACCCGTCACTCCGGGGAACGCCCACGCTGTCACGACGAGCACCATCGCCGCCGTCCAGCACACGAGCAGCGGCCGGTGGAGCCCGGACGGCACCATCGACCAGCCGCGACGGGCGCCGAGCACGGCCAGGAAGGCCAGCACCACCGTCAGGCCGACCGCGAGCCAACCGGTCCGCGAGGGGAGGACCGCGGTCGCGTTCCAGATGCCCCCCAGGGTCAGGAACTGCAGCGGGGCGCGCAAGAGTCCCTCACCCCTGCTCGGCGCGAACACGTCCGCGCCGGACGCGCTCGAGGTGGCGTCCGCGACGTGCAGCAGCCCGGAGACGACCCACGGCGCGTTGGCCGCCGCGACCAGCAGCGCCAGCAGTGCCCAGCGGCGCCGCGTGCGCTCGCCAGCGGACACGCACACGGCGATGGCGGTCACCAGCCCCGTCGAGGCGCTCAGGCTGCCGAGGACCAGGAGAAGCGGCAGTCGCGCCGGGGGCACGCCACTGCGACGCCACGCGACCCCGGCGAGCAGGACCCACGGCAGCACCCCGTAGCCGACCAGCACGGGCCAGTGACCGATGGCCAGGCGTTCGACCACGAACGGGTTCCACACCGCGACGGTCGCCGCCACCAGTCGCGCCGCGCTGCCGGGGCCCACGATCTCGGCTGCGCCGGCACCGGCCGCGGCCAGCGCCGCGACGAGCACCAGCTTCTGGAGGAGCATGCCCGGAACGATCTCGTCGAGCACGGCCACGACGGCGTCGGACGGTACCGCTCGGGGCAGCGCGCTGCCGAGCCCGAGCGCGTCCGCGCCCAACGCGAGGTCGGGCACCCACACCATGTCGTAGGTGAGGACGTACCCGCGGCCGAGCCCGCCGCCCAGCATGAGGAGCGCGAGACCCAGCGACCACGCCACCGGCAGCCAGCGGACGGCGCCGTCCCACGTCCGTCCTCGCACGCGAGCACTTTAGGGTGTCCCGCATGGCCACACGAGCGCGCGAGCTGCCGGGCCACGACTCCGACACGGACCACGCCCGGAGCAGGGTGGGTGGGCTGCTGGGTGGAAGTGGTCAGATCGCCGTCGCGATGATGGTGATGAACCTCGCGACCTACGGCTTCACCATGGCAGTCGCGCGCATCATCGGCCCTGTCCCCTACGGCGCCTTCTTCGCCCTCATGAACCTGGTCCTGATCATGAGTGTCGTGATGCTCGGGCTGCAGGCCACTGGCGCACGACGCATCAGTGCCGACCCCGCGCACGTGGGCCAGATCGAGCGCGAGGTGCTGCGGGTGTCCCTGCGTGCCGCGCTCCTCCTGGGCGGGGTGCTCCTCGTGGCGGCACCGTTGGTCGACGTGCTGCTCGACCTCGACAGCCTCCCCACTGCGTTGCTCGCCCCCTTCGCGGCCGTCGCGATGACGATGACGGGCGCGCAGGCCGGCATCCTCCAGGGCGAGCGCCGCTGGCGGGAGCTGGCGGTCCTCTACGTGCTCTCCGGCGTGCCGCGGGTGGCGGTCGGGCTCGCCCTCGTCGCGTGGCAACCCACCGCGTTCATGGCGTTCCTCGGTGTCACCGTCGGCTGCTACGCGCCGTTCCTCTACGGGTTGACCGTGCTGCGTACCCGTCGAGAGGAGGGCGAGACGCACGAGCGTCACGGCGCCCTGCCCATCATCAGGGAAGCACTGGTGAGCTCCCAGGCGCTCTTCGCCTACTTCGCACTCACCAACATCGACATGCTGGTGGGCCGTTCCGTGCTGGACGACCACGACTCGGGTCTCTACGCGGCTGGCTTGATCGTCACCCGCGCCGTCATGTTCCTGCCGCAGTTCGTGGTGGTGATCGCCTTCCCGTCGATGTCGGCCGGCCGGGACCCGGGTCAGGCCCTGGTGCGCAGCATGTCGCTCGTCGGCGGCATGGGTGCGGTCTGCGTCCTCATCACGGCGGCCCTCCCGGACCTGGCGCTGTTCTTCGCCGGTGGCCGCCAGTACGACGAGGTGAAGGACCTCCTCTGGATCTTCGCCCTGCTGGGCACGGTCATGGCGCTGCTGCAGCTCCTGGTGTACGCCGTCCTGGCGCGCCAGGGGACGCTGTCGATCCTGCTGGTGTGGCTGGCCCTCGTCGTGGTCGTGGTCGTCGCAGGGGCGACCGCGTCGAGCCTGTCCGGACTGCTCGCGGTCGTGATGACGGTGCAGGTCGTGCTGCTCGCACTGCTGTCGGTGACGATCGCGGTGCGGATGCGCACGCGCGCGGCTCAGTGAGCCGCGTCGTGCCAGCTGCGGCCGGTGCCGATCGACACGTCGAGCGGGACGGCCAGGTCGGCCGCACCGCCCATCTCGGCACGGACCAGCGCAGCGAGCGCGTCGCCCTCGCCCGGGGCCACCTCGAACACGAGCTCGTCGTGCACCTGGAGCAGCATCCGTGAGCGCAGCCCCTGCTCGAACAGCGCACGCTCGACCCCGAGCATCGCGACCTTGACCAGGTCGGCGGCCGAGCCCTGGATCGGTGCGTTGAGCGCCATCCGCTCGGCCGTGTCGCGGCGCTGGCGGTTGTCGCTGGTGAGGTCGGGCAGGTAGCGACGCCGGCCGAGGATGGTCTCGGTGAACCCGGACTTGCGCGCCTCGTCGACGATGCCGCCGAGGTAGTCGCGGACGCCGCCGAAGGTCTCGAAGTACTCGTCCATCAGCCCACGCGCCTCGGACGTGTCGATCTTGAGCTGCTGGGACAGGCCGAACGCGGACAGGCCGTAGGCGAGGCCGTAGTTCATCGCCTTGATCTTGGCGCGCTGCTCGACGCTCACGGAGCCGGCGTCGACGCCGAACACGCGGGCCGCGGTGATCGAGTGGAAGTCCTGGCCCGACTTGAACGCCTCGATCAGCAGGGCGTCCTCCGACAGGTGAGCCATGATCCGCATCTCGACCTGGCTGTAGTCGGCGGTCAGCAACGACTCGTTGCCCTCGCCGACGACGAAGCCCTCACGGATGCGACGGCCCGCCTCGGTGCGGATCGGGATGTTCTGCAGGTTGGGGTCGGTGCTGGAGAGACGCCCCGTCGCGGCGATGATCTGGTTGTAGGTCGTGTGGATGCGGCCGTCGGAGGCGACGGTCTTCAGCAGTCCCTCGACGGTCTGGCGCAGCCGGATCACGTCACGGTGGCGCAGCAGGTGCTGGAGGAACGGGTGCTCGGTCTTCTCGAAGAGCACCTGCAGGGCATCGGCGTCAGTGGTGTAGCCGGTCTTGGTGCGCTTGGTCTTGGGCATGTCGAGCTCGTCGAAGAGCACGACCTGCAGCTGCTTGGGTGAGCCGAGGTTGATCTCCTTGCCGATCACGTCGTAGGCGTCGTTGGCCGCCGTGCGGACCTGCTCGCCGAAGTCGGACTCGAGGCCCTCGAGGTAGTCGGTGTCGACGGCGATGCCGACCTGCTCCATCCGCACCAGGGTGCCGATGAGCGGGAGCTCGACCTCACGCAGCAGCTGTGCGCCCCCGTGTTCCTCCACGGCACCGTCGAGCGCGTCGGCGAGGTCGAGCACCGCTCGCGCGGTGAGCATCGCGGTGTCGCTCGCCGTGGTGTCGTCGAGGGCGTCGAAGCTGAGCTGGTCGGCGTCGGTCGTGTCCCGCCTCAGCTCGCGCTTGAGGTAGCGCAGCGTCAGGTCGGCGAGGTCGTAGGAACGCTGGTCGGGCTGGACCAGGTAGGCGGCGAGGGCGGTGTCGACCGCGAGGCCCGCCAGCTCCCAGCCGCGCGCCGCCAGCGCCAGGCTCTGTCCGTTGGCGTCGTGGAGGGCCTTGGGTCGCGCGGGATCGGCCAGCCAGGCGGCCACTGCGGCGTCGTCGTCGGGACCGATGTCGGCGACGTCGACCCACGCGGCAGAGCCGTCGCTGGTGGCGACGGCGATCGAGACCACCTCGCCCGTGCCGGCACGCCAGCTGCCCTGCACCGCCACGCCGACGCGCTCACCAATGGGCGCGTGCTCCTCCAGCCATGCCGCGGACTCACCCGGCGCGAGGCGTCGTCCGTCGAGCTCGAACCCGGACTCCGCCTCGACGGTGTCGGCGGGGTCGGGGTCGATGGTGTCGAGCAGCCGGCCGCGCAGCTCGCCGCGGAACTCCAGCTCGTCGAGCAGCTCGAGGCCGACCGTGCGGTCCCAGGGGCGACGGCCGAGGTCGACCGGGTGCAACGGGAGCGCCATGTCGCGCACGAGCGCGTTGAGCTGGCGGTTGCGGATCACGTCGCCGAGGTGCTCGCGCAGCGCCTCGCCCTTCTTGCCGGTGATCTCGTCGGCGCGGGCGATGACGTTGTCGAGGCCGTCGAACTGGTTGATCCACCTCGCCGCGAAGCCCGGGCCGACGCCGGGCACGCCGGGCAGGTTGTCGGACGTCTCGCCGACGATCGCGGCCAGCTCGGGGTAACGGTGCGGCGGGACGCCGTACTTCTCCTCGACGGCGGCCGGGGTCAGACGCGCGAGGTTGCTCACGCCCTGCATCGGGTAGAGCACCGTCGAGCTGTCGGTGACGAGCTGGATGGAGTCGCGGTCACCGGTGAGGATGAGCACCTCCATCCCGTCGGCCAGGGCCTCGGTGACGAGGGTGGCGATGATGTCGTCGGCCTCGTAGCCGGCGACGTCGAGGTGCTGGATGGACAGCGCGTCGAGCACCCGTCGGATCAACGGCAGCTGGCTGCTGAACTCGTCGGGGGTCTTGTTGCGCTTGGCCTTGTACTCGCTGTACTGCTCGAGCCGGAAGGTCTGGCGCGACTTGTCGAACGCCACGACCACGTGCGTGGGGACCTCGTCGCGCAGCACGTTGACCAGCATCGAGGTGAAGCCGTAGACCGCGTTGGTGTGCTGGCCGCTGGCGGTCGCGAAGTTCTCGACGGGCAGTGCGAAGAACGCCCGGTAGGCCAGCGAGTGCCCGTCGAGCAGCAGGAGTCGGGGACGGGTCTGGTCGGTCGTCTCAGGCACCCGCCGACTCTAGCCGTCGCCACCGACAGCAGAATGGGCCCCATGAGCGAGACCTCCGACTCCCCTCCGCAGAGCCTGGCCGGCCTCAGCATCGAGGACCTCCTCGCGTTCCTGCCCGAGGGCAACGGCCGCCTCAACGACAAGATGGGCGTGCAGCTCGTCGAGGTCTCGGCCGAGCGCGTGGTGGCGACGATGCCGGTCGAGGGCAACACGCAGCCGTTCGGCCTGCTCCACGGCGGGGCGTCGGTCGTGCTGGCCGAGACCCTGGGCTCGATCGGATCGGCGATCCACGCCTACCCGCAGAAGATCGCGGTCGGCGTCGACATCAACGCCACCCACCACCGCTCGGCCACGTCCGGGCTGGTCACGGGGGTCGCGACCGCGATCCACCTGGGCCGGTCGTCGACGTCGTACGACATCGTCATCACCGATGAGCGCGGCAAGCGGGTCTGCACGTCCCGCATCACCTGCGCCCTGTTGGACGCCCCGAAGGCCTAGCCCGGGACGCGCTCGCGCCGCACCCGGCGAGCCGCGAGGACGCGGTCGATGCGCTGGCGGTTGGTGTCGGCATGGGTCACCTGGCGTGCCTGCGGCAGGCGGGCACGTACGGCGCTGGTGGTCGCGGCGCGCAGCATCGCCTGCGGCGCGAAGGACAGCCGCGCCATGAATCGGTTCGCGTCGCGCGCCTCGGCGGCCGCCGCCGTCTGCACGTGGGTGATGCCGCGCTGCTCGGCGAAGCGGCAGGCCGCCTCGATCAACGCGCTGCCCACGCCCTTGCGGCGGAACCGCTGGAACACGTGCGGGGAGACGGCCAGCACGGCCGGCTCGAGGTTGAGCGGCGTGAAGGTCGTGGCCTCGAGGTAGACCGCACCGGCGACCTCACCGTCGATCTCGGCCACGACGATGCAGTGGTCGTCGCGCCGGCTCGCCGTCGCGATCACTGTCGAGACGTCAGCGAGCTGCTCGTCGAGGCCGCCCCTCCTGAGGATGTCGCCCCACAGCTCGCGCAGGGAGATGGCGTCCGAGGTCTCCGCTGTTCGTACGGTCACCGGTGTCCGGCTCATCGACGCACCACTTCCTCGAGCTCCGACCGTGGCCCCCTGCCGTCCTCTCACGGCACCACATCCGCCGCGACCCTATCGCCCGGCCGTGCGATCAGGCTACGCCGAGGTAGGCCTCGCGCACCGACGGATCGTCGAGGAGCTCGACCCCCGTGCCGGTCTTGACGATGTTGCCGGTCTCCAGGACGTAGGCACGGTCGCTGCGCGTGAGCGCCTGCTTGGCGTTCTGCTCGACGACCAGGATGGTGGTGCCCTGCTGCGAGATCTCGGTGATGATGTCGAAGATCTGCTGGATGAGCATCGGCGCGAGGCCCATGGAGGGCTCGTCGAGCATCAGCAGCTTCGGGCGCGACATCAGCGCGCGTCCGATGGCCAGCATCTGCTGCTCACCACCGGACATCGTGCCGGCGATCTGCTTCTTGCGCTCCAGCAGACGCGGGAACAGCCCGAAGACGCGGTCGTAGTCCTCGTCGATGGCCGCCTTGTCCTTGCGGGTGTAGGCGCCCATGTTGAGGTTCTCGGTGACCGTCATGCCCGGGAAGATGCCGCGACCCTCGGGGCACAGCACGAGTCCCTTGCGCAGGCGCTGGTCGGCACGCAGCTTGGTGACGTCCTCGCCGTTGAACACGATCGACCCGGCGGACAGGCCGCGCACCCCGGAGAGCGCGCGCATGGTCGAGGTCTTGCCGGCGCCGTTGGCGCCGATCAGCGAGACCACCTCGCCCTCGTTGACGTGCACGCTGATCCCGTGGAGGGCCTGGATCTTGCCGTAGTTGAGAACGGCGTCCTTCATCTCAAGCAGCATCGTCGGGCTCTCCCAGGTAGGCAGCGATGACCTTCGGGTTGCGGGCGACCTCTTCGGGGGTGCCCTCAGCGATCTTCTGGCCGAACTCCAGCACGACGATCCGGTCGGTGACCCCGAGGACCAGCTTCATGTCGTGCTCGATGACCAGGACCGTGTGCCCCAGGTCGCGGATGCGGCGGATGAGACCCATCAGGTCCTCCTTCTCCGCGGGGTTGAAGCCGGCAGCCGGCTCGTCGAGGCAGATCAGCTCGGGCTCGGTGGCGAGCGCACGGGCGATCTCGAGACGACGCTGGTAGCCGTAGGGCAGGTTGCGTGCGAGCTCGTGCGCCCGGTCGGAGATGCCGACGAAGCGCAGCAGCTCCATCGATCGACGGCGCCCGGCCCGCTCCTCCATGGTGTGGCGGCTGACGCCGAACACCTTCGCGAGGCGGCGGCGGATGCCGTCGTCGGGCAGCTCCGCCTCGGTCGGGCGCACCCGGTAGAGGCGGAACAGCACGCCCACGACGCTCGTCTTGTGGCGGGCGTCGCAGCCCACCATGACGTTCTCCATCGCGCTCATCTCCGGGAAGAGCCGGATGTTCTGGAACGTGCGGGCGATGCCGAGGTGGTTGATCTTGTGCGGCTTGGTGCCGGCGATCTCCTTGCCCTTGAAGCGGATCGCGCCCTCGGTCGGGGTGTAGACACCCGTCATCGCGTTGAACGCGGTCGTCTTGCCCGCACCGTTGGGTCCGATCAGGCCGAGGATCTCGCCGCGTCGGATCTCGAAGTTGACGTCGTTGAGGGCCACGACGCCGCCGAAGCGGAGCGTGACGTGGTCGACCTCCAGCAGGACCTCGCCGACCTCACCAGACGTGTGGATCGCGATCTGGTCGTGGTCGGACGTGTCCTCGAGCACCACGGGCGCCTCGATGCCGCTCTCTGCACTCCTCTGCTCAGACATCGGCAGCAGCCTCCTTGGCTTCTTCTCGTCGATCCTCGAACTCCCGGGCCCTCCGTCTGCTCGGCACCAGTCCCTGCGGACGCAGGATCATGACCGCCACGAGCGCGACGCCGAAGGCGAACGGGCGCCACTCGACGAAGTCGCGGAACCGCTCGGGGAGGTAGGTGAGCAGGAAGGCGCCCAGGATCGCGCCGTAGATGTTGCCGGACCCGCCGATGACCACCATGGCGACGAAGAGGAACGACAGCTGCACCATGAACGCGTTGGGCTCGACGTACTGCTGCTTGGAGCCGAACAGCAGCCCGGCCAGGCCGCCGAGGGTCGCCCCGATGGCGAAGGCCCACAGCTTGAACTTGAAGCCCGCCACGCCCATCACGGCCGCGGCGTCCTCGTCCTCGCGGATCGCGAGCCAGGCCCGGCCGACACGGCTGTTCTCGAGGCGCTTGGCCAGCCAGATGATCAGGATGAGGATCGCCAGCGCGAGCCAGTACCAGCGCTCGGCGTCGATCGTGTTGAAGAACGCCCGCCCGTCGGTCTCCGGTCCCGGCGGCACCGGCACCTGGGTGATGCCGGCGGCACCGTTGGTGACCCCGTCCAGGTTGCGAGCGGTGATGCGGATGATCTCGCCGAAGCCGAGCGTCACGATCGCGAGGTAGTCACCACGCAGGCGCAGGGTCGGGGCGCCGAGGAAGACGCCCGCGATCAGGGACATCAAGATGGCGATCGGGATGCAGGCCGCGAACGGCACCGCCCACTCCTCCGAGAGGCCGAACCTGTTCTGCATCGCCTTGACGACCGGCGAGTTGGTCGATCCGAACAGCGCGATCGAGTAGGCGCCGAGGGCGTAGAACCCGACGTAGCCGAGGTCGAGCAGACCGGCCAGTCCGATCACGACGTTGAGTCCGACGGCCACGATCATGTAGACGACGATCAGGAACAGCACGCTCGACCAGTCCGAGCCGCTCGAGGTGAGGTCGGTGCGGATGTAGGCGAACGGCAGGATGTTCAGGTAGGGCAGGTAGAACGCGAACGCGACCACCAGGAGCATGACGGCCCAGCGGACCGCCTTGGGAGCGTGGTTCCAGCGGTCGCCCAGCTGGAGGCGCCGGTAGGCGTCGGAGATCTGGCTCATGCGGGGTCCCCGTGGCGTTGTTCGGAGGAGCGAAGCGGAGGAGAAGAACGTCGTGGGGTGTTCATGCTCGTGCCTTTCCGAGGGACTCACCTAGCAGGCCGGTGGGACGGAACATGAGGACCACGACGAGGACCACGAACGCGTACACGTTGGTCCAGCTGGAGTCCCAGATCGCGGAGGCGTACACCTCGACGAGGCCGAGGAACAGCCCGCCCACCAGGGCGCCGCGCAGGTTCCCGATGCCACCGAGGACCGCCGCGGTGAACGCCTTGAGCCCGATGATGAACCCGATGTCGAACTTCGTGATGTCGTACTGGATGGTGTAGAGCAGGGCGGCCACACCGGCCATGGCGCCACCCAGGATGAAGACCAGCATGATGACGCGCTCCTGGTTGACTCCCATGAGGGACGCGGTGTCCGCGTCCTGCGCGACGGCGCGGACGCCTCGGCCCAGCCGGCTCTTGTTCACGAAGGTGTCCAGGGCGAGCATCATGACGATGGCCCCGACGATGATGAGGATGCGGGTGTTGCTGACCGGCAGGTCGAGCCCGGGGATCGTGAAGATCGTCTTGGTCTCGAGGATCGAGGGGATGTTGACGGTCACACGACCGAAGGGGCGGCCGAAGAAGGCGCGCAGCACCTGACCGAAGATCTCCACCATCACGATCGAGCAGCCGATGCCGGTGATCAGGAAGATGAGGGGCGGGGCGCCCTTCTTGCGCAGGGGCCGGTAGGCGATCCGCTCGACGGCGAGAGCCGTGCCTGCGGAGGCCAGCATCGCGGCCAGCAGGGCGAGCAGGGTGGCCAGGATGACCATCCCGAGGCCGGCGCCGGCGGTGACGCCGATCACGGTGTACACGCCGAGCACCGCCCAGGTGCCCACCATGAACACCTCGGAGTGGGCGAAGTTGATCAGCTTCATCACGCCGTACACCATGGTGTAGCCGAGCGCGACGAGCGCGTAGATGGATCCGCGGGTGATGCCGTCCAACGTGTGACGGTCCAAGCCGTTGATCAGGGCGTCGAAGTCCACTCAGGACCCTCCCAGACAGTGCCCCGTAGAGGGCCATGGAGCGGGGGCGACCGGTGTCGGTCGCCCCCGCGATGGTTGTGCTTGGTTCCGTGGATCAGCCCGCGGGCTTGACCTCGACCTCGGGCACCAGGGTGCCGCCCTCGTTCACGTAGGCCCAGTAGGAGACCTGGTCCTGCGGGACGTCGCCGTTCTCGTCGAAGGCGATGGACTTGCTGAGACCGTCACCGGTGTAGCCGTTGACGAACTCCAGCATCTCGGCGCGGGTGCGTGCGCCGTCCTCGAGGCCCTTGAGGAAGACGGTCATCGCGTCGAAGCCCTCGGCCGCGTAGGCGCCGGGGGCGCCGCCGTAGGCCTCTTCGAAGTCGGCAGCGAAGGTGCTGTCGTCCTCGATCGGAGCACACGGGCACATGACCGCCGCGCCCTCGCCGGCTGCGCCGACCGCGTTGCCGAAGTCGGCGCCGTAGAGGCCGTCACCACCGATGAACGGGACCTCGATGCCGGCGTCGCGGATCTGCTTGAGCAGCGGCGCGGCCTCGGCGATGTAGCCGCCGTACATGATCGCGTCGGGCGAGGCCGACTCGATCTTGGAGACGGTCGGCGCGAAGTCGGTCTGGCCGACCTCGGTCTTGTCCCGCTGGATCATCGCGTCGCCGAGGGTCTCCTCGACGCGGTCCGCGAGCGGCTCGCCGTAGGCCTCGGAGTTGTCGATGACGAAGACCTTCGACGCCCCGACCTCGTCGGTGAGGTACTTGGCGATCGCCTGGCCCTGGTAGTCGTCGTAGGGCACGAGGCGGTGGAACACCTCGACCGGGTCGTCCTGCGTCAGGTCGGTCGCGGTGGCCGACTGGCTGACCATCGGGATGCCGCCGTCCTGGTAGATCGTCTTCGTCGCGCGGGTCTCGCCGGAGAAGGCGCCACCGATGACGCCGATGAACTGCTCGTCACCGGCGATCTGGGTGGCAACGGGCGTGGCCTTGGCCGGGTCGCCCTCGGTGTCGAAGCGCTCGAGCTCGACCTCGCAGTCGTCGTTCTCCCACTGGTCGAGCGCCAGCTGCGCGCCGTCGACGGACGGGAGGACGATGCTGGCGTTGGGGCCCGACAGGGCGCCCATCGCGGCGATCTTGAAGGTGCACTCGTCGCCACCTTCGCCGCCGCCGCCACCGCCGCCGGTGTCCGTGGTGCCACATGCGCTGAGTGCCAGCCCGGCCACCGCCGTGAACGCGACTGCCTGCCACGTCTTGGTTGAGCGGATCATTGATCCCTCCACGTTCTGGGTTAGGGCTGTCCACCTCGGCAGCCTCGTGGCGGGAACCTAACACCCGGAATGTGGCCCGGGACACGATTGACGGGCCTGATCGTCGCGCCGTTGCCGTTTCGTGACCAACCGGTCTACACCGGAAACGGATCCGAAACCTTCGGTGCTATGACGCTGCTACTCCGGTGGGCGTCCGGGCGTCTCGTCTGCGGCGCTCCCGATCCCGGTCACGCCGTGCTCGACCACGCCGTCTGCGACCTGCTTCATCGAGAGCCGCAGGTCCATGGCGGTCTTCTGGATCCAGCGGAACGACTCGGTCTCGCTGAGCCCGAGGTTCGCCTGCAGCACGCCCTTGGCGCGGTCGACGGACTTGCGGGTCGCGAGCGACTCCTGCAGGTCGCTGACCTCGCGCTCGAGGACGGAGATCTCGGCGTAGCGGCTCACGGCCATCTCGATGGCCGGCACCAGGTCGCCCCTCTGGAACGGCTTCACGAGGTACGCCATCGCGCCGGCGTCGCGCGCCCGGGCGACCAGGTCGCGCTGGGAGAACGCCGTCAGGATCACCACGGGAGCGATGCGCTCGCTCGCGATCGTCTCGGCCGCCGCGATGCCGTCGAGCACCGGCATCTTCACGTCGAGGATCACCAGGTCCGGCCGCAGCTCCCGGGCGAGGTCGATCGCCTTCTGGCCGTCACCGGCCTGGCCGACGACCTCGTAGCCCTCCTCCCCCAGCATCTCGGCGAGGTCCATCCGGATCAGGGCCTCGTCCTCTGCGATCACCACACGGCGTACGTCGTCAGGGGCGGGGCTGGCGTCAGGCTGCGTCACGGCGACAAGGCTAGTTCGGATAGGGTTCCGAGGCCGATTCGCCCCGGTACTCCAACGGCAGAGAGAGTGGTCTCAAACACCATCCAGTGTGAGTTCGAATCTCACCCGGGGCACCCAGGTCCTGCCGCCCAGCGGGCGGTCAGCCGCGGCGGTACGCCGGCGCGGCGCCGTTGATGGCGTCGCCCATCCGGTGGATGCGCAGCGCGTTGGTCGAGCCGGGGATGCCGGGCGGGCTGCCGGCGATGATGACGACGAGGTCGCCCTCCTTGACCCGGCCGATGTGGAGCAGGGCCTCGTCGACCTGGCGCACCATCTCGTCGGTGTGCTCGACGTCGGCGCCGAGGAAGGTCTCGACGCCCCACGTCAGCGCGAGCTGCGAGCGGGTGCGGGACGCGGGCGTGAAGGCCAGGACGGGGACCGGTCCGCGGTAGCGGGACAACCGCTTGGCCGAGTCGCCGCTGACCGTGAAGGCGACGACGTACGCCGCCTCGACCCGCTCGGCGACCTCCGCGGCCGCCTTGGCGATGATGCCGCCGCGGGTGTGGGGCTGCCACTCGACAGCAGCCATGTGGGTCAGGCCGTGCTCCTCGGTGGACTGCACGATCCGGGACATCGTCTCCACCGCGACGATGGGGTAGTCCCCCACGCTCGTCTCGCCGGACAGCATCACCGCGTCCGCGCCGTCGAGGACGGCGTTGGCGACGTCGCTGGCCTCGGCCCGCGTCGGCGCCGGCGCAGTGATCATCGACTCGAGCATCTGGGTGGCCACGATGACCGGCTTCGCGTTGCGGCGGGCCTTGTCGCAGATCAGCTTCTGGTGGATCGGCACGTCCTCGAGCGGGCACTCCACCCCGAGGTCACCGCGGGCGACCATCACGCCGTCGAAGGCATCGACGATCTCGTCGATGTTGTCGATCGCCTGGGGCTTCTCGATCTTGGCGATGATCGGGACGAAGATGCCCTCCTCGCTCATCACCGCACGCACGTCGGCGGCGTCGGTCGCGCTGCGCACGAAGCTCAGCGCGATGAAGTCGAC
The DNA here is from genome assembly GCA_963791365.1 of uncultured Actinomycetota bacterium. Classification (GTDB taxonomy): domain Bacteria; phylum Actinomycetota; class Actinomycetes; order Propionibacteriales; family Nocardioidaceae; genus Nocardioides. Next base: position 257,461 of record CAWBSG010000011.1, on the reverse strand, counting down.
GCCGAGCCGCAACGCCCAGCGCAGGTCCTCGGTGTCCTTCGTCGACAGCGCCGGCACGGAGACCGCGACGCCCGGGAGGTTGATGCCCTTGTTGTTGGAGACCTTGCCGGGGACGACGACCTCGGTCACCACGTCGGTGTCGTCGACCGACGTCACCTTCAGCCGGACCTTGCCGTCGTCGATGAGCAGCGGGTCGCCTGGCTTCACGTCGCCGGGCAGGCCCTTGTAGGTCGTCCCGCACTGGTCGACGTCGCCGACGACGTCGCGGGTGGTGATCGTGAACGTGGCGCCCGTCTTGAGCTTCACCGGCCCGTCGCCGAAGGTCTCCAGCCGGATCTTCGGGCCCTGCAGGTCGGCGAAGATGCCGATCGCGTGCCCGGTGTCGTCGGAGGCCTGGCGCACCAGGCGGTAGACCGCCTCGTGGTCGGCGTACGCGCCGTGGCTCATGTTGAGTCGGGCGACGTCCATCCCCGCCTCGACGAGGGCTCGGATCCCCTCCGGGGTGTTCACCGCGGGACCGAGGGTGCAGACGATCTTGGCTCTACGCACGTCCCTCAGCCTAGCGGGTCTTGGATCGTTCCAAGCAAAGCTGCTCCGCCAGCTGGACACGTTGTAACGCCGGGTTGGGTGCTGTACCACCCGTGATGCATGGGGGTGGGTACAAGCAGCAACCCGGCGTTACAGGCGGTCAGACGACCAGCGGGCGCTCGTGCGGCTTGATCGGCGCGGGCAGGGTGGTCGACCCGGTGAGGAAGGCGTCGACCGACGCCGCGGCGCTGCGGCCCTCGGCGATCGCCCAGACGATCAGCGACTGGCCACGGCCCACGTCGCCGGCGACGAAGACGCCGGGCACGGAGGCGGCGTACGACTCGTCGCGCCTGACGTTGCCGCGCTCGTCGAGCTCGACCTCGAGCTGCTCGATCAGGCCGGGCCGCTCCGGGCCGACGAACCCCATCGCGAGCAGCACCAGCTGGGCGGGGATCTCGCGCTCGGTGCCCTCGACGGGCTGGAACTTCGCGTCGACCTCCACCAGGCGGAGGCCGGCGACGTTGCCGTCGGCGTCGCCCACGAACTCCTGGGTCGACACGGCGTACACCCGGTCGCCGCCCTCCTCGTGGGCCGAGGAGACCCGGAAGGTCATGGGGTAGGTCGGCCACGGCTGGCCCGACGGCCGGTCCTCGCCGGGGCGGGGCATGATCTCCAGCTGCGTGATCGATCGCGCGCCCTGGCGGATCGAGGTGCCGAGGCAGTCGGCGCCGGTGTCGCCGCCACCGATGATCACGACGTCCTTGCCGGTCGCGACGATCTGGTCCTCGACCTCCTCCCCCAGGGAGACCCGGTTGGACTGCGGCAGGAACTCCATCGCCTGGTGGATCCCGCCGAGCTCACGGCCGGTGGCCGGCAGGTCGCGGGCGCTGGTCGCACCCATCGCGAGCACGACGGCGTCGTAGCGGGCGAGGAGCTGCGGGCCGGTGAGCTGGTCGCCCACGCTGACGCCGGCCCGGAAGACGGTGCCCTCGCGACGCATCTGGTCGAGGCGGCGGTCGAGGTGCTTCTTCTCCATCTTGAACTCGGGGATGCCGTAGCGCAGCAGCCCGCCGATCTTGTCGGCCCGCTCGTAGACCGCGACGGTGTGCCCGGCGCGGGTCAGCTGCTGGGCGGCGGCGAGCCCCGCGGGGCCCGAGCCGATGACGGCGACGGTCTTGCCCGAGAGCCACTCCGGCGGCTGCGGCCGGACGTAGCCCGAGCCCCAGGCGCGGTCGATGATCGAGACCTCGACGTTCTTGATGGTCACCGGGTCCTGGTTGATGCCGAGGACGCAGGCGGTCTCGCACGGCGCGGGGCACAGCCGCCCGGTGAACTCCGGGAAGTTGTTGGTCGCGTGGAGCCGGTCCATCGCGCCGTCCCAGTCGTCACGCCAGACGAGGTCGTTCCACTCCGGGATGATGTTGCCCAGCGGGCAGCCCTGGTGGCAGAACGGGATGCCGCAGTCCATGCAGCGCCCGGCCTGGGTGTTGATGATCGGCAGCAGCGCGCGGCCGATGCCGTCGGGGTAGACCTCGTCCCAGTCGTTGACGCGCTCGGCGACCTCGCGCCGCGAGGCGACCTCGCGGCCGTTCTTCAAGAAGCCCTTCGGGTCAGCCATGCAGCACCTCCATGATGCGAGCGGCGGCCTCGTCCTCGTCGAGACCCTCCTCGAGGGCCTCCTCACGAGCCTCGAGCACGCGCTTGAAGTCGCTGGGCATCACCTCGGTGAAGCGCGCCAGCGACGAGTCCCAGTCGGCGAGCAGCGTCGCCGCGATCTCGGAGCCGGTCTCCTCGGCGTGCTGCTCGACGAGCGACCTCAGCGTGTCCGCGGCCTTGCCGGTGACCGGGGACAGCTCGACGAGCTCGGCGTTGACCCGCGCCTCGTCGAGGTCGAGCACGAGCGCGTAGCCGCCGGACATGCCGGCCGCGAAGTTGCGTCCCGTCGGGCCGAGCACGACGACGACGCCACCGGTCATGTACTCGCAGGCGTGGTCGCCCACACCCTCGACGACGGCGCTCGCACCGGAGTTGCGGACACAGAACCGCTCCCCCGCGCGTCCGCTCAGGAAGATCTGTCCCGACGTGGCGCCGTAGCCGATCGTGTTGCCGGCGATGATCTGCTCGCCGGCGTCGAACGTCGCCGCGCGGTCGGGCCTGACGACCAGCCGGCCGCCGGACAGGCCCTTGCCGACGTAGTCGTTGGCGTCGCCCTCGAGCCGCAGGGTGATCCCCCGCGGCACGAACGCCCCGAACGACTGGCCGGCCGAGCCGGTGAGGGTGATGTCGATGGTGCCCTCCGGCAGGCCCTCGCCGCGGAAGCGCTTGGTGACCTCGTGGCCGAGCATCGTGCCGACCGTGCGGTTGACGTTGCGGATCGTCACCTGCGCGCGCACCGGCTCCCCCGACTCCAGGGCGGGCCGGGCGATGGCGATCAGCTCGTTGTCGAGCGCCTTGTCGAGACCGTGGTCCTGGGTCTTGGTGTTGCGCAGGTCCTGGTCCTCGAACTGGCCGAACTCCCCGTGACGCGAGGCCTGGTGGAGGATCGGCGTCAGGTCGAGCCCGGACGCCTTCCAGTGGTCGATCGCCTCCGCGACGTCGAGCGTGCCGACCTGGCCGATCGCCTCCTCGAGGCTGCGGAAGCCGAGCTGGGCCAGCAGCTCGCGCACCTCCTGCCCGATGAACTCGAAGAAGTTCACGACGTGCTCGGCCTGGCCGCTGTAGCGCTCACGGAGCACCGGGTTCTGCGTCGCGACACCCACCGGGCAGGTGTCGAGGTGGCAGACCCGCATCATGATGCAGCCGCTGACGACGAGCGGCGCGGTCGCGAAGCCGAACTCCTCCGCGCCGAGCAGCGCCGCGATCATCACGTCGCGGCCGGTCTTGAGCTGGCCGTCGGCCTGCACGACGATCCGGTCGCGCAGCCCGTTGAGCAGCAGGGTCTGCTGGGTCTCGGCGAGGCCGAGCTCCCACGGTCCGCCGGCATGCTTCAGCGACGTCAGCGGCGACGCACCGGTGCCGCCGTCGTGGCCGGAGACGAGCACGACGTCGGCGTGTGCCTTCGAGACACCCGCCGCGACCGTGCCGATGCCGACCTCGGAGACGAGCTTGACGTGGATGCGCGCCGACGGGTTGGCGTTCTTGAGGTCGTGGATCAGCTGCGCCAGGTCCTCGATGGAGTAGATGTCGTGGTGCGGCGGCGGGCTGATCAGGCCCACGCCCGGCGTCGAGTGCCGGGTCTTGGCCACCCACGGGTAGACCTTGTGGCCGGGCAGCTGGCCGCCCTCGCCGGGCTTCGCGCCCTGCGCCATCTTGATCTGGATGTCGTCGGCGTTGGTGAGGTACTCCGACGTCACGCCGAAGCGTCCCGACGCGACCTGCTTGATCGACGAGCGCCGCTCGGCGTCGTACAGCCGGTCGGCGTCCTCGCCGCCCTCACCGGTGTTGGACTTGCCGCCCAGCCGGTTCATCGCGATCGCGAGCGTCTCGTGCGCCTCCTTGCTGATGGAGCCGTAGGACATGGCGCCGGTCGAGAAGCGCTGCACGATCGCGGAGACGGGCTCGACCTCGTCGATGTCGATCGGCTCGCGCACGCCGTCCTTGAAGGCGAAGAGCCCGCGCAGCGTCATCAGCCGCTGCGACTGCTGGTTCACCCGGTCGGTGTACTGCTTGAAGACGTCGTAGCTGCCCGTGCGGGTCGAGTGCTGGAGCCGGAAGACCGTCTCGGGGTCGAACAGGTGCGGCTCGGCATCCCCGTTCACACTGCGGCGCCACTGGTACTCGCCACCGATCGTGAGCTCGCGGTGTGCGGGCGAGATCCCGCCCCTGGGGTACGCCACCGCGTGCCGGCGCGCGACCTCCTCCGCGATCGTCCCCAGCTCGATGCCGCCGAGCTTGGACGCCGTACCGGTGAAGTAGCGGTCGACGACTGCCTGCGACAGGCCGACGGCCTCGAAGATCTTCGCGCCGGTGTAGGACGCGACCGTCGAGACGCCCATCTTCGACATCACCTTGAGCACGCCCTTGCCGAGCGCCTTGATGAGGTTGGCGACGGCCTTCTCCGGGTCGACCTTGACGTAGTAGGCCTCGCGGGCGAGGTCCTCGACGGACTCCATGGCGAGGTAGGGGTTGACCGCCGCCGCGCCGTAGCCCACGAGCAGCGCCACGTGGTGCACCTCGCGGACGTCGCCGGCCTCGACCAGCAGCCCGACCTGGGTGCGGGTCTTCTCGCGGACCAGGTGGTGGTGGACCGCTCCGGTGAGCAGGAGCGACGGGATCGGCGCCAGGTCGGCCGTCGCGTGCCGGTCGGACAGCACGATGACGCGCGCACCGTCGGCGATCGCGGTCGAGACCTCGGCGCAGAGCTCGTCGAGGCGGGCGGCGAGCGCGTCGCCTCCCCCGGCGACCTCGTAGAGGCCGCGCACGATGTGGACCTGGAAGCCAGGCATGTCGCCGTTGCGGTTGATGTGCCGGATCTTGGCCAGGTCGTCGTTGGAGAACACCGGGAACGGCAGCACGATCTGGCGGCACGACGCGGGCGTCGGCTCGAGCAGGTTGGCCTCGGGCCCGATGGACCCGGCCAGCGAGGTGACCAGCTCCTCGCGGATCGCGTCGAGCGGAGGGTTCGTCACCTGGGCGAACAGCTGGGAGAAGTAGTCGAAGAGCAGCCGCGGCTTCTCGCTGAGCGCGGCGATCGGCGTGTCCGTGCCCATCGAGCCGAGCGCCTCGCCGCCGGTGTTGGCCATCGGGCTGAGCAGGACGCGCAGCTCCTCCTCGGTGTAGCCGAAGATCTGCTGGCGGCGGGTCACCGAGGCGTGCGTGTGCACGATGTGCTCGAGCTCGTCGATGTCGTCGAGGTGGATGAGGCCGGCGTGCAGCCACTCGTCGTACGGGTGCTCCGCGGCGAGCTGGCTCTTGACCTCCTCGTCCTCGATGATGCGGTGCTCCTCGGTGTCGACGAGGAACATCCGGCCCGGCTGCAGCCGGCCCTTGCGGACCACGGTGGCGGGGTCGAGGTCGAGCACGCCGACCTCGGAGGCGAGCACCACGAGACCGTCGTCGGTGACCCAGTAGCGCGAGGGGCGCAGGCCGTTGCGGTCGAGCACCGCCCCGATCTGGGTGCCGTCGGTGAAGACGACGCAGGCGGGACCGTCCCACGGCTCCATCAGCGTGGAGTGGAACTCGTAGAACGCCCGGCGCTGGGCATCCATCTCGCGGTGGTTCTCCCACGCCTCGGGGATCATCATCAGCACCGCGTGCGGCAGCGAGCGCCCGGCCAGGTGCAGGAGCTCGAGCACCTCGTCGAACGACGCGGAGTCCGAGGCACCCGGCGTGCAGATCGGGAAGAGCCGCTCGAGGTCGCCGGGGATCAGGTCGCTCTCGAGCAGCGCCTCGCGGGCGCGCATCCAGTTGCGGTTGCCCATGACGGTGTTGATCTCGCCGTTGTGCGCGATGAACCGGAACGGGTGGGCCAGGGGCCAGCTCGGGAACGTGTTGGTGGAGAAGCGCGAGTGCACGACCGCCATCGCGGAGGCGACGCGCTCGTCGGTGAGGTCGGGGAAGACCTGGTCGAGCTGGTCGGTGGTGAGCATCCCCTTGTACGCCAGGGTGCGCGAGGACAGCGACGGGAAGTAGACGTCGGTGTCCGACTCGGCGCGCTTGCGCAGGCAGAACGCCATCCGCTCGAGCGCCATCCCGCTGACCCGCGAGGCCTTGCCGGCGACGAAGAGCTGGGCGAACGCGGGCATCACGCTGCGCGCGGTCGCGCCGAGCGTGGAGTCGTCGACCGGGACCTCGCGCCAGCCGAGGACGGCGAGGCCCTCCTCGTCGGCCAGCTCCTCGATGCGTCGACGGGTGGCGGCGACCCGGTCGGCGTCACCCGGCAGGAACGCGGTGCCGACGGCGTACGACCGCGGCGAGGGCAGCTCGAAACCGAGCCCGGCGGTGACGTCGCGCAGGAACGCGTCGGGGACCTGGAGCAGGATGCCGGCGCCGTCACCGGAGTTGACCTCGGCACCGGCGGCGCCGCGGTGGTCGAGGTTGCGGAGCGCGGTGAGCGCCTTGGCGACGATGTCGTGGCTGGCCTCGCCGGTGAGGGTGGCCACCATCGCGACGCCGCAGGCGTCCTTCTCGTGGCGCGGGTCGTAGAGCCCCTGCGGAGCAGGGAAGCCAGGCGGGAACTCGTGTGTCGGGGACACTGGTTCTCCCGTCGTCGTCTCCGCGCACCGCGACCCTGATCTTGATCGAGTCACGGCAGGCGAGGTGGTGGGGGGTTCCGCTGGGGACGACGTTGGCCCGAGCACCGCCGAACCTATCACCGGCGAAACGCGCCCGGGAGCGCCGTTTCAGGCCGTGGGACCGGCACTCTCCTGCTTGTCGCTCTCGTCCTCGGGCACGTCCGCCCCGGCCGGCTCGTCCTCGTCGGGCTCGCGGGTGCGGACCGCCTCCTCGCGGCCCGGGTGCCGGCGTGCCGACCACAGGTAGAACGCGGCGGCGAGGACGAAGAGGACGATCGAGGTCCACACGTTGAGCCGCAGGCCGAGCACGTCGTCCATCTGGACGCTGTCGATGCGGAGGTACTCGATCCACCCGCGGCCCGCGGTGTAGAGCATCACGTAGAGGGCGGCGACCCGGCCGTGGCCGAGGCGGTAGCGCCGGTCGAGCCAGATCACGACCGCGAAGGCCGCCAGGTTCCAGAGGAACTCGTAGAGGAAGGTCGGGTGGAACAGCACGTCCGACCCGAACTGGGACCGCACCCCGTCGTCCAGCCCGGGAGCGATCTCGAGGCCCCAGGGCAGGTCGGTGGGACGGCCGTAGAGCTCCTGGTTGAACCAGTTGCCCCAGCGGCCCATCGCCTGGGCGACCAGCACACCGGGAGCGATCGCGTCGAGCAGGGGCAGCAGCTTGATGCCGCGCAGCCGGGCGCCGATCCAGATGCCGATGGCACCCAGCGCGATGGCGCCCCAGATGCCGAGGCCGCCGCGCCAGACGTACAGCGCGGTGACCGGGTTCTTGTCCTCGCCGAAGTAGAGGTGCCAGTCCGTGATCACGTGGTAGAGCCGCCCGCCGACCAGGCCGAACGGAACGCCCCAGATGGCCAGGTCGCTGACCTCGCCGGGCTGCCCGCCGCGGGCGACCCAGCGGCGCTCGCCGATCCAGATCGCCAGGACGATGCCGGCGATGATGCAGAGCGCGTAGGCGCGGATCGGCACGGGTCCGAGGTGCCAGACGCCCTCGGCCGGGCTGGGGATGGACAGGAGCGTCACCAGCGGGGACTGCTGGGTGAGCAAGGGAACCATGGTGGACATCATCCTTCGTCGAGCTCTCCATCGAGAATGGCCGTGACGTCGTGGGCCAGCTGGGCCTGCGAGACGTCGGCGTTCCAGTAGACCGGGGCCTCGTCGGAGGCGTCGATCCCGATCACCTGCGTCCCGTGGGTGACCTCGTAGCCGCCGCTCGGCAGCTTCTCGCCCTTGTCCACGCCGACGGCCATGCTGCGACCGACCTCGACGATGTCGTCGAGGTCGCCGGTCAGCCCGGTGATGCTGGGGTCGAAGGCATCGACGTACGTCTCGACCGTCGCCTCGTCGTCGCGCGCCGGGTCGGTCGTCACGAAGACCACGTCGAGCCGCTCCTTCTGCGCGTCGTCGAGCCGGGCCAACGTGCCGGCGAGCGTGGCCATCACCTGGCCGCAGATGTCGGGGCAGTGGGTGTAGCCGAAGAAGACCAGCGTGAGGTCCTTGCCGGTGTCCCTCGTGAGGCTGTACGCCGCGCCGTCGGTGTCGACCAGTGGTGTCGAGGAGACCTCGAACGGCGGGTCCAGGACGTTGCCGGTGAGCTCCGTCGAGCCAGTGCCGCCGCCACCGCAACCGGCCAGCAGCACGAGGAGAGCAGCAGTCAGCAGGGTGCTACCTCTGCGCACGGCGTACGCCCTCGGCGAGGTCGGCGGTCAGGGCGCGGAGCGCGTCGAGACCCGCGGCCTCGTCGTCGCGGTGGTCGAGCAGCGCCCGGACGAAGGCCGACCCCACGATCACGCCGTCGGCGAACGCCGCCACCTCGGCGGCCTGGTCGCCGGTGCTGACGCCGATGCCCACCGCGACCGGGATGTCGCCGGCCGCGCGGACACGGCCCACCAGTGGCCCGGCGAGGTCGGAGGTCGCCTCGCGCGCGCCGGTGACGCCCATGACGGCGGCGGCGTACACGAACCCGCGGCTCTCCCGGGCGGTCATCGCGATGCGGTCGTCGGTCGAGCTCGGCGCGACGAGGAAGACCTTGTCGAGGTCGTGCGCATCGGCGGCGGCGATCCACTCATTGCCGTGGTCGGGGGTGATGTCGGGCGTGATCATGCCCGCTCCCCCGGCGCCGGCGAGGTCGGCGGCCCAGCGCTCCACTCCGTAGCGCTCGACCGGGTTCCAGTAGGTCATCACGAGCGTCGGCACGCCGGTGCCGGCGACCGCCTCGACCACCCGCAGCACGTCCTTCGTCCGGACGCCGCCGTCGAGCGCCGCCTGCGCGGCAGCCTGGATGGTCGGACCGTCCATCACCGGGTCGCTGTAGGGCAGGCCGATCTCGATCGCGTCGCAGCCTGCCTCGACCATCACCTGCAGGGCGCGGATCGACCCGTCGACCGACGGATAGCCCGCCGGGAGGTAGCCGATCAGGGCCGCGCGGTCCTCGGACCGCGCCTTCGCGAACGCGGCGCTGGTGCTCGTCACTGCGCCGCCTCCTCTTCGACCTGCGCGAGGTCGGCCTCCGGGCCCTCCTCGGCGTCGCCGAGTCCGAACCACTCGATCGCCGTGCCCATGTCCTTGTCGCCGCGCCCGCTCAGGTTGACGATGACCGTCGCGTCCGGGCCCTTCTCGGCGCCGAGCCGGCGCGCCACGTCGAGCGCTCCGTAGACCGCGTGCGCGGACTCGATGGCGGGGATGATCCCCTCGGTGCGGCTGAGCAGTGCCATCGCCTCCATCGCCTGGGCGTCCGTGACCGGCGTGTACGTCGCCCGCCCGGTCGCGGCCAGCAACGAGTGCTGCGGACCCACGCCGGGATAGTCGAGGCCTGCGGAGATCGAGTGCGACTCGACCGTCTGGCCGTCCTCGTCCTGCAGGACGTAGGTGCGCGCGCCGTGCAGGACGCCGGCCTCGCCGGCGTGGATCGTGGCCGCGTGACGACCCGTCTCGACCCCGTCCCCACCGGGCTCGAAGCCGTGGATCTCCACGCCCTCGTCCTCGAGGAACGCGGTGAAGATCCCGATCGCGTTGGAGCCGCCACCGACGCACGCCGCGACCGCGTCCGGGAGGACGCCGTACTGCTCGAGGCACTGCTCGCGGGCCTCGTCACCGATGCCGCGGCAGAAGTCGCGCACCATGCTCGGGAACGGGTGCGGGCCGGCCGCGGTGCCGAAGAGGTAGGCGGTGTGGTCGACGCTCGCGACCCAGTCGCGCAGTGCCTCGTTGATCGCGTCCTTGAGGGTCGCGCTGCCGGACTCGACCGGGATCACCTTCGCGCCGAGCAGCTGCATGCGGGCGACGTTGAGCGCCTGGCGGCGGGTGTCCACCGCGCCCATGTAGACGGTGCAGTCGAGGTCGAAGTAGGCGGCCGCGGTCGCGCTGGCGACGCCGTGCTGGCCGGCGCCCGTCTCCGCGATGACGCGGGTCTTGCCCATCCGCCTGGTGAGCAGCGCCTGGCCCATCACGTTGCGGATCTTGTGGGCACCGGTGTGGTTGAGGTCCTCGCGCTTGAGCAGCACCCGGGCGCCGACGGCCGCGGAGAGCCGCTCGGCGTGGTAGAGCCTGCTCGGCGTGCCGGCGTAGTCGCGCAGGATCCGCTCGAACTCCCCGACGAAGGCCTCGTCGGCCATCGCGTCGTGCCACGCGGCCGTCAGCTCGTCGAGGGCGGCCACGAGCGCCTCGGGCATGAAGCGCCCGCCCCACGTGCCACCGAAGTAGCCGCGGTCGTCCGCGTCGTACCTGCCCGGCTGCTGCTGGATCTGCTGACTCACGGTGTCGTCACTCCTGTCATCGCACGCACGGTGGCCTCGGGGTCGCCGTCCCGGACCAGCGCCTCGCCGACCAGCACCACGCCGGCGCCCTCGCCGACGAACCTCTGGACGTCGGGGACGCCGGTGATGCCGCTCTCGGCGACCTTGACCACGTCGGCGTGGATCTGCGGGGCGAGGCGCCCGAACACGTCGGGGTCGACCTCGAGGGTCTTGAGGTTGCGGCTGTTGACGCCGATCAGCTCGGCGTCGAGGGCCTGGGCGCGCTCGGCCTCGGCCTCGTCGTGCACCTCGACCAGGACGGTGAGGCCCAGCTCGTTGGCCTCGTCGTGGAGCCGGCGCAACGTGTCGTCGTCGAGTGCGGCGACGATCAGCAGCGCGAGGTCGGCACCGGCCGCGCGGGCCTCGACGAGCTGGTAGGTCTCCACGATGAAGTCCTTGCGGAGGATCGGCGTGTCCACGGCGGCGCGCACGGCGCGCAGGTCGTCGAGGCTGCCGCCGAAGCGCCGCTCCTCGGTGAGGACGGAGATCGCTGCCGCGCCACCGCGGGCGTACGCCGTCGCGAGCGCCGCCGGGTCGGGGATGTCGGCCAGCTCGCCCTTGCTGGGGCTGCGGCGCTTCACCTCCGCGATCACGCTCGAGCCGCGGGCGCGGAAGTGCGGCATCGGGTCCCGCGGTGCGGGCGCCTCGGCGAGGTGGGCCAGCAGCTCGTTGAGCGGGAGCGCGGCCTCGCGGCGCGCAAGGTCCTCTCGCACTCCGGCGACGATGTCGTCGAGCACGGAACCGGTCGCAGGCATGGGTTCAGCCTCTCACCCGGCCCCAGCCCGCTCGGGGGCGGTGCCCAGCGGGCGGACTCGGGCCCCGCTCAGTGCTCGGAGGTGTTGAAGCCGAGCTTCGACAGCACCAGGAACAGGGGGAAGGCGACCACGGCGATGATGATCCCGATCCACAGCAGCGTCATCTGGGCCGGGGTCTGCAGGAGCGCGATGCTGCCCACGACGAAGCCGAGCATCGCGACCGCGACGGCGGTCCAAGCAGCGGGGGTGTTGCCGTGGCCTGCAGCCATCGTGGGTGCTCCTTCATCGGTCTGCCAGTGCAGTGGGGAGTCTAGGCGGTCGGGTCGCGTCCCTCGTCGAGGGCCTTCCAGATGTCGATGTTCTCCGTGGGCGGGTCGTCGGCCAGGTCGTCGGCCGACTGCGCGCCGGCAGGGGCGTCGTACTTCGTGCCCATCTCGGGCCAGGAGCCGACCAGCCGGACCGCGGCCACCGTCGCTCCGACGCTGACGAGCGCGGCGACGAGCGCGACCGGGTACCAGGCGGTGAGGCCGGTCGACACGGTGTCGACGCCGGACACCTCGAGCAGCGACGCGGCGAGCGCGTCGGGCAGGTTGAAGAAGGCCTCGACCGTGGCTGCCGTCAGCCCGCCTGCGGCGACGAGCGCGAGCACCGCGATCGCTCGGCGGAAGCGGCCGCGGGTGACGAGGAGGACGCCCCAGCACGCGAGCAGGACCAGCGACAGGGCGGCCGCCAGGGGCGACTCCGCCACGCTGTCGAGGGACAGCACCGAGCTCATCGTGCCGCCGTCGCTCGACTCGACGCCACCGGACTCCCCCGTGACCCACGGCCTGGTCCCGGCCACCGCTGCGAGCACGCCCGACGCGACCCCGACGAGGACGACCGGCCCGAAGGAGCGGCGCCGCCTGTCCGGCGGTCGGGGATCAGCCATCGACGCTGTGCACGAGGTCGGCGTCGAAGCAGGTGTGGTCGCCGGTGTGGCAGGCCGCGCCGACCTGGTCGACCACGAAGAGCAGCGTGTCGCCGTCGCAGTCGAGGCGGATCTGCCTGAGGTGCTGCACGTGGCCCGAGGTGTCGCCCTTGACCCAGTACTCCCCGCGCGAGCGCGACCAGTACGTCGCGCGGCCGGTGTCGATCGTGCGGGCGAGCGCCTCGTCGTCGACCCACGCGAGCATCAACACCTCGCCCGAGCCCTGCTGCTGCACGACCACCGGCACCAGGCCCTCGGCGGTGTGCCGGAGCCGCGCGTGGATCGCCGGGTCGAGGGCGGATTCCGGGGTGCTCATGGCTCCATCGTCTCAGCCTCGCGGCTGCGCCAGGTGTCCGCGCACCGCCGGGTGACCGGCCCCGGAGCGGGGAGGTCGCGCTCGTCCCAGCGCGAGATGGCCTGCACGTCGCGCGTCGTCGAGACCAGGAACGCCTCGCTGGCGCCGGCGAGCACGTCGGTCAGCGGCTCGTCGACCTCGCGCGCCCCGCACCACTCGATGACGAGGGCGCGTGTGACGCCGGCCAGGCAGCCCGACGCGAGCGTCGGCGTGCGCAGCTCGCCCCCGACGACGTAGAAGACGTTGGTGCCGGTGCCCTCGCAGAGGTTGCCGGCCGTGTTGGCGAAGACGGCCTCACTGCCTCCCCGCTCGACCGCGTGGGCGAGCGCGATCACGTTGTCGGCGTACGAGGTCGTCTTCAGTCCGGCGGTCGCGCCGCGCTCGTTGCGGGTCCACGGGACCGTCACGACGGTGGTCTCGCCGGGGGCGAAGTCGATCGCGCTCCACGCGACGACCAGTGTGGGCGGACCGCCACCTCGGCCCGAGCCCATCGGGTGCGGCCCGGCGCTGTAGGTGATCCGCAACCGCCCGATCGGGGCGTCGCCGGTGACCGCCGCGACCCCGCGTCGTACGTCCTCGAGGTCGGGCGCCGGCAGCCCGAGACCGGCGGCGCTGCGCTCGAGCCGCTCGAGGTGGCGGGTCAGCGCGAACGGCGTGCCGGACAAGGTCTTGATCGCCTCGAAGACCCCGTCTCCCACGGTGAACCCGTGGTCGGTGACGGCGACGGCTCCCTGGGTCGGATCGGCCAGCAGGTCGCCGTTGAGCCATGCGCGCATGCGCTCACTCTAGGGCTCCGGCGAACACGCGGAGCGAGGGGCGATTTTGGACCCGTGGAAGCCATGTACTACTGTTCCACTCGCACTTGGGGCCGGCGAAACGGCCCGAAATGCAGGCGGACATAGCTCAGTTGGTAGAGCGCAACCTTGCCAAGGTTGAGGTCGCGAGTTCGAGTCTCGTTGTCCGCTCGGAAGGTCTCCCCCGTAAGACTGGAACCTCCACACGGTGGGTTGGCCGAGAGGCGAGGCAACGGACTGCAAATCCGTCTACACGGGTTCAAATCCCGTACCCACCTCGCATGACAACTCAAGACCCGGGCGATTGGCGCAGCGGTAGCGCGCTTCCTTGACACGGAAGAGGTCACTGGTTCAAACCCAGTATCGCCCACCAGACGGAAAACAGCCCCTGACCTGCGATGGATCGCAGGTCAGGGGCTGTTCTGATGTCGCAGCCAGCAGTGCGCGAACCCCTCAGCAGCCTTGGCGAGCACGCGCACAGGCGGCTTCGCGCCCGACCTGCGCGGTTTGCGCCGCGGCAAGCATGAGTGCCACTTTGTCGCGCAGCTCGGTGAACCCGAACGGTTTGCCGAGAACGTCGGTGACGCCCGCCCGGCGCGCATCGGAGAGGTCTTGCGGTGAGGCAGATGCCGTGACGAGCAGGAAAGGGATGTCGCAACGGGAGTCTGCTCGGACGGCCTGAACGAGCTGGATGCCGTTGAGCCCCGGCATCCGCAGGTCCGAGACGATCATGTCGAACTGATGCTCATGGTGCAGTTGGGCAGCAGAGGTGCCCTCGGCCGCGGCGGTCACGTCGTGTCCGGCGCGTTCGAGGGCTTCACTGACCACATCCCTGATGTCGGGCTCGTCGTCCACGACAAGAATTCGCGCCATTGCAGACACCCCCAGATATCGCAGACGGTGGCTCTTGGTGAGGGCCACCCGCTTTACCCATGCCAAACGAGGCAAGGGGGGAAGCGTTACGTGGATGTTTGTTGATCGGGGCTGCGACGGGCTGCAATGCGGCCAGCAGTCAGCGATCCGTTTCGACCAGCGCCTTGAGGCTGCGTCTCACGCGGAGGACCGGACGTTCGTCCCTTCCACGGTGTCGACCCGGTGGCTATGGTCGTCGCATGGGCATGGTGGGCGGCGATCGATGCGCGCGTCTTCCTTCCTACGACTCCTGTGACGACGAGCACCCATCGGTCTGACGGCTGACCATCGCGTCAGCGCGTCCCCCTTCCGCCCGTCAACGTCCGCCTCTCGCTGGTCGGAGTCACAGCCGTGCCCACCCACGCCTCATCGCGCCACGTCCTCCTGCTGGTCTCCGCGACCGCCTGCTGGGGATGCGGGACAGTTCTGAGCAAGCAGGTCCTGGACCGTGGCGTCGCCCCGCTCACCCTGCTGACGATCGAGCTCCTCGCCAGCTCACTGCTGCTCGCGGGGGGCGCCGTGGTGCTGAGGGCTCCGCTGCGAGGCTCGTCCCGCGTCGGCAGGCTCGCACTTCTCGGCGTCCTCAACCCCGGCCTCGCGTACGCCCTCGGGCTCCTGGGCCTGGTCAGCATCAGCGCCAGCCTCGCGGTCCTGCTGTGGGCCACCGAACCGGTGCTCATCATGCTGCTCGCGGTGCTGGTCCTGCGCGAACGGCTTGCAGCGGCAACCGTGACGGCCGTCGGGGTGGCGCTCATCGGCGTGCTGCTGGTGGTGTACCAGCCGATGGCCTCCGGCGACGTCGCCGGGATCGGCCTCACCATGGGGGCGGTCCTGGCGTGTGCGACCTACACGGTGCTGACCCGCTGGCTCCTGCTCGACGACGGCTCCCTCCAGGTGGTCCTGGCCCAGCAGGTCGCGGCCCTCATCTTCTCCGTCGTCGTGGTGTCGACGAGCTGGGCGCTCGGCCTCTCGGTCCTCGACCTTCCCACCGACGGGGCCACCTGGGCGTTGGCTGCTGCGTCCGGCGCGATCTACTACGGGTTCGCGTTCTGGTTCTACGTCGCCGGCGTGCGAGGCGTCGCCGCCTCCACGGCGGGGGCCTTCCTGCCCCTCATCCCGGTGTTCGGCCTGGCCGCCGGCTCGCTCGCGGGAGATCGGCTGGTCGAACGGCAGTGGCTCGGCGCGGCGTTGGTCGTGGTCGCGACGGCGAGCGCAGCCGCGTACCACCTCACTCGCCCTGGACGAACCCGCGTCAGGCCAGGGAGAGGAAGAGCTTCTCCATCTTCTTGACGTCCACGCTGTCGAGGTCGTCGCCATTGGTCAGGCACTGCTGGAGTCCGCTGGCCACGATGGTGAAGCCGGCGCGGTCGAGCGCGCGGGAGACGGCTGCGAGCTGGGTGACGACGTCTTCGCAGTCGCGGCCCTCCTCGAGCATCCGGAGGACGCCGTCGAGCTGGCCGCGGGCCCGCTTGATGCGGTTGATGGCCGGGGTCATCTCCGTGGGGTCGAGCTCCATCAGTGGCCCTCCTCTGACGAGCGCAGGGACGTGAGCGCGGCAGAGATCCGCTTCTTGGCGTCGGCGGCGACGGCGAGCAGTGCCTCGTTGTCGGCGATCCCCATCATCGTGTCGGGATCGAGCGCCTCGACCACGGTGGTGTCGTCGTCCACGGCGCGGACGACGACATTGCACGGCAGGACCGCGGCGATGGACGGCTCGGCTGTCAGCGCCTCGTGGGCCAGGGCCGGACGGCAGGCGCCGAGGATGACCTGAGGTGCGACGTCGACGTCCAGCTTGTCCTTCAGGGTCGCCTTCAGGTCGATCTCGGTGAGGATCCCGAACCCGTGGTCCCCCAGGGCGGCGCGCACCGCCTCGACGGCGGTGCCGTAGGGCTGGTCGAGGGTCGTGGTGATCGTGTAGCCGGTCATCTGGTTCTCCTCCTGTCAGCCGGGTGCGGCTCCCGCACCTCATGACCAGCATACCCCCCTCGGTATTCGGCGCGACCTTCCGCAGGGCAACCCCCGCGACTTGAGCCACAACCCGGGGGGTCTCTATCCTGCTGGAGGAATACCCAGCCCGGTATTCGGGTACGTGAGCATCACGACAACCCCTCACGGGAAGGATGGAGCCGATCATGAGCCGCAACACCCCCGAGATCGATGTCGAGCACCTCGCTCGCTCCGCGGAGGGAGCGACCGTCGTGGACGTCCGCGAACCCGATGAGTACGTCGCGGGCCATGTGCCCGGCGCGACGCCGGTTCCGATGGGGCAGCTTCCCTCCCGGCTCGGCGAGCTCGACCGTGACCGCCCGGTCTACGTGGTGTGCGCCTCCGGCAACCGCAGCGCCGCGATGACCGACCTGCTGGTGGCCAGCGGCTTCGACGCCTTCTCCGTCGCCGGCGGGACCACGGCCTGGACCCGTTCCGGACGCCCGGTCGAGACGGGCGCCCCGGGCCGCAGCTGAGTTCGGCACGCGGCTCGACCGTCCGACAAGGCCCTCCCCGACCGCAACGCTTCTGGAGGCACGATGAGCACCGACCTGACCATCATCCCGCTCGAGACCTCGTCCCTCGGCGACCGCAGCTATGTCGTCCACGACGGCGAGGTCGCGTTCGTGGTGGACCCGCAGCGCGACATCGACCGCGTCCTGAGCCTGCTCGACGAGCACGGGGTGCGGTTGACCGACGTGTTCGAGACGCACATCCACAACGACTACGTCACCGGCGGCCTGGCGCTCGCCCGGCGCACCGGTGCGGCGTACCACGTCAACGGCGAGGACGAGGTGTCCTTCGAGCGGACCGCCGTCGCCGACGGCGACACGGTCGCCGTCGGCGACCGCATGTCGGTCCGCGCCATCGCAACACCCGGGCACACCTTCACCCACCTGTCCTACGTCCTCACCACGACCGGCCCTGACGGTGACGAGCCGTACGCCGCGTTCACCGGCGGCTCGTTGCTCTACGGCGCGACCGGTCGACCCGACCTCCTCGGTGAGGAGCACACCGATGCCCTCGCCCGCCTCCAGCACGCCTCTGCCCACAAGCTCGCGGAGCAGCTGCCCGACGCCGCCGACGTCTACCCCACCCACGGGTTCGGGTCGTTCTGCTCGGCCACCCAGTCGGATGCGACCGAGTCCACGATCGGCGAGGAGAAGCAGTCCAACCCGGTGTTGACCCAGGACGAGGAGACGTATGTCCGCGAGCTCCTGGACGGGCTCGGCGCCTGGCCGGCCTACTACGTCCACATGAGTCCGGCCAACGCCGCCGGACCGGGCGCCGCGGACCTCTCCCCCGTCCAGGAGGCCGACGCGGACGAGCTGCACCGCCGGATCGAGGCGGGCGAGTGGGTCGTCGACCTGCGCAACCGCACCGCCTTCGCCGCCGGCCACGCACCCGGCACGTTCAACTTCGGTCTCGACGGAGCCTTCTCGACCTACGTCGGGTGGCTGATCGAGTGGGGCACCCCCGTGACGCTCCTCGGCGAGACCCAGGACGACGTCGAGGAGGCCCAGCGCGAGCTGGTCCGGATCGGCATCGACCGGCCCGCCGCCCAGTCGACCGGTGGGCCGGAGCGCTGGGCGACCGGCGACCTGTCGTCCTTCGCGACCGCGACGTTCGCCGACCTCGCCCAGGTCCGTCACCACCGCGAGGTCGTCGTGCTCGACGTCCGGCGCGCCGACGAGCACGACGACACCGCGATCTCGGGCGCCGTCAACATCCCGATCCACGAGCTGCCCGGGCGGGTCGGCGAGGTTCCGGCCGGTGAGGTCTGGGTCCACTGCGCCTCCGGCTACCGCGCCTCGGTCGCCGCCTCGTTCCTGGACGCCGCCGGCCGCGACCTGGTCGCGATCGACGACTCCTTCGAGAACGCCGAGAAGGTCGGCCTGCACCTGGTCAGCCCGGGCGACCCGGACTCGAACGCCTGACGTGACGATCGCCCTCGCCGTCGCCGCCGGCGCGCTCATCGGACTGTCGCTCGGCGCGCTGGGGGGCGGCGGATCCATCCTCGCCGTCCCGGTGCTGGTCTACCTCCTCGACCAGTCGGCGACCCAGGCGACGACCGGCTCCCTGGTGGTCGTCGGCGTCACCTCACTGATCGGCGCGGTCGCCGCCCACCGCGCCGGCAACGTGCTGCTCGGTCGGGGGGCGGTCTTCGGCGCGGTGGCCGTCGGCGGTGCGGCCGTGGGCGCCACGGCCTCGACCCAGGTCTCCGACGACGTCCTGCTCGCCGCCTTCGCCGCGCTGATGCTGCTCGTCGGCGCCCTGATGGCCTGGCGCCAGCTCCGGCACTCTCGCAGCGGCACCGCCACGGGTCCCCGGCCGGCCCTGGACGACCCGATCATCACCTTCAGCCCCACGTTTGCCTGCAACTGCCCCCGCGCGCTCAAGGTGGTGATCGCTGCGACCGTCGTCGGACTGCTGACCGGCTTCCTCGGTGTCGGCGGCGGCTTCCTCGTCGTACCGGCCCTCCTGCTGGCGCTCGCCCTGCCGATCCAGTACGCCGCCGGCACGTCGCTGGTGGTCATCACGATCACCAGCGCCGCGGCCCTCGTCGTGCGCGCAGGTGCGGGCGCCAGTCCCGACTGGGGGGTGGTCGCGGCCCTCACCGCCGTCTCCGCCCTCACCGCCGTGGCGGGCGCCCGTATCGCCGACCGGCTCGACACCTCCCGGCTCCAGAGCGCCTTCACGGTGCTCGTGCTGGGGGTGGCCGTCTACACCACC
Organism: uncultured Actinomycetota bacterium; assembly: GCA_963791365.1. Taxonomy (GTDB): domain Bacteria; phylum Actinomycetota; class Actinomycetes; order Propionibacteriales; family Nocardioidaceae; genus Nocardioides. The sequence goes on along the minus strand of CAWBSG010000011.1, from coordinate 238,398 downwards.
GCTCGAGCGCTGCCGGCCCTCGTCTGACAGCCGACCGGGCGCGCCGGTCCGCTCTCGTCGGACGCCTCGAGCCGCACGGCCCACTGGGGTGTCTCGGGGTCGGCCGGCACCACCGTGACCCGGGTGCCCGGACGGACGTCCTCGCCGATCCGCAGCTCGACCTCGAGCGGTGACTCGTCGTCGCCCACGAGGGAGACGACGACCCGGGTGCCGGTGGGGCGGGTGCGTACGACCCGGGCTCCGAGGCCGGTGTCGGTGCTGCCACCACGGGCGGGCTCGAGCCGGAGCGACTCGCGGCGGACCAGGAGCACGGCAGGCCCCTCGCCGGCTCCGCCCGCGGCGACCGGAACGCGACCCCAGGTGGAGTGATGCACCCCGTCGCGCACGGTGCCACTGATCTCGGCGAAGCCGCCGAGCAGTCGGGCGACGGGCACGCTCGCCGGCCGCTGGTAGATCTCGGGCATCGGCGCGTGCTGGTGGACACGCCCCCCGATGAGCACGACGGTCGACTCGGCGAGTGCCGCTTCGTCGAGGTCGTGGGTGACCATGAGGATCGTGGGCGCCAGCGCGGCGCGCACCTCGATGAGCAGGTCGTGCATCGAGGCCCGCAGCTCGCGGTCCAGGGAGCTGAAGGGTTCGTCCAGGAGGAGTGCACCGCGTTCGGCGGCCAGGGCGCGCGCCAGCGCCACCCGCTGCTGCTGGCCGCCCGACAGGGACGCGACGTCGCGTGCATCGAATCCGTCCAGGTGGACGAGTCGCAGGTAGCGGCGTGCACATCGTCGGGCCTCGCGGCGCCCCGCGCCGGCCAGTCGGGGGGCGAAGCCCACGTTGCCCGCCACGTCGAGGTGGTCGAAGAGCAGCGGCTGCTGGAACATGACGGTCAGGTCTCGCCGCTCGGTGGGCTCCCCTGCGACGTCCCGACCGCTCACCAGCACCTGCCCGGAGCCGGCGCGCTGCAGCCCTGCGGCCACACGGAGCAGGGTGCTCTTCCCGGATCCCGAGGGGCCGACGACCGACACCATCTCGCCGTCCGCCACCGCGAGGGACGCACCCCGCAGGGCATCGGTCTCCGCGTCGGGATAGCGGTGCCACACGTCGCGGATCTCCAGCGTGCTCATCAGCGCATCCTCTCCTGATCGGGCATGGTCTCGGGCAGCCGGTCGGCCGCCGGGGCGCGGCGACCCCCGCGGATCCTGAGGGCGGCCGCGAGGGTCACCAGGACGACCGGGGGCGCCAGGGTCGCCAGGGCCATCACGGCGACCATCGAGTCGTTGCCCGATCCGGAGGCCGCGGCTCCGAGGAGGACCGGCGCGGTGACGAGCTGTCCACCGCCCACGAGCAGGGTGACGACGTAGTCGCTCCACCCGACCAGGAAGGCCAGCAGGGCGGCCACGAGGATGGGGCCGCGGACCGCCGGCAGCACCACGCGCGTCCGGGCCTGGCGCGGCGTGGCTCCCAGGGCTCGCGCCTGGGCCTCCAGCTCCGGCGAGGTCCGCGCGAACCCGGTCGCGCTCGTGTACGCCGTGTAGGGGATCGCCGCCACGGCGAGGAGCAGCACCACGGACACCAGTTCCGGCAGCCCGACCCGGATCAGGACCACGTCGAGGCCCATGGCGACCGCGAAGGGCGGCAGGACGAGGGGAACCAGGAGCAGCGCGACCACCAGGCGGGGGTGCCGGGTGAGTCGCCAGCCGAGCACCCGACCCGTCATCACTCCCAGCGGCGTCGCGACCGCGGCGACCGCCACCCCCACCCCCAGCGAGCGCAGCAGCGCGAGGGGCAGACCCGCGGAGGCGGCGTCCCGCCAGCCCGACGCCCCCCAGGCGCCGGGAAGCAGGTCGGGGTAGCTCCAGCGATCCGCTCCCGCCCACACCAGCACAGGGACGAGCGGCACCACCAGCCAGAGCAGTGCCAGCACCTGGACGCTCACCCGGGCGGACCGCATCACTGGGCACCCCCTGCCGACAGCGACCGCAGGCGCGGCAGGGCGGCAAGTGCGGGAGCCGCCGCGCACAGGGCGAGGAGGGCGCCGACCACAGCCGCGGCCGCCGCCGACGGTCGATCGGTGAGCTCGATGGAGCCGAAGAGCCGGAAGGCCAGCACCGGCAAGGGCTCCGGGACCGCACGCCCCAACAACCAGGCCACCTCGTAGGACCCGATCGCATAGACGAGGGTCACCAGGGACGCAGCGCCCACGGCGGGCGCGGCCGTGGGGAGCAGCACGCGGACGACGCGCTGCCCGGGGCGGGCGCCGAGGCCCGCCGCGACCTCCATCCGCTGCCGGTGCCCGGGGGCGACCGCGGCCAATACGACGAGCGCGACGAACGCCGACTCCTTCCACGCCAGCTCCAGGACGGTCGCGACCGGCCACGGCCCGCCGACGAGCGCGGGCCAGCCACCGTCACCGATCGACGCCGCAAGCCGCGCGGCCAGCCCGCCGTCGCTCAGCAGGAGCGACACCGAGGTCGCACCCACCAGGTGCGGGACCGCGAGCACGGCCAGGCAGCCCACCCGGACGACCGCGGCAGCTCGACCACCCGGGAGCATCAGCATCGCCAGGAGGAACCCGACGGCAGCCGCCAGCAGGGTCGCCGGCACGGCGATCAGCAGCGACTCGCCGATGCCCGCGGCCAGGTCGGGCGCGGCGGCCCGCCAGCCGTCGAGGCTCGGCGCGGGTCGACCGTAGAGCGGCATCAGGCCGACCGACGTCGCCACCACCGCGGCCATGCCGGTGCCTGCGACGACCGTGATCGCGACGATCCCGGGCACGGCACCGCCCACCCGCTGATCGGTCATGGGCGCCCGAGGACCTCGCGTCGCCAGCCCTCGTCGAGCGGCGTCACCCACGCCGAGGACAGCTCGGGCTGGGCGTTGCGGGACAGCTCGTCGTACGGCGGCACCACCGGCGAGTCCGGAAGCCGGTCGAACGCCCGCGCCGCCGCGCCGTCGAGCAGCCCGGCGTCGAGGACCGTGAACTGGCCCCAGACCGCGGGATCGGCCTTCGCCACCTGCTGCTGCGGAGACAGTGCGAGGTCGGCGACCACCATCGCGCCCGCCTGGTCGGGCGAGCTGGCGGGGATCGCGAGGAAGCTGGCGTTGCCGATCGTCCCGTCCGTGACGGTGAGCACGCGGGTGGTCGCCGGGAAGGTGCCGTCCTCGACCAGCTCGGTCAAGGTGGCGGGACCGTAGGTCATGGTGAAGTCGACCTGCCCGTCGGCGAACAACCGGTCGAGCGCGACCTGGTCGCGGGGGTAGGTGCTTCCCCCGCGCCACAGCACCGGCGCGAGGTCGCGCAGCCGCTCCCACAGCGCGGGCGTCAGCTCGTCGTACGCCCCCTCGTCGAAGCTCGCCGGCACCGCGTCCGCGCCTCCGGACAGCGCGTAGAGGGCCTGGCGGACGAAGACGGACCCGGTGAAGTCGGGCGGAGCGGGATAGGTGAACCGGCCGGGGTGGGCCTCGGCCCAGTCGAGCAGCCCGGCGACCGTGGTGGGCGGGTCCGGGACCCGGGCGGAGTCGTAGGCGAAGGTGAACTGCGCCTTGTGCCACGGAGACTCGCACCCGTCCACCGGGACGCCGAAGTCCTCACCCACCAGCGGGTCCTCGTCGCCGACGTACTGCATGTGCGGCAGGTCGTCGGCCCAGCCGCACAGCCAGGCCCCGGCCTCCTGGCCGGTGGCGAAGTTGTCGCCGTTGACCCACACCAGGTCCACCGACCCGTCGTCCTCGCCAGCCGCGCGCTCGGCCAGCAGCCGTCGCATCGCGTCCTTGGTGTCCGCGACCGGCACCCGCCGCAGCGTCACGCCGAGGTCGGCCGCCGCGGGGGCGAGCACGTCGTCGACGTAGGCGTTGCCACGGTCGTCGCCGCCGTACATCCACAGGTCGACCGTCTGGCCGTCAGCCTCGGCCAGCACCTCGTCCCACGGTCGATCGGTGGCTGCGACGGGACTCTCGGCGGCCGGCGCCGCGCAGGCACTGGCGAGCAGGGCCGCGGCCAGGGCGGCCGCTACCAAGGTCGGACGGCGGGCACTCACGGTGATGGTGTCTCCTCGGGCGGCGGGCCGGGCAGGCGGATTCTTGTCATAGCGGGAACACGGTGGACGTCGTGCAGACTTCCCTCCGTGTGGAGCCGACGCGGATGACCAGCCGGGCACGGGCGTGGGCACGACTCGGCGCGTTGGTGGCAGTGCTGCTCGCAGTGTTCGTCGTCGAGCAGCTTCGCGGATGGGACGACGTCCGGCTGCTGCGTGAGCGCGTCGACACGGCAGGGCCGTGGGGTGCCGTCGTGTTCGTGGCCGGCTACGCCGCGCTGAGCCTGCTGCCGGCACCCAAGGCACTCCTCACCGCCCTGGGAGGGGTGCTCTTCGGCCTGTGGCTGGGTGCGCTCCTGTCGTGGATCGCCGCGCTCACCGGCGCCGCCGCCGGCTTCGGGCTGGGTCGGGCACTGGGACGCGACGCCGTCGACCGGCTGACACGCGGTCGCGTCGAGCGAGCCGACCGGTTGCTGGCCCAGCACGGGTTCGGTGCGGTCCTCGCTGCGCGACTGACACCGGTGCTGCCGTTCACCGTCCTCAACTACGCGGCGGGACTGACGGGTGTGCGGTGGCGCCACTACGTGCTCGGGTCGGCCCTCGGGATGGTGCCGGGCAGCCTGGCCTACTCCGCGCTGGGCGCGTGGGGCACCGACCCGTGGGGGATCTTCGCCGGGGTCGCCGCCCTCGTGGCACTGGTCGCGCTCGGCGCTGTCCTCGGTCGACGCCTGCTCGGACATGATGACGGTGCCATGTCCTCGCGCACCTCCGACACGAAGGAGTCGTGATGTTCGACGCCGTGCTCCGTCGCCGGCTCGACGGGCCGCTCGCCGCGGCCGCCGAGCGGATGGACCGGTCGTGGGTGACACCCGACCGGCTCACGGTGGCCGGTCTCCTGATGGGCCTGGCCAGTGCGGGGCTCGCGGCGGGCCAGCTGTGGGGTTGGGCACTGGTCGCGTGGCTGCTCTCCCGGGCGCTGGACGGCCTCGACGGGCCGCTGGCCCGCCGGCGGGCCGGCGGGCAGGGGTCCCCGGCCGGCGGGTTCCTCGACATCACCGCCGACTTCGTCGCCTACGGCACGACGGTCGTCGGGGTCGCGGTCGGCGCCGTGGGGATCTCGGCGTCGCTCGTCGACTGGCTCCCCTTCCTCGCGGTGCTGCTGGCCTACTACGTCAACGGCACCGCGTTCCTGGCGTTCTCCTCGATCGCCGAACGCTCCGGGCACCGCATCGACGATGGCCGGTCGCTGAGCTTCCTCGGCGGGATCGCCGAAGGGGCCGAGACGATCCTCGTGCACTCGCTGTGGCTGCTCGTTCCCGCGTACGCATCGCTCATCGCGACGGTATGGGCGGGCGTGGTGGGCGTCAGCGCCGCCCACCGGATCATCACGGGCTACCGCACCCTGCGCGGGCCGGCCGACACCGGCTCGTGACCGGGGCCTCCGGGAAGCCACAGGGACCATCGGAGGGTTTCCGATCACATGACGACTCCTCGGCATTCATCGGCTCCCCAGGCTCGTGACCGTGGGACCGACGACGACACGAGTCCCGCGGAGGCCTCCTCCCGGTCCGGGGGCCTGCGTCTGGTGGCGCTCATCGTCATCTTCGCCGCGGGCTCGGCAGCACTGCACCTGAGCGGCTGGAGCGGACCCGAGCGACTCCAGGCACTGGTCGAGTCGGCCGGCTGGGCGGGCGTCGCGGTGTTCGTCGTCGGATACGCCGTGCTCGTGCTCGCGCCGGCACCCGCCTCCCTGCTGACGATCCTCGGCGGCGCCCTCTTCGGACTGTGGTGGGGCGCCCTGCTGGCCTGGGCGGGCGCACTCCTCGGCGCCTACGGCGGGTTCCTCCTCGGCCGGCGACTGGGACGTCCGGCGGTCGACCGGATGCTCCGCGGCCGGCTCCAGGACGCCGACCGGGTGCTGGCCCGCCATGGGCTGGTCGCCGTGCTCGCCGTCAGGCTCCTGCCGCTGTTCCCGTTCACCCCGATCAACTACGCCTCCGGGCTGCTCGGCGTGCGCGTGCGCGACTACGTGCTGGGCACGGCTGTGGGCATCGTGCCCGGCGCCCTCGCGTACGCCGCTGTCGGCGCCTCGGGGGCGGACCCGCGCGGCATCGCCATCGGCGTCGGAGGACTGGTGGTGCTCGCCCTCCTCGGCGGCACCCTCGGACGGCGGCTGCTGACCACGGGCTCCGACCCGACTCCCGCCGCCGAGTCATGACCGGTCACCTCCTGAGGCCGACCAGGGCGGCCCGCCTCTCCTCGCTGAGGGCCCGCTGGCGCGCGCTCCTCGACCTGACCGAGCCCGTCCACCCGGAGACCCTCGCAGCGGTGCGGCGCCGCTGGTCCGAGCTGCCGATGACGGCCAGGACCCCTGCGCAGACGCTGGGCCGCATCGGCGTGGGCTGCGAGGGCACGCACGGTGTCTTCCCGAAGTGCAACCTGACCTGTTCTCCGTGCTACCACTCCGCCGACGCCAACAAGGTGCGCACGGATGGCGTCCACACGCTCGACCAGGTGCGGCGCCAGATGGCGCTGCTGCGGCGCGACGCGGTCCGCGCGCCCACGCCCAGCTCATCGGCGGCGAGGTCTCGCTGCTGTCCCCCGACGACCATGCGGCGTCGCTGCTGGCGATGCGGGCGGCCGGTCGGGAGCCCATGTCGATGACCCACGGAGACTTCGACGAGGACTACCTCCGCGACCTCGTGACGGGAGCCGACGGAGGGCTCCGACTGCCCCGGGTGTCCTTCGCGGCGCACTTCGACTCGCTCATGCGCGGACGCCGCGGGATCCCGCGGCCACGCTCCGAAGGTGAGCTGGACGTGCACCGCGCCGCCTTCGTGTCCATGTTCGAGCGCGTGAAGCAGCAGACCGGCCTGCGCTACTTCCTGGCCCACAACATGACGGTGACCAGCGCGAACCGCGACCAGGTCGCCGGTGTCGTGGCTGCCGTGCGCCGTATGGGCTACTCGATGATGTCGTTCCAGCCTGCCGCTCGGGTGGGTGATCCCCGACGGTGGCGCGCTGACGACCCGTCCGTCGGCATCGACGACGTCTGGGAGCAGATCGAGACGGGGATGGGGCAGCCAGTGGCGTGGCAGGCCCTCCAGTTCGGCGACCCGCGGTGCAATCGTTCGGCCTTCGGCATCGTCGTGGGTGACGCCTGGTTCCCGCTGCTCGATCCCGCTGTGGCGGCTGACCTGGCTCTCCGCGACGAGGTGTTCGGGCGCCTCCCGGGGGTCTCGCTCAGCGGCGAACACCCATGGGTCACGCTCACGAAGCTGCTGCGGCTGGCACTGCGAGAGCCACGCCTGGCAGTCATGGCGGTGCAGTGGGGTCGACGGTTCGTCCGACGCACCGGCGGCTGGTCGACGGTGGCGCGTGCCGCTGCCCGCCGGAGGGTCACGGGACTGACCTTCGTCGTCCACGCGTTCATGGACGCCTCGACCGTGATCCCCGCGTGGCGCGCCATGGAGGCCGGCGAGGTCGCCGTCGATGCCGGGACGCGGGCCACCCAGGAGCGGCTGCGGGCGTGCGTCTACACCATGGCGCACCCCGACACCGGCGCGCTGGTCCCGGCCTGCGCCCAGCACTCGGTGTTCGACCCGGAGGAGAACAGGACGCTGCTCACCCTGCTCCCCCTGCCGACGCGTCGGTGACGCCTGCTCGGCTCCGGTACGTCTCGAGCCACCGTCGGTCGACACGGCGCTTGAGCGCCAGGCTCGAACGGCCGAGCCACCACCACCGGCCCCGCACCGCGAGCGCCGTCCCGCCCCCGAGGTCGAGGATGGACAGGGCCCGCTCCTGGGGCTGGTAGACCGGCGCACTGCCGCTGCTCGCGCGGGCCTCGAGCGCCTTGAGCAGCACCGGACCCTGTCGGACGCCGTGGACACCGATACGCGCAAGGGTGACGGGCAGGAAGTCGGCGCAGTCGCCAGCGGCATAGACGTCGTCGTGGTCCCGGTGCTGGAGTGTCGCCCGCACCGGGAAGCCACGCGGACCGCCCAGCTGCGACCGCGTGGCAAGTGCTGGCGGGCCGAGTCCGGTGGCGACGACCACCGTGTCGTGCGGGAGGCGGGTCCCGTCACGCAGCACGACGGCGTCGCCCTCGATGCGTACGGCGTCGGCCCCGGTCAGGACCCGTACGCCCCTGGCATCGAGCAGCCCGACGACGCGGCGTGCCGCACGAGCGGGCAGGAAGGCGCCGACGCGGGGTCCGCGCTCCAGCAGGTGGACCCGGTCGGTGTCGCTGCGGGACGCGAGGTGCGCGGCGAGCTCGATGCCGCTGGCGCCTGCCCCGACCACGGTGACGTGGTGCCCGCGCCCCGCCGGCGGGCGTGCGAGGCGCTCCCGCAGCACGGTGAGGTCGCTGAGCGGCTTCACCCCGACGACGGTCCCGGGGCGGGCCGATGCCGGAGGCATGGCGGCGACACTGCCGATGTTGAAGGACACCACGTCCCACGTGAGGAGGGACCCGTCGTCCATGGTCGCCGTCCTCGTCACCGGATCGACGGCGGTGACGACTCCCTGCCGGTGGTCGACCGGTGTGCCTCGGACCAGCGCCGCCACGTCGATCCGGCCCTCGGCGGGGTCGCGGCCACCGGCGGCGATGCCCGACGCCGCCCCGCTGTAGTCGAACCGCGCGGGTGCCACGAGCGTCGTGCGGTAGCCGGCGGCACGGAGGCGGGACGCGTGGCGGAGGAGGTGGAGGTGTGCGTGGCCCGCGCCCACCAGCAACAGCCGCCGCTCAGGCGGCACGGCGCTCGAGCCACCAGCGACGGGTCCGCGCCAGGGCGTGCAGGGTGCGCCGGGTGAGGGGGCGCTCGAGCTGCTCACGGACGTCAGCGATCGCGGCGTTCCACGGCCCGTCGTTCCACGTCGGGTAGGCGTGGGTGATGCCGGCCAGGTCGCGGGTGCGCAGTCCGCGGCGGACGGCGATCGCGAGCTCACCGAGGGTCTCCCCCGCCCGCGGACCGACGACAGTGGCGCCGAGGATTCGGCCCTTGCCGTCGATGGCCAGACGGGTCAGGCCGTCGGTGAGGTCCTCGGTCACGGCACGGTCCACGTGACGGTGGTCCAGGGTGAGGATGCGGATCCCGTCGCGTTCACCTCCGGTGTCGACACCGACGGCGGCGACCTCGGGATGGGTGTAGGTGACGCGCGGCACCGCCGACGTCTCCACCGCGCGACGTACGCCGAGCACTGCGTTGCTGGCCGCGAGACTCCCGTGAACACCGGCGACGTGGGTGAACTGGGGGTGGCCCGTGAGGTCACCGGCCGCCCAGATGCGCGGGTTCGTGGTCCGCAGCCGAGGATCGACGACGACGAAGCCGCGCTCGTCCAGCTCGACCCCGACGGTGTCGAGGCCGAGGTCCGTCGTCCGTGGCCGGCGCCCCACGGCGACCAGGAGGCGGTCGAAGTCGACCGTGCTCCCGTCGGCCAGGCACAGCGACCCCGATTGCGCGTCGACTGCCGCGACGGACGTCACCGACTGCCCGGTGCGGATCGTGACGCCGTCGGACTCCAGCGCACGGTGCACGACGGCGGCAGCCGCCGCGTCCTCCCGGGGCAGCACGCGCGACGCCCCCTCGACGACCGTCACCTCGATGCCGAGCCGGGACAGGCCCTGCCCCAGCTCACAGCCGATGCTGCCTCCGCCGAGGACCGCCACGGTGCGCGGAGCCTCCGTGAGGTCCCACACCGTGTCGCTGGTCAGGTGGTCGAGGTCCGCCAGGCCGGGTATCGGCGGCACGGCCGGCGCCGCACCCGTCGCGACGATCGCCTGGGTGAACCGCACGGTCTCGCCGTCGAGGTCGAGGACGCCCTCCCCCACGAACCGGCCGTGCCCGGAGCGCACCGTCACTCCAGCGGCCTCGAGTGCCTCGCTCGAGTCGACGGGCGCGATCTGGCGGATCGCCGCGTGGACGTGCTCCATCACCCGGGGAAAGTCCACTCGTACGTCGTCGACGAGCACCCCGAACCGTCCGGCGCGTCGAGCGCCGGCGGCCGCCTCCGCCGCGGCCAGCAGCGCCTTGGACGGCACGCACCCGGTCCACAGGCAGTCGCCGCCGGTGCGGTCCCGTTCGACCAGCAGCACGCGCACACCGAACCGGGCCGCCGTCTTGGCCGCGACGATCCCGGCGGTGCCGCCGCCGAGGACCAGCAGGTCCCAACGCTCGGGCGGGCTCACGCCTTCCGCCCCTCGATCAGGTCGTCGAGGACGGTGCGCATCCGGTCGACCGAGGCCGGATCCACGGGTCGTCGGCCCGACCACATGGACAGGGCACGGTGAAGCAGCCGGTGCTGGCGCATCACGTCGCTGCACCTCTCGCAGGTGGCGAGATGCTCCTCGAGCCGGGTGACCTCCCCCGGCGTCAGGGGCGCCGCCGGATCGGCGTCCAGGTATCGCTGGATACGGCGTGCGGTCCAGTGGCAGGTGACCATCTGCCGGAGCGCTCCACTCATGACTGCTCCCGTGGGGTGGTGGTGGTGAAAGCGGGGCCGAGGGCCTTGCGGACGCGTTCGCGAGCGCGGCTCAGCCGGGACATGACGGTGCCGACAGGGACGTCCAGGACGACGGCCGCTTCGGCGTAGGACAGGTCGTGGACGTCCACGAGCACGAGCGCGGAGCGGAACTTGGGGTCCAGCCCGGCGACCGCGGCCTGCAGGGCGCCGTCGAGCTCCTCCACGACGTACACCTCCTCGGCGGCCGGGGACTCCGCGGACCCGAACGCCGGTCGGGAGGCATGGATCAGCTCCCAGTCGTCGACCGCGATGGGTCGCCTGCGTCGGTGCATGTTGGAGTTGGTGTTGCGCACGATCGTGAGCAACCACGCCCGCGGATGTCGTCCGTCGAACCGGTCGATGGCCCGGAAGGCGCGGACGAGCGACTCCTGCACGACGTCCTCGGCGTCGGCGCCACTGCCGGTGATGCTCCGCGCCACCCTCAGCATCACCTCGATCTCCGGCTCGACGACCTCTGCGAAGGCACGGCGACGCCCGGCATCGTCGGGGGTGCTCGCCTCGCTCATGCCACCGGAACCCGTCGACGGCCCGGTTCTGTTCCGGGCGCGGGGCGGACCGTGGGGGTCGCACATGGACACTCGCGAGGATGGCGCACGCAACGAGCCTTGCACGAGGGCCGGCGCCGGATCGGCGTCGGCCCTCGCACGGGTGGCCCGCTCCTCAGATCTCGGGCGCCCGGGGCACGTCGAGCTCGGTGTGGACATGGTGGTTGAAGTAGTTCGTCAGCAGGTTCAGCGTCACGTGGGCCGAGAGCTCGGTCAGCTGCTCCTCGCTCCACCCTGCGTCCAACGCGGCCTGCCACGCGGCATCGCTGGTGTTGCCGACCTTCGCGGTGTACTCACGCGCCAGGTCGAGCAGCGCGTCGAGGGCAGGATCGAAGGCTGCCTCGCCGCGACGGATGGCAATCATCTCGTCGTCGCCGAGGCCCGCCGCCTTGCCTCCTCCGGTGTGCGCGGACTGGCAGTAGGTGCACTCGTCCTGGTTGCCCACCGCCAGTGCGATCGCCTCGCGGACGCGGGCGTCGAGCAGCGCGTGCTCGCGGATGACGTCCTGCAGGGCCACGTAGGAGTGCAGGACGGCGGGCGAGTGCGCCATCTCGCCATGAATGTTGAGCACCGTGCCGTACTTCGCCTCGAGCTGCTTGAGGGCGTCGCGGCTGGCCTCGGGTGCGCTGTCCGTGGTGTGGACGGGAATGCGGGGCATGTCTCCTCCGAGAGGATCGGGATCGGCTGTCCCTGAGGCAACCCGATCGCGACGGGGCACCCTTCCGCGTCACCGTGTGGACAGTGTCACGTGGCCCTTCCCTCCCGAGCTGGAAGCCACCCGATCCCCTACCGGGTTCCCATGTCACCCTGACGACACATCAGCAGCGAGGTCAGCATGAAGGCAGTGTGGAACGGCGCGGCGTGGTCCTACCCCGGGCCCGCGGCCGGCCGGCGCCTGGCCGGACTGCTGGCAGCCGTCGTGCTGGTCGCGTCCGGATGCGGCACCGGCGGCGAGACCTCCACGGCCGACGACTCGACGGGCGCGTCGACCGGCGCGTCGACGACGTCCACGCCCGCCGTGCTCGACTTTGCCTCCGAGACCGTCGATGGCGAGCCGTTCGACGGCACCACGCTGGCGGGCAGGCCGACCGTCTTCTGGTTCTGGGCACCGTGGTGTCCCACCTGTCGGGCCCAGATCTCCGGCGTGGGTGAGCTCGCCGCGGCCTACGGCGACGAGGTCAACGTCGTGGGCGTCGGATCGCTGGACGAGCAGGAGGCCATCCAGGGCTTTGCCGCGGAGGTGTCCCCCGACGTCACCCTGCTGTCCGACCCGGACGGCGCGGTGTGGCGTCAGCTCGGCGTGACCGCACAGAGCACCTATCTCGTCCTTGACGAGACAGGGACCGAGCAGGCGTCCGGCTACCTCGACGACGCAGAGCTGGCGGCCCTCGTCGCGGACCTGGCGGGCTGATGTCCGAGGGGCTGCTCGTCGTCGCCGTCGGCGCCGATGCGCGCCGCCGTCCGTCGGCGCGCCTTCGCCGTCCCGGGACGTCTGGCCGTGGCCGGAGCGTTGGCGCTGGTGCTGGGCGCCTGCTCGTCCGACACCCGGGTCGACCGCGACGAGCCACGGACACCGCCGGCCGAGGTCGACGACACCCACCGACCCACCGCCGCCGGCGATGAGGTGCCGTCCGCGCTCGACGACCCAGCGCACCCGGACTTCCCCGATCCCCTGATCGACCTCGACGACCTGCTCCCGGGCGGGCCCCCGCCGAACGGCATCCCGTCCATCGACTACCCCCTCTTCCAGCCGGTGTCCGAGGTCACCTGGCTCGACGACGACGAGCCCGTGCTCTCGCTGACGATCGACGGGAGGACCAAGGCCTATCCGATCCGCATCATGATGTGGCACGAGATCGTCAACGACCGGCTCGCGGGCGTCCCCGTCGCGGTGACCTACTGCCCCCTGTGCAACTCCGGAGTCGCCTTCGAGCGCACCGTCGCGGGCGAGACGACCACGTTCAAGGTCTCCGGCAAGCTCTACGCCGACAACCTCGTGATGTACGACCGGCTCACCGAGTCACTGTGGCCCCAGCTGACCGGCCGGGCGTCCGTCGGCGCGCTCACCGGGACTCAGCTCGAGAGCATCCCGGTCGGAGCGGTCGGCTGGCGGCAGTTCCGCGAGGAGCATCCGGACGCACGTGTCCTCAGCAGGTCGACGGGACACGACCGCGACTACCTCACCAACCCCTACGTCGGCTACGACGACCCGGACTCCGAGCCGCTCTTCGCGCTCCCGACCGACCCGGACTCCCGCCTGCCCGTCAAGGCGCGCGTGGTCGGCGTCGGTGAGGGCAAGGACGCGATCGCCGTGTCCCGGGAGGTGCTCGCGGACCGAGGCGTCCAGCACGTCGACGTCGGTTCCGACCGTGTCGTGCTCTGGCACGCACCCGGCCAGGTCTCGGCCCTGGACACCCAGCTGATCCCCGACGGCGCGGAGATCGGGTCGGTCGCCGCCTTCGCCGCGAAGGCCCGCGGGAAGGCCCTGGACTTCACGCCAGCCGGCGATGCCACGTTCCGGGACCGGCAGACCGGGTCAGTGTGGAACCTCTTCGGCCGCGCCGAGAGCGGGCCGCTCGCCGGCGAACAGCTCACGGCGGTCGCGCACCTCGACACGTTCTGGTTCGCGTGGGCCGCCTTCCAGCCAGAGACCCGCCTGGTCTCTCGCTGAGCACCGACCCGCCGCCGACGTCATCCCAGCGTCTCGGCGAGCTCCACCAACGACGCTGCCTCCAGGTCCGCCGCCGCGAAGTACGACGGGTAGCGCCCCGACGCCCGGTCGATCCAGGCGGTGGCCAGGCCCGCGCGTCGCGCGCCGTCGATGTCCCAGGGGTGCACCGCGACGAGCATGGCGTCCGTCGCCTCCACGCCGCACTCCTCCAGGGCGTAGGTGTACGCCCCGCGGGCCGGCTTCCAGGCACCCGCGTCCTCGACCGTGAGCAGCCGCTCGAACCGGTCACGCACCCCGGCTCGCTGCAGGAGGGCCTCGGCGACGCCGGTGGAGCCGTTGCTCAGGGTCACCAGCCGGATCCCGAGGTCGCTCAGGGCGCGGACACCGTCGACGACGTCCGGGTGCACCTCGAGCTCGGAGAATCCCTGCATGACGTGGTCGACCGCCTCCTCGAGCGGACGGTCGAGGGACTGGCCGCTCAGCCGGACCCGCAACGCCTCGGCGCCCAGCGCGGCGAACGACTCGAGGTCCCCGGCGACCGTCAGCGCGAACCCGTCGCGCAACAGCTCGGCGAACCACGTCTTCGCGAGATGTTCGGGGGCACCGAGGTCGTCGAAGCGCGCTGAGAGCGGTGCCATGTCGGACAAGGTCTCGTTGACGTCGAAGACGAGCACACTCGGCCGTCCCTGCGTGGCGGGGCCGGTCGGGCGGTCGGAGCGGGACGGTGCATCGGTCATGGGGTCTCCTTGTCGTCGGCCCGCTCGAGACGCGTGGCGAGACGAGCCAGGTCCTTGGTCATCGCTGCCTTCATGGCTCTGCGCAGCACCGGCGCCGCGACCTTCGCGAAGCCGCTCGGGTTCCCCCGGTTGCGCAGCGTCATCGTCGTACCCTCCGGCACCGTGCTCCAGGTGTAGGTCGTCTCCATCGGGAACGGCCCGTCGCTGGTGCGCATCACCAGGCGCTCGCCCGGCACCAGCTCGACCACCTCGTAGGTGTAGGCGAGCCGTCGTCCGAGGAACCTGGCCTCGAAGTCCATCCGCGACCCGACGGCCAACGGGGGGCTGGTCCGCCAGCGCACCGAGTCGATGTTGGCGTACCACTCGGGCGCGTGGCTCGGATCGCCTGCGTACGCCGCGACCGCCTCGCGCGGGAACGGAAGCACGGCCCTGACCTCGATGTCGACGTCCATCGTCCCAGTGTTCCCCATCCCCGACTGCAGGAGGGCCCGAGGCGGGATTGCTCAGAACTCGTAGCCGAACTCCCGGATCGTCCGCGCGAAACGGGCCGCCACGATCTCGGCGTCACCGGGACCGTAGAGCTCGCGGTAGTGGGGGCCGCTCCCCTGCTTCGCGTGGGGGAGGTCGAGGTCGATCCCGAGCCGTGACGAGATGTCCGCGACCGCCGCGGGAAGCTCCTCGTAGCGGTAGACCTCGTCGACGACCACCTCGCCGCCCATCCGGTAGAGCCGCTCGTTGAGGGCGAGGCGGTCGAGGCGGCGCGGCGTGCGGACGAACTCGGCGAAGGTCTTGGTGAAGCTCGGCTTGCGGGCGCTGTAGCGCCAGGACGACGCCACCACGTCGAACGGGTTCCGCTCGACGGCGAAGGTGAAGTAGTCGTCCCACGTCTCGCGGCCGATCACCTCGATGACGCGGCGCGCGCCCATGTGGGCGTACGAGCTGGGCGAGGTCACGTCGTTCTGCGGGGGCACTCCTCCGGCGGCGGCGCGCAGCTCTTCGTCGGCCGGGGTGATCCGGGTGACGATGTCGTCGGGGCCGCAGTGGCGCGACAGTGCGATCTCGAGGCTGGTGCCGGCCGTCTTGCGGGTCTTGACGAAGACGAACCGGTGGGCGTGCGAGGCGATCAACAGGGCACGCCCTAGTCGTCCTCGGCCGCGAGGTCCTCGCCGTGCGTGCCGGGCCGAGGCGCCCACGGCAGCTCCTTCGCGGGGCGTACGACGATGAGGCGGTCGCCGCGGGCGAGGAGGGAGACCACCGGGTCGAAGTAGCGGTAGACCTTCTCGTCGCGCACGACGGCGATCACCTGGTCCGGCAGCGACTGCGGCTGCTTGCCGACCTCGTTGACCAGCAGGTCGCGCTCGGCGACCTCGAGGCCCTCGCCGTAGGTCATCAGGTCCTCCATCACCGAGCCCAGCTCGGGCGACATCGAGGAGAGTCCGAGCAGGCGTCCGACCGCGTCGGAGGACGTGATCACGGAGTTGGCGCCGGACTGGCGCATGAGGGGCACGTTCTCGTGCTCGCGGACCGCGGCGACGATCCACGCGTCCGGGTTGAGCTGTCGGACGGTCAGGGTGACCAGGACGTTGGAGTCGTCACGGTCGGTGGTGATGATGACGTGCGTGGCCTTCTCCACCTCGGCCTGGCGCAGCACGCCGCGACGGGTGGCGTCGCCGGCGATCACCACGAGCCGGTCCCGGTTTCCGTCGGCGACCGCCACCGGGCTCGGATCCACCACCGTGATGGCCTCGCGGTCGTAGCCGTTGTTCACCAGCGTCTCGATCGCGCTGCGGCCCTTGGTGCCGTAGCCCACGACGACGACGTGCTCATCCATCTTCTTCCTCCACCGGGAGACCCGGAACATCTCGCGTCCCTGGGAGGCGAGGACCTCCAGGGTGGTGCCGATCAGCAGGACCAGGAACGCGATGCGCGCCGGCGTGATGACCAGCGCGTTGACCAGCCGGGCCTGTTGGGACCACGGCGCGATGTCGCCGTAGCCGGTCGTGCTGAGGGTGACCGTCGTGTAGTAGAACGCGTCGAGCAGGCTGATCTCGTTGTTCGGGTCGTTGCCGTCGACGTATCCCTCACGGTCGAAGTAGACCAGGAGCACCGTGCCGACGAGGATCGAGAGTGCCATCAGCAGCCGCCGCCCCAGCTCCCACCACGGTGAGCGGTTGCGCTCCGGGAGGGACACCCGGCCCACGCTGGGCTGGTGGCTGAACGTCGACACGGTCAGGAGTCTCGCACGCTGATCCGCTCCCGCAGACGCTGCACGAGCTCGAGTCGGGCGCGCGTCGTGTCCTTCTGCGGGAAGACGGTGTCGAAGGCGGCGTTGACGGCCGCGCCGATCAGCACGGCGAGGGCCAGGAGGTAGAGCCACAGCAGTACGGCGATGGGTGCGGCGAGCGGCCCGTAGATGGACCTCGACTCGGCCGCGGTGACCGTCAGCACCCAGCGCAGCACGTACGACCCCGCGACCCAGCAGAACAGCGAGAACGTCGCGCCGGGGAGGTTGAAGGTCCACTTCGTCCGCACCGGCACCGACACGTGGTAGAGCGTGGCGAGGAAGCAGATGCAGAGTGCGAGGACCAGCGGCCAGTAGAGGCTGTTGACGAAGTCCAGCCGGTCCGGCAGCACCCGGTCGACCAGGTTCGGCCCCGCGACGACGAGCGGGATGCTCAGCGCGCCGGTGACCATGGCCAGGACGTAGAGGACGAAGGACAGCGCGCGCGTGGCGACGATCCCGCGGTGCCCGCCGAGCCCGTGCATGATCGTGATGGTGTCGACGAAGACGTTGAGCGCGCGCGAGCCCGACCACAGCGCGAGGATGAAGCCGATCGAGATCACGTCGTAGCGACCGCCCTCGAGCACGGTGTCGATGGTCGGGCGGATGATGGTGTTGACGGCGCGCTCGGTGAGGGCCTGGCGCGACACCTCGAGCACGGCGCTGCGGATGTCGTCGACCTGCGTGTCGCTGAAGCTGTCGCTGACGAAGCCGACCGCGCCCGCGAGCGCGAACACCAGCGGCGGCACCGACAGCACGGCGAAGAACGCGGCCTCCGCGGCCAGACCGGTGACCCGGTTGCGGAGGCACGATCCGACGGTCGTCACGATCACCCGCCACAGGTGCTTCCGCCACCGGCGGGCGATCTCCTCGAACCGGCGCGGGGCAGGGTTCTCCTCGCGCGCCTCGACCATGCCGCAACGCTAGTCGAGCGCCCACCCACGAGCCGCTTCCCACGCCTTACGGTGGAGGCCATGAGCGATCCCCGCACGGCCACCAACCAGGCGCCCGCCCTGGTGGGCCACAACGTCGTCACGTCCGACGTCGCGCTGACCGAGGCGGTCACCCGCCACGGGTCGGCGGACCTCGTCGACGAGCTGCTCCCGCTCGGCGCCGAGGCCGGCACCGCGGAGGCGCGCGAGCACGGGATGCTCGCCAACCGCCACCACCCCGAGCTGTCGACGTACGACCGCTGGGGCAACCGCGTCGACGAGGTCGAGTTCCACCCGTCGTGGCACTGGCTGATGGAGCGCGCGGTGGGCCACGGGCTGCAGGCGGCGCCGTGGGAGCAGCAGGAGGGCGGCGACACCGTCGCGCACCTCCGGAGGGCGGCCGGCTTCTTCGCCTGGTCACAGACCGAGCCCGGGCACGGCTGTCCGATCTCGATGACGTACGCCGCCGTGCCGGCGCTGCGGGCCGACGACGCGATCGCCAAGGAGTGGACCCCGCTGCTGGCGGCACGGTCCTACGACCCGGGCGTCCGCGCGAGGTCCACCAAGACGGGCGCGCTGGCCGGCATGGGGATGACCGAGAAGCAGGGCGGCTCGGACGTGCGGGCCAACCAGACGCGGGCCGTGCCGACGGCAGAGGACGGCTGGTACACCCTGCACGGGCACAAGTGGTTCACCTCGGCGCCGATGAACGACGTGTTCCTCGTGCTCGCCCAGGCCGAGGGCGGCCCCCGGGAGCAGGCGCTGACGTGCTTCGTGGTGCCCCGCGTCCTGGCCGACGGCACCCGCAACCGGATCGACGTGGTGCGCCTCAAGGACAAGCTCGGCAACCGGTCCAACGCCTCCAGCGAGCTCGAGCTCGACGGCACGCTCGCCCAGAGGCTGGGCGACGAGGGCCGGGGCGTGCGCACGATCATCGAGATGGTCGCCGCGACGCGCCTCGACTGCGTGCTCGGCTCGGCGGCGCTGATGCGGCACGCGCTGGCCGAGGCGGCCTGGCACGTCACGCACCGCTCGGCCTTCGGCTCACTGCTGGTCGACAAGCCGCTGATGCAGAACGTCGTCGCCGACCTCGCGGTCGAGTCCGAGGCGGCCACCGCGCTGGCGATGCGGCTGGCCGCAGCGGTCGACCTGCCGGGCGACGCCCACGAGGTGGCGCTGCGGCGGATCGCGCTCCCCCTGGCGAAGTTCTGGGTCTGCAAGCGCACGCCCGCGATGGTGGCCGAGGCGCTCGAGTGCCTCGGCGGCAACGGCTACGTCGAGGAGTCCGGCCTGCCGCTGATGTTCCGCGAGTCGCCGCTCAACTCGATCTGGGAGGGTTCGGGCAACGTCAACGCGCTCGACGTGCTGCGTGCCCTCGGCCGCGAGCCCGAGGTGCTGCAGGCGTGGATCACCGAGGTCGGCGCCGCCCGCGGCGCGGACTCCCGCCTGGACCGGGCCGTCGACGACACCCTGGCGCTCCTCGGTGACACGGGTGCGCTCGAGTCCGGCGCCCGGCTGCTCGCGGGCCGGATGGCCGCGTGCCTCCAGGGCTCGCTGCTCGTGCGCTTCGCGCCGGCGGAGGTGGCCGACGCCTTCTGCGGCAGCCGGTTCGGGACGTCGTACGGCGGCACGTTCGGGATGCTCACCAGCGGGTCCCTGCGCGCGATCGTGGACCGGGCGACCCCTCAGGCGTGATCGGTCCAGGCGTTTCCTGACGGACAGCCTGCGCCGGGGCGGTCTGGACATTACGGTTGCCTCCACGCGAGGAGGACACCTTGGCCAGCCGCTCCAGCACCATGTTCACCGTCGGCACCCTGCTCAGGCACGCTCAGGACGCTGCCGCGCCGGTGCGCGTCCTCGTCCAGAACACCTGGCTCGACGGGCACATCATCGGGGCGGACGGACTCGGGGTGGTCCTCGACGACGGCAACGGCCACCAGGTGCTGGTGCGCCTGGACTCCATCCTCGCGGTGAGCTTCTCCCGCGCCGACATCGACGATGCGGAGGACCCGACCGATGCTCACGCCCGGGGCGCTCAGCGACGCGACCCCATCGAGGCCGGTCCCGTCGGCGGCTGACCGGTCCACACCAGTCCTCGCGTGAAGCCTCGCGAATCATCAAGTTTTCCCGAAGGACTCCGTCACCCTCGGCTCATCGCCCATTCGCTGTCGCACCGCGGACGTACCTTCACCTCACGGCACCTGTGGGGGGTGCGTTCACTCGTACCTGTGGGGGTCACGCCATGACGAAGATGTCCAGCACGATGTTCAGCGTCGGGACGCTGCTCCGGCGGGCCGAGGACACCGGCGCGGAGGTGAAGGTGCTCGTCCAGAACAGCTGGCTCACCGGCCACGTGCTCGGCTGCGACGGTCTGGGAGCCGTCCTCGACGACGGCCGGGGCAGCCAGTCGCTGGTGCGGCTCGACCAGGTGGCCGCGGTGACGTTCTCGCGGGCGCAGATGGAGGACGACCTCGTGGACGGCGCCCGCTCGCACGGCGCCGGCAGCCACGGACCGATCCAGGCGGGGCCGGTCACCGTCCCGACCCAGGGACGCGGCGAGCACCACTTCCTCAGCGCAAAGCCGTACTGACGACCTCCCGCGCCTCGTCCTGCACCTGGGCGAGGTGCTCGGCCCCGCGGAACGACTCCGCGTAGATCTTGTAGACGTCCTCGGTGCCGCTCGGTCGCGCGGCGAACCACGCCGACTCGGTGGTGACCTTGAGCCCGCCGATCCTCGCGCCGTTGCCCGGCGCCTCGGTGAGCTTGCCGGTGATCTCCTCCCCCGCCAGCGACGTCGCGCTGACGTCGTCGGGGGCGAGCGCCCCGAGCTTGGCCTTCTCCTCGCGGTTCGCCGGTGCGTCGATGCGGGCGTACGCCGGGTCGCCGTGCTGCGCGACCAGCTCGGCGTAGTGCTCGCTGGGCGTGCGGCCCGTGGCGCCCAGGATCTCGCTGGCGAGCAGGGCCAGCAGGATGCCGTCCTTGTCGGTGGTCCAGGACGAGCCGTCGCGACGCAGGAACGACGCCCCGGCCGACTCCTCGCCGCCGAAGCCGAACGAGCCGTCCATCAGCCCGGGCACGAACCACTTGAAGCCCACCGGCACCTCGACCAGCGGCTTGCCGATCGACGCGGCCACCCGGTCGATCATCGAGCTCGACACGAGGGTCTTGCCGATGCGCGCCGAGTCCGGCCAGCCCGGTCGGGCCCCGCCGAAGAGGTACCCGATGGCGACGGCGAGGAAGTGGTTGGGGTTCATCAGGCCGCCGTCGGGGGTGACGATGCCGTGCCGGTCGGCGTCGGCGTCGTTGCCGGTCGCGATGGCGTACTCGTCCTTGCGGGACACCAGCGAGGCCATCGCGTGCGGCGAGGAGCAGTCCATCCGGATCTTGCCGTCCCAGTCGAGCGTCATGAAGCGCCACGTGGGGTCGACCAGCGGGTTCACCACGGACAGGTCGAGCCGGTGCCGGTCGGCGATCTCGCCCCAGTAGTCCACGCTCGCGCCACCGAGCGGGTCGGCACCGATGCGGAAGCCCGCGTCGCGGATCGCGTCGAGGTCGAGCACCTGCGGCAGGTCGTCGACGTAGGAGCCCATGAAGTCGTAGGACCCGGCGGCGGCGCGTGCCTTCGCGAAGGTCACCCGGCGCACGCCCTCGATGTTGCCGCGGATCAGCTCGTTGGCGCGGGCGGCGATCACGCTGGTCGCGTCGGAGTCGGCCGGACCGCCGTGCGGCGGGTTGTACTTGAAGCCGCCGTCCTGCGGCGGGTTGTGCGACGGCGTCACCACGATGCCGTCGGCGAGCCCCGCGCCCGTCGTACGCCCCTGGTTGACGCGGAGGATCGCGTGGCTGACCGCGGGAGTGGGCGTGAACCCGTCGCGGTCGTCGACGAGCACGGTCACGTCGTTGGCGACGAGCACCTCCAGCGCGGTGGCCCACGCGGGCTCGGAGAGGGCGTGGGTGTCGCGGCCCATGAAGAGTGGTCCGTCGTAGCCCTGCTCCCTGCGGTAGTCGCAGATCGCCTGGGTGGTGGCGGCGATGTGCACCTCGTTGAACGACGTGTTCAGCGAGGTGCCGCGGTGTCCGCTGGTGCCGAACGCGACCTGCTGCGACACGTCGTCCGGATCCGGCTCGAGGTCGAAGTAGGCGGTGACGAGGTGGGAGACGTCCACCAGGTCCTCGGTGCGGGCGGGCTGTCCGGCTCTCTCGTGGGTGGCCATGCGCCCATCTTGGTGGGTCGCGCAGCTCCCGTCGAGAAAGGTGTGCGCGCGCTGTCGATTCGGGCAGGCTCGGTCCGTCAGAGTGATGAGGTCGCAGCCCTGCGGCCCGTGAGACCCCAAGGAGCTCGACCGAGCATGAGCCGCTACCTGATCCTGTTGCCCGCACCCGAGGCCGAGTGGGCGGACCTGCCGCCAGAAGAGCACGACAAGGGTCACGCCTCGCACGGGCAGTTCCAGCGCGACCTGGAGGCGGGTGGACACACCATCGTCACCGGAGGCCCCCTGGAGCCGTCGGACCGGGCCACCTCGATGCGTCCGGATGACGCCGGCGTGGCCCTGGTGACGGACGGGCCGTTCTCCGAGACGACCGAGCAGGTCGTCGGGTTCTACCTGATCGACAGTGAGGACGAGCCCGACCTGAGATCCGCCTGCGCGCGCTTCGCCGCGCGGGGAGAGCACATCGAGTTCCGCCGGATGGCGGAGTGAGGAGACCGACATGACCGGCCAGATGACCGACTACATCGTGCTGCTGCTGGGCGACACCGAGGCGTGGTGGGACACGCCGGACGAGGAGAAGAAGGCGACCTACGACGTGCACGGCCGCTTCACCGCGGAGCTCGAGCGACGCGGTCACACCATCATCGGCGGCGCCGAGCTGCCGCGTGCGTCCGAGGCGAAGTCGCTCGCTCCCCACTCCGACACCGTCACCGACGGCCCGTACACCGAGAGCGCCGAGCAGCTCGGCGGCTACTACGAGGTCCGCACCGACGACCTCGACGACCTGATGGACGTGTGCACGATCCTGTCCGCGACCGGCGACGCCGTCGAGGTGCGCCGCACGATCACGGGCGAGGGGTCGGCATGAAGTTCCTGGTGCTGCTCATCGGCGACGGGGCGGAGCAGCCCTGGCCCGACCAGACCGAGGACGAGCAGGCAGCCTCGATGGCGAAGTTCGGTGCGTTCGACGCCGCCTGCCGGGACCGTGAGGGTGTCGAGCTGATCGCCGGCGAAGCGCTGAGCGACTCACGCGACGCCACGGTGATGCGGACGTCGGCCGAGGGCACGGTGGCGCTGACCGACGGCCCCTACGCCGAGGTGATCGAGGGCATGGGCGGGTTCTACCTGCTCGAGGCCCCCGACCTCGACGTCGTCGTCGACCTGCTGCGCGCGCTCCCGCGCTACGACATCCAGATCCACCCGACGATCGACGTGGCGCTCTGAGCCAGCAGTCCGCTCCCGCCCTCGACGAGGTGGTGCGCCAGGAGTGGGCCCGCCTGGTGGCCATGCTCCTGTCGCAGTTCCGCCGACTCGACCTCGTCGAGGACGCCCTGGGCGACGCCGTCGAGGCGGCGAGCCGGACCTGGCCGGTCGACGGGACGCCCGACAATCCGGCCGGCTGGTTGATGACCGCGGCCCGGCGCCGGGTGATCGACCGGCTGCGCACCGAGGGCGTGGCCCGACGCAAGCTGCCGATGCTCCTGACCGACGCCGAGCACCAGCAGGAGGGGGCACGCACCATGGCGGACGGCGGCAGCCTCGTCGAGGACGACGTCCTCCGGCTGGTGCTGATGTGCGCGCACCCCGCGCTCGCCCCCGAGGCGGCCTCGGCGTTGAGCCTGCGGCTCGTGCTCGGGGTGCCCACGACCGACATCGCACGGCTGTTCCTGGTGCCCGAGCCGACCATGGCTGCCCGCCTCACCCGCGCCAAGAAGCGCATCGTCGGCGCCGGCATCCCGTTCGCCGTGCCGGACTCCTCCGCCCTGCCCGAGCGCCTCGACATCGTGGCGCAGACGGCGTACCTCGCGTTCACCGCCGGGTACGCCCCCGGCACCGGGCCCGACCTGCTGCGCGCCGACCTCGCGGGCGACGCCGTACGGCTCGTCCGCATCGTGCTCGGGCTGCGACCCGACGAGCCCGCGCTGGTCGCGTTGCTGGCGCTCATGCTGCTCCAGCACTCCCGGCGCGACGCCCGCGTCAGCGACGGGCGGCTGGTGCTGCTCGCCGACCAGACGCGCAGCCGCTGGCACCACGACGAGATCGCCGAGGGGATCCGGCTGCTTGCGGCACCGACGTTGACCGGTCCGATCACCCCGCTCGCCGCGTCGTACGCCCTCCAGGCCCGGATCGCTGCCGAGCACGCCACCGCTCCGAGCGCCGACGACACCCGGTGGGACCGCATCGTCGGGCTCTACGACCTGCTGCTGCAGGTGAACCCGTCGCCGTCCGCCCGGTTGGCGCGCGCGGTCGCCGTCGCCGAGGACCGGGGCGCCACGGCGGGCCTCGCGGCCCTCGAGGGGCTGGAGATCCCCTCCAGCCACCGACCCGCCGCGGTCCGCGCCGAGCTGCTGGCCCGCTCCGGTGACACGCACGCCGCGCGGGCGGCGTACGACCAGGCGATCGCGGCGTGCGGCAACGACGTCGAGCGGGCGTTCCTGGCCGAGCA
Organism: uncultured Actinomycetota bacterium; assembly: GCA_963791365.1. Taxonomy (GTDB): domain Bacteria; phylum Actinomycetota; class Actinomycetes; order Propionibacteriales; family Nocardioidaceae; genus Nocardioides. The sequence goes on along the minus strand of CAWBSG010000011.1, from coordinate 214,025 downwards.
GCGCCAGGCGTTGGATCCCTAGGCCTCGGTGACCTTCTGCTGCTTGGCCAGCACGGTCAGGCCCTCGTCCACCACGAAGCCGCGGGCGCGGTCCTCCTCCTGGTCGACGCCGATGCGGGCGCCGGGCGGCACGATGACGCCCTTGTCGAGGATCGCGTTGCGCACCACGGCGCCCTCACCGATCTGCACGCCGTCCATCAGCACCGAGTCGGACACCTCGGCGCCGTCCTTGACCCACACCGCCGGGGAGAGCACGGACTGGTTCACCAGGCCCCCGCTCACCACGACTCCGGGCGAGAGGATCGAGTTGTAGGTCGACACCCCGGCACCGCTCGCCCCCTCGACGAGCTTGGCGGGCGGGTGGGGGCCGTAGCTGGTGTAGATCGGCCACGCGTTGTTGTAGAGGTTGAAGACCGGCAGCGGCGAGACGAGGTCCTTGTGGGCGTCGTAGTAGGAGCGCATGGTGCCGACGTCGCGCCAGTAGCCGCGGTCGCGATCGGTCGACCCCGGGACCTCGTTGTCCTTGTAGTCGTAGACGGCGGACTCCGCCTTGTCGACGAACCACGGCACGATGTCGCCGCCCATGTCGTGCTTGGACTGCTCGCGGTCCGCGTCGCGGGTGACGGCGTCGACCAGGGCGTCGGCGGTGAAGACGTAGTTGCCCATGCTCGCCAGCACCTCGTCGGGCGAGTCGGGCAGGCCGACGGGGTCGGTGGGCTTCTCGAGGAAGGCGCGGATCTTCTGCGGAGCGGTGGGGTCGACGTCGATCACGCCGAACTGGTCGGCGAGGCTGATCGGCTGGCGGATCGCCGCGACCGTGCAACCGGCGCCGGACTCGACGTGGTCGGCGACCATCTGCGAGAAGTCCATCCGGTAGACGTGGTCGGCGCCCACCACCACGACGATGTCGGGTCGCTCGTCGGTGAGCAGGTTGAGCGACTGGAAGATCGCGTCCGCGCTGCCGAGGTACCACCGCTTCCCGACCCGCTGCTGCGCCGGCACCGGAGTGACGTAGTTGCCCAGCAGGTTCGACATCCGCCACGTCGTGGTGACGTGGCGGTCGAGGCTGTGCGACTTGTACTGCGTGAGCACGACGACCTTGAGGTAGCCGGAGTTCACGACGTTGGACAGCGCGAAGTCGATCAGGCGGTAGATCCCTCCGAACGGCACCGCCGGTTTGGCCCGGTCGGCCGTGAGCGGCATCAGTCGCTTGCCCTCACCGCCGGCCAGGACGACTGCGAGGACCTTCTTGCGCGGGGGCGTGATGGCCATACGTCGAAACTAGCCGTCGACGGAGGCGCGGTCGACCACCTGCGGGCACTACCTTCGACTTATGCGCATCGACGTCCTCAGCAAGGAGTACCCGCCCGAGGTCTACGGAGGGGCCGGCGTGCACGTCGCCGAGCTGGTCCGCGCACTGCGGGTCCTGCCCGACGTCGACGCACGGGTGCGCTGTTTCGGCGCGCCACGATCCGAGCCCGGCACGACGGCGTACGCCGAGCCCGCGTCGCTCGCGGACGCCAACGCCGCGATCCGCACGCTCGGCGTCGACCTGGCGATGGTCGACGACTGCGCCGGTGCCGACCTCGTGCACTCGCACACCTGGTACGCCAACATGGCCGGCCACCTCGCTTCGCTCATGCACGGCATCCCGCACGTCGTCAGCGCCCACTCCCTCGAGCCGATGCGACCGTGGAAGGCCGAGCAGCTCGGCGGCGGCTACGCCCTGTCCAGCTGGGCGGAGAAGACGGCGTACGAAGGTGCTGCGGGGATCGTGGCCGTCAGCGCGGCGATGCGCGACGACGTGCTGCGCAGCTATCCCGCGGTCGACCCGGGTCGCGTGCACGTCGTGCACAACGGCATCGACACGACCCAGTGGGCGCCCATCGACAACCCCGACCGCGTGCGCGAGCTCGGCGTGGACCCCGACCGGCCGACCGTGATCTTCGTCGGCCGGATCACCCGGCAGAAGGGCCTGCCCCTCTTCCTCCGCGCGGCCGCGGCGCTGCCGCCGGAGGTGCAGCTGGTGCTGTGTGCCGGCGCACCCGACACCCCGGAGATCTCGGCCGAGGTGAGCGGGCTCGTCGCGGAGCTCGCCGCGAGTCGCTCGGGCGTCGTCTGGATCGCCGAGATGCTGCCGCGGCCCGACGTCGTCACGCTGCTGACCGCTGCGACCGTCTTCGCCTGCCCGTCGATCTACGAGCCGCTCGGCATCGTGAACCTCGAGGCGATGGCCTGCGAGACCGCCGTCGTCGCGACGGCCACCGGCGGCATCCCCGAGGTCGTCGTCCACGGTGAGACCGGCTGGCTCGTCCCGATCGACCAGGCCACCGACGGCACCGGCACACCCCTCGACCCCGAGACGTACGTCGCCGACCTCGCCGCCGCCCTCACCGACGCCGTCAGCGACCCCGACCGCGCCCGGGTGTACGGCGCCGCCGGCCGCCGCCGGGCCGAGGAGTCCTTCAGCTGGGACGCCATCGCGGCCCGCACGCTCGACCTCTACGCCTCCCTGACCTGACCCGACCTGACCCGGCGCGTCCGCGTGGAGGTGGCTCAGCCGAGGACGAGACCGGGGTAGAGCGGGTGCTTGTCGAGCATCTCGGCCGAGCGCGACGTGACCCGGTCGGCGACCCCGTCGCCCAGGACGTACGACGCCTTGCTGGGACCGCCGGCCTTGGTCGTCCCGGCCCGGGTGTTGCCGAGCACCTCGACGATCAGCTCGGCGACCGTGTCGAACTCGTCGTGGCCGAAGCCACGGGTGGTGAGCGCGGGGGTGCCGAGCCGGACGCCGGAGGTGTACCACGCGCCGTTGGGGTCGGCCGGCACCGAGTTGCGGTTGGTGACCACACCGGCGTCGAGCAGGGCGGACTCGGCCTGCCGGCCGGTGAGCCCGAAGCTGGACACGTCGAGCAGGACGATGTGGTTGTCCGTGCCGCCGGTGACGAGGTTCGCGCCTCGCGTCAGGAAGCCCTCGGCCAGGGACTTGGCGTTGTCGGCGACCTTCTGGGCGTAGGTCTGGAAGGACGGCTGGCGCGCCTCGGCGAAGGCCACTGCCTTGGCGGCCATGACGTGCGACAGCGGGCCACCGAGCACCATCGGGCAGCCGCGGTCGACGTCGGCCGCGAACTCCTCCTGGGCCAGCACCATGCCGCCGCGCGGGCCGCGCAACGACTTGTGCGTGGTCGTCGTGGTGATGTGGGCGTGCGGCACCGGGTCCTCGTCGCCGGTGAAGACCTTGCCCGCGACCAGCCCGGCGAAGTGCGCCATGTCGACCATCAGCACCGCGCCGACCTCGTCGGCGATCTCGCGCATCGTGGCGAAGTTCACCCGGCGCGGGTAGGCGGAGTAGCCGGCGACCAGCACGAGCGGCTTGAACTCGCGTGCCTTGGCGGCAACTGCGTCGTAGTCGAGCAGCCCGGTCTCCGGGTCGGTGCCGTACTGCTGCTGGTGGAACATCTTGCCGCTGATGTTGGGACGGAACCCGTGCGTGAGGTGGCCCCCGGCGTCGAGCGACATGCCGAGCAGGCGCTGGTTGCCGAACTCGTGGCGCAGGGTCTCCCAGTCGGCCTCGGTGAGCTCGTTGACGTTCTTGGCCTGCATCTTCTGCAGGTAGGGCGTCTCGACCCTGTTGGCGAGGATCGACCAGAAGGCGACGAGGTTGGCATCGATCCCGGAGTGCGGCTGGACGTAGGCGTAGGGCGCGCCGAACAGCTCGCGGGCGTGCTCGGCGGCGAGCGCCTCGACGGTGTCGACGTTCTGGCAGCCGGCGTAGAACCGGTGGCCGACGGTGCCCTCGGCGTACTTGTCGCTGAACCAGGTGCCCATGGTCATCAGGACCGCCGGCGAGGCGTAGTTCTCCGAGGCGATCAGCTTGAGCGAACCGCGCTGGTCGGCGAGCTCCTGGCGGGTCGCCTCGGCGATGCGGGGCTCGACCGACGCGATGACCTCGAGGGCCTGGGAGTACGCACTGCTGATGAGGGAGTCCGTCATGGCGGACAGCCTAGAGGGATCGCACGCTGCACCGTCTGGCCCGTCCCACCTCGCCGGGCGGGTTAGACCAGCGCGCGCGACCCCTTGTCATCGTCCGCACCCCGGAGGATCTTGGGCCGAAGGGAAGACCGGCAAAGGCATGCGCATGACGAAGTGGATTCAATCCGGCGACGCCGAGTACGACGAACGGCGCGCACTGTTCAACGCGATGATCAACAAGTCACCGCGGATCATCGCAGCATGCGAGGGACCCGCAGATGTCAGGGAAGCCCTGGATCGGGCCGCGGACGAACGTCTCCCGGTGGCCGTACGCTCGGGGGGCCACTCCGTGGCCGGGCAGTCCACCAACGACGACGGACTGGTCATCGACGTCCGGCCCATGAAGGCCATCGCCATCGACGCGAAGGCCCGACGCGCGAGGGTCGGGGGCGGGTGCACCTGGGCCGAGTTCGACGCAGCCGCGCAGGAGTTCGGCCTGGCCACGACCGGCGGCCGGGTCTCCAGCACCGGCGTCGCCGGACTCACCCTCGGCGGCGGCTCGGGTTGGCTGGAACGTCAGCACGGTCTCAGCTGCGACAACCTCCTGGCCGTCGAGCTGGTGACCGCCGATGGGCGAGAGATCCGCGCCGACGACACCCAGCACCAGGAGCTGCTCTGGGCCAGCAAGGGAGGGGGTGGCAACTTCGGTGTCGTCACCGCCCTCGAGTTCCAGCTGCACTCCGTGGGTCCGATGATCACCGGGGGGCTCATGGCCTGGCCTGCCGATCGTGGGCCCGAGGTGTCTCGGGCCTTCCGGGACTGGGCCGACGATGCTCCGGAGGAGCTCGGCACCGCGCTGGTGGTCATCAGCGGCCCACCGGAAGAGTTCATCCCTGCGCACTTGCACGGCCAGCCCCTGATCGCGATCGCGGTCTGCTGGAACGGCGACGAGGCCACCGGCGCGGACGTGGTCCAGGTCATGCGCGAGCTGTCTCCCGAGGTCGACCTGGTCGGACCCATGCCCTATGCGCAGCTCCAGTCGATGATCGACGACCCGCCTGGGTTCCGGCAGTACTGGAGCGCCGACTACCACGACAGCTTCCCCGATGACGCCCTCGACGTGTTCCTCGACGCCGGCGCACGTCGTGCCTCGCCGATGACTCAGCACCTGTTGCTCCCGTGGGGTGGCGCCCTCGCGCGCGTCGACGCGGACGCCACGCCCATGAGCCAGCGCTCAGCGCGATGGGTCAGTCACCCCTTCGCGACCTGGGAGGACCCGGCCGATGATGCCGCGAACATCGCCTGGGTGCGGGACTACCGACAGGCGAACGCCCCCTTCACCACCGGCGGCGTCTACCTCAACTTCATCGGCAACGAGGGAGACGAGCGCATCAAGGCGGCGTTCGGTGCCGCGAAGTACGAGCGGCTGACGCAGATCAAGTCGGAGTACGACCCCGGCAACGTGTTCGCCGGCAACCAGAACATCCGCCCCGCAGTGCCTGCCTGACCACGCAAGGCTGGCATACCAGTGGCAGTACCGACCCTCCCGGAGGAGGACCCCATGTCCGACAAGCAAGGTATCGACACACCCCACGAACGGCGCCCGTTCCAGGACCACGGCCACATGGACGTGGTCACCCTCGGCGACTTCACCCTCGGCCGCGGCGTGTTCGAGCCGGGCTGGCGATGGTCCGAGGACGTCAAGCCGATCGCCGGCACAGACTCCTGCCAGGTCCATCACACCGGCCTGTGCCTCTCAGGACACATGACCGTCAGGTCAGACGCGGGTGAGGAGATCACCATCGGCCCCGGCGACGTCATGAACCTCGACCCTGGACACGACGCATGGACCGTCGGCGACGAGCCCTGCGTGCTCATCGACACCGGAGTCGCGGCGTACGCCACACCCAGCTGACGACGACTCCCCCGAGGGACCCACCGCCGGTGTGACCTGGGCCGCAGCGAGAGCCGCCCACGCGCTTGGACACCCGCATCCGTCTTACATCGTGGACGTGTATCTCGACATTCGAGATTTCGCCTTGTGGAACGGGTGTCCACTCCCTGAGACTTCTTGACATGGTCACCGCTTCCACCCACGCACACCTTGTGGTTCGACGTCACGTCGACCTCATGCGCGTGGGCAGCGCGACCTGTTGGCATCGCTGAACCGCCGCCCCCAGTAGTCCCTTCCGCGCTCAACGACGCGCGCGGCACTCCTCAGCGAACAGGAATTTCCTGATCATGCCCGACCTCCGGTTCCAGCCCACGGCTGCCCAGGACACCGACATCCCGCGACCCAAGCGCGCGGAGGGTCAGTGGGCTCTCGGCTACACCGAGCCCCTCAACAAGAACGAGCAGTCCAAGAAGGACGACGACCCGCTCCACGTGCGGGACCGCATCCTCCACACCTACTCGCGACGCGGCTTCGACTCGATCGATCCGGCCGACCTCCGCGGCCGCTTCCGCTGGATGGGTCTCTACACCCAGCGCGCGCCCGGCTTCGACGGCGGCAAGACCGCGCAGCTCGAGGAGGAGGAGCTCGACGACCGCTTCTTCATGATGCGCGTCCGCACCGACGGCCAGGTCCTCAGCGGCGACGCCCTCCGGGCGCTCGGCGAGACGTCGACGGCGTACGCCCGCAACACCGCGGACATCACCGACCGCAACAACATCCAGTACCACTGGATCGAGATCGAGAGCGTCCCGGCGATCTGGGAGCGGCTCGAGGCGGTCGGCCTGACCACGCTCGAGGCGTGCGGAGACAGCCCGCGCCCCTTCCTCGGCTCCCCTGTCGCCGGCATCGCGAAGGACGAGATCATCGACGGCACCGAGGCGCTCGACGAGATCAAGCGCCGGGTGCTGGGCAACCCGGACTTCTCCAACCTGCCGCGCAAGTTCAAGACCGCGCTCACGGGGCACCCGAGCCATGACGTGGCACCCGAGGTCAACGACGTGTCGTTCGTCGGCACCGTGCACCCCGAGCACGGCCCCGGCTTCGACCTCTGGGTCGGCGGCGGCCTGTCCACCAACCCGATGCTCGCCCACAAGCTCGGCGTGTGGATCCCACTCGGCGAGGTGGCCGACGCCTGGGAGGGCGTCGCGGGGATCTTCCGCGACTACGGCTACCGGCGGCTGCGCTCCAAGGCGCGCCTGAAGTTCCTGCTCGCCGACTGGGGCAAGGAGAAGTTCCGCGAGGTGCTGGAGAACGAGTACCTCCACCGCTCGCTCGTCGACAACCCCTCCCCCGAGACGCCCGTGACGCAGGGAGACCACATCGGCATCCACGAGCAGAAGGACGGCCTTTTCTACGTCGGCGCCGCCCCCGTCGTCGGACGCGTCGACGGCACGACGCTGAGCGCGCTCGGCAACCTCGTCGACGCGTACGGCGCCCGCGGCGCGCGCCTCACGGCGTACCAGAAGCTCGTGGTCATCGGCGTCGCGGCCCAGGACACCGCCGCCTTCGCGGACGACCTCGAGAAGATCGGCCTCACCGCGCGCCCGAGCAGCTGGCGGCGCTCGACGATGGCGTGCACCGGCATCGAGTTCTGCAAGCTCGCCATCGTCGACACCAAGGAGCGCGCGCGGCGCCTGGTGACCGAGCTGGAGAAGCGGTTCCCCGATCTCGACACCGACATCTCGGTCAACGTCAACGGCTGCCCCAACGCCTGCGCCCGCACGCAGGTCGCCGACATCGGCCTCAAGGGCCAGCTCGTCATGGACGACGACGGCAACCAGGTCGAGGGCTTCCAGGTGCACCTGGGCGGCGGGCTCGCGCTCGGCGCCAACTTCGGCCGCAAGCTGCGCGCGCACAAGGTGACCAGCGCGGGGCTCGACGCCTACGTCACGGCCGTCGTCTCGGCCTACCTCTCCGACCGCACCCAGGGCGAGCGGTTCGCCGCCTGGGTCGCCCGTGCGGACGAGGCCCTGCTGCGCGGGGAGCCGGTGATGGTCTGATGAGCGAGCGCGCCCATGTCTGAGAGAGCACAGCCCTTCCACTGCCCCTACTGCGGGGACGAGAACCTGTTCCCCCAGGAGGGTGCGGGTGCCTGGGAGTGCCGCTCGTGCCTGCGCAGCTTCACCGTGAAGATGACCGGGATGATCCGGGCGGGCGGAGGGGCGGCATGAGCGCGTCCACGCAGGCCGCCCGCGCCTTCAAGGGCACCCACACCGCCGGACGTACGCCTGAGGAGCTGCGCGAGCTGGTCTCCCACGTCGGCGCCGAGCTCGAGCTCGCTCCCGCCGAGGTGATCATCGAGTGGGCCGTCGCCACGTTCGGCGACCGGTTCGCGATCACCTCGTCGATGGGTGACGCCGTGCTCGCGCACCTCGCCTCGACGGTCGCTCCGGGGATCGACGTCGTCTTCCTCGACACCGGGTACCACTTCATCGAGACCATCGGCACCCGCGACGCCGTCGCGGCCACCTTGCCGGTCAACCTGCGCACCGTCAGCACCTCGCTGACCGTCGCGGAGCAGGACGAGCAGTACGGCGCGGATCTCTACAGGACCGACCCCGACCTCTGCTGCACGCTGCGCAAGGTGAAGCCGCTCGCCGACACGCTCGCGGAGTACGACGCCTGGGCCACCGGCCTGCGCCGCGCCGAGACCCACAACCGCGTGATCGCGCCGGTCGTCGGCTGGGACGCACGCAAGGGCAAGGTGAAGGTCTCGCCCCTGGCCCGCTGGAGCGACGAGCAGGTCGGCGCCTACATCGTCGACCACGGCGTGCTGGTCAACCCCCTCGTCCACGACGGCTACCCCAGCATCGGCTGCTGGCCGTGCACCCGCCGCGTCGCCCCGGGCGACGACGCCCGCAGCGGTCGCTGGGCCGGCACGAACAAGACGGAGTGCGGCATCCATGCCTGAAGCACTCCTCAGCACAAGCACTTCGAGACGGTCGCTGCGCGACCTCCTCAGCACGAGCACTTCGAGACGGTCGCTGCGCGACCTCCTCAGCACAAGCACTTCGAGACGGTCGCTGCGCGACCTCCTCAGCACAGGCGACAGCGTCGTCGCACCCACCCCGAAGAACCGCACCACCACACACGATCGGAGGCACCCCTGATGGCTGCTCCTGCTCTGGTTGCCCTGGCCCACGGAAGCCGGGACCCACGCTCCGCCACGACGATCAAGGCACTCGTCGCCGAGGTCAAGGCGATGCGCCCCGACCTCCGCGTGGAGACGGCGTTCCTCGACCTCGCCAAGCCGTCGTTCGACACGGTCGTCGACCGCCTGGTCAAGGCCGGCTTCGACGAGATCGTCGTCGTCCCCCTCCTGCTCACCGAGGCCTACCACGCCAAGGTCGACGTCCCCGAGGTCATCGCGTCCGCGATGTCGCGCCACGAGGGCCTCCGGATCCAGGCCAGCCGCATCCTCGGCATGGAGGCGGCCTTCCTCGAGGTGCTCGACGTCCGCCTGCGCGATGCCCTCAAGGCCGCCCGCATCCGCGAGCTCGACGCGCTCGTGCTGGCTGCGGCCGGTTCCTCCGACCCCCTCGCCAACCAGTCGGTCGCGCGCATCGCCCGCACCTGGGCCGCCCGCCACCGGCTTCCGGTGACCGCGGCCTTCGCCTCCGCCACGCCGCCCGCGGCGGGCGAGGCGGTCCGCGCGCTCCGTGCGGAGGGCAAGCGCCACATCGCGGTCGCGTCGTTCTTCCTCGCGCCCGGCAAGCTGCCCGACCGGGCCGCCGAGCTGGCCATCGAGGCCGGTGCCGTCGCTGTCTCCGACCCGCTGGGCGCGCACCCCGCGGTCGCCCGCGCGATCCTGGCCCGCTACGCCGTGGGTGCGGTCGAGCTCGTCCCCGTCTGAGACGAGCAGTGGCGCGTCGAAACCTGGAGCACGTGCTTGAGCGCCTCGCGGCGTGACAGCCCGCTCAACCGGTCGGCGTGGGTCGAGGCGAAGGTCTGGACCCACGCCGCGTCCGTCCTGGCGTGCTGCCGCAGCGCCCAGCCGAGCGCCTTGCGGATGAAGAAGTCCTTGCCGTACGCCGTGTCGTCGAGGTTGGCGACCAGCACCCGGGTGAGCAGGTCGGTGTCCGTGTGCTCCGCGTGCCGCAGCTGCGCCAGCATGGCCGTGCGCCGGATCCACAGGCTGTCGGCGTCGATCGACCACGCGTCCATCACGGGCGTCGCCCGGGCACGGTGGTCGAGCAGGACCTGGCCGACCACGTGGCCGGCGAGCTCGTCCACCACGTCCCACCAGGCTGCGACACGCACCACCTCCGCGACCAGCGGGAGCAGCTCGGCGTCCAGCCACTGCCGGTGTGCGGGGTGCCGGAGCAGCGCGAGCGCCGCATACCACTCCTCGCGGTGCGCGGCGTCCTCGACCAGCTCGAGCACGGCGGCCTCCCACGGGCCGCGATCGACGAACCGGTGCTCGGCCAGGAACGGCTTCAGCAGCATGCGCAGCTCGGGAGCGGTCAGTCCCACGTAGGGCAGCTCGGACTTCATGTAGGCCCGCTGCTGGGCCGCGCGGACGGGATCCCCGGTCCCGGCGAGGGCAGAGCGGACGGCGCCGACGTACGTCATCGGCACTCGCCCACGACTGCCCCAGCCATCCCCCCATCCTGTCAGGACCCGGGTCAGGGACGCGCCTCGTAGACGTGGTTGAACGGGGTCTCGGCCACCCGCCGGAACCGGGTGAACCCGGCGTCGGTGACGACCTGGCGGATCGCCGCCTCGCCTGCCTGCGCCCCCAGGGCGTACCCGCCGGGCTGCGAGACGGCGTTGGGCACGCACAGGAAGGTCGAGAAGCCGTAGAACACCCGACCCACCGGGTTGAGGTTGTCGGCCACGGTGTCCCCGGCCGCCGGCTCCACGATCATCCACGTGCCGTCAGCGGCCAGCGAGCGGCGGACGTGCCGGGCCGCGCCGAGCGGGTCGCCCATGTCGTGCAGGCAGTCGAAGGTCGTGACCAGGTCGAGGTCGCGCTCGTCCAGCGACTGCGCACCGGCGACGTCGAAGCGGACCCGCTCCGACACCCCCGCGTCGTCCGCGTGCGCGCGGGCTGCCTCGATCGACCCCTGGTGGTAGTCCGAACCGACGAACGAGCTCGCCGGGAACGCCTGCGCCATCAGGATGGTCGAGGCTCCGTGACCGCACCCGAGGTCCGCGACGCGTGCGCCCCGCTCGAGCCGGTCGGCCATCCCGTCCAGGGCGGGGATCCACTCCGGGAGCAGGTGCATCAGGTAGCCCGGGCGGAAGAAGCGCTCGCAGCCGGTGAAGACGTCCTGGTCGTGCTCGTGCCAGCCGTAGCCGGCCCCGGTCCGGAAGGCGTGCTCGATCTCGGGGAGCGCCTTGAGCGCACCCAGGGCGAGCTCGAACGCGCCCGGGAGGAAGAGCGGACCGCTGGGGTCGGTGAGCGCGAACGCCTTCTCCGGGGTCATCGAGTACGTCCCGGTCGCAGCGTCGTGCTCGACGTAGCCGCCGGCGGCCTGGCCGCGCAGCCACTCGTCGACGTAACGAGGGTCGGTGTCAGTGGCGGCCGCAAGCGCGCGAGCGTCTGCCGGCCCCTGCGCCAGGCTCCGGTAGAGCCCGAGCCGCTCTCCCAGCAGCACGTTGCCCGCGCCCACGGTGGCGCCCAGGTCGCCGACGAACGCCCCGACGAAGGCCATCAGGACCTCCATGTCGATGGGCGGCTGCTCCGTCGCCTGACCGGGATCCGGGTCGGTCCTCTGCTCGGTGGTGGTCATGATGGTCTCCCTCTTTCGGCATCCCGGGTGGATGCTGGTCCCGGAGAGAGTGCGCGGCCTCGATTGCACGGCGATTGCAACCGCGCTGCAACCCCTGGACCGCACGCTCGTTCCAGGGACCGCCCCTGAGGGGGCGGCAACGGGAGGACACCATGCGCGCACGGGAACCGGACACCACCGGGCACGTCGACGTGGCCGGCGTGCGCCTGGCCTGGGAGTCGTTCAACGACTCGGCGGACACGACCGTGCTGTTCGTGCCCATCGACACGTGCGTCAACAGCCGGGCGTGGAAGGGCCAGGTGGCCTACCTCGCGCAGCACTTCCGGGTGGTGACGGTCGACCCGCCCGGCAACGGGCGCTCAGGGCGCGAGCTGGACCCCGAGGCGTACGCCGACCTGGCGATGGTCGCCGACACCCTGGCCGTGATGGACCACCTCGCGATCGAGCGGGCCGTGCTCGTCGGCATCTGCGTCAGCGCGTGGCAGGCCCTGCTCACCGCCGCGCTGCACCCCGACCGCGTCCTCGGCGCGGTGGTGGTCGGACCGTGGGCACGGGACCGGACGGCACCCTTCCCCGTCCGCCTGGCAGCGGCGCGGCACTTCCACGAGGAGCTCGACGACTACTCCGGCTGGCGGGGCAGCAACCGCCACTACCTGCCCGAGCACTGGCCCGACTACGCCGCGTTCTTCTTCGACCAGATGCTCCCCGAGCCGCACTCGTCCAAGCAGCTCGAGGACGTCGTCGGCTTCACCCGCGAGACCACGGGCGACGTCATCATGGCCGAGACCGCGTCCGCGCGATTCCCCGACAGCGCCGACGAGGCCGAGCGGTTGCTGCGCGGCATCACCGCACCGGTGCTCGTCGTGCAGGGCAGTGCCGATCTCTGCCAGCCGCAGGGCCGGAGTCGGAGCATCGTTGAGTGGACCGGTGCCGAGCACCTGCTCCTCGAGGGTTCCGGGCACCTCCCCATGGCGCGCCACCCGGTCATGGTCAACAAGGCGATCAAGGCGCTGGTGGACCGGGCCGTCGGCTCGCCTGCCACCGCACCCGCGCCCGTCCGCCACTCCCGACGACGGCCCCGCGTGCTCTACCTCTCCTCGCCGATCGGCCTCGGTCACGTGCGGCGTGATCTGGCCGTCGCCGACGCGATGCGTGAGCAGCACCCTGACGTCGAGGTCGAGTGGCTCACCCAGTCGCCGGTCGCCGAGTTCCTCGAGCATCGCGGCGAGGTGGTGCACCCGGCCTCGCGACTGCTGGCCAGCGAGTCCGGGCACTTCGAGGCCGAGTGTGGTGAGCACGACCTCCACGCCTTCGACGCCGTACGCCGGATGGACGAGGTGCTGGTCAACAACTTCATGGTCTTCGACGACCTGGTCGAGCGCGAGTCCTTCGATCTGTGGGTGGGCGACGAGGCGTGGGACCTCGACCACTTCCTCCACGAGCACCCGTCCCTCAAGCGAGCGCCGTTCGTCTGGATGACCGACTTCGTGGGCTGGGTGCCGATGACCGACGGCGGCGAGCGGGAGGCATTCCTGACCGCTGACTACAACGCCGAGATGGTCGAGCACGTCGCACGCACGCCGGACCTGCGCGACCGGTCGGTCTTCGTGGGCGACCCGGCCGACGTCGTCGACCTGCCGCTGGGGCCGGGGCTGCCCACCGCCCGCGCCTGGACCGAGCAGCACTTCGACTTCGCGGGCTACGTCATGGGCGAGCGCCCGGACCCGCGACGGCGCGACGAGCTGCGCGAGCGGCTCGGCTACGGCGAGGACGAGGTGGTCTGCCTGGTGTCCGTCGGCGGCTCGGGGGTGGGACACCACCTGCTGCGGCGCGTCGCCGCGGCGTACGAGCCGGCGGCCGGACGGATCCCCGGCCTGCGCATGGTCGTCGTGGCCGGCCCGCGCGTCGATCGCGACACGGTGCCGGTGCCGGACGGCGTGGAGGTGCACGGGTTCCTGCCGGACCTCGACCTGCACCACGCCGCGTGCGACGTTGCCGTCGTCCAGGGCGGTCTCAGCACCACCATGGAGCTGACAGCCGCGCAGCGCCCGTTCCTCTACGTCCCGCTCGAGCACCACTTCGAGCAGCAGGTGCACGTGCGGCACCGGCTCGAGCGGCACCGTGCCGGACGGGCACTGGCGTACGCCGACACCGACCCGGAGCGTGTCGCCGAAGAGATCGAGGCCTGTCTCGCTCGGCCCGTCGACTACGTCCCGGTGCCCTCCGACGGGGCGGCGCGCGCCGCCCGCATGGTGCTCGACGTGCTCTGAGGCGGGTCGTCGAGACGTCGCCGGAGGGCGGGCCACGACGACGTCGTCGCGGCGCGCAGCGGAGCGAGGAGTCGGCCGGCCTCCTCGTCGTCACCGCGCTCGGCCGCGGCACCGGCCAGCAGGAAGTAGGCGTCGGCACCCAGGATCCACGCGTGGCCCGGCGGGCAGTCCACACGGGAGAGCGCGTCGGTCGCGCCGCGGGTCTGTTCTCCGGTGAGGGCCGCCAGCGTGGCGGCGCACAGCAACCGACCCGGCCTGGCGGTGCCACTCCGCGTGGCGAGACCGGCCCGGGCGACCACCTCGGCCTCCGCCCGGTCCCCCGTCTCCACCAGGGTCGCCGCCAGGAGACCGGCCGCCCACGAGTGCCACCACGGATGGTCCACCGCGGACGTGTCCTCGACCGCGCGACGACCGAGGTGACGGGCACCGTCCAGGTCTCCGGCGAGCCTGGCCAGCCACCCCTCGTAGGCCCGGAGGTAGCCCGCGTAGGCCGGGAAGCCGCTGCGGAGGTTGAGGTCCAGGGCCTGGGCCAGGAGGTCGGCGGCCTCGTCCCACCGGTCGTAGGCCGCCGGCACGAAGGCCGACTCGAACACCACCCACTGGATCAGCCAGGCGTCGCCACGTGCACGGACGAGCGGCTCGAGCTCCCGGACCACGGTCGCCAGCGCGGGCGCGTCGCCCAAGTACCAGGCGACGGTCTTCAAGCCGTCCAGGGCGAGGACCACGCCGTCCTCCGAGTGGGCGGCTCGCGCGCGGGCCAGCACCCGCGCGGCGCGGTGTCCGGCGTCGGTCAGCCGCAGCTGGCTGGCCTCCAGGACTGCCAGCCGGCTCGCGAAGTCGGCTTCGGCCCGCCGGTCCCCGAGCTCTGCCGCCAACCGGGCGCCCGCTTCGAGCGGGCCGAGCAGGTCGTCGGCCCCGAGCTGCGCCCCGACCGCCGCGTCACCGCCGCGAGCGCGCAGGGCGGCGAGCTCCAGCCTCCGCTCCCCGATGCTCCTGGCCGTCGCGAGGGCGGAGTCGATGTCCTCGATGGCGGCCGCCCAGCTCATCCCCGCCTCCTGGACGCGACCGCGGACCAGCAGGGCCCGTGCCCGGGTCTCCCCCGCCAGCTCGGTCACGCGCAGGACCCGCTCCACGAGTGTGCGGGCGTCCTCCACCGCTGCCCGGCGCAGCGCCTCCTCCCCCGCAAGCAGCCAGCCGCGGGCGGCGCGGGTGTCGTCACCCACGGCGTGCGCGTGGGCGGCCATCACCTCCGGACGGTCGCTGGTCAGGTCGGCGGCACGGCGGTGGTAGGCCGCGGCCACGGCCTGCGGGAGGGCGGCGTAGACGCACTCCTGGAAGAGGTCGTTGGCGAACTCGTAGACCGCACCGCTGCGCACGAACAGGCCGTTGCGGGTCAGGTCCTCCCCGTGGTGCGTGACGCCCACCTCGGACAGCCCCGTGAGGGCGCCGAGGAGGCGCGGATCGAGCCGGCGCCGCAGCACGGCGGCGGCCTCCACGACGGACCGCTCCTCCGCACCGAGTCGCTCGACGCGCGCCAGCACCGCGGCGGAGAGCGACGCGGGGACGCCCGTCTCCCCGCCGGCCAGGGCCCGCAGGGACTCCACCACGCTGAGCGTGTGCCCCGCGGTGCGGGCCATCACCTGTCGGCCGTGGGTGGCCAGCCCGGCTGCTGCAGCAAGTGTGTCGACCGCGGCGGCATCCAGGGGACGCAGTCGCACGAGGACCGCACGGTCGCCCAGCCTCCCGGCCACCGTGGGGTCCTCGCTGCGCACCGCTGCGACCAGCAGGACGCGGGACCCCGTCAGCTGTCCGGCCAGGTAGCCGAGCAGGTCCACCGTGGCGGCACCGGCGTCCTGCAGGTCGTCGAGCACGAGCACCAGCGGCTGCGTGACGGACAGCCGACGCAGCGCGGCGAGCATCGCGTCGTACGTCGCCCGGCGCTGGAGGTCGCGGTCGGCGGGTGGCGCCGGGGCCCCGCGCAGCACCGGGCCGAGCTCGGGCACCAAGGAGACCCAGGCCGCCTCGTGGTCGCGGACCGCTGCGAGCAGGGTGTCGAGCGGCAGCCCTGCGAGCGCGGGCCGGATCGCGTCCACGAACGGCTGGAGGAAGAGGGATCGCTCGGCCGGGTGGCACCGGCCGCGCAGCACGGTGCCGCCGGTGACCGAGCACGTCGCAGCCACCACGTCGAGGAGACGCGTCTTGCCGATGCCGCCCTCCCCGACCACCATCATCAGCTCGACGTGACCCCGGGTGAGCACGTCGGCCCACGTCTGCCGGAAGAGGTCGAGCTGCTCCTCCCGTCCGACGAGCGACAGCTGCGGCGCCTCCGCCCACCCCGGCCCCTCCTCGTCCGGCTGCTCGACGTTCCCGGGCTCGCGCAGCAGCGCGACGTGCAGGTCCGCGGTCGAGCGGTCGGGCTCGGTGCCGAGGTCCTCACGCAGCCGCGTGGCGAGGCGGTCGTACGTCGCCAGCGCGGCTGCCACCTGACCGTCGGCGGCACGCGCGCGCATCAGGTCGCGGACGGCACGCTCGTCGTAGGGGTCGGGCCCCGTCCCTGCCGACGCCACCGCCACCGCCCGGCCGGGGTCGAGCGCCAGGAGGGCCGCGACCCGGTGGTGGCAGGCCTCGCGGCGCAGCGCATCGACCTCGCGGCGCAGCTCCTCCACCCAGTCGTCGTCCCCCTCGCCGAGGAGCGCGGTGCCGGTGCCCAGCAGCTCCTGGGCCGCGGCTGCCGCAGCCTCGGCCACGGCGTGCTCCCCCGCGGCCGCGCGGCTGACGGCCTGTGCGCACAGCTGCTCCGCCTCGGTCAGGTCCAGTGACCAGGCCCCGCCGAGGGCGTAGGCGCCGGACAGGCCGACCACCAGGTCCGGGCCCACCACCCGCCGGAGTCGGCTGACGATCGTGGCGACGTTGGCCGCGGGATCGGCCGGGGGCCGGTCCGCCCACAGCACCTCGGCGACGCGGTCGGTGCTCACCGCGGTGCCGCGCGCTGCGGCGAGGAGAGCGAGGAGGCGGCGCGCCTTGCGGCTGCCCAGGTCACGGCCCGTGAGCGTGCCCCCGGCCGTGTCGACGCCCAACGCGGACGACAGCCGGAGCCGGACGACGCCAACGGGCGGGCTCACCCTCCGAGTATCCGCCCGCGCAGACACGACGCGCGAGCGCCCCCACTCATCCGACCAGGCGCTCGCGCAGGTGCTCGAGCTGCCGGGCCGGATCCTCGGTGACTCCCCCGTGCACCGGACCCGGCTGCAGCACCGTGCTGCGGGGTGCCTTGAGGAAGCCGAACCGCTGCCCCAACGACTGCCGGGCGGCCTCCCCCACACGCTCGTCGCCGCGGCAGACGAGGTCGACGAACGACAGCGCCTCGCGCACCTGCTCGACGTCGATGCCTCCGTGGAGCGCGCGCAGGCGGTCGCCGTCGACGTGGCAGACGACGTCGAGGAAGTCCGCGGCCTGGCAGTGCAGGACGACCCCCACGTTGAGGAACTCCTCGCGGTCGGGGCGCGGCACGCAGCGCAGGACGACGTACTGGTAGGCGTGCCTCACGGCGCACCTCCGGGCAGCCACTGGCGGGTGCCGAGGCGCGCGTCGAGGAAGTCGACGTACGCCGCGCGCAGGGCGTCCGGACCCAGCTCCTCGACATCGTCGGCGCCCGGCACCGGCTCGAGCCAGACGTCCGGCACGTCGGCGAGGACGTCGGCGAAGACCTCCCGGCCGAGAGAATCCGACATCTCCTGGTCGAGCTCCCGGGCGCGGGCGGCGCAGCTCTCGAAGACGTGGCCGGTCGGGTCCCACGGCTGCGCGGCGAACCGCGCCGGGTCGGTGATGCCGTTGGCCCAGCCGTGGTGGAAGTAGAGCGCGGCCCCGTGGTCGATCACCCAGAGGTCGCCGTGCCAGACCAGGAGGTTGGGGTTGCGCCACGAGCGGTCGACGTTGGCGGTGAAGGCATCGAGCCACAGGACGCGCGCGCCCTCGTCGTCGGCGGTGCTCACCTGGCCGTCGACGCCGAACGAGCCCGGCAGGAAGTCGATGCCGAGATTGGCGCCGACGCTGGCGTTGAGCAGGTCCTGGACCTCCTCGTCCGCCTCGTAGCGGGCGAGCTCGGGGTCGAGGTCGAGGACCACGAGGCGCGGGGTGCGGAGACCGAGCCGGGTCGCGAGTCCGCTGACGATGACCTCGGCGACGAGCACCTTGGCGCCCTGGCCGGCGCCGCGGAACTTGCAGACGTAGGTGCCGAGGTCATCGCCCTCGACGACCCCGGGCAGGCTGCCGCCCTCGCGCAACGGTGTGACGTAGCGCGTGACGGCCACGAGCGGGAGCAGTCCGGTCGAGATCACTGGACCGGCGTCTCCCCGGCCAGCCGGTCGGTCTCGGCCGCGACGTCGAAGTCGGCCTTCGGCCACTGCAGGTCGAGGCCGCGCAGCGTGTCGAGGAGGAGCTGCCCGACGGCGAGGTTGCGGAACCACTTCTTGTCCGACGGCACGACGTGCCACGGTGCGATCTGGGTGCTGGTCCGTTCGAGCGCGATCTCGTAGGCCTCGCGGTACGTCGGCCAGAACGCGCGCTCGTCGAGATCGCCGGGGTTGTACTTCCAGTGCTTCTCCGGGTTGGCGAGCCGCTCCTCGAGCCGCGCCTTCTGCTCGTCGGCGCTGATGTGCAGCATGCACTTGATGATCGTGACGCCCTCGTCGACCAGGCGCGCCTCGAAGTCGTTGATCGCTCCGTAGCGGCGCTCGATCTCGTCAGGCTCGGCGAACCCGCGCACCTTGGCGATGAGGACGTCCTCGTAGTGGGACCGGTCGAAGACCCCGATGTAGCCGGCCGGTGGCAACCCCTTCTCGATGCGCCACAGGAAGTCGTTCGCGAGCTCCTCCTCGGTGGGGGCCTTGAAGCTGGTGATCCGTACTCCCTGCGGATCGACCAACCCGATGGTGTGCCGCAGCACGCCGCCCTTGCCGCTGGTGTCCATGCCCTGAAGGACCACCAGCACCCGCCGCTCGCTGCCGGCGGTGCGCTCGGCCCAGAGCCGCTCCTGCAGGTCGGCCAGCTCGTCGCCCATCGCGTGGAGCGCCGCCTTGCCGTCCTCCTTCTTGCCGTCGAACCCGCGTGCGGCGTCGGTCTCGATCGAGCTCAGGTCGACCCGGCCGGGCGGCAGGCGCAGGGCATCGGCGATGGCGGAGGACGTCATGGCCACATCATGTCCCACGTTGCGTCCCGGCTCAGCCCAGCACGCGTCGTACGTCGAGGGTGCAGCCGACCACCGTGGAGGTCGTGCCGTCGCGCTGGGGCTCGTCGAACCACGTGCCCTGCACGAAACCCGCCTTGTCGAGGATCCGCAGGGACGCGACGTTGCCGTGGTCGGGTGCGGCGAAGTACGACGAGGCGCCGGGGAACCGGTGCCGTGCGCGCAGCATCCACGTCCAGAGGATCCGCGCCCCGAGCCCGCGACCGACCCAGGCCCGCTCACCGATGACGTAGTCCAACCCGATGGCGTCCGGGTCCGGCGTGAGCAGCGCGAAGTCCGGGTAGTCGCGGATCAGGTAGTCCTGCACGAACCCGATCGAGTGCCCGTTGACGTCGACGACCCACATCCGCGTGGGGGTCGTGCCGTCGACGCGCGGGCCGTACCTCGCCGCCACCTGCTCGTCGTCCGTCGCGCCGTCGTTGCCCCACCAGCGCCGGACGTGCTCCGCACGGAGCCACCGGGCCAGGATCGGCAGGTCGCCGTGGGTCATCGCACGGAGCACGATCCTCTGGTCGGGCTCCACGACGAACCGTTTGACCTCTCCGGAGAGGTCCTCGGCGACCGGGTCGCCGACCACGGTTGCGGCCATCCGGGTGGCAGCGGCCGCCCATGTCTCGCCCGGCCGGACCTCGCCGGCGAGCTCGCGGGCACCGTGCCGAACGACGACGGGTACGCGGTCCATCACCGCATCCTCGCAGGGTCGGCGCGCCGATCAGTGCGCCAGCGCGCCGGCACCAGGTGGTCAGTCCTCGGGGGGCCCGTCGAGGAGGTCGAGGTCGACCTCGGCCCGGTCGGCCAGCGCCTCGCGCACCACCGAGAACGCGAGCCCGGCGGCGTAGCCCTTGCGGGCCAGCAGCCCGGCGAGCCGGCGGGTGGCGACCTGCGGGTCGAGCCCCGACATCGACCGGAGCTTGCGCTCGACCAGTGCGCGAGCGGCTGCCCTCTGGTCGTCCTCACCGATCTGCTCGAGGGCCTCCTTGACCTCCTCGTCGCCGACGCCCTTGCGGCGCAGCTCCTGCGCCAGCGCGCGGGGCGCCAGCCCGCGGCTGCGGTGCCGGCTCTCCACCCACTGACGGGCATAGGCCGAGTCGTCGATGAGTCCGACCTCGGCGAACCGGTCGAGCAGCTCGCTGGCGACCTCGTCGGGCACCTCGCGCTTGGCGAGCTTGTCGGCGAGCTCCTTGCGGGTGCGCGCCTGGCCGGTCAGCGAGTCGAGGACGATCGTGCGAGCGACACCCTCCGGGTCGGCCTCCACCTCGGCAGCGGCCGCGGCCTCGCGCGCGGCCTTCGCCTCGGCACGCTCGGCCGGGCTACGGGTGCGACCTCGTCCACCCTTCCGGCCACGCCCCCGGGCGGGGCGCTCGCCGAACGAGCGCTCGGTGGGAGGCGTGGATGGAGTGTCCCCCACCCACGCCTTCACGCCGAGGCTGACGTCACCGGCCCAGTCGGGGGCCGGGCGTGACTCCGACATCAGAAGTCGTTGACCCCGATGGGCTCGTCGCTCAGGTCGTCGGCGGGCTTGTCGACGGCGGGAGTGACGCCCAGCTTCTCCAGGATCAGCTTCTCGATCTCGTTGGCGAGGTCGGGGTTGTCCTTGAGGAAGTTGCGCGAGTTCTCCTTGCCCTGGCCGAGCTGGTCGCCCTCGTAGGTGTACCAGGCGCCGGCCTTGCGGATGATGCCCGCCTCGACGCCGACGTCGATCAGGCCACCCTCGCGGCTGATGCCCTTGCCGTACATGATGTCGAACTCGGCCTGCTTGAACGGCGGGGCCACCTTGTTCTTGACGACCTTGACGCGGGTGCGGTTGCCGACCATGTCGGTGCCGTCCTTGAGCGTCTCGATGCGGCGCACGTCGAGGCGCACCGAGGAGTAGAACTTCAGCGCGCGGCCACCGGTGGTGGTCTCGGGCGAGCCGAACATCACGCCGATCTTCTCGCGCAGCTGGTTGATGAAGATGGCGGTCGTGCCGGAGTTGTTGAGCGCACCGGTCATCTTGCGGAGCGCCTGGCTCATCAGACGGGCCTGGAGGCCGACGTGGCTGTCGCCCATCTCGCCCTCGATCTCGGCACGGGGCACGAGGGCCGCGACGGAGTCGATGACGATCAGCGACAGGGCGCCGGAGCGGATCAGCATGTCGGCGATCTCGAGGGCCTGCTCGCCCGAGTCGGGCTGGGAGACCAGGAGGGCGTCGGTGTCGACACCGAGGTTCTTCGCGTAGTCGGGGTCGAGCGCGTGCTCGGCGTCGATGAAGGCGACGATGCCACCGGCCGCCTGGGCGCTGGCCACCGCGTGGAGGGCGACCGTCGTCTTTCCGGAGGACTCCGGACCGTAGATCTCCACGACCCGCCCGCGCGGCAGGCCGCCCAGGCCGAGGGCCACGTCGAGGGCGATCGACCCGGTGGGGATCACCTCGAGCGGGGCACGCGTCTCGTCGCCCAGTCGCATGACCGAGCCCTTGCCGAACTGCTTCTCCACCTGGGCGAGGGCGGCGTCCAGGGCCTTCTCGCGATCTGCACCAGCCATTGCGGTGTCCCGTTCTCTCGTCGTGTGTGTCGGTACGTCTGCGACGCTAGGACGAGCCACCGACAGTCCCTGATCAGGACCCTCACCTGCTGTGGAGAACCTCGCCCACCGTCGTACCTGTGGACAGATGCTAGCCCGAACAGGTGTTCGAGGAGGGGTTCAGCCGCGGCGTGTCGCATGTCGTCCTGCACAGGACGACCCCTGGGTCAGGACGACGCCCGGGTCTGCCGTCCGGCCACCACGACCGTCGCTGCCAGCAGCGCGGCGAACGCAGCCAGGGACGGATAGCCCAGCGTGCCCACGATCACGCCGGCAAGCGCTCCCCCGCCCGCAGCGGTGAGCGCCATCGCCATGTCGGAGGTGCCCTGCACGTCGGTGCGGGCGTCGATCGGCGTGCGGTCGGCGATCACGGTCGAGGCGGCGATGGTCGCGCAGGACCACCCCAGCCCGAGCAGGAAGAGACCCGCGAAGATCTGCCACGACGACCCCTCCGGGGACAGGCCGCACAGGGTGAGTGCGACCAGCAGCAGCCCACCGCCGGTCACCAGGACCGCGCTGCGGCCCAGGCGGTCGGTGGCCCATCCGACGAGCGGCGAGAAGGCGAACATGCCCAGCACGTGGATCGAGATGACGAACCCGATCACCTCCAGGTGCGCCCCACCGTGCTCCATGTGGAGCGGCGTCATGATCATCACCGTCACCATCGCTGCGTGGGCACAGGCCATCGCGACCACCGCAGCCCCCACGCCCGGCACGTCGCGCACGACGGTGACGAACCGTCCCCACGAGCGCCCGCGAGGTTCGGCACCGACGCTCGGCACGATGCCCGCGACCTCCTGCGCCAGCAGCAGCGGATCCGGCCGCAGCCGCCACCACACCCACGCGGCCGCAACGACCAGGACGACCGAGCCGATGGCGAATCCACCCGTCAGCTCGGGGACCCCGAGCCGATGGGCCACGGTCGCGCCGACGCCGGTGAGGTTGGGGCCGGCCACCGCACCGATCGTGGTCGCCCACACGACCACCGACAGCGCCCGCGCCCGGTTGGCCTCGGTCGCGAGGTCCGTGGCGGCGTAGCGCGAACCGCTGTTGACCGCCGTGGTCGCGCCGAGCAGCAGGGCGCCGAGCAGCAGGACCAGCATCGAGTCGACGACCCCGGCGACGACGGCCAGCGCCGCGCCGGTGGCGCCGAAGAGGTAGCCGGCCACCAGCCCGATGCGACGGCCCCGGCGACGCATCACCCGGGCGAGCAGGTAGGCCGCCGCGGCCGTGCCGAGGACCTGGAAGGTCTGCGCCAGGCCGGCCATGCTCTCGCTGCCGGAGATGTCGCGGGCGAGCAGCGACGCCGTCGCCACGCCGATGGTGACACCGACGGCGCCGATCGCCTGCGAGACCACCAGAGTGCGGACCGTGTGGCGCTGCGCCGCCTCGAGGTCGACGCCGGAGGGGGCGTCGGTGGTCATTTCTCGGTGTCCGGGAGCTCGAGCTGGCGCCACACGGCCGCCCAGACCTGCTTCGGCGACATGCCGGCGTCGAGCGCCTCCTGGGTCGTCCGGCCGTCGAGGTCGCGCACCACCGTCAGCTCGGCCCACGTGCGGGAGTAGCTGCGGCCGAGCACCTCGTCGAGCCGCGCCCAGAACTCGGTGTGCCTCACGGGGACACCTCATCACGGACCGCCGACAGCTCGAGCCAGGTCTCGCTGCGCCTGCCCTCGATCCCCGAACGCACCGACACCTCGCCCCACCCCGCGGCCTCGACGACAGCCCGCAACGCATCGACTCTCCAGTAGGTGAAGTGGCGCGGCGTGGTGACCGAACCATGGGTCGACCAGCCCTCGCCATCGCCCTCCTTCAGCGAGATGCGGAGCACCCCGCCCGACCGGGTCACCCCGGCCAACCGCGCCAGGACGGATGGCAGGGCGTCGCGCCGCACGTGCAGGAGGGTCGCGTTCGCCCAGACGGCGTCGTACGGCCCTTCCGACGAGGAGAGGTCGTCGACGAGCGGATCGAGGAGGTCTGCCTCGAAGCCCTGCTGGCGCAGCAGCGAGACGAAACCCACCGTGATGTCGGTGCGCCGCACCCGCAGGCCGAGCTCCTCCATCAGCCGCGCGTCGCGCCCGCCTCCGGACCCGATCTCCAGCACTCGGGCGCCCGGACCGATCCGATCGGCGAACTCCTCGACGTCGGCGCGCACGGACTCGGGCATCACGCGGGTGTTGGCGACGTACGCCTCCGCGTCGAGGTCGTAGGCCCGGACGGTGTCGTTCGTGCTCACCGGGCGCCCACGTCGTGGAGGTGGTGGACGACGTCGTGCAGGTGGTAGCGGCCGAACGACTCGACGGTGAAGCGGTCGCCGTTGGAGCGCACGCCGGGCCGCGTCCTCGTGGCATCGGTGACCGTTGCGTAGATCCCGGCGACTGTGCCTGCCGCCTCGACCAGCTCGACCGCGACCGTCGCGGCGTCCTGGCTGCCGTAGTCGCTCGCGACGGCAGTTGCGTCCTGGTCCCAGTTGTCGAAGGTCGGCTGGTCCTGCTCGAGCATCGACCGGAGCCGCTGCGCGAAGAGGACGTGCACGTCGCGGACGTGGCAGCCGTACTCCAGAGGTGACCACACGCCCGGGGCGGGCCGCTCCCCGACGTCGGCGCGCGCGAGCACGTCCGCCCACGTCGTCGCGGTCTCACGCACCAGCCGCGGCAGGTCACCGAGTCCCTGCGCGGCGGGGTCGAAGCCGCACTCCGGGCACGGGCGCTGGAGCACCCAGGTCCAGTCCTTGGTGTCGGGCTCGGGCTGCTCGTTGCGCGGCATGCCGCCATCCAACCAGCCCCGGTCAGTGTCCCTCGTGCTCCCCGAACGGCACGCTCGTGCAGGCGAGCCGTGGCCCGGCCATGCCGTCCGCCTCGTTGGTCGGCATGGCGTGGATGACGACCGAGCCCGCTGTCCCCGGCCGGAAGCGCCACGGGACGGTGGCCGTGGCGACACCGCGTCCCCGGGCGTCGGCCGTGACGTCGAGCCAGACCTCACGCTGCCGAAGCGTCCCGGACGCACCGGGGTGCTGGTAGTGCCCCCCCGATGCCGTCGGGACGGCGCCGCAGGTCCCCGTGTGCACGTGGGAGCCGAACGTCCGTCCCGGCGGGAGCCCGTTGACCATCAGGCGCACGGTGGTCGTCTCGCCGCGGGTCCACGCGTGGACCTGCGTGGAGATGTCGGCGTACGCCGCGTCGTGCGTGTACGTCGGGCCGCCGCCGTGGTCCACGAGCACGCTGGCCGCGACGGCCGCGCTAGGCACCGCGACCACCACGACGGCGGTGGCAATGCTGGTCCTGATCCTCGACATGGTGGGTCCTCCTGCATCGGTGGGTCCCGATGTGGGACGCACCAGGTGGTGACCTCGAACGGCGCGTTCGGTTCACAGCGGTCTGGACCGGCGCCAGACTTGGGCCAGTGCGTGAACCGATCCCGGAGGTCGGTGCCACTAGGAGACGTGATGGGAGTGGAAGACACCGGCTGGGACGCCCGAGCGGTCGTGGACAGCCGGACCGACGCCGAGCTGCTCGCAGCGGTCGGCGACGCGGACCGGGGCGCCCTGCAGGAGCTCTTCGTGCGCCACGAGCCGTGGCTGGCGATCCGCCTCGCGCGCAGGTGCGCCGACGCGTCGATCGTGGACACCGCCGTTCAGGACACGTTCCTTGCGGTGTGGCGCAGGCCCGGCGGCTGGCGCGGCGACGGGGAGGTCGCTGCGTGGCTCTGGGGCATCGCCGTGCGGTCGATGCTCCACCAGCTGCGGCCGCGCGCCAACGTCGTGGAGCGGCTGCGCACCCTGCGCGGGTCGCCGATGGCTTCCGCGGAGGAGGAGCTGCTCGCGCGTGTCGAGCACAGCGACGTGGGCCTGGCCTTCGCCCGTCTGTCCCCCGACCTCCAGGCCGTCGTCCAGGCCACCGTCCTCGACGGCCTCACCACGCGCGAGGCTGCCGCGCTGCTCGGCATCCCGAGCGGCACCGTCAAGAGCCGGATGAGCCGCGCTCGCACCGAGCTGAGGGAGGGACTGCTGTGACGCAGACCTGGCACGCCGACGACGAGGACCTGCGGGCCTGGGCGACCGGTGTGGCCGCCCCCGTCCTCGCCGCCTCGATCGAGACCCACCTCCTCCGGTGCGAGGAGTGCCGCAGGCGGACGCGCGCCGTGCCACGTACGACCGTCGACGACGACGTTCGACGCTGGGACGCACTGGCCGAGAGCATCGACCGGCCCCGGTCCCGCCGGCTCCTGAGCCTCGGCCTGGCCACTCCCGCCCTCCGCACGGCCTGGCTCGGTTCGCTCCTGTTGCTGCTCGCCCTGCCGGTCCTGGTCTCGGTGCTCGGCTTCCGGTTGCCGCTCGTGATGGCGTTGGCGCCCGTCGCCCCGCTGGCGGCAGTGGCCGTGGTCTACGGCCGCGGCGCCGAGCCGGCCGGAGAGCTCGCCCTCGCGGTCCCGACCGCCGGGCTGCGCCTGGTCGCGGCGCGGGCACTCCTCGTCGCCCTGACCGCCGTACCCATCGGCGTCGGCGGAGCACTGGTGAGCGGCGTGCCGATCCAGATCGCCTTCGGCTGGTTGCTCCCCGGCGCCGCCCTCGCCTCTCTGGTCGCCCTGGCCGGCACCACCCGCCTGGACCCCGCGCTCGTCGCGGCCGGCCTGGGATCGACATGGGCTGTCGTCGTGGCGTGGCCGGCCGCGTCGCGTCGCGTCCCTGCCGACGTCGTCAGCGAGCTCGTCGCCTCGGCACCCAGCCAACTCACCGCCCTCGTGATCGCCCTGGCTGCCATCGCCCTCACGATCGTTCGCCGCGACAACATCGCCTACCGGAGGACCGCATGACCACCGCCCGCACCGCCACCGGCAGCGGCACGCTGCTCGCCGCAGGCGGCGTCACCAAGCGCTTCGGCTCGCTGACCGCGGTCGACGACGTCGACCTGTCCCTCGGTCCGGGGATCGTGGGGCTGCTCGGCCCCAACGGCGCCGGCAAGACGACCCTCCTGCGGATCCTGGCCACAGTGCTGGCCCCCGACGAGGGCACCCTGTCCCTGCTGGGCATGGACCCGGCGTCGCCGTCCGCGCGGACCGACGTACGCCGGCGCCTCGGCTACCTGCCGCAGTCGCCGCGGCTCTACGGCGGTTTCACGCCGCTGGAGATGGTCGACTACGTCGCCATCCTCAAGGAGCACACCGACCGCGCGTGGCGTCGGCGCGAGGCCGCCGCGTTGCTCGAGGCCGTCGGGCTCGGCGACCGGATGCACACGCGCCTCCGGACGCTGTCCGGTGGCATGCAGCAGCGGGTGGCGCTCGCGTCCGCGCTCATCGGCACCCCCGACCTGCTCGTCCTCGATGAGCCCGCGACCGGCCTCGACCCCGAGCAGCGGATCGCCCTGCGGTCGGTGCTGGCAGAGACCGCGCAACGCGGCTGCGTCGTGCTGTCGACCCACAACACGGCCGAGGTCGGAGCGCTCTGCCACCACGTCCTGGTCATGGACCGCGGACGCATCTGCTGGAGCGGGACTCCGGCCGAGCTCGCTGCTGCCGCCTACGGGATGGTCTGGGAGTCCCCCCACGACGAGCCGACCGCGCTGCGCAGCTGGGTGACCGGGCCGGGAGCACGCCGCCACCTCGGCACCCCACCTGCCGGCGCCACGCCCCTCCAGCCGACGCTGGACGACGGGTACCTCCTGGTCACGAGGCTCGCGCGATGATCGCCGTCCTCGGAGAGGCAGCCGTGCCGACCGCTCGGACGATGAGGTGGTGGCCGCTCGGTGCCGTAGGGGCAACTGTCCTCTGTCTCGTCCTCGTCGCTCGCAACCAGGACCGTTCGGCCGATGGCGTCCTCCTCGTCGGTGCTGCGGCTCTGGCTTCGCTGGCTGTCGCGGCACTGCGCGACGACGCGGCCGCGCTGCTCGAGCCGGTCCCGGTGTCGCCCATGCGTCGTCGCCTGCTGCGACTGACG
This sequence comes from uncultured Actinomycetota bacterium, assembly GCA_963791365.1. Classification (GTDB taxonomy): domain Bacteria; phylum Actinomycetota; class Actinomycetes; order Propionibacteriales; family Nocardioidaceae; genus Nocardioides. The sequence goes on along the minus strand of CAWBSG010000011.1, from coordinate 186,356 downwards.
GTGGTCGGGGTCCCGACGCTCCTCGCCTGGTGGGCGCTCGTAGCCGTGGGCGGCGGCAGCGGGTCCGGCACGGGCACGCTCCTGGCGCTGGCCGGGTCGGGGGTCGCCGTCGCCGTGTGGTGTCCTGCCCGGTGGCGGGTCCTGGCGGGCGCCACCGTCCCGGTCGTGTGGGTCGCACTCGACCGCTCGGTCGGCTCGTCCGGCACCCTCGGAGACGTCCTCGGCTGGTGGCGCACGGACCCGTGGCCGGTGCTCGCCCTCGCCGTGGCGGCCTGCGTCGTGGGGAGGAGGCGATGAGCGCCGCGGTCGCGCCCACGGAGATGGCGACACCACGACGGCCGACGTCCTACGCCGTCGTACGGGCTCTCGCCGCCGCCGAGCTCCGTCGCGCAGCCCGCGCGCCTGCGCTTCCCCTCGGTCTGGCTGTGTCGCTCTGGTTCATGTGGACCACCACACCGCAGTCGGAGCAGTGGTCAGGCGGCGCCTACAGCGAGCTCGCGATGACGTCGGCACCACTCCTTCTGGCGACCTCATGGGTCTCGGCCGTGTCGTTCCACCGGGAGCGGACCCCCGTGGGCCTCGAGGCACCGGTGAGCGACGGACTGCGCGCATGGAGCCGGCTCCTCGCCTCGGCGCCGCTCGTCGTGCTGGCAGTCGCATTCGCCGTGCTGCTGGGGATCCGCGAGCGCGGACTCGGCGGGCTCACCCTCGGCGCCGAGCCGGGCCGCACCACCGAGGCGCTGCACTCCCTGCCCGAGCTCGCCCAGCACGTCGTGCTGGCCGTGCTCGCGGTCGCTCTGGGTGCGGCGCTCGGCAGGCGCGTCTCGAGCCTGGTGTTGGCGCTGCCCGCGCTCCTCGTCTTCTGGTTCGCGGTCGACGGCTTCTACTGGCTCTTCGGGCATCGCTCCGTGACACCGTTCTCCGTCGTGCAGGTGCAGCCGGTCACCGTGCCGGTGGGACCGGCCGCGGCAGACCCACTCGACTTCCCGGCGCACTGGCTGCTCGAGCCCCCGGGCGAGTTCCAGGAAGGTTGGGCCCGCCTGTTCGTGTCGGCCGACCTGGCGTGGTGGCACAACGGCTGGGTGCTCGGTCTCGCGCTGGTGCTGCTGGCGGCCGGCTTCCCGGGCGGGACGACCCGGCGGGTCCTGCTCGCCGTCGGGGCCCTGACGGGCGCGGTGTGCGCGACCGCCCAGGTGTGGATCATCCCGTGAGGCGGCGCCTGTTCCTGGTCGCGCTGGCGGTCTCCGTACTGGCGGCCTGCAGCCCGGCCGCGTCGGACGCCGACGGCGAGATCTACGTCGCAGGTCCGATGGCTCCGGCCGCACCGAAGCGTCCCGACGCCGTGCCGGTCCTTGTCGACACCGACCTGGCACCCGACGACCTGGCCGCCCTCGCGCTGCTCGTGCGCCATCCCGGCGTCGAGGTCGTGGCCATCACGGTGCCGTTGACGGGCCAGCTGGGCTGCGTCGGTCGGGGCCTGGTGACCGACCTCTTCGAGGGGCTCGGGACGCCACCGCCGCCCCTCGCGTGCGGAGACACCGCCCGTGGGCCCGACGGCGTCGCCTTCCCGCAGGGATGGACGATGGGCGCCATCGAGCGCAGTGGCCTGGCCGGCGAGCACGACCCGACCTCGCTCACGCCGGTGGCCTCGTCCGCCGCCGAGCTGATCGCCCGCACGGCCCGTGACCACGACCACCTGCAGGTCGTCGCGCTCGGCCCGCTGACCGAGCTCGCGACCGTGCTGCGCCGGCACCCGGCGGCGTACGCCCGGATCAGCGGCATCACCATGATGGCCGGCGCCGTGGACAGCGCGTCGCACCGCGACGGCATCGCCGAGTGGAACGCCGGCGCCGATCCCGTGCCGTTCGCCGAGGTCCTCGCTGGTCCCGTCCCCGTGATGGTCGTGCCCGACGACCCCGTGCCGCGGGGTGCACCGGACGGACTGGCCGGTCCGGTGGTGGGCGCTCTCGGCCGGGTCCCCGGCTTCGAGTCGCCCGCCTACTGGGACCTCGCCACGGCCGGCGTCGTCGTGTCTCCGTCGGCCGGGACGACGCGGTCCGGGACGTGGGTCGTCGACACGACCGGGGACCGCGGCCGGCTGCGGCGTACGGGCGACGGACCGGTGCGGGTGGTCACCGCGCTCGACGAGACCGCGCTCGACGAGACCTACCGCGGCGTCTTCGGCTGACCACCGCGTGCGGGGCTCGGCTCAGGCCAGGCCGAGCTCGCGCGTGGAGACCTCGCGCATCTCGACCAGCGCCTCGCGACCGGCGTACGTCGCCACGGTCCGCTCGAGATTGGCCCCGATGGTCTCCTCCAGCGGGCACCGGTCACGTCGGCGCCGGGGAGACTCAGCGGATGAACACTGCCGTGGTGCGCGGCGGGACCGTGACCCGCTCGGCGGTGGCGGTGGAGGTACGCACCACCGGGTCGGCACCCTGCTGCTGGACGGGGTCGAGACGCCAGCCGTCACCCGCGCCGGTCACCTCGGCGGTCCCCGGAGAGGCGTTGACCACCACGAGCACACCGTCCCGCTTCGGGTCGACGTCCTGCCCTCGGGTGTCGTCCACGAGCATCGCGACCACTCCCGGTGCCGCGTCGAGGAAGGACACCTTGGCCTGGATCGACTCGGCCGTCCCGAGTCGGAACAGCCGGCTCGACGACCGGATCCGCAGCAGGTCGATGGCTGCCTCGTGCGCTGCCGCCATGTCGCCGGGGCCTGGTACGAGCGCGGGGTCGGCGAGCAACGGCCGTTGGTAGTCCCACTTCGCCGCGTTGTCGGCCGCGGGCGGCAGTCCCGAGCCGAACGTGTTCTCCTGTCCGGTCCAGTCGATGCGGTTGAACCAGTCACCCGAGTCGTAGGAGTTGCGGTCGAGCGACTTGGACCGGAGCAGGTCGACGCCGGCATGCCAGAAGGAGATCCCCTGCCCCAGGGTCACGGTCGAGAGGGCGACCGTGTTCATCCGCACCCGGTCGGCCATCGGCGTGTCCGCCGGCAGCTTGAGCTGGAGGGCGTCGAAGAGCGTCTCGTTGTCGTGGGCGTCGACGTAGCTGATCGTCTCGCTGGGGTCCGCGGCGTATCCGGCGGGCTGGCCGTTGTAGTCCACGTCGCGGCCGGTCACGGTCGAGCCGTCCGCGGCCCGGAAGGAGAAGTCGGCGAGGTTGCCCGCCATCCCCAGCTTGACCAGGTCCTCGAGGTGGGCCAGCCGTGCGTCCTGCTCCGCCTGGCTGCCGTTGGCGGGCGAGGCGTTGGGGTCGGTGGCCAGTCCCGTGCCGAAGCCCTGGATCCGCGGGTCGTCGTCGAAGGGTCCACCGCCGCGGACGGCGTCGCGGAGCCGGTCGCTGAAGGTGCCGATCCCGGTGCCTGCCATGTGGGCCTGCGTCGCCTGCACGAAGCGCGCGTCGTCGGCGACCTCGCCGAAGTTCCAGCCCTCGCCGTAGAGGTAGACCCGCTTGCCGTCCACGCCGTCACGACGGACGGTGAGCCGGTCGAGCGCCGCCCGCACGTCGAGCATGTTCTGCTTGCTGTGGTGTCCCATCAGGTCGAAGCGGAAGCCGTCGACGTGGTAGTCCCGGGCCCAGGTGGCGACCGAGTCCACCATCATCTTGCCCATCATCAGGTGCTCGGTCGCGGTGTTGGAGCAGCAGGTCGAGGTGGTCACCGCCCCGTCGGCGTCGAGCCGGTGGTAGTAGCCCGGGACGATCTTGTCGAGGGTCGAGAGCGGCGCCAGCCCGGCGGCCGTGGTGTGGTTGTAGACCACGTCCATCACCACCTGCAGCCCGGCGCGGTGCAGCGACCGGACCATCGCGCGGAACTCCTGCGTGCGCCGGTCCGGGTCGACGGCGTAGGAGCCCTCGGGCGTCGTCCAGTGGTAGGGGTCGTAGCCCCAGTTGAAGCCGTCGTCGGCGGCGACCGCGGCCACGCACGCCTGCTGCTGCTCGGAGTCGGGAGGCAGCGACGGCAGGTCACAGTCGGGGGTGGCCTGGTCCGCGCGCCGTTCGGGGATCGTGGCGATGTCGAAGGCGGGCAGGAGGTGCACGGTGTTGAGACCGGCCCCCGCCAGCTCCGTCAGGTGACGCATCCCGGCGGTTCCGCTCCGGGTGAAGGCCAGGTAGGTGCCGCGCTCGGCGGCCGGCACGGTCCGGTCCCCGATGGAGAAGTCGCGCACGTGCAGCTCGTAGATGGTGCGGTCCTCGGGCTGGGCGACCGACGGCGCCCGGTCGGAGGACCACCCCGTCGGCGTGGTCGAGGGGTCGGTCAGGTCGAGGAGGACCGAGCGCGCCGAGTCGACCGTCAGCGCCACGGCGTAGGGGTCGGTCACGGTGTTGGTCACGACCGCCTGCGCATCGGGTGACCACACCCGCACCTCGAAGGCGTACGCCGAGCCGCGCCAGTCCTTGGAGCCGGTCACGGTCCAGGTGCCGTCGCCCTCACGCCGCATCGGCACCTTCCGCGCCGACGATCCGGTGCCGAGGGTCAGGTCGACCCGTTGGGCCGTGGGAGCCCACACGGCGATCGAGGGCCGGCCACCGCGCCAGGTCACGCCGAGGTCGCGGTCTGCGGCACCTGCGTAGAGGGAGTCCAGGACGCCCGGCAGCTGGAGCCCGGTGGCGATCTTCAACCGACCCAGTCCGTCGTAGGCCCCGACGGCGAGCTGGCCCCGGAGCCACTCGCCTGCGTCGCGGGACGCGTTGCGTGGCACTCGCAGCACGTCGTACGACGCGAGGTGGGGGTAGGCGGTCCGCGAGGTCGGGCGGCAGGCTGTCGGCGATCCTCTCCAGCGGCACGGAGCGGCCGCCGTCGATGCTCTCCGCGTCCGGGACGAGCCCGCCGTCGGGTGCACCGTGCAGCCGGAAGCGCCACCGGTCGCCCACCGACCCGGGGAGGTCCCAGGCGATCAGTCCGGGAGTCAGCCAGTGGGCGCGCTCCTGGGTGAGGTCCACGGTCGGCGCCGTCTCGCCACCACCCCCGGCCGCGAAGGTCGACACCGTCAGCTCCTTGGTCTGCTCGTCGAAGGAGAACTGGACACCCTGGCCGGCCTCGACCGAGAAGCCGATGTTGGGGCCGTCCGGCACGCCGCCCGCACCCCAGTTGACGTCCCACGACTGGTCCCGGGTCGCCTTCACCTCGTAGCTGCCGGCCGGCACCTGCGTGGTCCGGAAGGTCCACACGCCGTCCCCGTCGGGGTCCTGGAGCCAGGATCGCAGGCAGTCCGGTGCCCAGTCACCCGGGCATCCCAGCTCGGACTGGAAGCTCCCGGCGGCCGTGAACAGGTGGGGCGTCTCGATGCTGTTGGTGACCCAGTGCGTCTGGTGGCTGTACCAGAAGGTGACGGGCTCCCCGGTGGCGGCGAGAGAGATGTTGTCACCGCTCGGCGTCCCGCCGGCCCCGTAGTTCTCGTCCCACGAGTCGTTGATCGCCGCCTTGTAGGCGTAGGTGCCGGCCGGGATGGCCGGGGAGCTGAAGGTCCGCGACCACACCAGGTCGTCGGCGTCGAGCGCCAGGTCGATGTCCGGGCACTCGGGCGTCCACTCGGTCGGGCAGCCGACCTCGTCCTGGAAGGTGCCCGGCACCGACACGGCGTCGGGCTGGGTCACCGGGCCGTCGGTGCCGGGGTCGCCGTCCTCCGCGGGCGTCCCGACCTTGGCGTAGGTCTGGGCCACCCCGAGGTCGCCGTCGGCGTCGCGGGCGATCGCCCGGTACTCCACGAGCGTCCCCTCGGGCAGGTCGGTGACGTCGTGGAACACGCGGTAGGGCGCGTTGTCGTCGGTGCCGAGCAGCTGCCAGTCCGTGCCGCCCACCGGCCGCCAGGCCAGCGTGACCTGGGTGAAGTCGTCGCCGGGGACGCCGACGCCGATCTCGGCGCGGCCGCCGACGATGCCACCGGCCGTCGGGCTCTCGAACGCCGGTCGCGGTGCGGTCCTGGTGCTCGGGATCCGGCGGTCGGCGCGCCACACCCGTACGCCGAGACCGGACACCTGCAGGTCGACGCGACCTTCCGCGTCGCTGCGTACGGATCCACCCGCCCGGGACTGGCCCTGCCCCGCGGCGTAGACCTCGCGGTAGGTAGTGCGCGGCGCGAAGGTGTCGATCGTGGCCGAGCGGGATGCGGTGTCGTTGTTGAGTGCCACGACGTACTCACGCCCGTCGGCGGACACCCGGCTGAAGGCGTAGATCCCCGCCTTGTCACTCGCGAAGCGGTGCACCTGCGCCCCGTCGGCGAGCGCGGGATAGCGCTCCCGCAGGGCGGCCAGGCCGCTGATGCTGCGGTAGAGCGTGGTGCTGCGGTCGAAGTTGGCGTCCGCGGTGGTCGCGTCGTTGCCGATCAGGTCGTAGCCGTTGTAGAGGTCCACCTGGCTGGGGAACATGTCCTCGCGGGCGCGCTGGTCACCGATGCCGCCTGCGACGCCGCGCGGCGCGGAGAAGCCCTGCTCGTCGCCGTAGTAGACGACCGGCTGGCCACGGCTCAGGTACATGAGGGCGTGGGCGAGCTCGTCGCGCTTCAGCAGCTCGTCCTCGCCGTAGGCCGCGGCGTTGGAGCGCAGGAAGCTGCCGATCCGGCCCATGTCGTGGTTGCCCAGGAAGGTCGGCGTCTCGTAGACGTTGGAGTCGGTGTCGGTGTACCAGTCGTCGGAGGCGAAGAAGTCGCGCAGCCTGGTCGTGGCCGCCCCCTGGGCGAAGCCGGTGCCGGCGGCCTGGAAGCCGAAGTCGACGGTGGCCTGGAGCTTGCCCTCGGTGGTGTAGCGCGACATGAACTCGGGACTGGCGTCGTAGACCTCGCCGAACATGAAGAAGTCGTCGTTCCCCCGGGCCGCCGCGTGGTCGATCAGCGCCGGGGAGAACTGCTGCCAGAACTCGGTGTTGACGTGCTTGACGGTGTCGATGCGGAACCCGTCGATCCCGACCTCGTCGACCCACGTCTCGTAGATGTCGGTCATGCCGTCGACGACCGTGGGGTGCTCGGTCCAGAGGTCGTCGAGGGAGGAGTAGGCGCCCGAGGGGAAGTCGCCGTAGGTGTTGGACTCGCCGGCGAAGGTCGAGGTGCCGCGGTTGTGGTAGAGCGTCGGGTCGTTGAGCCAGGCGGGGACCTTCGCGTCCTCCTCCCCCGCCGGCACCTCGGGCCGGTAGGGGAACGAGTCGAGGTCCACCTCGGGGAACGGACGCTGGCCGTCCGCGAAGTCACGGTCGTCGAAGGTCTGCCCCGAGGCGTCGACATAGGGCTGGTCCTGGGTGCTGACGTAGGGCAGGTTGCCGTCCGCGCCGTAGGCGGACTGGTCGTAGCCGATCACGTCCGCGGTGTGGTTGGTGATGATGTCGAAGAACACCTTCAACCCCCGCTCGTGGGCCAGGCGGACGAGCCGGGCCATGTCGGCGTTGGTGCCGAGGTGGGGATCGATCGTGGTGAAGTCGGTGATCCAGTAGCCGTGGTAGCCGGCCGACTCACTGCCCGGGGCACCCTGGACCGGCTTGTTGGTGAACGACGGCGTCAGCCAGATGGCAGTGGTGCCGAGGCCCTGGATGTAGTCGAGCCGGTCGATCACTCCCTGCAGGTCACCACCGTGGTAGAACCCCGTGTCGGTGGGGTCGTAGCCGGACACGAGCCGGTCCGGGCCGAGCCCGGCGTCGTCGTTGGTGGTGTCGCCGTTGTCGAAGCGGTCGGCCATCACGAAGTAGAGGCGCTCGCGGGTGAGGTCGTTGCGCAGGCTGTCACCGGCCAGCCGCCGGTCCGCGCGCGACAGCGGCTCCGCCGGGTCCGCCGGCGCCACGGCGATCTGGTGGCCGACGGGGTCATAGCTGAACCGCAGCCGTGCGGGCTCCTGGAGGGCGAAGGTGGCGTTGGACTGGCCGCCGTCCTCGCCGTAGCTCTCGTCCCAGCTGCCGTCGAGGCGCACCTTCCACTCATAGCTGCCCGCGGGCACCTCGGCCACGAGGGCCCACTCGGTGCCCTCGTCGGTCATGTCGGTGGCGGTGCAGCCCTCGTCCCAGTCGCTCCCGCACCCGAGCTCGTCCATCAGGGTGCCCATCACGGTCACCCGCGACGGAGCACCGCCGTCAGCGGCGGCGGCGTACGCCGGCGCAGCGGCCGTCGGGACGACCCCGACCGTCAGTGCCGTGCCGAGGCCGGTGACCAGCGCGGTCGCGAGCGTGACCACGAACGTGGTGGATCCATGAATGCGCGAATGACGTCGCACAGCAACTCCCGAGGCCGAGCCATTGTGACGCAGGTCACCCTAGACCGGGTCCTCCGGGCACGCCACGGCGAGGCCCGCCTTCCTACGTGAGCAGCAGCGCGTCGAGGCGACGGCGTACGACGAGCAGGCCGACGATGCCCATCACGACGAGGTAGACGACGGAGACCGCCGACTCCCAGGTCACGACACCCGTGGTGAGCTCACGGCACAGCACGACCCCGCGGTAGAGCGGGGTGGCCTCGACGATCCAGCGCACCACCCCGTCGCCGAACGCCTCCACCGGGAAGAACGTCGCCGAGAAGAGGAAGAGCGGCATCTGGGCGAGGGTGATCTTGTCGAAGTCCTGCCAGCTCTTCATCCACGTCGTGAGCGCCATGCAGACGGCCGAGAACGCGAACGCGATCAGGATCGCCGCGGGCAGCGCCAGCACCGCCCACCACGAGTGCACGAGCCCCATCGCGAGCATGACGACGAGGAAGGCGGCCGAGTAGACCGAGCCGCGGATCAAGCCCCACGCGATCTCGCCGCGGGCGATGTCGCCGGTGGTCAGCGGGGTGGCGAGCATCTGGTCGTAGAGCTTCTCGTACTTGAGCTTGAAGAACACGTTGAACGTGCTGTCGAGCAGCGCGCCGTTGAAGGCAGACGTGGCGAGCATCGCCGGCGCGACGAAGGCGGCGTAGGGCACCTGCTCGCCGTGGAACTCGAAGCCGTCGATCAGCTGGCCGACACCGATGCCGATCGAGAAGAGGTAGAGCACCGGCTCGAGGAAGCCGGTGAGGAAGAGCTTCCACGCGGACCTGTAGACGATGAAGTTGCGCAGCACGAGCAGTCGCGCGGCGCCCACGGGCGACATCGGTGCGGGGATCGCGACCCGGTCCAGGACGGCCATCAGACCTCCAGACGCTTGTCGAGGCCGGTGACCGCCCAGCGCCAGCCGACGACGCTGAGCACGACCAGCACGCCCGCGTTGATGGCGGCGAGCGACCAGTCGACGGTGTCGAGGCAGAACATCCGCGACAGCGAGACACCGTGCCAGAGCGGGGTCAGCCGGGCGACCCACTCCAGGACGGGGCCGAGGTTGGCGATCGGGAAGAACGCACCCGAGAAGAGTGTCAGCGGCAGCACGCCGAGCCGGAACAGCACGCCGAAGCCCTCCTCGGACCTGAGCCGTGCGGAGTAGCCGAAGGTCAGCATCGCGAAGGCCGTGCCGACGAGCACCTGCGACAGCCAGGCGAGGACCGGCCCCCACCAGCTCTCGAAGACCCCGAACGGCGCCAGCACGAGCATGAAGACGGCGCATGCGGAGGCGACGCGGAAGATCACGAAGGCGATGAAGGCGTTGACCAGGTCGCGCACGGCGAGTGGCGTCGCGAGCTGGGCGAAGAAGGTCTTGTGCCACTTGATGGCGCCCATGACGGGGTACGTCGACTCACTGACCGCGATCGTCATGGCGTGCGCGGCGACGAGGCCGGGCACGATGAAGGCGAGGTAGGACGTCGCGCCCTCGAGCCTGGCCGGATCACCGTCGATGTAGCCGCCGAGGAAGACGCCCATCGCGACGACGTAGAACAGCGGCGTCGCGAAGGAGCCGATGACTCCCCCGCGCCAGGTGCGCTTGTAGACGGTCAGCCAGTAGTCGTACTGCCGGGCCATGCCCTCCCGGGCGGAGAGCGCGCCGGTCGGTCGGTCCGTGGTCGTGGGGTGCGTGGTGGTGGACATCAGTCGGCGAGGCTCCGGCCGGTGAGGCGCAGGAAGACGTCCTCGAGCGTCGAGCGGCGTACGAGTGTCGCGATCGGCTCCAGCCCGCGCTCGATCACCGCGGTGACGACGTCCTCGCCGCGGTCGCTGTAGACGAGCAGCCGGTCGGGCAGCACCTCGACGCGGTCCCCGAGGTCCTCGACCTTGCCGGCCAGCGCCTCGTGCTCGCCGACGCCGAAGCGCAGCTCGGCGACCTCGCGGGTCGAGTGGGCGTCGATGAGCTCGCGGGGCGAGCCCTCGGCGGCGATCAGGCCCTTGTCCATGACCACGAGCCGGTCGCAGAGCTGCTCGGCCTCGTCCATGTAGTGGGTGGTGATCACGAGCGTGACGCCGGCCTGCTTGAGCCGGAAGAGCTGGTCCCACAGCACGTGGCGGGCCTGCGGATCGAGGCCGGTGGTCGGCTCGTCGAGCAGCAGCAGGTCGGGGTCGTTGATCAGGCTGCGGGCGATGGTGAGGCGCCGCTTCATGCCGCCGGACAGGTCCTCGACCTTCGACTTCGCCTTCTCGGTGATCTGGGCGAACTCGAGCAGCTCGTTGGCCCGGTCGCGGCAGGTGGCGCGGTCGATGCCGAAGTAGCGGCCGTAGATGTAGAGGTTGTCGAACACGTTGAGCTCGTTGTCGAGCGTGTCCTCCTGGGGGCAGACACCGAGGCGCCCGCGGATCGCCGGGCCGTCGGTCGCCGGGTCCATGCCGAGGATCCTGAGCTCACCCGACGTCACCGGGCTGACCGAGGCGATCATCCGCATGGTGCTCGACTTGCCGGCACCGTTGGGCCCGAGGAAGCCGAACGCCTCGCCCTTGCGGACGTCGACGTCGATGCCCTTCACCGCCTCGAAGTCTCCGAACGACTTGCGCAGTCCCCGCGCCGAGATCATGGATTGCGTCACATCTGATGACCCTAGATCAGAGGGGTGACAACTCAGTAGCCGTCGGTCACCGACCGGTGTGCTTGCACCGGTCTCGACGACCGTGCGCGCCGCCGCCCACCCGATGAGGATCCGCCCGGTAGGAAGGGAGCATGCGCATCTTCCTCACCGGCGGCAGCGGCAAGGCCGGCAAGCACGTCGCCCCGTACCTCGCCGAGCAGGGCCACCAGGTCACCAACGCCGACCTCGTGCCGCTCGACCACCCCGGCATTGCCGACCTCCGGGTGGACCTCACCGACGCCGGCGAGGTCTATTCGGCTCTCGCCGGCCTGGCGACGTTCGAGGAGCTCGACCTGCCCGAGAAGCCGTCGTACGACGCGCTGGTGCACCTCGCCGCGATCCCGGCGATTCTCCGGCAGCCGGACTCCGCGACGTACGCCATCAATGTCCTCAGCACCTACCACGTCCTCGAGGCGGCGACCCGGCTCGGAATCCCCAAGGTCGTCTTCGCGAGCTCGGAGACGACGTACGGCGTCTGCTTCGCGCAGGGCGAGCGGAAGCCGCTCTACGTGCCCGTCGACGAGGAGCACCCCACAGTCCCGGAGGACTCGTACGCGATGTCGAAGGTCGCGGGCGAGGTGACGGCACGGTCGTTCCACGCGCGGTCGGGCGCCGACATCTACGGCCTCCGGATCAACAACGTCATCGAGCCCCACGAGTACGCCGAGATGTTCCCGCCGTTCCTCGACGACCCGTCGCTGCGACGTCGCAACCTGTTCGCCTACATCGACGTGCGCGACCTCGGCCAGATGGTGCAGCGCTGCCTCGAGACCGACGGCCTGGGCTACGAGGTCTTCAACGTCGCGAACGCCGACATGTCGGTGGCAGCGACAACCTCGGAGATCATCGAGCGGTTCTACGACGGGGTCGAGGTGCGCCGCGAGATGGGCCGCGACGAGACGTTCTACTCCATCGACAAGGCGCGGGCGCTGGTCGGGTTCGACCCGCAGCACTCGTGGCGCGACGTGCTGGACGATCCCCGGGCCTGAGCCCTGTCGGCCGTCAGCGTCGCGCGCCGGCCTGTCCGAGCAGGGTGGCCATCGCAGCGATGTGGACCGGCGTCGAGCCGCAGCACCCGCCCACGAGGTCGATGCCGAGGTCCGCGAGCCGACTGGCGTGGGCGGCCATGTCCGTCTCGCTGGCGTCGTACTCGAAGTGGTCGCCGACCACCTGCGGAAGGCCCGCGTTGGACTGGGCGACGAGGAGCAGGCCATCGGGTCGCGCGGCCACCATCTCCGAGGCGATGAGCTCCATCTCCTCGGGGCCGCGGCCGCAGTTGGCCCCGACGGCGTCCGCTCCGGCTGCCGAGAGGTGGGTCACGGCGTCACCCGGCCGGACACCCATCATCGTGCGGAGGTTCGTGTCGAAGCTCAGGGTCACCACGACCGGCAGGCCGGGCGCGACCTCCCGCGCCGCCGCGAGCGCTGCGTCTGCCTCGACGAGGTCGCTCAGCGTCTCGACGAGCACGAGGTCGATCCCGCCGTCGACGAGGCCGCGGAGCTGCTCGGCGAAGAACGCCTGCGCCTCCTCTGGGGTCATCGCGCCCAGCGGCGACAGCAGCTCACCGGTCGGGCCGAGGTCGCCGGCCACGAGCAGGCCGTGCTCGTCTGCGACCGATCGCGCGATCCGGGCGGCGTTGGCGTTGACCTCGTGGAGGCGGTCACCGAGGCCGTGCATGTCGAGGCGCGGCCGCGTCCCGCCGAAGGTGTTGGTGGTCAACACGCGCGCGCCCGCCTCGGCGTACGCCCTGTGTGCCGCGCGGACGGCCTCCTGGTTCTCCAGGTTCCAGAGCTCACCGGGAGCGCCGTCCTCGAGACCGCTGTCCTGGAGCAGCGTCCCCATGCCGCCGTCGAGGAGGACGGGCCGGTGATCGCCGAGCGGCGCTGCGAGGCGGTTCATCCGGACAGTCCGTCGAGGTAGTCGGCAATCCGCTCGGCGGGCCACTCGCGGTCGAGCTCGGCGGCCACCCGGTCGAGCACCTCCGCCGGCGAGCCGTCCGCCTCGGTCCAGGGCGATCGCACCCAGCCCTCGAGGTAGTCCGTCGCGCCGGTGTCGCCAAGCCGCATCGCGGCCTCGTCAATGGCCTCCTGGAACCTCGCCGCGAGCTGCACCTTCGCGCTCTCGTGGCCCGCTCTCGCCGCCACCATCGACGGGAGCTCGCGCCACCGCGTCACCTGGAACTCCGTCATGGCCCGAGCCTAGGTCGGGGCAACCGGGTCGCGCGCAGTCGTCCCGACGCGTGGGCCACCGACCGCCTGCCTACGCTGGCCGAATGATCGAGCCCGTGTCTCCCGAGGCGCCGACGCTGGCAGGGACCGTGCTGATGAGCCAGGGCTGGCGCGACCTGACGTTCCTGCACTGGGCGATCGACCCCGCGCTCGTGGCCGACCGGATGCCGCCGGGCGTGCGGCCCGACACCTTCGAGGGGCGCACCTACGTCGGGCTCATCCCGTTCCGCATGGTCGGCGCCGGGTTCGGTCGCGGCCACGCCGTCCCGTGGCTGGGGTCTTTCCTCGAGACCAACGTGCGGCTCTACTCGGTCGACGAGACGGGGCGACGCGGGATCGTGTTCCTCAGCCTCGACACCGACCGCGCCGCGGTGGTCGCCGGCGCCCGCGCGGGTTTCGGCGTCCCCTACCGCTGGGCGCGGATGCGCTATCGCGTGCAGGGCGACGAGCACACCTACGACGCCCGTCTGCGCTGGCCCAGCGTACGCGCATCCAGCCACGTGGTCGTCCGTGCCGGCGCGGCGCGCGCGAGCACCGAGCTCGACCACTTCCTGAGTGCCCGCTGGGGCCTGCACACACGCTGGGCCGGTCGCACGCTCTACGTGCCCAACCAGCACGAGCCCTGGCCCGTCCACGACGCCGATCTGCTGGAGCTCGACGACGGCCTGATGGCCTCCGTCGGGCTGCCGGGCCTGGCTGACCGGCCGCCCGACCACGTCGGGTTCAGCCCGGGGGTCCACACGGACTTCGGGTTCCCCGTGGACGCCCGGCGCGGTCGTGTCAGCCCGCAGAACCCAGCAGCGCCCGGGTGAGCGACGCTCCGTCGGCCTGGAGCTGTGCAGTGGCGTAGGCCAGGTCGTCGTCGGCCGGCTCGTGACCGGCCATCGCGGCGATCAGCACGGCTCGCCGACCGGCGCCACGGTCCAGCCTTGCGGGCGGGGCCGTTGTCGGGCCCTACTGACAGACTGCGGGGCATGTCCGCCCTCGACCGCTTCAGCGCGCCCACGCGGGCGTGGTTCGAGGCGTCGTTCGCGGAGGCGACGCCGGCGCAGGAGGGCGCCTGGGCGAGCATCGCCGAGGGGAAGAACGCCCTGGTGGTCGCGCCCACCGGCAGCGGCAAGACCCTGAGCGCGTTCCTCCACGCGATCGACCGGCTGCTCAGCAGCGAGCCGCCCGAGGACCGGTCGAAGCGCACCCGCGTCCTCTACATCTCCCCGCTCAAGGCGCTCGGTGTCGACGTCGAGCGCAACCTCCGGGCCCCGCTCACCGGCATCCGCAACACCGCCGAGCGGCTCGAGGCGACGGTCCCCGAGGTCACGGTCGGGCTGCGGTCCGGCGACACCAGCCCGGCCGACCGCCGCAAGCTCGCCACCACGCCGCCCGACATCCTCATCACCACGCCCGAGTCGCTCTTCCTGATGCTCACCAGCCAGGCGCGCGAGACCTTGCGCAGCGTCGACACGATCATCGTCGACGAGGTCCACGCCGTCGCCGGCACCAAGCGAGGCGCGCACCTCGCGCTCAGCCTCGAGCGCCTCGACTCGCTGCTCGACGGGCGTGCCCAGCGCATCGGGCTCAGCGCGACCGTCCGCCCGCTCGACGAGGTCGCCCGATTCCTCGGTGGCTCGCAGCCCGTCGAGATCGTCTCGCCGCCCAGCACCAAGGAGTGGGACCTCCGGGTCGTGGTGCCGGTCGAGGACATGACGATGCCGGAGGAGTACGACGAGGAGTCCGGCGACCCCGGACGATCGACGAGCATCTGGCCCCACGTCGAGGAGCACGTGGTCGACCTCGTCGAGCAGCACCGCTCGACCATCGTCTTCGCCAACTCCCGCCGCCTCGCGGAGCGGCTCACCGCCCGGCTCAACGAGATCGCGACCACGCGGGCCGGGGAGCGGGTCGAGCAGGCGGCGGGCGAGTCGGACAAGAGACCGCCCGCGCAGGTGATGGCGCAGTCCGGGCAGAGCAGCGGCGCCGACACGATCATCGCCAAGGCCCACCACGGATCGGTCTCCAAGGAGCAGCGCGCGATCATCGAGGACGACCTCAAGCGTGGCCGCCTGCCTGCCGTGGTCGCGACCAGCAGCCTCGAGCTCGGCATCGACATGGGCTCGGTCGACCTCGTCATCCAGATCGAGTCGCCGCCCAGCGTCGCCAGCGCCCTCCAGCGGGTCGGCCGCGCCGGCCACCAGGTCGGTGAGACCAGCCGCGGCGTCCTGTTCCCCAAGCACCGTGGCGACCTCGCGCAGACGGCCGTGTCGGTCGAGCGGATGCGCAGCGGCGCCATCGAGGCGCTCGCGGTCCCCGCCAACCCCCTCGACGTGCTCGCGCAGCAGGTCGTGGCGATGCTCGCGATGGAGGAGTGGGACGTCGACGAGGTGTTCGCGCTCGTCACGCGCGCCGCGTCGTACGCCCAGCTGCCCCGCGCCGCGTTCGACGCCACCCTCGACCTGCTGAGCGGTCGCTACCCGAGCGACGAGTTCGCCGAGCTCCGCCCGCGCATCGTGTGGGACCGCGTCACCGGCACCCTCAGTGGTCGCCCCGGCGCGCAGCGTCTCGCCGTGACCAGCGGTGGCACGATCCCCGACCGGGGCCTCTTCGGCGTCTTCCTGGTCGGCGAGAAGGCGAGCCGCGTCGGCGAGCTCGACGAGGAGATGGTCTACGAGTCCCGGGTCGGAGACATCTTCGCCCTCGGCGCCACCAGCTGGCGGATCGAGGACATCACCCACGACCGGGTGCTCGTCACGCCTGCTCCCGGCATCCCCGGTCGGTTGCCGTTCTGGAAGGGCGACACCCTTGGTCGCCCCGCCGAGCTCGGCGCCGCTGTCGGAGCGTTCACCCGCGAGCTCGCCGCCGCACCGCCCGCGAAGGCGATCGCGAGCGTCCGCGAGCGGGGGCTCGACGCCAACGCCGCCACCAACCTCGTCACCTACCTCACCGAGCAGCGCGAGGCCACCCAGGTCGTCCCCAGCGACACCCAGATCGTGGTCGAGCGGTTCCGCGACGAGCTGGGCGACTGGCGCCTCGTCGTCCACTCCCCCTACGGCACGCCCGTCCACGCGCCGTGGGCGCTCGCCATCAACGCCCGGCTGCGCGAGCGCTTCGACGTCGACGGCCAGGCGGTCGCGTCCGACGACGGCATCGTCATCCGGATCCCCGACACCGACGCCGAGCCGCCCACCGGCGAGGTGATCGTCTTCGAGCCCGAGGAGATCGAACAGCTCGTCACCCAGGAAGTCGGTGGCTCCGCGCTGTTCGCCAGTCGCTTCCGCGAGTGCGCCGCCCGCGCCCTGCTGCTCCCCCGCCGCGACCCGGGCCGCCGCAGCCCGCTCTGGCAGCAGCGCCAGCGCAGCGCCCAGCTGCTCGAGGTGGCATCGCGCTACCCCTCCTTCCCCATCGTGCTCGAGGCGGTGCGCGAGTGCCTCCAGGACGTGTACGACCTGCCCGCGCTCGTCGCGCTGCTCGGCCGCGTGCAGCGCCGCGAGGTCACCGTCGTCGACGTCGCGACGACCTCGCCGAGCCCGTTCGCCCGCAGCCTGCTCTTCGGCTACGTCGCCCAGTTCGTCTACGAGGGCGACTCTCCCATCGCCGAGCGCCGCGCCGCAGCGCTGTCACTCGACCAGGGCCTGCTCGCCGAGCTCCTCGGCCGGGCCGAGCTCCGTGAGCTGCTCGACCCCGAGGTCCTCGCGGAGGTCGAGGCCGAGCTCCAGTGGCTCGCGCCCGACCGACGCGCGCGCGACGCCGAGGCGACCGCCGACCTGCTGCGGCTCGCCGGCCCGCTGTCGACCGCCGAGATCCGCGAGCGCGCCGTCGAGGGCGCCGACGTCGACGGCTGGTTGGGCTCGCTCGCCGACGTACGCCGCGTGGTGCAGGTGCGGATGGCGGGCGAGGACCGCTGGACCGCCATCGAGGACATCGGCCGGCTGCGCGACGGCCTCGGGGTGCCCGTCCCCGTCGGCACCCCCGATGCCTTCCTCGCGCTGCCCGAGGACCCGCTCGGCGACCTCGTCTCGCGCTACGCCCGCAGCCACGGCCCCTTCACCGCGGCCGAGGTCGCCACCCGGCTCGGCCTCGGCGAGGCGGTCGCCCGCCAGACCCTCCAGAGGCTCGCCCACCGGGGTCGGGTGCTCGACGGCGAGTTCCGTCCGTCGGGGTCCGGCACCGAGTGGTGCGACGCCGAGGTGCTCCGCAAGCTCCGCCGTCGTTCCCTCGCCCGGCTGCGCCAGGAGATCGAGCCGGTCACCCACGACGCGGTCGCGCGGTTCCTCCCGGCCTGGCAGAAGGTCGGCGGCAGCCTCCGTGGTCTCGACGGCGTGGTCGCCGCCGTCGACCAGCTGGCCGGCTGCCCCGTCCCCGCGAGCGCGCTCGAGCCGCTCGTCCTCGCCGCCCGTGTCCGTGACTACGAGCCGTCCATGCTCGACGAGCTGACCGCCTCCGGCGAGGTCATCTGGGCGGGGCACGCACCCCTGCCCGGCAGCGACGGCTGGGTCAGCCTCCACCTCGCCGACCAGGCCCACCTGACGCTCCCGGAGGTCGAGGCCCACCAGGTGGGCGAGGTCGACGGCATCCACCGCGCCGTCCTCGACGCGCTCGAGCCCGGCGGCGCCTGGTTCTTCCGCCAGCTCTCCGACCGCCTCGGGTCCACGACCGACGCCGAGCTCAGCACCGCACTGTGGGACCTCGTCTGGCGCGGCCTCGTCACCAACGACACCCTCGCCCCGCTGCGCGCCCTCGTCCGCAGCGGCACCCCCTCGCACCGCAGCCGTCGTACTCCGCCCCGGCTGGGCCGCACGACCGGCGGCCGGATGCCGGTCCGCTCCGGACCGCCCGAGACGGCTGGACGATGGGCCGTCCTGCCCGACCGCGACGGCGACCCGACGCGACGCGCACACGCCCGGGCCGAGCACCTGCTCGAGCGGCACGGAGTCGTGACGCGCGGGGCTGTCGTGAGCGAGCGGGTGGCCGGCGGGTTCGCCGGGGTCTACAAGGTGCTGAGCGCCTTCGAGGACACCGGTCGGTGCCGTCGTGGCTACTTCATCGAAGGCCTCGGGGCGGCCCAGTTCGGCAGCGCCGGCGCCATCGACCGGCTCCGCACCTTCTCGGAGCCCGAGAACGCCACGGGTGGCGCGAAGGCGACCGTCGTGGCCCTCGCCGCCACCGACCCGGCCAACGTCTACGGCGCGGCGCTCCCGTGGCCCGAGCCGGCCGACGCCGAGCGTCCCGGCCACCGGCCGGGTCGCAAGGCGGGAGCGCTGGTCGTGGTCGTCGACGGAGCCCTCACCGTCTACGTCGAGCGCGGCGGCCGCACCCTGCTCACCTGGACCGAGGACCAGGACGTGCTCACGCCCGCGATGTCGGCGCTCGCCGACGCCGCCCGCCGCGGCGCGCTCGGCCGCCTCACCGTCGAGAAGGTCGACGGTCAGGCACTCATCGGCAGCGGCGGCGAGACCCCGATCCGGCTGGCACTCTCCGCGGCGGGCTTCGTCGCGACACCGAAGGGACTGAGGCTGCGTGCCTGAAGGCGACACCGTCTACCGAGCAGCAGCCAAGCTCGACCGTGCCCTGACGGGGCACCAGCTCACGACCTCCGACTTCCGCGTGCCCGCCTTCGCCACCGTCGACCTCACCGGCGGCCACGTCATCCGCACCCTCTCCCGCGGCAAGCACATCTTCACCCGCATCGACCACGAGCGCGCCTGGACGATCCACACCCACCTCAAGATGGAGGGCTCGTGGCACGTCTACCCCCTCGGTGAGCGATGGCGGCGCCCGGAGCACCAGGTGCGGCTGGTGCTCGGCATCGAGGGACGCAATGCCGTCGGCTTCCAGCTCGGCATCGTCGAGCTGGTGCGGCGTGAGGACGAGGCCGACCTGGTCGCCCACCTCGGGCCCGACCTGCTGGGTCCCGACTGGGACGAGGAACGGGCGCTGGCCAACCTCCGCGCCGAGCCCTCCCGCCCTGTCGGCCAGGCCCTGCTCGACCAGCGCAACCTCGCGGGCGTCGGCAACATGTACATGGCCGAGCTCTGCTTCACCGGCGGTGTCAACCCCGCCACGCGCGTGGGCCGTGTCCCCGACCTCACCCGTCTCGTCCGCCGCGCCAAGCAGATGCTCGAGGTCAACAAGGAGCGGGCGATCCAGTCGACCACCGGCAACCTCCGCGAGCGCGAGCGGATGTGGGTCTACCGCCGCGACACCTCGCCGTGCCGTCGGTGCGGCACGCCGATCGCGGTGGCGATGCTCGGCGAACCCGGCCGCGAGCGCGCGGCGTACTGGTGCCCGAGCTGCCAGCCGGAGCGGTGAGCGCGTAGCCGCTGTCAGGCGGCGGAGGCGACGACGTCGCCGGACGGGCGGGCTGCCGTGAGGGGCGTGCTGCCCACGACCCCGAGCGCCAGCTCCTCGATCGCCACCGCGTCGGCGACGTCGCGCAGCACGTCGGACAGGGGGAGGTCCATGGCCTCGCACAGCGACGCGAGCAGCTCGGAGGACGCCTCCTTCTGACCGCGCTCGATCTCGGAGATGTAGCCCAGGCTGACCCGGGCCTGGGCCGAGAGCTCCCGCAAGGTCATCCCGCGCTGCATCCGGGCGCCGCGCAGCACGTCGCCGAGCAGTCGTCGGAAGATCACCATGCGCGAGGTCCTTGCTCTGGGAGAGGGCTCTGAAGAGTAGGTCGTCTGCCCCAACGCTACCGGAGGCCCGGTTCTTCCCGCAGGAGGTCCCGCAGGAGCGACACCGCGGCCTCGCACGAGGCCTCCCGGATCGCCCGGCGATCGCCCTCGAGCGCGAGCAGTCGGGCGCGTACGACGTCCGGACCGGCGGCGGCGACCCACACCGTCCCGACTGGACGACCCTCCTGGCTGTCCGGGCCGGCGACCCCGGTCGTCGCCACGCCCCACGTGGCGTCGAGTCGTCGGCGCACGCCGCGTGCCATGGCGAGTGCGCACTCCTCGGACACGACGCCGTGGCGGTCCACCACCTGGGCCGGGACGTCGAGCACCGAGACCTTCACCCGCGTCGCGTAGGACACGACGGACCCGACGAAGGCGCGCGATGCGCCCGGCACGTCGGTGATCGCCGATGCGAGCAGGCCACCGGTCAGCGACTCGGCGGTCGCGAGAGTCTCGCCGCGCGCGACGAGCGAGTCCAGCACGCCCGCCACGTCCTCCCCGAGATGCGAGGGATGCGAGGGATGCGACCACACGTCGGCGACACTAGCCGCATGGCACTCCCCATCGAGGACTACGCCCTCATCGGCGACCGCGGCACCGCGGCCCTGGTCGGCAAGGACGGCTCCATCGACTGGCTGTGCCTGCCGCGCTTCGACTCGCCCGCCTGCTTCGCCGCGCTCCTGGGAACGGAGGACAACGGTCGCTGGCTGCTCGCACCCGCCGACGAGGTGGTCTCGACGAGCAGGAGGTACGTCGACGGCACGGCGCTGCTCGAGACGACCTTCACCACCGCCGACGGCGAGGTCGTGCTGCTCGACGTGATGCCGACCGGCGACGGGCGCGCCGACGTCGTACGCCGACTCACGTGCACCCGCGGCACCGTGCGGATCCGCCACGACTGGGTCGTGCGGTGCGACTACGGACGGATCCGGCCGTGGGTCACCCGTGAGAAGGCCCACGGCAACGACCTCGTCGTCGCGGTGGCCGGTCCGGACATGCTGATCCTGCGCGGGCCGCGGCTGCCCCACGGCGAGGGCGGCCACCACACCGACGAGTTCGACATGTCGGCGGGCGACGACGTCACGTACTCCACGACCTGGGTCCGCTCCTGGCGCGAGATCCCGGAGCCACTCGGCTTCGACGAGCGCATCGAGGCCACCATCGACGCGCAGCGGGACTGGTCGGCCCGTTCCCCCGATGACGTCCCGCACGCCGACATGGTGCGGCGCAGCCTGCTCACCCTGCTGCTGATGACCCACGAGGAGACCGGCGGCATCGTCGCCGCACCGACCACCTCGCTGCCCGAGGACTTCGGCGGCGAGCGCAACTGGGACTACCGGTTCTGCTGGCTGCGCGACGCGGCGCTGACCCTGGAGTCCTTGCTGGGGGCCGGCTACGACGAGGAGGCCTACCACTGGCGCCGCTGGCTGCTCCGCGCGGTCGCGGGCGACCCGGCGGACCTGCAGATCATGTACACCGTCGACGGCGGCCGCCAGCTGCCCGAGCGCGAGGTGCCGCACCTGCCGGGGTACGCCGACAGCAAGCCCGTGCGGATCGGCAACGGCGCCGTCTCGCAGCGGCAGAACGACGTGCTCGGCGAGGTGATGATCGCCCTCGAGCTCGCCCGGAAGGCCGGGCTCGACGAGACCCGCAACTCGTGGTCGCTCCAGCGGGCCCTCGTCGACGAGCTCGCCGCCCACTGGGACGAGCCCGACAACGGCCTCTGGGAGATCCGTGGCGACCCGCGGCACTTCACGCACTCCCGCGTGATGGTGTGGGTCGCCTTCGACCGCGCCGTGCGAGCCGTCGAGGACCACGGCCTCGAGGGCCCGGTGGACGACTGGCGCGACCTGCGCGACCGGGTCCGCGAGGAGATCCTCGACAAGGGCTTCGACGACGAGCGCGGCACCTTCACGCAGCACTACGACACCCGCGAGGTCGACGCCTCGCTGCTCACCATCCCCCTCGTCGGCTTCCTCCCCGGAGACGACCCGCGGGTGCTGGGCACGATCGACGCCGTCGTCGAGGACCTGATGTGCGACGGCCTGCTGCTGCGCTACCGCACCGAGACCGGCGTCGACGGCCTGTCCGGCGACGAGCACCCCTTCCTGGCCTGCTCGTTCTGGCTCGTGTCGGCGCTCGCCCACGCCGGCCGCCGCGACGAGGCCGAGGTGCTCATGGACCGGCTGTGCGGCCTCGCCAACGACGTCGGCCTGCTCTCCGAGGAGTACGACGGCGCGCACGGTCGGATGGCGGGCAACTTCCCGCAGGCGTTCAGCCACCTGACGCTCGTCCAGGCGGCGCTCGCCCTGCGCTGAGCGCCCGCACGCACGTACGCGCGAGCGAAGGACAGGGCAGGGCAGGGCGGAGGCCCGGCCATCGCGGACGATGACCGGGCCTCCGGTGGTGCTGTGGATCAGTCGTGCGTCAGTTGCGGCGCACCTTGATCGTCACGAACTCCTTCGTGCCGCGGATCTTGCGGTTGCCCAGGTAGGCGACCCTGATCTTCTTCTTGCCGGCCTTGTTGAAGCGGTCGAGCCGCAGGAACGCCTTGCCCTTCTTCAGCTTGACCTTGTAGGTCTTGCCACCGACCTTGACCTTGATCTTGCCCTGCACCTTGGAGATGCCGAGCGCGGTGGCCTTGATCTTCAGGCGCGTGCGGGTCTCGCCCCTGACGATGCGACCGGGCTTGGTGCGGACCTTGAGCACGCCCTTGGCCTTGCGCACGTCGATCGGCAGCGAGAACGTCGTGCCGGTCGTGGGACCGGTGAACGTCAGCAGCTGCTTGCCCGTGCGGGTCTTGCCCTTGAGCTTGACGTCGACGGCGCTCTTGCCGCTCTCGTCGAAGGGCGTGGGGACGGTCGTGTTGTCCACCGGGGTCGGGTTCAGCGTACGGTCGCCGACCTTGATGTTCAGGATGGAGTCACGAGCGTCCGCCGGGGAGGTCATCGCCAGGGACGACAGCGCGAGCTCGACGTCCTGGCCGATGCGGTAGAAGCGCGGCTTGTCGGCCGGCCACGTGACACCGACCTGGCGCTGCTCCTTGTTGACCGGGAGCGGTGTGGTGGCCGCCTTGGTGGCCATGTAGTCGACCATGGCCTGCAGGTCGATCTTGCCGGTGTCGCGCTTGCCGGAGCCCGCCGTGAAGCCACGGAAGTTGTCACCGCCGCTGGCGAGGAACGAGTTCGCCGTCACGGAGTACACGGAGGTGGGCTCGATGGCCTTGCCTGCGAGCCACATGCCCGTGACCCGGCTTCCCTCGGCCTTGGTCGGGTCGTAGGTGGCGAAGAAGCCATCCGAGACACCCAGGCGGAGGAATGGACGGCTCGGGACAGCGCCCTTGTCGTCACGCTGCCACTGCTGCTCCAGCACCGTCTTGATCTGCGCACCGGTCAGCTTCATGTTGACCAGGGTGTTCGCGAAGGGCTGGACCACCGCTGCCTGCTTGTAGGTCAGGTTCGCGGGGTAGCCACCGGAGGCTCCGGCCATGTCGGCGCGCAGGCCACCAGGATTCATGAAGGCGATCTGCGCGGCGCCCGCCTCGGCGGGCGAAGTCGCCCACCTCTGGACCTCGGCCACGAGGTTGCCGAGGGTCGACTCTCCGCCGCGGTTCTCCGAGCCGCTGGCGAGCCGGGCCCGGTTGAACGGGCCGGCGACCTTGCCGAGCACCCGGGCGCCGAGGACGTCGGCCTTGGCGAACGCGTCGTCGACGATGGCCTTGGTGGGCTCATCGACCGGGTAGAGCGGCGGGGTGGCCAGCGGTCCGTTGGTGCTGCCGTCGGCGCTACGGTCCGGGTCGGGGCCGAACATCGGCAGGATCTTCTGCGACTTCACCGCGACCGTGGAGTTCTCGGTGGACGGGTCGTCGTCGGGGTCGGTGACCGTGAAGACGAGCTGGTTGAGGTTCGCGCCGTACTGGCCGGCCGAGACGACCGGACGGCCGCCGATGTTGTGGTTGTAGGCCAGGTGGGTGTGGCCCGACACGATCGCGTTCACGTTCTGGTTGACGCCGCTGACGATGCGGCCGAACGCGGAGTCGTCCGTGGCGGACGCAATGTCGCGGGTCGCCGCGCCCTCGTGCACGAGCATGATCACCAGCTCCGCGCCGGCCGCCTTGAGGGCGTCGGCGGCGGTATTGGTCTCGTTCACGATGCTGCTGATCTTGATGTCGGCGATGCCGGCCGGGCTGACCAGCGACGGCAGGTCCTCGGTGACCGCACCGATGAAGCCGATGTCCACGCCACCCTTGTTGATCATCCAGGTGCCGCCGTCCGACGTGCCGGGCGAGGCCGCGACGTCGGGAAGGGCGTAGGAGTTGTCGGACCGCTTGCGCACGTTGGCCGCGAGGTACTGCCAGTTGGCGCCACCCTCGGGGTTGGTCGTCGCGTCGTAGGGCTTCATCACCCGGTTGACCAGGTCGGCATAGCCCGCGTCGAACTCGTGGTTGCCGGCAGCGGACACGGCCAGTCCGGCCTCGTTGAGCACGTCGAGGGTCGGCTTGTCGTGCTGGATGAAGGACTCGAAGGTCGAGGCGCCGATCATGTCGCCGCCGGCGGCGAAGACCGTGTTCGGGTTCCCGCCCGAACCGGGATCGGAGAGCTGCTTCACCGCGCCGGACATGACGGACGCGATCTCGATCGGCTCCGGGTTGTCCGAGCCGCTCGGGCGGTCCGCGAGCCGCCCGTGGAAGTCGTTCGTCGCGAGGATCTGGACGTCGACGTCCGTCGCCGCGTGCGCGGGGGTGGCCGTCGCGACGACAGCGAGGGGGGCTGCGATCAGCCCGGTCAACGTGGTCGCCAGAGTGAGTCTGCGACCTGTTCGTGATGCTGGCACGAGTTGCCTTTCGACAGGGGGGCGTGTGAGTCGGGTCACCCTAACCCCTTTCCTTTACCTCGCGGCAGCCCCTCGGCGTCGTACGGTCAACCCACGCGCGGGCGCTGCTTGCGGACCTCGCGGACGAACTCCCAACCCGACCAGATCGTCATCGCGACGGCGCCGGCGAGGAGGAGCTGGCTCGCGTAGAACAGCACCTCGCCCAGAGGTCCGGGCCAGAAGTCGAAGGCACCGCCGTGCGCGTCACCGTGCGGCAACGGCCAGGTCAGGCCGGACAGGGCGATCGCCTGCAGGACGGTCTTGATCTTGCCGCTCATCGCCGCGGGGATGACGACCGACTTGAGGACCGAGAGGCGCAGGACGGTGACGCTCCACTCGCGCAGCAGCACCACGATCGTGACCCACCACCAGATGTCGCCGACGAGCGAGAGCCCGATGAAGGCCATGCCGGTGATCGCCTTGTCGGCGATCGGGTCCGCGATCTTGCCGAAGTCGGTGATCAGGTTGTGCTTGCGTGCGAGGTCACCGTCGACCTTGTCGGTGATCATCGCGACCGCGAAGAGGGCGAAGGCCACCCACCGCCAGAGCGTGTCGTCGCCGCCGTCGTGCAGCAGCGCCCAGCCGAAGAGCGGCACCATCGCGATGCGCAGCACGGTCAGCACGTTGGCGATGTTGAAGTTCGAGACCTGCTGGTCGGAGGTCATGGCGTTGCTCCGTCCACTCGCGCGAGGAGGTCGACGCCGTCGGTGCCGGTCACGGTCGCGGTCAGCAGGTCGCCGACCTTCGCACCGTCCACGCCGAGCAGCGTCGTCGTACCGTCCACCTCGGGGCCCTGGTGGGCCGCGCGACCCGCGGTCCCGTCCTCGTCGACCGACTCGACGAGCACCACGACCTCCTCGCCGATGCGCTCCTCGGCCCGCTGGGCGTTGAGCTCCTCGACCAGGCCGGTGACCTGCTCGGTGCGGGCGCGGATCTCGTCCTCGCCGAGCTTGAGGTCGGCGGCGAAGTCGGCGGCCTCGGTGCCGTCCTCGTCGGAGTAGCCGAAGACGCCGGTCACGTCCATCCGCGCGGCCTCGAGGAAGTCGCACAGCGTCTGGAGGTCCTCGTCGGTCTCGCCGGGGAACCCGACGATGACGTTGGACCGTACGCCGGCGAGCGGGGCCGGCGACCGGATCCGCTCGAGCAGGTCCGAGGAAGCTCTCGGGGTCGCCGAAGCGACGCATCCGCCGGAGCACGGTGGCGCTCGCGTGCTGGAAGGAGAGGTCGAAGTAGGGCACGACGCCCGGGGTGTCGGCGATGGCCTCGATCAGCCCGGGTCGGGTCTCGGCGGGCTGGAGGTAGGACACCCGCACCCGCTCGATGCCGTCGATGCCGGAGAGCTCGGGCAGCAGGGTCTCGAGGAGCCTCAGGTCGCCGAGGTCCTTGCCGTAGGACGTGGAGTTCTCGCTGACGAGGAACAGCTCCTTGACGCCCTGCGTGGCGAGCCACTGGCCCTCCTGCAGCACGTCGCTCGGACGGCGGCTGACGAAGGAGCCGCGGAAGGCCGGGATCGCGCAGAAGGAGCAGCGCCGGTCGCAGCCGCTCGCCAGCTTGAGCGGCGCCATCGGGCCGGCGTCGAGGCGACGGCGTACGGCGCGGGGGCCGGTCGCGGGCGCGCCCGCACCGATGTCGGAGGTGTCGGCGGCCGGGGACCCGGAGTGTCCCGGGATCGACACCGTCGAGGCGTCCCGGTCGACCGGCGAGATCGGCAGCAGGCGGCGGCGGTCGGACGGCGTGTGCGGGTGGTGCACCTCGCCTGCGACGATCGCTCGCAGCTTGGCGGCGATGTCGGGGTAGTCGTCGAAGCCGAGGACCGCGTCGGCCTCGGGCAGCGACTCGGCCAGGTCCTTGCCATAGCGCTCGGCGAGGCAGCCCACGGCGACGACGGCCTGGGCCCGGCCGCCGTGCTCCACCTTCAGGTCCGCCGCCTCGAGCAGGGTGTCGACGGAGTCCTTCTTGGCCGCCTCGACGAAGCCGCAGGTGTTGACCAGGACCGTGTCGGCGTCCTCCGCATCGGCGACCAGCACGAACCCGCCCGCCTCGAGGCGTCCGGCCAGCTCCTCGGAGTCGACCTCGTTGCGCGCGCAGCCGAGCGTGACGACCGCGACCTGGAGCGGCGCAGGGGTCTCGACGGCGGGGGTCTCGGATTCGGTGGTGGTCATCGCACCGTGAGTATGCCGGTTGGGCGTGCGGGGACCTGCAACGCCGGCGTGGTGAGCGGCCTCACCAGGCGTCTCGAGACCCCGTCCACAGATCATGGTGCGACCCTCGCCGTTGTCGGTGGGCTTCCGTAGAATCGAACACATGATCGAGGTGCTGGCGAAGGCGCAGGAGGCAGGAGAGGTGGACGACCTCACCGCCTCCGACCTGCTGTCAGCCCTGCGTGAGCGCCGAGCCGCCGAGGACCGCGCGGCCGCCGACCAGCTCGACCTTGCCGCCCGGTGGGCCGACCTCCACCCGCCCGAGTCGATCCACATGGCTGCCGCGTTCACCGTCCCGGGCTGCGATCACGAGGAGCCCCTGGCAGGTGACGGCTGCCCGCTGGTCGCGGAGTTCTGCATCGCCGAGCTCGGCGCCGTCCTGGGCATCTCGACGACGGCGGCCAAGAAGCTCATCGGTCACGCGCTCGAGCTGCGCCACCGACTGCCGCGGCTGTGGTCGCAGGTGCAGTCCGGGGATGTCCCGGCGTGGCGGGCGCGGGCGGTCGCCGAGACCACCATCCACACCTCGCCCGCCCTCACCGTCGAGGCGGCTCGTTGGGTCGATGCCCAGGTCGCGGCCGTCGCCGGTCGCATCGGCCCTGCCCAGCTCGACCGACTCGTCGCGGAGACCATCAAGCGCTACGACCTCGCCGCAGCCGATCCGGCAGCGGACCCGGAGGACGGCTACCTCTCCGTCGACCCGCGCCACGCCACGCTGCACGACGAGGACGTCCACTTCGCCGGCACGATGCGGTTCGAGGCCGAGCTCGACATCGCCGACGCCCTCGACCTCGACCGGGCACTGGTCCAGAAGGCCGCCGAGCAGAAGGCCCTCGGGTCGACCGAGTCGTTGGACGTACGCCGGTCCAAGGCCCTCGGCGACCTCGCCCGCACCCAGACCGCACTCGATGTCTTCAGCCAGGGCTCCACCGGCACCCGCGACGTCGATGGACTGCCGGCCGCCCGCGAGGTCGTGCTCCACGCCCACTTCGACACCTCCGACCGTCAGCGGGCAGACCGTGTTCGGTCCCACCGGCCGGCTCGAGGAGCGCCAGCGGCTGGTCCTGCTCGACCAGATCCGGTCGTGGTGTGGCGACTCCCACACGTTGGTCACCATCAAGCCCGTCATCGACCTCACCACCAACCTGTCGACCACGGCGTACGCGATCCCCGACCGGATCCGCGACCAGATCACTCTCCGCGACCGCACCTGCGTGTTCCCGTGGTGCACCCGACCCGCCCGCGGCTGCGACATCGACCACGTCATCGAGCACGACCACGACGCCGCAGGCCGAGGAACGACCACAACCCGGCCCGACGACGACCTCGAACCTCGCCGCCCTCTGCCGGAGACACCACCGCCTCAAGACCCACACCACCTGGCGCTACCGCATGACATCGAACGGTGTCTTCGAGTGGACCAGCCCCCACGGCCACCAGTTCCGACGCGACCACACCGGCACCACTGCCATCGAGCCACCGGACCGAAGATGACCCCGCCCCGCACCCCGCCGCACCACCATCGGCGGGGTCCCTGGCACGTCTGAACGCGCCGCAGGCGCCGGAGTTCTACGAGCGGCTGGGCTACGAGGAGATCTTCCACTGGGAGTCGGTCCCGACGACGGGCCATGACGACGTGCACCTGCGCAAGGAGCTCTGACGCTCGACTCTCCTCGTCAGCGTCTGCGGAACCAACCCCGACGCTGGGGCGCGGGCGCCGGAGGCTCGTCCTCGACCGGCTCCCCGAACGGCTCGTTCGCCCCGTCCCACCCGTTGATGCCCGATTGGGTGACCCGACCCTCGGCGTAGGAGTAGCTCCAGTCCATCCCGTCCTCGCCGGACAGGTGGACGGTGCCTTCACGCACCCAGCTCGCCAGCTCCACGTAGAACGCGGTGGCCTGCGCGGACCACTTCGGGTCGCCCTCCTCGTCCGTGGCCAGGACGAGCCAGTCGTCCTCGCGGTCGATCGTCGCCCCGGCGAAGGACGCCAGGGTGGCCAGGGTGATGACCGGCCAGTCCTCGTCGGGATGGAACCAGCCGTCCCGGTCCTGCATCGCCACCGTCAACGCGTCGACGGCAGCCTTCTCACGCTCGCGTGGGAGCACGACCCGACCGGTCGTCTCCACCAGGTAGCCCACGCGCCTCAGCCCGCGACGAACGTTCCCTGGCCCGCGACCCCGGGCTCACCGACCGCGCGGGCGGCGCCACCGGCGAGGGAGACGGTGACGGCGCCGTCGGTGGACATCACGCGCACCGGCGGGGACGCCTTCACCTCCTGGCTCTGTCCGACGGCGAGGTTCCCTGCGTAGACCTCTTCGCCCGAGGAGTCGCGCACGACGACGCGCGCGCCGCCGGAAGCGGAGGCGGTCACCACGACGTCCACCGGCTCGGCGGGGGGCGCGTTGCCGGCGCCCTGCGGGCCGCCGGAGCCGTTGAGCACGGGAGTCGAGCCACGCAGCTCGGGCGGTGTGTCCATCACCAGGCGGGCGATCGACCAGCAGAGCACGAGGGCCATCACCACGGCGACGAGGACCGACCAGTTCGGGCCACCGCGCGTGCTGCGGATCGAGCCGTTGGCACCGGTGGCGAGCTCGGCCTCGAAGACCCGGCGCGGGTTGATCGGCGCGTGGGCATAGCGCTCGCCGTACGACGCCAGCAACGGCGCGACGTCGACACCGAGCACCCGTGCCAGCGTGCGCAGGTGGCCGCGGGCGTAGAAGTCGCCACCACACGGCTCGAAGTCGTCGACCTCGACCGCCTCGATCACGTGGGGACGGATGCGGGTGCGCTCAGCGAGCTGGTCGACGGTGAGGCCGATGCGGGTGCGGGCGGCGGCGAGCTCCGGCCCGATGACCGGGTCCTCGGCGGGCTCGACCTCGAAGTCGTCGAGCACGAGCGGCTCGACGGGCTCGCCGACGCGGGCGATGGCGCGGACCCGGTCGCCCCACGACTGGGTCTCCTCGACCAGGCTCACGCGACCCGGGCGGTGGTGCTCGCGTCCCTCGAGCTCCTCGACCTCCGCCGGCTCGACGAACTCGCGCGTCACCTCGGAGCGACGGGCGGCGCCGGTCTCCCGGAGTGCGGCCGGGGTCGGGCTGGCGACGACGGTGTCCTCGACGACCACGGTCTCGTCCGGGTCGGCGGCGACGTCGTCGGACGCCAGGGGCTCGACCACCACGACCTGGCTGGCGTCGCGCGCCACCCGACCCAGCGCGAGCGTCAGGTCCTCCCCCGCGCCGGCGACGCGGGTCGAGAGACCGAGCGGAACTGCGAGCGGAGCACCGTGCAGCATGCGCGAGATCGTGGTGTGTCGCTTGCCGGCGCCGGTGATCTCGGACTCGATCAGCTCTAGGTTGTGGGGCACGACGACGAGCAGTCCGTCGCGGAGCAGGCCACGCCGCGGCGTGTGCTCCACGTGGTGGACCGCGGTCCACGGCAGGCCGCGCCACGTGCGACCTAGCCGGATCCGGATGCCCTGCGCGTCGGCGACCAGCAGCGGCGTGCGCGCGTCGACGAGGCTCACCAGCCAGTAGGCGCCGAGCAGCCCCATGACGACCACGAAGGCCCAGTCGAGCGCGGACCCGCCCTGCGTCGCCCGGCCCAGGTAGGCGATGGCGACCGCCGAGGCGGTCAGTCCGACGCCGGCGGCGACGCCGGCGTGGCGGCGTACCTCGATGCCGTCGGGGGTGATGCCCAGCCGCTCCCCGTGCTCGCCCTCGCGCGAGCTGTCGACCTCTGCCTCGTTCAGCATGGCGCCCATCAGGCTCCCCCCTCCAACGTCGCGATCACGGAATCGAGCTCGTCCGGCTTCACCAGGACGTCACGCGCCTTGGAGCCCTCGCTGGGGCCCACGACCCCGCGGCTCTCCATGATGTCCATCAGCCGCCCGGCCTTGGCGAAGCCGACCCGCAGCTTGCGCTGCAGCATCGACGTCGACCCGAACTGTGTGGAGACGACCAGCTCGATGGCCTGCACCACCAGGTCCATGTCGTCGCCGATGTCGTCGTCGATCTGCCGCTTCGAGGCGGCCGGCGCGGTGACCTCCTCGATGTAGGTCGGCTCGAGCTGCTTCTTGCAGTGGTTGACGACCTGGTGGATCTCGGCCTCGGTGACCCACGCGCCCTGCACGCGGATCGGCTTGCTGGCACCCATCGGCAGGAACAACCCGTCGCCCTGGCCGACGAGCTTCTCGGCGCCGGGGGTGTCGAGGATGACGCGGCTGTCGGTGACGCTGGACGTCGCGAACGCCAGTCGGGACGGCACGTTGGCCTTGATCAGGCCGGTCACGACGTCCACCGACGGCCGCTGCGTCGCCAGCACGAGGTGGATGCCGGCGGCACGCGCGAGCTGGGTGATGCGTACGACGGCGTCCTCGACGTCGCGCGGGGCGATCATCATCAGGTCCGCGAGCTCGTCGACCACCACGAGGAGGTAGGGGTACGGCGACAGCGTGCGCTCGCTGCCGGCCGGGACCTCGACCTTGCCGGCGCGGACCGCCTTGTTGAAGTCGTCGACGTGGCGAAAGCCGAAGTTGGCCAGGTCGTCGTAGCGCATGTCCATCTCGCGCACGACCCACGCCAGCGCCTCGGCGGCCTTCTTGGGGTTGGTGATGATCGGCGTGATCAGGTGCGGGATGCCCTCGTAGGCGTTCAGCTCGACCCGCTTGGGGTCGACCAGGATCATCCGCACCTCGTCGGGCGTGGACCGCATCAGGATCGAGGTGATCATCGAGTTGATGAACGACGACTTGCCGGAGCCGGTCGCACCGGCGACCAGGAGGTGCGGCATCTTCGCCAGGTTGGCGACCACGAAGCCGCCCTCGACGTCCTTGCCGAGCCCGGACACCATCGGGTGGTGGTCCGAGCGTGCGGTGGTGGAGCGGAGCACGTCGCCGAGGGAGACGATCTCCTTGTCGATGTTGGGGATCTCGATGCCGATCGCCGACTTGCCGGGGATCGGGCTCAGGATCCGTACGTCGGCTGAGGCGACGGCGTAGGCGATGTTCTTCGACAGCGCGGTGACCTTCTCCACCTTCACCGCGGGACCGAGCTCGACCTCGTAGCGGGTCACGGTCGGGCCACGCGTGTAGCCGGTGACGGCGGCGTCGATGCCGAACTCCTCCATCACCTGCATCAGCCGCTCGACCACCGCGTCGCTGGCCTTGCTCCGCGCCTTGTGCGGCGAGCCGGGCTTGAGCGAGGAGTTGTCGGGCAGGGAGTACGTGATGTCGCCGGACAGCGCGAGCTGCTCCACGCGCCCCGGGAGCGGGGTGTGCGGCGGCGGCTCCAGCGGGCCGGTGTCGGCGGCATCCTTGCCGCCACTGGCGGCCGGGACGGCCGGCGTGACCTCGGTGGGCGCGTCCGCGAACAGGTCGATGCCGTAGTCCTCGCCCGCCTGCGTGTCGTCGGTCGCGGCGTCCTTCTTGCGCCGCCGCTTCCTGAGCTCGCGGTCCGAGAGCACCGGGCTGTCGTAGGCGGGGTCGCCCATCTCGGGGTCGATCTCGTCGTCGAGCATCGAGCGGCGGCGGGTGCGGACCGGCTTGGTGACGTCGTCGTCGGTGGGCTCGACCTCGGGGGTCGTGCGTCCGAGGGCCTTGTCGCGCAGCGCGGCCAGCCGGGCCGGGACCTGGTAGACGGGAGTCGCGCTGATGATCAGCACCCCGAAGACGGCCAGGAGACCCAGCAGCGGCACCACGACGTACGGCGTCTGCATGAGGTCGAGGAGCAGGCTGGAGGTGACGTAGCCGACCGCTCCCCCGGCCTCCTGCAGGTTGGTGGCGTCGCCGAGGACGGGCTGCGGGTTGCCGTTGGCGATGTGGACGATGCCGAGCAGGCCGAGGGCGAACGCGGTCCAGCCGATGACCTGCCGACCCGCCGGGCCGTTG
Organism: uncultured Actinomycetota bacterium; assembly: GCA_963791365.1. Classification (GTDB taxonomy): domain Bacteria; phylum Actinomycetota; class Actinomycetes; order Propionibacteriales; family Nocardioidaceae; genus Nocardioides. The sequence goes on along the minus strand of CAWBSG010000011.1, from coordinate 153,626 downwards.
CGCTCGGGGTCGCGGAGGGTGCGCCAGCCGGCGTACACCAGGAAGAGCGGCACGAACCAGCCGACCTTGCCGACGGCTCCGGAGGTGACCGAGCGCGCGAAGTCCATCACGCCGCCGGGCAGCTGCCACCAGACCGCGGCAGCTGCGATGGTCGCGAGACCGAAGAGGAAGAGCCCCACCCCGTCGCGGCGGTGCTCGGGGTCGAGGTCGCGGGCCGACTGCCCGATCGACCGGGCGACCGCACCCAGGGCGTGGGCGATGCCCAGCCACACGGCCGCGATGCCGCGGCCGAGGGCACCGAAGGCCCGCGAGACCGGGCCCGGACCGTTGCGCACGGCACGGGGTGCCGGGCGCGAGGCCGGACGGCGCTTGGCCGCGCTGGAGCCGCTCCGGCCCCTCGTCGAGCTCGAGCGAGGGGCGGGGCGCTTGCTGGTACTCCGGGATCGGGTGCTCGAAGCCTTGGACCGGCTCGTGGAACCGGACGTGCTCGTGCTCCGCGACCCCGGCGGGGAAGACGTACGGGTCGCCATGCTGTGACCCTACGGCCAAGTCACTCCAGCCACAGGGATCACACGCGTGCGTGTCGGTCAGGTCTCGCGCGTCGAGCGCAGCGGCAGGGTGAAGGTGAAGGTGCTCCCCCGGCCCAGCTCGGAGGCGACCGAGAGGGTGCCACCGTGGGACTCGGCGATCCGGTGCGCGATCGGCAGGCCGAGACCGGTGCCGGGCACGGAGAGCGCGTTGGGGTTGGTGGAGCGGTGGAAGGCCGAGAACACGTGCGCCTGGTCGGTCACGGAGATGCCGAGACCGGTGTCCGTGACCTCGACCCTGACCTCGTCGTCGGTGACGGTCATCGACACCTCGACCGAACCGTCCTCCGGGGTGTACTTCACGGCGTTGTCGACCATGTTGTCGATGACGCGCGCCAGCTCCTCGGGGTCACCGAACACGACGACGGGCCCGGAGCCGGTCGAGGTGAACGCGAGACGGACCCCGGCCTGCTTGGCGCGGATGCCGAGCAGGTCCACGCTGGCCTCGCACAGCTCGGCGAGGTCGACGGCGCGCCGCACGGTCTCGCGCCGGCCCTGGATCCGCGAGTAGTGCAGCAGGTTGGCCACGAGGTTGTTGAGCCGCTGGGCGTTGCGGATGATCGCGTCGATCGAGGTGAGGTCGGGGTGCCGGTCGGCGATGAGCTCGGCGTGGCCCAGGATCGCCGTCAGCGGCGTCTTGAGCTCGTGGGAGATCGTGGCGATCAGCTCGCTGCGGTAGCGGGCGAGCTCGCGGAGCTCCTGCACCAGCCGCTGCTCGGTCTCGAGGACGCGCGAGGCCCGCACGGTCTGCGCGAGCAGCCGTCCCACCTCGAGCACGGCGTCGGCCTCGGCGGTCGTCAGCGGGCGCGTGTTGCGGCCGAACCCGAGCACGAGGTAGCCGACCAGCTCCTCCCGCGAGACGAGCGGGCACACGAGGGCACGCTCGATGCGCATACCGCGCATCAGGCGCTGCAGGCTCGCAGCGCTGCGAGGCAGGCGCTCCGAGGCAGGGTCGGCGACCCCGAGGTCGACGAGCACCGGGAGGTCGGCGAGCTCGGCGAGGTCGGTGCGGATCTCGGGAACATCGCTCTCCGGGGTGAACGCGAGCGGAGTGGCGATGCCGATCTGGCTGCCCTGGGCGTCGCTCGGGAAGGTCCGCACGACGGTCTGCACGGTCCCGAAGCACTCCGCGACGGCCGCGACCGCCGAGGTGAGCGCCTGCGGCAGGCCGTGCTGGGTGCCGGCGGCGGCCACCGCGGTGAGCATGCGGTCGAGGCGCAGGCGGTCGGTCAGCCGCTCGCGCTCGCGCGCGTTGGACAGCGCGACACCCGCCTGGACGGCGAACATCTCGAGGAGCTCGCGGTCGGCTTCGTTGGGCACGCGGGCGTCGGGCGGCAGGTCGACCGCCATGTTGCCGAGCAGCTCGCCGCCCGCGGAGTAGAGCGGTGCGTAGAGGGCGTGCTCGGGGTGCCAGGCCTCGGGGTCGTCGCTGAGCGGTACCTCCGGGATCCAGGCCGCGCGCAGCCGCTCGTCCGACATCCGGCCCGCCGGGACGAAGCGGAGGATGCCCCACCGGTCCGCCTCGCGGAACTCGTCGAGGATCTGCTCGGCCGGGGTCCGGCGGTGCAGGATCTGCGCCACCACGTCGGGCGGTCCGGCGACGTTGGTCATCACGAGGGTGTCGCCCTCGAGGCGCGCGATCGCCGCGACGCCGTAGCCGAGCACGTCGACGACGCCGTGGGCGATCTCCTCGAGGATCACCTCGGTGTCGGTGGAGGAGTTGACGCGGCGCATCAGCTCTGCCAGCCGGCTGAGCGCACCCTGGCTGCGCGGCATGTCCACCTCCCCACCCAGATCCCCACCCGACCGTGCATGGCGCACGGCCCCGCAATCCTAGGGCTTGCGCCCAGGCTCTATGCCTCGATCACCACAGGAATGATCATCGGACGCCGGCGGTGCGCACGGTTCACCCAGCGGCCCACGACGCGGCGAATGGTCTGCTGGAGCTGGTGGGAGTCGGCGACCCCCTCCTGCACGGCCGCGTGGATGGCGTCGATGATCGGCTGGCGGATCTCGTCGAAGGTGGTCTCGTCCTCCGCGAACCCGCGGGCGTGGATCTCCGGGCCGGAGACGACCTTGCCGGTGACCGAGTCGACGACGACGATCACGGACAGGAATCCCTCCTCGCCGAGGATGCGCCGGTCCTTCATCGACGTCTCGGACACGTCGCCGATGGTCGTGCCGTCGACGAAGACGTAGCCCACGTCGACCTTGCCGACGATCGTGGCGACCCCGTCGACGAGGTCGACGACGACGCCGTCCTCGGCCAGCACGACGTTCTCGACGCCGGCCGCCCGGGCGAGGTCGGCGTTGGCCCGCATGTGGCGCACCTCGCCGTGGACCGGCATCACGTTGCGCGGCTTGACGATGTTGTAGCAGTAGAGCAGCTCGCCCGCGCTGGCGTGGCCGGAGACGTGCACGAGCGAGTTGCCCTTGTGCACGACGTTGGCGCCGAGGCGCGACAGCCCGTTGATCACACGGTAGACCGCGTTCTCGTTGCCCGGGATCAGCGAGCTCGCGAGGACGACCGTGTCACCCGGCTCGAGGTGGACGAAGTGGTGGTTGCTCTGGGACATCCGGCTCAGCGCCGCCAGCGGCTCACCCTGGGAGCCGGTCGAGACCAGCACCTGCTTGTGCGGCGGCAGGTCGGCGAGCTCCTTGGCCTCGACCATCACCCCCGGGGGGACGGTCAGGTAGCCGAGCTCCTGGGCGATGGCCATGTTGCGCACCATCGAGCGACCGACGTAGCCGACCTTGCGTCCGTGGGCCACCGCCGCGTCGAGCACCTGCTGCACGCGGTGCACGTGCGAGGCGAAGCAGGCCACGATGATGCGCTGCTCGCTCTTGGAGAAGACCCGGTCGAGCACCGGGGCGATCTCCTTCTCCGACGTCGTGAAGCCCGGCACCTCCGCGTTGGTGGAGTCGGTGAGGAACAGGTCGACACCCTCGTCGCCCAGCCGGGCGAACTCGTTGAGGTCGGTGATGCGGCCGTCGAGCGGCAGCTGGTCCATCTTGAAGTCGCCGGTGTGCAGCACCACGCCGGCACCGGTGCGGATCACGACCGCGAGCGCGTCGGGGATCGAGTGGTTGACCGCGATGAACTCGAGCACGAACGGACCGAACGTGATCGTCTGGCCCTCGGCCACCTCGTACTGCGCGGTCTCCTTGAGCCGGTGCTCACGGAGCTTGGAGCCCAGCAGCGCGAGGGTCAGCTTGGAGCCGACGAGCGGGATGTCGCCCCGCTCGCGCAGGAGGTACGGCGTGGCGCCGATGTGGTCCTCGTGGCCGTGGGTCAGGACGAGGGCCTCCACGGCGTCGAGGCGATCGCGGATGGGCTCGAAGTCGGGGAGGATCAGGTCGACCCCGGGGTGGTGGTCCTCGGGGAAGAGCACGCCGCAGTCGACGAGCAGCAGCCGGCCGTCGTACTCGAACGCGGTCATGTTGCGACCGACCTCGCCGAGCCCCCCGAGCGGGATGACCCGGAGGCCTCCTGCGGGGAGGGGGCCGGGCGTGCTCAGGTCAGGATGGGGATGGCTCAAGGGATTCCTCTGCAGTTTGGTCAGGACGTGGATGTCACAGGAGGCCGGCTGCGGCGAGACCGGCGCGCAGCGCCGTGACCTCGTCGTCGTCCAGGGCGACCAGTGGGCCGCGGACGCGGCGGTTGTCGAGCACGCCGAGCAGCTCGAGGGCTGCCTTGGCGGTGGTGGCTCCGTAGTTGGGGACTCCCATCACGGCGTCGAAGGCCGGGAGCAGCGCGGTGTGGACCCGCAGCGCCTCGGCGTGGTCGCCGCGCACCCAGGCATCGATCATCGACCTCAGCTGGGTGCCGGCGGCGTGCGCGACGACGGACACGAGCCCGACGCCGCCGTAGGCCAGGTAGCCCAGGGTGGCGACGTCGTCCCCGGAGTAGACCGAGTAGCCCAGGTCGACCAGCTGCGCCGTGCGCGGCAGCAGCCCGGACGCCTCCTTCACCGACACGACGTGGTCGTAGCGGCGCATCGCCTCGTAGGTCTCCAGCTCGATGAGGCTGGCCGTGCGACCCGGCACGTCGTAGAGCATCACCGGGAGGTCGGTGGCCTCGGCCACGGTCCTGAAGTGGTGCTGCAGGCCGACCTGGCCGGGCTTGTTGTAGTAGGGGCTGACCAGCAGCACGCCGTCGACGCCGACCTTCTCCGCCTGGCGGGCCAGCTCGACCGAGTGGGCGGTCGCGTTGGTGCCGACCCCCGCGATCACGACCGCGCGGTCGCCGACCGCGTCCTGGACCGCTCGGAGGATCTCGCCGTCCTCGGCGACCGAGGTGGTGGGGCTCTCCCCGGTCGTGCCGCTGACGACCACGCCGTCGTTGCCGTGCTCGACGAGGTGGGCCGCGATCGCCGCGGTGCCGTCGAGGTCGACGCTGCCGTCCTCGTGGAACGCGGTGGCCATCGCCGTGAGGAGGCGGCCGAACGGGGCGGAGGAGCTCATGGCTGCAAGGTTATCGCCCCGCCTCCGTCGCGCCGCCCCCGCCGAGCCGCGGCGGCTGTCGGAGGCGTGGTCTAGCGTCGGGTCCATGGCGTACGACGAGGTGCTGGCGCAGCGGATCCACGACCTGGTCGACGGAGAGGAGGGGTGGACGTCGCGGAAGATGTTCGGCGGCCTCGGCTTCATGCTGGACGGCCACATGGCCGTCGCGGCGGCCAGCGCCGGCGCCCTCATGGTGCGGGCCGACCCGGCGCAGGGCGAGCAGTGGCTCGACGGCGACGCGGTGCGACCGATGGAGATGCACGGTCGCGAGATGACCGGCTGGTTGCTCGTCTCGCAGGACGCCCTCGCCGCCGACGACGAGCTCGAGCTGTGGGTCGACCGCGGCGCGAGCTACGTCCGCACCCTCCCGCCGAAGTGACCCGGGTCGTGACGGCCGACCTCACGCTTCCCGCCTGGCTCACCGCCGACCAGCGGGCGATCCTGGCAGCGCTGGCGGAGCGCAACGACGCCGCCCACGGCGACGACCTGCTCGGGATCCTGCTCAGCGGCTCGGCCGGCCGCGACTACGCCACCGAGCGCTCCGACCTCGACGTCGTCGTCGTGCTCGCCGACGAGGCCGCCGCGACCCGCAGCACCGTCCACTCCCCCGAGGTCGACGAGGCCGTCGACTCCTGGTCCGAGCTGCTGGAGGTGCCGCCCTACGGCACCGGGGGCTGGTGGTTCCGGTGGACCTACGCCCACGCACCCGTCCTCCTCGACCGCACCGGAGGCGAGCTCACCGAGGCTGCCCGCAGGCAGGCGGTGCTCACCCCCGACGAGGCCGACGCCATGCTCATCGACCACGACCGGCTCGACGGCTGGATCAACTTCGCCTATCGCGCGCTGAAGAACGACCGCGACGGTCGTCCGCTGGAGGCGAGGCTCGACGCCGCCGAGTCCGTCCCCTGGCTGCTCGACGTGGTGTTCTCGATCGCCGGCAGGGTTCGCCCCTACAACAAGTACCTGCCCTGGGAGCTGCGCCACCACCCGGTCGAGGGCTGGCCCGCCGACGAGCTGCTCGGGCTGGTCGAGCGCACGCTCGCCGGCGACGTCGGCGCGGTCCGGGAGACCTTCGCCCGGGTCCGCGTCGCGTGTGCGGCCTACGACGAGCGGCGCGGGCACACCCGCACGACCGACATGATCGACGGCTGGGCCGACGAGCTCGCCGTCTTTCGTGTGCGCAGTGGTGAGCGAGCCGACCCCCTTCGGGCGGCACAGTAGGTCGCACCCGCACGCGACCACTGGTGTCACGGCGGATTCAACGCCACGGTCACGGCGAGTTCCGCCTCGGCAAGGGGTCGCCCGTTCAGCCCCGGGTGAATCCTCGACGAAGTAACGCCGGGAGCACGTGGTGCTCGAGCATCGGGGCGAGGTCGTCGGGGTGGTCCCGCATCGGGGTCCACCGCACCTCCGCGATCTCCCCCGACGCGACCGGATCGGCGTCGGACTCCACCAGGAAGACCGTCGAGTGGAGGGTGTGCCCCGGCTCGTTGGCCGCCATCGAGTGGAACTCGCCGAGCAGCGTCGCGTCGTCGATCCGGAGCCCCACCTCCTCGTACGTCTCGCGCAGAGCGGCGTCACGCGCCGACTCTCCCGGCTCGAGCTTGCCGCCGACCAGCATGAACCTCTGGGTGCCCCGCTTCCGCACGGTCAGGACGCAGCCGCCGCGCACCAGCGCCACCGCCGCGACCACGATGTGCCTGTCCGTCATGGCTGCAGCTCGACCCGATGCTCGTGGATCCACGCGATCTCCTCGAGGTCGCGCTCGGCGGCACCGTCCTCGACCCAGGTCCGCTGCGGCTCGATCCCGCGGGCCGCGAGGTCACCGCGCAGCGCGATCACCGATCGGATCCGCTCGATGACGGAGTCCGCGACGTCGAACTCCGGGAGGTCGCCGTACGCGTCGACGAAGGCCCGCACCCGCGCGGCCCGGTCCGGCACGACCGGGAAGTGGTGCCACTCCAGCACGTGCTCGTCTGACCTCAGCGGCGCGAACCAGTGCAGGGCGTAGGCCACGTCGTCGAGCCGCGGCGCCGGGTGCAGGTAGTCCCAGTCGATGAGCGCGACGGCCTCGTTGTCGCGCCAGATGAAGTTCCACGGGCCGGGGTCGCCGTGACAGGGGACGGCGTCGGTGCCCGGCTCGGCGGGTGCGCCCCACACGGCGTCGTCGGGCGGCGTCCAGCCGGCACCGGCGTCGTGGATCCGCCGCAGCAGCCGGGCGGCCGAGGCGAGGCCCTGGTCGGTGTGCTGGTGGTACCAGCCCTGACCGCCGTCCTCCCCGTCGATGAACCGCAACCGCTCGACGCCGTCCACGACTCCCAGCGGCTCGGGGACGCAGTCGAGGCCCTGTGCCCACAGGTGCCGGAGGTAGTGGTGCACGGTCGCGGTGTGCTCCCCGGCCGGACGGGTCACCACCTCCGGCCCGACCTCGACCGGGCGGTGCAGCGCGTTCGCCTCGGCGGCCCGGTCCACCGCGTCCCAGCGTGTGTCATCCACGCGGGCCACCCTGCAGCCTCGACCGTCGGCGATCAAACGGGTTTGCGGAGACGCGCGGACAGCGCCGCGTAGGTCGCGTCCTCATCGCCCTCCACCGACCTCACGACGTGAGTGCCGGGCCGCTCCGCGACCAGGGCATCGAGGTTCGTCGCGTGCCGCTCGATGACCTTGTCTCCCCCGGCCTCCTCGACAAGGGTGCGGACCTCGTCGTGCCAGGGGTCGGTGCCCGTGCGCCGGCGGAACCGCGCCGCCGGATCGCCCGCGGGGTCACGCAGCACCACGTGCACGAACTCGGCTCCGGCATCCGTGGCGACGGAGGCGAAGCGGTCGAGCTCCGCTCCGTTGGCGATGAGCTGCGGCACCACCACGTCCCCGGAGGCGAGATAGCCGGCGATCAGTCCCCGGGCTGCGGGCCGGATGGCGTCACCGACGCCGAGGAAGGACTCGCGCCACCCGCTGACCCACGTGCGCAGCACGTCGATGTCGCAGACGAGGGTGCCGGGGTGGTCGTCGGACCAGCGGCGCGCGAGCGTCGACTTCCCGACGCCCGGCGCCCCGTTGAGGAGGACCAGGCGGGTCACCGGCCGAGCGCCCGGCGGACGGCGTCGAGCGCCTCGTCGTCGTCCAGGCCGAGCGTCCGCACCGAGGCGACGTACGCCGACGCGGCGGCGCGGACCGAGGAGGAGACCCCGCCGCCGGAGACGAACGTCCCCGCGCGACCACGCGTCTCGACGACGCCGAGCGACTCGAGCTCCTTGTAGGCACGGGCGACGGTGTTGGGTGCGAGGTCGAGGGTCGCGGCGAGCGAGCGCACCGGCGGCAGCCGGAACCCCGGCGCGAGCGCCCCGGACCCGACCTCGGCGCGGATGCCCTCACGCACCTGCTCGAACGGCGGCACGCCGGACGACGGATCGACGTCGAGGTTCATGCCGCGGGGTCCATCCGCTCCCACCACACCCGGTCGTAGCCGTCGTGGTGCTCGCGTCGCGACTCCTCCCACTCCGACGGATCGACGTCGGGGTAGAACGCGTCGCCGTCGGGCGAGAGCCGCACCTCGGTGACGACCTGGGCGTCTGCCCACGCCATGGCCTCGGCGTACACCTGGCCGCCGCCCGCGATGACCACGTCGCCGTCGAGCAGGTCGGCCTGGGCCAGGGCTGCGTCGATGCCGTGCGCCACGAGGACGCCGGCGGCCGACCATGCGGGATCGCGGGTCAGCACGATGGTCGTACGCCCCGGGAGGGGGCGGCCGATGGACTCATAGGTCGTGCGCCCCATCACGAGGACGTGGCCCATCGTGAGCGCCTTGAACTCGGCCTGCTCCCCCGGGATCGACCACGGGATGTCCGGTCCGTTGCCGATGACGCCGTTCTCCGCCACGGCAGCGACCATCACCACGCGCTTGCCGCCGGGGGTCATCCGGCCACCTCAGACCGCAATGGGTGCCTTGATGCCCGGGTGTGGGTCGTAGCCCTCGACCGCGAGGTCCTCGAGGTCGAAGCCGTCGATCTCGGTGATGTCGGGGTTGAGCACCAGCCGCGGCAGCGGGCGCGGCTCGCGTGAGAGCTGGAGCCTCGCCTGGTCGACGTGGTTGAGGTAGAGGTGGGCATCGCCCATCGTGTGCACGAACTCGCCCACCTCGAGGCCGGTGACCTGCGCGACCATGTGCGTCAGCAGCGCGTAGGACGCGATGTTGAACGGCACGCCGAGGAAGGTGTCGGCGGAGCGCTGGTAGAGCTGGCACGAGAGCCGGCCCGGACCGGTCTCGGACGGAGCGACGTAGAACTGGAACAGCGTGTGGCACGGCGGCAGTGCCATGTCGTCCACGTCGGCGACGTTCCACGCCGAGACGATGTGCCGGCGCGAGTCGGGGTTGGTGCGGATCCCCTCGACCAGCCGGCTGACCTGGTCGACGTGGCGGCCGTCGGGCGTGGGCCACGAACGCCACTGGTAGCCGTAGACGGGACCGAGGTCGCCGTCGGCATCGGCCCACTCGTCCCAGATCGAGATGCCACGGTCCTGCAGCCACTTCACGTTGGTGTCGCCGCGCAGGAACCACAGCAGCTCGCCGAACACGGAGCGGGTGTGCACCTTCTTCGTCGTCACCAGCGGGAAACCGTCGGCGAGGTCGAAGCGCATCTGGTGGCCGAAGACGCTCAGCGTGCCGGTGCCGGTGCGGTCGGTCTTCTCCACGCCCTCGTCGAGGATCCGTTGGAGCAGGTCGAGATAGGCGCGCACAGGGCGACTCTACGACCTCGGCACCCTCGCCTCGACCGACACGCACTCGACGTCGAAGCCGAACACCTCGTCCTCGCACCACGGCTCGCCCAGGGCGTCGTACGCCGCCCGCAGGCGGGCCCGCACATCCTCGGTCTGGGCCCGCCAGGTGACACCGAAGTTGCCGATCGAGGTGAGCCCCGCCCACAGGTCGTCGCGGGCGATCCGCCACCGCCACGAGCGGGTGCCGGCGTGCGTGACGGCGAGGCCGGCCTCCTGGAGGATTCCGGCGAGCCCGTCGGGCGACCGGTCGAAGTCACGGTCCTCGGGCAGCCGCGGTGACGGCGGTCGCGCCGCGTCGACCTCGTCGAGCAGCCCGTTCCACATCACCGCCTGCGGCGGCGGCACCCGGCCCCAGATCGTGGCGTGCACCACGCCACCGGGGGCCGCGACCCGGGCGAGCTCCCGGGCGCCGGCACGGGGATGGTCGACGTGGTTGAGCACGAAGTTGGCGGTCACCGCCTCGAAGCCGTCGTCGGCGAACGGCAGGTCGGGCAGCCCGGCGACCGCGACCTCCTCGTCGAGCAGTGAGCCGGCGAGTGCCGCCATCTCGGGGTCCGGGTCGACGCCGATCGCGTCGAACCCGCCCCCACGTGCCTCGGCGACCAGGGCACCCGTGCCGCACCCGACGTCGAGCAGCCGCACCCGGGCCGGCAGGTGGGCGAGCATCTCTGGGACGGCACCGGCGCACAGTCCCGCAAAGCTCCGCGCATAGGTGTCTGCCACGTCGGTCCACAGTGCCTCGGCCATGAGGCGCGAGCCTAGGTCACGGCGCCATCTCGTTGGTCGAGCCTGGCCGCCCTCCACGCTCGTCGGCTCGAGCGTGGAAGGACCTACCTGCGGTCATCGGTGTCGAAACCGGGGAGGTGGGCCCGCTGTTCCGCGGTAACGGTTTCCTGGAACAAGGTGATCTGCAGATCGGCTGGCGCGTCGAGGCGAGCGTTGAGCGAACGCCACGGCGTCATAACGGGTGGGGCGATCACTCTGGCGCCCGCTGCCTCGAGCGCGTCTGTCGCGCGGGCCGAGTCGTCCACCTCGAAGGCGAGCCGTAGCCTCGCGCTCTCCTCCGTGACTCCTTCGACTCGGTCGATAGCGTCCTTGTGCACCGAGTTGGCGATCTCGATCGTCGCCCGTCCTGCGTCGAGGATCGCCACGCGGTCGTCGCCGCCCTCCGCGAAGGCCGCGAGTTCATCCATGCCAAGGACGTCTCGGTAGAAGGACACTGCGGCGTCGTAGTCGTCTGCTTCGACGATGACGCGGAGCTGTCGGACGCGGGACTGGTTGTCAGGTTGGTGTGTCACCTGTGGAGTCTGGGTGCTGACACCGGTGTCAACTTCAACCGTCGAGCCTGGCCGTGTCATCTTGGAAGGCACGAAGAACGCCCAGTTCGCGCTCGATCTCTCGCTTGGACGCCTCCAACCGCTTGACCTCCTCGGCGAGTCTCCCGTCGAGCATGCCGGTCCGCTGATCGACCGGGACCTCGAGGCAGGGCAGGATCTCCTTGATCGTCGTGCCGGACAATCCAGCAGCGAACAAGTGCTGGATGAGGATGACGCGTTCGATGGCGGCCTCATCGAAGTCGCGCCATCCTCCGCAGGTGCGCGTGGATCGAACGAGACCGATCCCCTCGTAGTACCGGAGTGACCTCGCGCTCACCCCAGTGAGCCGTGTCAGTTCACCGATGCGCATGCCGGCTCCAACGGACGTTGCCCGTCCGATCATCCCGATGTCCAGGAACCGGTAGGCGGCCTCGTACGCCTCCGCGACGGTGAGGTGACGCTCCTCAGCGCTCATGTGGGCACCGTAGGTGCGCGCCGTTCGCGCGTCCGCTCATCGGCAGATCCGCGTGCTCAGCACGGCAGATCTGGCCAGGCACGCGCTCCATACAGGCTTGTGCGGTGCCTGTGACGCAGCAAGTACGTCGCAGCCACCGCACAACTCACTGACGCCGACCTTCCGATCGCGCGCCAGCGACGAGCGACTCGAGGAGGACGGCGCACGGAGGATCACCGCAGCCGGATCGAGCCGTCCGCCTCGATGGTCTTCGGCTGCCCGCACGAGAAGTCCGCCGTGCACACCACGAGGGCGCGGCGCCCGGACTCGGACCGCCGCACGCCGTCGCTCGCCCCGTCCCGGCGCGACGAGTCGAGCAGGTGGGCCCACCCACCGCCGGGCACCGGCGCGCTCTGCACCAGCACGTCGTACTGGCCGAGCGCGACGAACGGAGGCGGCTCCGGACCGTCGTCCAGCGCGTCGGGTGCCTCGTCGAGGTCGCTCACATCGCCGTCTGCGTCGACGCGCACGAGGTCACCGGACCGCAGCCGCACCGCGGCACCCGACCCCCATGCGACGAACTCGTCGACCTCCGGCAGCTCGACCACCGCCTCGGCGAGGTGCAGCTCGCCGGCGGCGTACCAGACGACCGGCAGCGCATTCTCCTCCGCGCGGACCGGCGGCGGCTCGGGTCGCGCCGCCCACCACAGCCAGCCCGCAGCCAGCACGGCGACCACGGCCAGCCACCCGATCCCGCGCAGGGCACCGCGCCGCCGCCGGGCGCCACGCGCCTGCTCGGCCCGGGCCAGCCACACCTCGGGGGCGTCGCGCGGGTCGAACCGGCGTACGCCGTGGGGTGCCGTGCCGGCCGGGATCGGCGGCAGCCCGGCGCGCTCGCGCACCTCGGCCCACAGCACCACGTCCACGTTCTCGTCCCGGACCCGTCGCGCCCACGCGCGCCGGCTCGCGACGAGTGCCCCCGCCACCGCGAGCCGGGCGTCATCGGCCGGGACGCCCTCGTCCTCGAGACCCCCCACGAGGTCGGGCCAGCGCGCGTCGACGTACGTCGCGAAGTCCGATCCGTCCGCCCGGTCCACCTGCCTGTCCACCTCCCTGCTTCGGAGCGGTGGCCGACCGCGGATGGACTCAGGCGCTGAGCGACATCGGCCCGTAGACCAGCCGGTCGTGCTCGAACAGGGTCACGGCGGCCACGCCGTGCTCGGCGAGGTCCGCCCAGATCTCGCCCACCCACGACTCGGCGTCGCCCTGGTTGCTGAACCTCTGGTCGGCGTGCTGCGGCACCTCGACCGCCTCGCCCGAGGCGTCCTCGAGCCGCCACCACCAGGGCCGCTCGGCCGCCGAGGGCTGCCGGAAGGTCGGGGGCTGGCCGGGCAGCACGTCAGGACTCCCGCACCGACGTGTCGACGAACGGGGGCTTGACCAGCCGGAAGATCTCGCGCCGGCCGCGGATGTCGACGCCGACCTCGGCGTCCTCGGCGACCATCGTCGGGATCAGCGCCATGCCGATGCCCTTCCTCAGCGTCGGGGAGAAGGTGCCGGACGTGATGTCGGCCAGGGGTACGTCGTGGGTGAGCGTCACGCCCATGCCGGGCCGCGGGATGCCGCGGCCGACCGCGATGAGCCCGCGCAGGCGACGCTTCGGGCCCTCCTCCTTGACCCTGGTGACCGCGTCGCGGCCCCAGAAGGCGTCCTTCTTCCAGCCGACGGCCCACGACAGCCCGGCCTCGACCGGGTTGGTGTCCAGGCTGATGTCCTGGCCGTGGAGCGGGTAGCCCATCTCGGTGCGCAGCGTGTCGCGGGCACCCAGGCCGGCTGCCGTGATGCCCCACTCCTCACCGGCCGCCATCAGCGCGTCCCAGAGCTCGCCGGCGGCGTCGTTGACGACGACCAGCTCGTAGCCGCGCTCGCCGGTGTAGCCGGTGCGGCACACCACGACGCCGACGCCGGAGTCGCCGAGCTCGGCCTCGACGAACGACATGTAGTCGTGGCCGGTCGGCAGCCCGACCTTCTCCAGCACCTCGTCGGAGCGCGTGCCCTGGACCGCGAGCACGGCGTAGTCGTCGTGGTGGTCGACGACCTTGACGCCCTCGGGTGCCTCGGCCTGAAGCCGCCGCACCACCTCGGCGGTGTTGGCCGCGTTGGGGATGAGGAGGACGTGCTCGTCGTCGTGCCAGTAGGCGATCAGGTCGTCGACGATGCCGCCCGACTCGTCGAGGCACAGCGTGTACTGAGCCTTGCCCGGAGCGATCTTGGCGAGGTCGTTGGACAGCGTCGCGTTGACGAAGTCGACGGCGCCCGGACCCGACACCATCGCCTTGCCGAGGTGGCTCACGTCGAAGACGCCGACCGCCTCGCGGACCGCCGTGTGCTCCTTGACGACACCGGTGGAGTACTCCAGCGGCATCGACCACCCACCGAACTCGGCGAACTTGGCGCCGAGGGCCTCGTGGCGGTCGTGCAGGGGCGACTGCTTGAGCGTTCCGGCCATGTCGCGCAACCTACCGCAGCGTCCCGGCGCTCCCGACTCGCCTAGCATGCCCGGGTGACCACGTACTCCCTGCGCAGTGCCAGCCCCGCCCGAACCCGAGCCGACGCCGTCGTCGTGGGCGTCGTCGCGGGCGACAAGGGCCCGCGGCTGTGCGACGCGGCGGAGGACGTGAGCAAGGCCTACGGCCGGCGGCTGCGGCCGTTCCTGTCGACGATGGGCGTGACGGGCAAGGCGGGCGAGGCGGTCAAGGCACCGAGCCGCGACGAGGTCAACGCGCCCCTGCTCGTGTTCGTCGGACTCGGCCCGGACCCGGCCGACCCGATCGCCGTACGCCGTGCAGCGGGCGTCGCCGCCCGCAGCGTGCCGAACGCCGCGTCGGTCGCCCTGGCGCTGCCGAGCGAGACGCCCGAGCTGGTCGCCGCGGTCGTGGAGGGGCACCGCCTCGGCGGCTACGCCTTCACCGCCTACAAGAGCACGAAGAGCGAGACCACCGAGCCCACCGACGTCGTCGTGCTCACCTCGATCGCCCGGCGCGGCGAGGCGACCGAGGCGCTCGAGCGCGCCGAAATCCTCGCCGACGCCGTCGCCCTGACCCGCGACTGGGTCAACACGCCGCCGCGCGACTGCACGCCCCCGCTGCTCGCCGACCTCGTGACGGCCGCGCACCAGAAGGCCACCAAGGGTCGCGGCGCCCCCAGCGTGAAGATCGAGGTCTTCGACCACGAGCAGCTCGCCGAGATGGGCTGCGGGGGCATCCTCAGCGTCGGCAACTCCTCGGTGTCGCCGTCGCGCCTCGTCCGGCTCACCTGGGCGCCGAAGGGCGCGAAGGCGCACCTCGCGCTGGTCGGGAAGGGCGTCACGTTCGACTCCGGCGGACTGACGATCAAGCCCTCGTCGAGCATGGTCAACATGAAGGGCGACATGGCCGGCGCGGCCAGCGTCGTCGCCGCGACCCTCGCGATCGCGCGGCTCGGCCTGAAGGTCAAGGTGACGGCGTACGCACCGATGGCGGAGAACATGGTCTCGGCCACCTCGACCCGGCCCGGCGACGTGATCACGATGCACAACGGCACGACCGTCGAGATCGCCAACACCGACGCCGAGGGCCGGATGCTGCTCGGCGACGCCCTCTCGATGGCCGTCGAGGACGAGCCCGACGTCGTCGTCGACATCGCCACCCTCACCGGCCACATGCAGCTCGCGCTCGGCGACAAGGTCGGCGCCGTGATGGGGACCGACGACCAGGTCGCCGCGGTCCTCGCTGCCGGAGTCGGTGCGGGCGAGCAGCACTGGCGGATGCCGATCCCGGAGGAGATGTCGGAGCGGATCACCAGCTCCAAGGTCGCCGACCTGCTCCAGCACGACTGGGTGCGGTGGGGCGGCGGGCTCTACGCATCGGCGTTCCTGCGCGAGTTCACCGGCGGGCTGCCGTGGGCGCACCTCGACATCGCCGGCAAGGAGATGAACCTCGGCGCCCCCTACGGCCACGTGCCGAGCGGCGCCACCGGGTTCGGCGTCACCACGCTGGTCGAGCTCGCGCGGTCGATGGCCTGATCCCGGGCTAGATCCCGCCGGCCTTCTTCCGCGCGTTGTAGTCGCGCATCCGCTGCGGGACGCCGACGACCGCGGCGTCGTAGGACGGCACGCGGTTGCGGTTGGCGAAGTCGTGGGCCCACTTGACGCTCGGCACCCGCCGCCGGGTCCACTCGCCGTCGTGCGCGACGAGCAGCAGCGTCACGTCGCTGACGGCCGTCCGCGGCTCCACGAAGCCCTCGACCCCCTGCTTGGTCGCGACGAACGTCTCGAGGTGCCGCGCGTCATCACCGTCGGAGGCGCGAACAGTGGTGGAGCCGGTGCGTGCGGCGTCGCGCGCGGGACGGCTCACGCGCCCCCTCCGCCGGAATCGGTCGAACATGCCCATGCCGGACATTCTGCCGGGACGCCCCTCACGCCGCCCATCGAACAAGTGCAAAGATGGGCGAGCCGCTCGTCCTCGAGGTGGACGGCACCAGGAATCGAGCATCGGGAGGAAAGTCTGTGGCGGACGCTGAGTTCGACGTCCTCGTCCTCGGGGCAGGCTCGGGCGGCTACGCCTGCGCGCTGCGAGCGGCCCAGCTGGGCCTCAAGGTCGGGCTGGTCGAGAAGGGCAATCTCGGAGGCACCTGCCTCCACGTGGGCTGCATCCCGACCAAGGCGCTGCTCCACGCCGCCGAGGTCGCCGACTCCGCCCGCGAGGCGTCGCAGTTCGGCGTCAACGCGAGCCTCGACGGCATCGACATGCCGGGCGTCAACGCCTACAAGGACAAGGTCGTCGAGCGGCTCTTCAAGGGCCTCACCGGCCTGATCAAGTCGCGCGGCATCACGGTCATCGAGGGCACCGGCACCCTGACGGGTCCGCGCACGGTGACGGTGGACGGCACCGAGCACACCGGCACCCACGTGGTGCTCGCCTCGGGCTCCTACAGCCGCTCCCTCCCGGGCCTCGAGGTCGACGGCACCCGCGTCATCACCTCCGAGCACGCACTCCGCCTCGACCACGTCCCCGCGTCGGCGATCGTGCTCGGCGGCGGCGTCATCGGCTGCGAGTTCGCCAGCGTCTGGAAGTCCTTCGGCGCCGAGGTCACGATCATCGAGGCCCTCCCCCGCCTTGTCGCGGCCGAGGACGAGGCGTCGTCGAAGGCGCTCGAACGGGCCTTCCGCAAGCGCAGGATCAACTTCCTCACCGGTACGCCCTTCCAGAGCGTGAAGACGACCGAGACCGGTGTCGCCGTCACGGTGGAGGGCGGCGACGTGATCGAGGCCGAGGTGCTGCTCGTCGCCGTCGGGCGCGGCCCGTCCACCGACGGCCTGGGCTACGCCGAGCAGGGCATCGCGATGGAGCGCGGCTTCGTGCTCGCCGACGAGCGCTGCCGCACCAACGTCGAGGGCGTGTACGCCGTCGGCGACATCGTCCCCGGCCTCCAGCTCGCGCACCGCGGCTTCCAGCAGGGCATCTTCGTCGCCGAGGACATCGCCGGCCTCGACCCCCGCCCGGTCGACGACGCCGGCATCCCGCGGGTGACGTACTCCCACCCCGAGATCGCCTCGGTCGGCCTCGACGAGGCCCGTGCCCGCGAGCTGCACGGCGACGAGGTCACCACGATCACCTACGACCTCGGCGGCAACGGCAAGAGCCAGATCCTCCAGACCCAGGGCTTCGTGAAGCTCGTCGGCCTGAAGGACGGGCCGGTCCTCGGCGTCCACATGGTGGGAGACCGGGTCGGCGAGCTCATCGGCGAGGCGCAGCTGATCTACAACTGGGAGGCGCACGCCGAGGACGTCGCACCCCTCGTGCACGCCCACCCGACCCAGAACGAAGCGCTCGGCGAGGCCCACCTGGCGCTGGCCGGCAAGCCGCTGCACGCCCACTCCTGATCCCCCGAATATCCCCCATCCACACCCGCGAGCGAAGGAACCACATGGCCTCCGAAGTCACCCTCCCCGCACTCGGCGAGTCCGTCACCGAGGGCACCGTCACCCGCTGGCTCAAGCAGGTCGGTGACACGGTTGCCGTCGACGAGCCGCTGCTGGAGGTCTCCACCGACAAGGTCGACACCGAGATCCCCTCGCCCGTCGCCGGCACGCTCCTCGAGATCAAGGCCAACGAGGACGACACCGTCGAGGTGGGCGCGGTCCTGGGCCTGATCGGCGAGGAGGGCGAGTCCGCGGACGACGCCTCCGAGTCGGCCGAGCCCGAGGCGCAGCCGAAGGACGACGAGGAGTCGGAGAAGAAGGCCGAGCAGGAGGAGCAGGCCGCCGAGGACACCGGCGACCTCCCCGCCGGCGACGAGACGCCCGAGTCCGAGAAGGACGACGCGCCCGCGCAGGAGGAGCCCGCCGCCGAGAAGGCGGCCGACGATTCGTCGAGTGACTCCGGCGGCTCGGACGGCGGCTCGGGTGGTGGCTCGGGTGGTGGCTCCGGTACGTCGGTCACGCTCCCCGCGCTCGGTGAGTCCGTCACCGAGGGCACCGTCACCCGCTGGCTGAAGCAGGTCGGCGACGAGGTCGCGGTCGACGAGCCGTTGCTGGAGGTCTCCACCGACAAGGTCGACACCGAGATCCCCTCGCCCGTCGCCGGCACGCTCCTCGAGATCAAGGCCGAGGAGGACGAGACCGTCGAGGTCGGTGCCGAGCTCGCGATCATCGGGTCCGGCGACGCCGCCCCCGCCCAGGCCGAGCCCGAGGCGAAGCCCCAGCAGGAGGCGCCCGCCGAGGCTGAGGAAAAGGCCGAGGAGCAGCCCGAGGAGAAGGCCGAGGAGCCGAGCCGAGCCCGAGCCGGAGCCGGAGCCCGAGCCGGAGTCGAAGCCCGAGTCGGAGCCCGAGTCGAAGCCCGAGTCGAAGGAGCAGCCGAAGCAGGAGGCGCAGGCAGCCCCGGCCGCCGCGTCCGGCGAGGGTGGCCGCGACCAGACGGCGTACGTCACTCCGCTGGTGCGCAAGATGGCCGACCAGCACGGCGTCGACCTCGGCTCGCTGACCGGCACCGGTGTCGGTGGCCGGATCCGCAAGCAGGACGTCCTCGACGCGGCCGCCGCCGCCCAGGCCCAGCCGTCCCCGGCCGCTGCTGCTGCCGCCCCGGCCGCCGCGGGTGCTCCCCCGGCCGCCGCGGCCCCGACGTCGGCCGCGCCGTCGCCGCTGCGCGGGACCACCGAGCCGCTCTCCCGCCTGCGCAAGGTGATCGCCACGCGCATGGTCGAGTCGCTGCAGGAGGCCGCCCAGCTGACGCAGGTCATGGAGGTCGACGTCACCGCGATCGCCCGCCTGCGCGAGTCCGCGAAGGCCGACTTCCTCGCCCGCGAGGGGGTCAAGCTGACCTACCTGCCGTTCTTCGCCAAGGCGGCGATCGACTCGCTCAAGCTGCACCCCAAGCTCAACGCGGCGATCGACTCGGAGAAGGGCGAGGTCACCTACTACGACCGCGAGAACATCGCGTTCGCCGTCGACACCGAGAAGGGGCTGCTGACGCCCGTCGTCAAGGACGCCGGTGACCTCTCGATCGCCGGTCTGGCGAAGAAGATCGCCGACGTCGCCGAGCGCACCCGCACCAACAAGATCACCCCCGACGAGCTGTCGGGTGGCACGTTCACGATCACCAACCTCGGCAGCTTCGGGGCGCTCTTCGACACCCCGATCATCAACAAGCCGCAGGTCGCGATCCTCGGTCCCGGTGCGGTGGTCAAGCGGCCCGTCGTGATCGACGACCCGAACCTGGGCGAGACGATCGCGGTGCGCCACATGGTCCACCTGTCGCTGACCTACGACCACCGCCTGGTCGACGGCGCCGACGCCGGTCGGTTCCTCCAGGAGGTCAAGAAGCGCCTCGAGGCAGGCCAGTTCGAGGTCTGACCCGGGACCGGCCCCGACCTCGGGGCGACTCGAGCGGACCCATGGCCGCTCGACGCACGGCATGGCGTGCGTCGAGCGGCCATCTCTGTGTCCCGGTCGGTCGAGAACGCCGGCGCCGTGGCGTTCGTCGCGTCACTCGATATTCAGGCGCGCCGTGTCCTACCCGCCCTCTACCGTGGAAGCACCGTGACTGCGACCGACCTGACCGCGCACACCTCCGCGGCTCCACCAGCTCCGACACCCGACCCGTCCCCGGGCCGGGCCCCTGTCGACTGGCGGCGCGTACGCCGACCGCTGACGGTGGTCTGCCTGGCGATGGCGCTGGTCGGTGCGGTGGCCTCCTCCCTCGGCAGCGTCGCCGCCGGACGGCTGGCCGACTCCCCCACGTCGAACCTCATCGCGATCCTGGCGCTGTCCGTCGTCGGCGGCGCGGTCGTCGACACGGCCGCTCGTACGATCTGGGGCGTCGTCGTGGACCGGGCCGAGGGCCAGCTGCGCGCCGACCTGATCGACGCCGCGATGGCGCAACCGCTCTCCGAGCTCTCCGAGCAGGCGGTCGGCGAGGTGCTCGACCGCATCGACGACGACACCTGGGAGGTCGGCCAGCTCATGCGCTGGGGCGTGTGGATGGCCATCCGCACGCTGCTGTCGGCCGGGCCGCTGTGGATCGTCGCCAGCATCACCTGGTGGCCGGCGGCGTTCCTGTTCCCGCTGTGCGGCGTGCTCGTGTGGTTCGCCATCCGCCGGCTCCTGCCCCAGATCGCCGAGCGCAAGGTGCTCGAGGAGGCGGCCTGGACCGACCACGCGGCGTCGACCGAGGAGGGCGTCGCGGCACGCGACGACATCCGCACCTCGCTCGGCCAGGCCCACGTCCTGCGCCGCAACGCCCAGCTGGCCGCCGAGATCCACCGTCGCCTGCGCAGCGTGCTCGAGATCGAGGTGAGCGTCACCCGGCGCAGCGGCTCCCTGCTGCACGGCGTCCTGGCCGCGACCGGTCTGATCGGTGTCGCGCTGGTCCTGAACGGCGACCTGTCGACCGCCCGGCTCGTGACGCTCTTCCTGGTCACCACGATGTTCGTCGGCCAGGTCGACATGCTCGCCCGCCACCTTCCCGACCTGCAGGAGGGGATGGGCGCGGTGCTGCGCCTGCGCGGCATGATCGCGGTGCCGGCGGAACCCGTCGGCGGCGCGGCACTGCCCCACGGCCCGCTCGACGTCGAGCTGCGCGGACTGGAGTTCTCCTACGACACCGGCTCGTTCGCGCTGCGCGACGTCGATCTGACGGTGCCGGCGGGTCACACGTGCGCGCTCGTCGGTCGCACCGGCTCCGGCAAGTCGACGCTCGCCTCCCTGCTGTCGCGCGCGGTCGAGCCGCCGCGCGGCACCGTCTTCATCGGCGGCACCGACGTGCGCGAGCTCGACCTCCAGCAGCTGCGCGCCGCGGTCGGCGTCGTCACGCAGCGCACCGAGATCCTCGCCGGCACGCTCGCCGACAACATCCGGCTCTTCGGCGACGCACCGCGCGCGCAGGTGGCGGCCGCGGTCGCCGAGCTCGGCCTCACCGAGTGGGTGGCCGGCCTCTCGGAGGGCCTCGACACGTTGTTGGGGCCCGGTGGCACCAGCCTCTCGGCCGGCGAGGAGCAGCTCGTCGCGTTCGCCCGCCTCCTGGTGCGCGACGTCAGTGTCGTGGTGCTCGACGAGGCCACCGCGCGGATGGACCCGGTGACCGAGGCGCGCGTCGTCCGCGCCGCCGACCGCCTCATCGCCGGACGCACCGGCATCCTCGTCGCCCACCGGCTCTCGACCACCGAGCGCGCCGAGCACGTCGCCGTGCTCGAGTCTGGCCGCGTCGTGCAGCAGGGTCCGCGCGCCCGGCTCGCGTCGGAGTCCGGACCGTTCCGCGACCTGCTGGCGGCTGCCGCCCACGAGGTCGTCGTCGAGGAGCACCACCACGACGAGGCCTCCATCGGTTCCGTACGCCGCAGCACGACGCCGCCGGCGCCGCCCCACCTCGACCCGCCGCTCGGGTTGATGCGCCAGGTCTGGCACACCATCCGGCTCAAGCCGGAGTGGGGCCTCCTCGGCGCGAGCCTGTTCCTCGTCGCCTCGCTGACCGGCGCCTACGGTGCCATCACCGGTTTCGTGTGGGGCCACATCGTGACCGGGCTGCAGCGCGACGAGACGCCGGGACTGCTGCTCGCTGCGCTCGTCCTCTCGCTCATGATCGGCCCGGTGCTGCTGTCGCAGGCCTTCTGGACCTATCCGCACTGGTGGGTCGAGGCCCGCATGCGCGTGCGCGCCGCCGTGCTGGCCGGCCAGACCGACCAGCACCGCCTGGTCCGCACGCCGCCGGGCGAGGTCGTCGCGCGGGCCATGGACGCCGACCGCATCGCCCGCTACACCGACCGGTGGGTCGACTTCGTCAACGGCCTGCTCGTCGCGGCGATCACCGCGGTCATCGCCGGCACCTGGCTCGCCGGCGCGGTCCTGCTCGCCGTGATGACGGCCTCCGCGCTCGCGTCCTCGCTGGGCCGTCGGGTGGCCGGTCGCTCCGCGGCGGCCGCGTCGACGGCGCGCGCCCGCTTCGGGCAGGCGCTCGTGTCGACGCTCGAGTCGATCCGCACCGTGAAGCTCGCGGCCGCCACACCCCACCTCCACCGCCACCTCCGCGAGGTCGACGGCGGTCGGGTCGACGCAGCCGTGCGCGAGCACCGTGTGCAGTCGCTGCTCGACGGCGTACCCGTCGTGATGGTCCAGTGCGGCGTCGTCGCCGCGTGGGCGGGACTGCTGTCCGGGCACTGGGAGCTGGCCACGGCCCTGCTCGTCGCCAACGCCGTCAGCGGCTTCGACTGGTTCGGCCGCGTCGCCGGAGCGGTCGTCACCGAGGCCCCCGGCACCCGGGCCTGGATGGAGGCCACCAGTGCCCTCGCGGGCGGCGGCGACCTGATGGTGCTGCCCGCCGGGATGGACCTGTCCGCCGGCACCGCCGACGCCCCCGCCCCGCCCCACCGTGACCCGCTGCGCACGCTCAGCCTCCACGATCTCAGCGCCGTCCACGACGACGGCACCCTCGGCGTCCAGCACGTCGACCTGTCCGTCGACGCCGGCGAGCTGGTGCTCCTGCTGGGCCAGGTCGGCTCCGGCAAGTCCAGCCTGCTCGGTGCGCTGGCCGGACTGGTCAGCAGCACGGGCGAGATCCGCTGGAACGACCAGGTCGTCGGTGACCCCCAGGCGGCCATGCGTCCCGGGAGGGTCGCTCACGTGGCGCAGGTGCCGCGCGTGCTGTCCGGCACGTTCACCGACAACGTCGCCCTCGACCACCTCGACCGACCGGTGATGCCGGCCCTCGAGACCTCGCGGATGGGTCGCGACGTCGCCGAGGCAGGCGGGCCCGACTCGCTCGTCGGCCACCGCGGCGTACGTCTCTCCGGTGGCCAGGTGCAGCGGCTCGCGCTGGCCCGGGCGCTGGCCTCGGAGGCCGACGTCCTCCTCGCCGACGACGTGTCGTCCGCGCTCGACGCCGCCACCGAGATCGAGCTGTGGCAGGCGTTGCGCGAGCGTGGCGCCGCCGTCATCGGCGCGACCAGCAAGGCCGCCGCGCTCGCGCACGCCGACCGGGTCGTCGTCCTCGACTCCGGGCGCGTGGTCGACCAGGGTCCGTGGCGCGAGCTGTCCGTGCGGTGGGGGCACCTGGCCGGTTGAGCCCGGTCGGGACGCTTTGTCCTCATGGTTGGGTGGGGACATGCGCGTCGTCATTGCCGGAGCATCGGGTTTCCTCGGCACCCACCTGTCCGACCACCTGCGGGTGCACGGGCACGAGGTGACCGGGCTCGTCCGTCGTGAGCCGGCCTCCGCGCGTGAGTCCCGCTGGGACCCGAGCACCGCGCAGGTGGACGCTGGTGTCATCGGGCGGGCCGACGCGGTGGTCAACCTGGCCGGGGCGAGCATCGCGGGCAATCCGCACTCGACGAAGTGGTCCACCGAGGTGCTGGAGTCGCGGGTGTCGACGACCCGCACGCTCGCCGGAGCGATCGCCGCGAGCGATCGACCGCCCGCGTTCCTCGCCGGCAACGGCATCGCCTACTACGGCGACCACGGCGACGCCCCTGTCACCGAGGAGACCGAGAGCCGTGGCGACGCGTTCCTCACCCGCGTCTCCCGCGAGTGGCAGGCGGCCGCCTCGGCGGCGCAGGACGCCGGCGCGCGCGTCTGCGTGCTGAGGACCTCACCCGTGATGGACCGGACCTCCACCCCGCTCAAGCAGCTGCGCCTGCTGTTCCAGGCCGGCGGCGGCGCGAAGCTCGGCTCGGGCGAGCAGCACATGCCGATGATCTCGCTGCGCGACTGGATCGGTGCGGTGAGCTACCTCATCGAGTCGCGCGACGTGTCCGGCGCCTTCAACCTGTGCTGCCCGGACACGCCGACCAACGCCGAGTTCACGCACGCCCTCGCGAAGGCGGTCCACCGCAAGGCCTTCCTCGCGGTGCCCGCGCCGATCATGAAGGTCGCCGCCGGAGACCTCGCACCCGAGCTGCTCGGCTCGGTGAACGCCCGCCCCGCGGCGCTGGAGCGCGCGGGCTACGACTTCGAGGACGAGGACGTACGCGGCGTGCTCGCCGCCGCCCTCGCCTGATCCCGCGCCTCGACGACGAGCCACCGACCGCCCACGCGGGCCAGCACGACGCGCCGCGTCGAGGCCCGGTCGGCCGGCAGCGCCACCGGTGCGCTGCCGCCGACCGCCCGTCCCCCGACGACCCGGTCGGTGACCACCAGCACGAGGCGCGACGGAGCCCGGTCGAGGACCTCGAGCGCCAGCACCTGGGTCGTCAGACCCGTCACCCGGAGTCCGCGCGTGCGGTAGTGGCGCAGGAGCCGCACGTCGGCAGCACCCGTGCGGGACCCCTCGACGTAGAGCCGGGAGAGCTCTCCTCCGTCGCCGGCCGCCCACGCCGCGGCGCGGCGCTCGTCCCAGGCGGCGAGGACGGCGGCCGGCCCCGGCCGCACGGCGGCCGGCGTCGACGACATCCGGGGCGCCGGTCCGGTGGGACGGACCTCCCTCGACGCGTCACGCGACGGCACCAGGGTGACCACCAGCGTCGCGACGACGCAGGCGCAGGCGACGGCGGCGAGGGCGGGCAGGAGGCGGCGCGGGTCCATCCCGCCACCCTCGCCGATCCGCGGCGGGCGTGCGTCGGCTCATCCACAGGAAGGGCACCTGCACGCTGGGCGTAGGCTCGACGCATGCCGTTGGAGCTGGACTACGAGGTCGCCGGACTCGGTGACGACGCCGTCGACTACCTCGCCGCCTGGGACCTGCAGCGTCGCGTCCACGAGGGCGTGGTGGCGCGCACGCGAGCCGACACCGTCCTCCTGCTCGAGCACCCGCCGGTCTTCACCGCGGGCAAGCGCACCGACCCGCACGAGCGGCCCGCCGACCCCGGCGGGGCCGACGTGATCGACGTCGACCGTGGCGGCAAGATCACCTTCCACGGTCCCGGACAGCTCGTCGGCTACCCGATCGTGTCGCTTCCCGACCACGTCAAGGTGGTCGACTACGTGCGCCGGGTCGAGGAGGCGCTGATCTCCGTGTGTGCCGACTTCGGCGTGACCACGGCCCGCGTGCCGGGACGCAGCGGCGTGTGGCTGCAGGCCGACGACCGCGGGCCCGAGCGCAAGATTGCCGCCATCGGGATCCGGGTGAGCCGCGGCGTGACGATGCACGGCTTCGCGCTCAACTGCGACGTGGACCTCGGCTGGTACGACCGGTTCGTGCCGTGCGGCATCGCCGACGCGGGCGTCACGTCGCTGTCGACCGAGCTGGGCCGCGACGTCACCGTCGCCGACGTGCTGCCGAGCGTGCGCCGGCACCTGTCGACGTACCTCTCCTGGCAGCCCTACACCGCGACCCCCGACTACGACGCG
Organism: uncultured Actinomycetota bacterium; assembly: GCA_963791365.1. Classification (GTDB taxonomy): domain Bacteria; phylum Actinomycetota; class Actinomycetes; order Propionibacteriales; family Nocardioidaceae; genus Nocardioides. Next base: position 128,177 of record CAWBSG010000011.1, on the reverse strand, counting down.
CGTCCCGAGCCCGGTCGTGGACCGCGCATCGAGCTCGTCACCCCCGGGGTCTGACGAGAGGTTGCCCCTGTCGCGGCGCCAGGTGGTGGTCGTCGTGGCGGCCTCACTGCTGTCCTTCAGGCGCCGTGACCTGCCCTGACCCGTGAGTTGGGGGCGCCTGCCCCGCGCCGTACAGTGACGGGTGTGACGACGGCTCCCACCCCCGAAGGACGCAAGCTTCTCCGACTGGAGATCCGCAACGCGGAGACCCCGATCGAGCGCAAGCCGGAGTGGATCAAGACCAAGGCGAAGATGGGCCCGGAGTACACCGCCCTGCAGAGCCTGGTGAAGTCCGAAGGTCTCCACACGGTGTGCCAGTCGGCCGGCTGCCCCAACATCTTCGAGTGCTGGGAGGACAAGGAAGCCACCTTCCTCATCGGTGGCGACCAGTGCACCCGCCGCTGCGACTTCTGCCAGATCGACACCGGCAAGCCGCAGCCGCTCGACCGCGACGAGCCGCGCCGGGTCGCGGAGTCGGTGCAGAAGATGGAGCTGAAGTACGCCACCATCACCGGCGTCGCCCGCGACGACCTGCCCGACGGTGGCGCCTGGCTCTATGCCGAGACCGTCCGCGCCATCCACGAGCTCAACCCGGGCACCGGCGTCGAGAACCTCATCCCCGACTTCAACGGCAAGCCCGACCTGCTGACCGAGGTCTTCGAGTCCCGGCCCGAGGTGCTGGCCCACAACGTCGAGACCGTCCCGCGGATCTTCAAGCGGATCCGCCCGGCCTTCCGCTACGACCGCTCGCTCGACGTCATCACCCAGGCGCGCAACTTCGGCCTCGTCACCAAGTCCAACCTGATCCTCGGCATGGGCGAGACCCGCGAGGAGGTCAGCCAGGCGCTGCGCGACCTCCACGACGCCGGCTGCGAGCTGATCACGATCACGCAGTACCTGCGCCCGTCGCCGCGCCACCACCCCGTCGAGCGGTGGGTCAAGCCCGAGGAGTTCGTCGAGCTCAAGGACGAGGCCGACGAGATCGGCTTCGCCGGCGCCCTGTCGGGGCCGCTCGTCCGCTCGTCCTACCGTGCCGGTCGGCTGTACCGTCAGGCCATGGACGCGCGCGCGACCGCCGCCGTCTGACCCGCTCCACCCTCTCGTCCTCCACCGTCACACACCGGACAAGGCCACCTCATGTCGACCCCCGCCTCCACGCCCACCTCGCGCCGAGGGCAGATCGTCCAGACCTACCGGATGGCCAGGCGCACCGACCGGCACCTGGGCTGGATCATCCTCGGCACCTTCCTGGGCGGCGCGGCGCTCGGCTTCGGCCTGATGTGGCTGCTGCCCGGTGACGGTGTCATCTCACTGATCATCTCGATCGTCGGTAGCCTGCTGATCGGTCTGCTCCTGGCGCTCCTGGTCTTCGGTCGCCGTGCCCAGGCGGCGGCGTACAAGCAGATGGAGGGCCAGCCCGCCGCAGCCGCAGGCGCCCTGCAGATGCTCAAGCGGGGATGGAAGCTCGATCCCGTGGTCGGCTTCACCAAGCAGCAGGACGTCGTGCACCGCGTCGTCGGCCCGCCCGGCATCGTCCTGGTCGGCGAGGGCTCGAGCCAGAGCCGCGTGCGCCAGCTGCTCGTCACCGAGCGCAAGAAGCACGAGCGTGTCGCCTACGGTGTGCCGATCCACGAGATCATCGCCGGCCGCGGGGAGGGCGAGGTCCCGCTGCCCAAGCTGGTCCGCCACGTGCAGAAGCTCGGCCGCGAGGTGAAGCCGGGCGACATCACCGACATCCTCCAGCGCCTCAAGGCGCTCGACGCGCAGCGCGGCAAGCTGCCGGTGCCCAAGGGACCGGTGCCGACGTCGATGAAGGGCATGCGCTCGCAGCAGCGCGGCCGCTGACCACTAGAGACTGACGGTCCGCGTCCCCGCGGCCATGTCGTGCAGCCCGCGGCCGTCGAAGGTCAGCAGCGGCGGGACGAGCAGGGCGACCAGCGCCGAACGCAGCAACGCGCGCAGCAGCGACACGGGCTGTCCGGGCGCCTCGAGGCGCATCACCCGGAGCCGCGTCGCGAGCTTGCCGAACGACCCGCCCGCCAGCGCGGTGAAGAGGGCCGACTCGAGGACGAAGAGCCCCAGCGTGCCGAGGCCGTTGGGGTTGCCGGCGAGCACGCCCGCGGCGACGAGGCCCTCGACCACGGCGAGGCAGGCCACCCAGTCCACGACGAGCGCGAGGATCCGCCTGCCCCAGCCGGCGGGCGGCGGGGCGGCGTAGGTCGGGTCGGGCTGCGGCACGCGCCCAGACTAGGTGGGAGCCGGCAACCGCCCGCTCCGGACGCCTACGTCGACCTGACGACGTCGTGGGTCGACGCCGCTCCCGGGCCGCCGGTGACCTCGCCGCAACACCCGACCGGGGCGACCGCCACTGCTCGGACGAGGCGTAACACGCCCGAAACAAACGGGATACGGTCAGGAAACTGCCCCCGGCTAGCGTGACGCCCACGGTGCAACGAGGCCCCGTTCCGTGACGCTGCAAACTCGACGCGCGCTCGCCGCCGTCAAGGAGGAACCGAATGTTCAACAACTCCGATGAGCTGCTGAAGTTCATCAAGGACGAGGGCGTCGAGATGGTCGACGTCCGCTTCTGCGACCTGCCGGGCATCATGCAGCACTTCACGGTGCCGGTGTCCTCGTTCGACCAGAGCGTCTTCGACGACGGCCTCGGCTTCGACGGCTCCTCGATCCGCGGGTTCCAGGCGATCAACGAGTCCGACATGTCGCTGTTCCCCGACCCGACGACCGCGTACATCGACCCGTTCCGCAAGTCGAAGACGCTGAACGTCAACTTCTTCATCCACGACCCGATCACCGGCGAGGCCTACAGCCGCGACCCGCGCAACATCGCCCGCAAGGCGCTCGCCTACCTCGACTCGACCGGCATCGCCGACACCGCCTACTTCGCGCCCGAGGCGGAGTTCTACATCTTCGACAACGTGCGCTACAGCACCGGCGTCAACGAGGGCTACTACCACATCGACTCCGTCGAGGGCTGGTGGAACTCCGGCAAGGAGGGCGACGACAACCTCGGGTACAAGACCCGTCTCAAGGGCGGCTACTTCCCCGTCGAGCCCTACGACCACTACAGCGACCTCCGCGCCGACATGGTCAAGAACCTCGAGGCCAGCGGCCTGCTCGTCGAGCGCGCACACCACGAGGTCGGCACCGCCGGCCAGGCGGAGATCAACTACCGCTTCGACACGCTGCTCAAGGCCGCCGACGACGTGATGAAGTTCAAGTACCTCATCAAGAACACCGCCTGGGAGCAGGGCAAGTCGGTCACCTTCATGCCGAAGCCGATCTTCGGTGACAACGGCTCCGGCATGCACGTGCACCAGTCGCTGTGGAAGGACGGCGAGCCGCTGTTCTTCGACGAGACCGGCTACGCCGGCCTGTCCGACATGGCCCGCTGGTACATCGGCGGCATCCTCAAGCACGCGCCGTCGCTGCTGGCCTTCACCAACCCGACGGTGAACTCCTACCACCGCCTGGTGCCGGGCTACGAGGCGCCGATCTCGCTGGTCTACTCCTCGCGCAACCGCTCCGCCTCGGTCCGCATCCCGATCACGGGCGCCAACCCCAAGGCCAAGCGCGTCGAGACCCGCTTCCCCGACCCGTCGGCGAACCCCTACCTCGCCTTCGCGGCGCTGATGCTCGCCGGCCTCGACGGTGTGCAGAACAAGATCGAGCCTGCCGCGCCGATCGACAAGGACATCTACGAGCTGCCGCCGGACGAGATGGCCGAGATCGACCAGGTGCCGACCTCGCTCGGTGCCGTCCTCGACGCGCTCGAGGCGGACCACGACTACCTGACGGTCGGCGGTGTCTTCACCGACGACCTGATCGAGACGTGGATCCACTTCAAGCGGACGCAGGAGATCGCGCCCGTCCAGCTCCGTCCGCACCCGCACGAGTTCGAGCTCTACTACGACATCTAATTGCAGCCATTCGGAGCGGTTCCAACGGTTGCTCAACAACCGAAGACCATCTCTGACCTGCAGAAACGCCGTCGAGCGACCTTTGGTCGTTCGGCGGCATTTCGTATGGGTACTCGATGGAGTGTTACACAGATGTAACACGCTTGAAGGTTCAACCAGGGCGTGAGCGCTTGGTGAGCCAACTGGTGAGCAGGACCGGTCTGTCGTGCGAGCGCGTTTGTCCCCCGACGGTCCGTTCGACCAGCGACACCCCCGATCACCGCCGGTGCGCCACTGACTGGCTCACCATTCTTTGCGGTCCTAGTTGTTTGTCGGTGTTTGTCTCAAGTGGCCACGCGGACCTGTGGTTGAACTCCATAATCCGATTCAGAAGGGGGACCGGGTAACCGCCATGGGGTGCGGACCCGAGCACACGTGACCACACATCTTGGGCGCCGCATCCTGCGCAGCCACGGCCAAAGCAATCTACGAACCGCCGCCACGGCCATGCTTCTTGCGGCAGCACTCGTTGCATCATCGGCCGACTCGCTTGCAGCGCTGGTCACCAGCGACACCAACAACAGCAGCGACACACGAGACGCCAGCGCCGGCGCGCATGAGCCACGCAAGAAGGCCCGCGCGGGTGGGACCCCCGTTGTTCAACCCACTACAGCCGCGCCGCGACAGGCCACCACCGTCACCGGCAAGACGCCGTCGAAGGTCAAACGCCCCGCGACCTTGCAAGTCAAGACCGGCGGCAGCTGGACCAGCGTCGCCAAGACGAAGACCACGACACGAGGCGGCTATCGGTTCACAACCACCGCACCCGCAACAGCAGGCAGCGTCGGCTGGCGGGTCAAGGCACCCAAGACGGTCGTGCGAGCCAACGGTCGCACCACCACCTACCCGGCCTTCACCAGCGCGACCACCACGACCAAGGTCATCAGCCCCACCCCGACGCCCACTCCCACAGTCACTCCGACAGCGACTCCCACTGTCGTGCCCACAGCAACGTTGACAGCGACGCCGACAGTTACACCCACGTCGACGCCCACGGTCACGCCGACCTCAACACCGACGGTGACCCCCACTGTGACGCCGCCGCCGGACACCACCCCGCCGGGCGTTCCGAATGGGCTGACCGCCACACCAGCCAACCAGAGCATCACCTTGTCCTGGAGCCCCGTCACCACCACTGATCTGGCCGGATACACCGTCTACCAAGCCACCACATCGACCGGACCGTGGACCGCGATCACCAGCACACAGCCCGCGACCACCAAGACAGTCACAGGACTCATCAACGGCACCACTTACTGGTACGCCGTCACCGCCACCGACACCACCGGCAACCAGTCCGCCCGCTCCACCGCCACGAACGCCACACCCAACAACTACGCCGGCCCCAACCACTGCGGCACCCTCACCAGCAGCGAGACCTGGACCAACAACACCGTCCACATCCTCGACTGCAACCTCGTCGTACCCACCGGGCTCACCCTCACCATCAACCCCGGCACCATCATCAAAACCAAACCCAACTACGGCATCACCGTGCAAGGCACCCTCAACGCCACCGGCACCGCCCAGCAGCCCATCACCTTCACCTCGATCAAAGACGACACCGCCGGCGGCGACACCAACGCCGACAACACCAACACCACTCCCGCCAAGAACGACTGGGGAGGCATCAGCGTCGACAGCCACGCCCGGGCGACCCTGACCCACGCGACCATCGCGTGGGCGACACGCGGGGTGTACAGCAACGGCGCCGACGCTACGGTGATCCGCGACTCCGTCGTGCGCGATACCGGCCGCGACGGCATCTACGTCAACGTCAACCGGTCCGGTCCTGACCAAGGCACCTCCGACGTCGACATCTCCCGCAACACGCTGACCAACATCGGCCAGGGATACGTCTACGGCATCTACGTGTGGGCCACCGGCGCCACGGTGGGTACCGGAACCACCGTCCCGGTGCCCACAGTCGCCGACAACACCGTTACCAACGCCAGCGGCCCAGCAATGTACGTATACGGATCCGCGCTCGACGGCGCACGCCTACGCGGCAACAACGGCACCGGATCCAAGTACAACCAGATCCAGCTCGCCGGAACCCTGACCCAGGACATGAACGTGCCCCTGGGCGGACTCCCGATCGGCTTCGACTACTACCCCCTCACCGTCGCCCCGAACACCACCCTCACGGTCGCCCCAGGCCAGGTCATCAAGAGCTACAACACCAGCGGCAACGACGGCGCACTCATCGTCAAGGGCACCCTCAACGCCACCGGCACCGCCCAGCAGCCCATCACCTTCACCTCGATCAAAGACGACACCGCCGGCGGCGACACCAACGCCGACAACACCAACACCACTCCCGCCAAGAACGACTGGGGAGGCATCAGCGTCGACAGCCACGCCCGGGCGACCCTGACCCACGCGACCATCGCGTGGGCGACACGCGGGGTGTACAGCAACGGCGCCGACGCTACGGTGATCCGCGACTCCGTCGTGCGCGATACCGGCCGCGACGGCATCTACGTCAACGTCAACCGGTCCGGTCCTGACCAAGGCACCTCCGACGTCGACATCTCCCGCAACACGCTGACCAACATCGGCCAGGGATACGTCTACGGCATCTACGTGTGGGCCACCGGCGCCACGGTGGGTACCGGAACCACCGTCCCGGTGCCCACAGTCGCCGACAACACCGTTACCAACGCCAGCGGCCCAGCAATGTACGTATACGGATCCGCGCTCGACGGCGCACGCCTACGCGGCAACAACGGCACCGGATCCAAGTACAACCAGATCCAGCTCGCCGGAACCCTGACCCAGGACATGAACGTGCCCCTGGGCGGACTCCCGATCGGCTTCGACTACTACCCCCTCACCGTCGCCCCGAACACCACCCTCACGGTCGCCCCAGGCCAGGTCATCAAGAGCTACAACACCAGCGGCAACGACGGCGCACTCATCGTCAAGGGCACCCTCAACGCCACCGGCACCGCCCAGCAGCCCATCACCTTCACCTCGATCAAAGACGACACCGCCGGCGGCGACACCAACGCCGACAACACCAACACCACTCCCGCCAAGAACGACTGGGGAGGCATCAGCGTCGACAGCCACGCCCGGGCGACCCTGACCCACGCGACCATCGCGTGGGCGACACGCGGGGTGTACAGCAACGGCGCCGACGCTACGGTGATCCGCGACTCCGTCGTGCGCGATACCGGCCGCGACGGCATCTACGTCAACGTCAACCGGTCCGGTCCTGACCAAGGCACCTCCGACGTCGACATCTCCCGCAACACGCTGACCAACATCGGCCAGGGATACGTCTACGGCATCTACGTGTGGGCCACCGGCGCCACGGTGGGTACCGGAACCACCGTCCCGGTGCCCACAGTCGCCGACAACACCGTTACCAACGCCAGCGGCCCAGCAATGTACGTATACGGATCCGCGCTCGACGGCGCACGCCTACGCGGCAACAACGGCACCGGATCCAAGTACAACCAGATCCAGCTCGCCGGAACCCTGACCCAGGACATGAACGTGCCCCTGGGCGGACTCCCGATCGGCTTCGACTACTACCCCCTCACCGTCGCCCCGAACACCACCCTCACGGTCGCCCCCCCGAACACCACCCTCACGGTCGCCCCAGGCCAGGTCATCAAGAGCTACAACACCAGCGGCAACGACGGCGCACTCATCGTCAAGGGCACCCTCAACGCCACCGGCACCGCCCAGCAGCCCATCACCTTCACCTCGATCAAAGACGACACCGCCGGCGGCGACACCAACGCCGACAACACCAACACCACTCCCGCCAAGAACGACTGGGGAGGCATCAGCGTCGACAGCCACGCCCGGGCGACCCTGACCCACGCGACCATCGCGTGGGCGACACGCGGGGTGTACAGCAACGGCGCCGACGCTACGGTGATCCGCGACTCCGTCGTGCGCGATACCGGCCGCGACGGCATCTACGTCAACGTCAACCGGTCCGGTCCTGACCAAGGCACCTCCGACGTCGACATCTCCCGCAACACGCTGACCAACATCGGCCAGGGATACGTCTACGGCATCTACGTGTGGGCCACCGGCGCCACGGTGGGTACCGGAACCACCGTCCCGGTGCCCACAGTCGCCGACAACACCGTTACCAACGCCAGCGGCCCAGCAATGTACGTATACGGATCCGCGCTCGACGGCGCACGCCTACGCGGCAACAACGGCACCGGATCCAAGTACAACCAGATCCAGCTCGCCGGAACCCTGACCCAGGACATGAACGTGCCCCTGGGCGGACTCCCGATCGGCTTCGACTACTACCCCCTCACCGTCGCCCCGAACACCACCCTCACGGTCGCCCCAGGCCAGGTCATCAAGAGCTACAACACCAGCGGCAACGACGGCGCACTCATCGTCAAGGGCACCCTCAACGCCACCGGCACCGCCCAGCAGCCCATCACCTTCACCTCGATCAAAGACGACACCGCCGGCGGCGACACCAACGCCGACAACACCAACACCACTCCCGCCAAGAACGACTGGGGAGGCATCAGCGTCGAGGGCTCAACGGCAGTTCCGGCGAACGCAACCATGCTCAACGTTTCTCTCCGTTACGCACAGACTGCTTTGAGTGTGTCGAGGAATGCGTCGGCTTCCGTTTCAGGGTCGGTAGTCACCTCAACGGTTGGCGTGGAATCTGATGGTTCGTTTGTCAATGCCCGTGACGTCGACTGGGGCTCAACCACTGGCCCATCACCCGAAGGCACCGGCGTACCCGTTCAGGGCAGCGGCGTGGTCTACGTCCCCTGGGTTGGATATGTCCCCCCACCCCGTCCCGTACTTGCACCCAGCCAGCCGGTCCCTTCCGATACAGGCACAACCTGCCGCACCGTAACGATCTTCGGTCTGCGCGGATCTGGTGAGTCCCCAGTTGCTGCTTGGCTTGGGTTCGGCAACTGGCAAACCCCGACGTTCTCCGGTGAGCAAGACGGTTTCGGTTCGAACGCGTGGGACGTCCGTTACGGTTTCGTCAATAGGCTTTCAGAGCTGAATCCCGGAGCCACCACTAAGTCGGTCGCGATTCAGTACCTCGGGCTACCCGTTCCTGGCACCACGCTCCCCAGCCCCGGCATGACGTCTTACACCAACAGCATCTATGACGGCGTCGATAAACTTATCCAGCGCATGTACGCCGAGTGCAACCAGACGCAGTTCGTTCTGACTGGCTACTCCCAAGGCGCGCTGTCTATCCACCTCGCCCTACGCCAACTCGCCATCAGCGACCCTTCGATGTTGAACCGAGTCGCCGGCGTCGGCCTTGTTGCTGACCCTGGACGCACAATCAACGGCGGCGAAACCGTATGGGGTGGCGCCAATCAGCCTGCCAGTTGGCTGGTGGGTGGAAGCGCAGGGGTGCAAGCGTCGTTCTTGGTTGGCGACAGCAGCCTCTCAGGCCCGCTTCCCAATGCAGTAACCCCGCGCACCATCTCGTTGTGCCACGACTGGGACATGGTTTGCGGGATCTACCCACTCGCACGGGTCGGGCCGCACACTACTTACAACTCAACCGAGACCAACGCCGCCGGAAGGTGGATCGCAGAACGGGTAGCACCACGGCTCTGACCATCTGAGCGCCGTAGGACCCTGTTCAAGGCATGCGCTGGCTTCGCTCACCAAGTACCTCGCACCCCATGCATTCACGGACCATGGTTTCGTCCGCACGAAATGTGACGACCTACTCCCCCGCGCCGCCGAGGGAAGCCCCCACGTGCACAGGTCCTTGAATCGCCCTTGACGCCGGTTGATCCACTCGTCCCCTGCCCAGCACTTGGAAGTCGATGGCCGACCGAGCGAGCCCATTCTCCGCAGGTCGCCGACATCGGACTCTGCCGATGAGCGGACCCAGCCCTGCGTAGGGCACTACACGCGCTGCAAGAGTTGTGGGACGACCCCGAGGACGAAGATGAGCGTCTGTTCAGAATTCGTCGCAGAAGACGAATATCGTCCAGCATCAGAGACGCACCCAGTAGGCACTCGACTCCAGTGAGAGACCTTGAGGCGGTCAGGTCACGCTCTCGAGCTGGTCGCGCTCCCATGCAACGCCCGTGCGTACTGCCACGACCCAGTCGCGTAGGCGCTGCGCCACGTCCGGGTCTTGAAACGGGAGGTCGATGAGCATGACCTCGGCGTTGTCGATCGGCTTGGCAGCCAGTGGCGCACGTGCTTCACCTGGACAACCGTGTAGCCGGTCCAGATCTCGTCCAAGGCACTGGACGCCGCAGGCGAGAGTGATGTTGAGGCCGGTAGCGATGAGGTTCGCCGGGACCTACCCGTCCAGTCGAGCGTCCCTTCGCAGACCATGTCGCGGCCGCCGTCCTTGCCAGCGCCCAACGGCCGCATACGTGCACCGAACTCGCTCATCAATAAGCCAGCTACCAGGTCTTGGAATCCGCCCGGGCTGAGCTTCGCCAAGTCGTGTTGCACGTGGGGAATCCAATCATGCTTCACGGTGTCTGCGTTGCAACCGCATCCGCGGCTCCGGCACCAAGCACAACCGTTCAAGGCGAGCGCCCCAGGCCAGCGACCGCACTGCTGGTGACCCGGTGACAGGTAGGTGGCACACACATGCTGGCAACGAACACAGCGACCGAGCCGAGCAACCGGACGACTTCATGAGCACCCAGCCGATGCTGCAAGCGCCTGCGCATGTTCTCGTTGTCGTGTACCACCTCCCAGAGTTCGCGGAGGCCGCAGAGCTCATGGGAAATCCAGCGAAGTGGCCTGCTGTGCCCAAGCGGTTGGTGCGCTCGACGACCGGACGGCACCCGTCGAAAAGTCGTTCTCGAGATTCCGGTTCTGCCGCGATCAGTGCGTCCATCTGCCCCCTGTTGGCGTCATGCCGTGTCTCCACGAGCCCGCACATTGCGGACGACCTCTCGAGGCACTGAGCGTGGTTGTTGCCGACGCTCACCATCCCGCTCACCGTCTCGCTCACCACGTCACCGACCTCGGGGCAGGACATCCTTCCGCGACGTTCATTTAGTGTGCCGCGGCGTCTGCAGTTCGAAGCGGACGACTGGACAACGCAGGTCGATGGGCGGTGCCACGGACAGCACTTCCTGCCGTGGCGGCCGCGCAGACAAGGTGTCCGATCCGTTCTCGGTCGGCTTGCTTCTTCCTCACCTATCGACAACCGACCACGGCTAGCGCCGAGGCACACGTGAGGAGAACTCGTCCATGCAGGACAACGCCAATCATTCCTCCCAGCCGACTCTTTGGGACGACACGTCTGCGGCCGCCGCGCAGAAGAGGGCTCGCAGGCCCGCGCGAACGAGCTCGCACCAAAACCGCGAGACGGCGGAAGCCAGTGACCTCTGGACAATCGACCAAGTCGCCAGTTACTTGGGTGTCCCGAAGCAGACCGTCTACTGCTGGCGGACTACTGCTGGCGGACAAGTGATTTGGGCCGGCTGGTTTCCGCGTCGGTAAGCACCTGCGGTGGCGTGCAACAACCGTCATCGCGTGGACGCTCGAGCTCGAGCGGCAGCGGTGACCGAGCCCGACGAGATCAAGCAGGTCGAGCAGCAAAGGTCGTGCCCGAGGTGCGGCTCATCTATAGCGGCCGCCTATCCGAGACTTCCTGGCCGCCCACGGCGCTGGTGCTCGGCGAAGTGTCGCCGGGCTGCATCCGAAGAGCGGCGGGCGGCGGCGGCCGGAGCGATCGCCATCGAGTACGTCTCGACCGACGTTTCTCTGGAGGATCATGTGAAGGCAGTGCTGACGTCGCCGGCTGCCTGTCGCCTTATCGTCCGCATCCTGCGCGAGAGGCACGATGCTGGCGAGCTCGACGATGCCCGCTGGAGTCCTGTGGCCGAAGAGCTTGAGCGCAACCGCACTCACATGCGTCCCACGCTTCGGTGGGGCGCGTCCTGATCAACATGAAGCAAGCAGCCAGTCGCCGCATGTCTGTCCTGGCAGCTAGCGTGATTGCTCTCGGAGGTTCTCATGGCCAGCATCACCACGAAACGCGGCTCAGACGGCAGCCCTCGCTACGTCGTCAACTATCGCGACCCCGAAGACCGCCAGCGACGGAAGTCATTCCGTCGGAAGGCGGACGCGGAGGCGTTTCGCATCACGGTTGAGGCCGACAAGCTCCGCGGACCTATCTGGACGTCGACGCCGGGCGTGTGACCTTTCGTGACTACGCCACCCAATGGCTCGCGGGCAGGACCTTCGACCGCACGACGTACGAAGCGACCGAGATCCGGCTCCGGGTGCACGTGCTCCCGGTGATCGGTCACCTTCAGGTACGGCAAATCAAGCCGTCGACCATTCAAGGGCTGATGCGAACGCTCGAGCTGTCCGACACGTACCGCCGCGTGATCCTGGCCAACGTGTCAGCAATCTTCGGCGCTGCAGTCGACGACGACTTGATTGCGAAGAACCCGTGCAAGGCCGGATCGGTGACCCGGCCGCCAATCGTCCGGCGCCGAATCGTGCCATGGTCGGCCGAGCAGGTCAGCGCGATGCACGATGCACTTCCCGAGCGCTACCGCCTCGTCGTCACGCTGGGCTCCGGCCTGGGACTGCGGCAAGGCGAGATCTTCGGTCTCTCCCCCGCCGACTTCAACTTCCTTGCAGGCACCGTCGAAATTCAGCGCCAGGTGCGCATCCTGGCCGGCAACAAGCTGGTCTTCGCCCCACCGAAGGGCCGCAAGACCCGAACGGTTCCACTGCCCTCTAGCGTCGCGGCCGAGGTGAACCCCCACCTGGCCAAGTTCCCTCCAGTGCGCGTGAGTCTGCCGTGGCTGACGGCGGAGACCGCAGAACATGTGACCGTCCCGCTTGTGCTTACCACCCGCGAGCGCAGCGCTCTCAACCGGAACTACTTCAACGGCAGTCTGTGGCGGCCGGCTCAGAAGCGAGCGCTCGTCGAGCCGACTCGCTACAACGGCTGCCACGCCCTGCGGCACTGGTACGCCTCGGTCTTGCTCGACGCAGGCGAATCGATCAGGGCTGTCTCCGAGTATCTCGGCCACAGTGATCCCGGCTTCACCCTGCGCACGTACACACACCTCATGCCGAGCAGCGCCGAGCGGACCCGCGACGCCGTCGACGCTGCTTTCGCCACGGCACGCAACAGCACGAGCAACACCGCGTAGGGACCGCAAGGCGCCAGCACCTTCGAGCGTGTTACACGGTCGTTACACCGCGGCCCTCAGCGGCTGCGTTTCCGCAGGTCAGGGGGTTTTCTCATTTTCTACTACGACATCTGAGCACCCCCGTCCTACGACGAGGCCCCGGTTCCGCTTGGTGGGAGCCGAGGCCTCCGCCGTGTCGGACGGCCACACGTCTGTCCGAGCACCCGGGGCTGCGAGCCGCACGACCCGAGCTCTGGTAGTCGCGCCGGTGGCCAATCGACGGGCTAGGTGTACCCGGCCATCAGGTTGGTAGCAGTCGGCTGATCGGTGGTTTGCCTCCGAGTGCGCTGTGGCGGCGTTCAGTGTTGTAGTGCTCGATCCGGGCGCAAGGGCAGCTGCACGTTCGGGGTTGCTGGTGAAGACCTGTCGGTAGGCCCACTCGGTGGCCAAGGTTCGGTTGAGGCGCTCGACCTTGCCGTTCTGCCATGGGCAGTGCGGTCGGATGAACTTCTGCTTGGCGCCGAGCTCCGCGCACACGCGCTTGATGTCGGCGGACTTGCGGTAGGCGAGGGCGTTGTCGGTGATGACTCGTTCGATCTTCGTGATGCCCTTGGTTGCGAAGTAGGCGGCGGCGCGTTCCAGGAAGGCCGCGCAGGTCTTGCCGGTCTCGTCGGGCAGGATCTCGGAGTAGGCCAGCCGTGAGTGGTCATCGACGAGCGAGTGGACGTAGTCGTAGCCGATCGGGTCCTTGCGTTGGTAGGTCTCTTCGCGTCGATCGCGGCCGTTGGCGCGCCAGCCCCCGCCGTCGGGGATGCGGCCAAGCTTCTTGACGTCCATGTGGACCAGCTCGCCGGGCCGCTCGCGCTCGTAGCGCACAGCGGTCTGTTTGGAGGACCGGATCACATCACCGGTGATCGGGTCGCACTCACGCAGGTAGGGCACCTCGTGGCGTCGCAGGATCCGCGACACCGTCCGCGCGGGCACCCCGACCTTCGCAGCGAGGACGTCAGGTCCGTCACGGTGCTCGGCGCGAGCGGCCAGGACCTTCTGCTCGACCTCGTCACTGGTCTTGGTGGGCATCGTGTGCGGTCGCGAAGAGCGCGTGATCAGACTGGCTTCACCTTCGCTGGCGTAGCGGGCGATCCAGGTCTTGACGCCTTGCGTGAGACGCCCATCGCGGCGGCGATGTGGGCTTGGGGCCAGCCGGCCTGGTGGCGTTGAACGATCAGGCGACGACCGTGGACGGTTAGTCGGGCACTACCGTGGGACACGAGAACCTCCGGGTTGGAGTGGGCCTTCGACAAGCCACATCCCATCCGGGGGTTCTCGTTCGTTCAACCAGGCTCGCCGCTACCAACGTCCTGGCCGATCGACGGGCTAGGCTCGCGCGCGTGACCGCCACGCTCGTTGCGAAGGACCTGTCCGGCGGGCACGGTCACCGGGTCCTGTTCGAAGGGCTCGACCTCACGGTCGCGCCGGGCGACGTGATCGGCGTCGTCGGCGCCAACGGCGCCGGCAAGTCCACGCTCCTCGCCCTGCTGGGCGGCGCGACGGAGCCGATGGCCGGCACGGTGAGGTGTGCGCCCCGGGACGCCTTCGTGGGGCTGCTCCCGCAGGAGCACGAGCGCGTGCCGGGCGAGACCGTCGGGCAGTACGTCGCCCGACGCACGGGGGCGACCGAGGCGACGGCGGCGATGGAGGGGGCCGCGGGCGCCCTGGGGTCGGACGTCCCCGGCTCCGACGACGCGTACGCCGTCGCGTTCGACCGCTGGATGGCGAGCGGCGCCGCCGACCTCGACGACCGCATCGCCCCGGTGCTCGCCGACCTTGGCCTCGAGGTCGGGCCCGACGCCCTCATGACGTCCCTCTCCGGCGGCCAGGCTGCCCGGGTGGCGCTCGCCTCGCTGCTGCTGAGCCGGTTCGACGTCGTGCTGCTGGACGAGCCGACCAACGACCTCGACCTGGACGGCCTCGCTCGCCTCGAGTCGTTCGTGCAGGGCCTGCGCGGCGGGGTCGTGCTCGTGTCGCACGACCGCGAGTTCCTCGCCCGCTGCGTCACCCGCATCGTCGAGCTCGACCTCGCCCAGGGTCAGGTGAGCGTCTACGACGGCGGCTACGACGCGTTCCTCGAGGAGCGCGAGATCGCACGGAGGCACGCGCGGCAGGCCTACGAGGAGTACGCCGGGACGCGCGCCGACCTCGTACAGCGCGCCCGGACCCAGCGCGAGTGGAGCTCGCAGGGCGTCCGCAACGCGATGAAGAAGAACCCCGACAACGACAAGGTCCGGCGCAAGGCGGCGACCGAGTCGGCGGAGAAGCAGGCGCAGAAGGTGCGGCAGATGGAGTCGCGCATCGCCCGCCTCGAGGAGGTCGAGGAGCCGCGCAAGGAGTGGGTCCTGCAGTTCGACATCGCCTCCGCACCCCGGTCGAGCGGTGTCGTCGCGACCCTGAACGAGGCGACCAGGCGGCTCGGGGACTTCGAGCTCGGACCGGTGTCGGTCCAGGTGAACGCCGGCGACCGGGTCGGCATCACCGGACCCAACGGCGCCGGGAAGACGACCCTGCTCCGGCTGCTCCTCGGCGACACCGAGCCCGCCACCGGGACCGCCTCGCTCGGCGCGTCGGTCGCCGCGGGCGTGATCGACCAGGCCCGCACCGGGCTCGACGACGCCCTGCCCCTGGGCGCGGCGTTCGAGACCGTGGTGCCCGAGCTGACGCAGGCCGAGGTGCGCACGCTGCTCGCGAAGTTCGGGCTCAGGGCCGACCAGGTCACCAGCCGGGTCGGGCGCCTGTCCCCCGGTGAGCGCACCCGCGCTGCGATGGCGCTGCTGCAGGCGCGCGGCGTGAACCTGCTCGTCCTCGACGAGCCCACCAACCACCTCGACCTGCCGGCCATCGAGCAGCTGGAGCAGGCACTGGAGTCGTACGACGGCGCGCTCCTGCTCGTCTCGCACGACCGCCGCCTGCTGGAGAACGTGCGCCTCGACCAGCGGTGGGAGGTCGCCAACGGCCGCGTCGCGGTGCGTCACGTCTGAATCGGCTCGTCCACCGTCGGGGTGGATCAGAGCACGTGCACGGTCGGGCGGGACCGGAGGTCAGTGTACGGGGGGTCGACCCCCGGCCCCGCCCTTTCATCCGCCTCCCCGACCGGGGGATCGGAGAGGCCGCTGCGAGCACGGGGGCGTCGCAGCAGATGTAGCGAGGCCCGACGGGCCCCTGGTCGGTGGTCGTGTCATGGCGCCGTCAGCTCGGCGACGAGGCGCAGGAGGTGTTCGGGGTCGAAGGGCTTCTCGACGAGCTCGTCAACCCGGTCGAGGGGTCCTCGGCTCCGCCACCCCAGTCCCGACACGAGGATGAGGCGGGTCTCGCACCCCGCGTCCCGGACGGCTCGAGCGACCGCCAGCCCGTTCATTCCCGGGAGCTCGTGGTCCATCACGCACAGGTCGTACCGGCCGGCGAGGAGGAGGTCGCGCGCCTCGGTCCCGTCGGCCGCCGTGGTCACGTCGTGGCCCGCGCCTCGCAGCAGCGTCGCCACGAGGTCGAGGACGGCAGGATCGTCGTCCACGACCAGGGTGAGCACCATGAGCACCACGATGCCCGTGCCGCGGCGCCCCGTGGCCGCGCCTCCATCCTTAGTCGTGAAGGTGGTGTGAAGACGTCGATTAACGGCCTGTGCGACGTATGTTCACAACATGGCCCTGGCTCTCGTCGTGGAGGACGACCGACCCACGCTGAGCATGTTCGCCGAGCTCCTGCCGTCGCTCGGCCACACGGTGCTGCTCGCGTCGACCGGCATGGAGTGCCTCCAGGTCGCCGCCACCCACCATCCCGACGTGATACTCCTCGACCTCGGCCTGCCCGACGTGCCCGGCACCACCGTCATCACCCGGCTGCGCGAGTGGACCGACACCCCGATCATCGTCGTCTCGGGAAGCAGGCAGGTCCGGCGCAAGGCCGACGCGCTCGACGCCGGCGCCGACGACTTCATCGACAAGCCGTTCGACATCAGCGAGCTCAGGGCCAGGCTCGACGTGGTCGAGCGGCGCCTCGACGCAGCCCAGGAGCGCTCGACCTCCCGTGTGTTCGGGGAGGTGAGCGTCGACTACACCCGGCGGCAGGTCCATCGAAGCGGCGAGGAGGTGCGCCTGACCGAGACGGAGTGGCTGATCCTCGAGGGCCTCAGCCGCGACGCGGGTCGCATCGTCACCCACCGCTGGCTCTCGACGCGCGTGTGGGGGCCCCACGCCGGCACCGAGACCCACCAGTCCCTCAGGGTGCACATGAAGTCGCTGCGGGCCAAGCTCGGCGACGACGCCCGCGACCCGAGCTACATCCGCACCGAGACCGGGCTCGGCTACCGCTGGGTGAGCACACCGTCCACCGGGGCGCCGGCCGGCGGCCGAGGCATCGGACCACGACTCGACGCCGTGCGCGACGACGTACGCCGCTGGGTCGCCCAGGACGGCGACGGGGCACCCGACGGTGAGCGGAGCGCGCACCTGCTCGCGCTCCTCGACGCGGCCGCCGATGAGCTCGCCGACCTCCGGTCGCCCGAGGTGACAAGCAGGCACGAGCAACCGTGAGCACGAGCGGTGGGGCGAGCCGGGTCCGGTGGAGCGACGCGCACACCTTCGCGACCTTCGCCGTCCTGTACGCCGTTGCCTGCTTCCTGGGGGGTGCCACCGTCCCGGGCGAGGAGGTCAGCCTGGTCTGGCCCGCGGCCGGGATCGCGGTGCTGTGGCTCATGCAGGCACCCCGCATGGCACCGGTGCTCGTCGCGCAGGCGGTCGAGATGCCCGCCGTCATGCTGGCGACGGGTGCTTCACCGGCGCTCGCGGCAGCCACCACCCTGGCCGCGCTGGCGCAGGCGGTCGTCGTCGTCGTCCTGCTCCGTCGGTGGGTCCCCGGAGCGCTCGGGACGGGCGGCACGGGGAGCATCCACTCGCTCCCGACCCTGCTGCGCGGCACCGGAACCGTCGCGCTCGGGTGCGCCCTCGGGACCGTCTTCGGCATTGCCGGGCTGTGGCTCGGCGCCGAGTCGGTCACGTGGTCCGATGCGGCGCTGTGGTTCGGTCGACAGTTCGGCGGCCTGATGATCGTGGCCAGCGTCGGGCACCTGACGTGGGAGCACCTCACCCAGCCACGACGACGTTCGCGTTCGTCCCGCACCGAGCTCGCCGTGCTGTGGGGCGCGTCCGTCGTGGGCTACGGGCTGGTCTTCTCGCGTGCCTTGCCCCTGACCTATCTCGTCATCCCGCTGACGGTGTGGTGCGCCCTGCGGTTCTCGACCTACGCGGCGGCAGTGCACGCGGCGACCTTCGGGGGGTTCTCGGTCGTCGTCACCATCCTCGGCGTCGGCCCCTTCTCGCTCATCGACGAGCCCGGGGTCGGAACGGTCCTGACCCAGACGTTCACGCTGGTCGTGCTGATGATCGCGCTGGTCGTCGGGTCGGTGCGCGACCAGAGGGAGGACGTGCTCGAGCAGCTGGTCCGCTCGGAGGCGACCGCCGCGGCCCGCGCAGACCAGCTGTCGGCCATGACGCAGGCGATGACCGAGGGCCTGGTGCTGGTGGACGCGTCCGGGACGTTGGTGCGCGTCAACGACGCGGCACGCGAGATGTTGGCCAGCACCTCAGCCCGGGGGGCGTCCCGCGCGTCGGCCTACCAGCTGTTGCGTCCCGACGGCTCTCCCCTGCCGTTCGCCGAGCTTCCTTCGCAGCGGGCGCTGGCCGAGGGGGACGTGTCGCCCACCGATGTCGTCGTGCCCCTCGAGGACGGCAGCAGGCGCATCGTCTCGGTGCGCGCGACCCGGCTTCCCCACGGCATCGACGCGATGTCCGGGCCCGTCGCCCTCCTGGTCTACCGGGACGTGACGGCGGAGCGGGCGGAGTCACGACAGCTCGCGGAGTTCGCGGAGATGACGGCACACGACTTGCGCAGCCCACTGACGACCGTGCGCGGCTGGGCGTCCTTGGCCACCGCCGAGCTCTCCGGCGCCGACCCCTCGGTCCCCCGGGCCACGGACCTCGTCGACAAGGCGCTCGTGGGCGTGACCCGGCTCGGGGAGCTCATCGACGAGATGCTCGACCACGCCCTGGCCGAGGGTGCCGAGCTGCATCTCGAGCCGCTCGAGCTCACCGGGCCCGGGGGTCTCATCGCGGACGTGGGCGACCTCCTGGGAGTGCCGGACCTGACCGTGCACGCTGGGCCTGGGCACACGGTCCTGGGCGACGAGCGCGCCGTCCGGCAGGTCTTCGCCAACCTGCTGGGCAACGCCGTGAAGTACGCCGATCCAGAGCGCCCCCTCTCGGTGGACGTCCACCTCGGCCGTCGCGGCAGCCGGGTGCTGGTCGACGTCACCGACACCGGACGCGGGATCGCCGAGCACGAGCGTGAGCGGGTCTTCCACCGCTTCAGCCGTTCGTCGTCGGCGACCTCGGTCGTGGGGACCGGGATCGGCCTGTCGGTCTGCCGGCTCGTGGTCGAGCGGCACGGCGGCACCCTGGTCTGCCGCGGCGGTCCCGGTGGCATCGGGACGACGTTCTCCTTCGACCTGCCGGCGGCCGGCGACGGTTGAGCACGCGCGTCCCCCTCATGGCGTCTTCACACGTCCGCGCCGCGAGGGGCCGCCAGGGCCGGAGTTCTCGCGCATGGTGGAGGCATGTACCTCAGCGCCGCCCTCATTCCTCCGCCCCACGTCACCCGCGCCGTCCACGCCGAGCTCGCGACGCGCTGCTCCGTGTCGCCGCGCGAGTCCGCACGCCCTCCGGAGGGAGGGGGGCCGGACGCCCGGATCCTGCCCCTGTCCCCCCGCAGCCCGCTGCAGGTGGTCGCGACCGAGAGCATGTCCGCCCACCTGACGCGTTTCGGCTACGTCGCGGCCGGCGACGTCGACGCGCTCAGCCGGGACATCGCCGGGCAGCTGAGCGCCCACGGCACCTTCTCGCTGTCCATCAGTGGCTCCGTGCGCGTCGACCACGTCCGCGGCCTCGTGCTGGTCGGGCTCCAGGGCGAGACCGACCGGCTGGAGGCGGTCTTCCAGGCCATCCACGCCAGTGTCCGTCGCGCCGGATTCGTCCAGGACCGGAGACGCTTCGAACCGCAGGTCCCGGTGCTGGCCTTCCGGCCCGACCTCAGGATGGGCGTCCTGACGCGCGCGGTCAGGGCTCTCGAGGACTACTCCTCCGACACCTGGACCGTGACCTCGATCGGCCTGGTGCAGCGCGAGCTCTCCGGACGCGACAGCCGCCACCTCGTGCTCTCCCACCTGTCGCTCGGCGCCCTCGGCGGCCAGTCGCTGCAGTGACGGGCCGGTTCGCCACCGACGTCGGCCCACGAGCCGCCACCGGGTGAGCCCCACCGCTTGACTGGTTCGAACACCTGTTCGATGATGGGCAGATGTCCTCCGTCCGCTCCGTCGCCACGCTCGACGGGCACCATCGGGAGACCGAGCAGCACCGGGTCGTCGAGCAGCACCGGGTCGTCGAGCAGCTGCGGGCCAGGGTGGCCGCGATGGAGCACCGACCCGCCGGTGAGCCGGTGCCCACCCTGCCGGGACTGACCGACATCGTGCCGTTGCACGCGGGGGCGACGTACGCCGTCGACAGCGCGTCGCTGGCCCTCGCACTCGCGGCTGGGGCGTCCCGCGCCGGCGAGTGGGTCGGCTTCGCCGGGTGCCCCGACTTCGGGGCCGAGGCCGCCGCCGAGCTGGGCATCGAGCTCTCCCGGACCGTGCTCGTGCCCGACCCCGGGGAGCACTGGCTGGAGGTGACGGCTGCCCTCGTCGACGTGCTCCGCGTCGTCGTGCTGCGCCCGCCCGCCTCGGTGAGCGAACGGGCGGCCGGGGTCCTCGACTCCCGCCTGCGGACACGGTCGGCGGTGCTGGTCGTCCACGGCGACTGGCCGCGCGCGCAGGCCAGGGTGCGCGTCGAGACCTCGACGTGGTTCGGGCCGACCGCCGGTTCGGGACAGCTGGTCGAGCGACGCGCGAGCATCGCGGTCCACCGTGGCGCACGGCCGCCGCAGCGCGCCGACCTGACCTGGCCGGGGGTGCACAGGACCCAGCCGGCCCCCTGCGAGATCCACCGGGTCTCGGGATGAGGGTGATGGTGGTGTGGTGCCCCGACTGGTCGGTGGTCGCCGCGCTCGAGGAGGCCGGGCGGTCGCTCCGCTCCCCCGCCGCGGTGATGCACGCCCACCTCGTCGAGGTCTGCAACGGGCCGGCCCGGGACGACGGCGTACGCCGCGGGCAGCGTCGCCGCGACGCGCAGGCGAGGTGTCCCGAGCTGCTGCTCCTGCCCGCCAACCCCGACCGCGACGCCCGCGCGTTCGAGCCGGTGCTCGCGATCATCGAGGACCTGCGCCCGGGGGTGGCGGCGCTGCGGCCCGGGCTGCTCGCCGTACGTGCCCCCGGCAGCTGGTACGGCACCGAGGCCACGGCAGCCGCCGTGGCGTCACAGGCCCTCGTGGAGAGCGGGGTGTGGGACGTCCGCGTCGGGATCGCGGACGACCTCTTCACCGCCGAGCAGGCGGCGCGCACCGCCGACGTGCAGTCGTGGGTGGTCGTGCCCGACGGCGGTTCGGCGGACTTCCTGCGCGGCCTCCCTGTCCACGTGCTGCAGGACGAGGGACCCCGCGGTCGCGAGCTCGTCAGCCTCCTCCAGCGGCTCGGCCTCCGCACGCTCGGCGACCTCGCCGAGCTGCCGGGCGATGCCGTCGAGCACCGGCTGGGCAGCTACGGCGCGGCCGTGCGCCGACGGGCGCGGGGCGAGGACCGGGCCCTGTTCGCTGCCCGCACTCCCCCGCCCGAGCTCGAGGCCGATGTGTCCTTCGAGACGGCGCTCGACAACGTCGAGGCGATCACCTTCAGCGTGCGCACCACCGCGGAGCGCTTCATCACCCAGCTCGCGCACCACCAGCTCGTCGCCACCGCCGTGCGCGTCGAGGCGGAGTCGGAGGGTGTCGTCTGCTCGGCCCGTGCGTGGCTCCACCCGCGGCACTTCAACGCCCGCGACCTGGTCGACCGGGTGCACTGGCAGCTGCAGGGCGCCGGGTCGACGAGCAAGGTCGGCGGGGCGCTGCGCGGCCGCAAGCAGTCCGGCGACGTGCGCTCCCCCATCGACCGGGTCCGGTTCGTCCCCGAGACCGTCGAGCCCGCCGCGGCCCACGGCGAGGCGCTGTGGGGCACGGCGTCCGACGACCTCGTCGAGAGGGGCGTCGCCCGGGTGCAGGGCATGGTCGGGTTCGAGGCCGTACGCCGCCCGGTGCTGCAGGGCGGCCGCAGCCCGGCCGCCCGGCAGGCGCTCGTGCCGTGGGGGGAGCGGCCGGTCGACCTGCGGCCCGTCGACCGGCCATGGCCGGGTCGGGTCCCCGGACCGGCGCCGGTGCGGGTCTTCGCGACGCCGCCCCCGGCCGAGGTCGTCGACGACGCCGGGCACGACGTGAGGGTCACCGACCGCGGCGCCGTCACCGGCGAGCTGCGTCGGTTCCGGGTGCGTGCCGCCGGCGACGCGCAGGGCCTGCCCTGGCAGCCGGTCACCGCCTGGGCCGGACCGTGGCCCACCGACGACGGCTGGTGGGCGGGCGGAGCCGGCCCGAGCGCCCGGTTCCAGGTCGTGGGCGCCGACGGCCGCGCCTGGCTGCTGCTGCGCGCCCCGGACGGTTGGGCCCTCGAAGCCGCCTATGACTGACGAGGAGAGCGACTGATGGGATGGAACAACCCCGCCATGCACTGGAAGGAGCTCGAGCGCAGGCTCAGCGGGCTCCCCGGTGCCGACGACGCGCCGGTGTCCCGTCGCAAGCACGCGGCCACCGAGGCCCGCGCGATCGAGCGGCCCGTCGCGGTCACGCCCTACGCCGAGCTGCACTGCCACAGCCACTTCAGCTTCCTCGACGGCGCGAGCTCGCCGCAGGAGCTGGTCGAGGAATCGGTGCGCCTCGGCCTGCACGCGCTCGCGGTGACCGACCACGACGGGTTCTACGCGGCACCGATGCTGGCCGAGGCCGCGGCGGCGTACGACCTGCCCACGGTGTTCGGCGCCGAGCTCTCCCTGGGGCTCCGCGGTCCGCAGAACGGCGCGCCCGACCCCGAGGGCAGCCACCTGCTCGTGCTGGCGCGCGGCGTCGAGGGCTACCACCGCCTCGCCGCG
This sequence comes from uncultured Actinomycetota bacterium, assembly GCA_963791365.1. Taxonomy (GTDB): domain Bacteria; phylum Actinomycetota; class Actinomycetes; order Propionibacteriales; family Nocardioidaceae; genus Nocardioides. Next base: position 104,909 of record CAWBSG010000011.1, on the reverse strand, counting down.
GCGATCACCGACGCGCACCTGCGCGGCGACGAGAAGGGTCGACCGGTCTACGACCTCGACGAGCTCGGCGAGCGCGGGCGCGACCACTGGACGATCCTCACCGGCTGCCGCAAGGGCGCCGTCCGGCAGGCGCTGGAGCACGGCGGGGAGGCCGCGGCCGCCGACGCCCTCGACCGGATGACCTCGCTGTTCGGGCTCGAGCACGTGCTCGTCGAGCTCTCGCCCCGCCCCGGCGCCGACCGGACGAATGCCGCGCTCGCCCGACTGGCCGGGGCGCACGGCCTCGACGTGGTCGCCGCGGGCAACGTCCACCACGCCACGCCCCGGCAGCACCGGCTGGCCTCCGCGATGGCGGCCGTGAGGGCGCGGCGCAGCCTGGTCGACCTCGACGGCTGGCTCGACCTGTCCGGATCGGCGCACCTGCGCAGCGGCGAGGAGACGGCGACCGCGCTCGCGGCACACCCCGGGGCCGTCGAGCGCAGCGTCACGCTCGCCGACGAGCTGGCCTTCGACCTGCACAAGGCCTCCCCCGCGCTGCCCAAGAGGCAGATCCCCGACGGCCACACCGCCGACTCGTGGCTGCGGGTGCTGGCGGAGCGCGGCTTCGCCGAGAGGTACGCCGGCGTCCCCCACGAGGCCGCGGCGCGCGAGCGGCTCGAGCACGAGCTGCGGATCATCGCCGAGAAGGACTTCGCCGGCTACTTCGTCATCGTCCACGACATCGTCGCCTTCGCCCGCGGACGCAGGATCCTGTGCCAGGGCCGCGGATCGGCGGCGAGCTCGGCGGTCTGCTTCGCCCTCGGCATCACCGCCGTCGACGCCGTCTTCTACCAGCTGCCGTTCGAGCGCTTCATCTCCGCCCACCGCGACGAGGAGCCCGACATCGACGTCGACTTCGACTCCGACCGGCGCGAGGAGGTCATCCAGTGGGTCTACGACACCTACGGCCGCCGCAACGCCGCGCAGGTCTCCAACATCATCAGCTACCGCCCCCGGATGGCCGTGCGTGACGCCGCCAAGGCGTTGGGTTTCTCCCAGGGGCAGCAGGATGCCTGGTCGAAGCAGATCGACGGCTGGACGTCCGTCGTGTCCGCCGACCCCGACGCCCACGACGTACCACCGCAGGTCGTCGCGCTGGCCGAGGAGCTGATGGGGGCGCCTCGTCACCTCGGCATCCACTCCGGCGGGATGGTCCTCACCGAGCGGCCCATCGGCGAGGTCTGCCCGATCGAGCGCGGCCGGATGGACAAGCGGACGGTGCTGCAGTGGGACAAGGACGGGTGCGAGTCGATGGGGCTGGTGAAGTTCGACCTGCTCGGCCTCGGCATGCTCGGCGCGCTCGACCACATGATGCGGCTCGTCGCCGACCACCTCGGTGAGCAGTGGGACCTCGCGACGATGCCCAAGGAGGAGCCAGCGGTCTACGACATGCTGTGCCGCGCCGACTCGATCGGCGTCTTCCAGGTCGAGAGCCGGGCGCAGATCGGGACGTTGCCGCGGCTGCGTCCCCGCGAGTTCTACGACCTCGCCATCGAGATCGCCCTGATCCGCCCGGGTCCGATCCAGGGCGGTGCCGTGCACCCCTACGTACGTCGCGCCACCGGCAAGGAGCCGGTGACCTACGACCACCCCGAGCTCGTGCCGGTGCTCGAGCGCACCAAGGGGGTGCCGCTGTTCCAGGAGCAGCTGATGGCGATGGCGGTCACGCTCGGCGACTGCAGCCGCGACGACGCCGACCTGCTGCGCCGCGCGATGGGGTCCAAGCGCGGGGTCGAGCGCATCGAGTCGATCAAGCAAGACGCTCTACACCGGCATGGAGCGCCGTGGGATCACCGGCGAGCTGGCCGACTCGATCTACGTGAAGATCCTGTCCTTCGCCAACTTCGGCTTCGCCGAGTCGCACGCGCTGTCCTTCGCGCTCCTCGTCTACGCCTCGTCGTGGTTCAAGCTCCACTACCCCGCTGCGTTCCTCGCCGGGCTGCTCCGCAACCAGCCGATGGGGTTCTACTCCCCGCAGTCGCTCGTCGCCGATGCCCGCCGCCACGGGGTCGACGTACGCCGTCCCGACGTGACGCGGTCGTCGGCGCAGGCCGACCTGGAGCCCGTGGTCGTCGGGCCGGTCGCCCCGACCGGTCCGGACGAGTGCTGCCGGCCCCGGTTCGAGCGGGTCGAGTGGGTGCCCGGCACGCCCGACCCGGTGCCCGCACACCGCCGCGACCACCACGTCGCCGTACGCCTCGGGCTCGACTCGGTGCGAGGGATCGGGCTGGAGGTGGCACGTCGGATCGTGGCCGCGCGCGACGAGGCTCCGTTCGGCGGCGTCACCGACCTGTCCCGGCGTGCCCGCCTGGCCTCCGCCCAGCTGGAGGCGCTCGCGACCGCGGGAGCCTTCGACGCGTGGGGCCTCGACCGGCGCGAGGCGCTGTGGGCGGCCGGATTCGCCGAGGGGGCCGAGCACCTCGCCGGCACCACCCCGGCGCCCGCGGCCCCCACCCTGCCGGGCATGAGCGAGCCCGAGCTCACCCTCGCCGACCTCTGGGCCACCGGGGTCTCGCCCGAACGGCACCCGATCGAGCACCTGCGCGACGAGCTGCGCCGCGCCGGCATCCGATCGGTCGAGGAGCTCGCCACCGCCGAGCCCAACCGACGCGTGCACGTCGGCGGCCTCATCACCCACCGGCAGCGACCCGGCACCGCCATGGGGGTCACCTTCCTCAACCTCGAGGACGAGACGGGCATGCTCAACGTGGTCTGCTCGGTCGGGGTGATGAAGGCCCACCGGCACGCGGCCCGGCACCGGGTCGCCGTGGTGATCCGCGGCAAGCTCGAGCGCAACGACGGCGTCACCAACCTGATCGCCGACCGCGTCGAGGGCATCGACGTCGTCGTCCCGGGCGCGGGTGCCGTGCTGCAGGCGAGGGCGTCGTCCCGCGACTTCAGGTGAAGGTTTGCCCAACCACCGCGAGAGCCGCGCAAGGGTGATGTCAGATGCGGATCAATCCGCCTAGGTTGTGACTCCGAACACAACACAACCCGGCTCACCCAAGGACTCGGGCTGCTCGGTACAGGGCGTGCGCGCGATGGCGACCCCCGGGCCAACACAAGGAGTAGTTGCTGATGAAGCGCTCACGACCCACCAAGCGGCAAGGGGCGATCGCCCTGGCCTGCACGGGAGGCCTGCTGACTGCAGTCGGCCTCGCCGGACTCGGCCCCATGACCGCGACCGCATCCAGTCACCGGGAAGCACCGCTCATCTCGGGGACGCCGCAGTACGACGGCACGGACCTCTACGCGTTCCGCAGCCCGGAGAAGAAGAACACCGTCACGCTGATCGCCAACTGGCTGCCCTTCGAGGAGCCGGCGGGTGGTCCGAACTTCTACAGCTTCGCCACCGACGCGCGATACGACATCCACGTCGACAACAACGCGGACGCCAAGCCGGACGTGACGTTCCGGTGGACCTTCAAGGACCACTACGTCAACAAGAACACGTTCCTGGCAGCCACGGGTCCGGTCACGTCCCTCAAGGACAAGGACCTGAACTACTACCAGACCTACAAGCTGCAGCGGATCGCCAAGGGCAAGAAGAAGACGATCATCAAGAAGCGTCGCGTGGCGCCGTCCAACATCGGCATGGCGTCGATGCCGGCCTACAACAAGCTGCGCAGCCAGGCCACCACCCGCGTGGGCAAGAACGTCAAGTCCTTCGCGGGTCAGGCCGAGGACCCGTTCTTCCTCGACCTGCGCGTGTTCGACCTGCTCTACGGCGGCGACCTCTCCGAGGCCGGCGACGACACGCTGGCTGGCTTCAACGTGCAGTCGGTTGCGCTCCAGGTGCCCCAGAAGTGGGTCGCCAAGAACCAGAACCCCAAGAAGAACCCGGTGATCGGCACCTGGACGACCACGTCCAAGAAGTCGGCCACCGGCAAGGGCTACACCCAGGTGTCTCGTCTGGGCAACCCGCTGGTCAACGAGGTCGTCATCCCGCTCAAGCTCAAGGATGCCTTCAACGGCCTCAAGCCCACGGGTGACGGAGCGGCGCTCAAGTACGTCACCAACCCCGAGCTGCCCAAGCTGATCGAGGCTGTCTACGGGATCAAGGCGCCCAAGACCCCGCGCAACGACCTCGTGTCGGTGTTCCTCACGGGCGTCAAGGGCCTCAACATGCCCAAGGGCAAGATCACTCCGAGTGAGCAGCTCCGGCTCAACATGCGCACGCCGGTCACCGAGGACCCCAACCGTCTCGGCGTCATCGGTGGCGACACGCAGGGCTTCCCCAACGGCCGCCGTCTTGCGGACGATGTCATCGACATCGCCCTGCAGGTGGTCGAGGGTGAGCTCGTCGGTTCGGCGAACGACCTCGGCGACGGTGTCGACGTGAACGACACCGCCTTCGACAAGACGTTCCCCTACCTGGCCCTCCCGGCCAGCGGCAGCAACGCTGACCCGCACCCGTCTGCGGCGGGCTCGGCGAAGCAGTCGGCGAGCAAGGGCGGCGTGCTCCAGCGCCTCGTCCCGGGTCGCCAGAGCTCGATGGCCTTCGTCGGTGTGGGGCTCCTCGCCCTCATCGGTGGCATCGGTGGCGCTGCGCGCCGCCGCAAGGCCTGACCGTCTCACCCCGGCCCGGCCGCGCGACGCACGTCGCGCGGTCGGGCCACACCCCCGCTCCCCCCGAACCCGAACCCGAACTCGCCGGAAGGACCTCCCCGCATGCGCAGGAGCCTCATCGTCATCGGTGCCGGTCTCGCCCTCGCCGTCTCGGGCGGAATCGGCTTCGCCACCTCGTCGGACCCGTCGTCCCCGACGCCCGCGGCCGCCGTGCCCCGCGTCGTGCCCGACTCCGGCCAGGACCTCGAGACGAGCATCCTCGCGCTGCAGAACACCCTCCGTCGCCTCCCGCAGGACCACGTGTCGTGGGCCAACCTGGCGGTCGCGTACGTCGAGCAGGCCCGTCTCACGGGCAACGCCACCTACTACGCGAAGGCCGACGAAGCGGCGGCCAGGTCGTTCGAGATCGAGCCGGACGAGAACTTCACCGCCCTCGCCGCGCAGGCGGCGATCTCGGCCGCCCGCCACGACTTCTCCGACGCCCTGTCGAGCGCCGACGAGGCGCTCGCCATCAACTCGCGCGACCTCGGCGCCCTCGCCATCCGCGTCGACGCCCTCAACGAGCTGGGCAGGTACGACGAGCAGCTGAAGGCCCTGGCGTTCGCCGACCGTCGCCGGCCGAGCACGGCGATCGCCGCCCGCTACTCCTACGCCTACGAGCTCCGCGGCGACCTCGACCGCGCCGCTGGCATCCTGCGCCGCGCAGCCGCCGCCGGCTCCCGCAACGACAAGGCCTACACGCTCACCCTGCTCGCCGACATCCTGCGCAAGCAGGACCGGCTCGGTGCGGCGGCGCGCCAGCTCGGCATCGCCCAGCAGGCCGTCCCCGACTACCTCCCCGCCCTCGTCTCCAGGGCCCGCCTCCAGGTCGCGCAGGGCGACCTCGAGAAGGCCGTCACGACCTGGCAGGACGTCGTCGCGCGCCAGCCGCTGCCCGAGTACGTCACCGAGCTCGGCGAGCTCCTCCTCCACCTCGGTCGCCCCGACGAGGCCGACGCGCAGTTCGCGGTGGTCCGCACGACGATCGAGCTCCTCGACGCCAGCGGCGTCCGTACGGACCTCGAGACCGCGCTCTTCGAGGCCGACCACGGCTCCTCCGAGCGGGCATTGAGCCAGGCGCGGGCAGAGTGGCGCCAGCGCACGAGCGTCCACGTCGCCGACGCCCTGGCCTGGGCGCTGCACCGCAACGGGCGCGACCGGGAGGCGCTGACGATCGCGCGGCGCGCGACCAGCCTCGACTCCCCGGAGGCCAGGTTCTGGATCCACCGCGGCACCATCGAGGCCGCGCTCGGCATGACCGACGACGCCGCCACCCACCTGCGACGCGGTCTCGACACCGACCCGGGCCTGTCGCCGTGGCAGCGCGACGCGGCCCGCACCACCCTCGCGAAGCTCTCGACGATCGAAGGCACCCGATGAGACTGGTCCTACGCCTGCTGCTCGCCGTGGGGGCGATCGCCACCACGGTCCTCCTCGGCGCGGCGCCGGCCTCGGCGCACCCGCTCGGCAACTTCACGGTGAACCGCTACACCGGCATCCTCGTCTCGCCCGACGGGCTCCAGGTCGACCACGTCGTCGACCTCGCGGAGATCCCCACGGCCCAGCTCGGCAAGGCGGTCGACGACCTGCCCGCACTGGCCGAGCGCGAGTGCGCCACCACCACAGGCGGCCTCGAGCTCACCGCGGGCGGCAGCCGGGTGGACCTCACCCTCGAGAGCTCGTCGGCGTCCCTGGCCGACGGCGAGGGCGGGCTGCCGATCACCCGGATCACCTGCGAGTACTCGAGCGACGACGCCATCGGGGACGGCGAGATCGGCTTCGAGGACTCCACCGCCCCCGGCTCCGTCGGATGGCGGGAGATCACCGCCGTCGGCGACCGGATGACGCTCACCAGCTCGGACGTCCCGGCGGAGAGCACGAGCGACCGGCTCACGTCGTACCCCCAGGACCTGCTCCAGTCGCCGCTCGACGTGACGACCGCCAGCCTCGTGGTCTCCGTCGGCGGACCGGCCGGCGTGCTGCCCGGCAGCCCCGACGACAACGACCCGACCGCCACCGACGGCAGCTGGCTCTCCGCGCGCGCCACCGCCCTGCTCGGCGACAGCGGCTGGCTGGCGGCAGGACTCGCCGTCCTCGCCGCGCTCGCCCTGGGTGCCACCCACGCGCTGTCGCCGGGACACGGCAAGACCGTGATGGCCTTCTACCTCTCCCAGCGCGGCGACTCGTCGGTGCGCTCGGCGTTCGCGGTCGGCAGCGCCGTCACCATCGCGCACACCGGCTCGGTCCTCCTGCTGGGACTGCTGGTGTCGATCAGCAGCGCGTTCGTGCCGGCCCGGATCTATCCCTGGCTCACCCTCGCCACCGGACTGCTCATCATCGGTCTCGGTCTCTACCTCCTCGCCCGCCTCCGCACCGACGGAGGTCAGGGCCACGGCCACGGGCACGGCCACGGGCACGGACATGGACACGGACATGGACACGGCCACGGGCACGCCCCCGCTGAGTCCGACCACGAGCACGGCCACGAGCACGGCCACGAGCACGACCACGAGCACGGCCACCCGCACCCCCACCAGGAGCACGGAGCGGTCGCCACCGTCGTCGCACCGAGCCCGGCGAGGCCAACCGCGCCGGTCGAGCCGGAAGCTGCCCCGGGACGCTGGGGCGTCTGGGTGATGGGACTGGTCGGCGGACTCGTGCCCAGCCCCTCGGCGCTCCTCCTGCTGCTCGCGGCGACGGCGCTCGGGCGGGCGTGGTTCGGCTTCGTCCTGGTGTTCGCCTTCGGCATCGGGATGGCCGTCTCGCTGGCGGCCGTCGGCCTCCTGGCGCGCGACCTGGTGCTGCGCCTGGAGGGACTGGCCACCCGTCGCGGCTTCATCGGGGGCAACGTGCGCACCTATCTGAGGTACGGCGCGGCCGTCGGCATCTGCGCGGTGGGCGGCGGCGTCGTCGTACGCACCCTGCTGCAGCTCTGAGACCCGCGTCACAGAAAGTTCGCCGACTCCCCCATCCGGTGCGCCGGTGGTGCCGAACACAGGTTGTTGCACACGGTGTGCAACAGGGACCGGGAGGCCTGGCGATGCACGTTCCTGACGGATTCCTCGACGCGCCCACGTCGATCGCCACCGCGGGCGCGGCCGCCGCGGGCATCGCGATAGCGCTGCGCGGTGCTCGCCGCGAGGTCGACGACCGCGTCGCGCCGCTGGCGGGACTCGTGGCGACCTTCGTCTTCGCGACCCAGATGCTCAACTTCCCGGTGGCGGGAGGCACCAGCGGGCACCTCATGGGGGGTGCCCTCGCTGCCGTCCTCGTCGGCCCGTACACCGGGCTGCTCTGCCTGACCGTGGTCCTCGCGGTCCAGTCGCTGCTGTTCGCCGACGGTGGGATCACCGCGCTCGGCACCAACATCGTGCTGATGGGTCTCGTCACCGTCGTCGTCGGCTACGTGGCCTTCCGCGGGGTCCAGCTGCTGTTGCCGCGACGCCTGTCGATGGTCGCCCCGGCCGCCGCGATCGGCGCCCTCGTGTCGGTGGTGCTGAGTGCGGCGACGTTCGTGGGGCTCTACACAGTGGGCGGCGCGGTGCCCATCCCGCTCGACACCCTCCTGTCGGCGATGGTCGGCGTCCACGTGCTGATCGGCATCGGCGAGGCCGTGATCACCTTCCTGGTGGTCGCGAGCATCGTGTCCGTCCGCCCGGACCTCGTGCACGGAGCGCGCCGGGTCCTCGGAGTCCGCGAGCTCGAGACGCGGACGGTGGCGGCATGACGTCACCCCACGAGATGAGCACCGCTCGCCGGACTCCCCGGATCTCCACCCGCACCCTCCTCGTCGTCGGCCTCCTCGTGGCCCTGGTCCTTGCAGGCGTGGCCAGCCACTACGCCTCGGCCAGCCCCGACGGGCTCAACCGCGTCGCCGGCGACCTCGGCTTCGCCGGGGCCGAGCAGGCGTCCGGCGCCCAGGCCGGCCCGCTCGCCGGCTACGACGTGGCCGGCCGGGGCACGCGCTGGTCCGGCGGGCTCGCCGGCGTCATCGGGTGCCTCGTCGTGCTGGCGGGCACGTCGACGCTGATGCTCCTCCGCAGGCGCGCGACGCCTCGTCGGGCCGACGGGGGCGAGTGACGATGGGCGCCCCGCACGGTCACCGGCTCCACTTCCACGGACACTCCCCGCTCCACCGGGCACCCGCCCACCTCAAGGTGGCCGGGCTCGTCAGCTTCATGCTGGTCGTCGTCGCCACGCCGTCGGCATGGCTCCCCGCCTTCGCGGCGTACGCCGTCGTGCTGGCCGTGCTGGTCGCCGTGTCCGGCGTCCCGGTGGGCTACCTCGCCCGGCGGATGGTCGTCGAGACCCCGGTGCTGCTGTTCGCCGCCCTCCTGCCGTTCGTCGCCACCGGCCCCGAGGTCGAGGTGCTCGGGCTCGGCCTGAGCGAGCCCGGCCTGCTGGCCGCCGGCGCGCTCGTCACCAAGGCCACCCTCGGCGTGCTGGCCAGCCTCCTGCTGGCAGCGACGACCGAGCCGCGCGACCTGCTCGTCGGGCTCGAGCGGCTCCGGGTGCCGTCGCAGCTCGTGCAGATCATGGGCTTCATGGTGCGCTACCTCGACGTCGTGACCGACGAGCTGCGCCGCATGAAGACCGCTCGCGAGTCCCGCGGCTTCACCGCACGCGACCCGCGCCACTGGCCGGTGGTCGCCCGCTCGGCCGGCGCGCTGTTCATCCGCTCCTTCGAGCGCGGCGAGCGCGTGCACCTCGCGATGATCTCGCGCGGCTACGACGGGAGCGCACCCCGATGAGCACCCCGGTCCTCGACCTGCAGTCGGTGGCGTTCGCCTACCCCGACGGCCACCAGGCGCTCTTCGGCGTCGACCTCGAGGTGCAGCGCGGCGAGCGCGTGGCGGTGCTCGGGCCCAACGGTGCCGGCAAGACCACCCTCGTGCTGCACCTCAACGGCATCCTTCAGCCCGGCGCGGGCACGGTCAGCGTCTCCGGCCTGCCGGTGGTCAAGGACAACCTCGCGGAGATCCGCCGCCGCGTCGGCCTGGTCTTCCAGGACCCCGACGACCAGCTCTTCATGGGCAGCGTGCGCGACGACGTCGCGTTCGGTCCCCGCAACCTCGGGGTGCGCGGCGCGGAGCTCGACCGGCAGGTGATGACGGCCCTGGACATGGTCGGCATGGCCGACTTCGTCGACCGGCCACCGCACCACCTGTCGTTCGGCCAGCGACGCCGGGTCGCGGTGGCGACCGTCCTGGTGATGGAGCCCGAGATCATCGTGCTCGACGAGCCGAGCTCCAACCTCGACCCCGCGTCGCGGCGCGAGCTCGCCGACATCCTGACCGGGCTGGACGTGACGCTGATGATGGTCACCCACGACCTGCCCTACGCGCTGCAGCTGTGTCCGCGCGCGATCGTGCTGTCCGACGGCATCGTCGCCGCGGAAGGCAGCACCTTCGACATCCTCACCGACGACGCCCTGATGAAGGCGCACCGCCTCGAGCTGCCGTTCGGCTTCGACCCGCACGTCTGCTGACCCTCAGCGCCTGCGGACCCAGGTGGCAACGCCCTCGTCGAGGGCGAGGGTCGCGTCGGTCTGCGCGGCCGCCTCCTCGTCGTGGGTGGCGAGCACGACTGCGACACCCCGGTCGGCCTCCTCGCGCAGCGCCGCGATCATCAGCTCGCGGTTGCCCGCGTCGAGGTCGCTGGTCGACTCGTCGGCGAGGAGCACCTGGGGACGCAGGGCGAAGGCGCGCGCGAGCGCCACGCGCTGCTGCTGGCCGCCCGAGAGCTGGTCGACGAGGTGCCGACGGAACTCGGCCAGGCCCACCCGGCGGAGCTGCTCCTCCACCGCGCTGGCCGCCTCGCGCGCCGGAACTCCGAGCGCGAGCAGCGGCACCAGGAGGCTCTCCTCCGCCGACAGGGCGGCGCTCAGGCCGTTGCGCTGGGGCACCAGCACGACCCCCGCCCGGGCCGCGTCCTCCCGGTCACCCAGCTCGCGGCCGTCCACCCGCACCGTGCCGGTCACCGTCGCCGCTGCCGGCCGCAATGCCCGGGCGAGCGCCCACAGGAGCGACGACTTGCCGGAGCCCGAGGGACCGGTGACCGACAGCAGGTGCCCGCCCGACACGTGCAGGTCGAGGGGGCGTACGGCCACGGTCCCGCCGTAGCCGACCGACAGGTCCGCGCAGTCCAGGTCACTCACGGCGCCCCTCCTCGGACTCGGCCCTCAGCTCGAAGTGGTCGCCGACCTCGTGGAGGCGCACCAGCGTGCCGGGGGGCAGCGTGTCGCGGGCGCGACCGAGCAGCGGCAGGAAGCCGTCCGCGGTCACCACGGCGTACTCCTCGCCGCTGCGTCCCTCTCCCCCGATGCGGCCGTCGCGGATCGTGACCGTGCGGGGCAGCACCCGGGCGACCTCGGGGTCGTGGGTGACCAGGACGACGGTGGTGCCATAGGTGCGGTTGACGTGGGCCAGCGCTGCCAGCACCCGGTCACGGGCGGCGTGGTCGAGCTGGCTGGTCGGCTCGTCGCACAGGAGCAGCCCGGGGCGGGTGGACACCGCGACGGCGACCGCGGCCAGCTGGAGCAGGCCGGGCGTCAAGCGTCCCAGCGGGTCGTCGTGGTGGTCGGCGAGGCCGAGGGCCTCGAGGACCGCGGCCGGGTCGGGCACCGTCCGACCGGCGCGACGCGCCTGCCGCTGCGCGAAGCGCACGTTGTCGGCGGGCGTGGCGTGGGGCAGCAGGTTGCGGTCGGCCCCCTGCAGCATCAGTCCGACCTCGGTCCCGCGCAGCCGGTCGAGGTCGCGCGGCGGGGAGGTCGAGAGCTCGGCGTCACCCACGAAGACCTTGCCGGCGCTGGGGCGGAAGATCCCCGCGAGCAGGCTCATCAGGGTCGACTTGCCCGAGCCGGACGGTCCCAGCAGTCCCACCATCTCGCCGGCGCCGACGTCGAGGTCGATCCCCGACAGCGCGGCGACGTCATGGCCTTCGGCGTGATAGATGTGCACCAGTCCCCGGGTGCGGATCGCGAGTCCGTGCATCAGAGGCCCTCCCTCACTCGCTCCACGTGGGCACGGCGCGCGACCGCCAGGCCGGTGAGCGCGGCGACGGCGGGCAGCACCACGAGGCAGACGACGGAGACGGCGACGACGGCCGGCCACGACGTGGCGACGTCGACCACCGGCACCTCGGCAGGTGCCGGGAGGAAGGCAACGTCGGGCATCGCCAGTGCCGCACCGGCGACGCCGGCCAGGACGCCGCCGACGACGGCGACGAGCACCGCCGGCAGCTGCGCCCAGACGGCCAGGCGGCGCGTCGTGCGCCGGCCCACCCCGTTGAGGCGGAGGATCGCCAGGTCGCGGGCGCGCGCCCGCCACCCGATCAGCGCCAGCACCAGCAGGACGAGCAGCGCGAGGAGCAGCACCGCCGGTGCGACAGCGGCACCGAGCGCCAGGCTCCAGCTCGACACGGAGTCGTCGTAGCTCGCGCGGATGTCGGTGTAGCGCCGGACGTCGGTCGTGGTGATGTCACGCTCCCCCAGGGCCGCCCGCACGGACGACACCAGCTCGGTGGAGTCCTCCATCCAGATCTCGAGGTGGCTGTCCCGGGTGATCGCGGCACCGCGGGTCACGGCGTCGAGGTCGACGAGTGCGGAGTCGGCGGGCATCGCCGGCACGAGCACGAGCCTGCCGGCCTCCTGGGTGGCCCGGTCGACACCGTCGGTGCCCTTCACCTCCAACGGTTCCCCCGCACGATCAGTGTGGTCGTCCGTCAGCAGGGCGGGCAGGGCGGACGGCACCCATGACGAGGACACCTCGACCGGGTAGTACCCGCTGGCGTCCACCTCGAAGCGCACCGACCTGTCCGTGGCGGCGGTGGGCCGGATGAGGGTGTCCTCGTCCTGGGTCGTGTTCCAGTCCGAGGTCGACGACCCCCAGTCGACGGCGCGGTCGTCGACGCGGAGGTCGGTGAGCTCGATCTCGCCCTCGACCGACGCCCCCTGCGCCGTCGCGAGCTGCACCGCGGCCAGCCGGCACCCGCTCGCACAGGCGTCGACCGTGCCGGACAGCGTCCGGGCCGAGCCGTCGGACGGCAGGAAGCCGAGCGGGACCGCACGGCGCACTCCCGTGGCGGAGGTGACGACGAGACTCAGTCGCACGTCGACCTCGCTGCCGAAGATGTCGTCGGTGGTGAAGATGTCGTCGGTCCGCACGTCGAGCCTCACCCGCGTCCCGGTCAGCTCCACGGGTTGTCGGTCGGGCGGCGCGAGCGTGCGCCACTCCTCGGCCGTCGGTGCGCCCCGCGGGAAGAACGCGATCCGGCCGAACGCGTCGGGCTCGACGGCCAGGATGTCGCGGCCCACCAGCACGGGCGTCGCCCGACGACCCGTCGGGTCCACGGTGGCCAGGGCCGACCGGACTCCGTCGAGGTCGCCGCCCGTCACCTGGACCACCGCGGGTGCACCGGCCTCGTGCCGGCTCGCGTTCGTGCGGTTGCGTTCGCCGATGGCGAGGGCGTCCATCGAGAAGACGGTCAGCGCGCAGGCGACCGTGACGACGACCATGACCGTGCGTCCCTCCGCGCGCCGGCCGGTCTCGAGCAGGCTCGTGCCGGCGACGAGACGACCCCTCCCCAGCAGCCGGCGTCCGAGGCCGCGACCGACGGGGGCGGCGAGGTGGGCCAGCAGCAGGCCGGTGAGCAGCGCGAGCAGGGCGGGACCGGCGAGGGCGAAGGGTCCCTGGAGGCTGCCGGTGACGAACGCGACCACGCCGGTCCCCACGCACGCGACCACGAACGCCTCGACCGGCCCCAGCGCCCAGCGCCCGGACGCGACGGGGCCGCTGCGGACCACGTCGTGCAGGGGTTCGCGGGCCGTACGGACAGCGGCGGCGAGCGTCGTCAGGACGATGGCCACCACGGCCAGGAGCAGGGCCGTCACGAACCCGGGTCCCGCCTCGAACGGCGCGTCGCCGGGCAGCAGGCTCCTCACCACGGCCCCGCCCGCGAGGGCCACGAGGGCGCCCGGGACGACGCCCACGAGGAGGGCGGGGAGCAGCTCGAGCAGCAGCAGCCCCGCTGCTCCCGCCGGGCCGCGGCCACGCAACCGCGCGACCGCCACCTCGCCCCGTCGGGCGGCTGTCGCCGCGGCGAGCACGAGCCACAGCACGAAGACCGACAGCACCGCCATCGGGGCGAGCAGCAACGGCACGGTGCGGTGGGCCTGGCCCACCTGGGCGCGCAGGTCGTCGGTCAGCTCGTCGAGGCCGGTGCGGAGCTCGAGGTCACCGCCGCGCAGGTCCAGGGTGCCCGCGATCGCCCGGACGCCCTCCCCCAGCTCGAGCAGCGAGTCGACGTCCGCCGCTGCGGTGAGCACCGGTGCGCCGGCCTGCGAGGTCTCCCCGACGAGCATGGGGGCTTCCACGAAGGTCTGCTCGACCGTCAGCCAGGCGTCGTGGTTGGCCGAGGGGTCGAGCCCGAGGACGACGCCCGAGATGCCGGTGGTCCGCTGGCCCTGCCACCACGCGTCGTCCGTGGGCGGGGCATAGGTGCCGACGACCTCGAGCGGCACGGCACTGTCATCGACGGTGGTGTCCACCTCACGCGTGGCGCCCACCCGGAGCCCGAAGTTGTCGACGTCCTCCTGGCTGACCATGATCTCGCCGGTCTCGTCGGGGCAGGTTCCACTCAGCAGGCGTACGTGCTCGCACGCGCCGTCGCGCCACAGGAGCAGACCCGACGGCGGGACCTCACCCGTCGTGGGGGTCACGATCGCGGTGCGCCCGAGCACGACCGGTCCGAGCCGCGCGGCCACGTCCGCGATCAGCGCCTCGGCCTCGCGCGGGTCGCGGGACTTGATCGCGCCGCCGGCGAAGTCGCTGCTCTCCGAGATCAGGGTGACGTTGGCCTCGGCGGGCGTCGCCCGCGCCAGCAGCGTGTCGACGAGAGCCTGCTGCATGGCCCGGTCGTAGACCGGGGCGAACGCGGTGCACGCGGTGATCAGGGCGGAGATCGCGACCAGGGCCAGCGCCTGGCCGCGGCGGTGGCGCCAGGCAGCCTGCCACGCGTGCCGGGCAGGCGACCACGCGTGCGCGCGCGGGGATCGCGAGCCCCTCATGGCCACATCCTGTCGTCGTGCGGTGCCGGGAGACTATCTCCCCGCCCGCCCGTGCGGGTGGGACGTCAGCACCGGCCTTCCCCCCGGTGGGTCGCCGGGTCATATGCTCGACGCGACCCGCCGTGAGGCGGTGGCCGGACGACGATCGGGAGGCATGGTGAGCGACGACCAGAGCGCTCCCGTGCCGTCCTCCCGCGACCGCGCCGCCTTCACCTATTCCGTCGTCATCCCGGTCTACAACAGCCAGGACGTCGTCGGCGCGACCGTCGAGAAGGTCGTCGAGGTCTTCGAGTCCGCGGATCTCCGCTACCAGGTGATCCTGGTCAACGACGGGAGCCGTGACGGCAGCTGGGACGTGATCGCCGACCTGGCCCGCCGCTCCCCCCACGTCGTCGCCCTCGACCTGCTGCGCAACTACGGCCAGCACCACGCCAACCTCGCCGGCCTGCGCGAGTCCACCGGCGACTTCGTGATCACCATGGACGACGACCTGCAGAACCCGCCCGACCAGGTGCTCCTGCTCATCGACAGGGCCCTCGAGGGCCACGACGTCGTCTTCGGGCGGTTCGAGCGCAAGCAGGCCCGCGGCTACCGTCGGATCGGCAGCAGGCTGATCACCGTCATCAACCGGCGCGTGTTCGAGCAGCCGACCGGGCTCGCGGTCTCGAACTTCCGGATCCTGCGGCGCGACGTGGTCGAGCGGATCTGCGGGTCCCGCACCGCGCACCCCTACATCACCGGACAGGCGCTGATGTTCTCCCACCGCCCGGCAGACGTCCTGGTCCGCCACGACGCCCGGGCCAACGGCACCAGCAACTACGGGCTGCGCCGCATCGCGTCGCTGGTGCTGACGATCCTGTTCAGCTACTCCGTCTTCCCGCTGCGGGCCGCGGCGGCGCTCGGCTTCGCCGTCGCCGGGATCAGCTTCCTGCTCGGCCTCTTCTACCTGGTGCGGTCGTTCTTCGTGGACACCGCGGTGCCGGGCTGGACGACGATCGCGGTCCTGCTCGCGGTCCTCAACGGTGTCGTGATCATGCTGCTGTCGATGCTGGGCGAGTACGTCGTCCGCACGCTCAACGCGGTCAGCGCGGTCGGCACCTACCACGTCTCCGAGCGGGTCTCCTCGTGAGCGAGCACCCGGCCCGGCACGCGCTGCTGGTGGGCGCCCAGCGGTGCGGCACGACGTACCTCGGCGCCGCCCTCGACGCCCACCCGCAGATCACGCTCGCCCGGCCGTCGCGGCCCGAGCCCAAGGTGTGGAGCGACGCGGAGCTGGCGGCGCGCGGCCACGAGTCCTACGACGCGACCTGGTTCGCCCACGCTGGTCGCGAGCGGCTGCTCCTCGACAAGAGCACCAGCTATCTCGAGGACCCCGAGGCACCCGCACGCGCGGCGAGCGCGCTGGGTGAGCCACACGTCGTGGTCGTGCTCCGCGACCCGGTGGCCCGCGCCGTGAGCAACTGGCGCTTCAGCACCGACCACGGGCTCGAGACGCGCGGTCTCGAGGAGGCGCTGCGCGCCGACCTGACCGGCGACCAGCCATGGGACCCGGCCACCACCTCGGTCTCGCCGTTCGCCTACGTCCGCCGCGGTCGGTACGCCGAGCACCTTGCGCCGTGGACGTCGGTGTTCCCCGGCTCGACGCACGTGGTCCTCCTCGAGGAGCTGCTGGCCGACCCGGAGGTCCTGGCCGGCCTGGTGGCCGCGCTCGGCGTCGACCCGGCCCTCACGCCGGAGCCGGCGCGCGCTCCCGTCAACCAGAGCTCAACCGGGAGCCCCGTATTGGGCGAGGAGCTGCGGGGCACTCTGGAGGAGTACTACGAGGCGAGCGACGCCGCGCTGGCCGACATGCTTGGAAGGAAGCTGCCCTGGTGACCGAGCTCCCCGACGTCCCGTTCAACCTCCCCTCGATGGAGGGCCGCGAGCTGGACTACGTGCAGGACGCCGCCCGCGGTGGCCACCTCGCCTCCGGTGGCGAGTTCACCCGGCGGACCTCCGAGCTGCTCGCGGCCGAGACGGGCGCCGAGGAGGTGCTGATGACGACGTCGTGCACGGCCGCGCTCGAGCTGTCGGCGATGCTGCTCGACCTGCAGGAGGGCGACACGGTCGTCGTGCCGTCCTTCACCTTCACCAGCACCGGTCTCGCGTTCGCCCGGCAGGGCGCCGGCCTGGTCTTCTGCGACATCGAGCCGGTCACGCTCGGACTGGACCCCGCGCACCTCGAGACGCTCCTCGACGAACACGTGCGCGCCGTCGTGATCGTCCACTACGCCGGCATCGCCTGCGACGTGGACGGCATCCGCGCCGTGCTCGAGCGCTGGCCCGACGTGCGGCTGATCGAGGACAACGCCCACGGCCTCTTCGGCTCCTTCCGCGACCAGCCCCTGGGCAGCCTCGGTCGCTACGCCACGCTGAGCTTCCACGAGACCAAGAACTTCGTGTGCGGCGAGGGCGGCGCCCTCGTGCTCAACGACCCCGACGACGTGGAGCGCGCGCGGGTGCTCTACGACAAGGGCACCAACCGGCACGCGTTCATGCTCGGCCAGGTCGACAAGTACACCTGGAAGGACACCGGCTCGTCCTTCGGTCTCTCCGACGTGCTCGCGGCCTACCTCTACGCCCAGCTCGAGATGCGCGAGGTGATCCAGGCCAAGCGCCGGGTGGTGGTCGAGCACTACGCGACCACGCTGGCGCCCTACGCCGACGAGCTCGACTTCCGGCTGATGCACGTGCCGCCGGAGCGGACGTCGGCGCACCACATGTACTACGTGCTGCTCCCCGACCGCGACCGCCGCAACGACGTGCTCGAGCTGATGCGGAAGTCGGGCGTGCAGGCGACCTTCCACTACCAGCCGCTCGACGCCTCCGAAGCCGGGCGCGCCTTCGCGGTCCGCGAGACGGAGTGCCCGGTCTCGCGCGACATCGCGGACCGGCTGCTGCGGCTGCCGTTCTGGAACAACCTGACGACGAGCGACCTCGACCGGGTGACGACCGCCTTCGTCGAGGCCACGACGGCGACCCACGAGAGCCGGTGAGCGGGGCAGGCGCTCCGGTCCAGCCGGGCTCGTCCTCGCTGCGCCGGCAGGGCTACTGGTGGCACCGGGCGCGCGCCGACCTGCTGGGGGTCGTGATGCGACCGCACCTCGGCACGCCGCGGCGCACCCTCGACGTGGGCAGCGCGGACGCGCCGAGCGTCGGCTGGATGCGCGGCGAGCAGCAGCACGTGAGCCTCGACCTGCTGCCCGAGGGGTTGGTGCCCGGGCAGGGTGTGTGCGGGTCCGCGACGGAGCTGCCGTTCGCCGACGAGACCTTCGACGTCGTGTCGGCCTTCGACGTCGTCGAGCACTGCGCCGACGACGGGCGCGCGGTCGCCGAGCTCGCGCGGGTGCTCACGCCGGGCGGCCGGATGCTGCTCTCGGTGCCGGCCTACCAGTGGGCGTGGACCGACCACGACGTCCAGGCCGGTCACCACCGGCGCTACACGCGACCCGGGCTGGTCCGACTGGTCGAGGGCGGCGGGATGGACGTGCTGCGGGCGACGTACGCCTTCAGCGGCGTCTTCCCGCTCTTCGTCGCCGAACGCCTGCGCCGTCGCGTCTCTCCCCCGTCATCGGGCGACACCCGGCTCCCCCAGGTCTCCGACCGTGCCGACCGGGTGCTGATGGCGCTGTGCGCGGCCGACGCACGCCTCCTGCGGCGCCGCGACCTCCCCTACGGCTCGTCGGTCCTGCTGGTCGCGGTCAAGCCTGTCGGCGACCCGGCTGTCGGCGACCCGGCTGTCGGCTGAGCCCGAGCGAGCGCCACGCGACGACCGCGAGGGCGACCGTGGCGGCGACCTCGGTCGCCAGGAAGACGGCCGAGGTGCGGACGACCGGGTCCTCCCCCGACAGGACCAGAGCGGTGACGACTCCGACCAGGACGGCACCCGCCCACGCGGCTGCCACCAGCAACGGGCGGTGGCCGGCCAGGGCGGCGACCACCATCACCACGTTGGCCACCGCGAGCGTGGACCCGGCGGCGAGGACCGCGGCCACCGCGGACGTCACCTCGACCGAGCTGCCGAAGACGAGCCGCAGCAGCCACGGACCGAGCAGAGCGCCGAAGACGGCGGCCAGCGGGACCGCGACGACCGTGACCACGGCCAGTCCGCGCGCCAGCGCGCGCAGCCGGTCGACGGCACCCGAGACGACGTACGTCGTCACCCGCTCGGTCAGCTGCGGGAGCGTCCCGAGGACGACCATGTAGGGCGCCCGGAAGAGCGCGAGCGCGGCGAACATCGCGGTCACCTCGACCGGCGAACCACCCAGCAGCGCGAGGAGCACCGGGCCACCCGTGAGCACGGCCTGGGCGACGACCTGACCGCTCGCGGCGCCGCCGAGGAACTCCAGCGCCCGCGCGCGGCCACCTCCGGTGCTGCCGATCCGCCACGCGGACGGCCACACGGCGACCAGTCCGCCCGCGACCAGCGCCGCCCCGTGGGCCCCCGGCTCGTGGACGTCGGCGAGGAGGAGGACGCCGACGAGGACGCAGCGCAGCGCGTTCTCGGCGACCAGGCTCCAGGCGACGGCCGCGAACCGCCCGCGGCCGGCCAGCCCGCCGCGCACCACCCCCACCGCGGCGGAGGCCAGGGTGACGGCCACGACCAGCAGCGGGAACCACACGTCGTCGCGGTGGAACAGGCGCTCGCGCAGGAGCCAGGCGACCAGGCCGAGCGCGAGGGCCACGGCGACGACGAGACCGCCGACCCGCGGTGCCGCGCCGCGCACGTCACCCTCGTGGCCGGCCACGATGCTCCGGGTGATCCAGTGCTGCAGGGGGAACGTGACGGCCGCGGCCGCGAACGTCCACTGGGTCCAGAGCACCGAGACGGGGGCGGCGGCCTCCGCGCCGAGCCCCCGGGTGACCAACGCGAAGAGCAGGTAGGCGAGCAGCCCGCTGAGGACGGAGCCGGCGGCGAGGGCGGCCGGAGCCCGGCGCGACCCGCTCATCAGGGCGTGTCCGCCAACGTTGCGAACGGGTCGCTCGGGTCGTAGCCGGCGGCGTCGCGCAGCCGCTCGATGGTCTCCTCGCCCAGGGACGCGCGGGCGTACCACTCGAACTCCGGCGCCCGGCCGACGAAGACGTAGTCGGGCATCAGTGCCCGCCGCCAGGTCAGCGAGAGCGTCTCGCCGGTGGAGACGAGGTCGGGCCCGTCGGCGACGAGGTCCCGCTTGAAGCCGTCGAGGCCGCCCGGCCACGTGTCGTCCATGTAGTCCTGGAGTCCGCTGCGGAACATCTGGTAGCGGGTCGGGTTGGTGCGCCCGGTCAGCACGAGCGGCTGCGGCGCCTCGACCGAGGTGATCGTGGCGTCCTCCGGGAGCTCCGCCAGCACGGTGGCGGTCGCCTCGCGCTGCACGTCGAGGGTGTCGTCACGGGTGCCGACCGAGTAGGTGACCGCCAGCGCCACGCAGGCCGCGGCGGCGACCGCGGCGACCGCCCACTGGGGTCGCGGAGGGAGGCGGCGTACGGCGGTCGCGGCGGCGGCGCCCAGCCCGAGGGCCGCGAAGGGCAGGACCGGGAACAGGTCGGGCCAGGCGTCGTACTCCTTGGTCGTCCACCACAGGCCCGCCAGCAGTCCGGCCGTCATCGCCGGAAGGACCTGGAGCGCGGGGAACGCGCGGCGGGCCGATGGCACGACCGCGGCCAGGGTCACGAGGCCGAGGGCGGCGACGCCGCCGAGCATCAGCCAGACGGTGACGCCGTAGGCCTCCTGGAGGTCGAGCCAGACCCGCTCGAGGTCGTCGGCGATCGGGTCGGGCACGGTGTAGCGGCGGTTGATCACGTAGAAGCCGTCCACCGCCTCGCGCAGCGACCCGGCCAGCGCGAACCACGTCGCGAGCACGGCCACCGGCGCGAGCCCGCCGAGCGCGACCCGCAGCGTGGCGCGGACCCGGCCGTCGGAGGCGACGAGCAGCACCGCGACCGCGACCGCCGCGAAGGTGCTGAAGAAGGCCGTCTGCAGGCAGAGCGTGGCCAGGCTGGTGAAGACGCCCGCGGTGAACCACCTGCGCCGGGTGATCGCCCAGAGGGCGACGATGACGAAGAGCGTCATCGGGGTCTTCTCGCGTGGCCCGTTGGACGCGTACTGGATGAAGCCGTGGAACGACAGCAGTGCGCCCGCCGTGACGAGGCCCGCGGGGCGCGAGTCGAAGAGGTCGCGGCCGAGGAGGTAGATCATGCAGACCGCGGCGGCGGCCGCGAGCATGAAGACGACCCGCATGGTGACCAGGTCGTCGAGCCCGGCGACCCGCGCGAGGAGCGCGCCGCTACCCGGCAGCACGTGGGCGAGCGGTCCCGCGCGGTTGAGGACGCCGAGATAGGGAGGCACGCCGTCCGCGACCTGCTGGCCGGCGTAGGCGTAGATCCCGAGGTCGCGGGTGAGGGCACCATGGAAGCCGTGCAGCGTGTAGACGACCACGGACACGATCCCGACGACGGGCACGAGGGGGTCGCGACGGATCACCTCGGGCACGCGATCACCCTACGGACAGCCGCCCGAAAAAACTTCTAGGGTCGATGTCGAAGCAGCGCCGAGCCGTTCGACGTACGGGCGAGACAGCAACCCACACCAACCAGCAGGAGTGATCACGATGCCGCGTTTCATGGGATTCGTCAGGATGGAAGAGAACATCGGCGAGCCGCCGCAGTCGCTGTTCGGCGCGATGGGTGCCTACATCGAAGAGCGCGCCGCCACCGGCGTGTTCCTCGACGGGGGCGGTCTCTACGGGACCGAGGACGCCGTCAACTTCGTCGTCCGCCAGGGCGAGGTGACCCGCGTCGACGGGCCCTACGCCGAGGCCAAGGAGATCGTCGGCGGATGGTCACTGCTCGAGTACGCCACCGTCGAGGACGCCGTCGCCGACCAGGAGGAGTTCGCCCGGCTGCACGCCGAGCACTGGCCCGAGGTCACGGTCGTGGCGACCCTGCGCCAGATCTCACGTGGCCCGGCGGACAACGAGGCCTGAGGCCGGACCCTAGGCTGGCCGCGTGCCAGCCGACACATCGACGGACGACCCCACTGGTCAGTTCAGGGAGGCCGTCCACGCCGCGTGGCGGGCCGACTCGGCCCGCCTCGTCGGCGCCCTCACCCGGATGACGCGCGACGTCGAGCTCGCCGCCGACCTCGCCCAGGACGCCCTGGTCGCGGCGCTCGAGCAGTGGCCCCAGACCGGCGTCCCCGAGAACCCGTCCGCGTGGCTGATGACCACCGCCAAGCGACGCGGGATCGATCACTTCCGGCGCGCCGACACCCTCCGTCGCAAGGTGGCGGAGCTCGAGGGCGCCCGCAGAGGAGAGGAGGCGGAGGTGCCCGATCTCGAGAGCCAGGTCGACCACATCGAGGACGACGTGCTGCGTCTCGTCTTCCTGACCTGCCACCCCCTGCTCACCGCCGAGTCGCGGGCCGCGCTGACCCTGCGGCTCGTCGGCGGGCTCACGACGGCCGAGATCGCCCGCGGCTTCCTGACGACCGAGGCGACCATGGGCCAGCGCATCTCGCGCGCCAAGAAGACGCTGGCCACCGCGGGCGCCACCCTCGACCTGCCCACGGGCACCGAGCGCACCGAGCGGCTCGACGACGTGATGGCCGTCGTCTACCTGATCTTCAACGAGGGCTACACCGCCACCGCCGGCGACGACTGGATGCGTCCCGACCTCGCGGCCGAGGCGACACGCCTCGCGCGGATGCTCGCCGCGCTCGCCCCGGACGAGCCGGAGGTGCTCGGCCTCCAGGCGCTGCTCGAGCTCCAGGGCTCCCGGGTCGCTGCCCGGCTCTCCCCCACGGGCGAGCCCGTGCTGCTGGAGGACCAGGACCGCGCCCTGTGGGACGAGCTGATGATCCGGCGCGGGCTGGCCGCGCTCTCGCGTGCCTCGGTGCTGGCGGCAGGTGGCGTTCCGGTCGGCCGTTACTTCCTCCAGGCCTCGATCGCGGCCGAGCACGCCCGCGCGGCCCACGCCTCCGACACCCGATGGGCGCGGATCGCCTCGTTGTACGACGTGCTGGCCTCGGCCGCGCCCGGACCGGTCGTCGAGGTGAACCGGGCCGTCGCCCACGGGCGCGCGCACGGTCCCGAGGCCGGGCTCGCGGTGCTGGCTGCTGTCGACCCGGCCTCGCTGGGCGACTCGCCCCTCGTGCCAAGCGTGCGGGGGGACCTGCTGGAGCACGCCGGTCGCCCCGTCGAGGCGGCGACGGCCTTCCGCGAAGCGGCGTCGCTGACCCGCAACGAGGGCGAGCGCGAGGTGCTGCTGCGACGCGCAGCGGAGAACGCGGCACCCGACTGACCCGAAATCGTCCGCAACCTCGGTGAGGATGGGGCCATGACGACCTACACCGGCACGGACGACTTCGAGGGCGCGACCTTCGTCAAGGCGAGCTTCAAGGGCGCCACCCTCCGCTACTCCGACGTCAGTGGCGTGACGATGCGCAGCGTCGACGTGGGCGGTCTCGACATCGACAGCCACGACCTGTTCTTCGGCACGCTCATCGTCAACGGCGTGGACGTGGTGCCTTTCGTCGAGGCCGAGCTCAACCGGCGGTTCCCCGGCCGCGAGCTGCAGAAGGCGGAGACGCCCGAGGGGCTGCGCGAGGCGTGGGTCGCGGCGCAGGCGGCCTGGCAGGAGACGGTCGCGGCCACGCCGCCGGAGCTGGTCGACGCGCACGTCGAGGACGAGTGGTCGCTGGCCCAGACCCTGCGCCACCTCGTGCTCGCCACCGACGCCTGGTTGCGTGGAGGGATCCTGCGGGTGGAGCAGCCCTTCCACGAGATCGGCCAGATCTTCACCGGCGCCGGCGAGATGGGCTTCGACATGTCGATCTTCCGCGCGGACGAGCCGACGTACGACGAGATCCTCACGGTGCGTGCCGAGCGGCAGCAGCTGGTGACCGAGTTCCTTGCCACGGCCACGCCGGAGCTGCTCGCCGAGGAGCGCGACAACCCCTGGGGCGGCGGTGACTGGCACCCCACCGTCGGCGACTGCATCCGGGTGATCCTCGAGGAGGAGTGGGCGCACCTGCGCTACGTGCGTCGGGACCTGGCCCTGCTCGGGTGAGGTGGACGTGGGTCAGGTCGCGAGACCGGCGAGGTCAGCCGCCCGTCTCCCACACCCGCACCCAGTCGACGGACATGTGCTGGGGCAGCCGGCGGGCCCTGATCTTCGGGATCTCGTAGTCGGCGGCGATCAGGCTCAGGATCGGGAACTGCCGCTCGGCCGAGATGCTGCCGCGCATCCGGACCGTCTCCTTCCCGTCGATGCGGAAGACCAGGGTCGTCGGCGTCCACTCGACGGAGAAGACGTGGTAGTTCCTCGACCAGCCGTCCCTCCTGCTGCGGAGGTACGACGACGAGCGCGGCACCCAGCCGCCCGTCGAGACGCGCCGTCGGCCGTCGTAGCGGTGGGTGAAGGACGCGAGACCGCCCTGCGGGTGCCGGTCGCCGAAGTACTCGACGACGTCGATCTCGCTGCCGGGCGCGCCCGGGTACAGCCCGCCCGTCGGCTGCAGCCAGAACGCGCCGTGCTGGCCGCGCAGCCGGTGGAACTTCACCCGGGCCGCCGCGAAGCCGTAGCGGAAGCCGAACGAGCCCTGGGTGCCGACGTGGCCGTTGAGCCGGTACGCGAACCTCCCGGCCGTCGCGTCGCGCCCGCCGATCCTGCAGGTCGTCGTCGCGTCGGGGTCCCGGATCACGCTCAGCCGCAGTCGGCCGTCCGCGACCATGACCGCCCGGGGGTCGCCCTTGGAGCACGAACGGCGGTTCGAGTGCACGTAGTCACGCCCGCGGTGGTTCCACACCTCGCGCAGGTCGGAGCCGGAGAACTCGTCCGTCCACGTCGCATCCAGCCAGCGCGCCGTGCTCACGGGCAGACTGGCCACCCGCGCCAGGCCGCCCCACCTCCGGGCCGTGACCCGGTACGTCAGGGGCTCACCGTCCCCCGACGATGCGAGCGCCGCGAGCTGGACCCGGCCGCGGGCGTCCTGTCTCGCCGTCGCGACACGCACCCACGACGAGCCGTCCCGGACCTGCAGCCGGACCGGCCGCCCTGCCCGCACCGGCTTCATCGTGGCGGTGACGGCCGCCTTCGCGGCGTCGGGACTGGCCACCGCGGCGCCGTGCTGCACGATCTGCGGCAGTGCCGCGAGACGTACGCGCTGGCGCGAGGTGACGTGGACCGAGACGTTCGTGGGCAGCGCGTCGGCGCTGGACGCGGACGGGTCGTCGGACGCCGCTGTCGGTGCCGACCACCCGACCAGCCCGACGGGCAGGAGGAGCACGAGGGCGGCAGTGACGCGGCGAGGAGGCATGCCGCTGGGACGCGGCCGGGCGCCCTTTGGTTGTCGGGGTGGACCGGAGATCGCCGACGCGATGCAGCACACTCCTGCCATGAGCACTCCCCCGCAGGCACACGTCTACACCGCGGTGCGTACGCCGTTCGGACGCTTCGGCGGAGCCCTGGCGAAGGCCCGCCCCGACGATCTTGCCGCCACCGTCCTGCGCGCTGCGCTGGATCGCACCGACCTCGACCCGGCCGAGGTCGACGAGGTCGTGCTCGGCAATGCCAACGGCGCCGGCGAGGACAACCGCAACGTCGCCCGGATGGCCTCCCTGCTGGCCGGACTGCCCGTCTCGGTGCCGGGGACCAGCGTCAACCGGCTCTGCGGCTCCTCCCTCGACGCCGCGATGATCGGCTCGCGCGCGATCGAGACGGGCGACGCCGACATCGTGCTCACCGGCGGCGTCGAGTCGATGACGCGCGCGCCGTGGGTGCTCCCGAAGGCCGAGCGCGCGTTCCCCGCCGGCAACGCCGAGCTGGTCTCGACGACCCTCGGCTGGCGGCTGGTCAACCCGAGGATGCCGGCCGAGTGGACGGTCTCGCTCGGCGAGTCCAACGAGCAGCTCCAGGAGATCCACGACGTCCCGCGTGAGCGACAGGACGAGTTCGCCGTCCGCTCGCACCGTCTCGCACACGCCGCCTGGGACGGTGGCTTCTACGACGACCTCGTCGTCCCGGTCGACGGTGCCGACCTCGACCGCGACGAGGGCATCCGCCCCGACGCCACCACCGGGTCGCTCGGCGCCCTCAAGCCGTCCTTCCGCCCCGACGGCACCATCACCGCCGGCAACGCCTCGCCGCTGAGCGACGGCGCGTCGGCTGTCCTGCTCGGCTCACGCGCGGCAGCCGACCGGATCGGCCGCGACCCGATCGCCCGGGTCGCCGGGCGGGGCACCCACGCCGTCGAGCCGCACCGCTTCGGCTACGCCCCCGTCGAGGCAGCCAGCAAGGCGCTCGCCCGGGCCGGCATCGGCTGGTCCGACGTCGGCCTCGTCGAGCTCAACGAGGCCTTCGCCGTCCAGTCGCTCGTCTGCGTCGACGCCTGGCTCGCGCGGGGCCTGCGCGACCCGGAGGTCGTCAACACCCGCGGCGGCGCCCTCGCCCTCGGCCACCCGCTCGGCGCCTCGGGCGGCCGGGTGATCGGCACGCTGGCCGCCGCGATGCGCGCGGACGGACACCGCTGGGGCGTCGCGGCGATCTGCATCGGCGTCGGCCAGGGCCTCGCGGTCGTGCTGGAGAACGATCAGGCCTGAGCTACGCGCTGCGGTGGGCGTGGCGAGGGGTCAGGGCGAGACCCTCGACGTGAGCATGCGCAGGGTCGCCTGGAGCTCCTCGAACCCCTGCTCGCCCAGGCCCAGCCGGTCCACCATGTCGCAGTGGATCCGTTCGGCGTGCTGGCGCAGGGACTCACCCCTGGCACCCAGTGACACGACCACGAAGCGCTCGTCGACGTTGTCGCGGCGACGCTCGATCAGTCCACCGGCCTCCATCCGCTTCAGCAGCGGCGTCAGCGTCCCGTGGTCGAGGCGCAGGTGCTCGCCCATCTCACGCACGGTCAGGGTCTCGTGCTCCCACAGCACGATCAGCACGAGGTACTGGGGATAGGTGATGCCCAGCTCGGTGAGCACCGGGCGGTACGCCGCGGTGACCGCCCGCGACGCGGCGTAGAGGTCGAAGCACAGCTGCTCGACCAGTGGCGGCGCCTTGATGGTCCCCATGGGAGACATTCTGCCCCATGACAGGTACCTTGTACACAATTGACTTGTGCCCAAGGCGCTTGTCTCCAGCAGAAGTTCTGGGAGGGCGTCTGTGGCTACGCGATGGACCGCACCGGACGACGCCGGAAGCGGTGCCCCCGAGCAGCTGCTGCTCCGGTCGGGCGGAGGCGACGCCGACGCCTTCGCCGCGCTCTACGACCTCCTCGCCCCGCGCGTCTTCGGCCTCGTCGTCCGGCTGGTGCCCGACGCGCCGGCGGCGGAGGCGATCACCTGCGAGGCGTTCGTCGAGGCCTGGCGTCGATCGCCGACCTACGACCCCGAGCGCTGCAGCGCCGCGGCCTGGATGCTCCTGCTGGCGCACCGGCTTGCCGTCCGGGCGCGACGCTCCTCCGCGTCGGGTGCCGGCCGACCCACGACGGCGGCGTGCGCCGACGCGCTCGGCCTGCTGGCGGTCGGCGGACCTCCACGATGAGACGAAGCGGTGCCGCGACGGGTAAATTCGCGCGGTGCCCGACGCCAGACCCCGCCGTACCTTCGCCGTCATCAGCCACCCCGACGCCGGCAAGTCGACGCTGACCGAGGCGCTCGCCCTCCACGCCCGCGTCATCACCGAGGCAGGGGCCGTCCACGGCAAGGGCGACCGGCGTGCGACGGTGTCGGACTGGATGGCGATGGAGAAGGCCCGCGGCATCTCGATCACCTCCGCGGCGCTGCAGTTCGTCTACCGCGACCACGTCATCAACCTCGTCGACACTCCCGGCCACAGCGACTTCTCCGAGGACACCTACCGCGTGCTCTCCGCGGTCGACTCGGCCGTGATGCTGGTCGATGCGGGCAAGGGGCTCGAGCCGCAGACCCTCAAGCTGTTCAAGGTCTGCGCGCTGCGCGGCATCCCGGTGATGACGGTCATCAACAAGTGGGACCGCCCGGGCCTCTCGGCGCTCGAGCTGATGGACCTGATCCAGGCCAAGATCGGCCTGCGGCCCACACCCCTGACCTGGCCGGTCGGCGAGGCCGGCGACTTCCGCGGCGTGCTCGACCGGCGCACCGGCGAGTTCGTGAAGTACACCCGCACGGCGGGTGGCGCGACCCGCGCCCCCGAGCGACGGATGGCGCCCGACGAGGTGGAGGAGGACGACGTACGCCTCTGGGCGGACGCCGTCGAGGAGCACGAGCTGCTCACCCTCGACGAGGCCGACCACGACCAGGGGCGCTTCCTCGCCGGCGAGACCACGCCGGTCATGTTCGCCTCGGCCCTGCAGAACTTCGGCGTCGCGCAGCTCCTCGACCTGCTGCTCGACATCGCGCCCGACCCCAGCCCGACCGAGGGCGTCGACGGCTCCGTGCGCGAGGTGGCCGACGACTTCAGCGCGTTCGTCTTCAAGGTGCAGTCCGGGATGAACAACCTCCACCGCGACCGGCTGGCCTACGCCCGCGTCGTGTCCGGCACGTTCGAGCGCGGCATGGTCGTCACCCACGCCGGCACCGGCAAGCCGTTCGCCACCAAGTTCGCCCAGTCCGTCTTCGGCCGCGACACCTCGTCGGTCGAGACCGCCGAGCCCGGCGACATCGTCGGCTTCGTCAACGCCCAGTCGCTGCGGGTCGGCGACACGGTCTACGTCGGCCACGCGATCGAGTACCCGCCGGTCCCGAGCTTCGCACCCGAGCACTTCGTCACCGCCAGCGCGGGCGACATCGGCCGCTACAAGCAGTTCCGCCGCGGCATCGAGCAGCTCGACCAGGAGGGAGTGGTGCAGGTGCTGCGCTCCGACCTGCGCGGCGACCAGAACCCGGTCCTGGCGGCCGTCGGCCCGATGCAGTTCGAGGTCGTCGAGGACCGGATGATGAACGAGTTCAACTCCCCCATCCGCTTCACCCGCCTCGACTACCAGGTCGCCCGCCGCACCGACGCCGCCGGCGCCACGGCGCTGGCAGGGATGCGTGGCGTCGAGGTGCTCGAGCGCAGCGACGGCACACACCTCGCGCTCTTCGTCGACCAGTGGCGCGCGATGGTCACCGCCCGCGACAACCCGGAGATCATGCTCGAGGCGCTGCCCGCCGGCGGCGCCTGAGCCCGACCGCGCCCCGCGTATCGTCGACGGGGTGACCACGGCTCCCTCCCCCACGCTCACGCTCGGCCACCAGTTCGCCGACGAGCTCGCCGACCTGGCCCTGCCGTGGCAGGCAGCGGACACCCCGGAGCCGCGACTCCTCGTGGTGAACGAGGCGCTGGCCGCGGACCTCGGCCTCGACCCGGACTGGCTGCGGACCGACGAGGGCGTCGGCCTGCTCACGGGCACGGTGGTCCCGGACGGGGCGATGCCGGTCGCGCAGGCCTACGCCGGCCACCAGTTCGGCGGCTACTCCCCGCGCCTCGGCGACGGGCGCGCGCTGCTGCTCGGTGAGCTCACGGACCGCGACGGCGTGCTGCGCGACCTCCACCTCAAGGGTTCGGGGCGTACGCCGTTCTCCCGGGGTGGTGACGGCTTCGCCGCGGTCGGCCCGATGCTGCGGGAGTACGTCGTCAGCGAGGCGATGCACGCCCTCGGCATCCCGACGACGCGCTCGCTCGCTGTCGTCGCGACCGGTCGCCCGGTGCGCCGCGAGGCCGTGCTCCCGGGCGCCGTGCTCGCACGCGTCGCGAGCAGCCACCTGCGCGTCGGCACCTTCCAGTACGCCCGCTCCACCGGCGACACCGACCTGCTGCGGCGGCTGGCCGACCACGCGATCGCGCGCCACCACCCCGGCGCGGCCGAGGCCGAGCAGCGCTACGTCGCGCTCTTCGAGGCGGTCATGCAGGCGCAGGCGTCGCTCGTCGCCCAGTGGATGCTCGTCGGCTTCGTCCACGGCGTGATGAACACCGACAACATGACGATCTCCGGCGAGACCATCGACTACGGCCCGTGCGCATTCCTCGACGCCTTCGACCCGGCGACGGTGTTCAGCTCGATCGACGAGCAGGGCCGCTACGCCTACGGCAACCAGCCGATCGTCGCGGAGTGGAACCTCGCCCGGTTCGCCGAGTCGATCCTGCCGCTGCTCGCCGACGACGAGGGCGAGGGTGTCGAGATCGCGACCACGTCGCTGCGCACCTTCCGCGACCGCTACTCCGCCGCTTGGTCAACGGGGATGCGGGCGAAGCTCGGCCTCGCGGACGCCGACGAGCAGGACGTCCAGCCACTGGTCGCAGACCTGGCCGCGCTGATGACCGCGGATCACCCCGACCACACCGGGTTCTTCCGCGCCCTCGCCACAGCCGCCCGAGGCGATGCCGAGCCGGCACGGGGGATGTTCCTCGACCTGGCGGGCTTCGACGCCTGGGCCGAGCGCTGGCTGGCCCTCTCCCCCGACGCCGACGCGATGGACCGGGTCAACCCGGCCTACGTCCCGCGCAACCACCTCGTCGAGGAAGCCCTCACCGCGGCGACCGACGGCGACCTCGCCCCGGTCGAACGGCTCCTGTCCGTGCTCGCCGCGCCCTACGACGTACGACCGGGGCTCGAGCGCTACGCCGAGCCCGCCCCCGACTCGTTCGTCGGCTACAGACCTTCTGCGGCACCTGAGGAAGCGCTACGTCGCCATGCAGTTCGTGAAGCCGCGGGTCGAGACGGTCTGCGTCGGCCCGCTCACCCTGCCGGGCGCACCAGCCGCTCGTCCGGGATGACCGCGACACCGAGGATCTCGATCAGGGCCTCGGGCTGCCACAGCGCCGTCGTGCCGATCCCGGCCATCGCCGGGTAGACCGGGCCGGCGAGCTCGCGCCACACGGCGCCGATCTCGCGCCCGTGCGCCTGGTAGTCGGGGATGTCGGTGAGGTAGATGGTGATCGACACGAGGTCCTCGGGGACGCCACCGGCCGCCCGCAGCGTGGCGAGCACGTTGCCGAACGCCTGCCGGAACTGCTCGACGATCCCGCCGTCCACGATCCGCATGTCCGCATCCAGCGCCGTCTGGCCGCCGAGGTGGAGCGTGTTGCCGCTCAGCGTGCCGTGGGAGTAGCCACTCGGAGCAGGCAGGGAGTCGGGGTTCACGGCCACCGGCGTCAGGTCAGCGCTCATGGGGCGAGCCTAGAGGTCTATTGACAGCGCGACAACGTTCGTGCGAGAACTGAAATATGGACCCTGACTTCAGCAACTACGTCCTGGAGGGCGACCCGTCGACGTACGCCGACGAGTCGGGCATCGTCATGCCCTTCGTCACCCGCGCCGGCGACGAGCCGGACCGCACCGGTCAGAGCGACGGCGCGAGCCGGATCAGCGGCATCAGCATCCAGCACACGCCGGCGACGCGGCTGTGGTTCGGCAAGGTGCACAACCTCGCGGGCTACCGCTCGGTCCCCCACCACCACGGCGAGGCCGAGACCGGTGGCTACGTGCTGTCCGGCCGGGCCCGGATCTACTTCGGTGAGCGGTTCGAGGACTACCTCGACATGTCCGAGGGCGACTGGGTCTTCGTCCCGCCGTTCATGCCCCACGTCGAGTGCAACCTCGACCGCAACAACCCGCTGACCTGGATGACCACCCGCACCCCGGAGAACATCGTGGTCAACCTGCCCCAGGTCGACGACGCCGACCTGCGCGACTGGGCCGAGCGCCCGTGAGCGCCGTCGCCGAGACCTTCACCTCGCAGACCGTCACCGACGCGATCGCGCTGACCGAGTGCGACGCGGAGGTCTTCGACCGCGCCTTCACCGCGACCACCCAGCCGTGCCCCTGGCCCAAGGCCTACGGCGGCGACATGGTGGCCCAGGCCCTCGTCGCCGCGTCCCTCACCGTCACCGACGGCAAGGCGATGCACTCGATGCACTCCTACTTCATGCGCCCCGTCGACATCGGGGCGGAGGTCCGCTACGAGGTCGAGGTGCTGCGCGACGGCCGCGGCTACAGCACCCGCCAGGTCCGCGGCTTCCAGAACGGCAAGCCCGTGTACGTCTGCCTCGCGAGCTTCGCGGCGGGCGAGCCGAGCGGCAGCTTCCAGGCCGAGATGCCGACCGACCTGCCCGCACCGGACGACCTGCCGACCTCGGCGGCGTACCTCGAGGACCGCAGCCCAGCAACCACGACCGGCACGATGACCGAGACCTCGAGGGCCTACTGGTCCGGCGGCCGCAGCTTCGACATGCGCCACGTGCCCGGTCCGGTCTACGTCGAGGTCGAGGGCGGGCAGGGTCCGCAGCAGGCGGTGTGGGTGCGCCCGTACGACGCCCTCCGCCCGGTCGCGGGGCTCACCGATGCGCAACGCGACGCCGCCGCCCTCGCCTACGTCTGCGACTACACGATCCTCGAGCCGGCACTCCGGGTCCTCGGCCTGGCCTGGGCCGACGAGGGCCTGGTCACCGCGAGCCTCGACCACGCGATGTGGTTCCACCGTCCGGTGGTGCTGGACGACTGGCTCCTCTACGCCCAGGAGGCGTTGTCGGTCGAGGACGGCCGCGGCTCGGCCGTCGGGCGGTTCTTCACGACGGGCGGCGAGCTGGTC
Organism: uncultured Actinomycetota bacterium; assembly: GCA_963791365.1. Taxonomy (GTDB): domain Bacteria; phylum Actinomycetota; class Actinomycetes; order Propionibacteriales; family Nocardioidaceae; genus Nocardioides. The sequence continues at coordinate 72,635 of CAWBSG010000011.1, read as the reverse complement.
GCGACGGTGGTCCAGGAGGGCATGCTGCGAGCGGCAGGGGCGGGCGCATGACGATCCGGCTGAACCCGACCGGTCACGTCGACACCTTCGCCCGCGACCACCTCCCGCCGACCGACCAGTGGCCGGTGCTGGAGTTCACGACTCCCGCGCTGGACTATCCCGAGCGGCTCAACGCCGGCCACGCGCTCCTCGACGCCGTCATCGCCGAGCACGGCGCCGACCGGCCGGCGCTGCGCAGCCCGGACGGCACGACGTGGACCTACGGCGAGCTCAAGGAGCGGGTCGACCAGGTCGCCCACGTCCTGGTCGACGACCTCGGGCTGGTCCCCGGCAACCGGGTGCTGCTCCGCTCCCCCAACAACCCGTGGACCGTCGCGGCCTGGCTGGCCGTGCTCAAGGCGGGCGGGGTCGTGGTCACCACGATGGCGGCGCTCCGGGCGACCGAGCTCATCCCGATCGTCGAGAAGACGCGACCACTGGTCGCCCTCGTGGACCACCGCTTCGCCGACGAGGTCTGCACCGTGCGCGACTCGTCCGCACCCGACCTCGTCGTGGTGACCTACGGCGGCGACGCCGAGGACGACCTCACCCGGCGCGTCGCCGGCAAGCCGACCCACTTCGAGGCCACCGACACCGCGGCCGACGACGTCGCGCTCTTCGGGCCGACGTCCGGCACGACCGGCGTCCCCAAGATCACCACGCACTTCCATCGCGACGTGCTCGCCATCGACGACACCTTCGGTCGCGACGTGCTGCGTCTCGAGCCGACCGACGTGGTGGCCTGCACGGCGCCGCTGGCGTTCACGTTCGGCCTCGGGATGCTCGTCGTCTTCACGTTGCGTGCCGGGGCATGCGCCCTCCTCACCGAGGCCGCCACGCCGGTGCAGCTCGCCGACCTCGTGGCCGAGCAGGGCGTCACGGCCCTGGCGACGGCTCCGACGGCGTACAAGCAGATCGTGGCCTCCGGCCACGTCGACCGGCTGTCCGGGCTGCGGGTCGCCGTGTCGGCGGGCGAGCACATGGCGCAGGCGACCTGGGAGGGCATCCGCGACGCCATCGGGCTCAGGGTGATCGACGGCATCGGGGCCACCGAGATGCTCCACATCTTCATCTCCGCCGCCGGCGACGACATCCGGCCCGGTGCCACCGGGAAGCCGGTCGCGGGCTACCGCGCGGCGATCCTCGACGCGGACGGCCACGAGGTCGGCGCGGGCATCGAGGGCCGGCTCGGCGTGATCGGACCGGTGGGCTGCCGCTACCTCGACGACGAGCGCCAGCGCGGTTACGTCGTCCACGGGTGGAACGTCACCGGCGACACCTTCGTGCGCGATGACGACGGCTACTACTGGTATCGCTCGCGCACCGACAACATGATCGTCTCGTCGGGCTACAACATCGGCGGGCCCGAGGTCGAGGAGGCGCTCGGCACCCACCCCGACGTCCTCGAGGTCGGCGTCGTCGCCGCACCGGACGAGGAGCGCGGGTCGATCGTGTGCGCCTTCGTCGTGCTGCGCGAGGGGGTCGAGGGCGACGCCGCCAAGGTCACCGAGCTCCAGGACCACGTCAAGGGCCGCCTGGCTCCCTACAAGTACCCCCGCGCCGTGCGGTTCGTCGAGGCGCTGCCCCGCAACACCAGCGGCAAGCTCCAGCACTTCAAGCTGCGCCACATCGCGGAGTCGATGAACGCACCGAGCGCCGACGGGCAGGGCGACTCATGAGGATCGCGATCGTCGGCGGCGGGCCGGGCGGCCTCTACTTCGCCACCCTCATGAAGACCCTCGACCCCGCCCACGAGATCACCGTCTGGGAGCGCAACGCACCCGACGACACGTTCGGCTTCGGCGTCGTGTTCTCCGACGAGACGCTGGGCAGCATCGAGGGTGCGGACCGCGTCGTGCACGAGCGGATGGAGCGCAGCTTCGCCCGGTGGACCGACATCGACGTCGCCGTCACCGATCGCGACGGCGAGCGCCATGCGTTCACCGTCGGCGGGCAGGGCTTCGCCGCGATGTCGCGCAAGGAGCTGCTCCAGATCCTCCAGGAGCGGGTGGCCGAGCTCGGCGTCACGGTGCACTTCCGCACGGAGGCCCCCGACCCCGACGAGCTGCGGGCGTCGTACGACCTGGTGCTGGCCGCCGACGGTCTCGGCTCGCGGGTGCGCACGAAGTACGCCGACCGGTTCGGGCCGTCGCTCGACCGACGCGACAACAAGTACATCTGGTTCGGCACCGACCTGGTCTTCGAGGCGTTCCAGTTCAACGTCCTGCAGACGCAGTGGGGCACGATGCAGATCCACGGCTACCCCTACTCCGACCGGGGCTCGACCTTCATCGTCGAGATGCACCAGGACGTCTGGCGCCGCGCGGGCTTCGACCGCACCGAGGGCGAGCACCTCCCGCCGGGCGTCTCCGACGAGCTCGCCGTCGAGCGGGTCGCGGAGATCTTCGCCGACGAGCTGCAGGGCCACACGATCCTGACCAACAACTCCAAGTGGCTCAACTTCCACACGGTGCGCAACGAGCACTGGTACGACGGCAACGTGGTGCTGCTCGGCGATGCCGCCCACACCGCCCACTTCTCGATCGGCTCCGGCACCAAGCTGGCGATGGAGGACGCGCTCGCGCTGGCCGCCTGCCTCCACGAGCACCCGACCCTCGAGGCGGCGCTCGAGGCCTACCAGAGCGAGCGCAAGCCCGTCGTCGAGTCGACCCAGCGCGCGGCGCAGGCGTCGATGGAGTGGTTCGAGAACATCGGGATGTACGCCGGCCAGGACCCGGCGCAGTTCGTCTTCAACCTGCTCACCCGCTCGAGGCGCATCACCTTCGACAACCTGCGCGAGCGCGACGGTGCCTTCGCGGCGCTGATGGAGTCGGAGTTCGCGCGGCACCAGGGCGGCCGCGGTTCCGACGGGCGAGCGGCGCCGGCGATGTTCCAGCCGGTCCGGATCGGCGAGCTGGAGCTGAAGAACCGGGTGATGCTCTCCCCGATGGACATGTACGTCGCCACCGACGGGATGCCCGACGAGTTCCACCTCGTGCACCTCGGCGGCAAGGCCCTCGGCGGCGCCGGGCTGGTGATGACCGAGATGACCTGCGTGTCCCCCGAGGGACGGATCACCCCCGGCTGCCCGGGCATCTGGACCGACGAGCAGCGCGACGCGTGGCGCCGCGTCGCCGACTTCGTGCACACCCGCTCGACCGCCCGGATCGGCATGCAGCTGGGCCACTCCGGCCGCAAGGGCTCGACCAAGCTGATGTGGGAGGGGATGGACGAGCCGCTCGACGACGACAACTGGGAGGTCATCGGCCCCTCGCCGCTCCCCTACGGCGAGGGCTGCCACGTGCCGCGCGAGGCGACGAGGGCCGACCTGGACACGGTCGTCGCGGACTTCGCGGACTCCGCCCGGCGCGCGGTCGAGGCGGGCTTCGACCTCATCGAGGTGCACGCCGCCCACGGCTACCTGCTGAGCTCGTTCCTCTCACCCGTCTCCAACCGGCGCACCGACGACCTCGGGGGGTCGCTGGAGAACCGGCTGCGATTCCCGCTCGAGGTCTTCGACGCCGTGCGAGGCGTCGTACCCGCCCACATCCCGGTGACGGTGCGCATCTCGGCGACCGACTGGATGCCCGACGGCAACACCGACGAGGACGCCGTCGAGATCGCACGGGCCTTCATCGAGCACGGCGCCGCCGCCATCGACGTCTCGTCGGGACAGGTCACCCGGGACGAGAAGCCGGCGTTCGGCCGGAGCTACCAGACGCCGTTCGCCGACAAGATCCGTCACCGCGTCGCCGAGCCGGCCGGCGCGAAGGTGATCGCAGTCGGCGCCATCTCCAGCTATGACGACGTCAACTCGATCCTGCTGGCCGGCCGGGCCGACGTCTGCGCGCTGGGTCGTACGCACCTCTACGACCCCAGCTGGACGTTGCACGCCGCGGCCGAGCAGGACTACGCCGGCCCCGGGGCCGACTGGCCGACGCCGTGGGAGGCGGGGCGCCGCAAGCCGCCGACGTCGCGCACCGACAAGGTCCCGCCGCGCCTCCAGCTGCTGCGCGAGGGCGAGACCGACGACGTCCACGTGCGCTGGACGCCGGGGTCCCGTCCGTGATCGACACCGGACCCTCCGGCACGCCCAACCGTCAGTCCCGCACGACCGTCGTGACCTTCCTCGGAGCCGTCGTACGCCCGCTCGGTGACTGGATGCCGATCGCCGGCGCGGTCGACCTGCTGACCCAGGCCGGGCTCGACGCTCCGAGCGTCCGCACCGCTGTGCACCGGCTCAAGGGCAACGGCTGGCTGGAGTCGCAGCCCCGCGACGGCGCCCGTGGCTACGCCCTCACCGCCGCGGCACTCGAGACCTTGGCCGCCGGCGACGAGGTGATCTGGCACGCGCGCACCCCCGCGGTGCTCGACGACGGCTGGTGCATCGTCCACTTCGGCGTCCCGGAGTCGATGCGCGCCAAGCGCCAGCAGCTGCGCGCCCATCTGGCCCACCTCGGCTTCGGCAACGTCGGCACCGCGCTCTGGATCGCCCCGGCCCGGATGCGCGACGCCGCGCAGCGCGCCGTCGCCGAGCTCGAGCTGGAGGCGCACACGGCCGTCTTCGTCGGCGACTACCACGGCACCCAGGACCTCACGGGCCTGCTCTACGACAGCTGGGACCTGGCCGGGATCGACCAGAGCTATCGCGACTTCATGTCCGCATTCGAGCCGGTCGCCACCGCCGTCGAGCGCGAGCGGCCCGAGCCCGCGCAGGCGTTCCCGACCTACCTCGCCCTCCTCGACCAGTGGCGACGGCTGCCGTTCCGCGACCCGGGCCTGCCGGCCGAGGTGCTCGCGCCGGACTGGAGCGCTCCGCGAGCGGTCGCGGTCTTCGAGCACCTCGTCGCCGGTCTCGAGGAGCCGGCGCTCGCGCACGCGCGCGCCCACTGGACTCCGGCGTGAGGCATGCCGGGCTAGCGTCGACGCATGTCCGACGAGCAGCAGCGCAAGGCCGTGGACGCCGCGATGCTGCCGATCGTCGCCTCCCTCGGTGCCGTCGGCGTGCTCGAGGCGCACTGGCTGCCGGACCGGGACGGCGACCCGGTCGTCTGGATCCGGGTGCGGACCGAGGCAGGTCGCGTCGCCGTGCAGTCCTACCCCTGGGTGCTGCCGCAGGTGCAGGTCATGCTGAGCCGGCTCGGCCTGTCGGGCGAGAAGGTGATGGCGCTGCGGCTGGAGGTCACCTCGGTCGAGGCCGAGGACCGGCTGTTCGACGGCTGAGGCTCACGCGCGACGGATCCGGATCGCTCCCGTGGCGGTGGACGGGTCGACGACCTTGCCGCCCTGCGTGATCACGACCTCGCCGCGGTCGACGAGCCGGCGGGCTGCCCGCCGCGCGGGCTCCATCAGGTCGCGCCAGTCGTCGTCGGCCACGGCGCGGGCCGCGTCCGACGGGCAGATCGTGGCCGTCGACGCGCGCTGGGCGAGCAGGTGGAGGATCGCCGCCTCCAGTCGGTGGCCCACGTCGTCCTGTGACCTCGCGCTCATCGGCCCAGTGTGCGGCATAGGCGCGCCCGGTGATCGGTTGAGGACGGCAGAACACCCGTCGACGGAAGGCATCACATGCGCGCGCTCGTCCAGCCCCGGTTCGGTGACCCGGCGGAGGTCCTCGCCGTCCACGAGGTCCCGGACCCCGAGCCCGGACCCGGCCAGGCGCTGGTGCGCGTGCTGCTCTCGCCGATCCACAACCACGACCTCTGGACCGTGCGCGGCAGCTACGGCTTCAAGCCCGAGATGCCGGCCCGCGCCGGCACCGAGGCCGTCGGCGTCGTCGAGGCGCTCGGCGAGGGCGTCGAGCACCTCCACGTCGGCCAGCGGGTCGCGAGCGGCGGCAGCTTCGGCGCCTGGGCCGAGCTCATCGTCGCCCCCGCTGCCGGGCTGGTCCCGGTGCCGGACGCGATCTCCGACGAGGCAGCGTCGCAGCTGGTGTCGATGCCGTTCAGCGCCATCGCGCTGCTCGACCTCCTCGACGTCTCCGAGGGCGACTGGATCGTCCAGAACGCCGCCAACGGAGCGGTCGGCCGCCTCGTCGCGCAGCTCGCGACCCCGCGTGGCATCAACGTCCTCGGGCTCGTCCGCCGCTCGGAGGGCGTGGACGAGCTGCGCGAGCAGGGCATCGAGCGGATCGTCGCGACCGACGACGACGGGTGGCGCGCCCGCGTCCGCGAGATCGTCGGCGACGCCCCGATCGTGGCCGGCGTCGACTCGGTCGGCGGGTCCGCCGCCGGCGACGTGGTCTCGCTCCTGACCGAGGACGGCGTGCTGGTGGTCTTCGGCGCGATGGCCTCGCCCACGCTGGAGATCGCCTCGGGGGACGTCATCTTCAAGCAGGTCGTGGTCAAGGGCTTCTGGGGCAGCAAGGTGTTCCCTGCCATGGATCGCGGCAAGCGGGCCGCGCTGATGGGCGAGCTGGTCGGCGGCATCGCCTCGGGAGCGCTGACGCTGCCGGTCGAGGAGGTCTACTCCCTCGACGAGATCGCCGATGCGGCGCGTGCGAGCGCCGAGCCGGGCCGCCGCGGGAAGATCCTGCTGCGTCCGTGACCGGCTCGCCCGCGCTCAGCGCACGACCATGACGGAGCAGGTCGCCCGGTGCAGCACGGCCTGGCTGACCGAACCGAGCAGCAGTCCGCTGAAGTAGCCGAGCCCGCGCGATCCCACGACGACCAGGGAGGCGCTGGCCGAGGCATCGACCAGGCAGCGGCCGGGCTCCACCGAGACCACCTCCTGCTCCACGCGTACGTCGGGGTGGTCCTCGCGCATGCCGGCGACGCTCTCGGCGAGGAGCCGCTCGCGCTCGGCCGTGTCCACGCTGCGGGGAGCTGCTGCCCACACGTCCGTCGACGGCGCCCGCACGTGGAAGGCGTGGATCGCGACGACCGTCTCCCCCGTCGCCTCGGCGCGCCGGCAGGCGTACTCCAGCGCGGCCGTGCCGGGGCGCGAGCCGTCGATGCCGACGATGATCCGCCGGGCGTCGGGGTCGCGTGGCTCGCGGACGACCACGACCGGGCAGGTCGCGTGCCGGGCGAGGTGGTGGCTGACCGAGCCGAGGAGCGCCTCCCCCACGGCTCCATGACCTTGGCTGCCGACGACGAGCGCCGACGCTGACGCGGACGCCTGGACCAGCTCCGGGACCACGGGACCCGTCCGCTGCTCGGTGGTCACCTCGGTGACGCCTTCCGCGACGAGCGCCTTCTCGGCCTCCTCGAGCAGGGCGGACGAGTCGAGGACGTAGCCCTGGGTGACGACCATCCCGCCGACCCCGCCCCACGCCGGCTGCAGGATCTCGTTGACGGCCAGCACGTGCACCGGCACGCCGGTGCGGAGGGACTCGTGGGCGGTCCAGGTCACGGCGCGTCGGGCGTCGACGGAGCCGTCGTAGGCCACCAGGAGGGGCAGTGTCGTGGTCATGCCTCCAGCCTCGTGGAGGCCGCGCGCGCGGAGCAGAGGCGGAGGTCCCGTCCGGTGGGACCTCGGTCCCGGTGGCGTCGGTCGACGAACCCACCCACCCCACTCACCCCACTCACCCCCCTTCGGAGGTGACCGCCGCCAGACCCCCGGCCTAGCGTCGACGTCCGGGCGCATCCCTGCGTCCCACACACTTCTGGGGGGTTCGATGCCGACCAAGCCGACCAAGCCCGCGTTCCTCGACCGGTGCGCCTCCCTGCGGCACGGGGACCGCGACGGGCGTGCCTGACCCGGGCCGCGACACCACGGGTCCGGTCCTGCTCGGGGCCGCCACGGTCGACGTGCGCACCGACCTCGCCGACCTCGTCCTGCAGGCTCGGGTGGCGGCGGGCGACGTGCCTGCCGCCCTCGCGCTCGCCGACGCGGTCGGTGCCGGGCTGCCGGTGCCCGGCGGTGGGCGCACGCTGCACCTGTGGTCGGCGCTGGCCAGCGTCGCCGCCACCGACCTGACGGTGGCGCGGGCCCTGGAACCCCACCTCGACGCCCTCGCGATCCTGCGCCAGGCCGGACAGCCGGTCGACGCGGGGACGTGGGGCGTGTTCGCCGCCGAAGGACCGGGCGACCCGTTGCGTGCGGTGCCCGCCGGGTCGTCGTACGTCCTCGAGGGACGCAAGCACTGGTGCTCGCTCGCCGGAAGGCTGGACCGCGCCCTCATCAGTGCGCACGTGGGCGATGGCCGTCAGCTCTTCGCCGTCGACCTCACCCATCCCGGTGTGACCGCCGTGACCGGCACGTGGGTCGCGCGCGGGCTGGCCGCGGTCGACTCCGGCCCGGTGGACTTCGCCTCCGTCCCGGCACGGGCGGTCGGTGAGCCGGGGTGGTACCTCGAGCGGCCCGGCTTCGCCTGGGGCGGCATCGGCGTCGCGGCGGTGTGGTTCGGCGGTGCCGTCGGGATCGCCCGCCGGCTCGTCGCGGCCGCTGCGACCCGTCCGCCCGACCAGGTGGCGCTGATGCACCTCGGTGCCGTCGACGCCCAGCTCCATGCGGCCAGGTGCGTGATCGAGGAGGCGGCGTACGCCGTCGACGCCGGCCGGCTCACCGGCCCGGCCGGGTGGCGCGCCGCCCTGCGGGTGCGGGAGATCGTCGCGCTGGCCGCCGAGGACGTGCTCCGCCGCGCCGCCCACGGGCTCGGCCCCGGTCCGCTGGCGACCGACGAGGACCACGCCCGGCGCGTCGCCGACCTCGAGCTCTACCTGCGCCAGTGGCACGCCGAGCGCGACCAGGCCGCGCTGGGCGAGGATCTCCTGCGCGCCGACGGGACCGAGTGGTGACCGAGCCGCTCTTCCGGCACGACCGTCCCGGCACGACCGCGGCGTCGTGGAACGCCACGATCGCTGCGCTGCCGACCACCGGGCCGCTGGAGTCGCGGCGCAGGCTGCTGGTGGTGGGCGCCCATCCCGACGACGAGACGCTCGGCGCCGGGGGGCTCATCCACGCGGCCGCCCGTGCGGGACGAGCGGTGGAGGTCGTCACGGCCACCGTGGGCGAGGGCTCCCACCCGCACTCCCCCACGCACTCGCGCGAGCGGCTCGCCGACGTACGCCGCAACGAGCTGCACGCAGCGCTCGCCGAGCTGGCGCCCGACGCAGTGGTCCGGTGCCTCGACGTGCCCGACGGCGAGGTCGCCGCCCACGTGGCCGACCTGGTCGCGACGCTCGTCGAGGCCATCGGGACCGACGGCTCCGACGTCGTGCTCTGCGCGCCGTGGCGCGGCGACGGTCACCCGGACCACGAGGCCGTGGGACGCGCCGCGGCGATCGCCGCCGCGCGGACCGACGCATTGCTGCTGGAGTACCCCGTCTGGCTGTGGCACTGGGGCCGTCCCGCCGACCTGCCGGTCGACCGTGCTTCCCGGTTCCCGCTCGCAGGGGTCGACCGCGACGCCAAGCGCGCTGCCGTCGCGGCGCACGCGAGCCAGGTCGGTCCGCTGTCGGACGCGCCGGGTGACGAGGCCCTGCTCGGCGCCGACCTGCTGGCCCACTTCGACCGGGCCGACGAGGTGTTCCTCCTCCTCGACGACCCGGTCGACGACGACGCGCTCGACCGGGTCCACCGTGACGCGTCCGACCCCTGGCAGGTCGACTCGCACTACGAGCGACGCAAGCGCGCGATCACCCTCGCCAGCCTGCCGCGCGAGCGCTACGGCCGGACGCTCGAGGTCGGGTGCTCCATCGGCGCCCTGGCCGTGGACCTCGCCGCACGCTGCGACCACGTGCTCGCGATCGACGCCAGCCAGGCGGCGATCGACCTGGCCCGGCGTCGTACGTCCGGCGTCGGCAACCTCGACGTACGCCGAGCCCGGGTGCCCACCGAGTGGCCCGAGGGCTGCTTCGACCTGGTGTGCATCTCGGAGGTCGGCTACTTCCTCAGCCCACGCCAGCTCGACGAGGTCGTCGAACAGGCCCTGGCCGCCCTCGGCGACGACGGCCACCTGCTGCTGTGCCACTGGCGCCACCAGCCCGTCGGCTGGCCGCTCGCGGGACCCGCCGTGCACGAGGCCTTCGTCGCGACGGGCGCAACGGTGCTGGTCGAGCACCAGGAGCCGGACTTCCTCCTCCACGTGCTGGGACGACCCTCGTGAAGGCGCCCGCGGCGGTCGCCGTCGTCGTGCCGGCCCGCGACGAGGAGGAGCTGCTGCCGGCGTGCCTCGAGTCGGTCGCGCAGGCGCAGGAGGTCCTGCTGGGCACGCTCCCCGACGTGGTCACGCGCACCTTCGTCGTGCTCGACGTGTGCCGTGACGGCACCGCCGAGGTCGTGGCGGGACGACCCGACGTGGTGGCCGTGCCGAGCCTCGCCGGCAACGTCGGCGCGGCCCGGGCGCTCGGGGTCGGCGCGGCCGCGGAGTGGGCCGCGGGACTGGTCCGGGGGCCGCTCTGGATCGCCAGCACCGACGCCGACAGCGTCGTGCCGGTGCACTGGCTCCTCGCCCAGATGGAGCTCGCGGCCAGCGGGCGGGACCTGGTCGTGGGCACCGTCGCCCCGCGCCCGGTCGATCTCGACCCCGACGTGCTCGCCGCCTGGCACGCGAGGCACAGCAGCGCCGACGGGCACGAGCACGTCCACGGCGCCAACCTCGGCTTCTCGCTGGACGCCTACGACCGCGTCGGGGGGTTCGCGCCGCTGGCCGTGCACGAGGACGTCGAGCTCGTCGCGGCGATGCGCCGCGCGGGTGTCGACTGGGTCGCCACGGGAGTCATCTCCGTGACGACCTCGGGCCGGCGGACGGGCCGTGCCCCCCACGGCTTCGCCGGCTACCTCGAGGGTCTCGGCGCCTGAGCCGGTCGCGTGCACCGGCGTCTAGGCTGGCGGCGATCACCATGGCCCACTCCCCCACCCGCCGCCTGCTCCTCGTCGTCGACGCGCCGTCGCTGCTGCACCGCAACCACCACGCGCGGGCGCACACCGGTCTGCGCGACCGGCAGGGACGGCCGATCTGGGCGCTGCACGGGATGCTGCGCCAGATCCTCGAGTCGATCGACACCATCGCCCCCGACGCCGTGATCTTCGGCCTCGACGACCGGACCGGGTCGGTGCGCCGCGACGCCTACCCCGACTACAAGGCCGGTCGCGCCGAGAAGGACGTCGAGCTCGTCGACCAGCTCGAGCGCGCCGCGGCGCTGCTGGAGGCGCTCGGGCTGCACACCATCACGCCACCGGGGCTGGAGGCCGACGACGTCAACGCCTCGGGTGCGACGTGGGCGGAGGCGAACGGCTGGGACTGCGTCATCATCACCTCCGACCGCGACGCCTTCGCCCACATCAGCCCGCACACCCAGGTGCTGCGGCTCATCGACGGCGGCATCCACGGCTCGCCGATGCTCAACCCGGCGCGCCTGTTCAACATGTACGGCGTCCGCGCGGCCAACTACCTCGCCTTCGCCGCGCTGCGCGGCGACTCCAGCGACAACCTGCCGGGCGTGCAGGGCATCGGCGAGAAGACCGCCGCGATCCTGCTCGACGTCGCGGGCTCCATGGACGCCGCGTGGGCCGACCTCGACCACAACGACGGCCAGGCCCTGCTGGGTGCCTTCGACGACTGGGCCGTCGAGACCGGGGGTCGTCGCATCGGCGCCACCGTCGTACGCCGGCTGCGCGAGCCGGGTGCCCGCGAGCGCTACGACTTCAACGTGCGGATGATGTCGGGCCAGGACGACCTCGACCTCGGCCTGACGCCCGACGTGCCGGGCTCGCGCGGGCTGCTGCCCCTCGACGTCGATCGGGTGACCCAGGTCGTCCGGTTCCTCGACAACGACTTCACGACCGACTTCGCCGTGCGGGTGCTGACCAGCCTGCCTGCGTCGCGCTGACCCACGCCTGACTAGGCGTCCTCGAGCCGCGACCGGAGCACGGCCAGCTCGTCCTCGAGCTCGAGCACCCGCGCCACACCGGCGAGGTTGAGGCCGTCGGCCAGGAGGTCGCGGATGCGCTCGAGCCGCTCCACGTCGTCCCCGCTGTAGAGGCGGGTGCCGCCGGTCGTCCGGTCGGGCGTCAGCAGTCCGCGTCGCTCGTAGACGCGCAGGTTCTGGATCTCCATCGACACCATCGCGGCCGCGACGGAGATGGCGTAGACGCCGAGGTCGCTCCTGGTCACCGCTCTCCTCCTCACCGGAAAATTCTTGCCGATCGGACTTGATTCCGTCTCAGGGTTTGACTATATAAAACCTGTATCCATCAATACAGGTCGTGGGCCGACCAGGTCCACCCGGCTGAACCAGGAGGAGACGATGTTGCTTCGAACCACCGACCCGTTCCGTGATCTCGACCGCCTCACCCAACAGCTCATGGGCACGACCAACCGTCCCGCGGTGATGCCGATGGACGCGTGGCGGGAGGGTGACCGCTTCGTCATCGAGTTCGACCTGCCGGGCGTCAACGCCGACAGCATCGACCTCGACGTCGAGCGCAACGTGCTGACGGTGCGCGCCGAGCGCGTGGCCCGCAACGGCGACTGGGAGCCACTGGCGTCCGAGCGTCCCCGCGGTGCCTTCAGCCGCCAGCTCGTCCTGGGCGACAACCTCGACCTCGAGCGGATCGAGGCCGGCTACGCCGACGGCGTCCTGCGACTGGTCGTCCCGGTCGCGGAGAAGGCGAAGCCCCGCAAGATCGAGATCGCGCAGCAGTCGAGCGGGAGCGGCCAGCACGCCCAGCTGAACGCCTGACCTGACCACCCCCTGGTCGTGGGGTCGCCGCCCTTGCGCAGTGTGCGGCGGCCCCACGATGCTCTCCAGCCACGGGAGGCGTGCCTAGGCAGCATCCTCCTGCGGCGGATCCGCCTGCTGGTGGAGATCCACGCGCAGGATCCGGGCCGTGAGGTCCACCGCGGGACCGAGGAGGAAGATCACCGCGAGCGTGCCGACGCCGACGGTCGCGCCCAGCAGGTAGCCGCCCAGCGCTCCCCCGCCCTGCACGACGCTGTAGCTCCACCTGAACGCCACCGGCGGGTCCCACGCCAGCGCCGCGGCCTCCGCGGGACCGGCTCCCGTGTGGCTGCCGAGGTAGAGCGCGATCCCGACCGCCAGCACCGGGAACGCCGCCGCCAGCAGCACACCCCGCCCGACGAGGTCGTCCGGGGTCGCCAGCATCCCGAGCGCCACGTCGACCACCACGCCGACGAGCACGACCTGCACGACCGTCCCGACGCCGGGAATCACCTTGCGCAGCATCGCCAGCGCGACCAGGACGGCACCGACCAGCAGGTTCATGATCCAGAAGTCGACGCCGGTCGTGAGGGTGAGCCCGTTGACGAAGGTCGAGTACCCGTCCGAGCCGAGGTCGGCCGCCAGCAGCATCGCCACCCCCGCCCCGAGCACTGTGCAACCGATCAGGAGCATCGCCGTACGGCGCGGGCTGGGGATCACGGCGCCAGCATCTCAGGGAGTGGGGAATCGTCGTCCCCCCGGTCGTACAGGTGACACGCAGCCGAGGTTCCCTACGATCGGCGCATGACCCGACCCGTCGCCACCGCGTCGACCGTGGCGGCGGGTTCGATCGTCCTCCTCGCGCTCGCGATCGCCCAGGGCTGGCTCGGACCCGACGTCGGGCGCGGCGGGAACTTCTGCGAGGCCGCGCGCGACGGCCTCGTCCGCCAGCCCGCCAACACCCTCTCCAACGCCGGCTTCGTCGTCGCCGGCCTCCTGGTCGCGCGCCACGCCGGCCGCTTGGCGGCCGACGCGATCATGTCCCGGAAGGTGGCGACCTTCTTCGCCTGCGTGGTCGTCCTGCTCGGCCCCGGCTCCGCGGCGATGCACGCCACCCAGAGCGAGTGGGGCGGCCACCTCGACATGCTGAGCATGTACCTCGTCGCCGGCTTCGCCGCGTCGTGGGCGTGGGTGCGCTGGACGCGACGCGGCCCGACCGCGCTCGTGGTGGCGTACGTCGCCTGCGTGGTGGCCTGCGAGCTCGTCGGCCTCTGGCCCGCCCCGGTCCCCGTCGTGCACTACTCCGGCAACCTCGCCTTCGGGGGGCTCCTCATCGCCGCCGTCGTGCTGGAGACGCTCGTCTGGCGGCGCGGCGAGACCGCGATCGTGTTCCGCCACGGCGTCGTCGCCCTCGTCGCGATGGTCGTCGCCTTCACGATCTGGCTGCTGTCGAACGCCGGCTGGTGCGACCCGCACTCGCTGCTGCAGGGGCACGCCGCGTGGCACCTGCTGTGCGCCGTGTCGGCGTACTGGCTGTTCCGGATGTACGCCTCGGAACGTCATGCGAACGCCACCCGCGGGAGGTTGACCGGAACGGGCGTCGTGTAGGTAGATGGAACGGCTCCGGCCGACCGGACGCCCTCGGACTCTCTCTCGGAAAGTGGTTCCCCGCATGCCCTCGCAGCCCCTCACCTCGCGCCGCACCGTCCTCACCGGCGCCGCAGCCCTCACCGCCGCCGGCTTCGTCGCCCAGCCGCTGCCGGCGCTCGCGAAGCCCGGGCGGCACCAGACCCGGCTCACGGTCCTCGGCACGACCGACCTGCACGGCAACGTCTTCAACTGGGACTACTTCAAGAACCTCGAGTTCGACAACACCGCCCACGACGACATCGGCATCGCCAAGGCCGCGACCCTGATCAAGGCGGCTCGCGCCGGCCTCGGCACGCAGCCGGTGCTGACGCTCGACGCCGGCGACACCATCCAGGGCACCCCGCTGGCCTACTACTACGCGCGCATCGAGCCGATCACCGGCGGCGCCACCCACCCGATGGCGAACGCGATGAACCTCGTCGGCTACGACGCCGCGGCCCTCGGCAACCACGAGTTCAACTACGGCATCGACACCCTGCGCACCTTCGAGTCGCAGCTGAACTTCCCGCTGCTCGGCGCGAACGCCGTCGACGCCGCCACCGGCCGGCCGGTCTTCCCGCCCTACATCGTCAAGCGGTTCAAGGTGCGCGGAGCGCCGGACCTCACCGTCGGCGTCCTCGGGCTGACGAACCCCGGCATCGCGATCTGGGACAAGGCCAACGTCGAGGGCCGGATGGTGTTCCCCGGCCTGGTCGAGCAGGCGACGAAGTTCGTGCCCGAGCTCAAGAGGCGCGGCTGCGACGTGGTGGTCGTGAGCGCCCACAGCGGCGCGGACGGCTCGTCGTCGTACGGCGACGCGCTCCCCTACGTCGAGAACGCCGCGGCGCTGGTCGCCGAGCAGGTGCCCGGGGTCGACGCGATCCTCGTCGGCCACGCCCACCGCGACATCGCCACGCGCCACGTCACCAACACGAAGACCGGTCAGCAGGTCCTGCTCACCGAGCCGCTCTACTGGGGCATGCGTGTCGCGGTCATGGACCTCGACCTCCAGCACGTGCGCGGCCGCTGGCGGGTCGTGAAGTCGGAGGGCCAGCTCCTCAACTCCAACACGGTGTCCGGCGACCCCGCCGTGCTCGCCGCAGTGCGCGCGCAGCACGACACGGTCGTCACCTACGTCAACTCGCCGATCGGCACCTCGACGGCGGCGCTGTCCGCCGCCCGTGCCGTGGTCGAGGACGTCCCGATCATCGACTTCGTCCAGCACGTCCAGGCAGACGCGGTCAAGGCCGGCCTCACGGGTGCGGACGCCGCACTGCCGGTGCTCTCGATCGCGGCGCCGTTCAACCGCTCGGCCTCGTTCCCCGCCGGACAGGTGTCCGTGCGCGACGTGGCGGGCCTCTACATCTACGACAACACGCTGCTCGGCGTGAGGGTGACCGGCGCGCAGGTCAAGGACTACCTGGAGTACTCGGTCCGCTACTTCAAGCAGGTGTCGGGCGTCGGTCCGTTCGCGATGGCCGACCTGACCAACGCCGGCACGCCCAGCATCCCCGACTACAACTTCGACTCCGTCGCGGGCCTCGACGCCCCGCTGACGTACGACATCGACGTCGCGCAGCCTGTCGGTGCACGCATCGTCGGGCTCGCGTACGACGGTGTTCCCGTGGCGGCGGGACAGGAGTTCGCGATGGCGGTCAACAACTACCGGCAGTCCGGTGGCGGCGGGTTCCCGCACGTGAGCACCGCGCCCGTCGTCTACAACCGGCAGAACGAGATCCGGCAGCTGATCATCGACTGGGTGACGGCCCACGGGACCATCGATCCCGCGCAGTTCGCCTCGGTGGACTGGCGACTGGTGTCCGGCGGCCAGCCGATCACCGTCAGCTGACCTCGCGTCAGGCCTCCACCAGCTCGCGTCGCGGCTCGTCGACCTCCGTACGTCGACGGGCCGCGGCGACGCCCACCAGCAGCCCGGCGAGTGCGCCCGGGACCACCCAGCGCCACCCCGAGAGCGAGAACCACTCGGTCTCGGTCACGGTCCGGATCCCCGCGGGTGGCGTCGTCGGCGCTGTCCGCGCGGCCGTGGCCTCGCTCCCGCTGACCGGGTCCGGGGCCGCGCCGTCCGCCAGGACGGCCGTCAGGAGGTCGGCCAGCTCCGTCCCCCGGTCCACCGGCTGCCATCCGGCGCTCGCGTCGGTGGAGAACGTCGTCGCCACCCACGCGGTGCCGTCGCCGTGGACGCTGACGTGGTCGAAGCGCCACGGCATGAAGTCGTGGACCATCCAGGTCAGGCTGTAGTCGACACCACCTCCCGGCGGCAGCTCCTTCCCGCGCGTCTCGTCCGTGGGCAGCAGCCGGAGGAGGTCGTCGTACGCCTCATCGGTGTAGTAGAGGCCGGCAGCCGACACGCCGGGCTGGGTGAGGAGCACGCTGGTGGGTCCGCCCGCGTGCGCCGTGGCCGGCAGTCCGGTCGCGGCGGCAAGGGCGAGCACGGCGATGGCCAGGATCCTGCGCATGGGGTCCTCCTCGGGTCGGGTGCAGTGGATACACCGCCACGCCCACGGGGGTTCCCTAGCGGACGGACTCCGCGATCCGCGTCGCCCCGTCGAGGTCGAGGTCACCCTCGAGCCGCAGTGTCAGCTCGTCGTCGACCCAGAGCAGCGTCGGCGCGGCGAGCCGGGACGGCAGTGTGCGCTCCGTGCCGTCGGCGGCGACCACCTCGACCCGGTGGGCCGCCGGCAGCCAGAGCGCGTCGTGCATCCCGACGGCCACCCGGTCGGCCTCGGTGGTCGTCTTCCAGAACAGCGGATCGACGTCGCCGCGGAACTGGTCGAGCCGCACCGTGCCCCGCTCGGTCGTCCAGCTCAGCGACACCACGAGCGTGTCGCGGGACACCTCGACGTGCTCCGGCGCCCCCAGCGCCTCGGGCACGACCGGGGTGAAGCCGGCGAGGTCGCCCGCCCGCCCGAGGCCCGCGTTGCCAGTGGCGGGAGGCACTGTCGGCGTCTCCGTGACCGGGTCGTCGCCGGTCGTCACCGAGACGCCCGGCAGCCCGAACCACTCGCGGATCGACGCGCCCACCGGGGACGCCACGACACCAGCGCCGAGCAGGCCGATCAGCAGTCCGGCCAGCCAACGCCGCCACCGGTGCCACGGGCTGCGGGTCGGCGCCGCGGCGACCCTCGCCATCACCGCCACCTCGAGGCCCTCCGGCACGGGCACGTGCACGGCCCGGCCGAGGTCGGCCAGCTGGTCCTCCAGCGTCTCAGGCATGGTCCACCTCCTCGATCGTGGTGGCGAGGTCGTCGCGCAGCCGGGCGATGCCCCGGCTCAGCCGCGACTTCACGGTCCCCCTGGGCAGGCCGAGGACGACCGCCGTCGACGCCTCGTCGAGGTCGAGGAGGTAGCGGCACACGACGACGTGGCCGAGCTTGTCGGGCAGCGTGGCGACGGCGGCCAGCAGCCGCTCCTTCGCGTCCCGGTCGACGACCTCGACCGACGGGTCGATCAGCTCGGCCGGTTGCATCCGCGCGCTCCGGTCCTCGCGGGCCGTGCGACGCGTGGACGAGCGGTGGGCGTTGCGGGCCTCGTTGGCCACGATCCGCAACAGCCACGGCCGGAACGGCCGGTCGCGCCGGAACGAGTCGAGCGATCGGTACGCCTTCACCCACGCCTCCTGCACCACGTCCTCGCTGTCGCGCCCGGCACCGAGCAGTGCCGCGGTCCGCATCGCGATCGGCGCATGACGGCGCACCAGCACGGCGTACGCGTCGGTGTCACCGTCGCGCACGCGGCCGATCAGGTCGGCATCACTGGTGGCTTCGTCGTCGGCGCTGATCGTCGCTCCCGTCCAGTCCGGAAAGGTCCCAGCACCGTGTCTACACCGCCGTCGGCGGTGGGGTTCCGTCACGCACGACGGGTCAGGCGTAGTCCATCGCGACGAAGCGTCCGTCGGGCGTGACCGGGTTGTCCTCGTTGATCGCGACGACGTTCTCACCGGGCTCCGGCAGCTGCTTGGGCCGGTGGTCGAGGTGGACGCCGGCGATCATGCACCGCACCGACCCGCCGGCGAGCTCGATCGACGGGATGTCGACGGCGAGGATCTCGCACGACTCCTCGATCGCAGCCACCTGGTCGGGTCGCAGCGACGCCCTGGCCCGGGCGGACATGGTCATCACGTAGCGGCGCCTGCCCTCCGGCGTACGACCGCACAGCTCGACGGCGTTGCCGGCGAACTCGCGGATCTGCTCCTCGGTGAGCTCGATGATCGTGCGGCCGGTGACCGCGAGGCGCTCGCGCACCTGCTCGCGGCGGTCCTCGTCGGGGATCATCCCGAGGGCGATCATCGCGACGTGCGTGCCGACGCAGGCGATGACGTTGGTGTGGTAGACCGGCACGCCGTCGGAGTCGACCGCGTCGAAGGCCATCGGCTCGTAGTTGAAGTCGGTGCAGAAGCGCTCCAGCACGGCGGCGTCGGCGCGGTGGCTGCGAGCCGTGTACGCCACCCGCGAGATGTGGTCGAGCACCATCGCGCCGGTGCCCTCGAGGAAGATGCCGTCGGGCTCGAGGCCGGAGTAGTCGATGATCGCCTGGACGCGGTACTCCGACTTGAGCATCTCCAGCACGTCGTGGCGGCGCTCGTGGCGCCGGTTGGAGGCATACATCGGGTAGACCGCGACGGTGCCGCCGGCGTGGGTCGAGAGCCAGTTGTTGGGGAACACGCTGTCGGGGCGCGTGTGGTCGTCGTCGTCGAAGACGTGGACTCGTACGCCGACCGCGCGGAGGGCGGCCGCGAGGGCGTCCATCTCGGCCAGCGCGTGGGCCGACGTCGCCTCGTCCGACTGACCGGCCGGGGCGTCGGACTGGAAGGCGTTGTCCGCGGCGGTCGCCGGGTTGGGGACGAAGCTGGTCGCGCGGACGAGGATGACCGCGGAGGGGGCCTGTGCACTCACGGGAGGACAGTAGCGAGTGCCTCGGCCACCAGCTCGGCCACCTCGGCGGGGTCGCGGCTCGCCGCGCTCTCGTAGCAGGTCAGCTCGGTCACCACCCAGCCCGGCACCTCCGCGTCCTGCCACATCCCGCAGGGGACGACCCTGCGCTGCTCGGTGAAGGCCACGACCTTCTCGTTGACCGCGTCGGCGCTGCCCTCGGCGTACGCCAGGAACGTCGCGATGTGGGGCACCTCGGGGAAGGTGCGGATGCCCCTCTCGTGCAGCGCGGCCGCGAGCTCGATCGCCCAGGCGCGGTAGTCGCCGAACGTCGTCAGGTGGTCGTCGAGCCCCTTCAGCCCGCCGACGGCGGCGGTGGTCATCGAGAAGATCGTGCCGCCCATCCGCTGGCGCCACGAGCGGAGCTCGCCGGCGAGGTCCTCCGGGCACGCCACGAGCGCGCCGCTCGAGCCGCCGAGGCCCTTGTAGAGCGAGACGTACATCGAGTCGAAGAGGCCGGCCGCCTCGGCGAGGGTCTTGTCCCAGTGCGGCACCGACTCCCAGATCCGCGCGCCGTCGGCATGCAGCGGTACGCCGCGCTCGCGGGCCGCCGTGGACAGCTCGGCCAGCTCGTCCCAGGTCGGCAGCAGGCAGCCGGCGTCACGCAGGGGCAGCTCGACCATGGCGGCGCCGAGTCGGCCGCCGACCCTGCCCAGCGCTTCCGCCGTCGGCGTCTCGCGGCCGGTCGTGAGGTGCTCGAGCTCCAGGCCGAGCACGCGCCGCGGTCCGTCCTGCTCGTGGTGCAGCAGGTGGGAGAGGTCGGGCAGCGCGACGCGTCGCGAGCCGGAGCGGTCGCACCACGCCCGCAGGGTCGCCTGCTGCGCCATCACGCCGCTCGGGAACATCACCGCGGCGGGCTTGCCGAGGAGCTCGGCGACCCGGCCCTCGAGCTCCGCGACCGGCCCGCGCTCGCCGTACCTGTCCCACTCGGTCCCGTGCTCCTCGGCGTAGGCCGCGAGCTCTCGGAACATCTCCGCCGGTGACGACTGCGGTCGCCAGAAGATCGAGTCGGCGGCGGCCATCGCCGCCCGGAACCGGTCGTGGAGCTCGCTCATCAGGAGTGGCGCTTGAACCAGTACGTCGTCTCGACGCCGGGGATCACCTGCACCAGCTCCCAGCCGTTGATGCCGAGGGAGGTCAGCAGGTCCTCCCACGACTCGGTGTCGGCGACGAGCGCCTCGGGGTCGGCGTTGTAGCCGCCGACCTCCACGTTGCCCTGGTCGTCGACGGTGATCTCGAGGTGTGCCCAAGCAGCCATGCCGCGATCCTGCCACGTCGCGCTCAGCCCCCGAGCGGCCACTCCGCCACCACGTGGCAGTTCCCCGACTCCCACCACGCGAGCTGGAGCCGGTCGAGCACGACGTCGACGGGCACGACGTCGCGCAGCAGCCCGGCGGTCGAGGCGAGGTCGACCGTGTCGGAGGCGGCGTCGACGGTGAGGTGCGGCTGCACGTCGTCGCCGAACTCGCCGCCGTACGGCGGGTGGTCGGGGAAGGCCTCGACCAGCCGCCTCGTGAGGTCGCGCAGCTCGTGTGCCGGGTCGGGAACGAGGTGGATGATCCCGTTGGGGAACCGGCCGAGTCGTGCGAGCCGGACCGTGATCCTGGGCGTTGATCCGGCGATGGCGTCGATCGTGCTGCGGGCGTCGTCCGGCGGATCGCGGTCGAACGGTCCGAGCGCGGTGATGTGCGCGTGCCCGAAGCGCGGGTCGGCGGAGACGAATCCCTCGTCGTAGTGGGCCGTCCGCGTCCGCACCCACTCCTCGAGCGCCGGCACCGGCAGCTGCAGGACGGAGTGGCCGGGCACGGGCACAGCCTGCCCTAGGCTGGCGCCGCCATGGACCGCACGCCCCGCATCGCTCCGCCCTCCCCGGACGTCCTCGCCCTCGCCCACGAGCGACTCGCCGACCTCGCGACCCCGCCCGGTGCCCTCGGGCGGATCGGTGAGCTGGGCGCCTGGCTGGCGGCGTGCCAGGGATCGGTGCCGCCGGAGCCCCTGACCGACGTACGCCTCGCGGTGTTCGCCGGCGACCACGGTGTCGCCGCCCATGGCGTCTCGGCGTACCCCTCCGCCGTCACCGAGGCGATGGTCCGCACGATCGTGTCCGGTCGGGCGGGCGTCTCAGCGCTCGCACGCGAGCACGGCGTCGCCGTGACGGTGTACGACGTCGCGGTCGACGCGGACCTGTCCGACCTGCCCACGTCCGTCACCGCTCACCAGGTCCGGCGGGGGTCGGGAGCGATCCACCTCGAGGACGCCCTCACACCTTCCGAGGCTGGTCGGGCGCTCGAGCTGGGAGCCTCGATCGCCGGCGACCTGGCCGACGACGGCGCGCAGCTGCTGATGACCGGCGACCTCGGCATCGGCAACACCACCCCGGCCGCCGCACTCGTCGCCGCATCGCTCGGGCTTCCCGCCGACGAGGTCACCGGCCGCGGCACCGGCATCGACGACGAGGGCTGGCTGCGCAAGCGTGACGTGGTCGCCGCCGCGCTCGCCCGCGCCGAGGGTCGCGCCTCGGATCCGGTCGACCTGCTCACCGCGCTCGGCAGCGCGGACCTCGCCGCGACGGTCGGCTTCCTCGTCGAGGCGTCGCGCCGCGGCACTCCCGTCGTCCTCGACGGCCTCATGTCCGTCGCGTGCGCAGTGGTCGCGGAGGCCCTCGCGCCGGGCGCGTCCGCGTGGTGGGTCGCCGGGCACCGCTCGACCGAGCCCGCCCAGACCCATGCGCTGAAGTCCCTCGGCCTCGAGCCTCTCCTCGACGTCGGCATGCGGCTCGGCGAGGGCTCGGGCGCGGTCGCCGCGCTGCCCCTCCTCCGCTCGGGGATCGCGGTGCTGCGCGACGTGGCGCTGCTCAGCGAGATCCTTCCCGAGTGAGCCTGCCTCCGTGATCCTGCGCGACGCCTGGCTCCTCGCGACCGGCACCCTCACCGCCGTCCGCGTGCCGCCACCCGCGCGGGTCGATCGCTCGGTCACGGGGTGGGCGATGCTCCTCGCGCCGCTCGCGGTGGCTCCCCTCGGCCTCGCCGCCGCGCTGGTCGTGCTCGCGGGCGACTGGTTCGACCTGCCGGCCCTCGCGACGGCGTACGTCGTCCTGCTGGCGCTCGCCCTCGGCACCCGGGCGTTCCACTGGGACGGTCTCGCCGACACCGCCGACGGACTGACCGCGTCCTACACACCCGAGCGATCGCTCGAGGTGATGCGCACGGGTCCGGTCGGACCCGCCGGCGTCGTGGCGGTCGTGCTGGTCGCCGGGGTGCAGGCCGCCGGCCTCACCGCGGTCGTACGCCACGAGCACGGCTGGCTCGCCGTCGGACTGCTGGTCTGTGCGTCCCGCGTCTGCCTGCCGCTCGCCTGTGTACGCGGCGTCCCCGCGGCCCGGGCGGACGGTCTCGGCGCCACCCACATCGGCGCCGTGCCGGTCGTCGGAGCGACAGCCTCGCTCGTCCTCGCCGCGGTGCTCGTCGTCCTCGCCGGCGTCGTCCTCGGCTCGGCCTGGCCGTTGCTGGCCGGGCTGGTCCTGATGGTCGCTGCGGTCGTCGCGCTGGTCTTCCGGTGTGTACGCCGCCTCGGCGGGATCACCGGCGACGTCCTGGGCGCGGCGGTCGAGATCTCCTTCGCCGTGCTGGTGCTGGCGGCCGCCACCGTCTGATGCCTGGTGACGCGTCGTGCTCCGCATCGGGTGTGCCCGCCCGGCCGGGGAACCGCCTCTGACAGGATCGCCGCCATGCGGATCCTGGTCACCGGCGGCGTACGGTCCGGCAAGTCCACCCACGCCGAGGCCCTCCTCGGCGACGAGGCCGCCACCTACCTCGCTCCCGGCCCCACGCCGGATGCCGAGGCCGATCCCGACTGGGCTGCCCGCATCGCCGCCCACCTCGCCCGACGCCCGGCGTCGTGGTCGACGCTCGAGACCCGGGACGTCGCCGCCTCGGTCCGCGACGCCGACCGACCCGTCCTCGTCGACTGCCTCGGCACCTGGCTCACCGCCCTGATCGACGACGCCGGCGCCTGGGAGCACGACAGCGACAGCGTCCACGCGATGGTGGTGACCCGGACCGACGAGGTCGTCGACGCGCTTCGCGGGTGCGACCACGACGTCGTGGTCGTCACCAACGAGGTGGGCCTCGGGATCGTCCCCGAGCACCGCTCCGGTCGCCTCTTCCGCGACCTCCTCGGCGTCGTCAACCAGCGCGTCGCCGCCGCTTGCGACGAGGTGCACCTCGTCATCGCCGGCCGCGTGCTGCGCCTGTGAGGAGACTGGAGCCATGACGAACGAGCTCGACCTGCGCCAGCGATGGGCCGACGGCCTGCCCTCCCACGGTCTGTGGAGCCTGCTCCCCGGTGTCGTGACCGCCGAGGTCCTCGCGCGCACGGGGGCCGACCACGTCGTCGTCGACCTGCAGCACGGCGCGGCCTCCGAGACGGACCTCCCGGGCATCGCTGCGGCGATCCGGGCGATGGGCTCGGTGCCGCTGGTGCGCACCCGCAGCTCGTCGTTCGCCGATGTCGGACGGCCGCTCGACCTCGGCGCGTGCGGCGTCATCGTGCCCAACATCCGCGACGCCGACCACGCCCGCGAGGTCGTCGCCTCTGCTCGGTACGCGCCCGACGGCGCCCGCTCCATCGGCAGGCTCTCCGGAGGATCCGACCAGCCCCTGGTGATCCTCATGGTGGAGACCGCGAGCGCGCTCGACGACCTGGACGCCCTGCTGGCGGTGGAGGGGCTGGACGGCATCTACGTCGGCCCGGGCGACCTCTCGCTCTCCCTCGGCCTGAACGGCGTGGATCGCAAGGACGACCTGCGCGCCGTCCTGTCGTCCATCGTCGCAAGGTCCGTGGCCGCGAAGGTGCCGGTCGGCGTGCACGCCTACAACGGAGAGGACGCGCTGGCGTACGCCGCCGCCGGCGCGACGATCGTGACCGTCGCCGTGGACACCGTCTCGCTGGGCGAGGCCATGGCGCACCATCTCGACGTCGCCCGGAACGCCGACTAGAGCTCGGCTGCAGCACACCGCTCCCCTCCGTCCGCTGTCTCGTCACGTCCGAGGCTCCGTCACGTCCGCCTGCTGAACTTCACCTGGCCGTGCTTGTCGAGCGAGTGCTGGAAGGCCGGGTCGTGGATGAGCCGGTGGTGCTGGGGGCAGAGCAGGCGGCCCTTCTCGACGCTCGTGCCGCCGTCGCGGGACCACGGCACCTCGTCGTGGTGGGCGTGGCAGAACGCGGGCGGCAGGTCGCAACCAGCCGCAGTGCAACCGCCGTCACGGACCCCCATCACGATCCGCTGGGTCTCGGAGTGGAACCTGCGCCTGCGACCGGCATCCAGCACCACCGACGCGCCACCCAGCACGATCGGAATGATCCCGGCGCGGCACGCGATCCGGCGCGCCTCTCCTGCACTGATCCGCGACCCGGTGTCCAAGGAGGCCGCCTTCAGCCCACCCATCAAGGTCCCCAGGTCCATCGTCACCACCACCGTCGCAGGCACCCCACCCGCGGACGGCACCGAGCCCTCGGGACGGGACTCGAGGTAGTCCATGAACGCCGACCCCATCCGGTGCTTCGTCACTGCTCGGCTCGTCGGAGCCTGGTGCGGCGCGTCAGACGAGGTCACATCGCGGGCGCACCGGCTGGGGAACCCGATCGCCATCAGGTGCTTGCGCAGGATGTCGGCGTGCAGCGTCGGGATCGTGAACCGGCCGTGCGAGCTGCCGTGGCCGTCGTCGACCATCACGAAGGACGCCCGCGCCCGCGCATCGGCCTCCTCCGCCTCCAGCCGGCGTGCCTCCTCCGCGTCCGCGGCCGCCGGGTCCACGACCTCCAGCACCCGACGCCCCAGCACCCGCAACGCCTTCGCGTCGTGCTCGACCGCCTTCTCCAGCAGGAACCGCGCCGCGTCCCCCACCACCCACCTCCGGCACCTCGTCGGGCAGTGCGTCCACTGCGTCCACGATCACGCGGGCCTGATCGGTCCGGACGTCACCGGACGCCAGCGCAGCCGCCACGTCCCCGTGCCGCTCCAGCGCAGCAGCCAGGTGTGCCACCCGGTGCGCCTCCGCCCGCGTCGTGCGCGTCGTGGTCGCCCACCACGCGGTGGGCTTCAGCCCGACGTCGGAGCCGGTCGCCACCGCGGTCGCCTGCTGCAGCACCCGCATCAGCAACGCGTCGAGCTGGCTCCGCGCCTGCGTCAGCAGCACCAGCGCATCGCCCGCGTCAGCGGCCGACATCGACCACAGCGGCGTACCGGCCACATGGGCGAGCTCCGCGCGGAGACCCCGCGCCACCGCGGTGACCCGGTGCTCCTCGGAGTGCTGGACGGCTGACATGGAACCCAGCCTCCGCACCACCACCGACAACCCCGGGGCACCGGACAGAATCCTGTGGACAACAGCGGTTCGGCGCTACCTGTGGACGGTTCGCGGCTCACGAAGTGAAGGAGCGACCCACGCTGGCACGCGTCTGGGGCGCCCACGAGGCGCACCCGGTCTACGTCGGGCACCGCCCAGATGTGCACCTTGAACCGCGGTCTGCTGCGGAGCCCGGCGCATCACCCGCTCCGCGCCGTCGTGCGTCGCTGCACCACCTTCTCAACCACCGTCAGCAGCACCACCAGCCCGATGACCCACCAAGCCGGAGTCGTCCGTCGAGGCGCCACCCGGCGAACGGCACGTCGTCACAGGCGGGGTCCGAGGTCACCGCCCGCCGGTCGTGGCGACGAGTCCTTGAGCTCCACGAAGATGGCGTGGGTCGGAGTCTCGCCGATGTTCTCGCCGTGGTGCTCCTGCGCGGGGAGCCAACCGACGGTGCCCGTCTGCAGGTCAACGTCACGCTGCGCGTCTCCCTGGACGAGTCGCCGGCGGAACGAAGACAGGGTGTACATCACGCTGTCGGGGTGGGCATGAGGAGTGGTGACGGTGCCGGGCGTGTCGACGTACTCGAGCACTCGCACGCGGTCGTTCTCGAAGATCACCGTGTAGTGGTCGGGGTTGGTCTCGACCGGATCCAGGCTCATCTGAGGAGCATGGCACCGGGGGCCGGTACTCGGGAAGGCCTCCGATCCCGCCAGGCGCCCCACGCTGCGCGGGGAGGCCCTAGTGTCCGCGGAATGGAGCAGACACCGTTCACGGCAGCCACCTCGTCGGGCGAGCTCGCGGGCTGGGCGACCGGCGACGGCCCGCCCGTCCTCGTGCTGCACGGCGGGCCCGGTCTGGGCTTCGAGTACATGGACGACGTGGTGGCCGAGATCGCCCGTCGCTGCCGGGTCGCGACCTTCCAGCAGCGCGGCCTGGCGCCGTCGGCCGTCGACGGCGACTTCACGATCGCCGAGGCCGTCGCCGACATCACGGCAGTGCTCGATGCCCTCGGCTGGAGGACGGCGTACCTGCTGGGCCACTCGTGGGGCGGCCACCTCGCCTTCCACGCGGCCGCCGCGATCCCGGACCGGTTGGCCGGCGTCCTCGCGATCGACCCGCTCGGGGCGGTGGGCGACGGCGGAGCGGCAGCGTTCGGCGCCGAGCTGGTCGCCCGCCTGGAGCAGGAGAGCGTCCCCCGGCTGGAGGAGCTGGCCGCCAAGGAGGAGACGGAGGGCCTGTCCCTCGACGAGGAGGTCGAGCAGCTGCGACTGCTCTGGCCCTCCTACTTCGCCGATCCCGCGACCGCGCCGGAGATGCCGCCGGTCCGGATGGCCCCGGGATCGAGCGCGGGCCTGTGGGGCGAGATCATCGCCCGCGGGCCCGAGCTCGAGGCCGCACTGCCGTCCATCGCCGTCCCGGTCGGTGTGCTCGTCGGCGAGGGCAGCCCGATGCCCACGACCGCCGGCACGGACACCGCGGACCGCATCCCCGGAGGATGGTCGTACGTCGTCCCCGGTGCCGGCCACTTCGTGTGGATCGAGTCTTCGGGCTCGGTGCTGGCGGCGATGGAGCGGCTCACCAGTGGAACGGAGGACGCGTGAGGATCGAGGACGCGCTGCAGCGCGCACGGGAAGCCGCCGCACCCGAGGTCGGCCGCGGCCAGCTGGCGACGTACATCCCGAGCCTGGCGTCGGTGGACCCGCACCAGTTCGGCATGGCGATCGCCTCGTGCGACGGCGACGTCCACGTCATCGGGG
The DNA here is from genome assembly GCA_963791365.1 of uncultured Actinomycetota bacterium. Lineage (GTDB taxonomy): Bacteria > Actinomycetota > Actinomycetes > Propionibacteriales > Nocardioidaceae > Nocardioides. The sequence goes on along the minus strand of CAWBSG010000011.1, from coordinate 45,303 downwards.
ACGCGGACGTGCCCTTCTCCGTGCAGAGCATCAGCAAGGTCTTCACGCTCGCGCTGGTCGTCGCCGCCGAGGGCGAGGAGATCTGGAGGCGCGTGTCCCGCGAGCCGTCGGGCGACCCGTTCAACTCCTTCCTCCAGCTCGACCAGGAGGCGGGTCGCCCGCGCAACCCCTTCATCAACGCCGGCGCCCTCGTCGTCACCGACCGGCTCCACGCGATGACCGGCGACGCGAGCGGCACGCTCCGCGACCTGATGCGGCGCGAGAGCGGCCGGCCCGATGTCGACAGCGATGGTGAGGTGGCGCGCTCGGAGCTCGAGGCCGGCCACCGCACGTTCGCCGTCGCGCACCTGCTCGCCAGCTACGGCAACCTCGAGTCCACCGTCAACGACGTCATCCACCAGTACGTCGCCCAGTGCGCGCTGTCGATGACCTGCCGCGAGCTCGCCCTCGCCGGCCTCTTCCTCGCCCGCGACGGCGTCCTCTCCGACGGCACCCAGCTGCTCAGCCCACGTGAGACGAAGCGGGTGAACGCCGTGATGCTCACCTGCGGCACGTACGACTCCGCGGGCGAGTTCGCCTACCGCGTCGGCCTACCGGCCAAGTCCGGCGTCGGCGGCGGGATCCTGGCCGTCATCCCCGACCGCGGCGTGGCGTGCGTGTGGAGCCCGACGCTCGGACCGTCGGGGTCGTCGGCCGCCGGGCTGGCTGCGCTCGACGCGTTCACGACCTACTCGGACTGGACGGTGTTCTGAGGGCTACCGCGGGACGATGACGCTCGACCGGGTGACTGCCGGTTGCACCAGGTCCGTCCCCGCGTAGCGCACGACCACCGGCCTCGTGCCCGCCTTCGCGCCGCGGACGACGACCCGCGCCACTCCGCCGACGACCTGGGCCTCGACCGCGCGCTTCCCGATGCTGACGGTGATCGCGCCGTCCGGCTTGCGGGCTCCCGGCGCCTTGACGCGGATGTCGACCACGACGCGCTTCTTCGTCGCTTCGGAACGCACCTTCACCTTGGGGACCGTCGTCACGGCTGCCACGGCGACGGACTCCGTGGTGTCTCGGAAGTGCTTGCGGGACAGGGTGATCTGGACCGCCAGGGCGCGGCCGAGGTCCGCCCGGCGCACGGTGTAGACGGGCTTGGACGTCCTGGCGATGCGCTTGCCGTCCCGGAACCAGGAGTAGGTGGCCTTCGCGTCGGTGGGCTTGAGGCTCCCGACCTTCGCGACGAGCCGGCTCCCCACCTGTGGCGTGCCCTTCACGCGGGACGGGCTCGTGATCACGACGGGCTTGGCGAGGACGGGCCCGGTCTCGGGCGCGGTCGACTTCGACTTGCGGTAGCCGCTCGCGCTCGCCTGGACGCGTGCGGTGATGCGCCGGTCGATGTGGTCGCGGGTCAGGACGAGCGACGACCCCGTGGCCCCCGCGATGGCCACTCCGTCGGCGTACCACTGGGTGGTGACCTTCGCCGGCTGCGGCGACCACGACGAGTTGGTGAGCGTCAGCGTCTGACCGACCTCCGCGACACCCTGGATCGTCGGCACCTCGGCCGGCTGGAAGACGCCGGGGGCGACGGGAGCGGTGGCGAGCTTCGCCTGGCCGGCGGCATAGCCGTCCAGCTGGGCCGTCACCTCGGCGGTCAGGGCCTTGCCCTTCACGTCGGGTGTCGGGACGTAGCTGGTTGCCGTGGCGCCCGGGATGGCGGCACCGTCGGCGAGCCAGCGGACGGTGACGCTGCTGGGGGTGGGACTCCACGCGCCGGGCGCGACCTCGAGCGGCGCACCGACCGCGGGGGTCCCGACGATGGCGGGAGCGGCCGTGGGCGCCACGACGCGGTCGTTGAAGTGGATGAATCCGGAGGGCCAGCCGCCACCGACCTTGGTGATGCGCCGCCAGTGGAAGTTCCCGCCCCAGTAGTCCTCCGAGACGACGATCTCGGTGTCGGAGATGACCTGCTCGACGTAGGCGACGTGGCCGTTGGAGCCGGCCGGCGTGACGCCCGGCTTGTACCAGGCGACGGACCCGACCGTGGGGGTCTGGTCGGTGATGCTCGCCATCGCCACGCCCCAGTTGGAGGCGTTGCCGCTGCCCGACCAGGGCCGGACGTTCGGCATCCCCGACTGGATCAGCCGGTACGCGACGTAGTTGGTGCAGTTGTGCCCACTGAACATCTTCCAGTACATCGTCGACGACGCCTTGCCATAGCCGCCGTCCCCGTACCCGCCGTCCGGGCAGCCGATCCAGCCGGAGCAGAGGTACGTCGACGTCGCGGTCAGGCTGATCTTCCCGGCGGTGGTCGGCAGGACGAGGACAAGGAGCGCGAAAACGCCGATGATCACCTTGGTCGCGCGGGCAGCACGCAGCACCCAGCGCCGGAGCGCGAGCGGGGCGGGAGGCCGCTGTGACGGGTGTGACCAATGAGGCTGTTGTTGCACGATGAGTGATCGTATGGGCGTTTAGTCAAGCGCGCCACGCCGATGAGTGAAGATCAATCGTGTAATTCGTTGGCCGCGCGTCGAGCCTGAGCCGGTCTGAGCGTGCCGAGCCCACCTCACGCCAGCAGCACGTACGACCCCAGCGCGACGAGCCAGGACACGAAGGACCCGAGCAGGAAGTACTCGGTCAGCTGGTGGATCCGCTCCTGGTCGCGCCGCGACGACAGCTCGGGGAAGCGGAGCAGGCCCTTGGCGGCGACCACGACGGACGCCGCAGTCACCTGACCACCCAGCGCGAGCGCGAGGATGAAGACGCGCTCGAGGGGGCCGAGCAGGCGCCCGCCCTTGAGAGGAGTGCGCGGCATCGCTCCGTCGGCACCGGGGTTGATGGTGCGGGTCGACTTGAGGACGAGGCGGACGAGGACGTTGCCGGTCGAGAGCTGGATGCCGAAGGCGCCGAGCACGAGGAGGAAGCGGTCCGGCGACACCGAACCCAGGGCGGGCAGCGTCACGGAGGACAACCACGAACCCAACGGCCCGCCGGCGGACGGCGCGAGACCGGAGACCGCGACCGCCGAGGACACCGCGACGACGAAGACGGCGAGCGGCAGCCACGCCGGTCCGGAGTGACCGAAGCCCCACGTCACCGCGGATCCCCACGCCAGGACCAGGGCAGCGATGGCGAAGAGCGCGAGCACGTCGCGACCCGACGTGAGACCGGCGAGCAGGCCGATCGCCAGGGAGACCAGCGCGCCGGCGCACTCGGGGAGGAAGCGCACGCGGCGCACCGCGTGGACCAGGTCGGTCACGGCGAAGCCGATCAGCAGGATCCCGAGCCAGCTCATCGCACCTCTCCTCTCACAGTCCCCGCACCAGTTCGTCCGTCGCCAGCAGCACGCCGATCCCGTCCGCGCGGATCCGCTGTGACACCGCCGACGGGCTGATGCCCAGCTCGTCGGCGATCTCCTGCTGCTGCCTCCCCCTCAGCAGACCATCCAGCACCGACATCGAACGCTCCGACAGGCCGGTGACGAGCTGGTCCCTCGCCATCAGGGCGGCATTCACCAGCGCCGCGCTGGGTCCGGCCTCGCCGTCCGAGGCGACGTACGCCGTCCGCACCGCGCGCAGCGGCGCCTTGCGCTCGTACGCCTCGACGGTCTCGATCCCCGCGCGGGCGGCCCACCAGCCGGGGCCGTCCTCGACGCGCGGCTCCTCCGACAGCACCTGGACCCGGCCCCAGCCGATGCCCTGGCGCACGTCGACGTCCGGCAGCAGCGCGAGCCGGAGCCGCAGCGTCGCGGCCACGGCATCACCGAGGCTGGCGAAGATGCCCTGGAACTCGTCACCGAGGCCGATCCGCAACGGCACCGGGAGGCCGAAGTCCGCGTTGATCGCGGCGACCGCCTCCTCGAAGCGCGCGTGCACGGCGACGCGGTCGACGCTCCGGCGTGAGCCGACCAGGTCACCGATCACCGTGACTGAAGGACTGTCCTTCATATCGTTCATCTGAAGATCATAACTTATCTTCGGGTTGATGAACCAGTGTTCTTCATTCCCAGAACACGCGCTCGACCACGCTGTGCGCCCGCCGCGTGGTGCGGAGGTAGTCGTTGACCATCTGGTCCGACGAGCCCTGCGCGTAGCCGAGCACCCGCGCCACCGCCGCCCGCTCCTGCGCGTCGCGGGGCAGCTGGTCGGCCGGCTTCCCGCGCACGAGCGTCACCGCGTTCCGCACGCGCGAGACCAGCCGCCACGCCTCGGCCAGCGTCGCGGCGTCGGAGGACGAGATCAGCGAGGCCTCGGCAGCGGCCTCCAGCGCGGGCAGGGTCTGCGGCGTCCGCAACGCCTCGACCGTGCCCGCGTGCCGCATCTGCAGCAGCTGGACGGTCCACTCGACGTCGGCCAGTCCCCCGCGCCCCAGCTTCAGGTGCGTCTGCCGGTCGGCGCCGCGCGGCAGCCGTTCGTTGTCGACGCGCGCCTTGATCCGGCGTACCTCGATGACGTCGTCCTGCGAGATCCCCCCGGCCGGGAAGCGGAGCGGGTCGATCAGCTCGGTGAAGCGCGCCCGCAGGTCGGCGTCGCCGGCGACCGCGTCGGCGCGCAGCAGCGCCTGGAACTCCCACACGTGCGACCACTTCTCGTAGTACGCCGCGTAGGACTCGACCGTGCGCACCATCGGGCCGTTCTTGCCCTCCGGCCGCAGGTCGGGGTCGACCTCCAGCGGCGGGTCGCTCGCCGGCAGCGACAGCAGCCGCCGCACCTCCGCGACGACGGCAGTGGCGTACGACGAGGCGACCTGCGCCTCGACGCCCTCGACCGGGTCGTGCACGAACATCACGTCGGCGTCCGAGCCGTAGGACAGCTCGAACCCGCCGTAGCGCCCCATCGCGATCACCGCGATCCTCGCGGGCGCGGAGTCCAGCGAGCGCTGCGTCCGCACCGACTCGGTCGCGATGTCGAGCGTCGCCTGCAGCGTCGCGTCGGTCAGCCGGCTCAGCCCCTGCCCCACGAGCGCCACGTCGGTCCCGGCCACGAGCTCGCCGCACGCGATCCTCAGCAGCTCGCGGCGGCGTACGCCCCGCACCGCCACCACCGCGGCCTCCGGCGTCTCGGCGCGCTCGGTCAGCGCCTGCATCTCCGCCAGCGCCGCCTCCGCGCTCAACGGGACGAGCGACTCCCCCAGCATCTTCACGCCCTGCGGCTCGCGCTCGAGCAGGTCGGTGGCGTAGCGCGAGGTGCCGAGGACGTGCGCCAGCCGCTGGGCGACCTCGCCCTCGTCGCGCAGCATCGTGAGGTACCACGGCGTCCGGCCCAGGCTCTCGCTGATCCGTCGGAAGCCGAAGAGCCCGGCGTCGGGATCGGGCGAGTCGGCGAACCACTCGAGCAGCACCGGCAGCAGCGTCCGCTGGATGTCGGAGGTGCGCGAGACCCCGCTCGTCAGCACCTCGAGGTGGCGCAGCGCGGCCTTCGGGTCGGCGTACCCCAGGGCGGCGAGCCGCGCCTCGGCGGCCTCCAGCGACAGCCGCGCCTCGGTGCCGGGCAGCTTGGCGACGGCGCCGAGCAGCGGACGGTAGAAGAGCTTCTCGTGGAGCCGGCGGACCTCGCGGCGGTGGTACTTCCACAGCTTGTCGAGCTGGATGGCCGGCTCGGAGAACAGCCCGAGCGAGCGGCCCAGCCGGCGCAGCGACGCGTCGTCGGCGGGCAGCACGTGCGTACGCCGCAGCTGGTGCAGCTGGATCCGGTGCTCGAGCGTGCGGAGGAAGGAGTAGGCCTCGCGGAGCTTCTCGCCGTCCTCGCGGCCGACGTAGCCGCCGTCGATCAGCTCCGCGAGCGCGCTCAGCGTGGCGCCCGCGCGGAGTGTGCGGTCGGCGCGACCGTGCACGAGCTGCAGCAGCTGGACGGCGAACTCGACGTCGCGCAGGCCGCCGGATCCGAGCTTGATCTGGCGGTCGGCCTCGGCGGCGGGGATGTTGTCGACGACGCGGCGCCGCATCGCCTGCACGTCGGCGACGAAGCCGTCGCGCTCCGCGGCGCTCCACACGAGGGGCTCGATCATCGCGACGTACTCCCGGCCGAGCGCGAGGTCGCCGGCGACCGGACGCGCCTTGAGCAGCGCCTGGAACTCCCAGGTCTTCGCCCACTTCTCGTAGTAGCCCCGGTGGCTGGCGAGCGTCCGGGTCAGCGGGCCCTGGCTGCCCTCGGGGCGCAGGTTGGCGTCGACCGGCCAGATCGTGCCCTCACGGGTGTGGTCGGAGCAGATCCGCATCAGGTGCGACGCCAGCTGGGTCGCGGCCCGCAGCGCGGTGCCCTCGCCAGCACCCTCTCCCGAATCGAGCAGAGCCGCCTCGTGCACGAAGATCACGTCGACGTCGGAGACGTAGTTGAGCTCGTGGCCGCCGCACTTGCCCATCGCGATGACCGCGAGACGGACGGAGTCGTACGACTCCACGCGGGCGCGGGCGACGGCCAGCCCCGCCTCGAGGGTGGCGGACGCGAGGTCGGAGATCTCGGCCGCCGCGTCGTCGACCCCGACGTGGTGGGCGAGGTCGCGGGCGGCGAGGCGCAGCAGGATCCGGCGGTACTCCACCCGCAGCGCGTCCACCGCCTCCGCGTCCGGCAGGCCGGACACGGGTACCTCGGCGTGCGGGTCGGCGCCGACAGCGGTGAGCATCGCCTCGCGGACGGCGTACGCAGCGGCCCGGGTGGTGCCGAGCGTCGGGTCGGTCAGCTCGCGCCAGTGGTCGGGGTGCCGCGCGAGGTGGTGGGTCAGCGCGGTGCTCGCCCCGAGCACCGTGCAGAGGCGCATCGCGGTGCCCTCGTCGTCGGCCACCTCGCGGAGCATCGCGGCGCCGGCGCCGTCGTCTGCGGCGTCGAGCGCATCGACCATCCGCAGCAGGCCCTCCAGCGCGGCGTCGGGGTCGGCGCTCGCGGCGAGCTTGTCGGTCAGCGGCTTCCTGGCCTCGCCGAGGCGCTCGATCCCCTGCAGGGCCGCCGGTCCGTCGACGAAGCCGATGCGCACGAAGTCGCCCGCGGTGCTCATCGCCGCTCCCCGGCGATCGCCGCGAAACGCTGCACCAGCGGCCGCCAGTGCGACGCGAGGGCGTGCTCGGCGTCCTTGATCTCGGCCAGTACGACGTGCTCGTCGAGGCCGAGCGCGACCAGGTCGTCGCGGTCCTCGTCCGCCCAGCCCGCGACGACGCCGCTGTCGACCTCGGGGTGCGACTGGATGCCCCAGGCGGAGTCGGCGAAGCGGGCGACCTGCACCTCGCCCCCGGGGGTCCGCGCGAGCACGACGCCACCGGGCGGCATGTCGACCACGACGTCGTTGTTCCAGTGGATCGTGACCTCGTCGCCGCCGCGGGCGCCGAAGAGCGGATCCGTGGCAGCATCCGGGCTCCAGCCGACCGGCTGCAGCCCGACGGTCTGGCCGCGCGGGTTCGTGACCACCTCGCCGCCGAGCGCGACCGCCATCACCTGGTGGCCGAGGCAGATCCCCAGGGCAGGCACGGACGCGTCGACCGCGTCGCGGACGAGCGCCTTGAGCGCGGACAGCCACGGCGCCCGCTCGTCGTCGTAGGCACCCATGTCGCCACCCATCACCAGCACGGCGTCGTACGCCGTCAGCGCGGGGAGCGCGTCGCCGGCGTAGGGGCGGCACACCGACAGCCTGCAGCCGGCCTCCTCCAGCCACCGGCCCACGAGGTGCGGCGGGCACGACGCCTGGTGCTCGACGACGAGGACACGGACGCACATGAGAGCGCTCAGAGGACCGGGAGCATCCGGTCGCGCTCGTAGGCGGAGACCTGGGTGCGGTACTCCTCCCACTCCGAGCGCTTGTTGCGCAGGAAGAAGTCGAAGACGTGCTCGCCCAGCGCCTCGGCGAGCAGCTCGGAGTCCTCGGCGATCCCGATGGCGTCGTGCAGGCTCTTGGGCAGCGGTGAGATGCCGAGCGACTTGCGCTCGCGCTCGGTGAGCGACCAGACGTCGTCCTCGGCCTCACGCGGCAGCTGGTAGCCCTCCTCGATGCCCTTCATGCCGGCGGCGAGGGTGACGGCGAAGGCGAGGTAGGGGTTGCACGCGGCGTCGATGGTGCGCAGCTCGATGCGGGTCGACTGGCCCTTGTTGGGCTTGTACATCGGGACGCGCACCATGGCCGAGCGGTTGTTGTGGCCCCAGCAGATCGACGAGGGCGCCTCGCCGCCGCCGAGCAGCCGCTTGTAGGAGTTGACCCACTGGTTGGTCACGACGCTGATCTCGCTGGCGTGGCGCAGGATGCCGGCGATGAACTGCCGACCGGTCTTCGACAGCTGGTACTCGGCACCGGCCTCGAAGAACGCGTTGCGGTCGCCCTCGAAGAGCGACACGTGCGTGTGCATGCCCGACCCGGGGTGGGTGGTGAAGGGCTTGGGCATGAAGGTGGCCCAGGTGCCCTGCCCCAACGCGACCTCACGGATGACGGTGCGGAAGGTCATGATGTTGTCGGCGGTGGTCAGCGCGTCGGCGTACCTGAGGTCGATCTCCTGCTGGCCCGGGCCGCCCTCGTGGTGGCTGAACTCCACCGAGATGCCCATCGCCTCGAGCATCGTGATCGCCTCGCGGCGGAAGTCGGCGCCGCGCGACTGCGCCGTGTGGTCGAAGAACCCGCTGCGGTCCACCGGTACCGGCTCGTCGCCCTTCCCGGGGACGTCCTTGAACAGGTAGAACTCGATCTCGGGGTGGGTGTAGAACGTGAAGCCCTTGTCGGCGGCGGCGCTCAGCGTCCGCTTGAGGACATGGCGCGGGTCGGCGTACGACGGGCTGCCGTCGGGCATGACGATGTCGCAGAACATGCGTGCGGTGGCCGGTCCGCCGTCGTCGCCCGTGCGCCACGGCAGGAGCTGGAACGTCGACGCGTCGGGGTGGGCGAGCATGTCGGACTCGTAGACGCGGGCGAAGCCCTCGATGGCGGAGCCGTCGAAGCCGATGCCCTCGTCGAAGGCGTTCTCGAGCTCGGCCGGGGCCACGCTCACGCTCTTGAGGAAGCCGAGGACGTCGGTGAACCACAGCCGGACGAACCGGACGTCACGCTCCTCGAGCGCCCGGAGTACGAAGTCCTCTTGCTTGCCCATGCGCCCAGCCTAGGGGGACGTGGGCCCCGCCGGAGGGATGAGGTCGAGGGTCGGTCGCCGGTGCTAGCGTCGCGGGACCAGCCGCCCACTCGGGCCCGCTCACCACGGGAAGGGACGCTGCATGATGACCGACGCCCAGAACGACCGCGACGACCTCGCGCGACCGACCCGCCCGGACGGGTTCCTGCTCGGCCACCTGGCCGAGGAGACCCGTCGCCGAGCCCGCACGGCCCGCGCACCCGAGGCCTCGACCGCCGGAGCGGACGCCGCGATCCTCGACGCGCTGCGCACGGCCGTCGACGAGCTCGGGCCGACCCTGCTGGAGGCCAGCCACGACCTGTCCGCGCACCCCGAGGTCTCCTTCGCGGAGCACCGCTCGGCGGGGGCGCTGGCCGACCTGGTCGAGGCACACGGGATCGCAGTGACCCGCGAGGCGCACGGCCTGGCCACCGGGCTCCGGGCCGAGGCCGGGCCGGCGGACGGTCCGACGATGGCGGTGCTCTCCGAGTACGACGCGCTCCCCGGCATCGGCCACGGCTGCGGGCACAACATCATCGCCACGGCAGGGCTCGGCGCCTTCCTCGCGCTCGCCGCGCTCGGTGACCGGCTGCCGGGCCGCGTCGTCTGGCTGGGCACGCCCGCTGAGGAGGGCGGTGGCGGCAAGGAGATCATGGCGGCGAACGGCGCCTTCGATGACATCGACGCCGCGCTGATGGTGCACCCGTTCACCTACGACATCGCCGAGCCGCTGTTCCTCGGTCGCCGGCAGCTGCGGGCGACGTTCACCGGCATCACGTCCCACGCGTCCGCGCAGCCTTTCATGGGCCGCAACGCCCTCGACGCGGTCAACCTCATGTACACCGGGGTCGGGCTGCACCGCCAGCAGATGCCGCCGACCGACCGCGTGCACGGCGTGGTCACGGCGGGCGGCGAGCGTCCCAACGTGATCCCGGAGCACGCCGAGCTGTTGTTCTACCTCCGCAGCGAGCACCCGGAGGGCCTCGCCGTCCTCAGCGACCGGATCGCCGACATCGCCCGCGGGGCCGCGCTCATGACCGGGTGCGGCGTCGGGCTCGCCTGGGACGAGTCGCCGGCCTACCTCCCGGTCCGCAGCAACGGTCCGCTGGCCGCAGCGTGGACCACGCGCTACGGCGAGCGCGGGCGCACCGTGCTGCCGTCCGAGGTGGTGCCACGGATGTTCGCCGGGTCGACCGACTTCGGCAACGTCTCCTACCGGGTGCCGGGCGTGCACGCGATGGTCCGCATCACCGACGCCGACATCTCGCTCCACACCCGCGAGTTCGCGGAGGCAGCAGTGAGCGAGGAGGCCGACCGGGTGGTCCTCGACTCCGCGTGGGCGCTGGCCGCGGTGAGCGCCGACTGGCTGTGCGACCCAGAGCTGCGCGCCGCCGCGGCGCAGGACTTCAAGGATGCCGGCGGGGCGGTGGACGTCCCTTCCTACTTCGGAGAGGGCTGAGCATGAGCACCACGACGACGACGACCCGCACCGACCGCGCGCTCGCCACGGTCGAGCGCCTCGGCAACCGCCTGCCCGACCCGTTCCTGCTGTTCCTCGGCCTGTTCCTCATCGTCGGGGTGCTCTCCACCGTGCTCCAGCTCGTCGGGACCTCGGTGACCATCCCGGGTGCCGACGAGGAGACCGCAGTGCGCGGGCTCTTCACCGGCGAGGGGATGGCCTGGCTGACGGTGAACCTCGGCGCCAACTTCATCGGATTCCCACCCCTCGTCACGGTGGTGACGATCCTGCTCGCGGTCACCGTCGCCGAGCGCACCGGACTGCTGGCCGCGGCGATCCGCGGCAGCCTCGGGTCGGCGCCGCGCTGGCTGCTGCCGTACGCCGTCGGGTTCGTCGGCGTCAACGCGTCCGTCATGGCCGACGCGTCGTTCATCGTCGTGCCTCCCTTGGCAGCCATGGTCTTCAAGGCCGCCGGGCGGCACCCGATCGCCGGCCTCGTGGGCGGGTTCGCCGCCGTGGGCGCGGGCTACTCGACCTCGATGCTCGTGACGAGCCTCGACGCGTTGTTCTCCGGCATCACCAACGCCGTCACCGTGGGCCTGCCCGACCCGGGAGCAACGGTCACGCCCATCTCGAACCTGTGGTTCAACATCGTCTCTGCGTTCGTCCTGGCGATCGTCGCCGGCGTCGTGATCGACAAGGCTCGTCGAGCCCCGGCTGGTCCGGGAGGGTGCGTCCGTCGACATGGTCGAGGCCGACGACCCGGCCGAGCTGCAGTCCGGCGGTGACGAGGAGGTCGCCGCCGCGCTGCGCGCCGCGCCCACTGACCTCTCCCCCGACCTCGAGCCGAAGGAGCGACGAGGGTTGCGGGCCGCGGGGCTGGTCTTCGTCGTGCTGGCCGCCCTCGTCCTGGTGGCCGTGCTGCCAGGCGGGTCGCCATGGCGCAACGAGGACGGCGGGTTCCTGCCCGAGTCACCGCTCCTCGACTCGACAGTCTTCGTGGTGTTCGTGCTGTTCCTCGGGCCCGCCCTGGCCTACGGCTTCGTCAGTGGATCGCTGCAGAAGGCGTCCGACGTGCCGAAGGTGATGGGGCTCGGCATCAAGGACATGGCGGCATTCATCGTCCTGGCCTTCATGCTCGGCCAGTTCATCGCGCTCTTCAACTGGTCCAACGTCGGCTCCGCGCTGGCCGTGACCGGAGCCAACGGCCTCGAGTCCATCGGCCTGACGGGCTACCCCGCCATCATCGGATTCATCCTGCTGGCCTCGGTGCTCAACCTGTTCATCGTGAGCGGGTCGTCGATGTGGACGCTGATGGGTGCGGTCTTCGTGCCGCTGTTCGCCCTGCTCGGCTACGAGCCCGGCTTCGTGCAGGCGGCCTTCCGGGTCGGGGACTCCGCCACCCAGGTCATCACGCCGATGAACCCCTACATCTGGATCTTCCTCGTGATGCTCAAGCGCTACGAGCCCGAGGCTGGCCTCGGCACCGTCATCTCGCGGATGTTGCCGTTCGTCATACCGTTCTGGATCTCGTGGGTCACGGTCCTGACGATCTTCTACTTCACCGGCGCCGACGTGGGCCCGGGCGTGGGCATTCGCATCTAGGCCGTGGTTCGGGGCGTCAGTGGCAGATGTTGACGTCCTGCGAGCCCAGGACGCCGTCCCACACCTCGCGCATCGGCTTGAGCCAGCTCTGCGTGGTCGGCACGAAGGCGATGCTGCCGGCGACCTTCTTGTGCACTCCGCGGACGCGGACCTTCTCGACGACGATCGGCATGGTGACCTCGCGGCGGCGGACGCCCTCCCAGCAGGCCGACGCCTTCTTCTTGGTGACGGCCTCCTCGAGGGTGACGGGGTCGCCGACGTGCGTGCCGTTGTAGCGCCAGGCGAGCGTCGTGCGGTAGCCCGTGTGGCCCTCCCACGGCGCCTTGATCGCCACCGACATCCCCCACGTGCGCTTGGTGAGGATGTCGAAGGTGACGGACCCGTTGCGGACCGTGCGGGTGCGGGAGTTCCAGATGTCGACCTGGCCGGCGTCGGCCTCGGCGTGCGTGCCGAGGGCGCTCGTCAGCTGGACCTCACACCCCTCGCAGTCGTCGACGGTGAAGGTGAGCGACGTGCGCGGCGCTGCCGGACGACTCTCGGTCGGCGCTGCCGGGGCGGCGGTCGCGATCGGCGCGAGGAGGGTGGTCAGGAGTGCGGCGCCGAGGAGGGCGGTCGTGGTGCGGATGGTCATGTCTCTACTTCTTCGTGAGGTGGGTTGTCCCTCACAGGACGCCACCCGCCTCCGGAGGGTTGCATCCGATCTCCCGCGGCGCCAGGAGGGGCGGTGTGTGAGGAGGATTCCCCGGCACTCGAATCCCCTTCACCCACCGCCCGCCGGTGCGTCGTACGCCGACACGTGGGCGGGCGGTGCGGGAGGAGGATCGTGCGCCCCCACAATCCGCCTCACACACCGCTCGACGGAGGTCGGGAGGTCGGGAGGTCGGCGGGCGGCGCTTCAGGAGGCCGGCACGTCCCGCTCGATCTCGGCCAGCCACGCCGTGCCCTTGGCGTCGCTGGGCATCCGCCAGTCGCCGCGGGGGCTCATCGTGCCGCTGGAGCTGACCTTCGGGCCGTTGGGCAGTGCGGACCGCTTGAACTGGTTGGCGAAGAACCGCTTCACGAAGACCTCGAGCCATCCGCGGATGTCGGCGAGCGTGTACGCCACCCGGGCGTCGGCCGGGAAGCCCGGGGGCCACTCCCCCGCGTCCACGTCCTTCCACGCGTGCCAGGCCAGGAAGGCGATCTTGCGCGGCCGGAAGCCGTGGCGCACGACAAGGGCGAGGGTGAAGTCCTGCAGGTTGTAGGGGCCGACCGAGTCTTCGGTCGCCTGGGGCTTCTTGCCCTCCTCGGTCGGGATCAGCTCGGGGGTGATCTCCTGCGTCAGGATCTCGCCGAGGACCTCGTTGGCCTCCTCGAGCTCGCCGTGGCTGATCACCCAGCGGATGAGGTGCTGCACGAGCGTCTTCGGCACGCCGGCGTTGACCGTGTAGTGCGACATCTGGTCGCCGACGCCGTACGTGCACCACCCGAGCGCCAGCTCGGACAGGTCGCCCGTGCCGACGACGATGCCGCCGCGCTGGTTGGCCAGCCGGAACAGGTAGTCGTAGCGCAGCCCGGCCTGCACATTCTCGAAGGTGACGTCGTAGACCTTCTCGCCCCTGGCGTACGGGTGGCCCAGGTCCTTCAGCATCTGCTCGGCCGCCGGCCGGATGTCGAGCTCCTCGAAGGTGACGCCGAGCGCCTCGGAGAGCCGGGTGGCGTACGCCTTGGTGGTCGCGCCGGTCGCGAAGCCGGGCATCGTGAAGGCGAGCACGTCGCTGCGCGGACGGCCGAGGCGGTCCATCGCCTTGCACGCGACGATCAGCGCGTGGGTCGAGTCGAGACCGCCGCTGACGCCGATGACGGCCTTCGGCGTGCCGATCGCTGCGAGGCGCTGCTCGAGGCCGGAGACCTGGATGTTGTAGGCCTCGTAGCAGTCGAGCTCGAGCCGGGCCGGGTCGTCGGGCACGAACGGGAAGCGGTCGACCTTGCGCCGCAGGCCGATGTCGCCGGCGGGCGGCGCGAGGGCGAACTCCACCTCGCGGAAGTCGTCCGCAGTGTCGTGGGTGCGCCGGTTGTCGTCGAAGCTCCCCTGCCGCAGCCGCTCCTGGCGCAGCCGGTCGAGGTCGACGTCGACGACGGTGCGGCGCGGCCCGTCGGGGAACCGCTCGCTCTCGCCGAGCAGGTCGCCGCACTCGTAGACCATCGTCTGGCCGTCCCAGCTGAGGTCGGTGGTCGACTCCCCCTGCCCCGCGGCCGCATAGACGTACGCCGCCGCGCACCGCGCGCTGGCGCTGCGGACGAGCAGCCGCCGGTCCTCGGCGCGGCCCACCGTGATGGGGCTGCCGCTGATGTTGGCCAGCACCGTCGCGCCGGCCAGGGCGGCCCGTGCACTCGGCGGCACCGGGACCCACATGTCCTCGCAGACCTCGACGTGCAGCGAGAGACCGGGCACGTCCAGGGCCGTGAACACCAGGTCGGGCCCGAACGGCACTGTCTCGCCGCCGAGCTCGATCCACTCGCCCGCCATGTCGTCGCCCGGGGCGAACCATCGGCGCTCGTAGAACTCGCGGTAGTTGGGCAGGTAGGACTTCGGCGCCACGCCGAGCACCTCACCGCGGCAGATGACCACGGCGCAGTTGTAGACGCGCGAGCGCCACGCGAGCGGCGCTCCCACGACCAGCACCGACATCAGGTCGGCGCTCGCCTCGACGACCTGCTGGATCGCCGCGAGCACCCCCTCCAGCAGGGCGTCCTGGAGGAAGAGGTCGTCCACGGAGTAGCCGGTCAGGCCGAGCTCGGGGAAGACCGCGACCGCGGCGCCGTCCTCGTGGCAGGCGCGCGCCTGCTCGATGACCTCGGCGGCGTTGGCGGCGGGATCGGCCAGGTGCACGGGCACGGTGCACGCGGCGACCCGCGCGAAGCCCTGGGCGTAGGCGGAGTAGAAGTCCACGCGCTCACTCTAGGGAAGTGCCGCTCGGCGGCGCCGTGGTCCAGTGGCGAACGGCTGCTCCGAGCCCGTGTCGGCAGCCGAAACTCACTGGACTACCGGGGACGCGCGGCGTCAGCGTGCCCCCATGCCCCCGCTCGAGATCACCGCCTGCGTCACGGATGCGGACTACGAGGACTGGCGCCGGGTGCGGATCGCGGTCATCCCCTACGAGCGCACCCAGTCGCTCGCCGAGCTCCGCGCCGACGACTCGCCCGAACGATTGCTGCTGCTCGCCCGCGAGGGTGACACCGTCCTCGGCCACGGCCTGGCGCAGCGCGCCGAGAGCGCGAGCTCGGGCGGGGTCATCCCCCGCGTGCTGCCCGAGCACCGCCGGCGCGGCGTCGGCACCGCGTTGCTGCACCGGCTCGCCGACCACGTCGCCTCGCTCGGCCTGCCGATGGTCCGCGCCAGCGTCGACGACGAGCCGTCGCGCCTGTTCGCGGAGCGGTTCGGCTTCGTGGAGGTCGACCGCGAGGTCGAGCAGACGTACGTCGTCGGCGCGCCGCCCGACGTCGCGCCGCCACCCGCCGGGGTCGAGATCGTCACCGCGCAGGACCACCCCGGGCTGTGGGAGGGGTGCTTCGAGGGCTTCGGCCGCGAGGCACTCGCCGGCTTCTCCGTCGACACTCCCCTCGACGTCAGCCTCGAGCGGTGGACGCGCGACTGGCTCGGCGACCCGATGTTCCTCGCCCTCCACGGCGGCGAGGTCGTCGGCTGCGCCGGGCTCGGCCTCGACACCGACGACCCGACCCGGGCCGAGAACTCCCTCACCGCCGTCCGCGGCGACTGGCGCCGGCGTGGGCTGGCAGTCCACCTCAAGCAGCGCACCATGGCCTGGGCGGCCGAGCACGGCGTGAGCGAGATCTACACGTGGACCCAGGACGGCAACGCCGCGATGCGCTCGCTCAACACCCGCTTGGGCTACGCCACCACGCGCACCGGCCTCCAGGTCGCCCGTGCGCTGCCGCTGGACTGAGCCCTTCCCCGGCGACGTCCGGCGCGGTTAGCGTCGCGTCGTGACCGGTCTCGTGCGTACGTCCCTCGTCCTCGCCACCGCCCTGGCGATGGCCGCCCCGGCCGGTGCTCATGCCCCGAGCCCGACCGACGCCGCGGATGCGGCGCGCGCTGCAGCTCCGGCGTTGCAGGTCCGCACGGTCCTGCGCGGGCTCGACCATCCGTGGGACGTCCAGCAGGCGCCCGGCGGTCGGCTGGTCGTCTCCGAGCGCGACCGCGCCCGCCTCAGCGTCGTACGCAACGGAAGGCGGCGCACCCTCGCCAGGCTGTCGAAGCAGGTCTGGGTCTCCGGCGAGACCGGCCTGCTGTCGCTCGCGGTGGACGCCCGGTCGCGCATGCTGTGGGCCTGCCACGGCGCGACCACCCGGCGGGGCCACGACGTACGGGTGACCCGGTGGCGGGTGGACCGCCGCTGGCGGACCCTGTCGCGGCGCAAGGTCGTGGTCTCCGGCCTCCCGGCGACGTCCGGACGCCACGGTGGTTGCCGGCTGCTGCTCGACCGCCACAGCGACGCGCTCCTCGTCGGCACCGGCGACGCTGCGGTCGGGACGAACCCGCGCGACCTCGACTCGCTCGGCGGCAAGGTGTTGCGGGTCCACCGGAGGACCGGCGCGCCGATGGCGAACAACCCGTTCGCGACGGCGGGCAGTGCGCGCCGCTTCGTGTGGACCTACGGCCACCGCAACGTCCAGGGCCTGGCCCAGCGCGCGGACGGGACCCTGTGGTCGGTCGAGCACGGCAGCTTCCGCGACGACGAGGTCAACCGCCTCGTGCCCGGCGGCGACTACGGCTGGAACCCGGTCCCCGGCTACAACGAGGCGGTCCCGATGACGGACCAGTCGCTCCCGGGCTTCCAGCAGGAGGCCGTCTGGTCGTCCGGCACGCCGACCATCGCCACGTCGGGCGCGGCCTGGGTGCGCGGCTCGCAGTGGGGTCGCCTGGAGGGCACGCTCGCCGTCGCGGTGCTCAAGGACGCGGAGATGATCTTCCTGCGCTTCGACGACGCGGGTGACGTCGTGGCGGTGATCCGGCCGAAGCCCCTCGCTCGGTTCGGCAGGCTCCGGTCCGTCACGTCCGCGCGCAACGGCGATCTGCTGGTCACGACCGACAACGGCGCGGGCAACGACCGGGTGCTGCGGGTGTCGCCTCGCTGACGGCTCGGTGCACAGGTCCCGACGCACGGGTTTGAGCCGGGCGTGGTCGCGGAAGAAGGAGGACCATGACGCCTCCCGCGATCGAACCGGGCCAGCCGGGTCCCACGCCGCGAGACCCCACCCTCAACGATCCGATGCTGCGCGTCCTGCGCGAGCGGCACCCGGAGGTCGACGTCGTGGTCCTGCCGCAGCAGGCGCCCGCTCCCCTCGCCCCCGAGCTGGGTGCCGACGAGCGGGAGGTCCTGGCGGCCGACGTGGAGCGACTCGTCGACGACCTGCTCGAGCGGCTGACCATCGGTGAGCGCCGGGTGACGCGCGACGGCCGCTGGCACACCGACGAGTGGGGCCAGAGCTGGTACGAAGGCGTCGCCGTCGTCGGTGACCTCGACCCCGGCGACAACGTGACGCTCCTCCGCGCCACCGGCAACGCGCTCGTCGGGCTCGGCTGGCAGGCCCGCCCGGTGCCGGGCGACCGGCCCCGGCTCGTCGGGCGCCGCCGCGGCGGCTTCGAGGCCGCGGCCCGCGTGCGGCCCGCCTCGCTGGTGCTGACGATGCGCACCGCCAAGGTCCGCGCCGCCGGGGAGGCCGCGCGATGACCATCCAGATGTGGACCGCCACCCTCCAGAAGGCGCGCACGCCTGGGAGGAGCAGTCCGAGGGCCTCAACGGTCCCCGCAAGAACCTCGCCCAGGCCGACCCCGCCCTCCTCGGCGACGCGGTCCAGGGCGCCGCCGACGCGTTCCTCACCACGTGGGAGCAGCGCACCCTCGTGCTGCGCGACCAGGCCTCGGGTCACGCCGACTCGCTGGCCCAGACGATGTACGACTTCCTCGCCACCGACGCCGAGAGCGTGCAGGCCACGCAGCAGCTGCTGCTCTGGGAGGACCGCGACACGCTGCCGGTCCAGCCGGTGGGCCCGTGACGACGATCGCCGTCCCGGCCTGGCTGCCGACCGAGCCCGAGCTGAAGGTCACCGAGGCGTCCGGCGCCGTCCTCACCGACGTACGCGCCGCCGCCACCGCCGTCAGCGACGTCGCCGAGTGGGCGCGCGCCAACGGCGCTCCCGCGGACTTCAGCGGCGACGCCGCCACGGCCGCCGACCACGCCGTCACCCGCTTCGCCACCGACACCGACGCGGTGGGCGCCGCGCTCGAGCGTGGCGCCCTCGCGATCGACACGTTCCTCACCGCCATGCGTGCGCGACGCTCCGAGCACGACGACCTGATGGAGCGCCGCCGGACCCTCAACGCCGAGCGCGAGGACCTGCTGCGCCGGATCGACGGCGCAACAGAGGAGCAGGTGCCCGGTCTCCAGGCCGACGCGGCGCAGCTCCGCAGCCGGTTCGCCGCCTACCAGCGCGACCTCGAGACGTGGCGCGACCGCGTCGACTCCGACGAGCAGGCGTGCGTACGCGCGCTGGGGACCGTCGACCAGCTGGCGGAGGGCCTCGCTGCTGCCGCCGACCGCGGCCGCACCGACACCGCGGCCCTCGCCGCCGAGCTGCGGCGCCTCGGCACCGACACCGACGCGGTCAACGCCTGGTGGAACGACCTGTCGCAGGCCGAGCGCAACGCGCTGATGATCAGCGACCCCGACCTCGTCGGCAACACCAACGGCATCCCCACCGGCGACCGCGACGAGGCCAACACCTCCGCGGTGCAGCGCGACATCGAGTACCTCCTCGGCAAGCAGGCGTCCGGCGAGGAGCTGAGCGCGTCGGAGCAGCGGTGGCTGGAGAACGCCCGGTCGGTGCAGCTGGCCGTCGACCAGGCGTCGTCCACGACGTGGGAGGACCTGGATGTCGACGCCTTCGTCATGGCCTACCAGCCCCACGCCTTCGGGGGCGACGGGATCGCCGCGGTGGCCTACGGCGA
The DNA here is from genome assembly GCA_963791365.1 of uncultured Actinomycetota bacterium. Classification (GTDB taxonomy): domain Bacteria; phylum Actinomycetota; class Actinomycetes; order Propionibacteriales; family Nocardioidaceae; genus Nocardioides. The sequence continues at coordinate 26,166 of CAWBSG010000011.1, read as the reverse complement.
CCCCGACACCGCGGACCACACGGCCGTCTACGTCCCGGGGATCATGCAGGACGGCACGCAGATCGACGAGAACGGCAGCCAGGCGCTCAACCTCTACGAGGAGACGGTCAACCAGATGGCCGCCGAGGACCCGCCCCGCACGGGATCGGTGTCGACGATCGCCTGGATCGGCTACGACTCCCCCAACTTCAACCCCGAGTCGACGATGCCGTGGGACCTGATCGACTCCGGCGGCGACGTCGGTCACACCGTGACCGAGGCCAACGCCCAGGCCGGCGGCATCGCGCTGTCGCAGTTCGTCGACGGCCTCAACAGCACCCACACCGGCGGCGACCAGCCCCACCTCACCGTGATCGGCCACAGCTACGGATCCACCACGTCGTCGTACGCCGCCGCGGGCGGGATGGACGCCGACAGCCTCGTCCTCATCGGCAGCCCCGGCGCCAGCGAGGGCGTGCACCACGCCTCGGGCCTCAACATGCCGACCGGGCAGGTCTTCGTCGGCGCGGCCGACCACGACCCGGTGTCGTGGCTCGGCGGCGAGGACGGCCTCTTCCCGGGCACGTGGGACGACAGCCTCGGGCTCGGCGCCGACCCGGCCCAGCACGACTTCGGGGCGATCAACTTCGCCGTCGACAACGGTCAGGAGTTCCACGGCGCGGGCCTCGTCTCCACCGGGTTCATGGAGAACCACACCAGCTACTTCAACGACCCGGACCCCTCGACGGGCCACACCAACGAGGCGCTGGTCAACATGGCCAACATCGTCTCCGGCAACACCGATGCGGTCCTCGACACGGGCGGGCGCACGCAGGAGGCGCACGACTACCTCTACGACTGGGTCGGCGGCGAGGTCCAGCACCACGTCGTGCAGCCGGTCGTCGACACCTACCACGAGGTCCGCGACGGGGTCGTCGACACCTACGAAGGCGTGCGCGACGGCGTCGACGACGCAGTCGACGGGGCTGTCGAAGGAGCCCGGGACGCATGGGACGACCTCTGGCCGGACCGGTGGCCGTGAGGACGGCGATGACTACTGTGGCCGCCATGCGCACCACGCTCACGATCCTCTGGCTGGCCGCGCTCCTGGTCGGTGCCTCGGCCTGCAGCACGGGCTCCGACGAGGTCTCTGCCCAGGACCGCGAGAAGCAGGTCGTCGACGCGGTCGCGGAGGCCGTCCCCCTCGTCGAGCAGGCGCTCGGCGCGACGCAGGTCAAGGTGGGCGGATCCTGGTCCTCCTGCCCCGGCGGCGTGGGGCACGTCTACTCCGGCGGCGGCACGATCTCCGCGCCCGAGGGCGACCGCGACGCCCAGCTCGACGCCGTACGCACCGCCCTCACCGACGCCGGCTTCGAGGAGGGGACGCTCGTGGAGGGCCACGTGAGCGTGAGCCGCGACGAGGTCGGCCTGGACTTCGCGCCGTCGGCGGCGCGCGGCCCCGGTGCCTGGGCGGTCAGCTTCAAGGGACCCTGCAAGCGCTACGGCGGCGGGGACGAGCAGTACGTCCAGGACCAGAACCTCGAGGGCGAGCGCACGCTCCTCCCCTGACCCGTGTGACCGCTGACACAGCGTCGTACCCGCCGGTTCGGGGCTAGCCTTCGAGCATGGCTGACGAGACTGCTCCCTACGGCTCGGGCCCGGCCGCGCCGGCCGCCCCCGCGAAGCGCGTGCGCACCCACCACCTGCGCGAGATGAAGGAGCGCGGCGAGAAGATCACGATGCTGACGGCGTACGACATGTACACCGCGGCGACGTTCGACGAGGCCGGCATCGACCTCCTGCTCGTCGGCGACTCGGCCTCCAACAACGTCTACGGCAACGAGACCTCGCTGCCGGTCACCGTCGACGAGCTGCTCCCCCTCACCCGTGCCGTGTCGCGCTCGGTGAGGCGGGCGATGGTCGTCGGCGACCTCCCCTTCGGCAGCTACCAGGCCTCGCCGGAGCAGGGCTACCTCACCGCCGTCCGCTTCATGAAGGAGGCCGGCGCACACTGCGTGAAGCTCGAGGGCGGCGCGGAGATGGCGCCGGTCATCGAGAAGTGCACCCGGGGCGGCATCCCGGTGATGGCGCACATCGGCTTCACCCCGCAGAGCGAGCACACGCTCGGCGGCTACCGCGTCCAGGGTCGCGGCGAGGCCGGCGACCGCGTCATCGCCGACGCCCTGGCCGTGCAGGAGGCGGGCGCGTTCGCGGTGGTCATGGAGATGGTGCCCGGCGACGTCGCCGAGCAGATCAGCAAGGAGCTGGTCATCCCGACCATCGGCATCGGCGCCGGCGCGGGATGCGACGGCCAGGTGCTGGTCTGGCAGGACGCCTTCGGCCTGCGCACGGGCAAGATGGCGCGCTTCGTCAAGCAGTACGCCGACGTGCACCAGGTGCTGCTCGACGCGGCCCGGGCCTACGCCGACGACGTCCGCGGCGGGACGTTCCCCGGCGCCGACCACACCTTCTGACGGGAGCAGGGTCGCGCATCCCGCGCCGAGGGTGGCGGCACACGACATCGACACCGCCGAGGGTGGCGGCAGACGACATCGACACCGCCGAAACCGGTGTCGGGTGCCGCCACCATCGCGCTCGATCAGTGTCGGATGCCGCCATTCGGGCCGGACCGACGAGCAGGCTCAGCCCCAGCCGAGCCAGGCCGCGCCGCCGAGGACGGTCGCCAGCCACACGAGCGTCACGACGACCGGGAGCACGATGACCGTGCGCGGCCGGCTGGTGAACCACTGGATCGCCAGGAGGAACGCCACCACCCAGACGGCGCCGAGCGCGACGATCACCCACCAGGGCGTGCCGACGACCACGGGCGTCGCGCCAATGAGGAAGGCCACGCACGCCAGACCGATCATCCCGGCGATCGGCCAGGGCGACAGGGGCTCGCGGACGGGGGGCGTGGACACGGCGACACGTTAGCCGGTGACAACTCCTCCGGAGCAGGGGACGATCAGGGTCCGACGACGCGAGGAGCCACCGTGAGCCAGACCCCGGCCAAGAAGACGACGCCTGCCAACAAGAGGTCGACGGCCACGAAGGCCGCGCCCGCGAAGAAGGCACCGACGAAGAAGGCAGCGACGAAGAAGACCACTGCCAAGAAGACGCCGGCGAAGAAGGCACCCGCCAAGAAGACCACGCCAAGAAGACGCCGGCGAAGAAGGCACCCGCCAAGAAGGCACCCGCCAAGAAGACGACGTCCACGACGAGCACCGCCAAGCGGACCACGCCCACCCGGACCGCTCCCCCCGCCCCGAAGCCGGTCGCGACGGCGGCGCGGAAGTCGCCCGCCGACCGGGTGGTCGACGTCGGCACACAGGCGCTCGGCACCGCCGCGCTCATCCAGAAGGTCGCTCAGGACACGGCGGAGCGCGTCGCTGCCGAGACGGCCGCGCGGGTCAGCAAGCAGTACGAGACGGCGATCGCCGAGCTCACCAGGACCCTCGACAAGAACACCAAGCGGGCGCTCAAGAGCGTGCGCGCGGCCGCCGACCTCGCCCAGGCCGCCTCGCCCGTCAAGGGCAAGAAGAAGAAGTGATCAGTTGTCGGGCGTGCCGTCGGTGAGACCGTCGCCCGAGGCCTTGCCGTCGTCGTTCCAGGCGGGGTCGTTGTCCCACTCCTCGTTGCGCTCCTGCACCTTCTCCAGGGCGCGCGAGGCCTCCTCCGAGGTGGCGTAGGGGCCGAGGCGGTCGGCGTTCTTGCAGCCGTCGCGGCCCTCGACCGTGTGGTGCGTCAGGCAGAACCAGTATTCGTTCTCGCTCATGCGCCGAAACTACACTCGCGGTCGTGCCAGTCGTATCCCCCGCAGAGGTGTCAGCGCGTCGCGTCGTGCCCGCCCACATCGCCCGTCCCGAGTACGTCGACCAGCCCGCGCCCGCGCGCTTCACGGGTGAGGAGGTCAAGGACGCGGAGACGATCGAGCGGATGCGGGTCGCCGGCCGGCTGGCCGCACAGGCTCGCGAGCTGGTGGGCTCGCACGTCGTGCCCGGTGTGACCACCGACGACCTCGACCGGATCGGCCACGAGTTCCTCTGTGACCACGGCGCCTACCCCTCGACGCTCGGCTACCGCGGCTTCCCCAAGTCCCTCTGCTCCAGCGTCAACGAGGTCATCTGCCACGGCATCCCCGACGCGCGCGTCGTCGAGGACGGCGACATCGTCAACATCGACATCACCGCCTTCATCGGGGGCGTGCACGGCGACACCAACGCCACCTTCCTCGCCGGCGACGTCGACGAGGAGACCCGCCTGCTCGTCGAGCGTACGAAGGAGTCGCTCGACCGGGCGATCAAGGCGGTCCGGCCGGGGCGTCGGGTCAACATCATCGGCCGCGTGATCGAGGCCTACGCGAAGCGTTTCGGCTACGGGGTCGTCCGCGACTTCACCGGCCACGGGATCGGCACGGCGTTCCACTCCGGCCTGATCATCCCCCACTACGACGACCCGCGCTTCGACGACGAGATCCGCGTCGGGATGACCTTCACCATCGAGCCGATGCTCAACCTCGGCACGCCCGACTACGACATGTGGGACGACGGCTGGACCGTCGTGACCAAGGACCGCCGCCGGTCCGCGCAGTTCGAGCACACCCTCCTCGTGACCGAGGATGGCGCCGAGGTCCTGACGCACCCCTAGACTTCGACCCGAGTGGGTCGGCCGGGCGGCCGCGGCACCGCACTCCCGGTTCGTCCGGGGGTAGGTGTCGAGGAAGGTCCGGGCTCCACAGGGCAGGGTGGTGGCCAACAGCCACCCGGGGCAACCCGCGGGATCAGTGCCACAGAGAACAGACCGCCGGCCCGTGCTTCGGCCGGTGCCGGTAAGGGTGAAACGGTGGTGCAAGAGACCACCAGTGCGCCGGGCGACCGGCGCAGCTAGGCAAACCCCACCCGGAGCAAGATCAGACAGGATGCGTTCGAGGGCGGCCCGCCCGAGCATCCGGGTAGATCGCACCAGGCGGCCGGCAACGGTCGTCGCAGATGGATGGTCGCCCCTGCTTCGGCAGGACAGAACCCGGCCTACAGGCCGACCCACTCCCATCTCGACGGTTCCCGCCCGACAGGGGCGGCCCCGCCGAGCGCAGGGCTCGACGGGGCCTCGACCACGCATGCTTTGCCCCCATGTCATGGTCGTACCCCGAAGGTGGCGGCCGCGCCCCGGCTGATACATCCCGGCGTCGCCGGCTCACCCGTGGGGCTGAGCGGCGCGTCCGACAGGACAGACCTGGCGACGAGACACGACCCACGCGTGGCGCGGCCGCGCCCGGCCCGCTTCGTCCTGTCCGACGCGCTACGAGCCGGGGGTCGGGCTGGGCGTCGCGCTCGCCGACGTCGTCGGCGAACTGGTCGGGCTCGGGCTCGTCGGCGAACTGGTCGGGCTCGAGGTCGGGCTCGAGGTCGGGCTGGTCGGGCTCGTGGTCGGGCTGGCCGGGCTCGTGGTCGGGCTGGCTGGGCTCGTGGTCGGGCTGGTCGGGCTCGTGGTCGGCGACTCGGTCGGCGTGGTGGTCTCCGAGGGGGCCGGCGTCTCGGTCGTCGACTCGCTGGGCTCGGAGGTCGGGGTGCTCGACGGCGACGCCGCGTCCGACTCGGTGGACGTCGGGTCGTCCGTGGGGCTCGGTGTCTCGGTCCCCGTGAGCGGCCCCACGTCGGCCTCGATGATGTCGAGCACCTGCTGCTCGTACGCCGTGAGCTGGTCCTGGATCTCGTCGAGCGGGACCTGGGCGATGCCGGCACCGTAGGCGGCGATCTGCTGCCACAGCTCGTTGATCGAGGTGACCGCCTCCTCGCTCAGCGTCGCGGGGACGGTGATGAACAGCTGAACGGCCAGCGCGTACGTCAGGCAGCTGGTGCACTCGTAGTTGGCCGCGACCGCCAGGTTCTGCGGCACGGCCACGTCGACGTCACCCACCACGAGCACGATCTGGAACGCGACGGCCACCGCGGCGCAGTTCGTGCAGCTGGCCGCGGCGAATGCCTCGTTGGTGTTCTCGGCCGGTTCGGAGCCGTCCGCCCAGACCAGCGCGAAGGCGACCGAGTACGACGCGGTGTCGTCGGTGGTGTTCACCGACACCGCCTGGTTGTCACCCGCGTCCGGCGCCAGGGGCTCGTCGAACGGGAAGATCCACGTGTCGTCCCCGGGCTCCACGACGATGTCGGTCGTCTCGGGTTCCGGCGTCGTCGGTGTCGGCGTCGGACTGGCCGCTCCCGTGGGGTCGTCGCCGGTCGCGACCGGCGTCGTGGACGTCGTCCCGGAGTCGTCGCCGACAGCGGTGCCGCCCGCGGGCACGAGGACGGTGGCGAGCTGAGGGGCCTCGCGCGTCGGGAGCTCGGCGTCCTCGGGGAACAGCACGGTGCCGGCTCCCTCGTCGCCGACCGACACCGCCCGCGAGGCCGAGGCGGGCAGCACGCTCCCCAGCGTCCCGCGCTCGTAGGCCTGGATCGGGCGGTAGCGCTCGTCCGACGGCCACCACGCGAGGACGAGCGCGGCGACGAGCGCCATGGTCGTGAGACCCGCCAAGCCGCGCTGCAGTGGCTTGCCGGCCGTACGACGGAGGACCGCTCCGCCCACCTGCCGGACCAGCCGGACCAGCACGTAGGCGAACGCGGCGATCGGCAGGACCACGACGACCATCGCGAGCGCCCGGGCCGCGACGCTGATCAGGTCGCCGTCCCCCCAGGCCACCGCCATCCGGTCCTGCTGCGCCCCGGCTGCGGCCCAGGCGGTGCCGATGAGTCGAGGCAGCGTCATGACCATGAGGACGGCGACGCCCAGGAGCAGGGGCACGACCGTGAGGACCCACGTCGTGACCACGGCCCGGGCCCAGGGCTTGAGCGCCTTCGCGTCGGGGTGCGCGGACCGTCCCGGCACGAGGCTGCGCAGGACGGGTCCGATGCGGGCGAACAGGTCGGGAACGCCGGTGAGGTCGGCCAGCACGTGGTAGCCGTCGAACCGTACGAACGGCAGCAGCTGACGCAGCATCTGGAGGATCTGCGTCGCCACCAGCAGGAGGATCGCGTCGTAGCGGGTCACCCACCAGGCACCGACGGTCGCCACGGCCACGATCGCGTTGAAGTACAGCCCGCCGAGATCGGTGCGCAGCCGTCCGGCGCGTCCGAGTCGGTAGGAGTCGGTGACATCGGTGTAGAACGCCGGCCACACGAGGTAGAGCCCCGCGCCCATGACACCCGGCGTCGCACCGCCGCGTCGGGCGGCAGCCGCGTGGCCGAACTCGTGGAATCCCGCGGAGAGGATCGTGATGGCGAGGACCGACAGCAGCAGACCGGGCCGGGCGAAGGCCTCGTGGGTCGCCGAGGCGAGCCCCTTGTCGAACAGCACCCACCAGCTGATCCAGGCGAAGACCGCCACCAGCGGCAGGACGACCGCCGGGTGGAAGAGGGCGGCGAACGGTGCGGTGAGCCGTCGCGTCTTCTCCTCGTCGGTCACCGCGACCTTGAAGCGGAGGCCGAGCAGCGGGTTGCTGCGCGGCAGGTCCGGCTGGGAGCCGTCGTCGCTGGCTACCAGCCCGGTCGGGCGCAGCTTCTCCACCAGCTCACGCGCGTTGTCCGCCGAGACGGGCTTGCCCATCGCCTGCGCCATCTCGTCGGCGATCTCGTCGTACGTACGGTGCCCGTCGAGCGCCGACAGGGTCGCGTACAGGAGCGGGGTGAGCTGCACGGTCTGGCCATCGGCCCGTCGTGCGAGGGCGGGCGGCGTGCGGTAGCCCGACCCGCGCATCTCCCCGATCAGCACCACGCCGTCTGCGCGCGCGGGTACGACGGAGGCCCCGGCGCCGGATGGTGCGGCGACCGGCGGCGAGACCGCGTCGGTCACGGCTGGGGCTGGTCAGGCTGCGTGATCTGCGAGGACTGGTCGGCGGTCGCCGCGGCCTCGCCCGTGATGTTCTGGTTGATGATCGCGTCCTGCTGGGCGACCGCGACGGCGTCGCTGTCGACCGACCCGATGTTCGCCGCGACAGCGGCGTCGATGGGCGCGGCGACGTTGGCGTTGGCCGCCACGGCACCGTTGATCGGCGCCGCGATGTCGGCGTCCGCGGCGAGGTCGACGTTGACGTTGAGCAGGTTGCCGTCCGTGAAACCACCGAGGTCCTCCGTGACGCCACCGACACCGTCGGTCACGCCGCCGACACCGTCGGTCACGCCATCGGTCGCGCCGCCCGTCACGCCGTCCACCGCGCCGGTCGCACCGTCCCCACCGCGCCGGTCGCTCCGTCGACCGCGCCGTCGACGCCGGTGCCCTGAGCGGCAGCGTCCGTGGTGCCTGCGTCCGTCGTGCCGGCGTCCGTCGTGCCCGCGTCCGTCGTGCCGGCGTCCGTGGTGCCGGCGTCCGTGGTGCCGGCGTCGCCCTGCTCGATGGTGCTGTCCTGCGCGGACTCCGCGGTCGCGTCCGCGGTGATGTCCTGGTTGATCATCACGCCCTGGTCGGCGAGCGCCTGGGCACTCGACCCGTCCGACAGGATGTTGGCGCCGACGGCGGCATCGATCGGCGCCGCGACGTTGGCGTTGGCCGCGACGGCGAGGTCGATCGGGGCGGCGGCGTCGATCGCGAGGTCGAGGTCGGCGTTGAGGTCCAGGATCGAGACGACCTCCTTGTCCGGGAGGGCCGTGGCGCTCTCGGCGGCCATGTCCTCGGCGGAGAGACCTTCGGGCTGGTTGCTCATGTCAGTGACCCCTTGTGGGACGAGAGTGGCGGAACGACAAGTGTTCACTCAACGCCGTCCCACCCCCGTGCTCAACACCCGTAGGGATGGACGTTCGCCGATCAGGTCAGCTCGAACGAGACCGAGCGCGAGGTCGGGTCGGCCTGCACCAGCCTCACCTGGACCTCCTCGCCCAGCGGCAGGTCGGAGGAGCCGCTGACGTGCGCCTCGATGGCGGGGTCCTGGATCGTCACGTCGCCCCTGGCCGGGTCCTCCTCGTCGACCTCGACGACGACGGCGGTGAAGGTCTCGCCGACGCGGTCCTTGAGGAGCTCGGCCTCGCAGAGGTCGACCACGGCGTTCTCGTACTGGCGTGCCCTCCGGCCGGACTCGATCATCGTGTCGGGCAGGTCGCCCATCGCCGAGACGACCCAGTCGGGTACGTCGGTGCCCGCACACAGCGCGACGCAGATCTCGCCGGCGTAGCGGTCGACCAGGCGGCGCAGGGGCGCGGTGACGTGGGCGTACTCCGAGGCGAGCGCCGCGTGCTGCGCCTGCGCGGGCAGCTCGCCGTTGAAGGCGACGTAGCCCGCGCCACGCAGCAGGCGCGTGCAGGCGACGATCATCGCCGCGTGGGTCGGCTTCGACGGGTCGAGCGTGCGGATGAAGTCGGGGTACAGCTGCTCGGCGGGCCAGTCGAGGCCGAGCGCGCGGGCCGTGCGGTGCAGCCGCTGCACGTCGCGGGGGTCGGCCGGCGGCAGGGTGCGGAGGATGCCGACGCGCGCGTAGACCATCAGCGAGGCGGCGGCCATGCCGGTCAGCAGGGAGATCTGGGCGTTCCAGTTCTCGACCGGCGTCAGCCGGCGGAACTCCAGCTCCCAGTGACCGTCCTTCTCCACGAGCTCCTGCTCGGGCAGGGGCAGCTGACACCCCGCCCCGCGCGGCCTCGCGCGCGAGCCGCAGCTCGCCCACCTCCTGCAGCAGCCCGCATCAGCTCGCTGGCGCGGCCGGCGTCGACGTCGGCCTGGACCGCCTCGTAGGACAGCCGGGCACGCGAGCGGACCAGCGCACGCTGGACCTCGACGTCGAAGCCCTCACCCGTGTCGTCGACCTTGATCGTCCACAGCAGCGCGGGACGTGTCTCGTCGGGCAGCAGCGACGCGGCGCCCTCGCTCAGCACCGTGGGGTGGAGCGGGATCTTGGAGTCCGCACCGTAGAGCGTCTCGCCGCGGCGGTTGGCCTCGACGTCGACCGCGTCGCCGGGCGAGACGAAGGCGGCGACGTCGGCGATCGCGTAGTGGACGACGTAGCCGTCACCGTCCCGCTCGATGTGCATCGCCTGGTCGAGGTCCCGCGCGCCCTCCGGGTCGATCGTGACGAGCTCGATGTCGGTGCGGTCGAGCTCCGGCAGCCGTGGGTTCGCCGCCGCGTCGGCAGCGGCCTTCTCGACGGCGTCGGGGAACGCCGGCGTGACCTCCTGCTCCTCCTGGATGGCCGCGATGCCGTCGCGCATCTCCTGCGCAGTCACGCTGTCGCCGCTCGTCCGGACCTTGACCACACGGTTGCTGGGCATGTCACGACCCTAGTCGGGTGCGACGCAGTCGCACACGGCGTGGGTCGGGAGGTTGAGCAAGCGCGCGAGCGAGCTTGCGAGCCGCGACCGCGCGTCGAAACCCACCTGGTCGGGAGCGACGTCGCACACGGCGTGGTCGGGAGCTCGCGACCGCGCGTCGAAACCAGACCGCGCGTCGAAACCCACCTGGTCGGGTGCGACGGGTCGCACACGGCGTGGGTCGGGAGGTTGAGCAAGCGCGCGAGCGAGCCTGCGAGCCGCGACCGCGCGTCGAAACCAGACCCCCAGGCCCCGGCCGCCTCAGCCGCACCTACCCTGTGCCGCGTGCTGATCCTGCTGCCGCCCAGCGAGGGCAAGACCGCTCCGGGGCGTGGCAAGCCGCTCGACCTGTCAGCCCTGTCGTCGCCGGGGCTCACCGCCACGCGTACGACGCTGTTGCGGGCGCTCACCGACCTCTGCCGCGACGACCCGGACAAGGCGGCCACGGTGCTCGGCCTCGGACCCGGTCAGCGCGACCTCGTCGAGCGCAACGCCGGGCTGGCGACCGCCCCGACCGCCCGCGCCGACGCGATCTACACCGGCGTCCTCTACGACGCCCTGGGCCTCGCGACCCTCTCCCCCGCCGCCCGCCGTCGCGCGACCGCCCGCGTCGCGGTGACCAGCTCCCTCTTCGGCATCGTCCGCCCGGGCGACCGGATCCCGGCGTACCGCCTCTCCGGCGACTCCACCCTCCCCGGCACCGGGTCGGTGGCCGGAGCGTGGCGCGAGGTGCTCGGCGACGCCGTCCGGGACGCGGTCGGCACCGGGTTGCTCGTCGACCTCCGCTCCGGGACGTACGCCGCCTTCTGGCGACCCGAGCCCGACCTGGCGCGTCGCGTGGCAACGGTCCGCGTGCTCCACGAGTCCGGCGGCCGGCGCACCGTGGTGAGCCACTTCAACAAGGCGACCAAGGGCCGGATCGTCCGCGCCCTGCTCGAGGACGGCGCCAACCCCGGCACCCCGCAGGCCCTCGCCTCGGCGCTGACCCGCCTCGGCTGGACCGTCGAGGTCGGGGAGCGCACCGCGAAGGGGACCCGGCTCGACGTCGTCGTGACGGCCGTCTGAACAGGACCGCTACCGCAGCGGGATCACGTCGGTCGCCTCGAGCGGGTCCATCCCGCAGAGCGCGAGCAGGTCGGCGATGATCGAGCGCACCTGGGCCAGGATCACCTCGGCCGACAGGTCGTCGCTGTGCTCGACGACGGAGGTGGCGCGACCGAGCGCGACGAGGTCGTCCACGACGGCGGTCGCCATCCGGTCCTCGACGAGCTCGGCCGCGACGCGGTCGGTCAGCACGGCGAGGTCGCGCATCAGGCCGGCGTACGACGTCGGCACCGGCTCGCGGCGGTAGCACGCGACCGCCACCCGGCGGACGACGACGCGGGTGTTGCGCAGCGCCACGTCGAGCGGCTCGACGAGCTCGGCCAGCTGGCGCTGGTGCGTGCCGTGGCGGCGCCGGAAGGGCGAGGAGCTGACGACCGAGAGCCCCTCCTCGGACGCCGCCCGCAGCTCGGCGATCAGCACGTCGGTGGACCGGGCCTCACGCAGCATCGCGAGCGCGCGGTCGACGTCGCCGTCTCCCAGCCGGTCGGCGGCGCAACGCAGCAGCTCGGCGATCTTGCGGACCACCACCGCCGCCTGGTCGCGCGGCTTGCGCAGGGGCGCCCCCGGCACGACCGTCGCCGCGACGAGGGCCACGGCACCGCCGATCAGCGCATCGGTCCAGCGCAGGAAGGCGTCGCCGGGTGCCGGGGCGAGCGCCGCGACGACGATGCCCTGCACGGCCGCCTGGATGATCAGCAGCTGACCGGCGTCGAGCAGGAGCGCGATCGACATCCCGGCCGCGACGATGAGGGCGATCTGCGGGCCGCCCGACCCGATGAGGTGGGTCGTGACGTCGCCGAGCAGCACGCCGAGCGCGACGCCGACGGTGACCTCGGCGACGCGTCGCTGCCGTTGCCCGTAGGACATGCCGAGCGACACCACGGCCGCGATCGGCGCGAAGAACGGCAGGTTGTGCCCGAAGACGTCGGCGGCGAGCCACCACGCGACTCCCGCGGCGATCGCGCACTGGCCGATCACCCAGCCCTTGGCCCGCAGCCGGGCGACGCGGGCGCGCAGCGACGTACGGCTGCGCTCCGCCATCAGGTCCGCGTCGGGCAGGCGCACGACGTGGTGCCTCTCAGAGTCCGGACTCGTCGGTGCGCACCAGGATGCGCTGGCACTCCTCGCACCGGATCACCTCGTCCGGGTCCGCGGCGCGGAGTCCGGCCCAGTCCGAGGCGTCGAGGCTCATGTTGCAGCCACCGCACTGGCGGGCCCGCAGCAGTGCGGCGCCGATGCCCTTCTGCTCGCGCAGCCGCTCGTAGAGGGCCATCAGGTCGTCGGGCATGTCCGCGGTCGCGGGGCCGCGCGCGGCACCGACCTCGGCGAGCGAGGCGTCGATGCCGGCCTGCTTCTCATCGCGCTGGGCGACCAGCTCGGCGAGGCGTGCGTCGATGTCCCGAGGCGGATGCCGAGGCCGTCGAGCACCTGCTGGGCCTCCTCGAGCGCCTCGATCACCTCGAGCCGGTGTCCTCGAGCGTGGTGATCCGGTGCTCCAGCGAGAACGTCTGCGCCGGCATCCGCTCGAGGTCCTGGGGCTGGTGATCTGGCTGGTGTCCATCCGGTTGCGGTCGCGCTCGCGTCGGTTCCGGACCTGCTCGACCTCGCGGTCGGCCTTGGCCTGCTCGACGGTCAGGTCGTCAACGACGATGCGGGCGTCGCGCACCTGGTCGGTCAGCGCCGTGCGCTCGGCCGTGAGCGAGGCGTCGGGCGACTCGGGCAGGTGCGCTCGCTGGTGCCGCAGCTCAGCGGCGCGCGAGTCGAGCTCGGCGACCTCGAGGAGCGTGACCTGGTGGGTGGGATCGGCCTTCAACGGCTCTCCTGTGTGCGGCTTCAATGGCGGAACGTCCACGGGTCGGTGCACTGGGTGCTGACCCGGGTCTCGACCCTATCGCCCAGCATCCGGCGCAGCCGACCCTCCACCACCGGGAGCCACGTCCACTCGGCCGCCCAGTGCGCGACGTCGACCAGGGCCGCTCCCCCGTGCTCGAGGAACTCCCCGGCCCGGTGGTGACGCAGGTCGCTGGTGACGGAAACGTCGACGTCGGCACCGACCAGCTCGTCGAGCAGGAAGTCGCCGGCGCCGCCGCACACCGCGACCCGCCGCACGGGGCGCTCGGACTCACCGGCGACGCGTACGCCGTGCGCCGTGGCGGGCAGCGCCTCGGCCACCCGCGTGGCGAAGCCACCCAGCGTCGTGTCGTCGACCGTGCCACCCGTCCCGTGCCGGTGGGCCGGCCGGTGCGGCGGGCAGGATGGGCGCGAGGTCGCGCAGGCCCAGGGCCTGCGCCATGGCCTCGGACACCCCGGACGACGCCTGGTCGGCGTTGGTGTGGGCGGTCGGCTAGGCGCCGGCCCCCGCCCGAGGTGAGCGTGTCCAGGTGCGGCCCTTGGGCGTCGTCGCGGCCACGGAGCTCACCGGCGTGAGGAACAGCGGGTGGTGCACGACGAGCAGGTCGGCGCCCCACTCGACTGCCTCGCGGGCCACCTCGATCGTCGGGTCCACCGCGAACATCACGCGAGCGACCGCGGCCGTCGGGTCCCCGGCCACCAGCCCGACGGCATCGAAGTCCATCGCCGTGTCGGGTGGGTACCACTCGTGCAGGATGTCGACGACGTCGGCGAGCGTGGGCATGGGGCGCAGGCTAGTTAATCTGCCGGTCATGCCCCTGCCAGTAAGGCACAGGATCTTGAACTTCTGCAGCTTGCCGGTCGACGTGCGGGGCAGGGCGTCGCGGAACTCGACCGACTTGGGACACTTGTAATGCCACAACCGGCCGCGGCAGTGGGGCCCCCGCGATCAATTCTGCCTCGTCGGCGACCTGCCCGGCGGCGACGACCACGATCGCTTTGACCGACTCGCCCCGGCGCGCATCGGGCACACCGATCACCGCCACTTCGGCCACCGCGGCGTGCCGCAAGGCGCCAGTCTTCAACCTCGATCGACGAAACATTCTCGCCGCCGGTGATGATCACGTCCTTCTTGCGATCGGAAATCGTCAAGTACGCATCGTCGTCCAGGTAACCGCCGTCACCCGTGTGAAACCACCCGTCGCGCAGGGCTGCCCCGGTCTCGTCGGGTCGCTCCCAGTAGCCCTCGAGGATCACGTTGGAGCGCGCCAGCACCTCGCCCTCACCGTCCACCCGCAGCCGTACGCCGATCGCAGGCGCGCCGGCCCGCGTGAGCTTGACGGCCTTCTCCTCCGCGGTGTCGTCGTCCCACTCCGACCGGGAGCGGTTGACGGTGAGGAGCAGCGAGGTCTCGGTCAGGCCGTAGATCTGCATGAACTCCCAGCCGAGCTCCTCCTGCACACGCACGACGGTCTTCGTCGGCGGCGGTGCGCCGGCCATGATGATCCGCACCCGGTCGCGGCCGGGGATCTCGCCCTCCCAGGTCTGCGCCGCCTCGAGCACCGCCGCCGCCACGAGCGGGCGCGGCGCGCATCACCGTCACCCCGTGCTCCGCGCACCCGCCGCAGGATCTCGGCGCCGTCGACCTTGCGCAGCACGACCTGCGGCGACCCCCAGCCCCGTCATCGCGAACGGCATCCCCCACCCGTTGGCGTGGAACATCGGCAGGGTGTGCAGGTAGACGTCGCGGTCGGTGACCGCCGGCGTGCATGGCCGAAGGTCACCGCGTTGGTCCAGAGGTTGCGGTGCGTGAGCTGCACGCCCTTCGGGGCGCGCGGTCGTGCCCGAGGTGTAGTTGATGCGTCGCCGTCGCAGCTCTCGTCGCAGCTCCCAGGCGCGCGGCTCGGCGCCCTCGGGCTCGGCGAACATCGGCTCGCGTCCTCGCCCAGCACGAAGCGTGTGCTCAGCCGTCGATGCCCCCGACAACGCCTCGACGAGCTCCGGGATCGAACGACCAGCACCCGAGCGCCGGAGTGCGCCACGATGTAGCGCGACCTCGTCCGGGGCGGAGCCGGAAGTTGATCGGGCACCAGCACCCTGCCCGGAGCCGCGTCACCCCGAAGAACGACGTCAGCAGCCGCGCGCAGTTGTGGCTCACGCACGGCGACCCGCTCGCCCGCCTCGATGCCCGAGCTCGTCGAGCCGCGCCGCCTGCCGCAGCGAGCCAGGGCGCCGATCTCGGAGCCGGTGAGCCGACCAGCGAGCCTCGAGCGACGGCGCCGGCTGGTCGGGCTCGTCGACCACGCCGACCCGCTCGCCGTAGACCGGCCCGGCCCGCTCGATGAAGTCGGAGACGCTGAAGGGAACGATCATGCGATCCACTGACACGCGTCGGTTGGTCAGGGGATGGTGCGTCGGGACGGTTTCGAACCGCCGACCGCTCGGGTGTAAACCGAGTGCTCTACCGCTGAGCTACCGACGCGGGAACGGCACAGACTACGGGAGCCGGCGCCGGGCGCGGAAACCGCACGCGCCCCGAAATGAAATGAGTTGAGCCGCTGGCGTCTCGGGTCACCAGCGGCTCAACAAGGAGGAACACCAGCTCCAAAGTCGTCCGAGGAAACGCGGCAACCTTCCGGGAGCGGTCTAGACCGGTGCCCGTCCGTGCCGGAGACGCCTTCAGGGGACGGCGGCGTGGGACTCGCGCAGGTGCTCGTCGAGGTCGCGGCCGTCGGGGCCGGCGTTGTGCACCGACCACGTGAGACGGCCCTGCCAGTAGACGACGTACGACGAGCGCCGCGGCGCTCCCTTGACCTGGTCGAACACCTCGTAGTCCAGAACCGCACCGTGCGGCCAGTAGTCGGAGAGCAGCGGGAAGTTGAGCCCCTCGGCCTCGGCGAAGGACCGCAGCGCGTAGACCGAGTCGCACGACAGCGCCAGCACCTCGGTGTCGAAGGTGAGGAACTCGTCGAGGCGATTGCGCACCCCCGACAGCTCCCCGGTGCACACGCCGGTGAAGGCGAACGGGAAGAACATCAACGCCACGGCCTTGCGGCCGCGGAAGTCGCTGAGCCGGACGTCCTGGCCGAACTGGTCGCGCAGCTCGAAGTCGGGGGCCTCGTCGCCGATGCTCACAGCCCCTCGCGCGTCACCCCTGCTCCCCGTCCGGCCAGCACGCGTTTGAGCACCTTCCCGGTCGGATTGCGCGGCAGTTCATCAATGAACAGCACATCGCGCGGCACCTTGAAGCGGGCCAGATGTCGCCTTCACATGCTCGCGCACCTCACTCCTCTTCGAGCGAATGCCCTTCCCGCACAACGATCACCGCACGCAACCGCTGACCGTATCGGTCGTCGGGCACGCCGAAGGCGCTGACCTCCTCGACCGCTGGATGCGCCGACAGCAGTTCCTCGACCTCGTTGGGGAAGACGTTCTCGCCGCCGGAGACGATCATGTCGTCGTCTCGGCCGTCGATGAAAAGCCTTCCCGCGGTGTCGAAATGGCCGACATCGCCGGTCGACATCAGGTCGCCGACGCGCACCTTGTCGCCACCGCCGGTGTACCCTCGAACTGAAGACGTTGCCGACGAAGATCCGACCGGTCTGTCCCGCGGGCAGTTCCGCACCGTTTCGTCGACGATCTTCACGATCGAAGCTCGACACCGGGCTGCCGACACACCCCGGTTCGACCGCCAAATCGGCGGGAGTGGCGACCGTCGCGTAGGCCACCTCGGTGGAGCCGTACAGGTTGTATATCACCGGACCGAAGCGCTCCGTGGCCACGCCTCGGCCGAGCGTCCGCCGGCAGCGCCGCGCCCGCACGCATGGCGACCACCTGCACGCGGCCGAGGTGTCGATGCGCGTCGAGCACCTCGGCCCCCAGCGCCAGCATCCGGCTGCAGCATCGCCGGGACCACCACCAGCGACTGGCAGCGCTCCTCCTGCGCGGTCCGCAGCCCTCGAGGGTGGCCAGGGCGTCGAACCGAGCGGCGCAGCACGATCAGTGGAGCCCAGCAGCCAGCGCCAGGGCGAGCTGCGACGAGGCCCCGCGCCGTGGAAGAGTCGGCGCGGCGATGAGGGCGACGCCGCCTCGGCGCGGCGGGACCGCGTGCCGGGAGAGCAGGGCGGCCGCCGGCGGCGATGCCGGCCTCGTTGCGCGGCGCGCCCTTCGGCGTGCCGGTGGTACCGCTCGGTGAGGATCACGATGCGGGCGTGGCGGTCGGGCGGCTGGAGGTCGCCCTCGTCGTACGCCGTCACGAGCCGCTCCAGCGTCTCGGGTCCGTCGGGTCCGCCGTCGCCGTCCGTCCAGGCGAGGAGGCGCTTCTCGACGTGGGCGCCGGCGAGCAGTCCGGTGAACTCCTCGTCGTGGACGACGAGGGTCGGCGCCTCGCGCTCGAGCACGTCGACCAGCTGGGGGCCGGCGAAGGCGGTGTTGAGGTAGAGGATGTCGGCGCCGAGCTTCGCGACGGCGATCGAGGCATCGACGAACCCGCGGTGGTTGCGGCACATGACCGCGACCGAGTCGCCCTCCCGCACGCCGCGCTCGGCGAGCGCGCGCGCGAGGGAGTTCGAGCGGCGGTGCAGCTCACCCCAGGTGAGCTCGCCGAGTTCGTCGACGATCCCCACCTGGTGGGGCGATCGCGCCGCGAGCGTCGCGAAGCCGCCGGCCGGGCCGGTGCCCCGACGAGCCACGACGAGACCGATGGTGGCCAGCGTCCGCGGTGCGTAGGGACGGATCACGCCGGCACGGCCGAGCACGCGCACGGTCGTGCCGAGGCCGGACACCGTGCCCGAGACGGTGCCGGCGAGGTCGCGGCCGCTCACGCGGGGGTCTTCGGCGCGACCAGTCGCGTGGCCTGCCAGTCCTTGCTGACCGCTGCGGTCGTGGTCTGCGAGAGGCCCGCGATCGGCGCGGCCCTCCGCGACGTCGGCGGCGTCGACCGCTGCGGGGACGCCCGACCTTCGGCGTCAGCAGCCAGATCGAGCCGCCGCCGACGAGGTCGGCGAGCGTGTCGACCAGTCCGTCGACCAGGTCGCCGTCGTCGTTGCGCCACCAGAGCAGCACGGCGTCGACTACGTTGCCGTAGTCGCCGTCGACCATGCTGGCGTCGATGACGTCCTCGATGGCGACGCGCAGCTCGTCGTCGGTGTCCTCGTCCCAGCCCAGCTCTTGCACGACCATGCCGGGCTTGAGGCCCAGCCGGTCTCCGATGCCGGTCGCCTGGGCGGAATCGCCCACCGTCGGCCACGCAGCGCCTCCAACGTCCGTGGACCTGGTGGGGTGTGCCCGCCGAAGGTGGGCCCTAGTCCACCCGAACACCGCGAGGCGTCGCAACCCCGGCCCGTCAGGTGGGAGCACGCTGCGGAGGTCCTACGCGCCCGGGATCACGCGCCGTGGGCCGCTGCGGGGCATCTTCGTGGCGTTCGCGCGCGTGACACGATGCACGTGTGAGTGATGCCGAGAAGACCGACGAGAAGACCCGAGCAAGAGCCCAGCCATCGCGTCGGTGATCCACGAAGGTCTTCCGACCCAGCGGCCCGACATCGACCCGGACGAGACGCAGGAGTGGCTGCAGTCCTTCGACGCGATGCTCGACGACCGCGGCCGGGACTGGGCCCGCTACGTGATGCTGCGCCTGCTGGAACGGGCCCGCGAGAAGCAGGTCGGCGCGCCGGTGCTGCGCTGCTCCACCGACTACATCAACACCATCCCGCCGGAGCGCGAGCCGTGGTTCCCCGGCGACGAGGAGACCGAGCGCCGGATCCGCGCGTTCATCCGCTGGAACGCCGCAGTGATGGTGTCCTCGGCCAACCGCAAGGGTCTCGAGGTCGGCGGCCACATCGCCACCTACCAGCTCTCCGCGAGCCTCTACGAGGTCGGCTTCAACCACTTCTTCCGCGGCAAGGACCACGACGGCGGCGGCGACCAGATCTACATCCAGGGCCACGGCTCGCCGGGTGTCTACGCCCGCGCGTTCCTCGAGGTGAGCTTGAGCGAGGAGAGCTTTACCGCTTCCGCCAGCAGGTTGAGCATGCAGGGGTGCCGGCCTGCCGTCGAACCCCGACCCGCGGGTCGATGCCCGACTTCGGCAGTTCCCGACTGTGTCCCATGGGCCTCACCGCCATCAACTCGATCTACCAGGCCCGGTTCAACCGCTACATGGACAACCGCGGCATCAAGGACACCTCTCAAGCAGCACGTGTGGGCCTTCATGGGCGACGGCGAGATGGCCGAGCCCGAGTCGCTCGGCGCGATCCGCGTCGCCGCGCGCGAGGAGCTCGACAACCTGGACCTGGGTCATCAACTGCAACCTGCAGCAGCTCGACGGCCCGGTCACGGGCAACGGCAAGATCATCCAGGAGCTCGAGGCCAACTTCCGCGGTGCCGGCTGGAACGTCATCAAGGTCGTCTGGGGCCGGGAGTGGGACGCCCTGCTCGCGCGCGACGTCGACGGCGCCCTGGTCAACCGGATGAACTCGACGCCCGACGGCCAGTTCCAGACCTACTCCACCGAGGACGGCGCCTACGTGCGCGAGCACTTCTTCGGCAGCGACCCGCGGCTGTGCAAGATGGTCGAGCACATGTCGGACTCGCAGATCGAGAAGCTGCCGCGCGGCGGCCACGACTACCGCAAGGTGTACGCCGCCTTCGACGCCGCGACCAAGCACACCGGTCAGCCGACCGTGATCCTCGCCCACACCATCAAGGGCTGGACGATCGACGCGCTGGAGGGCAAGAACGCCACCCACCAGATGAAGAAGCTGACCCTCCCGGACCTCAAGAAGTTCCGCGACCGGCTCTACCTGCCGCTCAGCGACCGCGACCTCGAGGAGTCCTACGAGAAGACCGGCGGCGCGCCGTCTACCACCCGGGCGCCGACTCCCCCGAGATCGAGTACATGCTCGAGCGCCGCAAGGCCCTCGGCGGCTCGATCCCCGTCGGGTCAACCGGGCCACCGCCCTCAAGCTTGCCGGGCGACGAGCTGTACGCCGAGCTCAAGCAGGGCTCGGGCAAGAACAAGTTCGCCACCACGATGGCGGCCGTCCGCCTCCTCCGCGACTGGATGAAGGACCCGGAGATCGGCGAGCGACTGGTGCCGATCGCCCCCGACGAGTATCCGCACCTTCGGCATGGACTCGATGTTCCCGAGCGCCAAGGTCTACAACCCCGGCGGTCAGCAGTACGAGTCGGTCGACCGCAAGATGCTGCTCTCCTACAAGGAGTCCGCGCAGGGCCAGATGCTCCACGAGGGCATCAGCGAGGCAGGCGCGATGGCGTCGGCCACGGCTGCCGGGTCGGCGTACTCCACCCACGGCGAGCACATGATCCCGTTCTACATCTTCTACTCGATGTTCGGCTTCCAGCGCACCGGGCGACTCCATCTGGGCGATGGCCGACCAGCCTCTCGCGCGGCTTCCTCATCGGGGCCACCGCCGGTCGCACGACGCTGACGGGCGAGGGGCTGCAGCACGCCGACGGCCACTCGCCACTGCTCGCGGCGACCAACCCCGCGGTCGTGCACTACGACCTGGTGTTCGCCTACGAGATCGCGCACATCATGCAGGACGGCCTCGACCCGGATTACGGCACGGGCGGGCCCGACGGCCAGGGCGAGGACGTCATCTACTACCTCACCGTCTACAACGAGCCGGTGTCGATGTGCGGCCGAGCGGGCCGACGTCGACCGCGACGGCATCCTCCGGGGCATCCACAAGGTCTCGACCGCCGAGGGCGACGGACCGCGGGTCCAGCTGATGGCCTCCGGAGTCGGCTACCCGTGGATCGACGAGGCCGCCCGGATCCTCGCCGAGGACTGGGGCGTGCAATCCGACCTCTGGTCGGTGACGTCCTGGAACGAGCTGCGCCAACGCCGCCGCGGCCGAGCAGTGGAACCTGCTCAACCCCGGCGCCGAGAAGCGCACCGCCTACGTCAGCGACCACCTCGCCGGCGCACCCGGTCCCGTCGTCGCGGTGTCCGACTACATGCGGGCCGTCCCGCTGCAGATCGCGCGCTGGGTGCCGCAGGACTACCGCGTCCTCGGTGCCGACGGCTTCGGCTTCGCCGACACCCGCCCGGCGGCCCGTCGCTTCTTCCACATCGACGCCAGCGTCGTCGTCCAGGCCCTCCAGGCCCTGGCCGACGCCGGCGAGCTCGACGTGGCCAAGGTCGTCGAGGCGTCCGAGCGCTACCGGATCGACGACCCGACCGCGACCAGCGACATCAAGCAGGAGGGTGGGGACGCGTAGTCCCTCGCTGAACATCACTGGTGGGTCACGCTCCGCGCGCGTACGTCGCGGGAGGGTGGCCCACCAGGCTGCGTGAAGGCCCGGATCAGGTGCGACTGGTCGGAGTACCCGAGCCGCACCGCGAGCCCCGCCCAGTCGACGTCGGCATCGCCGTGCGCGGCGGAGGTCACGTCGAGCAGCCGGAACCGCTGCACGACCCACTTCGGCATCCCGACGTAGGCGTGGAAGCGGCGCTGGAGCGTGCGCCGGCTGACTCCCGCGATCTCGGCGATTGCTCGGCCCGCACGAGGTCGGTGTCCTCCTCCGCCCGCTCGACGAGGGCAGCGACCTGCTCGACCATCGGGTCGCGCTCGGGCGCGAGATCCCGCAGCCACGCGGCCAGGATGGCCGCGCCGTCCTCCGGCTGCGTGCAGGCGAGCACCTCGGCCGCCACCGGTCGTCGTCGGTGCCGAGCACCCCGGCCACCGCGACCTCGCGTCCCTCGAGCGCGGCCACGTCGGTCCGCAGGAAGGGCCGGAACCCGCCCGGCCGGAAGCCGGCGGCGACCGTGTGGCCGGTGCCGTCGAGCGTGCGTCGGAACATCCTCGGATGCACCCCGTGCACCAGCAGGCGGGGCTCACCCGTCACCCTCTCGGCGCTCACGTGGACGACCGGCCGCGGCACGACCTCCTGCTCGTGCGGCACCGGGGTGTCCCACCGGACCCACCAGAAGTAGTCGACGAGCGGGGCGAGGTCGGCGTCCGGCTCGATCCGGCCGAACTCGACGCGCTGCCGCGCCTCGCTCGGTCGCAGCACCGCTGCCTGGGCGCGGCCGGATCGGGAGGGCACGCAGCCACCCTAGGTCCGGATCGACACCACCTGTCGCCTTTGTCCAAGCCGAGCGGCGCCACCGGTCGCCACGATGGGGAGGACAGCCGACGAACCACAGAGGAGATGACCATGACCCGGTCTCAGACCGCACGGATCGCGATGGTGACGCTGGACGTGGCGCAGGTGCAGCCGTCCGCCGACTTCTGGTCGGCCTTCCTCGGCTGGGAAGTGGTGGCGAGCTCCTCGACGACTACGCGATGCTCACCGGTCCCGACGGGAGCCCGGCCCTCGGCCTCGGGCGCATCGAGGACCACCACCCCCCGGCGTGGCCACCGGCCGCAAGCAGTTCCACCTCGACCTCGCGGTCGACGACGTCGCCGCGATGACGAACCGGGCGGTCGAGCTCGGCGCGCGGCTCGCCGACCCCCAGCCCGGTCCAGACGTGGCAGGTGCTCATCGACCCCGCCGGGCACCCGTTCTGCCTGACTGACGCAGCCAACTGGGGCTGACGAACCCCGGCGCTCAGGCGCCCGCTGCGCGCCGTACTGAGTGCACGGGCGTGAGCGGCGCCGACCCCGCCTCCGCCTGGATCGGCGGGACGAATGCGCCCTCCTCGATCAGCTCGCGCCACCGCTCACGGTCGTAGTGGCTCGGCGCGGTCGAGCGGATGAAGTCGCGCACGATCCTGGCGAACCGCTCGGGGTGGTCCTTGTGCGGGAAGTGGCCCGCGTTGGGCAGCACCTCGATGCGCGCGGTCGCGCGAGCGCGCTCGCGTTGCTGGCGCGAGACCGGGATGACCTGGTCGTCGGAGCCCCACACGACGCACATCGGCATCGCCTCAGTGAGGTAGGCGCGGTCGGCCATCGTGACGATCTGGCCGCGCCAGTCCACCACCGCGCGCACGACGTGCGCGATGGCCGCGCGCGTGCGCGGGTCCTTGAACCAGTCGTTGAGGTCGGCCACCTCGCCGAGGTCGCGCAGCTGGCTCACCCTGCTGCTCGCCAGCAGCCGCAAGGCAGCGTTGTCGCCGCCGGCGTACGCCCGGCGCCGCCAGCACCGCCATCGCCGGTGGAAGCCGGGAGTGGTGATCGCGCGGATGGCCGGTGAGACCTCCGGGCCGAGGCCGCCGGACGCCACCAGCACGAGCCGTTCGGCGCGCTCGGGGAACTGGTAGGCGAACTGCATCGCCACCCCTCCCCCGAAGCTGTGCCCGACCACCGTGACCCGGTCGATGCCGAGCACGGTGAGCAGGTCGCGCATCCCGTTGGCATAGCCGCCCAGCTGTAGTCCGCCGCGGCTTGTCCGACTGGCCGTGCCCCAGGAGGTCGGGAGCGATGACGGTGTGGGTGCGCGCGAGCGTCTGCATCACCGGCGCCCAGGTGGTGTGGTCGCACCCGAGTCCGTGGAGCAGCAGGCAGGGCGGGTCCCGATCCGGTCCGGACGTACGCGCGACGGTGACCGTGCACGGTGACGTGCTGGACCTGCGGGAGCGCTGCTGCGGGGCACGCGACCTCCCTGGGGGGACAGGTCCCGGATTGACCAGAGGGGGTGCCCGGACGGTGGTCGCGGGCCCCTAACGATGCGAAGTCGTGACATCGCAGTCGCCGGCGACCCGTTCGTGGGAACCCCACTACGCGGCGCACCACTCACACAGTCGGGGAATGCCCGCCTCCCGCCGACGCTCCGCCGAGGCGCTCCGCAGCTCCTCGGGGCCGCCAGCACGGCCGCGACGGCGCGGATGGCCACCGACCTGCCGTGGTTCGACGACCTCAGCGCCGAAGACCGGTCGTGGGTCGGCCTCATCGTCCAGGCCGGCATCCGCGGCTTCGTCGACTGGTACGACGTCGAGGCCGGCGCCCAGGGCAACGGTGAGTGGCGCCGCGGTCCACCACCCGCTCGACGTCGTGGTCTTCGGGGCCGCGCCGCGTGCGCTGACCGGCGTCATCTCGCTCCAGCAGACCGTCGAGCCTGTGCGGCTCAGCATCCGGGTCGTCGAGTCCAACATCGACTCGATCCTCGACCCGGAGGACGTGCGCGAGGTCCACGACGCCGTGCTCCTCTACGCCCGCGAAGTCGCCTTCGCCACGGCAGCCGTCTACGCCCGGGCCGCGGGGAGTCCCGCGGCGCCTGGGACGCCCGCCTCGAGGCGCTCGTCGTCGACGCGGTGGTCCGTTCCGAGGCCGACGAGACCGTCCTGTCACGGGCGAGCGCCCTCGGCTGGGGCGCCCACGGGGACGTTGCCGTCGTGCTCGGCGCGACGCCCCCCCATCACGCCGAGGGCTCATGTTCTCCAGTCCGTACGCCGCTCCGCCCGCGCGGGGGACATGGATGCGCTCTGTGCCACCCAGGGCGATCGCCTGGTCGTCCTGCTGGGAGGCGTCACCGACCCGCTCAAGGCCGCGACGCGCTGCTCGATCCACTTCGGCGACGGGCCGGTGGTGGTCGGGCCGGTGACGGCCGACCTCGCCCACGCGAGCGCCTCGGCACGGGCCGCGCTGTCGGCGCACCGGGCCGCCAGCGGGTGGCCCGACGCACCGCGACCGGTCGAGAGCCGGCGACCTTCTTCCCGAGCGCGCGCTGGCCGGCGACGGCCACGCGCGGCGGCACCTCGTCGAGGACGTCTACCTGCCGCTCGTGGCCACCCGGGGCGCTCTGCTGGAGACCCTGGGGGCCTGGTTCGAGCACGGCTCGTCGATCGAGGGAACGGCGCGGGCGCTCTTCGTCCACCCGAACACCGTGCGCTACCGACTGCGACAGGTCGCCGACGTCACGGGGTGGTCGCCGACGCGTCCCCGCGAGGCCTTCGCCCTGCAGCTGGCGCTGATTCTCGGTGACAGTCCGGGCGGACGGAGTTGTAGGAACCCTACAAGGAATCATGGGTGAGTTTCGGTCGGTGCCGGACCCGCGACACCGCCCTCGGACCCGGCACAGTGGGTCCCGTGCTCGTCATCGTCGCCCCCGGCCAGGGGGCCCAGACCCCCGGCTTCCTCACGCCCTGGCTGGAGGACCCGGTCTTCGCCTCCCGGTTCGACTGGCTGGCCACCGTCGCCGGCATCGACCTGGCCCACTACGGCACCGAGGCCGATGCGGACACGATCCGCGACACCAAGATCGCCCAGCCGCTGCTGGTCGCGACCGGTCTGGTCGCGGCCCTCGACCTGTTCCCGCACCCCGCCGACGCCTCCGCGCGCGATCGGTGCGGTCGCCGGTCACAGCGTCGGCGAGCTGACCGCCGCGTCCGGTGCACGCGTCATCACCGCCGAGCAGGCGATGGTGCTGGTGCGCGAGCGCGGCAATGCGATGGCCGACGCGGCCGCGACGACCGCGACCGGCATGACGGCCGTCCTCGGCGGCGAGCGCGAGGAGGTGCTCGCCGCGATCGAGCGCCACGGCCTCACCGCCGCCAACGACAACGGCCCCGGCCAGGTGGTCGCTGCCGGGACGATGGAGCAGCTCGCGGCGTTCGCCGACGATCCGCCGGCCAAGGCCCCGGCCGATGCCGCTGAGCGTCGCCGGGGCGTTCCACACGACCCACATGGGCCCCGCGGTGGACCGGCTGGCCTCGCTGGCTGGCTTCGTCGACCCGCACCACCCCCGCACCCCGCTCATCGCCACCCGTGACGGCCAGGTCATCCACGACGGGCGCGACGTGCTGCGCCGGATGGTCGGCCAGATCGCCAACCCCGTCCGCTGGGACCTCTGCCTGGAGACGATGAGCGACCTCGGCGTCACCGGCATCCTCGAGATGCCGCCCGCCGGCACCCTCACCGGCATCGCCAAGCGGGCCGCTCAAGGGCGTCGAGACCTTCGCCCTCAAGACCCCGGACCAGCTCGACGCGGCTCGTGCCTTCCGCGACACCCACGGCGAGGCCTCGCAGATCGAGACCACGCCGACCTG